>CAWGMJ010000017.1:0-26718 GCA_963823725.1 uncultured delta proteobacterium
TCAGGCACGTCCCCGTATTTGACGATGATAAATTCGTCGGCCTTATCTCGATCGGCGACGTCGTGAAGTCGATCATATCTGAAAAGGATATGCTGATCGAGCATCTGAGCAATTATATAGCAGGCAAATATATTTAAAGCAGTAAGGAGTGAGGAGTAAATAGTAAGGAGTAGAAACGTATATTATGAACCGTGAATAGCGGGAAAGAACCCGCTATTCACGGTTTTTTTACTCCTCACTCCTCACTCCTCACTTTACGATTTACTGTTTACTCATATAAATGGCCAGCCATACCGTCGGCTGAGTACTATCGGTTCGTATTACCCGGTGGCGGCTAAATGCGGGGATGAGAAGGTAATCTCCCGGCTTGAGTGTCACGGGTTGCCCCTCGTTTTCGAAGAGTATCTCGGCCATTCCTCGAAGAAGCATCACCCATTCGTCCCGGTTTTGGTCATACCAGCTGTCTTCCGGGGTAGTATGGCCGTCTGATATGATCCTCTCGATCTTGATATTCTCGTTCTGTGCGATCGTTTCAAATATTTCATCGGGTATGGCAATCGGGATCCTCGAGAAGATGTTATCTTTTTTCATTGTCCAACCCCTGGTAGATGATTTTTATCGTTCGCCTCTCCCGTATCCTGGTCAGCGTGTCACCGAACTCCCCAACCGCCGGGTCCGCATCGACCGCCTCCATCGCCAGTTCTTCGGTCTCATCGAGGTTTACATCCCGGATATAATAAATGGCAGCTATCAGGACGGGATATTTCATAATTGCGGGCATGGCACTAAATAATATCATGCAAGCCTGATTAGTAAAATACCACGACATGCCCTACCTTCGTAATCCCCCGACTATTCAGGGTTTTTCGGGGCCGTGAAGGGATATGAATTTGAAGGATCTGCATCTCTATGGTATTCTGCAAATATATCGACCACATTTGTTCGGTCGATTCCCAGACAGAAAGGAGGATGTCATGTCGACAATATACGATGTTTATGCACGGGAAGTACTTGACAGCAGGGGAAACCCGACAATTGAGGTTGAAGTTGTCCTTGAAAGCGGCGCGATGGGCCGCGCGATAGTCCCTTCCGGCGCATCGACCGGAGAGCGGGAAGCCCTGGAATTGCGCGATGGCGATGATAAACGGTACAAGGGGAAAGGGGTGCAGAAAGCCGTCGAGAACGTTAATAACACCATAGCCCCCGAAGTCGAAGGCTTAGATGCCCTTGACCAGGCATATATCGACAGGGTTCTCGTCGATACGGATGGAACCGATAATAAGAGCAATCTCGGCGCGAATGCCATGCTTGGCGTTTCCATGGCCGTAACGCGAGCGGCAGCGGATTTTCTCGGGATATCCCTCTATCAGTATATCGGCGGTATACGCGGCCGCGAGATCCCTGTCCCGATGATGAATGTGATCAACGGCGGGGCGCATGCGCAAAACTCACTCGACGTTCAGGAATTCATGATAGTGCCGGCAGGCGCGGAATCATTCACCGAGGCGCTGCGCATGGGCGCAGAGGTTTTTCATACCCTGAAAGGGATTCTGAAAAATATGGGTTATTCGACGGGGGTTGGCGATGAGGGGGGCTTTGCGCCTCAGATCAAATCAACGACTGAAGCACTCGACACGATGATGAAGGCCATCGGTGATGCCGGATTTGAGGCAGGAAAGGATATTTACCTGGCCCTCGACGTCGCGGCCAGTGAACTTTACAAGGACGGCAAGTATGCCATAGACGGTAACAGCTGGGATGCCGGGCAGCTCATCGGTTTCTATGAAGATATCATAACGAAATATCCGATCGTCTCGATCGAAGACGGTTTTGCGCAAAATGACTGGGATGGATGGAAGCTGTTCACCGACCGCTGCGCCTCAAAGATCCAGATCGTCGGTGATGATATTTTCGTTACAAACCCGACGATCTTCTCAGAAGGCATAGAGAAGGGCATTGCCAATAGCATATTGATAAAGCTCAATCAGATCGGGACCGTAACTGAGACATTGACAACTATAGAAATGGCAAAGCGTGCGGGGTATACCTGCGTTATCTCCCACCGGTCGGGGGAGACTGAAGATACATTTATCGCCGACCTTGCCGTGGCTACGAACGTGGGGCAGATCAAGACCGGTTCTGCGTCGCGCAGCGAGAGAATTGCAAAGTATAATCAGCTGTTAAGGATCGAAGACGAACTTGGTGAAATGGCCGTATTTGGCGGAAACAACGTATTTTACAGCATAAAGAAGAGATAGCCCTTTACCGGGAATTTCAAAAAATTAAGATCAGCGCCTTGCCGTAACGCGGGGCGCTGATCTCGTTTATGAATTAGGAGGCTTTCGAGTCGGATGAGTTTGCTCCTGGGGATTATTGCATGAATTAAGGCAATCGTAATAACACTCAGACTGTTTCTTTTTCGTGCACTTGGAATCGGTACAGCAGTACGACAGGCATTTTTCCTGGCACGATAACTCGGCAAGCGCCGGGAAGCCTGACGCAATGATCATTGCCGCAGCGAGTAAAAATATTAATGCGAGAAAATATTTTTTCATCGATTCACCTCCCGTGATAGGTGCATGACGATTTATAACACTATCGAATTATCCAGTCAATGACAGATGTCACAAACAAAAGTACCCGCAATGTTGCGAATTTCGATGCTTTTTAATGGAATATGGGATACATTGTTACAAATCAATCCAGGCAAAGAATGGTAGTGTTTCATGGTAAAACTTTACAATATAATCGATTCTCGCGTTACCGAAGGCATTGGGGAAAAAGAGAAAATAGTTGTCTATATCAACCCCGACGATAAGGAAAGGCAGTACCTCATCAACCAGTATCAGCTCGATGAGCATACCCTTCTTTCCGCACTTGACCCGGACGAACTTTCACGTATAGAGATCGAATCGAACCATGTCGCTATAATCCTCAAATCACCGGTAAATTATCAGGCCGAGCATGCCTTTGAATTCCTGGTATCCTCAATGGGCATGTTCCTTTTTGAAGATACTCTTATCATCGTCATGGCCGAAGATCTCCCTATCTTCGACAGCAAGACATTTTCCCGGGTCAGCAGACTTGCAGAGACAATGCTCAAGATAGTCAACTACAGTATTTTCCGTTTCCTGGAACATCTTCGGGTAATCGACATGGTATCCGACGAACTCGGAGATAAGATAAGCACCTCCATGGAAAACACGTATCTCCTGAACCTGTTTGCACTGGAAAAGAGCTTGGTCTATTATCAAAATGCGATAAATTCCAATGGGGTCCTTATCGAAAAAATGAAGATCTATACCCAGAGGATCGGATTTACACGGGATGATACCGAACTGCTGGATGATATCACCATCGAAAACACGCAGTGCTACAAGCAGGCCGAGATCTATTCCAACATTCTGGCGAGCATGATGGACGCGCGGGTCTCCATCGTAAACAACAATCTGAACATCCTTATGAAGAAGCTGACATTCATCACAATTGCGATCATGGTCCCGACCTTCGTCGTCAGCGCTTTCTCTATGAATGTCGGATTTCCCCTTTCAGGGCCATCCGTTCGCGTTCTGGATCATCCTCGCAATCGCATTCAGCGCAATGGGAAGTTTTTTCTTCTTCTGGAGTATCAGGAAATAAAGAATCAGGGTTATGGGTTATAGGTCATAGGTTATGGCCGAAAAAGGACCTATATCCTTGTCGCCCCTATCCCGGTTTTCTATTACCATTACCTATTACCTATTACCTGTCTTCTATTTATAAACTATCGCGAATAGCTCCTTTGCCATCTCTACGTTGCCCGCTTTCAGGATCTTGTATTCCTCGAGCGCGGCGGCCTTATCGCCTGAAAGCGCGTATGCCTTGCCAAGCCCGAGATGCAGCATCGGGTCATCGGGTTTCTGGCTTATCCCGGTCTTGTATACCGCGATCGCATCATCCAGTTTTCCCTGATCCGTATAGATCGAACCAAGGTGGGAATAGGCCTCTGTGTGTTCCGGCTGCAGCTTGATTACAGCTTGAAGGATCGGGATAGCCTCGGGGGCCTTGCCTTCAGCCTCATAATTGAGGGCAAGGAAAAAATGACTGTCAACATGGTTGGGGTTTAAGGCCAGGGATTGTTTTAATACGTTTACTGATTCCTCATATTTGCCGAGATGGGTATAGACAGCACCCAGTTTTGCGAGGGCTTCCTGGTTTTGCGGGTCTATCGAGAGGGCGCGTACGAGCATTTTTTCTGCTTCTTTAAATCTTTCCATATTCGCATAACTTACTCCGAGATTGATATATGTCTCGACCCTGTTCGGGTCGACGGACAATGACCGTTTAAATGCATCGACCGCCCTGTCCTGGCGGCCGTTTATGCCGAAGGCAAGGCCCTGGTAGAAATAACAGGATGCCGTTTCATTGAAATCGACGCGGCATGCCTCCTTTGGCTGGACAATATCATTCTTCTTCAAGCCCTTGGACACGAGATTAACCGGCAAAGCAAAATTGAGATTCTGGGTTTCCGCGATCAGAAACGTGGTTATACCGATCACCTCGCCATTTCTATTGAACACAGGCCCCCCGCTCGATCCCCGCGAGATTGCCGCAGTTATCTGGATTATAGACAGATCGCGGCCTATGTTGCGGATGCCGCTGATGATACCCTCTGACATGGTATTCTCGAGTCCCTGGGGGCTGCCGATAGCATAGACTTTTTCGCCGACCCGAAGGGCATTGGGATTGCCGATCCTTACCGACTTATAATTACCTTTTTCCAGCCTCAATATTGCAATGTCATTGTCCGAATCGACATGCGTAAGCCCGGTTACGCTCAGTATTCTGCCGCCATGCTTGATCTTGATCGTGGCTGCCATGGACACGACATGGTAGTTCGTAACGACCTTTCCGTCAGACGAAACGATAAATCCGCTTGCCTGACCGATGAGCCTGCCGCCTTCATCAAAAGAAGCGACGACAACGACTGCATCGTTGTTGCTCCTGAAGATCTTGTTCCCGCTTCCATCACAGGAATATGAAAACAGGACCACGATGAGAATGAACACCAGTCCCATTATCCTTTCCGGCGCTGATCTTATGAAATATGACCTCATAATGATCTCCTTTTAAACCACCTTGCTTATTTCACCATTCTTTCTGGATACTCGTTAATTTTTCGATTACAATGTATCAGGTAAACAATCCGAGATGACAACTGCTTCAGGAAAAAGAAGTGCTGGACTGCTCATGTACCGACGTCGCAACACCGCGGTCGAGGTGCTGCTCGTGCACCCCGGCGGGCCCTTCTGGGCGAAAAAGGATGACGGGGCCTGGAGCCTCCCCAAAGGCATTATAGACCCGGGAGAGGATGATCTTCTGGCGGCCATACGGGAATTTGAAGAAGAGACCGGTTTTGCGGCGGAGGGGGATTTCATTGCACTTACACCGCGGCGGCAGCCGAGCGGCAAGATCATATCCGCATGGGCTATTGAAGGCGATTGCGACCCTTCAGCCATGAAGAGCAACACATTTACCATGGAATGGCCTCCGCGGTCCGGAAACATGGCGGAATTTCCCGAAGCCGACCGCATAGAATGGTTCGACATCGAATCGGCGAAAACAAAGATCATCAAGGGCCAGAGAGGCTTCATCGAAGAATTCGAAAATTTTATCAGAAAGAACATAATGCGTGCATTGTCCCAAACGTTCTCCTTATCCTAACAGTATAAACAGGATTCTTGCGAACGCCACATGACGTATGCGTGAGGGGTTGCAGTAGTCAGGCAATGGGAAAATTGAATAGTTTACGGCTAGCCGAGAAATTCTTTCAACAGGGCATCGATATCATCCTGCGAGAGATCCCCGCCTTCTGAGGAAGTCCGGAATCGGCATCTACGGTTTGGTTCCTGGCCCGATTGAGACAGATCAAGCCTTGAAGAACGTCTGCAGACGTCCGCATCTTCAGTGCGCTCCCCTTTCGCAGGTGCCATATCCCCGAAAAGGGCGTCAAGGTCCGACTGAGAAAGGGTGCTTTCCTGTTCCTTCTGAGGTGCAGTATCCCCAAAGAGGGCATCGAGGTCTGATTGAGAAAGTGCGTCGCCCATGAATGATTATAGCCTTTTATATTATTCTATTATGTTTATCGGCATAAACCGGTAAAACGTTATGCCTCCATTCCTTGCATTGGCGCTCTTTTCAGGGGTATTATTAAAAAAGAGGCCGGCTATTAAAATGAGGCATTTTTTCGCTATCCTTATCCTTCATCTTCATCCCGATTCATTTATCCGGTGCCGACGAATGTTTCGACTGTCATGATAAATACAAAAAAACCAACCATGGAAAGCTTGATTGCACGGCCTGTCACAGCGATGCGAAAGACCTGCCCCATCCCGAAAAATTAAAAAAACCTGACTGTGCTTCATGTCATGACGCGGCCGTTAAAATGTATGGGACAAGCGCCCATGCCGAAAAAAAACTGGAATGCAAACAATGCCACACTGTCCATAACCTGGCCCAGGGCTCGAAGAAATGCGTCTCCTGCCATACATCGGTTGCCCATAAAAGCCTCCCATCTGCCCGCAAGCACCTCGCCGCCGCCGACTGCACGGGGTGTCATTCCCGGTCGGTCCATGGAGAGATCAACGTGCGGATAAATACCCGGCATCCTGTCCTTAAGGGAGACTATCGACAAAGACGGCAATAACCGGGTGGACGAAAAGGAATGGAAGGATTTTCTCGGCTTTGCCCAATCGGTAGTTAAGGACACGTACAGGATCACGAGGCAATATTCGGCCCGGGGCAGTGCGCATAATATAGGCGGAAAGGCCATATCCTGCAACGGATGCCATGTTGACAACAGGGTCTTTCAAAAGGCCGTGGCTGAGATAAACGCGCCGGGTCAGCGGCTAAAGCTTGCCCTCGACCCGCATGGAGTTATCCCGCGCCTGCCCGTATCCGACCTGTACGGCCTGACATCGCATGGCAAAGGCGGCGTTATGTGCCGGGACTGTCATGTTTCGGAAGGCCGCATCACTGACCGGGTGTGCGTAAAATGCCATGAAAACGTCTACAACATTTACAAGGGCACCGCCCATGCGAAGGGGTCTGCCGCAAACTGCACGGATTGCCACGATCCCCACAAGGTAAAAACATACAAGGAATTAGGGCCGTCCGAACGTGTGGCAGTCTGTATCAGGTGTCATAGCGACTACAAGGGAAAGCATACGTGGCTTCCCCATGGGAGCTCCATTTTATGTATCTCGAATGCTCGACCTGCCATAGCCCGCGCTCAGAAAAAGGAATGGTATTTAATATTAATGTCCGGACCGATGCCGGCGAAAGAAGCTTGAGCTATGAAGATATTGCCGCGGCATTCGGCACACAGAGAACTGCGCGCGAACTGATAGACCGGGATATGAACAGGCGCATCGCATCGTCTGAGATCGTCCCGTTCTTTGACACGCTGCAAACAAAAATGCGCGGAAAGATCGCGATAAACGGCTCTATCGTGGTAACCCGGATCCATCATGATTATTCCGAGGTGCAGAAGCGCGATAAGGTATGCACAACCTGCCATTCCGATGATGCCCCTTTTTATCAGTCCATGTATCTCGTGTTGCCGGAAAAAAAAGGTTTCTCGCAAATGCCGGTCAAAGGCACCGTACTGGCATCAATGCCGTCTTCTCTTGCCGTCAACTTCATTCTTCTCGGTGAAACCAAATTACGCTGGAGCGATATAAAAACACTTTTACACAGCAAAGGCCAGGCGCGGCAGGAGATCGTACAGGACTTCGGTTTCAGATGGATCGATATTATCGGTATTTTTGTCTGCATCCTGGTGCTCATGTTTATCGTCGTCCATATTATACTGAGAGTGGTATTCAGGCGATGAAAAAAGAGAATGTTCCCCTGCATCCCCTGCCGATACGCATCTGGCACTGGTTCAATGCGCTCATTGTTTTCGTGCTCATTATTACCGGGATCGAACTGCGTTTCACGGACATAAAGATATTTTCAGATTACGGTTTTGTCGTTAGCACTCCACAAATATGCAGGATATTTGCTCACGTTATCATTTCTCTTCTGGATCGCCGCATATCAGTTCATGGGCGGATTTGCCGGCCATTATCTCGTGTCCATTCAAGGACATGCGTTCACTGCCCGCGCCAGGTGGCCTTCTACCTGTACGGTTATTTCCGCGGGGGCCCCAATCCCTTCAGCGCAAACGCCCAAACGCGGTTCAATGTCCTTCAAAAGATGGCCTATTCATTTATCATGTTCATCGCCATGCCGGTAATGATCATCTTCGGGGATCATCTTCGGCAACATCATGGATTTCTACAGGATCGTCCACTGCGTTGGGTGGACTCAGGATCATCGACGCCATCCACGTCATAGCCGGGTACATATTCATCATCTACCTGCTCATCCATCTCTACATGTCCACCCTGGGCAAGAACATCTTCTCGCACACAAAATCAATGTTAACGGGCAAGGAAGAATACGTGAACGTGGAACCTTGAACGCTTTCGCTTCTTCTGCTATGCTTTTGCCTATGGCACTTATAAATATCGATAACAAAGAAGTCAAGCTTATCATGGTCGGAGGCAAGGGCGGGGTCGGCAAGACTACCTGCGCCTCGGGGATAGCGCTCAAGATGGCGCGCGAAGGGAGAAGGGTCCTTATTATTACGAGCGACCCGGCCCCGTCATTGTCGGACATTTTCGAAAAGGAAATAGGCGATAATGAAACGCGCATCCACGACACATACGAGCTATACGGGCTTGAGGTGTCGTCCGACATCGTGCTGAAGAGATGGAAGGAACGGTTCGGGCCCGAGATCTATGAGGTTGTGTCATCATTTGCGAACGTTGATTACGATTTCGTCGAATATATCGGCACTGCACCGGGCATCGAAGAAGAATACATGCTCAATTTCATCATGGAACTCGTCGAAGGCGGGTCGTATGATGTCGTGGTATGGGACACCGCTCCGGCAGGCCATACATTGAGGCTTCTTAAACTTCCCGAGCTTTTCCTCTCGCACATGGAAGCTGCCACGAAATTTTACATGAACATCTACGGATATATCGAAAAAGTAAAGGATACCGTGCGCCTGAAGGAATCGAAAAAGACCCTGCTTCAGATAATTGCGGGATGGGAAGCCCTGTCAGAGCGCATTGTCGAATTTATCCGGGACGGCAATTCGGTAAAATATCTCATCGTCACGATACCGGAGGCCCTTGGCGTAAAGATGACGAACCGTGTGATCGGGGAACTGGAAGAGAACCATCTTACTGTTGAGAACCTCGTTATCAACAATGTCGTGCGCGATGCAGACTGCGAATTCCACCGGCAGCGCAAGGCGATGCAGGAGCATTATATCGATGAGCTGGCACAAACGTACGGGAGTAAGAACCTGACGATACTCTATCTTGCCCCGCATGAAATAAAAGGCATGGAAAAGATCGCCGGCATTGCCGGTGCCCTTTTCGGGTAGCCATGTCAACGATCCGGATCACCGGCGGCAGGCTCAAGGGGATGCCGATACAACGTCCTCTCGAACGATGTTGCCCGGTACACCTCTTCCAAGGTCAGGCAGGCGATATTCAACATGATAGGCGATATTGAAGGCCTGTCCGTGCTTGAATTGTTCGCAGGATCGGGCTCGTTTTCGATAGAGGCATTAAGCAGGGGAGCGGCCTCGGCAACCCTGGTCGAGGCCAATAGAAAAATGACGGGCCTTATTGCGAAAAACCTTGCAAAAACAGCCCTAAATAAATATTGCCAAGTCTTGCATATGGATGTAAGATATGCCGTCCCTTTGCTATTTGGAAGGAAGTGCATATATGATATTATTTTCATGGATCCTCCCTATGAAATGGGATACGTGATGCAGATCATGACACTTCTTCAGGCCCATCCGCTTTATACCCGCTGATACCATCACTATAGCCGAATATTCACGGCGGGAAAATGATACGCTGGCGTATTGCGAAGGCTTCGAGAACCAAAAGACCAGAAAATACGGGGATACTAGTCATATCTGTTCTGAGAAACATCAATCTTCCGGCTTAAGAAGGAGAGGCCATGAAACAAAAGCTCGCAGTCTATCCAGGTTCTTTTGATCCCGTCACGTTTGGTCATCTCGATATTCTCCAGCGCGGGCTTGAGCTTTTCGACACAGGTCATTATCGCTATAGCGTATAATATTGAGAAAAAAGGGTTGTTCACGTTCGAAGAACGAAAGGAACTTATCCAGCAATCCATAAATGGGAACAAAAATGTCATAATCGACAGTTTCGACGGGCTGCTTATCGATTATGTAAAAAAAGTGAACGCGAAGTTCGTCATCAGGGGCTTAAGGGCCATGAGCGATTTCGAATATGAATTTCAGATGGCATCCATCAACCGGACGTTAAATCCGGGGATGGATACCCTTTTCATGATGACGAGCAAGGATTATTTTTTCATAAGCTCCCGAACGATCAAGGAAGTGGCGCAATTTCACGGCTCCGTCAGCAGCTTTGTCCCGGCCCCTGTTGAAAAGAGGCTTAAGGAAATCTACGAGGGGCAATGAAGAAACTCTGCATCACCTTTTTGCTGATTGTCTTTGTATTATTAGCGTCTGTCTCTCCATGCCAAAGATGTATATACCGTCCGCGTGAACGGGGCGATAAATCCCCCCGTTGCAGGTTTTCTTGAGAATTCCATAAAAAAGGCAAACAAGGACAATGCCGAGGCGCTTGTCATCCTCCTCGATACCCCGGGAGGGCTCGATTCCTCCATGCGGGATATCGTGAAGGAGATAATGGATTCCCCTGTGCCTGTTATCGTTTATGTGGCGCCGTCCGGTGCGCGTGCGGCATCGGCGGGGGCCATAATCCTGCTTGCCTCCCATATAGCCGCAATGGCGCCGGGCACGAATGTGGGTGCGGCCCATCCGGTCAATATCGGAAAAGAAAAGACCGATGAAGTAATGATGAAAAAGGTGGTGAGCGATGCGGAGGCCTATGCGAAAAGCATAGCGGCGCAGCGCGGAAGAAACGTCGATTTTGCAGCGAAAGGCCGTGACGGAAAGCATATCGATACCAGCAAAGGATGCCCTGGCGAAAAAAGTGATCGATGTTGTGGCCGACTCGGTCGATGACCTTCTTGCACAGATAGATGGCAGGAGTGTCGCAACGAAAAAAGGCACCGTCGTGCTGCACACGAAGGATGCAAAGAAGATCGACCTGCCGATGCCTTTCAAGTTCCGTTTCCTTGCGTATGTCAGCGACCCGAATGTCGCATATATCCTGATGATGCTCGGGATCTACGGCATCATTTTTGAATTCTACAGCCCCGGGGCTGATTTTTCCCGGAGTGATAGGCGGTATATGCCTTATTCTGGCCCTGTATGCCTTTCAGGCAATACCGATCAGTTTTGCAGGTCTTGCCTTGATCCTCCTCGGCATCGTATTTTTTATATTGGAGGTAAAGATCGTGAGTCACGGGCTTCTGGGTATCGCAGGGATAATATCTGTCGTCATAGGGTCTCTTATGCTTGTCGATCTTCCCGGAAGCGTGCTTTCGATCTCCCTGTCCACGATCATCCTCGTCGCGGTCATCTCGGCCATATTCGTTTTCGGTATACTTTCCTTTGCCGTCAGGGCACAATTTATGAAGGTAAAGACCGGCCGGGAGGGCCTTATCGGGGAAACAGGTGTTGCCCGGAGCACGTTTACGGCAGGCGAAAAGGGCAAGGTCAATGTCCACGGAGAGATCTGGAGCGCCATAAGCAATGATGAACTGCACGAGGGTGATGAGATCGTTGTTACCGCCGTTGATAACCTCATCGTAAAAGTACGAAAAAAAGGAGGGTAACATGGGTTTTCTGTCAATTCCGTTCCTGTTTATTGTCGTCATCGTCATATTCTTTCTTTTTAGCGCCATTAAGATACTTAACGAATATGAACGGGGGGTCATCTTCCGGCTCGGGCGGGTCCTCGGTACGCCCAAAGGCCCCGGGCTTATCATATTGATCCCGATCATCGACCGGATGGTCAAGGTAAGCTTAAGGACTGTCGTCCTGGATATCCCGCCGCAGGATGTTATCACGCGCGACAATGTTTCGATCAAGGTGAATGCAGTTGTTTATTTCCGCGTTGTAGATCCATTGAAAGTGTATCATTGATGTAGAGAACTTCCTGTATGCAACGAGCCAGCTTTCTCAGACAACCTTGAGAAGCGTCCTCGGGCAGGCGGAACTCGATGATCTTCTTTCGCACAGGGAACAGCTGAATGAAAGGCTCCAGGAGATCCTTGATACCCATACAGAACCATGGGGGATCAAGGTGTCCAATGTTGAGGTTAAAAACGTCGACCTCCCGCAGGAGATGCAAAGGGCCATAGCCCGTCAGGCTGAGGCGGAAAGGGAAAGAAGGGCCAAGGTTATCGGAGCGGAAGGTGAATACCAGGCCGCCACGAAACTGGCGGAGGCGTCCGACATTCTTGCCCGGAGCCCCATGTCGCTCCAGTTGCGCTATTTACAGACATTGATCGAGATATCAACGGAAAAGAACTCAACCATCGTATTTCCGTTGCCCATAGATCTGATAAAGATATTTGTAGACAAACTGACCAAGTAAAGGAACCCGAAGTAATGAGAAAACTTTTTGCTGTCCTCATCATCGCATCATTGTGTCTTGCCAGTACAGGTTATGCAGCCCCGGCGGCAAATGCCCGGAAGAAGGCCCCTCCCGCCAAAAAAACCAAACAGGTCGATCTTCCCTACAAGGCCTTCATCATCGTAGAAGCCGACGGGGGAAAGATGATCGATGGCGAGAACATCCATGAACGGCGTGCCCCCGCAAGCATAACGAAGTTAATGGTGGCGTATGTCGTTATGGACAGGCTTGCGACCGGGGCAATAAAATTGACCGATATGGTCACGATATCAAAACAGGCGTCGCATATCGGCGGAAGCCAGGTATATCTGAAAGAGGGTGAGACATTCACGCTCGATCAGCTGATGAAGGCAATGATGGTCGCATCAGGCAATGATGCGGCATACGCGATCAGCGAGTATGTCGCCGGCAGCAAGGATGAGATGATAAAGCTCATGAACGCGCAGGCGAAGACGCTTGGCCTTAACGAAACGGAATTTCATTCCGTTCACGGCCTGCCGCCCTCAAAAGGGGAAAAAGAGGACCAGACGTCCTGCAATGACCTTGCGATCCTTGCGCGGGAACTCCTCAAGAACCCGAAGATCCTCGAATGGACATCAATACAGACTGATACATTCCGCGACGGCAAATTCGTACTGACCAACACGAACAAACTGCTGGGAAAGTTTCCCGGAACAGACGGCCTTAAGACCGGATTTTATTCGCAGGCGGGGTTCAATGTAGTCGCCACGGCCAAGAGGGGCGACATGAGATTCATTGCCGTCGTCATGGGCAGCCCTTCGGGAAAAGTGCGCGACGTGTCGACAATGGAAAAGTTGCAAAAGGCATTTGCGCAGTATAAAATGTTAGGCATCGTCAAAAAAGGCGAGGTAATAGAGCAGGACGTATTTCTCGTAGACGGTAAATACAGAAAAATGAAAGGAGTGACCGAGAAGGGTTTCCTGTACCCGATGGACGTAACCAAAAAGGGCGCGATCACAAAAGAGATCGTCCTGCCCGAACGGGTAACAGGGGAGATCAAGGAAGGGCAGAAGCTCGGGGAGCTTGTCATCAAGCTTGACAGCAAGGTGATCGGCAAGGTGAACATAGTCTCTCCTGTCTACGTGCCCAAGGCCAATCTCTTTACAAGGCTTATCCGAAGACTCGGTCTTAATATTTAAAATGATAGAAAACCAGTTCAGTATGCTCCGCAACAAGGAGATCATCGTCGGGATAACCGGCGGGATCGCGGCATATAAGACGGCAGAGTTCATCAGGATCCTGACGAGGCGGGGCGCCAATGTCCACGTTGTCATGACGAAGAATGCGATGCAGTTCGTCACTCCGCTTACCTTCCAGACGTTGTCCGGGAACCCGGTCATCCATGAGATGTTCGAGCTTTTCAGGGGGTCGAAGATAGGGCACATTGCCCTGTCCGACATCGCCGATCTCCTCGTTATTGTCCCGGCGACGGCAAATATCATCGGGAAGATAGCAAACGGCATCGCCGATGACTTTCCTGACCACGATGGTAATGGCGACGACCGTACCTGTCTTTTTCGTTCCCTCGATGAACACCAAGATGTGGTCGAGCAAAATGGTGCAGGCAAACATGGTCAAGCTGCGTGAAGCCGGTTATGAAGTGATGGAGCCTGCGAGCGGTGACCTTGCCTGCGGCACTGAAGGCAAAGGCCGCCTCCCGAGCATTGAGGAGATCGTCGAGCGCATTGAAGATATATTTACCGCAAAAGATCTCACGTCGGAGCGGATCATGGTAACCGCCGGGCCGACGACGGAATACATCGATCCCGTCCGGTGCATTACGAACAGATCGTCAGGGAAAATGGGCTATGCGGTCGCAAAAATGGCACGGCGGCGCGGAGCCGAAGGTTATGATCGTCACCGGGCCGACATCGATACCCATTCCGCGCGACGATATCATGGCGGTTCCCGTTGTGACGGCGTGCGAAATGCGGGATGCGGTAATGGAGTATTACAGGGACTGCACAGTCATAATTAAGGCAGCGGCCGTTGCCGATTTTAAATGCGCGACCGAAAATTGCCAGAAGATCAAGAAAAAAGGCGATGTTAACCACATTATGCTCGAGCTTGAAAAAAATCCCGACATCATCGGTGAGCTGTGCCAGGATAAAGGGAGACCGGATCGTCGTCGGCTTTGCCGCGGAAACGGAGAACATCATCGAGCATGCTGTCGATAAATTGAAGAGAAAGAACCTCGACCTGATCGTTGCGAATAACGTCGCCGAGCAGGGTATCGGGTTCGGGTCCGAGCAGAACGAGGTGACGATCATCGACCGCTCAGGCGCCACAAAACAGGTACCCCGGCTGAGCAAAGATGAGATCGCCAACATTATTCTGGATTCAGTGAAGAAACTTATCAAGAAACGTCGCAAAACCGGGGAAGGATGATCTGAGAAAAAAAGCAGCAAAACATTATCCGGCATCCGCACATTTTGCCGGAATACCCCCTATGAAAAACTTTTTCCAGCCGTTGTTTTTAAAACAAACGGTGAGGATTGCCCCCCTGCTGTTTGGTGTCCTGTTTTTTATCAGCATATTCTTATGCATGTCTCAGCAAATATATGCGCAGTCCAACCGTCAGGTCGATGACCGGGTTGCGGATGTTGTCGAGATGGCGAGCAAGGCGATAGTCAATATCAAGACCGAAGAGGTATTAAAAACCGAATCGGATGAGAAAAAATCGTCGCCGTCCCTTTTCAAGAAGTATTTTTCATCCGAGGATGAGGTCGAGGAGCTCGTAGAGAATATCGGTTCGGGGGTTGTCCTTGATCGCGAATGGGATCATCGTAACCAACGAGCATCTTATCGCCCGGGCAATAAATATCAGGGTTAAGTTCATCAACGGCAAGGAATACGAGGCGTATGTTCTCGGCAGTGATCCCGAGTATGATATCGCACTTGCTCAAGATCGTCTCGGACAGGGCGGATTTTCCGCACCTTACGATAAATCCCCGGAAGATCCGCGTCGGGGAAAAGGCCATAGTCATCGGGAACCCCTACGGCCTGTCAAGCTCGGTTTCGGTTGGTGTGGTGAGCGCCCTCGGGAGAAACCTGAGGATCGACAACAAGATCTATGCGAACCTCATTCAAACAGATGCCGCCATAAATCCCGGCAATAGCGGCGGCGTACTGCTCGATCTCAACGGCGTTGCCCATGGGCATCGTGACGGCGATTTATGGTGAAGGCAAAGGAATAGGTTTTGCCATACCCATGGAAGATGTCATGACGATCCTGTCGGAATTCGTTGAAAGCAAAATGACCCGTCCCATTCTCGGCCTTTTCATCGAACGGCAGAAGGAAGAAAAGAAGAATTATCTGCTCGTCAACAAGATAATCCCGGGAAGCCCCGCCGAGAAATACGGGTTCAATGTCGGGGACCGGATCACAGAGGTTAACAAGAGGCCGATCCGTGAATCATTGAAGATACAGAGCGCGATCCGTTCGGCGACCTTAAAGGACACGTTCCAGCTGCGGCTTGTCCGGAACGCCAAAAAATATATCGTCAATGTCGAGGTAGCCGATATAAGTGATTACACTCCGCAGCCGGTAGACCAGGTATTATGCGGAATGAAGGTGTCGGACATATCGGGGTACCCGAAGCTCAAATACCGTTTACGGGACAAGAACGGCGTCGTTGTCGTGAAAGTATTTGCCGGAGGCATTGCCTTGAAAGCAGGTTTAAAAAAAGGTGATGTCATCGTCAAGATAAACAATAACCCGATCAAGAACAACAAGGAATTTGACACATACATGATAGAAGGGTTAAAAAGGAATTATATTTTATATCAGGTAAAGAGGGACGACAGCCTGTTCTTCTTGCCGGTAAAACTCGACACACTCTTATAGGGGGTCATAATGACTGATCTGGATGATATAAAAAGACAGGTTCAGGACGAGGTAGGCACCACCGCAACGGAAGAGGCGCTTTTTCCCGGACTCAATTTCTCGACATTCCTTCTTTCTCTGTCCACCTCGGCCATGGTAACGCTCGGCGAGCTCCCCGATCCCATAAAAAATGAGAACAACGTCAACCTGATGCTCGCACAGCAGACCATCACGATCATAGAGATCCTCAAGGAAAAAACGATGGGCAACCTCACCCCGGAAGAAGAGCGCCTGATCGACGGCATCCTCTACGACCTGCACATCAAGTACGTAAAAGCGGCGAAATAATGATGAGGGGTTATAGGTAACGGGTCATAGGTTAATGGGAAAAACATAACCGCCATCCGACGACAAAAAAACCGCCCCAATCAGGCGGTTTCGTAATTATTCTGATGTTTACCTATAACCGATAACCCATCACCCATACCTGTGTTCTCATATACCCGTTTAAAGATCGTGTCGATGTGCCGGAAGTAATGTTCGTTGGTGCAGGTTTCTTCGATTTCTTTTTCACTCAGGTATTGCTTCAACGCGGCGTCTTTCTTTAATTCTGTCACGAAATCAAGTCCGCCTTCATAGCAGCGCATTGCGACGGCCTGCGTGACCTTGTATGCATCCTGCCTCGTGAGGCCTTTCTTGATAAGCGCGATGAGTATTGCTTCGGAATGATAGAGCCCCTTCGTTATGTCGAGGTTCTTCTGCATCTTTTCCGGATACACGATAAGGTTCTTAAAGACATTTTTGACCCTTTCGAGAGAATAATCGAGGGCGATCGTGGCATCGGGCGCAATAACCCTTTCAGCCGAAGAATGGCTTATGTCCCGTTCGTGCCAGAGCGGGTATATTTTCAAGGGATGTCATTGCATAGCCGTGAAGAAGACGCGCCATGCCGCACAGATTTTCCGATGCGATAGGGTTTCTCTTGTGGGGCATTGCGGAGGAGCCGGTCTGGCCTTTCCTGAAAAATTCTTCTGCTTCTCCGACCTCCGTCCTCTGGAGGTTCCTTACTTCCATGGACATCTTTTCGATGGTGGAACCGACCAACGCCAGGGTCGTAAAGAATTCCGCATAGTTGTCACGCGGTATTATCTGCGATGATATCGGGCATACTTTGAGCCCCAGCTTTTCACAGACATATTCCTCGACGAAGGGCGGGACATGTGCGTAAGTCCCGACCGCACCCGATATCTTGCCGTACCGGATACGCTCCTTTGCCGCTTTCATGCGCTCAAGGTTGCGCCGCATCTCATCATAGAAATGGGTTATCTTAAGCCCGAATGTAACAGGCTCGGCATGAATGCCGTGTGTTCTGCCGATGGCGGGCATGTCTTTCGTGGCATAGGCCTTTTCTTTCAGCACTTCCATCAGCGCGGCGATGTCCTCGATAAGGATGTCGGCGGCCTCATTCAAAAGGCATGAAAACGAGGTATCAAGAATGTCCGATGACGTCACGCCCATATGGATATATTTTGACGAAGGGCCGACATATTCGGCGACATTTTCGATAAAAGCCACGACGTCATGCCGCGTCCGTTCTTCGATCTCAAGCACACGGGCAACGTCGAACCGGGCCTTTTCCTTGATATTCTTCATATCCTCGGCAGGGAATGACATTCAATTCCGCATATGCCTCGCATATGAGGACCTCGATATCGAGCCATTTCTGATACTTATTCTCGTCCGTCCAGACCCGTGCCATTCTTTCGCGTGTATATCGTTCTATCATGCCAGTAGATATAACCCGACAAAATACCCGGTGTCAATTTGAAAAATGGCAGAAGGTAAGCAGGTGATAGGTTACGGCATCCGTACCTATCGCCCGTATCTTTCGGAAAAAACATCTTAGCCAGATTCGCGGATCATCGGATGCGATTTCTTTGACCTGATCGGTTTCCACTCGTCATTGATCCCGGGCAATATTGCCGCCAGGGCTTCGGTGATGATGCAGGCTTCGCCCAGTTCATGGTCTTTTACATCGTAATCCCCGGCGGGCAGGACGCGGCAGGTCATTTTGCCGGCGTCTATTTCGGCAAGGCAAAGGGAATATTTATAGGATTTATAGCCCTTAAGGGGCAGGGACCGTTTTTTGCGCTCTTCGAGATAACGGGCTATATCTTCTTTGTTTTTCAGCACGATTGATATGAATACCCCGAACCGGGCGGGCAGCGGACGGTAACAGTCGGGCGAACGCGTAAAAGCCGTCTTCATCGGGTTCGGTATCGACGATCTGGTCAAGGTCGCAAAATGCGCTGATATTGTCATCTTCAAAGAAGGGTTTCCAGTTCCACATGCTTAATTCTCCTCAGGTGTCCCAATCCATCACGGTAATTGTCTGGAAATTGCCGACATGGATACAGCTTTTCACATCGATGACGATAAGGGCTGTTGTCGATGCATTTATGAATTCCTCAAGTTCAGGGTGTTTTTTCAGGAAGATCCCGGCATATTCCAGCCATGACCTGCCGCGCCGCAGCGCCGTGGCCGTTCCCAAGTATCGTTATAGCCTGCGTTTCGATAAAACCCTTATTCTTATTCGACCGGTTGTCGATAAGGACGGCCACATCTTTCGTATCCATGATATTCTTGAATTTACGGGTATTCTTCGGTGTTGCGAATATCACCGTCTTGAGATCGGGGGTAATGGCGAACGAGATAAGCGATGTATAAGGCCTGCCGTCTTCATTTGTCGCCAGCACGGCGAACGGTTCTTTTGCACCGAGCGCGCGCAGACTTTTCGCGACATCAGCCACACCTTTTTCTGTCACGCTCGGTATTTTTTTTGGTTCAGCCATGTTCTTTGCGTCCTTTCTTTTTTTAATTTATGGTACCGGTTTAAAAGCCTCTATATACCTTTTTACATTAAATTTAGACGCGCACCCATTATAACTCATGTACCGTATTTTGCCAAAAACATTTCGCTCACCCCATGCCCTGTCATGAAGCCCGCCAATGCTCCAGGCGATGCCGGTATAGCCGTTCGGGATCGCGCCCGTCAAGCTGGTACCGGTCATTGAGATAGATGGCCGCGGACAATGCCTCTTCAGGGGATGCCGTCCATTCCAGTATCTTTTTTGCCCAGTACATCCTCATGTAGCCGTGCATTGTTCCTGTCCGGACCATTTCGGATCTGGGCCGCGTTCCACAGGGGATCGTGTGTCGCCGCCGATTCCAGCTCGTCGCGTGAATAAAGATAGGCGCGCGTATCGCGGCGGTGGTCGTTGAGCGTTTTCTTCGCCCATTCGGGGAAGGCATCGAAGCTGTCGTAATCCGGGGTATAATGGCAATAATTATCGGAAAGTTCCCGGCGGACGATGAGCTCTTCAAGAAAGGCATTCTTTCGCCGAATCTCTCGGCGTGGCAGTTTCTTGCCTCGCGTGCGATGCGCTGTGCGGATATCTGCCCGAAATGAAGATAGGGCGAAAGGTGCGACTGGCATCCCGGGTCGGGTCATTGCGTTCTGTTTCATACCGGTCGAGACGGTCGAGAAATGATGACAAGGACTCGCCGCTTCATCTTCTCCCCGGAGCATGCCGGGTAATTCGTCCACCGAAGTATCGATGTTTAAATGCCGCAAAAGACCATCGGGATCGACAGGATGCCCCTTCAAGCGCTGAATGGTATGGATGCCTTTGCACGGCAGGTATCTCATCGAGAAATACCGGTAAGAGCCTCTTGATCTTTTTCCTGAGCGTATAGGCCCCGTATTCCCGTTTGTCGGACGCAATCCGGCAGGGCACTATATTATGGGCATCAACCTCATAAAACGGGATAGGGATCTGTTCGCGCGACAGTCTTCCCTCCATTGTCTTTTGATCCGGAGAGGGTCAAAATCTGTGACGAGGAATGATATCCCGTTGCGCGCGATAAATTCGGGCAAGACGCTGCCGGGTTCGCCGGGGATAATGAAGAAAAGGGTATGGACAGGCCTTGTAATCTTTCCGCGACATGTTTGAGCCCCCGAGCATGAAGCCGTATTGCCTGAGAGAAGCGCCGAGAAAAGAACCGGACAGAGCAAAGACAACAACAAGGGGAAGGGCATGCCGAAGTGCGGTTTCCTGTGCGAAATATGAGCGCCCAGTTGTCGGATACCCGCTGGTCCCGGCTCATCCAGTATGCGACCGTGCCGCGGCCGGGCTCGCCCTGCCGTATCGGGTAGATCCTGTCTCTCGAGGCCGTGCATCTCCTCTTATTGTATAACAAATTACGGATTGTTTGCTATAATGACAAGACAGACATTATAAAAAGGGAGGGACTTATGAAGCTCAGCGAATATTTTGAAAATACCCTGGGGAGAGGGGTCCTGGCAACAGCGGATTCAAGCGGGTATCGTGGATGCGGCAGTCTATTCACGGCCGCATTTTGTCGATGAAGAAACAGCGGTATGGATCATGACGGACAGGCTGACGCATGCCAACCTCCAGTCAAATCCCCATGCCGCATATATATTTGCCGAGGCGGAGGAGAACGCGTTTGTCGGCAAACGCCTTTATCTCACGAAGATCCGGGAAGAAACCGATCCGGCCAAGATCGAACAGTTCAAGTGGCGCAAAACATACAAGATACCCGAAGAACAGCAGAACGAAAAACGTTTTGTCGTTTATTTCCATATCGACAAGGTCCTGCCTCTTGTAGGTAGCGAAATAGATCGTGAAGGGACATCATCACGACATGCATGGCAGGCCCGAGCGCCAGGGCATTCTTCACCAATCTCAAGGCCGATATGCCGCTCGGGAGAAAGATATGGCTCTTGTTCCGCAACAATATGAAAAAGATCATAACGATGCGGAGCTGCTGCGGGCATCCGGGCGAGCCCGGCTGCTGACAGACCGGATGAAACATCCACCGGTCGGTGAGATGGAATAAAAACAAATATGGCCGCCCCGTGAATACACGCGACGGCCATATTTACAATAGAAAGGATTAAGAGGATTTGCGTTATTAAGAGGCCTGTTATCCCAAGCCTGACATTGTTATATACCAATGGGAATAACGCTGTCAAGTTTTTTTATTATGAAATATTGACATGGTCATGAAATGGTCTCTATAATCAATTGTCCCGGTCACAAACAAGGAGCTGTGCATGAAAGTAGGCTATAAGGTTTGGATAGACAATGACGGCAAGGCATTTGGCGAAGGGCCCTACCAGGTCCTGAAAAGGATCGAAGAGACGGGATCGCTGCACAAAGCCGCGCTTGAACTCAATATGTCCTACCGCAAGGCATGGCTCATGATCCAGGCAATAGAAAAACGCCTGGGTTTCCCGCTTCTCGAACGCAAGGTCGGCGGCGTATCGGGCGGGGGTTCACACATCACCCCGGAAGGCAAGAAATTCCTGAAAAGCTACGAAGGCTTCCGGCAGGACGTAAAAACCGTCCTCGAAAAAACATTCAAAAAACATTTCAATGAATCTAAGTCTATTTTCTTACCGCTTTATATTCATTCGCATCGAGGCAGCCATCACCGTTGCGGTCGTATTTCTTGAAATCTTCCATGGTGACCGACGGCAGGACAGCAGCCAAGCTCAACCGGGGAAATCTTACCGTCCTTATTATTATCGACATCGGCAAATGACAGCCTGTTGACCTTGTATTTCACGCGGACCGGCGCGCTGCGGTTAGTTTGCCGTCTGCTTCGGATTTCTTGACCTTGGCTTTCGAGCGAAAGATCATCCGCCGCCGTCTGGGGCTTCAAGTCTTCGGGAAAGGTCTCCCCTTTCGCGATCGCGATCCCGTCGGGATATATCCCAGGGACACCGTGTCACCGACCTTTATATCACTCACATTTTGATATCCCCGTACAACAGGGTTTGATAAGATCAAAGGACAGATGCTTGTCGGAGGTCTTCAGGGCGATCGTACGGGATGCCGTATCGAGGGCCGTTACAGTTCCCGTAAATATTATCTGCGGCGTAGTCTTAGCCGGTCTGACAGTTCTCTTATTGCCGGCAGCCGGGGGATTGCCGTCAAGGTTTTCATCCTGGACCGTCTGCGTGGCTGACGGAGGAGTCGGCCCGAGGGATGCGTCTTCGTCCGGTGCGGTGAGACGCTGTTTCTCATAAACGACTTCCTGTTGTTTCGCCTTCGGCGGCGGTTTCGGTCCCTGTAATACCGTCGGGCCCGGGACCGAGATCAAACGTTTCACAACCGGTGATTGCAAAAAGAAAAATACTGAGAGAAAAGACTGTGAGCAAAAATTTGATACGCATAATACACCTCGAAAACTTTGATGTTTTAACGACCTTTCAGGCCAAGTCAAGATATTTAATTTCCGACCGGAAAGGGTTCTTTCCCCCCCGGCTGCGTCAACTGCGGCGCTGCTTGTGCGGTTTTGCCACCCAACCGGCAAGCCAGGAAGTTGGTCCCCGGCTTTTACTACGCCCTTCCGCGCAAGGATCCAGACTGAGTATGTGAGCCTGTAATTGTCCTTGATTTTTCGCTATCTGGGCCTTAAACTAACCCGGAGACTCATTAAACTGGTACAGGATATAAATGCTGATCGAAAAACTTATATGCAATATTGCCCGAAAAAAGAATGCCGATTACCTCCGGTTCGCCCCCGGGCAATCCTATGATGTGCCGCGGCCGCATGACGCGATCCCCCGGCTCCTCTATCTGCACGTGCCGTTCTGCGAGGAACTTTGCCCGTATTGTTCATTCAATCGTGTTGTCTTCAAGGAACAGCTGGCCCGCGATTATTTCAGTGCATTGCGCAAAGAGATCTCCATGTACGGGGAGCTCGGTTATAATTTCAACGCCATATACGTCGGAGGGGGTACTCCGACCGTTCTTATCGACGAATTATCGCAGACGCTTGCCCTCGCGAAAGATATTTTCCCGATCCGCGAGATCTCTGTCGAGACAAACCCCAATCATCTGACGCGGCCAAATCTGGTCCAGCTTAAGGATATGGGCGTTAACCGCCTGTCTGTCGGCGTCCAGACATTCGATGACGGGATCCTGAGGGCAGTAGAGCGTTTTCACAAATACGGCAGCGGCGAAGAGATAACCGCAAGACTCAAAGAGACGATGGGCTATTTCGATACCCTGAATGTCGACATGATCTTCAATTTTCCCACGCAGACAATGGCGATGCTTGAGCGCGACCTTGATATTCTGACCGGGTTCGCCGTGGACCAGGTCACATTTTATCCCCTGATGGTATCGACATCCACCGAGAAGATCATGGGAAAAAAACTTGGCAAGGTCGATTACGACAGGGGCCGCGACATGTACATGAAGATCACGGAAATGCTGAAAGATGCCTATGTCCCCAGTACTGCCTGGTGCTTTTCCCGGGGCGACGTGATGATCGACGAGTATGTCGTGAACTATGATGAATACGCGGGCCTGGGGAGCGGTTCGATAGGCTATCTCGGCGGAAGCGTCTATTCAAACACGTTCGATATCCCCGCATACATAGAACACCTCAATAACGGGAAATTCCCGGTCGCCGCCCGGAAAGACTGCGGCACCAGGGAGCGTCTCCTGTATGACTTTCTCATGAAGCTTTTCGGCATCTCCCTTGACCTTGATGAACTATCCCAAAAACATGGCGTCAACGCCTACCTCTATCTCCTGCCGGAGATCACCTTCTTCCGCATGACAGGCGGCCTGACAAAAAAAGGCAGTAAATTGACCCTCACACCGAAAGGCCAGTATTACTGGGTGATCATGATGCGGGAATTCTTCATAGCCGTCAATAATTTCCGCGACTACTGCCGGGCCCTGATAACGTAAAAGACGGTTCCATGTTCCAAGTTCCATAGTTCATTCGCCGTCCCTTACGGGACTTGAGCTCACTGAGTCCCACAAGGAAATTACGTCGATCTTGGCATCTTCAAACTTTACCTCAATACCGGGATACCGAATCGAAGCCTCTATTAAAGTAAATCCCATTATATTCCGATAATATTACTGTGAAATGGCCTTTCAGGTCGAGTTATGACAAAACGGATATGTATAGCGGAAGACAGTAAAAGCCAGGCGCGGATTGCCGAGAGGATCTTTGCTGACAGGGGGTATGAAGTGATCCTTGCCGAAAACGGCATGGATGCGCTCTACAAGATCGCCGAAAAAAGGCCCGACGTCATCATAAGCGATGTCGAGATGCCGCATATGAACGGCTTTGATCTTTGCCGGACTATTAAAAGCGATACGGAGCTTAAGACTATCCCCTTCATCCTGCTCACGCTTTTGTCCAGCATCACGGATGTGGTGAAAGGCCTGGAAGCCGGAGCCGATTATTACCTGACAAAACCTTACAATGCCGACGTACTCGCCGCCATGGTGGGTTCTATCCTGGAAAATGGCCCGGCTTCAGAAAACGGCAACCATACAGTAAATTTTTCCATGCCGGCCAAAGATTCATTGCTCAGCTTTCACGCCGAACCGCAAAAAGTTTTCAATTTTCTCCATTCAACGTACGAGAACCTCGTCCAGCAAAATCACCATCTTCTGATCACCAGGCAGGAACTCAGGAAGCTGAACAATCTCCTGGAGGAAAAGATCCGCGAAAAGACCCGGTTCCTGGAAGGCGAAGTCGCGGAAAGGCGCAGAGCCGAAAACGCCCTGAAAGAAAGCCTGGAAAACATGCGCAAGACCGTGGACGGCACGGTCCGGGCCCTGGCGACCACAATTGAAATGCGCGATCCCTACACGGCGGGCCACCAAAGACGTGTCGCCCAACTCTCCTGTGCCATCGGCAGGCACATGAATTATTCCGCGGATTTCATTGATGGTCTCGAGGTAATGGGATTCCTCCATGACATAGGCAAGATCATAGTCCCCGCCGAGATCCTGAGCAAGCCCGGCGCCCTTAATGAATTTGAGTTCAACATCATCAAAGCCCACGCCCAGGCAGGCTACAATATCCTCAAAGGCATAGAATTCCCCTGGCCCGTAGCCGCCGCCACCATCCAGCACCACGAAAGGCTCAACGGCACCGGATACCCCTACGGCCTTCAAGCCGAAGCAATAATAATGGAGGCCACGGATCCTGGCCGTCGCCGACGTCGTAGAAGCCATGGCCACCCACAGGCCCTATCGCCCCGCCCTCGGCATGGACATCGCACTGAAAGAGATCACCCAAAACAACGGCACCCTCTACGACCCCGCCGTGGTAGAAGCCTGCGTCCTGCTCTTCCAACAGGGTCAGTTCAGTTTCACGTAACCCCCCTCATCCCTAAAAACTTCCCGTCATCCCGGATTCGGGTATCCTCTGGGTCCGGAGAATCTCCGAGAAAAAGACCTGGCGCAAGTTCTCCTGCACTGCACTTCCTAACTCTCGCAACGTTAACGGTTTTGGTATGACTTGTCCAATTTCAATATTTTTTATCGTATCCGCTACTGATCGATCAAGATATGCTGTATGAAACAGAATCGGAAGATCCGGCTTTATACTCAGCAAGCGGAACGCAAGTTCTATACCTCCCAATTCTGGCATCACGGGTTCAATTATGGCGAGGCCGAATTTATCTGGATTTTCAGAAAACAACCTCAGGGCCATCTGACTCCTTGTTTCACCCTGTGCCCTGTATCCCAGGCGTTTGAGCATTAAAGTGGTGGCGCACAATACGTCATTATCGTAATCAACCAGAATGATCTGAAATCTTCGTTTCGAAGTCATCGCATTCCCCCTAATCATAAACGCCGGAGGTTTTAAAACCTAAATATATCCTTCCGGCATTTATATAAAGAATAAATACAATAACCGTGCCGGAAATTTAAGGTACTGTATTTATGGCATTTGTCAGAAATAACCCATTAGCGCATGTACGGCTTTTCATACACACATATATCCCGATAAAAAACTAATTATATTTATGTCTCTGAAACCATTACGGAATGTATGGTGTAATAAAAACCATTACACCATTTCGCCTCTTGGATTATCAAAATTAAACCATCAAAAGGCACAATCTACCATTTTACGACCTGATAGCCGACAATCTTATCGCTACCGGAGATGACCATGAAAAACCTTTATCTGCCTTATGCCATTCGTCTTACGAATTTAAACCTTAATTGACATTACATCCCGTAATCAATAAACTATAGCAACGGAAGTGGAGGGGTCCTGGTGGGCCTCCTGGTCTTCAAAACCAGTGTGCCGGTGACGAGCTGGCGGGTGGGTTCGATTCCCATGCACTTCCGCCATTTCTTT
>CAWGMJ010000018.1:0-264913 GCA_963823725.1 uncultured delta proteobacterium
GGTACAGGGATGCTGAAGCCTTCGGCGGCTCTACGAGACAATGCAATGCGTGGTCTGGTCGTGGATGCAACAGATGGATTGTCACGGTTGAATACCAGTGCAAAAATCACAAGTCTGAACAGCAGGATGCGGCAAAAGTAGAAGCACTGGTAAACCTAGCTCCAAATAAATCAAATGAAAAGCCGGTTTTTGCTGTTGATAGCACGAGTACACCTAAAGAATATTGGAGTGTTGCACTTGGCGTTGCACTTAAAACGGACACTAACGTAACTACGTTAACCGAATTCAGTGATTCTGGTTATTCAACTGCAAAGAATTGCCTCAAGATAGGGGATCAAATCCTAAGAATAGGCAAAGAAGATATAAACGGGGCTAACGCTTATCAGAAACTAACAAAACCGATACCCGTAGATCAAGATGACCTAGTAACAGTAACCATTCGTAGACATGGTGATTATATTAATTGTCGCATCCGTCCTAATAAGTGATAAGTGTCCATATCTCACCGTGATGATCACGGCTTTAAACAGTGTCTGAACTGCACGTCAACGGTTTCTTACAACTCTGAATCATCGGCTACAATGACGCTCAGTTGGTTATATTTGATTTCGCTCATCGCTAGAAATAATACAGGAGCAATTAGGCTAAGGCAGTGTGGCAAGAATTTTGCGACTGGCGGGCAAATCGGAGAAGCAAAGACATAATTGTAGTAAGCGTTTTCAGTCGCAGTTATCACCAGCCGTACATCACATGACAGCCCTTACGAGGTCGACTCTAGATATACCCTCATGTCTCGCCATTTCACGACCGCTCACTCAGGTCGATGTTTTATCGTTTGATACGACGAAGACACGACAGATATAAAACAAATCAACCAGCATGAAAGTTTCTCAGGGCGTAAAGGCGTAATTTTTTCGGAATTATTCATGTTATCAATATGTCAAAGGGTAACATGCTTGCTAAATCTAAAAGAACAATCATATACTAAACATGGATTTATCAAAAAATGGAACAGAAAAAAGCCCATCGGTTGACGTCCCTGCACTATCTTTTAGCAATCCTCATATTCCTGATCTGCGCAGATGCTCTTAGCCCTATGGTACACGGCTCGAACCGATTACCGATACACCCTCCGTCGTACATACGCCATATTGGAAAAATCATCTTTATCCCTGGAAGAAAGGATGCAACGGACAGTGATCGGTACAGATGGCGTCCTTCGTGCTGTTGCTGAAAACATTTTAAGGACAAATGGCGACAGGGAAGAATCTAGAAAGGAATGGGAATGGCTGGCAAAGATGGCCCGGGACTTCCAGATAAGGGGTATCTCGTCTTTATCGACAAAAATGCGAATCTCGTCCTGCACTCAAAGCAATATCCATCACCTCAAGTAAACTACTCGGATAGGGAACATTTCAAAGCACATGTGAAGAGGGAGCAGAGCTATATATCGGTCCCGTCGTCATAGGAAAAATCAGCAAGAAATATAATTTCAGCATCAGCCGCCGAGTCACGGGGAAGCGTGGCGAGTTTCTCGGCATCATTTTAGCTGCCATCGAAACCGAAGGTTATGCAGAGTTTCTGGAATATCTTGATATAGGCAAACAAAGCTCGGTCAGTGTTTATCCGCAGTGATGGTGCTCTGATCCTCAGGCAACCTATGCAGCACGATTTACTTGGAAGACTTTCAAGCAACTTGAAGTGGTTCGCTATGCTGGCGAACAATCAACAGTCAGGAATATACGAGGCTAACGGGATAGATGGGTTAAGACGTCTGGTGGCATACCGGAAGATAAGCAAGTCTTCCATTAATAGCAGCAACCACTGTTCCCGTCGATTCGAGTCCTGAATGGATGGCGACATCGGGTCAAGATATATTCAGCTGTCTCGCTTGCTATATTTTTAGCCTTCATGTTCTTGGCATGGCTTGTCCGTAGGACCACACTGAGAGAAGAGAAACAAAAAACGGAAGAGCTGCACAACACTAATGCTCACTCCAGACAGAGATCGACAACGAAAAAGCTGAGGAGGAGCTGCGCAGAGCGAGGAGCGGTTCCGCAGCTACTTTGAGCTTGGGCTCATTGGGATGGCGATGACCTCTCCCTCCCAAGGGTGGATTGAAGTCAATGATAAAGTTTGTGAGATACTGGGTTACGAACGGGACGAACTGATACGGAAGACTTGGGCCGATATAACCCATCCTGACGACTTAGAGGCTGATATCGCCAGTTTCAATCGAGTCATGGCCGGAGAGATCGACGGGTATTCCATGGATAAACGGTTTATACGCAAAGATGGACAGGTAATATTCAGTACGATCTCGGTAAGGTGTATCCGCCGATCGACGGTTCCGTGGATTACTTCGTCGTGTTGTTGCAAGACATCACTCAGCGGAAGCAGGACGAACAAGCGTTATTGGCCAGCAAAGAAGACTTACGCCGCCGGGTTGAGGAAGTCGAAACCCTGATGGAAGTAGCTCCCGTCGCGTTATGGGTATCCTACGACCCTCAATGCAACGAAATAATCGGTAATCGCGTTGCAAACAGCTTCTACGAGGCACATGAAGAGGAGAATGTTTCAGCAAACGTTTCAGTCTGCACGTCGGTTCTTCCATAACGGCAAGGAGCTTAAGCCGGAAGAATTGCCTATGCAGGCGTCGGCCGCAAGGAACATTGACATTCGTGATGCTGAACTGGACGTGCTATTGCCAAGCGGTAAAACAGGGAATATTCTCGGTTCCGCAATACCACTCCGGACAGCAGACGGCCAGGTACGGGGATCGGTGGGAGCCTTTATCGACATTACCGAGCGCAAAAATATGGAGGAAGCCCTCCGGCAAAGCGAACAACAATATCGAATCATGGGCGAGACGATTCCTTATGGTGTCTGGTTAGGCGATCCAAGACGGAGGAGCCATATATGTAAGCCAGTCCTTCCTCGACCTTCTTGAAATGACGCAAGAGGAGCAGCAGCAGTTTGGTTGGACACACAGGCTTCCGCCCGAGGACGTAGAGCCGATGATGAAAAAGTGGATGCACTGTATTCAGACCGGGGAGCCTTGGGACAGCGAGCATCGCATACTTGGTCCGGATGGGAAATATCACACTGTTTTAACCAGAGGTCTCCCCGTGAGAAACGAGGATGGAGAGATTACCTGCTGGGTCGGCATCAACCTTGATATCGACGAGAGAAAGTCGATGGAGGAAGAGCTCCATAAATCCCGTGACGAACTGGAACATCGTGTACGGGAAAGGACCTTTGAACTCCAAGAAGCCTATGAAGCACTTCAGCGCGAGACAAACGAGCGTCAAAAAGCCGAAGAACAGCTCCGCCAGTCCCAGAAAATGGAGGCCATCGGTACCCTCGCAGGAGGCATAGCCCATGACTTCAACAATATCCTTGCGGCCATCATGGGATTTACTGAGATGGCAATCGATGATTCTGCCGATTGCTCTGCCTGTAGATAAGAGCCTTCAGAACATCCATAAGTCCACACTAAGGGCGCGGGACCTTGTGAAGCAGATCCTCGCATTCAGCAGGAAGACCAATTATGAGAGGGCCCCCCTGTCCCTGACTCCTATTATCAAAGAGACGGTGCAGTTTCTCAGGGCATCCATCCCTGCCAATATTGAGATAAATCTCAGTATCGAGACGACGTCGGACACAATCGTCGCAGCCCCGACAGAGGTGCAGCAGATACTCATGAACCTCGCCACCAATGCATCCCTTGCCATGGAAGAAAAAGGCGGGACTCTGGAGATCCATCTGACTGATTTTGATGTGCTGCCCGAATCACCCGTATTTGAATCAGACCTGATGCCGGGAGAATATGTACAGCTTATGGTGAAGGATACAGGCACCGGCATGGGCCCCGATGTCATGAACGGGCCTTTGAGCCCTTCTTTACCACGCGGGAACTGGGTGCGGGAACAGGCATGGGCCTTGCCGTCGTGTATGGGATCGTCACTGATCTCGAGGGCACGATTACCATTGAGAGTGAGCCCGGAATCGGCTCCATTTTCAGAGTGTTTCTGCCCAAGGTAAAAGCAAAAGTGAAAGAAGAGCATATCGGGCCCCTTCACATCCCCACTGGCACCGAGAGCATCCTTTTCGTCGACGATGAAGATATGCTCGTGGTATGGGCGAAAGCTACCCTTGAGAAGCTAGGCTACCGTGTGACTGCTCTGACCGATCCCGATGAGGCACTGGAAACGTTTTCTGCGGATCCTTCCCGCTTTGACCTTGTCATTACGGATCAGTCCATGCCTTCAATGTCGGGCATGGACCTCGCCAGGGAGCTTCTCACAATACGACCGGACATCCCCGTCATTCTCTGCACCGGCCACAGCGTGACCGCTTCTCCGGAGACGGCACAAAAAGCAGGTATTAAAGAATTCCTGATGAAACCCGTAGCCAGGCAAGAATTGGCCCGTGTGATACGTCATGTGCTGGATGAACATAGCGGGAAATAATGCCAGCCGTAACATAATCGGATCTTTCTCTAAAATTAACCGGATTGAGCGCACCAATGGTCGATTGTCTCCTCTCCTTAAAGAATGACTTAGTTCAGAGATCAATAGATAATCAGGCTAAACGAACAACAAAAAACAGAGCTGATATGAAGCAAATGTACAGCAGACTCTCAACGTATCTATTACAAACACCGTCATTTCGCGACCTTTCACTCAGGTCGACGTTTTCTGCGTCAATGAGTAAAAGTACACGTTGAGACGTCTATGATTGATCAGCGTTAAAGCTAAAGACTGTGGTAAGAGAGTCTATTAGTAGTGAGGTATATTAGCTTGCCTGTTTTCATCTCAATCAAAGATTAACTACTTCTGCCGAATAGTTGCCGTAGTTTCCCAATTAAGATACTCTTTGTTACCTACGAGGCTTTCTTTCTCTAAAATGAGCCCGTTATAGAGCACAATGTCGTAAGGCAAGCGAATTCCCTTGTTCTCGGGGGAGTATATAACGGAGAGAACAAGTGCAAGTACAGTAGCATTCGGAATAACAAAGAGTCCTGGTTCCAGAGGTCCACCATCGTTCTGAAATGTTTGTCTCCCGATCCCAAATTCCCGCCCGAGATCAATGAAAGTGGAATCTACTTCGATATTGTGAGCCTGCGCACAACGGACGTTGTGGTAAATGAAATCCGCCAATTCCCCTCCGTGGTCCCGGTGGTTTCCCACAGGCTTGTCGGTTTTAGAATCAATCATCACGATTCTGACACCTTTGGGAAGTTCTATCTTTCCCTGGGTTGAGAGATAGTAAATAAGAAATTCCTCGTCACAGATGAAGGCCTTGATTCGCTCACCCACCCTCCTCTTTTTCTTTGTATCTATTCTTCGCTGTGACGTCAATGGCGGGGGCAATTTGGTAGAGAGCTTCGTCCATGTCACGTTTTTGGAAGCTCTGTAGGGCTTTCATAATTCGCTTTTCTATCCCTGGTGTATTACCCGTCATCATCCACCTCTATCGACTCCCCATAAATGGTGTTAGATAGTTTTACGGATACTATCAAAGGTAAATGATATGTGCAATCAAATAACTGAGAAGTTGAATTTCATATAGTTTTTAGCTCCACAACATTATAGGCACTTTTCAAAACCTTTCACTCAGGTCGACGTTTTAAGTAAAAGTACACGTTGAAACATCTATAACCGATCAGCGTTGAAGCCTGCGAGATCGGCAATAACGGAAGATTGAAGACGGGTATTGATTTATCAACTCGGTTGCGTATGACTGCCATCGCTGAAAGTAGCACACGAATCGCCGAACGCATCAGCAGTACCACAAGGCAGGTCGCCACAATCAATACGGCCAACCAGATCCCGTAAACCATACAACGCCAGCAGTGATCAAGACAGACAGGTTCGTAGCAATATCATTTCGTGAGCATTCCCAAACCGAACTCATATTGACATCTTCTTTTCGATGCCGCCAAAGAAGAAAGAGACAGAGCGAATTTGCTACAAGACCTATAAGACTGAAAGCCCCCATGACCTCGAAGAGCGGAACTGTGGGATCAACAAGCTTGGTCACAATTTGAACTGCGACACCACAAGCCGCAAGAAAGATAAGACCACCCTTGAATAAAGCCACCTTTGCTTTAGCTGTATAAGATTTTGAGACTACATACAGACTGAGACCATAGGTCAACGCGTCTCCAAGGTTGTCAAGACCATCGAAAGTAAAGCAGAAGACCTGCCGTATAGCGCAGCCACCACGATCACAAAGAACATCACCGCATTGACTCCGAGGACGATCTTTAAAGTACCTCGTTGTCTTCACGGAGGCGTTCGAGAGTACAAGTATCATCATTACAGCATGTGCCCATAAGAAGGTTCCTCAATGAGACACCAAGAGTATTATAAGACACATTCGCAAGAAACGATTCTCAAGCATGATCATGAAAGTGTCTCTTCCATCTCTCGACCATTCACTCAGGTCGACGTTTTATCTATGAATGAGTAAAAGTACACGTCAGAAGATCGACAAATCGATCAGCGTTGAAGCTAAAAAGACATACGAGGTCATTGTTTGATAGATATCATATCGTCAATGAAGATGTATCCCGGGTTAGTTGGTACACTGACTAAATTATGGTCCTCATATACAATCTTATGGCAATCGTAGCACACCGCCACGTGTCCATATCCGAACGATATTACCTTTATCTCTTTCTTGCAACGGGGGCACATAACTGAAGCGGGGGGGGGGTTATTCTTTTTACTCTATTATACAAGGTCCACTCCTTATGATTGAGTAAATTATCTATGCGCACCAAAATTAAAATCAGCAAACTGCTTATATGATTATACGAATTTTTTGCAAGATGACAACCCCTCGTTAACTTCAATTAGATTCGGGCTTTCGTTCAACGTGATGGTGACAGTAGATACGCAGATTGAGAGTGTCTACGCCGCCTTGGGCATAGCATTTACGGTAAAGGGTCACATAACGATATCACAACCAAGACTGTGCCTGGATTGTGCTTGAGCCAGAAGATCGACCACCAAAAGTGCACGATCTTGCACTGACAGCAAACGCACGCGGAATCTGACCAAGAAGCATAATCCAAACAAGGTCCATAAATGCGCTTTTCCCTTTATTCTCTTGGTACTCGTGATCTCCCATTCGTTTTACGAATGTAAACCCTAATTGACATTACATCCCGTAATCAATAAACTATAGCAACGGAAGTGGAGGGGTCCTGGTGGGCCTCCTGGTCTTCAAAACCAGTGTGCCGGTGACGAGCTGGCGGGTGGGTTCGATTCCCATGCACTTCCGCCATTTATTTGATATCAAGGGTTTACGAGCCATTTATGATCTTGTGAACCACCCCGTTTAACCCCATCTTTTACCTCAATTTTCAGCAAATTGTGCCTGGATTGTGCTTGAGTGTTTCGACAGCCTGGAATCTGTTTAGGATTAGGCCTGCGGGTTCTACTAGTTTGTACCAAAGGGGAGCTGATTGACGATTAAACTAATTCTGCTACAATTGGAAAATAAGGAGAATCTAGCTCGATAAGTCATCTCTTACCCATGCAGTGGGCCTTCAACGGAGCGGACGTTCCCAGTTTCCACCTTGATCGTACGGCTGATTGCTAACGGGAATGGGAAAAGGGAAAGGACGATGATGAGTTGCCTGCAAAAGTTCAGGCCGATCCCCGATGAGGAGGGACTCTATGATAGAACAAGAAGCAAAATTTTTTTTACATGGTATGTTCAGTGCTTTTAATAATGCAGATTGGGATTTGCTTTACAAAGAATTTATGTGGGAGGACTGCGTGTTTATAAACGGGGAAGGTGCGTTTAGCGGAAAGGATCATACCGTTCAGTATTACGAAAAGATGTTAAAAATTGGCAGAAAAGAAACATTGCACGATCCTTTTAATATTTTCGTAAAAGATAATTGGATTGCTGCGGAGCTTTTTCTCGACTGGGATTTTACCATCGATACAGTTTATGCTGAAATGCCATTCAAGAAAGGAGATAAGATCTCATTAAGAACAGCGGAAACTTATCTGTTAAGAAATGGCAAAGCGGAAAGGATTACTATATATCGCCTTTGTCCATGGGTGCTTACGCCATGGCGCGATAAATTAGATGAATTTGAAAAAATAGTAAACAACGTGCCCAAGTAAAAGAATAACCTAGGACCGAACTTTGCAGCCGGGCTGGCATAGGCCCACTCCTAAATCCCCGTAATTATCATCGGGTCCACTGGAGGACGCCATGAACAGGGATGATATAACACCGGCATATGGGTTCGATTCCCATGCACTTCCGCCATTTATTTGATTATCAAGGGTTCCCAATCGATTTGAGACTTGGAAAGCTCTGTGTCCGCTACGAGAATTGCGTAGCAATTTGAGTGGACTGTGCTTGCTTCTGTAGAAGTTGTGTGGAAGACCCATCGTTCAAATTCCCATGAATTTCCGTTATTTTTTAATATCAAGGGAAAAGGCTGGGGACGTGCCTTAGAAAATTATTACCCCTCAAGCGGTAATTTATTCAACGGCTGCTTTCATAATTTGCTTGATACCTTCTTCGTTCAAAAAATTCTTCCGATGGAGGCGCCCCTGATTCCATTGTTCTTATATTATCGGAACCCGGATCTATCCAACGCGATTCAGACGGACGATAAAAATATTCTAGAGCATCCTGGGCGAGGAGGTCATTAAGCATCTTGTGGGGAACGATGTCTTCGAGGCCATCTTTATATCTAACCCAGATATGTTTCATGTACTCCTCCTTTATTAAAGAAAATTAAAATCAAAGTATTATCCACTTTTTGGCACACCGCACAATTCCTGTCAAGCAATTTCTGAACGAAAATTAAATAGATAGCCCTCATTTGAGAAAAAATACTTCTCAGATTGTTTTCAGATGTTTAAAATATTATTTTAAAATATACAATTGTCACATCTGCCATTATTTTGATATCAAGGATTTACAATTGATGTGATACTTCTATAATGCTGTGTCTACAAGGGGCTTTTGGACTGTAAATTCACGAAATTGTGCTTGAGTTGCGTTTAAAGCTGGGATCTTGAGAGGGGTACATCCGTTTAGTTGAGCAACTCACTTTAGAAGTGGTACAATAATTCAGCGTATATATCAGCTAAGATGGCGCCTGTGACATTGAGAACTCGATAGGAGTCTACTTCATGAAGATTGATTGTTATCTGTTTCATGGCTGCGGTTCAGCACAAGCCCTTCGTCAAAATATTGCCCAAGCGTTGGCGATTGAGAAGATTGAGGCTGAGGTTAATTTCAACATAATTGATGATGACAGGGCTATAGCTCTTGGACTATCTGGATCACCCTCAGTATTCATCAACGGAAAGGAAATACAACCACAGGGGACTGTTGGGTTTTCGTGAAGAATGTTCACCGATGAGTCTGGAAGACTCACTAACGCTCCCTCAGTCGAAACACTTCTGAAGGCAATCAAAGCACGGCTACGTCTATAAAAAGCTTCTATCATGCGTTTTTGCTACCAGTTCAGGCACATTCCTGATATCTGCTTCATTGACAATGTTGTATTGATCGGAGATCCAGCCAGTCTTATGTCTGGATACCCACCAATGTCAAAAAGGTCCCTTCTATATTCGCCATGGTCGACGTTTTCTTGTTATCTTATAGTCTCTACTGAAAAAGAATGAATGAGAGAAAAGGTCGTCTTACCTTTTTTCTGGAAACCCACGTCCTTGATTGCTATAAATAATAAAGCCCCCGATAATATGGGGGTCTTATTGTTAAAATATATAATCTCTGCCGACTAACGTTTTTTATTCTGAGATTTAGAATCGGTCTTCTTTTCGGTATACGGCTCGTTCATCTTTTCTTTCGGCAGGTTGTTGCGCGCTTCGGCATCATCTTTCTTGCGCTGGGCAGCCTGTTTATCAATCTGCCGTTCCTTATCCTGTACCTGTTTTTCCCGGCCTACACCGACATTACCGGCTTTGCTCTCTGAATCTTCTCTTGCTTTTTGTTTCTGCTTGTTCGCCCAATCATCAGTCCGCTGATTCTGCCGCCGTTCCAGTTCTTCACCTTTCGTAGCGGCTGTCACATTTGTTGCTTGAAATCCAACCATCAGCATTGAAGCCATTGAAACTGCTAGCACTAGATGTTTTATCATTACTGTAACCTCCTTAAAATAATTGTTGGAAAAGATATATACATTAATTTTCGCTATCACTCAATGATATATGTCACATAGTCGGGACTTCTTGAAGACCGGGAGGGCTACCAGAACCTTTCCTTATCCATTTTAAGAAAACCGTGCTTGGATTGTGCCTCAATACCGATCCAGGACTCTGTTCTTCTTTACTTTATTACACGATAAGTCATTAAAATAAGACCATCGAAAGAGGTACAACAGCTTACCGGGTTATACTAAAAGAATGCCTACAATGTCCTTTGTCGCTTTTGTGTCATCAGGTAATTCTATGGTAAAGTACATAAAAATTCACAGGAGCCACAAATATGCCATTCTTTGATAAGAACGGAAATATGGTAGATAGCGACAAAGTAGACCTCGACATTAACGGTTTCCCGAGACTGCAAGACCTGGATGAGGCCCAGGCTCCTCACAGAAAGAAATTATTATCGCTTCCGGATAAGATGTCTACAACATCGATCGTTCTTGCCGTGATGGTGGTCGTGCTTCTCGTCGTAATCGCTATGCTCACACTGAAGATAAACTCCCTGAGCAAGCAAGTTACACCTTTGCCAAAAGCAAACAAACAGCTTGATACCACCCAGACAAAGTATGATGCTCTCGAGGCACGGGTTCTGAAACTTGAAGAAGCTGCCAAAAGAAAAACGCAGCCGGTCGCGGCATCCAAGAAGTTGAATGACCAGAGAAAGAAACAAGTCCGGTAGGAGATATCGATTCTGGTCCAGCCCTTCTCTTTTCACGACCTCTCACTCAGGTCGACGTTTTCTTTGTCAAAGAGTAAAAGTACACGTTGAAACATCTATGATCGATCAGCGTTGATGCTTCTAAGAGCATTCGACTGTAAATAATGCTGGAAGTAGCGGGGATGGGATAAACGTTCAGGTTAGCGTAATCTTTTTTCTATCGCCTTTTTTAGCTGTTTTGAAGATAAAGGTTTAAAGATTAGGGAACTCCGACTGAGTTGTTTTGGAATACGGTTCTACGTTCTACCGCGCAAATCGTTATAATAGGGGCAATCCTCCCCTTCCCGACTAAAATCACATTCTTTCTTGCAAGGCACCATCTTGATATTAACCACACTTTCGGCGATAACCGTGTGAATATCGGCCCTGATATCCGAAATGACCTGATGGCCTTTCTTCAATGGAATATGTTCCGGCAGGACAATATTGAGATCTACAAAACGTTTCCTTCCCGCACTCCTGGTCTTTATTTCGTTGAAATTGCAGTATTTATCAAAATGCCGAGTAAGTACGTTTATTACTTCTATCTGCCTCGACTCTTCAATTGAGGCATCAAGAAGCTTCATAAAAGCTTCTTTGAGCAGACGCATGGACGGGACCGCGATCAATGCACTCACAAACAGTGTTGCTCCGGGGTCTATATAATCAACCGCTTTTACAAGCCCCGCCTTTTTTGCAAGGATTATTAAAAGAAATGACACAGTGATCGCCACCGAGACGCACCCTTCGAGCCTAAAATGTAACCCTTCGGCTTTTAACGCGGGGGAAGCGCTTTTCTGTGCCAGTTTCAGTATGTAGTATGACCCACCGAAATTGATGGCCACACCAATCGCGCTGCAGATAAAACCGACCCACGGGGCCTGCACCTCAACCACTCTGATGAGGTGAACAACTGCTTGAAAAGACATGGCAAGGGCAAGACCGACGAGAACAACCCCTTCCATCACCTCGCATACATTTTCTATCTTTCCGTAACCGTAGTTATGAAAGACGTCCGCAGGTTTGCTTGAAATTTTGATTGCGTAATAAAGAACGATCGAAACTGCGAGCGCGACACACGATATCCCAAGGTCAGCGAGGATAGCAGTCGAATCGACGATGACAAGCGCTGCTGCCTTAATAATGCACAAGACAACGTTTGAAACCAGGCTTACTTTCACAGCACGCATCATGTATCGATCAGTTTCCATACGCTCGATTTTATTATATAGGTAAAACCCGAAATGTAAAGTTGAATTCAGGTACTGCATCCCATAAACGTTACCTTTTATCCATTTTTGGTTCCTCCTTTTTGTGTTTGTACTCAGCGATGAATTCGGCAGTTCTGAGCTTACCCACACACACTTTTTGAGTAGGAGGATTGAGAACGTTAATTCTAGCTTTGATTGTTTGCATGTTCTCGACTAGCGTCCTGGCACAGACTGGAACCAAGAAAAACAAAAACCATAAGTCAGCAAAGCAGCCTTCTTTGATGCGATTTGCTCTTTTCGCGACAATAATGAATTCTGTGCTTGGAATGTGCTTGAGTCCAGAAGATTGACCATCAAAGGGAACGATCTTGTAATGAGCACAACAACGCGGAATCTCACCACCAAAGGTTCGCCAAGTTCCCGTCTATCAATGCTTTATGCAAGGCTCCTTCTTCAAAACCAGTGTGCCGGTGACGAGCTGGCGGGTGGGTTCGATTCCCATGCACTTCCGCCATTTCTTTATTACCAATAGCTTACAACCGATCTACACGTTGAAGACCAGGAGGCCCACCAGGACCCCTCCCTGTCCATTTTAGGAAATTGTGCTTGGATTGTGCTTGAGTGTCAGGAAATCAACTCAAACACATGCATCCTTTTCCTGCAAATTGATTGACATATTGTCGACGGATTATATAATTGAACTGACTATGACATATTTCACTTTTGCTAAAGAGGGGCATATGAAAAGATCATTCGTCTTAATGTTGGCAATGTTTATCGTTATTTCATTTGCGCTCGTTTCAAATGCTGCCACTATCAAAAAGAAAAGCGAAACAGCAACACAAAACGTCGATAACAAAGCCTCCGTTCAACCAAAGGCGAATGTCGATAAAACAATGACAAATAAGAATAAGGGAAATATCCCGTCGAAGGATTATAAGTCCACGCAGTTACCGGTCAGTACCGAAGCCAAAGACCGCGAAGCCTTAGCAGAGCAGACAAAACAAAAACAAAGGGAAGCGGAGCGGCGGAAGCACAAATGAAAAATGCCAATTCAACTGACGGTAATACATCATCGATTAATAAAAAGAGAAACATGGAAAACAACACGAAACCAGTGCAACCGTCGCAAGGTCTGCCCAAGGATTAAAAAACGTTCCCAGTCAGATTTCTCTCGTTAGTTCATAGAACGCTGATACCCCTCAAAATGGGGTGCTACATCGGCTCGTTGCTACGTCTTGACAAATCAACACTGAGCAGAATAATATCTTTACCGTTCGAGCATATATTCGATGTGGTGTTCGACATAAGGAGATTCAATATGGCAGAACCGCCTGTATTTCAAGATGATTACTTCCGTACAATCCTTGATGCATCACCGTCAATGACATTTGTCATGGATTACGACCTTAGGGTACTCTATGCAAACCGTGAAGCGTCAAAGACCCTGGGAATCCACCGGAATTGCTGCTCAGGCGTTTATGCGGTGACATTCTACACTGTATTCATCACCAGGAATCGACCCACGGATGCGGAACAACGCCATTTTGTCCAGACTGCGTGATCAGACAGGGTGTCCAGACAGCTCGTCATGGACAAACTGTCTCACGGAAAATGCACCGGATGCAGATCGAGATAAAGGGAAAGTTACAACAAGCATGTTTTCTGGTATCGATCACACCCTTTGAATATAAGGGAACTGCTCTCACATTGGTAATACTTGAGGATATTTCGGAGCTTACCGAGCTGCGCAGTATTATACCGATGTGCGCTAACTGCAAAAAGATCCGCAATGATCAAGACTATTGGGAACACGTCGAAAAATATCTTAAGACATTCTTAGATGTTTCTATCTCGCATGGAGTTTGCCCGGAGTGTACGAAGAAACTATATCCGGGATATAATAAATAAATTATTTTTATCAAGAGTTCCCTTTTTTATTGACCAAAATAATCACTTACGGTAAGAATAAGAATCCATTTGTAAACCTCTTCGTAATACCCCGTCTGCTGGCCTCCCAACGACTAACAGACGGGGTTCTTATAACAAATTCTATCACAATGCAAGAATATCTCATACCGGGTTAAGACAATGAGTCGTCAACCAGGTGGTATCTTCAGAAGAGCACTCTTGATGTGATCTTATTACACGAGGTAAAAAAGCGATAATTCTATGCTTGCACCAGTTCTCACCATATTTCTGACAGCAGTTCTTCTCAGATCGTGAAAAAGTTTATAGGTACCGGTATTCTTACAAGCAGCGTTCCACGATTTGCGGAAAGACCCCACTATTACAAAAAAGCATTGATAATTTAGCTTTATACAAAAAACAACAGAATACTTGTAGCCAAAAAGTATCACAAAACAATTGTTAATTTAGTGACAGACGCTCTGCGTTATTTTTAATACACTGTAAACATATTATGACTCATTAAGTAAGCGGAAGCGAGGTGTGTGGTTATGGAGAAGATCCCGGAAGGGACAAAACAAGTAAGTGATAATAAAACGAGCCTGATAAATAAATTAAAGCGTAAGGCTTATCCAGTAGTATCCCGGTACTGGATTCGTGCCACGTTAGTCGAAGGAAAGCTTAAGAATACAAATGAAATATTCCGGTGCATGTTCGTGGAAAACAACAGCCTAATGCTCTACATGCTTCCTCGCATGTACGGGGAAGCCCCTGTCATTTTGAAAAAATGGCGAATTTGGACCCCCCTGCTGAAAAAAGTTCTTAACACCTGTTCCAAATCCATCGATATGGCTGTAGGGGGGTACTTCCTTCAGAGTATCATGGTCAATTCGAGGAATCGGCGAACTTCAAAAGCCAAATGCTCATCCGCTCATTTATCGATACATCAAATGGCTGGGAAGGAATCAGGAAGCGGTTTCACACTAGTAAAAGGGAATTTTCCAATAGGATGGATAAGAATCCCAACTTTTCATGCCGGGTTTCAAACGATTTAAAAGACTTCGATTCCTTTTATAACGAGATGCATGTGCCCCATATTCAAAAAAGGTTTGGGAATCTTTCCGAATTAGAGCCTTATGACGAGATGAAAGACTCCTTTCTGAAGGGCTTATTATTATTAACCGAAGAAGGAGACAAGACCGTTGCCGGCGGTCTCTGTGTTATTCAAGATGATACATTGCTTTGCCGAAGAACCGGGGTCCTAAATGGAGATAAAGAATATCTTAAAAGAGGAGCTTCATCTGCTCGTTACTATTTTGCTCTCAAATATGCTTTAGCGCACGGGATTTCAAAAGTTGATTTAATGAGAAGCAGGCCTTTTTTAAATGATGGAGTTTATAAGATGAAAAGGGAATGGGGGGCAGCGGTTTATCCCGATGACGAATCCGGATTATGGGTTTTTTTCTTTATTCCCCAATATTCCCAAAAAGTGGCAAACTTCTTTGAGATTAACCCCTTAATAATTCATAGAGGAAATAGAATGTACGGATTAGTAGGTTGGAGTGATGAAGCTCCTCCATCTAAGAAAGATGAAAAACACTTAAGTGATAAATATTATTCCCCCGGTCTTAACGGCCTGATATTGATTCAACCTCATTCGGAAAATCTGATCAGGTTTCCTTCCCAATGAAACCTAACCTGTTAGATTCTGTGCCGTACAGTTTCGACGCAATCTGTCTTATGGAGAGTGACTGAACTCCGCGTTCTAGCCACACCCCACTTCTCATGATCTTCACAACATGCCTCCCACGTCCTGTGATAGAAGCTCCACATTTTCCTGATGCAGTCCATTCATTAGTTCACACGCATTCCTGCTGTCGGCTTCATTGACAATGTTATACCGATCAAAAACTGATCGGTATCATGAAAAATAACGGACTACGGATAGAAAGAGACATTTGCCAGAACTAACCCCTTTCCTCCTAATCAGAACCTGAACGTTACCCCTCCCAACGCGCTGAAATTATTTTCTGTGTTTGTGATCGCGCTTTTGACACCAAGGCTCAAGTCAATCTTTTTGGTAACGCCATATATCAATCCGATAAGAATAAAGGCAGGATCGTTTATATGCGATTTATCCCTGCATGTTTCAATGCCGGCATCGGCCACCAACCTAAGACGTTCTGCAAATTTCCATTCCCCTGCTAAAGATACATGAAGAATATCTTCTCTTTCATCGAGCCTGTTATCATTCCTCATGTATCCGATATTGAGATGCACCGTAAAGGGTTCCAGCTCTTTAGAAGAGATAAAGAAGAAACGGTACCGTACCTTACCGCTACCCAGCCCTTTCTCGTCATCTCCTGTGGGAAATATTACACCCGGCCTGATTGCAAGAGAGAGACCATCCTTTCTTTCGTAGAATCTCCATTTCACATCTATAACTGAGTCTAGGACGCCGTCGCTTCTAGAAGTGATACCTTCTGTATTGTCCCGTATGCTCTGATAGCCCGATGTCACAATAATATCTACGTTATCTACAACACCGTATGTAAAGGCTGCAGCTGTGGTAACGATGTTGGTTGTCTTGCCTGCATCTGTATCTGTATCATTAACATACTCGCCCGCAAGCTCGACTTGACATCCGCCCTTACCTTGCGTATAAGCATCATCGGTAATGAGCGGAAGTATTGCAAAAGCGTTAGCTGCATTCCACATGAAAAACATAAACACAGCGAACAGAACCTTAATATTATATTGTCCGATCATTGATATCCTTCTTGCTTATGCCCTGAAATCTGTCCCAGGAAATAAGAAGATGTGAATAGGAGTTTAATTTGAGATCTTCAGAAACGTATTTAAGGAAGGGTTCATCTTTGCAAAGGCTTCCTTTTCTTTTGTTCTTGCTCTGTCCCATTTCTTATATCTTTCTTGCTGGTTTCTTGTTCCTTTTGCATCTCTTTTTTTGCATAGGGTGATTTCTTATGGTAATTAAAAATTACTATAAGCGATATGGAAAAAAACGCAAATCCTATTATGAATATTATCCCATCATCCACGGCTTTAAACCATCATAGTTTTTTTCCGATCCACCCAGTTTTTGCCACATTTGCAGCATCGATTACTACAAAGGATTTTGATAATCGCTCGGCGTTCTCTTGGTAAAGTTCATTGACTCGTTCACACGCGCTCCTGCTTTAAAGGTTTTCCACCAATTTCTATTACCGGATGTTCGTTAATTTGTGGTTGAGCTGGCTCAAGTATGCTGGTGACGAACTGGAAGGGTTTCATTCCCCAAGGCGCGACCTTGACGGAAATTTAACTGGTGATAATGTTTCCTGATGATGGAAACTATTATATGTTGAATGCATTTTTGTGGGGTATATTGGCGACATCCTCTTTGATCCTCGGAGGATTAATTGCTTCCCGGTTTTCTTTGAGCAAACGAACCCTCGGGATAATAATGGCTTTTGGTGCCGGGACGTTGCTTTCCGCTGTTTCCTATGAATTGATTTTTGAAGCAGTCAAACTTGCCAGAGGGAGCGGGTTTCCCGCATTTGGTCTTTTTGCCGGAGCTCTCACGTTTTATTTCAGCGAGCAGCTGATTGTAAAATTGGGCGCCAGGAATCACATGAAAATTGAGGCGTCCAAACAGTCCAGCCTGGTAATCCCCATGGTACTGGCGATCATTCTCGATGGTGTGCCTGAATCCATCGTTATCGGATTGGGTATATTTGAAGCGGGTACGGTAAGCCTGGCTATGCTGGTCGCCGTTTTTATTTCCAATTTGCCGGAGGCCATTGCAGGAACAACCGGTATGAAGGCAGGTGGTTGGAGCAAGACGAAAATAGTTTTTCTTTGGATTATCATTGCAGTTGTTTGCGCATTTGCAACCTTTGCTGGTTACTCCCTTTTCAGCGGTGTATCTGAACAATGGCTGTCATTTATTCAGGCTTTTGCAGGAGGCGCCATTCTGATAATGCTTGCCAATTCAATGATACCGGAATCGTATGAGCATGGAGGAAAACTCACGGGTATTTTCACAGTGCTTGGATTTTTTGTTTCAGTGGCGATAATAATAGTGGAAAACATCCGGTAAAAGAGAAAGGTCACGGTCTTCCTAGATTTGATTAGGTCACATCATCAATGGTCGGCAGTTTGTTCACTCCTATCCATTTGGCAGCCTCCGATAGCGTCCGAAAAGCCTGCGTATCAAACGGTACATCTATGAGCTCCGCAAAGGTGCTGAGCATTCTGCTCATCCCATATTCCAGGTCAGCCGGTGCAACTATTGCCGTTTTCCCTCCAATCCTCGTATGCGCATGCGTACGGACAAGATCGGCAATGCTTCTCAGGTCGTCAGATGTCAGCTGCTCCACCGACCCCATTGAGAGATCCCATACCACATTCTTCGTTACGTGACCTGCAAAGGAGTCCAGCACGGCATTCACCAATTCATCGGCTGTGACAACGCCGATGATCTTTCGCATCGTTACTTCGCCTGAAGTGATGGTTTTTATTTCGGCCATCTTATTGGTTCTTCACTGAACAATATAATATATACACAGTATATCATGCATCTAGCAATAGGGACGACAAGGACGCTGAAGACTAGATTAAAAATAGCAACAACCGCAACCTTATTTACAAGACTTACGAGTGAAGACATTCATTGTGTGTCTAGAAATTCTATAAAATGTTATATAATAGGATAATTGCGGGATCAAACCGATGAGACAATATGAGCAAGCGCACAGACAGGGAATGGGGGAGCCGAGATGACCTCGGAAGTTAAGATATATAAGATAAAAGATTTTATTAGGAAAACCCCAACTGGAGAGATTGACCTTGAGCAGTCTATACAAATCATTCACGAACTCGCGGTAGCAGCATCCTTCCATGCTGATCACAATATTCTCATTGACATGAGGAAAACCACCGTTGCTGAACAGAATACTTTCAGTGCAGTATTGCGGCTCGCCTTAGAAATGGCGAAGTACAAGTCGGTCTTTCGAGGAAAGATAGCGACTGTCGTGCCAAGCGATGAAAAGCGTCTGTCTATTGCAAAACAGTTTAAAGCCTCTCTGGATATGCACGGATTCACCTATGAGGTATTTACAAGCTTTGAGGATGCGATTGATTGGCTTTCAGATATTACAAACTTACGAACTTAACGGTCGAAGATCAGAAGTCCCATCAGGATCCCCCCTATCCATTTTACGGCCGAAGACCTTTCTGAAAAACGCAAAGTTCGTGAAAGTCAGGGAAAAGCTATTTGTAAGATATAAGAGAGACGATCTCTGGTAAGTTTGTTTTTGAGAGAAGACCGACGTTACCGGAGGGAAGGGTGCTTGAGTGTCAGGAAATCAACTCAAAAACATGCGCCGACGAGGCGGAATAATCACCCTTTTCCTGCAAATTGTTTGACATATTTTCGACCAATTATATAATTGAACTGACAATGACATATTTTGATTTCACAAGGAGGGGCATGTGAAAAGATCATTCGTCATAATGCTTACACTTTTTATCATTCTTTCATTTGCACTTTCTTCAAATGCTGCCACTATCAAGAAGAAAAACGGAGCAGTTGCGACAGAAGACATTGATGACATGGCCTCCAATCAACCAAAGACCAAGGTCGACAAGTCAGTGACGGATACTGGTAAGGGAAAGATTCAGTCGAAAGATGTGAAGGGGAAGACCGAGACGAATGCATCCCAGAAAACGGACAAGACTATGGGGGAGTCTGTATCTGCACCACGTCTTCCCCCGATAGGACCAATTGGACCTCCAGGTAAAAGCACAAATACCTCGAAGTAGAATTACGAAAGCAATTCCCGTGTTTGTTGTCATACAAAATAATGTAAGATTGTCTAATCAGGAGGCACCCATGAAATTTACCGGTCTTCGTCAGCTACTCTTCGCATTCTTTTTTGCCTTTTTTTTCTCGGCCGCAGCGACTGCTCAGGCTGCCACTTGCACCCCTGTTGATTGGCTAAGCCGCCGATGAGCACGGCAACGTTCTATTACAAAAACGACAAGACCTACGATGATCTTGTTCTCATATACAAGGGAGGGAATCCGCCGTGGAGTGCCAAGGTAGTGTCGGGATCTTTTCCCCCGGGCATGGGCCTCAAGGTCGTGCCCTTCACGGGTGGCTATGCCGCGGATGGCCGCAGTGGTGATATTCACGTAACCGGTCAGCCCACTGCCGAGGGGGATTATTTCCCCGTAATTCAATTGGCGGACAGCTGCCCCAATGGCATTCAGGCAACAACATCCAAGATACAGATGCAAGTGCGATGTGGCACATTTAAATTCCCCGACGGGATTACACTCCCCCCGGCAGTGCTGGGGAAACCATATGCATTTCAATTCAAGACAAGCTGCGATCCCAAATACGAAGCGCACGGATTCAGCGCGTATGCGGGCACTGAGCCTCCGGGTCTCAAGCTAAGCGATACAGGTCTTCTATCCGGTACGCCAACCAAAGCAGGTGCTTACAATCCAAAAGTCATAGCTACACTTTATGGCAGCAACCCCCAGACCCTCTCGAAGATTTTCCCCTTGCAGGTAATAGATAATTTACCGCCCACTCTGACGTATTTTGGAGTCACAAAGAATCTGCTGGGCTCCCAGGGCGGGAATACTGATGTTATCGTGAGGGCCAGCGATAATGGTTTATTGAGATATCCCCAGATCACTGTAACCTACCCGGATGGGACCAACAGGACCTATTATGCCGGCTTGACAAGCGGGTCTTATTCAGGCGGGGAATTTAAGGCCACGATACCCCTGCCCGCAAATAATACGAAAACCGATCTGGTCTATAAATTGAGCGGGGTGCTCCTTGATACTGCAGGGAACAAGACCACGTGTCCGACGCTTACAATAAAAGTTTCCAGCATCGTTGCACGCTTTCACGCCACAGACACAGCCTAACATCCCTGTCCCTGGACAGCGCCTTCCGGTAAGGTAGCCGAAAGGCGAAGATAATCGTCGTAAAGGGTCAAACCGAAAGGGAATTATGGGAACATCCCGGGTTGATTATATTCTTTTCTATTCTCCGGGACTCTCCAATCGAAATCAATATATGCCTTTTTTGTTTTAGCTCGATGAATACCACGTCCAGTTACGAACCGGTCTTGCAACTCCCTAACGTCAACATTGTGGACAATTTCCCCCCAATATCCTTGGATTTGCCATCCAAAAACAGACAGGTGAACCCGCATAGGCTGGCCTGGTTGGTAGCCCTGAAGGAAATACCCTTCAGTTGCTGTATGAAAATATGTACAGAATGGACGGGCTAGTGTGACGTGCCATTGAGATAATAACGAGGTATTCCAACATGTTATAGAGATTAGTTGCGATGGCGTGTATTTTGCTTATTCCAATTGTCTAGGGGAGCATCTTGTTTTCATATTTATTCTCAAAAATCTTTGGGGGTTGAATATGATATGCGACAAATGCGTGCATAAAGAAGAGTGTGGGAATGGAATTAACTTAAGTATTATCTTAGACTGCACCAGGTTTGTAGAACTAGCTGAAGAAAAAAAATTAGAAAGAGACAGTTTCGGGAAAATCTATACCCTTGCTTTGCTCGAAGCACAACACCGCACCGTTTGGAAGGTTATAAAAAAGTTTTGGAAAAACCGGAATGCGGCAAAGGATTGAAAATATCATACAGTGCCTGCAGGGTTTTTCCTGCATCATGTGATCAACTTAGAATCATACGTGCATATATCTGACTGACTAAGCAATTAATATTATGGAATATTTAAGGTGATGGACGCTCCGCTTTCACAGGGAAGATCTATGGCACGATGTATGCTTCACTGTAACATGATGAAAACGAAATAGCTGAAGACCGGGTCCGGATGCAGCAACAGGTTGATCTCAGTCTATATTGTTAATTCCGACATAGGGTATAGCAAAATATTAGAGGAATTGTTCATGATTAATTGTTTTTTAGAGTCATTCAAAACGATATTTTTTTCAACACTGATTTTAATATTAGGTGCGGTCGGTTTAGTGGCCCTACCTACTCTTGCAATAATGATATCCATATTCTTGATAGCTATGTGAAACAGGATCAATGACATACATAGTGACTGCAGGTTGTCAGGGTTGCAGCATCGCTAAGATGACTGAAAAAGGTTGACCCCCGGACTAAGACCATTCATCCCGCACTATCATTCCACACCATGAATTCTTGAACGATTGAATCGGGGTTTGTAAGAATTCGCGGCGCAATAACTTTTTCTACAACCTATCTGCACATTGAAAACCAGGCGGCCCACAAACCGCATTTTAAGGTAATGTGCTTGGAATTGAGCCTGAGTACGAGGGCAAGAATTTGCCAATGATTGATATGATGAATATTTTCATAAGTATGACTTATTGTACTTTTCGTGATGTGATAATACGGGCTTTTCACTCATTTGGTCCCAGCATTGAGACAACGTTTGACGAATTCTTAAATTCTTTGCATGATTGATGCGGCCGCTTGGAACAGCCCGACAAATTTCAAAAGAAGGCCAGGGGGCAGCGTGAATAACCGATACGACTACGATATCGTTGTTATCGGGGGCGGGATCGCTGGGTTTGTTTCTGCAGTTACAGCCAACAGCCTCGGTAAACGAGTGGCTATTGTAGAAAAGAGGAAGGTCGGAGGCAATTGTACCAACTTTACGTGCATCCCAAGTAAAGCATTGATCCGTGCTGCTCATGCAAGAAAAGATGCTGCCCATCTTGATCGCTTTGGCCTCGCCGGATTCCAGATCGATGACGTTAATACTGCGAACGTCCTGTCGCGGGTCAGGTCCGTCATCCAGGGCGCATATACGAAAGGATCTTCCTGAAACTTTTCAGAAAATAGGAATCGATGTCCTTTCAGGGGGTGCGGAATTCGTTGATCCTCACCGGATAATCCGTGAATGCCAGGTCGTTTCGGCGGAGAAATTCATAATCGCCGTCGGGACCCGGCCCCTGGTGCCGCCCATCAAAGGTCTTGCAGACGTCGATTATTTAACGAATGAGAACCTTTATGAACTGGATGCCCTTCCGAAGTCCCTGACTATACTGGGTGGGGGCATAGACGGACTTGAATATGCATCAGCCTTCGTAAAACTTGGTGTCGAAACAACCGTTGTGGAGATGGCCACACGTCTTCTTCCCATGGTGGACAGGGAACTGGTGAACCATCTGCTGGACGCGTTGCGCGCGGAAGGGATCAGGTTCCTCACAGGGGCAAAAGCGGAAGGTTTTTCGAAGGATGGGGATGGGACGATCCTTACGTACCGGTACGGCGATGGACAACCGGGACAGGTCAAGAGCGAAAGAGTTCTCGTGAGCATCGGGAGAAGGCCCGACCTGGATGGGCTTCTTATTGAAAAGGCCGGAGTTAAATCAATCCCGCGGGGTATAATTACCGACAAGACATTGAGAACATCGGCACGAAACATCTACGCATGCGGGGACATCGTCGGTCCCTATCAGCTCGCCTCCACGGCTGAGTACCAGGGTATGATCGCAGGCGCCAATGCGGTACTTCCTGTCAAACAGCGCGTTGATTACAGCAATAATGTATATGTCGTATTTACGGAACCCCAAATTGGATATCTCGGGATGACGGAAGAAGAAGCCCGGCGAAAATACAGTTATAAATTGAAAGTTCTCCGATTTGACTATGCAAACATGCGTCGAGCCATGGTGGACGGCACAGATACGGGGATCGCCAAGTTTCTTTTGGACGGCAGGGGGCGCCTGGTCGGGGCTCATATCCTCGGAGAGGCTGCTGCAGAGGTTATCCATGAGGCCCAGGTCATCAAGGCGCTTAAAGCCCCTCTGAGAAAACTTTATTCCGTTACCCACGCCTATCCCACATATGCTCAAGCCCTTGTGGGCAGGGCGAGCCAACTCGCTTATCTGGACAGGATGAGCGAAAATATTCTGGTGAAGAAAAGTCTCATGCTTTTCCCGGGTCTTGAAAACCGCCTGCATCTCGCCAGGGAACGTCTGGCCGAAACAGAGAGGTTGCCTCCGATAAGCGTATCTGCAGAGGCAGTACAGGATCATGCGATAGAAGCGCTGGATAACGATACCGGCTGGGTTGTCCGACTCCCGGAAATTCTTTTTGATTTTAATGAAGAACCGATCTTTTCAACCCTGTCCGGGAAAGATATTCGGCACAGGCGCTCGCTGATCCTCGATTTTTGCCGTGTCACAGCGATAAACGGCCTCGGGGCGGATATGCTCGTAAAACTTTGTGCTCGAGCAGCCATGAATGACTGGAGCGTTTCAGCTTTTGGGCTCCCGGAGGGGATGAGGGAGATTTTACACGTAAGCGAACTCGATCAGGCGATGGAGATATTCGGAAACGAGAAAGAGGCATTGGCTGCCGCAGGCATGAACGGCCCAGAATCCCGTTCATTCCCTATGTACCGGTGAACCCATCCGCAATCTCAAACACTGGGCAAAGCCTGCTGCGGCTATTAGCCTTGCGGGCCAGGGTCACAGGGGCGCGGAACCTCAATGTAAATGGCCGTCGCGCAATAGGTCCCGTGAATGGCTTCGGGCAGCTCTGTCAGATAATATTCCGTCTTTATATCAAAGGTGAAGCGATAACCCCGGAGGTGGCAATTACAGCACTCAAGCAGAATTTTCCCTCTTTTCAGCCCTCTTTTAACCGTTTTTTTCCTTCTCCTGCCGGCATTGCCCCGGGAGAGATCGTGCTTATTGATTCGATGACTCCCGGAGGCCCGATTTCAACAGGGGTCATGGTGTTGTACGCCGATGACCGCTCATTCACGTTTTGCTGCCCTCAGGGCCATCCAGAGTCCGGTTTTGTGACTTTTAGCGCCCACAAGGATGATCGAGGAACCATCGTCCAGGTCCTCGGCCTTGCCCGGGCCAACGATCCCCTCTATGAAGCCGCTTACCGTCTTATGGGTTCACGAATACAGGGCAGAATATGGAACCATCTTTTAAGTGCCCTGGCTGCCTATCTTGGCGTGCCAGCCGACATCGGTGCCACATGCCGTTTGCATTGATAAGACCCGTCGATGGTCCCAGGCAAAGAACATCTGGTATAACGCGCAGATCAGGACTACCATCCGGGAACCGGTCCATGTTCTGACGAAAATTATCGGAACCGGCAAGGACAAGGAGGCGCATTCTGGCTGATAACGAGTTTGATGCTGTGGTCGTCGGTTCCGGTCCCAATGGATTGGCTGCAGCTATAACAATAGCCCAAACCGGAAGGTCGGTCCTTGTCCTCGAAGCGTCCGAAACCGTCGGTGGCGGGATCAGGACAAAAGAATTAACCATGCCCGGTTTTCGGCACGATGTTTGCGCTGCGGTACATCCTCTTGCCGTTGCATCTCCCTTCTTTCGCTCCCTTCATCTTGGGGATCACGGCCTCGAATGGCTGCATCCTCCGATGCCGCTCGCGCATCCTCTCGACAATGATCCGGCAGTCCTTCTCAAAAGGTCCATAGATGATACTTCGCGGGGCCTTGGCGTCGATGGGTATTCATACGGCAAACTCATGGAGCCTTTCGTCAAGAACTGGGAACAACTTGTGGAAGATGTGTTAAGCCCTCTTCACTTCCCAGCGTATCCTCTCACGTCGCTGCCTTTTTCTCTCAAGGGGATCCTCTCAGCCCGGACTGCGGCAGACCGATGGTTTGATACAAAAAGAGCAAAGGCGCTTTTCGCCGGAAATGCCTGTCATTCTATTCTGCCCCTGGAAAACATATCGAGCGGGGCCTTTGGGCTTATGCTCGGTATACTGGGCCATGCAGTTGGCTGGCCGTTTGCCAAAGGAGGTTCCCAGGCCCTTGCGGAGGCCCTTTCGTCATGCCTGAGATCACTCGGCGGAAAAATTATTCTCGACAGACCGGTTTCCTCCCTGGAGGAACTTCCCAGGTCGCAAATAATTCTATTTGATGTCTCCCCGAGTCAAATGGAATCCATTGTCGGCGAGCGCTTTCCTGCGAACTACCGCCTGCGGCTCAAAAAACACCGCCATGGACCTGGCGTCTTCAAAATTGACTGGGCCCTTCAGGGGGCCATACCCTGGAAAGACCCCGCATGCCTTAAGGCCGGCACGCTTCATCTCGGCGGGACCTTTGAAGAGATTGCGGCTTCGGAAAGGCAGGTCTGGCGCGGTATTGCCCCGGAGAAACCTTTTGTACTTCTTTCTCAAGCGAGTCTTTTTGATGCAACACGAGCGCCGGAAGGTATGCACACTGCATGGGCCTATTGCCATGTCCCGAATGGGTGCGCTATTGACATGACGGATGCCATTGAAAATCAGGTCCAACGTTTTGCCCCTGGTTTCAGGGATATTATAAAGGCAAAACACGTTATGTCACCCGCGCGCATGGAAGAATATAATCCAAACTACATTGGCGGCGATATTGTAGGCGGCATACAGAGCTTTCGATACCTTTTCATTCGTCCCTTCGGGAGATGGGAAGCCTATTCGACCCCCGTCAAAGGCATCTATATGTGCTCAGCATCCATGCCGCCGGGAGGCGGCGTTCACGGGATGTGCGGTCATCTTGCGGCCATGAAGGCGCTAAAGGAAATGCGGCTGACATTGCGGTGACGAGCTTTCCGGGTGGGATCGATTCCCATGCACTTCCGCCATTTAATGCCAGGTGCGATGGCATTCTGGCATTAAATGTAAAAAGGCAACCGGTGAAGGTTGCCTTTTTATGTGCGCCCGGCAGGGCGCACTGACTTGGAGGTGAAAGTCCTCTATGGACCCTGATGGCGGGAACCATGAGCCGAACCGCAAGGGCTGCCGCCGCGAGGCGGGGTCTGAAGGAAGCGGTACGCAAACTCCCGGCCCGAGGTACACGAAGCGCATAGGAGGCATCCACCCCTGGGCGAAGGAGCGCAAAAGCCGGAAGCCCAATAGCCATCCGGAAGGGGTGGGTGTATATGCGACGGGTATATGGGAGGAAAGTCGGTGCGCAATACCCGGGGAGATCTGTTCGTCTGCCTTATGTGCTACTTCCGTTGTGAGACGGGAGGATGGATGGACAGAAGTCAGCCGAGGGCATAGTAGCTTCGTGCAGGAAGGGAAGGCCCGAACATGAAAGAGCGGAAAGGGACCGATACCTTGACGGACGAGACAGACGCAGACAGGAAGGCTGAGATGCCGGAGGACTCCCGGAAGGGGAGAGGCGGAACCTCTCCTGGTACGGGCAGGGAGCGCCAAGCGTCCGCAGCGGCAAAGGAGACATCCCGACCGGAAACGACGATGCTTTTAGAGGAGGTGCTGCGCCGCGAGAACCTGGTAAAGGCATACCACAGGGTACGGGCGAACAAGGGAGCGCCGGGAGTCGACGGGATGACTGTCGACGACCTGAAGCCCTATCTTAAGGCACACTGGCCGCGCATCAAGGAACAACTCTTCGCGGGGACGTATGTTCCCCAACCTGTCAGGCGGGTGGATATCCCGAAGCCGGGAGGGAAAGGAGTCCGCATCCTCGGGATACCCGTCGTACTCGACCGTTTCATCCAGCAGGCAATCCTGCAGGTGCTCACCCCTATCTTTGATCCCCACTTCAGCGAGTCTTGCTATGGCTTCCGTCCGGGCAGAAGCGCCCACGACGCGGTGCGGAAGGCCCGGGAATATGTGGAAGAAGGCTATCGCTTTGTGGTGGATATCGACCTGGAAAAGTTCTTCGATACGGTTAATCACGACATGCTTATGGCACGGGTGGCCAGACGGATCAAGGACAAACGACTCCTGAAGCTGATCCGGGCCTATCTCAGCTCCGGGCATCATGCATGAAGGGATCGTCCAGGCGCATACGGAGGGGACGCCGCAAGGGTCGCCGCTCTCCCCGCTTCTCTCCAACATCCTGCTTGATGAACTGGACAAGGAGCTGGAACGGAGGGGGCATCGCTTTTGCCGCTATGCCGACGATTGTAACGTCTATGTCAAATCAAAGAAGGCAGCGGAGCGGGTGATGACATCGGTAACCCGCTTTCTTGAGAAGCGGCTGCGGTTGAGGGTGAACCGGGAGAAGAGCGCGGTGGGGAGACCGTGGGTGAGGAAGTTCCTCGGCTACTCGATGACGTGGCACAGGAAACCAAGACTGAAGGTAGCGCCCGAATCGGTACGGAGGCTTAAGGGCCACATCCGGGAGCTATTGCGGAAAGGCCGGGGACGGGCAGTAGGGCGGGTGATTACCGACCTTATGCCGCTCCTTACTGGCTGGACGCAGTACTTTAAGCTCGCAGAGGTGAAAGTCACCTTTGAACAACTGGATGAATGGCTGCGGAGAAAGCTGCGCTGCATCCTGTGGCGGCAATGGAAGAAACCGCGGACCCGTGCAAAGAGGCTGATGGAACGGGGCATCGACCAAGTCCGAGCCCATGCCTCAGCTTATAACGGCCACGGACCGTGGTGGAACGCCGGAGCCTCCCACATGAATGCAGCAGTGCCGGTCAAATGGTTTGCACAGCAGGGACTCGTGAGCTTCCTTGCAAGGTATCGGAGTTTTAATAGTCTTTCATGAACCGCCGTATGCCGAACGGCACGTACGGTGGTGTGAGAGGCTGGGGCCGTGAGGCCCCAGCCTACTCGATTGGTTGATATGACCTCTATGGGGTGGTCCTGTAACAGCCGTAGAATATTCCGTCACTTCAATAACGGACCGATATTGCTTCCTCCGCCGGAACTGTACTTTGCGCAGTCGGGCTGAAATTCATACTTGCCCGTACCGCACCGGGGGGATTTTGACCCGCTCGATGACGCACAGCAGAAATAACCTTTTGCATCGCACCGCAGATATGATCCCATAACGCCGGCACAGCCCGGCTGCCCGACATATATATGTCCCGGTAAAAACTTGACCACTGGGGCAGGTAGGGCCGGCTGGCGGAGGTGGAGACCCCGGCTGGGCGCAGATTCCCTTGTCACAGTACTTCGACGTGCATTCCGACGAGGCATGACATGGCTTTCCTATTGCCTGGTTGCCGGCCGAGCACGTTCCGCGAAGTCCACCTGTGACCTGGCAATAACCGCTGCCGCATTGCTGATGAGTGGTGCAGAAATCGTTCGCTTTACCGGTACCATCCTGAGAAACGCATCCCGCCCCTGGGCGGTTGTCGCAGCGTTTGGAAATACACTCGTTGTGCGTCGAGCAAGACGATCCGAGCGGTTTACTGCTGGAGGAGCATTGGCCTGCAATCTTGCCGGCCGCGATCGTGCACATCTGACTGCGGCACTGCTGATGTGTAGAACAGAAGTCACCTTGGTTACCGGTACCATCCTGAGGGACGCATCCTGATCCGGCCGGTTATCACAACGCCCTGATCGACATCCTGGCGCGTCATACATTGCTGCCCAAGCTGATGATTGCCGCCCGAGCATACCCCCGTGTAACGGCCCTGAGAAATATTGCATAAGCCCGTGCGGCACTGTTGGTGCGTGGAACAGAATTCTCCCGAATTACCGGTTCCGTCCTGAGGGACGCAGCCTGACTGCGGCCGATTGTCGCAGCGCCCGGAACTGCACTCCTGATGCGTGGAACATTGCGACCCGAGCGGCTTGAGAGCAAATGACGGTGTGGCGTACAGTATTGCGCCAGCCAGTAACAAAAGAGACAGTATAAACGCCTTGTAATAATCACACTTCATTTTACTTGCCATTAACTTTTCCCTCCTTTGATTCGAATAAATTTACATCCCATGTGATTCTTAAATCTCACCGGATTTTCCGCAAAAACTTCCGTTTCAGGTAATTTCGCTTTATTCCCGGGCACGGGCGACATCATTAAATTTGAGATATTCCTCTATAGGTCAAGGCTTTTCTCATCCGGGATATTTCGCTTATCAATCTTCTTTTTTAATGATGAATCTTTTGACACTTTGACTTCGGCCATCCGATCCTTCAAATATGGGTATGGATAACTTTAATTCGTCTATTCATTGCCAGTAATTTGCAATATAAGATTGGGAATATTTTGTTATTAATAAAAAATTATATTCCCATGCACTTCCGCCATTGCTTGGAATGTGCTTGAGTTATGAAATATGAGTGTGCGAGGAAAAAGCTGGAGCATCTGAGGCATCTGAGATTATTAGGGAGATTTATTGGAGGCGGCATCTGGGTTTGAACCGGAGATAACGGTTTTGCAGACCGTCGCCTTACCACTTGGCTATGCCGCCATATTTGTAGGGCCGGGCGATATAAATATTGTAACATAAGATGCTTTTGTTTGATCTTAAAAATATTTTAAGTACTTGTTTTTTAAGGGCATTGTGCGTGAGTGAGTTGAAAGACGAGTTTGTCTAAAAAAAATAGTTTTAATTATAAAGTTTTCGATGGTTCATCTCATATCTATCTTGTGTTTTGTTATTTGCATAAAGAAGCTTTCGTGTAACTCACTGTAATAACGGATATCTAATTTTGCATTACCGCATAGCACTCGCTATCCGCACATGATATTGAGAACTTAGGATCGTTCTCCACATCATATAAACAGCTTGTCAACAAGATAGGTGGAAAACCAGGAAACTCAGAGCCACCCTCATTTCTCCATGCGCTTGCGAGACGAGTTCCGCAAGCATTTCTGGATGTAAGCTTCAATTTGGCGATGTTGTACCGATCAAAGTATCGCGCATATGTTTATAAGGCTCACGGGAAATCATCCTTAAATGAGGAATCACGTTTGGGGATACTTATATACGAATGCGAAACGAAAAACCTTTAACGCTATCGGAACTTGCTTAAGTACCCTTAATTATTTAACTTTCAATTCTGAATAACTGAATCCATATTTGACACTATAATTATCAAGTTTAAAATAAAAATATAGATTCTACGTATAAATTACATTAGAAGGTTTCTTATGAAGCTTCTATGGAAAATTGTACCTTTTTTAATAGAAAGCAAGATGGATATTAGTAGTTTGCTTTAGGGATGGTATAACAGGCAAGATCAGGGCAAATCAAAATCAACTTTACAAAAAATAGTAATGATCAAAAAAGGAAAAATGCAAATAGCAATTGACAGCGAAAAACTGACAGAATTGAAAGATTGGTTCACAAAATACGTCCACACGTTTCGATGCAGCGACCCGGACAAACAGCAGAATATTGATTTGAAAGAAGGGCATACCATAAGGGTATGTAAAGAAATATTAACTATCGGGAAACAGCTGGGGTTAAACGATGATGAATTACGGCTAGCTGAAATAATTGCCTTGCTCCATGATGTTGGCCGTTTTGAACAATACGCCCGTTATCATACCTTCACGGACGGAAAATCTGAAAATCATGCTGAATTAGGCGTAGCGATAATAAAGAGATCCGGGATGTTAAATCAATTCGATGGTGCTGTAAATAATTTAATTATCAGGTCTATACAATACCACAACAGGGCTTCACTCCCTGATCATGAATCTGAAGTGTGCTTGCTTTTCTCCAAACTGCTTCGCGATGCCGACAAGCTGGACATATGGAAAGATATACACAGATTATTATCTCAGAAAAGAAATAAAACGTAACGTAATTATCGAACTTGATTTACCTGATACGTCAGGGTTTTCAGAAGAAGTTTACCATGATCTCATAAACAAAAGGATAGTGGACATAAAACATGTAAAAAACTTGAACGATTTTAAGCTGCTTCAAATAGGATGGGTTTTTGATATCAATTATCAGCCGACATTAGATTGCATTAAAGAACGTCGTTACCTTACTATGATCAGGAATGTTTTGCCGGAATCGAAACGCATTAAGGATATTTTCGATATTATCCATGTTTCTTTTTTTAGATCATCGCAAAGCTGAGGGAGGCGGAAATCCTGAGTGGGGGCGACCCGTGGTCTTGCAGCGGACGCTATAGTCTATATGATCCGTATAATGTGTTATTTATGTTTTAATCTCTTCGTTCGCAAAATTCTTCCCTCAAAGGTCCTGCTGATTCCATCTTTCTTATCTTGTCAATACCCGGATTTATCCAGCGTGCTTCAGAAGGCCGATAGAAACATTCTATGGCATCTTGGACGAGGAGGTCATCAAGAATCTTGTGGTGAACGATATCTTCCGTGCCTTTTCTGTATTTAACCCAAATATGTTTCACGTTCGCCCTCCTTGAAGATTCTAGATTTCAAATCCAACCTACTATGAACTTTTTGTCATACAGCATAATTCTTGTCAAGCAATTTCAATAAATCTGAAAAAACAAAGCATAACATAGATAACTATCTTCTTTTATCGCTTATAAATGGAATTCCTTAAGCTATCTCCATTCTGTGATTGTTCAACAGTCTCTTTCATCTCTTCATGAGCTTTCGATACGAGCTCCCACGGCATTTCTTATATCTTTTTCATTCACGATGTTGTATCGATCAAAAACTGATCTGGTCTTATGACCTGATATCTCTCAATCGAAAAGGTCCCGTCTATTGTCTGTGATGTACGTTTTCTTCTTGTCATACAGTTTCTATTGCGGGAGAATACACAAGAAAAAACAAGGAGAAAGCAAATTATTATCATCGTGCGTTTAATAGCGCTTTCGATCGTAGTGCCCGCAACATTCTATTTCATTTACTGGGTTCCGTTTTCACTTCTGAACCTTAACGAATATCGTTGGATTGCCAGCACAATATCATTTCTTGTGGCTTGTCTTGCTGGCTGGTTAGTTTGGAATAGAATAGGGTCTTCACATCCCGGGGCAATTTCAAACATTTTAATTGGCGCAGTTCTCTTTGGAGGTATTGGATTTTCAGCAGGATTCTTCGGTCCGATCATTCTTACTCCTGAAGCGAATCAAGGACCGTTGCTTGGCATTTTCATTACTGGTCCACTGGGTTTTATTCTGGGAGGAATAGGTGGTCTTATATATTGGATCATTAAGAGAAGAACAAGAGCTGATCATCAATGACAAAACCGTCCATTGCTTCTTTAATGAAAATCGCTTCAGACCTGTTCGTAGATTCTGTCTGACTCATGCTTCTTAATGTCAAAAAGATACATTCTATATTCATCTGTGATCGACGTTAACGATCCCTCCCTTGTCCATTTTAGGGGAATTGCGCGTGAGTTATGAAATATGAGTGTGCCGAGTAAAAAGCTGGAGCATCTGAGGCATCTGAGATTATTAGGGCGATTTATTGGAGGCGGTATTAAATGAATATTGCGCAGCGGTGGGCGACTGATACTCTTCCCTGATTTGAAGGGCGGTATCCCGCACGAGAGGAGTAAGTTTTAACGTCCAGAGGAAAGGGGGCAGTGACACGGCTGGCTGTAAGAACCACCGGGCATTCTGTGATGATGTCGAGCACAGTCTCGGCGATGTACACAATGGGCGCCAAAGTTGTATTGCCGGAATAGAGGGAGAACGGCTCGGGTCACTTTTTGTGTTGGTCGATCAGACGATCCCTTAAAGTTTTCAGCTTGGCTGCTTATACCCACTTTATAAATGTGGGGATTTTCGAAACGCTTGTAGGCCGCAGGAAGCATGTCCAAACGCTCCCGGGCGTAATGTGCGGTTTGGGGTAGTGAAGGCGGGTCATACACGATCTTACCCTTAATCATCACTGGATGAAGCAGGGGTTCGATTTTGCTGGTTTCTATGGCACAGGACTGATGGGGAAAGAATGGGTGGTGCATTTCAACTAGTGATCTGTTTCGTCTTCGAGCCCTACCACGTCCGCACCGAGGAATAATCCCTCATTATCTATGGCACGCCATACCTGTTTTTTATCAGGCAGGGTGATCTTGGAAATGTTTTCTGAAAGTTTGATAACCGGAATGCCGCCCGTTTTTGCCAATTTGTATACGCCGTCGAGCGCGGCATCCGGCTGTCCGGTGACGACACTTGTCCCAACTCCGAACACATCGATGGGAGCCCCCTGGTCCATCAAGCTTCGGATGATATATTCATCGAGCTGATTGGACGCGGCGATCCTGACATAGTGCAGACCGGCCTCATCCAGCATTGCGCGGCTTTTTTGGGCCAGGTAGGATAAATCTCCGCTATCCAGGCGGATGCCCTTCAGCCGTTGTCCTTTTTTTTCCATTTCTTTTGCCACGATGATGGCGTTAGGCACGCCGCTATGCAAGGTATTGTAGGTATCCACAAGCAAAACGCAATCAACGGGACGGGCGGCGGCAAAGCTCCGAAAGGCATCAACTTCGCTTTCGCAGCTTTGAACATAGGAGTGCGCCATGGTGCCGGACGGCTGGAGATTATAATCTCTCGCCGCTCGCGCATTGCTGGTCGCATCGAACCCGCCGATGACGGCGGCGCGGCTGGCGTAGTATCCCCCCGGTCCCTGCGCGCGGCGCAACCCGAAATCAATGAGTGTGCGATCCCCGGCCACAAGGCGCATGCGGCTGGCCTTGGTCGCGATAAGCGACTGAAAATTGAGAATGTTGAGAAGCACCGTTTCGATCAGCTGGGTTTCGATCAAATCTCCCTCGACTCTCAGAACCGGGCGTGTCGGAAAGACCAGGTCCCCTTCCGGAGGAGAATAGACCGTGCCTTTAAATCTGAAATCCTTCAAATAGGTCAGATAGCCGGGATCAAAAGATTGTTTTTTCAAAAAGTCCAGGTCCTCTTCGTCAAAACGAAATTCCTCAAGGACCGCGAGCAGATCCGGCAATCCCGCGAAAATGGTATATCCGCCCCCAAATGGATTTTTACGGAAGAAGTAATCGAATACGGCGAATTCATCTTTTCGGCCTGACAAAAAATAGGCCTGGCCCATGGCAAGTTCGTATTGATCGGTATACGTTGCCGAAAATTCAAACATCGATCCGTTTTATTTCCTCCGCTGCATTTTTTATGCTGCAGGTGCTGAAAATGCTGTCAGATCTTAAGAACATGACACCTTTCTGCTGCATATCGTCAATTGCCTTGTTGACGCTATCAGACGGAGATCCAACGGGGTTTGTCAGGTCGCTGATGGAAAAGACCTCATATCCTTTCGTTGAGCCATCCACTGCCGTAAAATAAACGCAATAATCAGCGGCAAGACCGCATATAAAAACTCGTTTCACATTTCGACTGCGCAGATAACCGTCCAGGCCTGTTTCCGTTACATGGTCGTTTTCCAAAAATCCGGAATAGCTGTCGGTTTGCCTGTGAAAACCCTTCCGGATGACGGCTTCGGCAAATCTGGCATCCAGGCCGGGATAGAATTCGGCGCCTCTGGTTCCCTGCACCACGTGGTCCGGCCATAGAACAGGGCCGATTCCGGGCGCTTCGTAGGGGTCGAACGGATGCTTTCCGGGATGCTGGCTTGCAAAACTTTCATGGTCCGGAGGATGCCAGTCTTGAGTGAATACAACGGGAAAATCTAATTTTTTAAACAAAGCCATTAACTCGTTAACCTGCACCACGAACGCGTTCCCTTCTGTAACGGCCAGAGAGCCTCCGGGCATGAAGTCGTTTTGCATGTCTACCACGAGAAGAGCATCCCCCTTTCGTAGTTGAACGGCATCAAGGTGATGAACGTCCCTCAACTCCATGATCTGTCTCCATGACCAGGGGCTGATAGAATTCAAGGTTGGGTATATACAAATTACTTGCCCTGTTTCCCCTGCTGGTATCCTTTCTCGTAGGCGGCCTGTTCCGATTCTTTGTGTTTGCCGTACAGGTAGCCACCGGTAGCACCTGCTGCGGCGCCGATGGCCGCTCCCATTCCAGCGTTCCCTGCAATGGCTCCAACCACTGTTCCCCCTGCCGCCCCCATCAGTGTTCCACTGGTAGTTCGTTGCTGCGTCTCGCTCATTCCTGCACACCCCGCAAGGAAAAGGGTCACGATAATGATCGATACGATAATAATCCTGTTCATACTATCCTCCTTTATCACTGTTTGGGTTAAGGTTTGCAAGGCCACTGTCCGATCAGGAACCGAAACTCTGTCTCCACCGGTCTTTCGCCCATGTATTGAGGGTGCGCCTTGGCCCACTCCACAAACATTTCGATGGCTTTGTTTCTCGTTGGAGCTGGATCAGGAAAGCAAACCATTCGCCTGGCATCGGTACCGGAAGCTTCAGCATCGTGATACTGGTATGCTCCTACGAGATAGCCGTGGCAGAAATGAATGGCTTCCCTGGCCATGGGGTCGTTCGGTGACGCCGTACATAAATTGATCAGATTCCGGGTTGTCTTTACCTCGAAATCCTCACTCGTAACTGCACCTAAGATGCCTGGCGCAACGAGGACTGCCAGTGCGACTAAAATGATTATTCGATGTTTCATAGCTCTTTCCTCCATTCGTTTTATCAGGTTAATCACGGTCAAATATAACCCTACGGGGGTTCCCTGTGTTGTAAACTCAGCAATGTTTTCCTCAGGCTGTTGTTATATTGAAGCTATCACACTCCGGACACATTATGCGCCGCGGCTCTGCCTTTGCACCCCCCTTTTCAGCTTTTTCGGTAACAGGTGTCTCTCCTTTTTTTAGAATCCGGTACTCGAATGTGCACCCGCAATCGTTGCACAAAAACTGTTTTGCTTCCATAATGCCTCCTTTCCCGTTTTCGCGGCACTCTCGATCATGAAGTTAATCTAAGGCAGGGAACTAACATTGCAAATACGGGCAGTTTCGTTTTCCGAGTAGCCTTGCACTGTTATGCCGGCATCCCGGTCCTTAATGAGCACAAAATACTGAAAACAATAATGCGCCTGTAATCGGGGAATACCACGAACGAATTATTCATTTTAGTGACAGACATTGCCACAAAGTTATTACTATAATCACGAGGGCGAGGGATATGGGCCCGGTCGAGGTAATAACATCGGTAGAGGGACCCCACGGAAAACCCGCGGATGCAGACAGATTTATGAGGGAGAGGAAGAACATGATAACAACAGATAAGTTGCAGAGCATCCTGAAGAAGGATTTGGAAGAGACAGTCGAGGCTAGATTGTTCGGCTGCAAAGAAGGGAGGGGAGCTTTGCCTGGTCGACGTCACAGATATTCATGAGATGCTGGTGATGCGTATTATTGGGGAACTTCGTGACGGAGGCTTTACAGTGACCATAGGGAGGAGACCACAGAAGAGTCGCAGTCCGGGAGAACCTGGCTGCACATCCGGTGGTCACTTGTTCCTTGAAGATCCTGCATAAATCCGCCCTCGGATTTAAAGAAGAATATTTGTAACTCCATTTGCTTAAGAAAATAAAAGTTGACAGGCATTGTGTATTTAGAAACCTACATTTTATCGATTGTTTTGTCGGAAAAACCCTGCATTTAGACCCGAACAGACAAACGCTGCAAAAACCTATTTCCTTTAAGTTCAGCAGCATAGAACATAAAGTACTCAGGTACAATTTTTGCTTGAGTAACTCCATGAGAAGCCATTTTTTCGTGTCTTCAAGCTGGCGTAAGAATGAGACTTGAGAGAACCTTAAAAAAATAATTGCAGTAACGGGAAAAGCGATCAGTAAAAGAGTATGGTGGTTGTTTCCTGCTTTGCTTCTATTGGGTGGCTGTACAACAACGTACACACACCCAACCAAAGCTCCCAGCCAGTTTGAACGGGACCGGGCGGCATGTGAAAGCATTGCTCGAAAGAAGCTTGCGGCACGTGGTGTTACCTGAGCGGGGAGATAAGTAAAGAGACAGGTCGTTGTCTCGAAACCAGCAAAGGATGGAAGCCAAAAGGTTTGTTTTAATTCCTGAGAGGTTATTGTCTTCCGGTGAGAAGGAGTGCTGCTCATATGCAAAGGAGGGAACGACAGTGATTATTCATGTGCAGTATAAAGATTTCCACTATGAATATGTTGATACCCGTACCTTCGAGAGGCTCCTTGCAGGCAAAAAGCTTAAACTGTTCTACCGTCCATCTGAAAAAAGATGGATCTATGTTATGCGTGATCCCATTCGTGGGACGGGCGGTGATTATTCAGGACCCGACAGAAGGGAACGTCGCAAAGCTGGACGAGAACGTAAGAGCACGAAACAATTACATATCCCCAAAACCGTTATATGTCCTGGCTGCAAAAAAGAGGTAGCAGTTATATCTTTCGGTTATGGGCATATGGCTTCATGTCACGACTGTCACAAGATAATATATGACAGCCATCACGAGTCTGGGGGCCGGTCCATATGAAGAAGATTTAGAATTACGTTTCCCCTCCTGTATTCCATCTTTCTATCCATTTTCCCTAAAGAAGCAGTGAAGAGGTCGAGTTGATACGGTCAGCGTATTAAACGTGAGCTTAAAAGGGCGGAACGCTCTTCCTTGCATCTCTTCTTGAGTTTGCGTTAGACTTACAGCTTCATATGAAGAATAACGATATACGCAGAGAGGAAAGAGAGAACAAAAGAGCGTCATGGGCACGGTTGATATCATAGTCATTGTAGTTATTGGAATACTAACCATCATTGGATTCTGGAAAGGTATAGTGAAGCAAGTCTTTGGCCTTCTTGGCGTTATAGCGGGGTATATATTGGCCATGAAGTTTTATGAGCCGAGTTCAAAGTTCTTAACAAGCATTCACCCTGGAACCGCCAGGGTAATCAGTTTCATTGCCATCTTTCTTGCGTGCATTCTTGTCGCCCATCTCGTTGGATGGGGAATTGGGAAATTTCTTGCTATTTCTAAATTGGGATTCCTCAACAGAATCGGCGGCGGGTTCCTCGGATTTCTGAAAGGCTGTATCCTCGTCGCCGTTATGGTAATGGTACTTACGGCCTTCCTTTCAGCAAACAACAGCTTTTTCAAAAAGTCATCAACGATGAAATATATTCTGCCCGTTATGGCTGCATTGAAGAAGGTTACGCGTGAGGACATCAAAGCGAAGTATAATGAAAAGATGGGAACGGAAAAGCCTGTGCAGGCAAAGCAGAAATAAACCGGAGCCACCGCTGTGCCGTCACACATGTCTTCGGCATTCATAACGGCCCCGGCACCAATGAGTTCCTTTACCCTGACGAGGTCTCCATTCTTCGCTACGGAGGCAACCGTATCCGTATCCAGTTAATCATCAAGATACCTGTATCTGGTTATCGGGTCGATTTAATCTGCACTACCGCCCTGCCTTATTCGCCAGAACAATTGAAGAGCAACTGTTTCTCTATTTGATTCAGGACGTTGTCCTTTTCCAGAAAGGCCTTGTCTCCTCCGTAGCCAAAGGTGATAGCGATCTCGTTATTTCTGACCCAGATCCACGCGCCTTCCTTCCCGAGCGAAATAAGCTCATTAATCGCTGCCTTCATTACTTTTTCAGCCTGGTCGCCTGGTAAAGATTCCAGTTTCATTCAATGCCGGTGATAGATTTTCTTGCCTTGATCAATATTTTTTTTGACGTCATTTTTCCTCCGCTCTTCTATGTCACCCGAAGATAAAATTGATTATGAACAAATACCTCCGGTTTACAGTACGCAATTTACGTACCGTTCGTTGGCCTGCAGATAATCATGTGCCGAGAATCAAAGGAAAAATTATGTTTCACGACCTTATGGCAACGGCGGCGTTTGTATAGTTTTTGATACGATATTACGGAATAATGCATGACTTTCCATACAACACCCGGCTCGGTTGATTTTTAGTTTCCCCGTGGAGGTACTGACGGGTGGGTTCGATTCCCCTGCGCTTCTAACATTTCTTTATTACAATTATGCGCTCTCCGTGCTTGTAGCTAAGAATGACGACAAGGGAATTGTTGATTTAACGACAGACATCCTTGGCAATCATAAATACAGTTGTATATACGGTGGCGGATGTTGTGCGTTCGGCGCCGATGTAACGAGTTTGTCTATTGATAAATGTTGCCCGAAGGTACAAATACGATCGAGGGGGTTGGGCAATGATTGAACGAAAAGCTTTTTTACAAATAACGAAGGCAATGATTCTTGATCTAAGAAGACAGTCTCGCCGATCCGCGTCAGGATCAAGCAAACCATACTTAAAGAACTTGCCGAAATCCTTCGAGCAGAACGATGCGTCCTCTTTAAGATTGGTTGCGAGGGGAAGAACGGGACGTTCAGCCGGTCGTGCAGGATCATAGCTGGGGTCCCCGCAGAGGAATATCTGGATCAACCTGGCAACAAAGAACCTCTCAGAGCCCATCCCGACATAGAAGCGGCTATCACAAATGGAAGAACATTGCTGATCAAGGATCCTCATACGGACAACCGGACCGCCTATTTTGAAGACATGATCACAAAAAAGGATGTATCGCAGATTCTCTATATTCCAATATATGTTGAAGAAGGGGCAGTTGAGGTTATAGTTATTGATGCGGTTCATGGAAAAGAATTTGATGAGGATGAAATTCTCTTCTGCTCAGAAGTAGCAGAGCTAATCGGTCTGCTGGTCGGGCAAGAGAGCGCAATACTCCAGCATTTCAGGGACGGGATAGTGAACAAGATAGTCCCCCTGTCAGGTTTCGCCAGGCGGATACGTGAAAATATGGAGGTCACTCTGGATTATCTTGAGATCATTCACAGGGAAGCTGAGGAAATCGACAAGATATTGCCAAAAACCTTAGAAGAAATACTTTAGGACAGGACCGAGACCTCGGAACTAGATAGTGGGTAAATAGAAACGCAGTACCGCACTATCTTCCGCCAAAACTTTTAATCTATGGCCCCACAGGGTTCGTCTGACAAACAGATCTATAACTCTTTCAACACGTTTTATTTGATTATCACATAGTTTATCTCGATACGAAGTTTTCTTTAAGTGATTCTTTGGAGTAATATGAGTTCCTTTGGTTTCCATGTGCATGATCTTGAATCCATTTTTGTTGAGTAAATGTGAAATTGTTTTTGGGGTGAGAAGATAGATGTGCGCATCTCCTCCAATGTATTGCCATTTCTCACGACACAGGGTCACTGATAATGAGCGATAATTTGGCGTCTTGATAACAAGAAGGCCCCCGGAACGTAAATTCTTATGTGCTGTCAGTATGAGAGCATTGGGGCTTGATACATGTTCGATCACGTTATTCAGGCGTATCACGTCAAAAAGGTAATCCGTGTATTCTGTTTCTTCGAAGGGTTTTGTTTTTACGGGAAAGAATTTAGATGTATATTCGGATGCCGGGGGAGCGACCTCAATACCTTCGGGATATTTCCATCCCTGTTCCTTTGCTCCCTTGAGAAAACCTCCGAATCCGCATCCTATGTCCAGAATTCTACCGTTGAGATTGTAGGGGAGATACATAGCTGCTTCTTTCATAAGTCGTTTTCGTCGGGAACCTGCATAGTCACGATGAGCTTGTTCACGGAAGTCACCAGAAGAAATGGTTAACCTGTCATAGAAGGCTTCTTGATGTTCAATGGGATTATTCAACCGTGGGTTTACATATACAAGACCGCAGCAGCTGCATTTAACATGTTTAAATCCGTCCTTCTCAAATAACAGAACAGACTGCATCTGATCCGCAGAGATCACAACGGACATAGGTTAGGTCTCTTTCAGAAAAGGTAACCTCAATCATTTATGATACTCCAAATCATGGAAGTCATACAAAAGACGTTTACGCAAGTTCTATTTGAGGTTATCAATAACCTTCTCGGCGTTCTCATGTTGCTGTTTGTTCCTTCCGGATCTTTTGCTTCACTTTTGTCTGATCCACTTTTGATCCCTGATATGGCGGTGTCCCCCTTGTGTGTCGTTTATTGTCTTTCCATCCATTTTCTCTAACCAGGTATTTTTAAGCAAGAAAAAAGCGAAGGCTTGGTCCTGACGGATTGATGCCTGTAGTCAGGAAATACTACGAACGAATTGTTCATTTTACCGACAGACATACTGCACCCTTTTCTATTACCGTTATAAGTATGCGGTGGATGTTGTGAAGCTAACTCATATTTTGAATAAAATGAGGATTATTATTGTGGCTGCGTGTTTCGTTTTTTTGACCGCAGCTGTAATCGGTTTTTTGAATTGGCAAGATGTGAACAACCAGCAAAAAGAAAAAGAGCGGCGTCTTGTTGTTACTGGTTATTATCACCTCGGTGAAGACCAGGACACGGTGAGCAACCAGCAAAAAGAAAAGGAGGTTTATCTTTTCGCTACTGGTTATTACCATCCTGAGGAAAATCAGGATTTTTATCTGACCGGTTCATATGAAGAGGATTTAGAATTAAACGGACGAGGCATAACAGCTTCAGGGAAAAAGGCGAAAAGGGGTCATGTAGCAGTAGACCCTTCTGTTATTCCCCTGGGAACAGAATTCTATAGCGAAGAGTATGGAATACTTAAGGCGGAAGATACGGGTGGCAGTATCAAGGGAAATAGAATCGATATTTTTACTGGAAACGGTGAAAATGGATTGATAAAAGCCCTCAAAATAAGAGGATGGTTAAAACTCACAATAATAAAATGGGGCGACCAGGAACCATCGGATATGGTTCTTGTTAAAACGTCGAACATCCAGCATACCGATACATTACCCCGTAACTAAATTCAGTGAGCTATTCTGTGATACATTAAAGAGGGCCGGACCCTGTCCGGATTGGGTATAGAAGGATCGTAAAAAAGGTACATAGGTGTCATTAACCGTCTCATTGAAGCTGATATTTCTGAAAACAAACAATAAAAGTCTTATTCTTATTACATGACGAGGGAACACGTGAGGCATAGGATTTTGGTCGTCGACGATGATGAGATAGTATCCGACATGGTTGGAAGGATGCTTCGCCGCATGGGCTATTTGGCTGTCGTGTGTAAAAAACCCACTGATGCACTTTCACTCTTTTCGAGAGCTTCAAAAAGATTCAGTGCAGTGATCGTGGATGAGATAATGCCTGGCTTGAGGGGAACCGAGTTGACCCCCAAGCTCCTCCAGATAAAGGATGATATCCCCATAATCCTGATTACCGGCCATGGCGACATGATCTCTCTGGAGAAGATCAGGAAGAGCGGTGTGCGGGCCACGCTGCTGAAGCCCCTGCTAATGGGACGGCTTGAAGAAACTCTCTCCAGACTATTGAAGAAGTGAAGACAACGAACATTGAATGACGATACATAAGAAGAGGAGAAAAGAGGAAGAAAATGAGGGGTAAGCGTATGAACCAAAGCGTTAAATTTTCTTTAATCGACACCATCCTCAGGATCGTTGTGCTTTTCGTGCTCATTGCCTGGTGTATCGGGATCATCCTCCCCTTCCTCGAGCCCGTGCTCTGGGGTGCCATCATCGCCGTCGCCCTGCACCCTTTCTTTGCAAGGGTGAGACGCTGGTTGGGGAACAGAAATATGCTGGCAGGGGTCCTGTTGACCGCGCTGATCCTTGTCATCCTCCTGTTGCCAACCGCCTGGCTTATCAAATCACTGGTCGAAGGAATACAAAACCTGGTCGTCCAGTTCCGGAACCAGACCCTTATGATCCCTCCCCCTGACCCGTCTGTTGCAGGATGGCCCCTTATCGGGAAACCAATTTCGGAAATATGGCTGCTGGCCCACGAGAGCCTGGAATCGGCTATCACGACCTACAGGGAACCCCTGTCGAAACTGGGCATTTCTCGGGCCACTCGGAGGTTTCGGGAAGAGCCTGATCATGTTTTTCGTCTCGGTGGTCATCGCCGGCGTATTCCTGGTCAAAGCCGATGCTTCGGCCGGTTTTATGCGAAAACTGACCCGTCGCCTGGCCGGAGAACGCAGCGATGAGATCATCCCTGTACAGGATAACGATCCAGAACGTGGCCAAAGGTATCCTTGCTGGGTTGCATTCTTTCAGTTTCTCACAGCCGGTACGGTGTTCATGCTGGCTGGTGTACCTTTGCAGACTTTGGCCTTTGCTGTTCTAATTCTTGGTTCTTCAATTGCCTCGATCATTGCTCATCTTACCGTCATCATTTACTTTTCGCGGTAAAAGCACTGATGCCGACTATTGTGGACATCGCTCTTGTTCATTGGCCTCTCCGTCAACTTCCTCGCATCGTGATTTATGTTCTCCGGCTTGATCGGGCTGTTCAATTCGATTCAGGCCAGAACCGTATCTGCAGTCAATATATTGAAACAGGAAATTCCTGCAAGATGTAGAATAAATTACTCATAAACTGATTTGACAGGTATACACATACCAGTGCGCGTGTAATAAAATACGCTTAAATGAGAGGCCTCTTAAGCGACCGAGCCCTCGATAGAGTCGATGTTTTTAGAAAGAGTATGGTATTTATATATTCATTAACGCTATGGGGAATCATATGAAGCGCGTCCTAATTCTATGTTTGGTAATTATAGCAGTAATATCCGGCATCTATCTTGGCTACCAATGGTATCAAGGAAAAAAGCTTATTGAAGCAATGACGCCATATGTAAAGAATACTTCTCTCAGGACCTCGAATAATCTTCTTTACGAGATTAACGGAGGATCAACGATCACCTATAACAAATTCTTAGAGAGGCTTGAAGGAGACATTTCTGAAATAGACAAAACACTTTTGGATACACAGAATTCCACGCCAGCAATAAAGACTAAAAAAGGGATACCGTTTTGTCATACATAAAGGGGTGCCAGGAATTGCTTCGCGCACAAATGCAGGTCTCACGCAAACGGGATGCACTTGCGAGTACCATGGAATGGTATAATATATCTGCGAAACTAACAATGACGAACGTCAGTTTGCGCTTGAAAAGGCTGCAAAGGAATACAGGGACTCCAGAAAAGAGTTTGCTGAGGCGATTGCCAAAATGATTAAGCTGAGAGACGAAAACCGCTTCTTTTATACCGGCGGCAAATCTTATCGATCCCGATATATTGAAAAAAATTGCTGATATCTATTCAGAAGACAGAAAAAATTAATACAGGGCGATAACACGCCAAATGTGCTTCGTATATATTGAATTGAAATTTCCTGGCTTAATGGGGTATAATTCTGCATCTTATGATTAGCTACTCAAAACAACTTATTATATGCAACTCGACTCGGGAAAGGATTAAACAAGCCATCGCCCATAGTGATGATGCGAGTGTACGGTCCAAAGTCAACCAAATCCCTACAAGCGAAAGTATTCTGAGAGCCGTAAGCTTGCTCCCTGAAATAGATACCGAAGAAAAATTGAGGGATTTCATAATTGAGCATATAATGAGAAGTCTTAATTTTACTGCAATACAAAGAGAACACCTTAATTTGAACATTTGAAGCATATACTGCTGTACTTATTTCGAGGACCCCCATGCTGAAGAAACATTGTGTTATGCTCGGCATCATCCTGTTTGCAGCTTCAATATTCCCCTGGAACGCTCTCGCATATGACGACCACCACCCCAACAACCCTCCTGTACCAAATTGGACAAAGGAAAAAGAAGACTCCAAAGCCTATCAGGGAAAAGCGGCTTCGAATAAAAAGCAAACTGCTAAAAGAAAACCCTGAAGGGGTATTTTTGGGCGATAAGGGTTATCGCCAAAGGATTCTGGATGTTGTGTCGAATTAACTAAGTGGACCGATCACTTCTTGCCAAACAGATTGATCGCAAGCGGGATTGTGGTTATCGCTCCAGTAAGCGCAAGAGTCCAGCCTACTGTTTTCCGCTGATTTTCTGACAATTTATCTGCAAGAAGAAGAGCAAGCCCGGCGCCAAACATGGCACGTGTGCCGACAATTAGCGCGAGATTTGGTAAGGAAACTTCGACTTTCTTCATAATGCCTCCTGGTTAATATCAGACTTTAGCTCTTCACTGTTTTCCGGACCCTGTATCGAATATAAGTATCTGGTATCAATTTGCAAGAGTCATTGATTGATCCCTCATGACCAAAGTTGTTTAAAACAGGTATTTGTGGTCGTTTCTAAAGAAAGTTGATATAAGTATGTACTTGAAAACTGACGAGGATTTGGCGTGGTATATAAAAGATCATGCAAATGAATAACTATGAATAGCTGGAAGAAAACAATAAGAATATCAATCCTTTTCCTTTTGCTCATTGCATTAGGTTTTGGTCAATATCGGTACATGGACTATTGCAATGCACGAAACGAAAAATATGAATTCACAATCGATTTATTGAGAAGCTTAAGGCAATGCATTGATAGTGAAAGCAAGTTTATTCCGGCAATAATAAAACCGATAGTTTGGGATCCGTTTATCTTTCGCGGGAAAAACTGTCCGAAGCCAGGAAACTTATGTCTAAATGGACAAATAATAAGAATGTAGAAATTAAGAATCTGTCGTTGGAATTTTCGACTGCCGTTGATAGTATGATCAGCTCGGGAGATCTATTCGAGACATTATTTAAAGGAAGATCCGACGGTAGACTATGAAAAAGATATTGCTCTTGCGAAAGCAAAGTACAAGACTGGTGAAGAGAAATTATTTGGCAGCTCAATTGATATTATTTCGATTATTTCTTCAAAGAAAAAATACGATAAGGAAACAAAACCGGTTCAGTACAATTTAACCAAGAAACAACTTTCAAACGTTGCTTATTTTATTGAAACCAATTTTGAAAAAGAATTACGAGAATACGAGCTTAAGAAAAAACAAAAACAGAACCGGATCATTGATAATTACACGCTTTCTATGCCGGAAAGGGCAATTATTTATATAAGACAATTTATTGAAACGGGCAAACTTGTAGAAGAGTCTTAACTGTGTCTAAATCGTGCCTGAATCCCCACAATTAATGGTCAATATACACTATCTAGCACGATAATCACCGCAAACTTCACCGCTGAAGGATTGACGTGCCATAGCCAATCAATGCTCCAGGCAAGGCTCCAACTTCAAGACCAGTGCCGGCGGCGAACTGGCGGGTGGGCTTCGATTCCCATGCACTTGTGCCCACAGGGACTTCGAACCCTGCTATAATTAGAGTAGACAGAGATCATATATAACGGGGGGAACAATGCTCAAGCCAACCAAGATTCTGGTACCAACTGATTTTTCGGAATATTCGGATAGGGCATTAAAACAGGGATTGGATATAGCTGAGCAGTATAAGGCGAAGCTCTTTCTTCTCCATGTTGTCCACGAGGATGTTTACCGCACCTTTCTGGAATTAACCTTCCTCGAAAAGACATCGCGGCAAACAATCAGGGATAGTGCGGTGGCCTGGGCTCAAGACAGCCTGCAGAAGCAGCTTGGCAACTTTCCGCAGGCTAAAGACGCAGACGGTAGTCACGCATGTCCGTTGGGGAATTCCCTACGAAGAGATACTGAAAGAAGAAATTGAGGAAGGGATCGACCTCATTGTGATCGCAACTCTCGGGACATCGGCCGTTGCCAGGTACTTTATTGGCAACGTGGCCCGCAATGTCCTTAAAGGTTCCAAATGCCCTGTACTGCTGACACAATGAACAAGGGGTATAAAGGATCAAACAGAGTAAGAATGAAATGCCGCGGCTCAATAATTGGGGCAGGCCTTGCATTTAATCATTCCGGCAAATAATCGAACAATCGAAAGCAAGACCCGGCCCCACTATTCATTTATCTAATTCTTGTCTGTTTCTCGGGCAACGCCCTGGTAGCCCGTTATTTTACCATCCGGACCGCGCAACGGCGTACCGTTGAGCAGGCATTCCATGATCGACCCGTCTTTTTTCTTCAATTTCACTGTAAATTTATCCACAAATCCCTGCTCATTGATCACTTTCACATACTGCTTGCATTCATCACGATTGACGTACGTATCGATCGCACGCAATTTCTGCGCCTCTTCCTTGGTATACCCGAAAAGTTTAAGGAAAGACGGGTTGACATCGGTCAGTCTGTCCCTTTTCGTCGGTGATAAAAATGGCATCCAGCGAATCCTCAAAAAGGGTCCTGTATTTCTTTTCGCTTTCCTGGAGGGCATGCTCGGATTTCACACGTTTCGTAATGTCCAGGATAACCCCCAGGACCCCTACTACCTGACCTCCGTCGCGAATGGCCGTGGTGCTGATATGCGCCCATGCTATATCATCGGCGGCCTTCTTGAAACCGAACTCATACGGCGGCACCTGTTCACCCCGGACGGTAGCTTTGAAATGTTCCTTAACACTCTCCTTCTCCTGCGGACGGACGACGTCGAACAGGCTTTTGCCAATGTACCATTCCCGCGGATACCCGGATCTCTTTACAATAACGTCATTGACAAAAGTAAAATTGCCTTCGGTATCGAAACTAAAAAGTCCATAATGCATATTCTTAAGAATGTTCTTGAATGCAGAGTGGCTTTTCTCGAGGGACTCCTCTTCTCTCTTGCTGCTTGTGATGTCTACTGAAGACACAACCGCATGCGTGATCTGTCCCTTGGCATCAAAATAAGGCGAATAGCTGACACGGTAGAACCTGGGTTCCTCTCCCGGAATGTCCAGCCAGTTCTCATATCTGACAACATTCCCGGCGAAACACTGGTCCAGGTGCTTCTTGATAATTTTCGCGAAATTTGCCTCACCGAACACATGCGCAACGGAATATCCAACGACATCCTTCCTTTTCCTCCCATGGTCCCGGCAATACGCCTCGCTGGCGAATTCATAAACATACGACTTGTTGACGAGCGTCATGGTGTCGATGAACTGGTTTGCCGCAGCTCGCTCCCTGTTTCCCTTTCTTCACATTTTCCATATACGTCCCCCTTTTTATTAAGATTGCAGCGAAATCTTAAAATAAACTATGAACAGACACCCGAGATCGAGCACGCAAAAGAGAAGAGACAGTGAAATCAGAAAACGAACGTGAACGCGTACGATAAATCATTCTAGCAAAGTCAGTGAAATATTACTATCCCCCTTTTTCTACTGATGTGTCGCGCGGCCCGGTCCAAAGGATATCGAACAGGAGATTTTGCATTTCCCCAATTGACAGAACGCAAAAGGAATGCTATGGCAATCCTATGCGCATCACGCGCCGGGGTTTGGCAACCCCATGCGCTTCATTGGGTGATCAGGGGTGGTACCTGTGCAGAAGTCCCGTCAGGGGACTTAAAACGAAGGGGGTTTTATGGAAGTGAAAGAGTTCGGAGAATTCAAGGCATATACGCCGATCGGGCCAGGCAGGCTCCTCGAATCGAAAAAGGGCCTGATCCTGGGGGTCGCCAACAACGACAGCATTGCCTATGGCTGCGCCCGGGTATTCGGCATGCTCGGGGCAGACCTTGCCGTTACGTACCTTAACGAGAAGACGGAAAAATACGTCAGGCCTCTCGCGGAAGGGCTGGGGTGCCCCATTATCATGAAGTGCGACGTGATGAACCCCGGGGAACTTGAAACCGTCTATGAAGAGATAGGCAACACGTGGGGCAAATTGGATTTTGTCCTCCACTCCATCGCCTTTGCCCCGAAAGAAGACCTGCACGGACGCGTCACGGACTGTTCGAAAGAGGGGTTCATACTGGCCATGGACGTTTCCTGCCATTCTCTCATCAGGGCGACCAAGTTGGCGGAGCCTTTGATGAAGGACGGCGGGTCCATTCTGACCATGTCCTTTTACGGTTCGGAAAAGGTGGTCGCACACTACAATATGATGGGCCCCGTCAAGGCGGCGCTCGAAAGCACCGTCCGGTACCTCGCGATGGAATTGGGTCCCCAGTTGATACGGGTAAACAGCCTGTCACCCGGTCCCATCAAGACCCGTGCCGCGTCGGGCATCAATCAGTTTGACGACCTCCTGCAGAAAGCCGCCTCCCAGGCGCCGGAGCACCACGTCGTATCCATCACGGATGTGGGGACATTCGCTGCATTCCTGGTCAGCGATTACGCGAAGAGCATCACGGGCGGCGTCCATTATATCGACGGCGGCTACCACATCATGGGGTAGGGCTTAGGAAGGGCGTGAGATAAGGCCTACGGGAGAGAAGCCGTGTTGAGCATTATCCTCCCGTCCGCAACCACGCACCGGGACGAACTGCACATAACAGGGTTCAAGTCGATCGATGCGACCATGGTGCCTAAGTCTATGACAAGGGCGGAGAAATTCATCAGAAGGCCCGACAGTTTTTCCATGTCCACGGGATCGGCGCCCCTGTACCCTTCCAGGAGCTGATGGGCCTTGAGACAGCTCACCATTGACCTGATGTCCTCTTCCCGGACAGGCATCATCCTCAAGGCGACATCCTTGTATATTTCGACGGCCGTCCCGCCGGCGCCAAGGAGGAGGACGGGCCCGAACTGGTGGTCCATCTTTGCACCGACGATGATCTCCATTCCCTTCAACGGCTCTTCGACGAGCATCCCCGCGAAACCGTCGATTTTCCGGAACTTCTCGAACGTCGTGATCAGCCCTTCATCGTCCCTTATCCCCACCACGACGCCGCCGATATCCGACTTGTGAACGACTTTCGGTGATACGATCTTTGCCACGACAGGATAGCCGATGGAATGAGCGAACCCGACCGCTTCGTCTGCGTCCCGCGCCCAGATAAAACGGGTAACGTCCACCCCCGCCAGGGAAAGGAGCCTTTTAACCTGCGGTTCCATGAGCCAGCCCGTGCCTTTAGCCTCCGAAAGGATCGACCTCATTTCATCTGTCAGCATGCTTTATATCTCCTTAGCGCCTCGGCCATGAAAACCGTGCCCTCGATCGTATCGGAAACGGGCACGCCGTTTAGTTCGAACCCCTCGATCAGCATGCCGTATTTTTCAACATGGGGAACATAGGCAATGAGCGGCTTGCCCTCCTGCCTGTGGACCTGGCTGAGCCTTGCGCCAAGATCCATGGATATGCCGGGCGCGTAGGGAAGAAGAAGAATGATGATGGAATCATATTCGGGCCTTCTGCTTAAGTACCTTACCGTCTCGACGACGTCATCGTCAACGACGCTTCCCGTCAGGTCGACGGGATTTTTCAGGGAGGCGATATCCCGGACGCCGGCTGACAGCTTTGTCTTCAATTCCTCCTGGGCCTCTTTCACGAGGCCCGGCACCGAAAGGTCCAGGAACGAGCACACATCCACCGCCAGCACACCATGGCCTCCGCTTCCCGTCACGATGGCCACATTCTTCCCGGCCGATCTCGGATAACGGCCCAGGGCCTCGCAATAGTACGCCATATGGAGCTGGCTCCTGGCTTCCACTATGCCAAACTGGGAAAGGACCGATGAAAAGGTTTCGTAATCGCCCGCAAGGGAGGCGGTGTGGCTTGATATAGCCTTGCCCGCCTCGGGGCTCTTGCCCGATTTGAGGACGATCACGGGCTTGGAACACTCTTGCGCGGCCGCCACGAACTCCCTTCCCTCATTTTCCCCAAACCCCTCGAGATAAAAGGCAATGACCCCGGTTTCGGGATCGTCGGCAAAGAAACGCAAAAGGTCGGTCTCCCGGATAACGGCCTTGTTCCCGATGCTGACGGCCTTGGCGAGGCCTACCCTCTCCTGGGAGAATCTTATCATCTGGTCGACGAGTATCCCGCCGCTTTGGCTGATGAACGTGATATTCCCCGGGCCCGGTTTCATGATCCTTTCGCTCGCGAGAAAAAAGGTGTCCACAAAGGAGGGGCAGTAGATGCCGAGACAATTGGGACCGATGAACGGGAAACGGGCTTCGGCGGCTATCTGTGTGATCCTGTCCTGAAGGTCAAACCGGCCGGCCTCCGAAAATCCCCCGGAGATTATCACGGCCCCCTTCACCTTCGCTTCAATGCACCGGGTTATCACGTCCGGCACGCGTTCGGCCCGGACCGCTATGACCGCAAGGTCGATCTCCGCGGGCACCTCGGAGATGTCCGTGAAGAGGGCCTCCCCCTGGAAGGTCCCTCCGCGATGATTGACAGGGAAAACCTGGACCGGGTAGTTGAGGCGGTTCTTGTTGTATATTATGTTTGCAGGATGCCGGTCGTCTGTGGGAGATACCCCGAGAACTGCCATGGTCTTCGGCCTGAACAATGGTACAAGGTCCATGTTTCCCTCCCCTTGAATGGATTCTCATATTCTGTCAGCGTATACGAAGCCTTGTCAACGTTTATATGCTGCCAGGTTCCCGTATGTCGTAAGCCCCTTGCCAGAAACGTGGTTATATGCTACCCCTAAGAGACGAGATATTCTTGTCAAAAGAAGGAAGGGGAAGAAAATGGCGGGTAAATGGGGTGTCATAGTTATCGATATGCAAGGCGATTTCACGAAATGGAAACAGGGCAGCCTCGCCGTGCCCGGTTCGAATGAGAGTTATGTGAAGACAGTCGAGGAGGCCACCAGGAAGCTTGAAGGGCTTGGCCTGCCCGTTATTGCCACCCAGGACTGGCATCCCCCCAACCACGTTTCCTTTGCAACGAGCCATCCGGGGAAGAAACCTTTTGAAGAAATGGGGTCGATAAAATGATCTTATACGGGATCGCCACCGAATACGTCGTGCGGGCAACGGCCCTCGACCTGCTTGCGGCCGGCTACAAACCGGTTGTCGTAGAAAGTTTATGCCGGGGAGTGACCCGCGACACTTCTGCGAATGCGATCGATGAGATGAAAAGCAGGGGAATCAAGATAGTCGGGGCACTGGACGACATAATAGAAGGGGTCCGCCGGGACCTTTCCGCGGCATGAACAGAAATTCAGGGGACATTCTGAGAGAGGTAAGTTATTCAAGTCTGATCCGGTCAGGATGCCATAGATAAGTTCAAAGAAATAATGAATTTTATTTTTTCAAAGGAGGAGACAATGATCACAGTGAAAAGATTTGTTACGTGTATTGCTTTATTAGCATTTTTCTTTATGGCAGGTGTTTGCTTTGCAGAATCTGCCATTCCCAATTTGGTAGGAACATGGACGGTAAAATCTCAGGCCTCCCTCATGCAAAAGGACAAGGTTCCCGGGAAATGGACCCATCATTCAAAACAAATGAATGCGTTGGTTGCCGAAGCGGTTTTTAAAAAACAGGATGGCAGGCATTTATGGGGAACTTTCACGTCGCCAAAATTGTCCGAAGATTTCATGGCCGTGATAGGTTTTGATAACAAGAGTATTTACTTTGTCGATTACGATGGCTTCACGGATGCGGTGCTTGTCGACAAGGACACAATTCAGAGTGTTTACAGACATTCGGGCCCAGCCGATTCCGTTATATCTCTGGGAACATGGCATAGGAAAAAATAAAAAGAAGGAATGAGCGTTCCGAACGTGCGCTGAGATGTCCCTTAGGTTTTTGAAATGGAGGGCTATGTCAGGAGAAGTTCCTGTGCTATGGACGAGTACAGGTTGATCGCTGATCGGTCGAGTATAGCGTTACTGACAGGGCGGGAAAAAAAGCGACTCTCCCGGGGACGTTCTTAGGAATGTCCTTGTTCTTTTTTGCGCGCGTCCACCCAGCGGGCGTGGTATTGGCCGATGATCTCCAAGGCTTCAGGACCATCCTGTATGCAATGCGGAAGGGCCATATCTTCGGGGCTGGCAAGGGGAAACCCCGGCCGAAGCATGTACTCCCGGCACCAGGCCACGAGGTCTGCGTACATTTTCCCCAACAAAATTAGCGGGGTGCCCTGGATATGCCCGACCTGGAGGAGTTGCCAGATCATCATTGTTTCAAGCACCGTCCCGATCCCACCGGGGACGACCACGAACGCATCGGACATCACAACGAACTGGTGCAGGCGGGTGAAGAACGTACGGTGCTCATATGCCTCTGTGACAAATGCATTCACATCCTGCTCGAAGGGAAGATGCACGCGAATGCCAACGGAGCGATTGATGGTGCTTGAATCCACGCGGCCGGCGCCCTCGTTGGCGGCCTCCATAAGCCCCGGACCACCGCCGGTGATAATATCGCATTCGAGCCGGGCCAGACCCTCGGCCAGATCCCGAACTGCAGCATAGACCGAATGTTCTTTGGGGATACGGGCCGAGCCAAAAATCGTCACCCGATAGCGTTCGCGTCGGGTGGGCCGTAATCGTGTCAGCGTATTAACGGCTTCCCACAGATGCATTATCGAGTTGGCTACAAGATCGAGAGCCTTTTCCTCATCGCCAAGAGTGACGAGTGATTCCGGACCATTCGTTTGCGCAATGCGTTCGTCCATTTATTCACCTCGGTTGATCTGGGAGTTCTTTCCTCCCCCTTACCTGAAAACATATCTTAATGTATATTTTTTTTGGTGGCAATCACTATGAGCATCCTTCTCCTTACTATCCGGTCCTCTTTCCTTTGGCAGCGTGGTCGGTCAGATCAAGGCCGGCCTCTTAATCCGTCGCGGGTCGCATAAGGGCAGGCAATTTTTATTAGCATTTTTCTTTATGGCAGGTATTTGCTTTGCAGATTCTGCCATTCCCAATTTGGTAGGAACATGGACGGTAAAATCTCAGGCCTCCCTCATGCAAAAGGACAAGGTTCCCGGGAAATGGACCCATCATTCAAAACAAATGAATGCGTTGATTGCCGAAGCGGTTTTTAAAAAACAGGATGGCAGGCATTTATGGGGAACTTTCACGTCGCCAAAATTGTCCGAAGATTTCATGGCCGTGATAGGTTTTGATAACAAGAGTATTTACTTTGTCGACTATGATGGCTTCACGGATGCGGTGCTTGTTGACAAGGACACAATTCAGAGTGTTTACAGACATTCGGGCCCAGCTGATTCCGTTATATCTCTGGGAACATGGCATAGGAAAAAATAAAAAGAAGGAATGAGCGTTCCGAACGTGCGCTGAGATGTGCCCTGGAGTTTTTAATTAATCCTATTCTCAATATACTGAAGAATTTCCTTTGCCATGGACGAGTACAGGTTGATCGCTGATCGATCGAGTATGACGTTATTCAGATATTGAAGTATCAAAGTATCGACAAAATGCAGACAGGGAAGAATGCCCGCCATAAAAAATCCCAATTCCTCGATCTTTTTGCACATTCGGCCCGTTGCCGGATCACCCAGATCGAGGTACAGCGAAATATGACTTATGTTTTTGGCGCATAGTTCCTTGAGATGGTGGCGCAGCACGGATATGCAGTCCTTGCCATACTGCTCTACAACGATCTCGGCGACGCCGATATCGGAATAGACCTTTGTTTTCATCACGGATAGATCCGCCAGCCGGCTATCCTTACGCGATTTGCGGAATTTTCTTTGCAGACCGAGATTGGAATATATCCGGCGCAGCAAGTCTTCATGATGGGGAGGAAGGTATACTGGACCTTCCGGTAATGGTACAACGGCCTGGAAGGAATACACGCATGTTTCCCTCTGGGTATTTGCCCCTGTCTTTCCTCTAAAAACACCCTCCGGCAGGATGCCGAGAAGCAGGGCGCAGTCCTTGTACCCCGTACTTTCCGTCATCTTTTGGGAAAATGATATGTGCTGTGACCGCCCTGCCAAAAAGGCCCTTGATACCGATGTCTTTCGCATGGTCGTTAAGGAATTCCTGCATTACCGTAAATATGTCAAAACCCCTGAATTTCTGTTTCACCGCCCCTTTTCCGGTTTCGGCGATCATATCATCGAGCGATTCCCTGACCATTGCCAGATGTCCTGCTATTTCTCCGTCCTCGGTCACTGCCACAATTGACCGTACCAGGCCCTTCCGGTTTAACTCCGCAAGCTTGTCCGGATAATACATCACTTCAGATATGTAGGTGTAACCGAATGTTCGGTAAAAAAGCCGGGAAACCTCCAACGCCTCGGATGGCTCCATGAACCTGACCTGGAACACGGGCGGCAGGGACGGCCTTTCGTCATCACCGGCATATTTGATGATCGGTTCCGGCTGCGGGGATTCGCGCTCCCCGACAACGCTCCAGGCGGGAAGATGCTTTATCAGGTGGAGTTCCTTGCCCTCCCTTCCTAAATTGTGGAAACAAACCTGATCAACGCATTTTTTCATGAGGAAAGACCCGAGGCCCGACGAAGGGATATGTTCAATATCCTCAGGCCTCTCGTAACCGGGAATGAGGCCGGGGTCATAGGGCAGACCTTTGTCTTTGACAATGATCGTGATGCCCTGTGTCGAAGGTTCGAAAATGATCTGGAATGATTCCGCGGACGATTCCAGGGCATGTTCTATCACGTTCGTCACAGCTTCCTCCAGCGCAAGAAGGATCATCTCCTGATCGGTGTCGCTGAACCCGATCGCCTTCGAACATTCCTTTGCAAATGCCTGGATCGCAGGCAGGTAATTCATTTCACTGGTAATTGTGAGAATCGAGCGTCCACTGATCATAAAGCGTTAGCCTGGCCTTTAGGGGCGAAATCTGTGTCCTTGAATATGGAGCGTATACAGTAATGTCGCATTATTGTTTCCCAATTCACCATATATCATTATTGCACATTAACATTAAGGTTCCTAGAGCGAGAGGAGGCCCAAGACCTGTCTGGCGGTGCTTTCTTCCAATGACACGGACCGCTTCTCAGTTGAATAATTTGAGGTAAACGAGTCCGAGCCTGATTCTACCCGCACACACGTAACATCGACCTCATGATCATTGATTCCGTCATGCCGAAAAAAACGGCAGACAAGCATACGATGAGATACGGACCATGAAACCCCTTGCAAAAGCCCTCTTTATGAGCGGATACACGAGAGACATTGTTCTTGATAAAGGTGTCGAGGAAGGAAATGTCGATTTCATCGTCAAACCAATTCTACCGGTTGCATTGCTGAAGAAGGTGAGAGAGATACTGGACAAATAGCAGGTGCGGAAACTGTACATGCTCTTTGTTAACGAGGGCATCACCCATGAATAGCCATGGAAGGATCTGATCTCTTGAATCCAAGGATTCTATGTCAAAGATATTAGACAGGGCCCATTGATAGGCTGGCCGTAAAGTACGTAAGTCACGAAAATCAACAACGTCCCTGAAATACCCCTGACCATAATAAAATGAGTCTCTTCTATTGAAAGAACATCATGTGTTTGAAAGTTGATTCTATCTTGCACCAGGGGAACTCAGCGTTTCGGTGCAGTGGATCTTGCCCGGCTCCTCGGCATGACCCCGGGTACGCAAAAGAAGAGCTAGGATAAAAAGACGTCCCAGCCTGTTTTTAATGGATGACGGAAATAAAAGAAATTCAATGTAATACTTTTGATACTTGGTTCGATGTGGTAGTAATACAGTGAACTGTATGAGGGTAATATAATTGGGAAGGGGGCTTTACGCTGTTAACAAGGGCTGGCTACCCCAAGAAGGATTTGGAGACTCGGCCCATTTTGAACATCACACTACGGAATAGCGCAACGATATATGCTCAAGGCCGCGAATTGGAGCGTCTAGCAAGACGTTGGAATCGAGTGGTTCACGCTCTGCTGCACTTTGTGTTTGGTTATGGTGAGTTCGACGAGAATACAATTTCTAAGGAGATCAATGGCACGACGAAGAACAAGTCCGCTTGAGGATTTTATTTCTGCAGCTAGCCGACTCCCATGGTGGGCATGCATTCTGCTGGCAATAGTATCGTATTTTGTGCTTCATGCGATTGCTTCGCGCCCGGCTTTGTCTATATCTAACCCAAATCAGATGGGCGATGTTGTGGCAAGAGGGATGATCAGCACATTTGCTATGTTCGGTCAGTACATTCTCCCTTTTGGTTTTGGCATTGCAGGATTATTTTCCGGCATGAATTCGATCAGACAGAAAAAGTTGTACAAAAACACTAAGTCACGTTCCGATGTTGCTGCGTTGAATGAGATGAGTTGGCAAGATTTCGAAAGACTGGTAGGTGAATACTTCCGGCGAAATGGTTTCCTGGTAACTATGAAAGGTGGTAATTATTCCGATGGTGGAATAGACCTGGTATTACGTAAAAACAAAGAAATGTATTTGGTACAGTGCAAGCAGTGGAAAGCTTACAAGGTGGGGGTTCAGCAGGTGCGAGAGTTCTATGGCGCAATGGCGGCATGTGGCGCAGACGGTGGGTATTTCGTTACGTCAGGCATTTTCACTGAAGACGCTCAGGCATTTGTGCGAGGGCTTAATATTGAATTAGTTGATGGGCACAGGCTCAGGACAATGATAGATGCGGCTCGAAGTAAACCTGTGGTTTCAACTATCCAGATGCGATCACAGCATACGACCATTGTCCCTGTTTGTCCCAAATGTGGTAAAAAGATGAAAAAGAGAATTGCCCGTCAAGGTAAGAATGCAGGTAAAGAATTTTTGGGGTGCATCGGTTTCCCAAAATGTACTGGTACTCGGCCTCTTGTTAATAACGTCACTGGCGACACCGATTATGATGCTCGTATAGAACCAACAAAGGACTTATCTCGAGAATGAAAAAGAGAATTACGAGGATGTTTACAAGAAAACAGAGACTATCAGACGACTCTCGATCCTTTCATCTCGGCATTATTATTCCCTCTTTTCATGCCAATCCGATGGCGGACGGAGAGATCTTTGAGCGTGATATCAAGTTCATTGACAGCAAAGAAACAGAAGACGATAGATGACATACGTGTATAATCTATAGATTAGTTTTAGTTATCTGCGTAACTGTTACGCATTAGGGAACACAAAAGTAATTTTAATGTCAGATTTTTATGACATAGAGCCTTCATTGGAGAATTATTGGCGCGCCATAATTCTCTTTGGGCGCAATGTGGCCTCATATAAATTTGCACTTGCAAAGGCACTCTATGAATTAAAAGATAATTCTAATGATTTGATTTCCCTGGAATCCCTGGCTGAGCCATTCAGCCGCCATATTTGCGAGCATTTACGTCATTCTCCTAAACAGATCACTTCTCAATCCAGTAAATTTCTCGATGCCTGTACCCAACACAACCAAGGCGACCTTACCAAAGATGATTTGATAGAAACTACGCGCAAACTGGCGTTCGGGGACGTCATTGAAAGGTTCCATACAGTTAATAATGAACCTGTTCCGAAATTATTTTATATTGATGAAAGAAAAACGACCGGTGGTATCCGAATAACGGATAACTTCTTTCGTTTGTCGGAAAGTAGCCAATTCATGGATTTTATATGCGAAACAGAAGCGAGATGGCGTTTGGTGGAAGAGTCCTGGAATACCGGTTTATCTCGAAATCTTATCAGTATTGAATATGATAAAGATTTGCAGATGCTCTTCACGAATAGAAATGAACGCCGAGTGAATATCACTTCATGTCGCGACAGCTTGAACGGGTATCAGAAAGGCCGTTGTTTTTACTGTTACCAACCGATCACAATCGATGTGGGAGAGGACATTACTGATGTTGACCATTTTTTTCCATGGATACTACATAACGAAATATCTAATATAAACGGTATATGGAATCTGGTCTTAGCCTGCAAAGAATGCAACAGAGGCCGGGCTGGCAAATTCGTGAGAGTCCCTTCCTCGAATTTGCTTGCACGGCTCCATAAGCGGAATGAATACCTTATCAACAGCCATTTGCCGCTTCGCGAGACATTAATGCGGCAAACCGGACTGGACGAAGGAGAGCGCCAGTCATTTCTTCAAAGACAGTATGAAATTGCGAAGCAATCGCTGATTCACGTATGGCAGCCGAAAGTACAGGGAGTGATCATTTTTTGAATTCGACCATCAACTATTATGATCGGAATGCAGAAGGTTTTTGCCGTGATACATTTGAACTCGATATGACGGACATTTATCAACGATTCTTGTCACGGTTACATCCGGGAGCCTTTATCCTGGATGCTGGTTGCGGCTCAGGCCGGGATAGTAAAGTGTTTACGGATTTAGGCTACAGGGTCGATGCATTCGATGCTTCTGAACAAATTGTCCGCCGGGCGCGCCTATTAACCGGACTTAAAATACAGTGCAGGAAATTCGAAGAAGTAGATCAGGCTCATGTTTATGATGGCATTTGGTCCTGCGCCTCATTGCTGCACGTTGCCATGATTGACCTGCTTAAAATAATGAACCAGTTAACCCGTTCGCTTAGATATGGTGGGGCTTGGTATTTATCTTTTAAATATGGATATGCCCAACGGGAAAAGGATGGTCGCCATTTTACGGATATTGATGAGAAAGGTTTAGCTCTATTGGTGAGTGAACTTGAAGATATCTCTATTGCCGAAATATGGGTTACGAAAGACCGAAGGCCAAACCGAACCGACCAGTGGCTTAACGCAATTCTTAAAAAGAAGTAGGATTCGAACCCGCATTTTCGTGGATAACCACATAAGAATTGGGGAATTTGTGCAGTGATTTCGGTACTTCGCTAGATTATGAAACCATTGGGCCGTATCTCCCGGTTTCCTTATTAATTAAAAACCGTGTTTTAATTGACAATTAATGTCTCTAGGGGATAGTTTGTAGATATAAGCAAAATACAATAAAAGTTCTAGTTCTATACTCGAATAGAATTAGACGTATTGATGTATTGCTGGGGCATCTCATCGAGATGGGCCATGCATTCCTCTCATTGATTTTCGGTAAAAACCTTACTTGTCATCCGCCTTGTTTTCCCAGTCACGTGGGGTGGATCACGCGATCCGGCATATTGATTACTATTTAGCATGTTCAAATGACAACATATTGTCAGAGGGGGTTGAATTTCAACGAAATCCGGCCACAGACGCAGGTGACACAGTCTCCAGGCCCGGGATGACGCGCGGGTTGGGGATTGCGACATTTCCGTCAGGCATATCGCCATCGAAATGAAATGCTCATTGAGCCCAGAACCTGGAAAAGGCTTTTGGGCGTAAGTCCCCCACAGGAACGAACGGGTGTGAGACAGGCCTTTTGCTTTCCCTGAAACTTGAGATAGGAAACGATCCGTGTCGCCGTGTGCCTTTTCCCTGCGCAAGAATGCCGGTCCTGCAATCTCCGGCGAGAAATGGACTTGACATCCTGTATGAAAGTAATTACAATGGATATACTAATTGGATCGGGGTGAAGGTGGTATTCTGATGAGAGCGAGGGTCGTAAAGATAGGAAATTCCAGGGGCATCCGCATTCCGAAGGCGCTCCTTGACCAAACGGGACTGAGCGACGATGTCGAGCTTGAGGTCGAAGAGGACAAGATAATCATCCGGCCCCTGGCAGACCCGAGACAGGGTTGGGAAAATGCCTTCAAGGCGATGGCGCACAATGGCGATGACGCAATGCTGGACGGCACCGAGTACCTTGACCATTCCTGGGACAACGAGGAATGGCAGTGGCCGTAAACCGTTTTGATGTATACCTGTCCAACCTAGACCCTACGATCGGCTCCGGGATCAAGAAGACACGGCCATGCCTCGTCATATCACCCGACGAGATGAACCACCACATCCGCACCGTGATCATAGCCCCCATGACGACCAACATAAAGGACTACCCCACGCGGGTCACCTGTCAATTCCGGGGAAAGGCAGGGTCTATCGTCCTCGACCAGATGAGAACGATAGACAAGGCCCGTCTCATCAAGAAAATGGGTGCCGTAGATGCCGAAACACGGACAAGGGTAATCTCCGTCCTGCAGCAACTCTTCGCAATGTAGAAAAGACCCTCCCCGGTCAGGGATCGCATGCGCCACTTATTGAAGAGGTTGATAAAGACCCTTATGATACGTTCTGGGGATAATTATCGAGTGAGGGGAGGGACATTATGAAGATCGAATGTTACCTGTTTCAGGGCTGCGGTTCAGAGAAAGTTCTTCGTCAAAATATCACTGAAGCGTTGGCGATTGAAGAGGTCGAGGCTGAGGTCAATTTCAACATAATTGATGATGATAGGGCTATAGCTCTTCAACTATCTGGGTCACCCTCAGTATTTGTCGATGGAAAAGAGATACAACCACTAGGGACTGTTGGCTTTTCCTGAAGGATGTTTAGCGACGAGTCTGGAAGACTCACCAATGCTCCCTCAGCCGAAACACTTCGGAAGGCAATTAAAGAACACCAGCACCAGTAGCAGATTGTTCCTGGTCGCAGCGGCGTACGTTGCAACCGTCATGATGAGGGGTCAATAATTCCATCAGCTGTCAGTGATGTTCATGCCAAAGAGAGTAAGGACGTAGCGGAATTCGGGTTCATGAAGCAGTCCAGTATGTCGATAAAAGATAGACATACTGGACTACGTTGTGCTAATCTGTTTTGTATGGCTATAGAGCAGGAACTGAGACGAAAGGTCCGGTATGAGGAATTTGATTACCAGCTCCTTCTTGACGTTCTTCGTCCGTATTCCCAGCCCCGGGACAAGATCACAAAGCTTATAAGAGAAGGTGTGATCATACGGGTCAAGAAGGGTCTATATGTTTTTGGGCGTGACTTTGCACGGCGGCCCTACTCGCCGGAAATCCTTGCGAACCTTGTTTATGGCCCTTCGTACCTCTCCCTTGATTATGCCCTGAGTTACTACGGAATGATCCCGGAAAGAGTAGAGAGTTTCACTTCGGTAACATCGGGAAAGAATCGCGCTTTCGAGACGCCTGTCGGCAGGTTCACGTATCAAAGCGTGGCCTTCGCATATTATCGCGTTGGTATCGATGCCATTGAAACAGGGGACGGCCGTTCTTTTCTTATGGCAACCAGGGAAAAAGCGCTTGCGGATAAGGTCTACCAGAGAGAAGGTTCGGACATTCGCTCGGTAGAGGACGTTGAGGCATACCTTCTGGGACACCTCAGGATCGATCCTGCTTCTTTGTCTCAATTGAGCTATCCCCGGGTGGCGGAGATCGCCGGTCGTTCGCGATTGAAAAGACTTTCCCTTGTTTCGGATTTTGTGAAAGCCAGGCAGGAGCCCTCATGAATGAAGCGATCGAAAGGATGATGGCACGGTATGAATACAGGACGGCGGAGGATTATGTCAGGGCCTTGCGTGAGGTCCTCCAGGAAATTGCACTGCTCGGGCTCTGGCGCTCCAAGTTCTTTGAACAGGCTGCCTTTTACGGAGGGACAGCGCTTCGGCTGCTTTACGGTCTTGACAGGTTCTCGGAGGATTTAGACTTTTCTCTGCTCCGGCCTTCGAAGCATTTTGATCTGTCCCGGTACGGTCAGGCCCTCGAGATGGAAATGGAAAGCTTTGGTTTTGAGGTATCCTTCGACAGAAAGAGCGCGGCTGCAAATGCGGTTCAATCAGCATTTCTCAAAGTGGATACGGTAAAACAACTTCTGGTCATTGAGGCGGGAGATAAACTGGTACGGCAATTACCAAAGGGCAGGATACTCAAGGTCAAGCTGGAGATAGACACTGACCCTCCGCAAGGTTTCGAAACAGAAGTCCAGTATCTGCTTCATCCCATTCCATTCTGGGTGCGTTCTTACGTACTGCCCGATCTTTTCGCGGGCAAAATGCATGCCGTGCTTTGCAGGAGATGGAAGAACCGGGTGAAGGGCCGTGATTGGTACGACCTTGTTTGGTTTGTGTCCAATCATCCGCAACTACATCTTTCGCATCTTCAAGAAAGGATGATACAGACGGGCGACTGGAAAGAGGGCCGGCCATTGACCGGTAAGGATTTTTATTCAATAGCTGACAAAGCAATAGATGCGGTTGACCTCGAAAGCGCCCGAAAAGAAGTGGAGCCTTTTGTCAGGGATCCGGGGGCATTACAGATATGGTCCAAAGATTTCTATCATTCTATTATCAGACGAATTGAGATTGATTTGACGCGCCTTAAAGGCTAACGAGGGGTCATTCCTGAAATCCACCTGCCTGTCAGGCGGCTTGCGTTCCAGGGTGCTTTAACGCGGGCATTCTGTGTTCTTTTCCCTACATGTATGAAGTATTTTTCCTGCACTGCGTGCCCTGTGTGTATGTTTACGGGAATATCACTGGAGTTCAAATCATTAATATTATTGTTATTGAAACTGGTACACCGTTTTGCGCCCGGGGACGGGTCAATGGCATGATATGTGCTAATTCTTTATTCTTGAAAAGAACTGGTGAAATCGAAATGCTTTGAAAACGGGAGAACGGCTTTGAACAGATCACAGAAACGAATCAGGAACAGGAAAATTGCGGGCAGGATAATTTTTCTCATCACTTCCATCATCGCGGGCGGGATGTTGCTTACGCCGGACCTGGCATGGAGCGATGCATGGCATCATGGGCATAAGTGGCACCGCGGACGCCGGCACGTTCATCCCGCATACCTATATGCTTCGCCCGGAGTGGTATACGCACCCGCCGGCCGTGGTATATGCCCCGCCGCCTCCGCCGGGCATTAACGTAGTTTTTCCCATACATGTTCGCTAGACCGGCTTTCACGCCGTAGGGCCCGCAGTTTACTCTGTTATGCAGCATTTCATAAACTGGGGGTATCGGTGACGGACCTCGCCAAATTGATCGGCATGACCCCTTCGACAAAGCCCTAACGCGGTGTCAGGGGTTATCGCACGTTTAACTTCCTTGTGAATTATACCGGATAGTATTTCCGGGCGAATAAATTTACGACTATTGCCAATTTATCATCAAGTTTTTCCAGAGCGCGGATCCGGATGGCATCCGGAATGCCGTAGAAGGCTTCCGCGATGCCTCCGGCTATGCACGCTATCGTGTCGGAATCTCCGCCCAGGGAGATTGCTTTCCGGATGGCGTCTTCGTAATTGTTTGATTCCAGGAAAGCTATTATTGCTTCGGGGACGGAGCCGGGACAGGTTGCGTCGAAGCGATAGCGCGGCCGGATATCGTCGAGGGTTCGGGTGAGGTTATAGCCGAAGGTTTTCTCCATGTAGGACTTGATATCATTCTTGTTATTTCCCGTACGTGCGAGGAAAATGGCGGATGCTGCGGCCTGGGCGCCTTTGATGCCCTCCGGGTGGTTGTGGCTCGGCAGGGCGCTCTTCTTTGCTTCCTCGAGCACTTCCTGCAGAGTATCAAAGGCGAAGCCGACGGGGCTTACCCGCATGGCAGAGCCGTTGCCCATGCTGTGGCGCTGTCCAGTATCGTGCGCTGCCCATCTGCGAAAACCGGAGCCATATCCGCAGCCGGGGAAAAGGCGGTACCATTCCTTGAGCTTTGGTCCATATTCTTCGCCTGAAAGAATGGCGTCGGCGATGGCAATGGTAAGGACGGTGTCGTCGGTGTATGTGCATCTCGGATCGAAGAGGGGAAATTCCGTCGTCTTGATGTTATGCCATTCATACACCGATCCGATGATATCGCCTGCAATTGCACCGATCATACTGCTTACTCCTCCTTTTACTGCCGCTCGTTAATTCTATCATCTCCCCGACGGGAAATGTACGATCATATGAATTTTAACAACCGATAGTGACATACGGTTGTCACTGTTATGCGAGATAATATGTTCATCGGGAATTATTGGTTTTTGAGGGCCTGATCCCTGGGTTTACGCGATGTACCATTGCGGGAAATTTCTCCGGCTAATAACGCTTGACAATAATACGGTCATACCGGTTTTGTCGATGAATATGATGCCCAATCAAACACGGGAAGCCTCTATGGTTCAAACAGCAGTACTGAGGGGCCTGCATTCATTGACATCCCCGGGGACCGGCTCAATACCAGACCGGAAAATGGCGGCGTGAAATTCTTAAGGCCGAAAAAGGCCTATCAGATGGATTATTACCCGGGGCCTTTCAGCGAGGCGGAAAGAGAACCTGTCCGGCTTGCTTGTGCATCGCCAGACGAACTGCAGTCCGACAACGATGACGACTATCATTTCTCGCCAGGGATCGGAATATAGAAGATCAAATCCGGTCAATAGCCGTCTTCGGGACATAGAATCGGGCGAGATTGCTTTTCACACTGTAATGTGTACACTTATGTGTGCGGAAAAAGGAAGATATGGCTACAAATCTGGCATTGGATAATAATCTTTTAGCTCTTGCCCAAAAAGTAGGAGGAATGAAGACAAAGAAAGATACTGTCAATGCCGCGTTAAAGGAATTTATTGAACGACGCCGGCAAGAAGAGATCGTAAGCCTCTTCGGAACTATTGAATGGGATCGCGAATATGATTATAAGAAACTGCGAAGAAAACACATAAACCTGTTGTTACACTCCGTCCGGGAAGAATTTCGATAAGGTCCGTGTTAAAACGATCGAAAGGAAAAATGGCCGTAAGGGTTCTCACCCCTGACCCGGAACAGCTAGCAATGGTTGTCCAACAGATTTTTCAAATTCAGATTCAGCCAGGCATTTACACTGAGGCCCGCTTTTTTGGCCGAGGTGTATATTTTTCGGTGGATCTCGGGTGACAGTCTTACCAGGAATTTTCCGGAAAATGGCTTGTCAGGGACCTCATTTCTTTCTTTGCACATATTGAGGTAATCGTCGACTGAGTCATGGAAGGCTTTTTCGATTTCCTTTACCGTGTCACCTTCGAATGTGACAACATCCCGGATCCCGATCACCTCGCCGTAGAATATCATGTCCTCGTCGTCGAATTCGACTTTTGCCGCATACCCTTTATATGTCATCATAATTTACTCCTGCTTCATTTAAAAAACGACGCATTGACCGTATTGCTCCTCTCCTGGTTTCTTTTTCCGGATGGGGCCGGTGAAATACAGCTCGCACACCATTAAGCGATATCCGGACCCGGGAGCCTTGTCCCTCGCTTATTTGAGCTCCGGCAGACAAAAGGAGCGCCTCAATATCCTTCCAGGCGATACTTGCTGAAACCGGATCCTTGAATATTGCCTGGTAGGTTTTGCGATGCTTACCCATATGATATGATATCATCAGATAGTATCATTGTCAAAGATCAGATCCCGATAAACACATTTATTTCCTGATTTACCAAAAATTAACCGAATAAAGGCAGCAAAAGCAAAGCCCCTGGGTCCCATGCACCCAGGGGGTACCCGGACCGATGACTGTGAATGGCAGTGCGCCGGCAGTTTACACGGATGCCGGGGGCAACGGTACAACTCTCATGGTCTCGGATGTCAGAAAGGTGCTAATCCCGGCCTCATGTAGCGGTTTTGCCCCGAAAATCCCCGGATTCACAGTGACAGAATGCTGTCATCGTCTGATGATAAAATATGATCATCAAAGGATAAAAAAGGGGGGAAAATGTGTAAAGAGGACGAGAAGAAAAATGACTTTCGGGATTTTCTGGCGCACCTTGAATACATGGGATATGAGATCAGATATACGGGCAGCGAGGAAGACGAACAGGGTCTCTATGCAATTCACCACCAGAGGCCGGCACTCTGGGTCTTTAAACGGTTTGTCGGGGTCGGCGTTTCGATAGCATATTGCATGGGCCAAAACGCTGTGACCTACGTCTCCGATTATCTCAAAATAATCAACGACTTTAATAAAAGGTCCATTGTCAGCGCCTTCTACACGAATGTCGATGGGGAGAAACCGAACCTCAGTATTTGCGCGATATTTGCAGCTCCTTATGAAAAAAGGGCCTTCGGTATTTTTATGGATGAAATCCACAGAGATCACGATGAGATGAGGAAATCCTCTGACTTTGATTTTTATGCGGAAGATGACATTGTTGAGATCGTGCCGGCAGCGCAGGTGTCTTGAGACGGTGAGGCGTAAGGCGTTAGGCGTAAGGAGTGCGAAAAAAACAATATATATTCCAGAACCCTGCGGGTAATTGAGTGCGCTCAATGGCCGGCAGGGAGTATTTTTCCTTGCACTTTAATTGTCGACGGGATACAAACTAATTGTCAGTATTTGTTTTATTTATTGCTATTATTGGTCTTGATACGGGATCAGGGGCGGGGGGTGAAGGCTAGAGGATTATGCAGAAGAAAGGCGAAGCAATTATTTGTTCGGCATCGGATGTCGTTAATTTCCGGGAATGCGAACACCTGACGAGCCTGGATCTTGTCAACCTCAATACACCCTTGCCGAAGGCTGAAGACGACGAGGAAGCACTTCTTTATCAGACGAAAGGCCTTGCGCACGAGCATTCATATGTCGAGCATTTGAAGCAAAAGGTGTCCCGTTTTGAAGATATATCGAATGTCAGCCGGGATGACGAGACGTCCTTCAAGGCAACGCTCGATGCGATGCGGGCGGGTGCCGATATCATCTACCAGGGGACGCTCCTCGACGGCCCGTTCGTCGGACATGTTGATTTCCTTCGAAAAGTACCGGGTGAAACGAAGTTAGGTAATTTCGGTTATGAAGTGATCGATACGAAGCTTGCCAGAAATGCCAAGGCCAAGTTTATCATTCAACTCTGCTTTTACTCGGATCTACTGGCATTGAGCCAGGGATCGGATCCGGTTATGCTCCATGTCGTTCTTGGCGACCGCACGGAACAATCGTTCCGGTATGCTGATTATTCCCGTTATTATAGGATGCTCAAAAAACGCTTCGTTGACAGGGTTTCAGACCGGAAAAACTTTACGTATCCCGAGGAATGCGAAAACTGCGGCATCTGCCGATGGCGGAATATTTGTGCAGAGCAGTGGACAAAGGACGATCATCTTAACCAGGTTGCCAACATTACGCGCCTCCAAATAAAGAAGCTCAGGGACTGCAGGATTGACACGCTGGAAGCTCTTGCAAATTGCAGAAAGGGTTTTTCCGTCCGTGACATGACTCGGGAAACATTCGAAAAACTGCGGCATCAGGCTTCCTTACAATTGCACAAGCGAATTACCGGAGAAAACAAATGTGATGTGCTCAAACCGGACCTGGATGGCAAACGGGGTTTTGCGAGGTTGCCCGAGCCGGATGACGGGGATATTTTTTTCGATATGGAAGGCGACCCCCTGTCCGATGAAGGACTGGAGTATCTCTTCGGGGTCTACTATCTCACGGGAGGGAAGCTTCAATTCCAGCCCTTCTGGGCCCATAACAAGAACGAAGAAAAAAGAGCCTTTATGGCGTTCATGGGTTTTGTAACCGGGCATATCCGGAAATACCCGAAGGCCCATATATATCATTATGCATCATACGAAGAAACGGCGCTCAAGAAGCTTATGTCTCTCCATGCGGTTTGTGAGGCAGAGGTTGATAATCTTTTAAGGCAAAACAGGCTGATCGATCTATACAAGGTCGTGCGCGAAGGCATCAGGATCTCGGAAGCGCGTTATTCGATCAAAAATGTGGAACATTTTTATCTTCCCGAACGGCAGGGCGAGGTGAAAGATGCAGGGGCCAGTGTTGTTTACTACGAAAAATATAAGGAAACAGGCGATAAAAAATACCTTGCTGAAATTGAAAACTATAATCGTGATGACGTTATATCCACGCATGGCTTGAGGGAATGGCTGATCTTTAAAAAACCGGAAGGGATACCGTGGGCGACGGATACAATATCGAGCACAGAAAAGGCACAAAATATAGATGAGCTGAACTTTTTCGAACAAAAACTCGAGGAATACAGGCGGGATCTCATAAATGACCTACCGTCGGACAGGGACGACTGGGGACCGGAGCACCATACAAGAGAATTGACGTACCAGCTTCTGGATTTTCACAGGCGGACAGATAAACCCGTATGGTGGGCAGTGTTTCGCTCGCAGTGAAATGACCCCTGACGAACTCATGGATGATCCCGAAGCTATCGGCAAAATGCAGCAGGATAGAAAGAATAAGCCTTATATAGATAAACAGTCCTATGTCTATACGTACACGTATCCGGAGCAGGAGCACAAATTAAAAACCGGCGACAATTGCGTCATAACCGATACGATATCGCAGATCAGCAAAGTCGTGATAGATGACGAAAAGCGCAAGGTCAATTTCCGGTTGGGAATAAAGCGCGGATTAATGCCTGACTCTCTGAGTATCGGGGCTGGAGGCCCGATTGACAGCAGGAAACTGCAGGATGCCTTGTTTCGTTTCGCAGATTCAATAATCAATAATGACGGTTCATATCCCGCTCTCGAAGCAGTTCTCCGCCGCGAATTGCCGCGTATAAAGGGAGCCGAAAAAACAAGGCCATCATAGATGAATCCGGGGATATTCTTCCCCAGATCATGGAAGCGGTTGCCAATCTTGACCGGAGTTATATTTTTATTCAGGGTCCGCCGGGTTCAGGAAAGACGTATACCGGGTCGCATGTTATTGTCGATCTTCTCCGGAGGGGTTTCCGGGTTGGCGTTTCGTCCAACAGTCATAAGGCAATAAATAATATGCTGTCTCATGTCGAAAGAATCGCTTCAGAGCAGCGCTTTACATTCCAGGGAGCGAAAAAATCGACGAGCGATAATGAAGATACCCAATTTCGCGGAAGGTACATCTGCGATCTTTTCAAGAATGAATACCTGTTCGGTGGATACCAATTGATAGCGGGGACGGCCTGGCTTTTTGCGGATGAAGCTGCCGATCAGACGCTCGATTTCCTCTTCGTCGATGAGGCGGGACAGGTGTCTCTTGCCAACCTCATTGCTATGGGGACCAGTGCAAGGAACATTGTCCTGCTCGGCGACCAGATGCAGCTCGGCCAGCCCATACAGGGGGTCCATCCCGGGGAGTCCGGCGAGTCAACCCTGGATTACCTGCTGGAGGGTGCGGCTACGATACCTCCGGAACGAGGGATTTTTCTTCCAAGAACATGGCGCATGCATCCCGACCTATGCCGGTTCATTTCTGACGCAGTGTATGACAGCAGGCTCCAACCGGAGGAATCGACGACAAAGCAACGCCTGGTCCTCGGACCCGATGCGCACGCATCTCTGAGACCTACGGGCATTGCTTACGTGCGGGCTCAGCACGACGCCTGCTCACAAAAAAGCCGGGAAGAGGCGCGGGTTGTCAAAGAATTGTATGATAATCTTTTGGTCCAGCACTACATTGACAAAAAAGGAAAAAAGAAACAATTAACCGGCGAAAACATCCTGGTGGTCGCTCCATACAACATGCAGGTTAACGAATTAAAACGGATCTTGCCGTCGGGAGCCCGGGTCGGAACCGTGGATAAATTCCAGGGGCAAGAGGCCGAGGTGGTTATAATATCCATGACGACGTCCAGCGGGGAATATCTGCCGCGGAACATAGAATTTCTCTATAGCAAGAACAGGTTAAACGTGGCCCTGTCACGTGCCAGATGCCTTTCGATCCTGATAGCGAATCCCGCTCTGATGACAATACGCTGCACGACGATCGAACAAATGGCGCTTGTCAATACATTGTGTTGGGCTAAGGAATATTCCGAAGGCGGGACCTGTTAACAAAACACTGAACCGGGGAGGCCAGGCCGTGGCATTGATGATTCCCTCCGATATTGAGCAGATCAAACAGGATTTCAGGACTGGCATAAGAAAGGGAGTCAATCCATGATACCTCTAGTGAGCATATATGTCGGTGGAATATTGACCCTGATGATCGCGGCATTTCACACCAGGTTTTACAAGATGTTCAAATGGAAGGATGCATTCGGCAAGATAAACGCACGAGATTCCCGTGTTCTCTACACGATTCATCTGGCGCTCTTGCTTCTGTTCTTTATGATCGGGGCCCTTTCCTTGGTCTACGCCGGTGAATTGAGCCGGAGCGTCGGGCTGGCCCTCGGATTGAATGTTCTGCTTTCAGCGTTCTGGACATGGAGGATGATCTGGCAGTTTACCTATTTCAAAAGCGCAAAGGGCAAGAAGAAACCTGCGATCAGTATTGTCCTTACCATCGCCTTTTTCTTGCTGGCGATTTCCTATCTGATACCTCCCGTATTGAGTTGTCTATAAATATTTCCTATCATCTGCCGGACAAGGTGAGGTTATCGCGAATACAGCCAGCAGTTGATAAAAAACCGGGATTGAGAAGACAGAAATGGACACCCTCGCAACTCACATATACAACCCCCGAGGACATTGTCAGTTCCTGTTACTCTCTGCGCTACCTCGAAGCTTCGCCGTCTTGACCGCATGAGGTTTCGTCATGGTTCCCTGGCACAAGATTCTCTTCTGCGGAGAAACAGTCTTCATCGGCCGCAGCGAAACGTTCCTGGTCGGCGCCAGACAATCTGATGATTTCAGTCTGTTCGATTGCGCTGCGAGCTGCCTCCCGAACTGCATTAATGACGAAATCGGTCATCGTAACGTTTTGGAGTGCGGCGGCGCGCTTGAGAGTCGCGTGAAGCTCTTTACTGATACGCGCTTCGAGACGTGCTGTTGATGTGTTATCAGATCCCATGATATCTCCTTCCCTAGTTTACGGCAATATGACGTACAAACTAATAAGCTCTTTTTTTAAGGAGACGCTTTTTAGATATGGTCAGTGCATTTTCTCAAAATAAGACTGAAATACCGAAATGGGTTTCAGCCACGCGGTGTCTTCGCCTGCAATATCGCGATGTATCTCGACCAGTATTATCCTGCCATCGGGAAATTTAAATTCCAGGATCCGTTGAAACCCGTCCCGCACAGGATGGGAATCTATGGAAACCCTGACACTTGACCCTGCTTCCTTTGCTACTGTCTCAAATAGAAAGAACAGATCTTCAGCGAATTGTATCGCCTTCGGGTCTGTCCAATCGTTTTTGGACTCACCTGCGATTGCCGGCGAAAAAATAAGCGACGCAAAGAGAAAAATGAACCATACGATTCTCATCATCTTAAATAGCCTCCCATGTTTTTAAAATTTTACGGTGACAACGTGGATCCCCAGCCCTCGCAATAATCTTCTTCCGTTTTCTGTAAATTGTTTGTGCCGGGAATGTAATTGTCTATCAATTTGCCTTGCTGATCGTATGCGAGCGTTGTCCCAATTATCCATCGTTCTTCCCGTTTTATCGCGTCGACCAGACGATTTTTCTCGTCTAGCGTAAGGTCGGCAATTCTCTTATTATCTACGTCAATACCCGTGAATTTCCGGATATGTTCTGCATATCTATCGGGATAATTGCTATCACTTGAAGGAGCGTACCCCGTTCCTTTGATCGGTTTTCCATCCCTGTCTGTTAAACCGGAGAGCACTTGCCGTATATTTCCATAGCTGTGATATTTGCCACCCGGCTCGAACATCCGTCTGCACGCTTCCTCACCTGTTTTCTCATCCGGGTAGATATCAAAACCACCGGCGTCCGTACCAACACGCCTACTGACAGCTCCTTTCAGGTTTCCGGGATTATTATTCCTCCAAGAACGGGACCCGCCCTCCTGAACGATTGTACGCCCGTCATCCTCTTGATATGCTACTTTTCGGTTTCCTCTCTGGTTGCTATAAACAGCTTTTTTACAGCTCATTCATCTCTCCTTCTTTTTACGCTTGAAACGTCTTTGGTCTTTAGCGCAGTATTACTTTTTCAAATCCAAAAAGTTTCCATAAAATTCGCAGAATTAAGGTCGCGCGATACCTTTTTAGCCGGTTTTTACAATGCACTTTGGCTAAAGTATTTCGGCGTACAGATATCAAAAGGCCGATTCGATGGGAATTCGTTTCCATATGAAATTATTTTCAGAATGACATGCTGTTGTCACCGTCCTGCGATATGATATAGTCAGTATACCTAATTCGGTGCTATACCGATTTCAGTGCCGATTTTTGAAAAAAGATGAGGATACGATGATCAAATTTATGCAGACGGCGGATTGGCAGCTGGGGATGACACGCTATTTCTTCTCTGAGGGGGCGCAGGAAAGGTACAACCAGGCCCGGTTTGATGCCATTCGGACCATGGGGCGGATTGCTAAGGAAGAAGGGTGCCTTTTCATGTTGGTCTGTGGGGACGCGTTCGAGTCGAACCAGGTGGACCGCAAGACTGTTGCCAGGACCCTTGAGGCGCTGAAAGATGTCCCTGTCCCGGTTTTTATTCTACCGGGAAATCATGATCCCCTGAACGCTGCGTCTGTTTACCGTTCGAGCACATTTGAACGCAAGCCCGATAATGTCCGGGTTATTGAGTCGACTGATCCGATAAAGATCAATGATGATCTGGAGATAGTTGGTGCGCCCTGGATGTCGAAAAAACCGGCCGTCAACCCGGTGGAGGAAGTTCTGGGGGCGTTAGAGCCGATTGACGGGATAACGCGAATTTGTGCGGCCCACGGTGTTGTCGATTACTTTACCCCTGACCGTGATGCCCCGGCGGTGATCGCGGTGGAGTTGCTTGAGCAGGCGATCAAGGACCGCAAGGTGGATTTTATCGCCCTTGGGGACCGGCATTCCTTGACAAGAGTGGGCAGCACGGATCGTATATGGTACTCGGGGACTCCCGAGGCAACAGACTTCGCCGAAGTGCAATCGGGTTTTGCCAATATTGTTGAGATTGACGATGGAACGGTATCTGCAAAGCCTGTCAAGATCGGTAAATGGCAGTTTATCGATAAAGGCAGATTCGATCTGAATACCCCGGAAGAAGTGCAGTCTTTGCGTAAATTCTTTGATGATATTGTGAATAAGGAATGCACTGTTATCCGTGTAAATTGTGTCGGGTCGATGTCATTGGCACTGCGGGAAGAATTGCAGGAAGACCTTGATACGGCAAAGGATGTGTTCGCAGCATGCGATGTTTGCGAAGACGACCTGGTTCTTCTGCCGGACGATGCCGATTTCGACGACCTTGGTTTCTCCGGTTTTGCCAGGGCTTCGGTCGAACGATTGCGGGCCCGGATCGCCGAGGGAGGACAGGAGGGCATGATAGCCCGCGATGCCTTGATGCTTCTCATGCGTCTGGCGAGGGGGTCGATATGAAATTCCTCAATCTGCGGATCAGAAATTATAGAGGGATAGAATCAGCTGAAGTCGCCTTTGCGCCTGGACGGTATAACGCTTATCCAGGGACCGAACGAGGCGGGCAAGACCAGTTTGGCTGAAGCGATACAACTTTTGTTCATGTATCCTGATTCGAGCAAGGCTGAGGACGTCAAGGCGATACGGCCGGTGCATCGTGATGAAGGGCCGGAGATAGAATTGCACGCTCAAAGCGGTCCTTACGAGTTTAAATATTTTAAGCGTTTTTACAAGAAGCCGGAGACAAAGCTCACAGTAACCCGTCCTAAACCGGAAAACCATACGGGCCGGGAAGCTCATGACAGGGCGAATTCTATTTTGAGTGAAACTCTCGATGTCAGTTTATGGAGGGCCCTTGCGATCCAGCAGGGTACAGGTATTGAACAGCCCGACCTGACAAAACAGACCTCTCTATCCGCGGCCCTGGACAGGGCGGCAGGCGGCAATGCGGCTGATCCGCGTGAAGAGGACATCTTCGAGAAGGTTCACGAGGAATATACCCGTTACTATACGGAGCGCGGTGCGGAGAAAAAAGAACTGAAGGAGGCCAGTGCGGCTCTATCTAAAGCGCAGGAACAGGTTTCGCAGATCGAGCAGGCCATAAAGGACCTCGAGACGGATATCGAGCGGGCGGCGAAACTCCAGGATGAATTGAAGGAACTTAAAAGCCGCGAAACCGGGTTAGAACAACAAGTGTCCCATTATTCTGCTTTGCTTGAGGACATCAAGGTTCTGGAATCGAGCCTTGAAAAAGCCCGATTTAAACTGGAAACTGCCAGAACGTCCGAACAAATGGCGCAGCGCGACCAGGAGGCAAGACAGGACCTTATCGAAGCGGTTGTTAAAGCCCAGAAAGCATATTCAGAAATTGAGCTATCCAGCGCCGAATCGCTGACATTACTGAGTCAGGCGGAGGAGAAACTCGCCGCAGCGGAGAAGTCATTCAATGACGTTGATCACCGGAAGAAAGGGGCAGAAACACTCACGATCTTAAGGCGGAATGATTTCGATCATTTTGGCAACAAACTCCACATGGAGCAGCTCAAGGAGCGTAAGGACAGGATCGATAATGCGCGGAATGATGCTGCGAAAGCTGAGGAGACCTTAAAGCATAACAAGGTCAAAGATACCACCCTGAAAAAGATCCAGGATGCAGAGAAGGAACTTATAGCTGCGCAGGCCCGGCTTCAGACAGGCGCTCCGAGCGTTGTCCTCCAGGGCCTTGGCGAATGCCGCTTATCCGTCGATGGTTCGGAAAGCGTGCTCGGAAAAGGTGAGATCAAAACCATATCGGTCGCGGACAGGTCTACGATCGTTATTCCGGATATAATGTCCATAGAAGTAAAAGCAGGGTCCAGCATAGAAGGATTGTCACAAAAGCTGGAAGAGGCGACTCTTGCCCTGGAAAATTTATGCAAGGCTGCCGGGGTGAATAACGCGGATGATGCAAGATCGGCATTTGAAGAACGGCAGGAAGCCTCGAGAAAGATCGCAAACAAGGCGCAGATAGAAAAAGAAAATCTGAGGGACTTAACATACGATGAGCTTGACCGCAAATTGCTCGGCCTCCAGCAGACCGTGCCCGATTATCTGGCGAGCCGTATATCGGAGCCGCCCATATGTCCGAGCCTTGAAGCGGCGAAGAAAGAATGGTCGAATTCAGAGGAAACCTTCAAAGTCATTAACAGTGAATGGGAAAATAAAAAAGATCTCTACGAACAAGCCAGACGCGTTCGGGATGACCTGAACACGAGAAACAGGGAAATAAAAGTCGAGCATGCGCTGACCGCCAAAACGCTTGAGAATGCCCGGGAAGCGCTGGACAAGGCAAGGGCCAACTGCTCCTGACGATACGCTTGACGCAAATCTGGCCGGCGCAAGCCAGGGCAGTCGCGGATGAAACATCCAATGTCAAAGAGGCCGCGGCATCATTGAACGCGAAAAATCCCGAGCGGGTCAAAGAGTTGGCTGACACCGCAAAGGAATCATTGAAAACGACTCAAGTACGACGCAGTGCGGCAAATACAGAATTTACAGAAGTTCAGACGAGACTGAAAATTCACGGCGAAGAGGGCCTGCACGAGAAACTGAACATGGCCATGGCGAATCTCAACCACCGCGAACTGGAAAACAGATCATTATTCCGTCGTGCCGGAGCAGCGAAACTTTTGTTGGACATCATGCGCGAAGAGCGCGACATGGCTCGCAAGGCTTACATAAGGCCGATAAAAGAAAAAGTCGAAAAGCTTTGCCATCTTGTATTCGACAGTTCATGCGAAATCGACATCAGCGATGATCTGCAGATCGTCAGCAGGACCATGGATAACGTCACTATTCCTTTCGAGTACCTGAGCGCCGGGGCAAAAGAGCAGCTTTCCCTCATATTCCGCCTTGCCTGCTCAATGATAGTTGCCAACGATGGTGACGGGACGCCGATAGTGCTGGACGATGCTCTGGGCTACACGGATGGCGAAAGATTGCCCCTCATGGGAGCAGTTTTCGCCAAAGCCGCAAAAGAATGCCAGATCGTAATATTAACCTGTGTCCCGAACCGCTATGCAAATGTAGGGACGGCAACCATTATTCCGATAGGATGAAAATAAGCCTTTGCAATACCAGGCTGGCCCCCCAAGGGAAAGGAACAGGCATCTTTATTATCCCCCTATCTTCCTTATGGTGGCCATAGCCGTATCGCTCAGGAGCTTGCTTGTATTCGACGCCATTTGAAGGGTCTGCTGCTGTTTCTGCAAGGCATTCTGGAGATCGACATTGGCCAATTGGGCATCATCACCAACGGTATTCAGCTTGTCTTCGAGATATCGTATATAGGCCTGCCGTTCCTGCTCGGTTTTCACAATACCGGTATTCTGCGTAGATATTACTGTTGGAGTTCCTCTCGCTGCCGTAATGTTCATCTTGTGAAGCGGTGCAGAACCAGGTGTGAGTGTTGCTTTTCGAGCTTTGTCCTGTTCATCTCTGATCCTTTTCTTCGTCTCGTTAAAATACTGGACTTTGTACTGACATTTTTTTACGTTCTCTGCTTGTTGCAGGTGTGCCTCTCGCATGACTGACTGGACAAGGGAGTTGACGTCCAGATTTTTATCATTTGCACCGATCACCATCGTTTTCCACTTGCCCAGAATGGTTTCGTTTGATTCGCCCCGTGCGATCATAGCCCCCAGAGATTTTATGTCTGTCGGTGCAACAGCCCGGGTTTGCGGCTTTACCGGTTTCCCCATGGTCGATGGTGCTTTATCTGCTGCGTGAACTGTTATGCAAAAGAAAAGCAGACAAAAAAGAGCAACTAATTGCTTCATAAGGCATCTCCCTTTCCTATTTGTTGCGGCTTAATCCGGTTTACCATCCGCTCGACAATTGACATACGTGTTTCGTTTTTTCCGATTCTTCCCTATGACCGTACCATATTTTAATTTTTGAACAAATGAAATATTAAGAGACTAAAAGCGAACTTCGTAATTTACGGCAAAGTTATGCCTGAATTTATGCGGGCTGCCTTGACATGACTGGTATCTGTGCTATGAAGAATATATAAGGCTTTCGTAGTAGTGAAGCAAAAAAGGAGGGTATTATGCCGGGCAGCGTTTATGTTATCAACGAGATTGTGGGAACCAGCGAAAAATCATGGGAAGATGCAGCGAAGCAGGCCATAGAAACTGCTGCAAAGAGCGTCCATGATCTTCGTATTGGCGAAGTGGTGAAACAGGATGTAACGGTAGAAGACGGGAAGGTTGTAGCTTACAGGGTGAGACTCAATTATTCATTCAAGTATATGGCACCGAAATAGTCTCGAGGCGATGGCGGAAACATCGCCCCTGGCGCATACATTACTCCTATTCTTTCGATGAAGCGCAGATCTGCGCTGATGGGTATGGGGGTAATACTTAATCCTTTAAGGCTGAAAGCACCAGCTCCTTGAGTTGGGGGGAGACATCCAGAAAATCGAGTTTCTCTGCGAAAGCTGCCCGGTCAATGCTGCGGCCTGGTTTGAAGGTCCCAAGGACCCGGGCACATTCCTTATTATCGGTGTTCTTTATTGAAGCCTGTACCCGGACGCTTCGCCCGGCCTTTTCGACCACCCGGGCGGTGACCTGTGCTTGGTATTGACGTAAACCGGCCTCAGAAACTCGGTATCCATCTTCGTGGTGAAATAGAACGAAAAGGTATCGAAAAATACGGCCCACCACATTGCTTCATCTAAGACACCGGTCACGATACCCGCATGAGCAACATCGGTATATCCCTGGAATTTCGGTTCCAGCACAAACTGCGAAGTAACAACGTTATTATCGACCGACATCCGAAGGTGCGGTCCATCACCTGTCCGGCCGCAGAAAAAACAATTCGAGTATCTCGGCAGCAGCTCCATACAATCCCCTTTTTTAACTATGATAGCAGACCCCAAAAAAAGAGACAATGACAATCATCGCGGGTTATATGCCCGAAAGCCAGACGATGGAAAAGGCCGCTATAGCTCCCCTACCTGAACAACTCGTCGAAAAAGAGCTTCATCGCCGCAAAGGAGCGTCTGTCCGCCTTTTCATTGTATGCTGCCCCGCTCGCCGGGTTGTTGCCCGAAGCGGGATTGGTGAAGGAATGGACCGCTCCGCTATAGATGTTTATTTGCCAGTCCGCTCCTGCCGCCCGCATCTCATTTTGGAAGGCAAGGAGCTGGGCCGGGGGTACGTGAGGGTCATCGGCCCCGGTCAGGACAAGCACCTTCGGCTTGATGGGGCCCGTGGAGGGATTCGGCGTCTCCAGGCTGCCGTGGAAGCTGACCACGCCCGCCACATCGGCATTGGCCCTGGCGAGTTCCAGGACCGTTGTGCCCCCGAAACAGTAGCCTATGGCCGCAACGCGCGATGGATCGGTATAGCGGAACTCCTTGAGCGTTTTAAGGCCGGCTATCGCCCTGGCACGCAGTAATTGCCGGTTGCCGCGATATAGAGAGGCTGTCCGGGATGCTTCCTCGGCTGTCGCGGGCCTTACGCCCTTGCCGTAGATATCGGCAGCGAGCGCAACATAGCCCATGGAGGCAAGTTGCTCTACCCTCATTTTCTCATAGGCGGTTATACCCTTCCATTCATGGATGACGAGGACGCCCGGCCGTTTTCCGGTCAATTTGTCGTCATAGGCAAGGTATCCCTCAAGGGTCACCGATTCCGAACTGTAGGTGATCTTCTGGGTCCGGACTTCAGCCCGTGCAGGTTGTGCCGCGATTATCGCAACCGCAAACACAACTGCAGCGACGGCAACAGGCAAGAAGAAAAAGTTAAACTTATTCGCATACCTGGGGGATACGATCATGTCTCACCTCTCAATGATTGTAATTGAAGGGCGTCCATCACTCTTCAGAGCGGTCACCCTTTCCTTCAAAAGATGCGCATTGTTCTGACAATTGGCAAAGATAGACAACAGGATGGCGGTCAAAACTATACAAATCCCTGTCATGAAATTGTGCCCGGGCCATGCCATGCTCGACGTGTAGACCCTTGACATGACGGCAATCTGTGTTATCCATAAAAATATGGTTCTTTGAGAAACATAACAACATTATAAGGGGGCTGCTATGAGCGTTTACGTTGTTAATGAGATTGTGGGTACGAGCGAAAAATCGTGGGAAGATGCAGCAAAACAGGCGATAGAAACGGCTGCAAAGAGCGTCAGCGATCTCCGTGTTGGTGAAGTGGTGAAACAGGATGTAACAATCGAAAACGGAAACGTGGTGAGCTACCGGGTAAGACTCAATATTTCGTTCAAGTATATTGCCGCGAAATAGTCTTGCCTGCGGTGCAAAGCTTTATTTAATGCTCCATCAAGGGCACTGGGCTGCCCGGGCAAGGGCCAGGAAAATCATAGCCCGGGCGCCCGCAAACTACGGAAAATATAGGGATAGGACTATTCTTCAATTATGATCGCTTCCACAGGACAATCATGAGCCACTTCTCTTACCTGTTCCTCCAGTTCACCGGGTATAGGGTCCACTTTGACAGTAGCAAGATCTCCCTCCATCTCGAAAACTTCAGGGCACTCCTCAGCACACGTACCATCTCCCACACATGCGTCAGCGTCTATCTTTACCTTCATAGTTCCTCCTTTTGCAGTTAATGCGTATTACTCGATAATGGCGAGGATAAGTCCTTTTCATAATAGTGTCAAGGGTGCCGCACTTCCCGTCTGGCCGGTGCGGCGCGTGGCGCAAACGAAGATGCCGGTATGAGACGATAATCGAAGACATACCATAAGATTGCTTTGAAATGCAGGTTCACGCGTGGTAAATTACTGAAAAGATTTACCTTGTTCGACTTCCACGGTTCCAATTACCTGGCAGTAAGAAATGATGAGAAGGAATTGATCAGGAGCCTCTCACATTTCGGCGCATAACAGACCGGCTTTAATACCCGGGGACACTTGAACCGGTGTCTTCAGGCAAATTAAATTTATCAGGAGGGAAGAATGTTCAGTAAAATCGTTTCGATGATCTTCGTGGTTGTTTTTCTCGCGGCCTGCGGTATGGCCTTTGCTATGAACAAGACCGATAAAAGCGGTAATCAAGCGATTGCTGCAATCGGAGGGAAGGTAACAGCCATCAAGGGGAATATAGTAACCGTGAGGGATAATAAAGGCATTGAGACACACATTGAGCTCAATTCTGCGGCGGGTATAAAAATAGGGCAGAATGCGTGGTGTGAAGTGGACTGCGGCAAGGGAATGAGAATAGGGGACAAGAATGTACAGGTGAAGAAGGTTATGGGGAATGGTGTATCCCGGTAATTGAGGCGGTCATCCTTTGAAAAAACAGCGCTTTTTGTTTCCTCAAATATCAGTCTGGAGGACAAGATGAAAAAAGGCCCAAGATGCCCTGTGTGCGGATCTCTTCAAATTAAAGTACTGCCCGCTTCAGATACTCAGGATCAGGACGAAATTAAAGAAACGGAAAACACCGGGAAAAAGGATAACTGGAAATGTTACGACTGCTATCGGCATTTTCCAAAACCGGACGAATCGTAAAAGAAAACGGTGCACCCTTATCCAAGAATTAGTTCGTTGAATGTTCTTTCCGGGAGGGACATATTTTGAGTAAACACACGGGGGGAGGAAAGTTCGGTAAAGTTCAGAATTCCTGGCCGTTCGTGAAATTAACGATAAACGAAGATAGCGTTTCAATGACGACCTTTCTGCAGGAGGTTTATATAAAGCGTGAATATATCCAGACGATCGTCCTCCAGAGATATTTTATCAACTATCGTTTTATCTTCAAACATAATGACCCCACAATCAAAGAAGAAATCGAATTCTGGACATTTTCTCCTGATCCGGTGACACATGCGTTAAGATCGCAAGGGTACCCTGTTTCAGATGGCAGATAAGATAATTTCTTACGCCATTTTCCAGCTGTAAAATCTTCACATAAAGGTTGACATAATGTGTTTGCTTAGCTTAATCTTGGTCAGAAATTAATGGGAGGTATTTATGCTATTAATAAACAAGAGCGGCCGCATTTATGATGTTCCTGAAAACGTAGCCAGTCAGTACATAGCCCAGGATATCAGCACGTCCAAAGAGGCGATAGGCGATATGCTGAGTACGCTTCGGAAACCTGCATCAGCATCCCCCGAATCTGCACTGGATGGCTGCTGCAACGCATACGCCAATTATTGCCCGAATAAGTAGCAGATAACTCTGAAATCAGCAGGCCCCGGATACTGGATCACGGTTGGCCCACCTGTATTCACAGCATTCGTCAATTCCGACTATCAGGTGCACGTAGTGCGCTCTTAGGGTGAGTTGGCTGGTAAGGGTATTGTCTCATGACCTCACAGGACTTCCTCTTTTCCGATTTAAACAGTGTAACATTCCAGCTTATCACGACCTGCAATCTGTCGTGTGACTATTGTTTTCAGGACGCTTGCAACGTCGCTTCCCCGGGCGCGGCGAATGCTCAGAAAATAGTCGATCCTAACGGTACGGCAGAGACACTCATAAAATTGCTGGAACAGAGCAACGAGCCGATGGGAATGGTGTTTTCCGGCGGCGAGCCAATGCTTGTTCCCCATGACTGGTATGCAACCTTTTTCAAAATTATGGACGTATATCTTGCCCGATCGGGCAAGGAGCTGGAATACTCCATCCAGACAAATATCTCCGTCCTGAATCCCGGAATAATCGAACTTTTCAAGAATCACAATGTACACTTTTCTGTGCATTACGATGGAGTCCTTGACGATCCGAAACTGTTGTCGAAGAAGCGGCGTGACAATATCGCGGCATTGCACGAGAACGGGTTTCCCGTTACTGTACTCGTTGTCGGAACCATTGAGTCACTAAAAGCATTGCCGGACAGCATACGTTTTTTTCATGATCATGGGATCCGTTTTTATCGCATCAATTACGTATCGAGCCAGGGCAGGGGCCATCATGTATCGCTGATACCACCGGCACTCAGGGCTGAAGCGGAGTTTCAGGCGGCATTCCTGTCTTCCCAATTTGATTTCAGTACCCGGGACAATGTTGTGCTTAATAAGTTCGTTTATTATTACAATAACGTCATCTGCGGAAGCGAATATAAGTTGATGCCTCGCCCGCAGCAATGCCGGGCGGGAATAAGGTCCGCGTATGTCGCAGTCGACGGCCTTATTTACCCGTGCAGTTTTTTTCCCGATATAACAGGACCGGTCGCGAAAGCCGAGGACCTGCCGATTTCGATAGAGGGAGCTTCCAACGCCATTGAGCTGTGTGAAGCCCCGCAATCTTATTACGATCTAAAATGTCCCGATTGTTCTGCCCTGCCCATCTGCGGCGAGTATTGTGCGTTGTCGCCCGTAACAGATACAAACTTTATGGAATCCTTCTGCAACGCTCAGGTAACCTTGTTCCGCATGATGGACGATAACAGGGAAATTACGGAACTTATAGCCAGAAGGTTCATAGAACATAAAGAGGCCTATCCGAAGGACATTCCGAAGTCCTGCGGTACGCGGACACCCGAGCCGTGATCATTGTATAGATCTCCGGGCAAGTTGCCGTGAAAAGAACCGTGTCTTCCGATAAACTGTTTAATAGAAATTTTGTTCTTATGATAACAGGCCAGGGTGCGGCCCTCCTTGGCAGCGCATTATATTCCGTTATTCTCGTACTTTACCTGAAACAATTGACCGGCTCAGCAACCGTGCTCGGAATAGTTGAATTCCTGGCGTTCCTGCCATGGGTGGTGATCGGGCCTTTAGCGGGTACTCTTGTCGACCGGGTAAATAGAAGGTCGGTGATCGTATGGAGCTGTCTGATTCGCGGCATGTTCATGATAATTCTATTCTTGGTAAGCTGGGATTATTTCGCCGGCTTGACATTGAAGAATGCGGGCCTGAATTATTTCAATCTTGACCGCTTTCCTTTTGCCGTCTACGTGATATTTCTTGTTACGGCGTGCATGGGTATCATCGATTCTGCTCTAAACGCTGCCTTGAATTCGATCATTCCTGCGATATTGCCGAAGGAAAACATCCAGAAAGGCAATTCCATTTTTCAAGGCATGGGGGGAGTGCTGGCGATGGTCGGCAATACTCTTGGCGGTATATTCTTTACTATGATGGGAGCCGCCCCGGCATTCCTGATAAATGGAGCATCATATTTTTGTGCGGCCTTTACAAGCGGATCTATATCTGTGAATCCGGGGAAAACCTCCGGGACCAATTTTTCCTGTATGAACTTTTGGATGGAGACAAGAGAAGGCTTTCGTTTTATATGGAGAAATAAAGGACTGAGGAACCAGACGATCATTTACACTCTTTCCAATCTTTTCTTCCCCATGGTAATGATCGCGCTGCCTTTCCTTATCGAGGATGTCATGAAATTAAAAGGCTCCTATTATGGATATCTGTTGAGTATTATGACATTTAGCTCGATAATAACCTATTTTGTCTTTGGTTCGCTCAAAATGACGGAAAGGCAAAACTACAGAATGATATGCTCGGTTTTTTTTATAGAAGCGCTGCTATTCATGATCATTTCCTTTGCGATGAATATTTTTTTCGTCTTCGGTTTATTTGGACTGCTTTCGGGATGCATGGCTGTTTCCCGGCTAATTAATACATCGATCAAACAAAAAATAATACCCGATAATCTCAGGGGCAGGGTCTTTGGTACACTGGATTCCATCAACGGCGCCCTTGCCCCGGTTTCCTTTGCTGTGGGCGGCATTGTCATCGATCTTCTCAACAAGAAAGTATCTATCCTGTTTACCGCTATATTCGCGGCATACGGTTTACTGGCGGTTATTTTCGTCCTGAACAGGCCTATCCGGAAGTTTTATTTGGATTCGGATGCCTACGTCAATTACCGAAACTATTGCTTGATATGCGTCGTTGAAATATACGAGGTGTTTTGCCTTGAGAAAATTGAGGGCCGCGAATACCAGTGTTTCATCCGTCCCGGCATCATGTTGTGCACAAGACCGGATCAACGCGTCCGAATTCAATATATTTGAATTCGTTTCTTTCAGGATGCGATACCCAAGTTCACCTATTTCAAGCTGCACAACAGGTTGAGAATCGAAAAATTCCCTGTAGATCACACGTTCAGCCTTCTCGGGAAATAGCGTAGCTATACGAGTGTTCATAATAGAAATCGTTTATCTTCGCAAAGATATGCCAGAGGCTGTTGGCCGTTGTCGAGAAATCAAAAACGGTAAACCGGTCAAAGAACTGTTTTATTTCAGCGGGCAGCAAATGATAGATCTCGTTTTGATCAAACCTGTTTAATTCCTCTTTTGGGACCATGGTATGAAAATCTGAATGATTGGCTATCCGGAGCGGGATAATATTATGCCGGAAGCGGTCATTGTCGAAATAGAATCGGAGAAAATGCAGGTTATCGATACATTCCAGGATATCGACGTCTTCTTCTCCTATAGCACCGCAAATTATATTTGCGGACGGGAGCTTTATTCCAAATTTGCGGGCAAACTTTACAAAAAATATATTGTCTGAGAAATTGGTTCTTTTTCTCATTTTCATCAACAAGTTCTCAGATAACGACTCATACCCAAAATGAAGCCTGCCAAAACCGGCCCGGGGAAATTTTTCCATTATCTGTTCCGTGAGGCCTTTCTGGATCACCTCGGCGATGAAATGCACGTCCGTGTGTTGCCTGACGGATATCAGTGTGTCGAGGATCTGTTCAAGCCTCGTGTTATCGTTAGCCACGATATCATTGTCCATAAACGCAAAATAGGGTGTATCAAATTTAGTGAGAAAATATTCGACCTCTTCCCTTACTATATCGGCTTCTTTCTTCCGGTTTTTATACCCATCGGAATAAACGCAAAATTTACAGGCATTCCATGTGCAGCCCCTCGTTGATTCGACGGGTAATATTACCGGGACGTCCCTTCGTTTTGAGGCCTTGAGGTAAATGAAATAGTCGTTGTAATCAGGAAATATCCTGCTGTTCATATCGAAAAATTGACCGGTTTCAACTCTCGTGAATTGAAGAGACCTGTCTATACGAAATACGAGACGGGGGATCGATGAGAGATCCGGCTTTTCTGTATCCAATGCCTGGCATAATTCGAGGAGCGGATATTCCCCTTCGCCCCAGATAGCGAAATCAAAATTCCTGCAGATCTTCAATAGTGATTCGGCCTTATCACGATCTCGTAAACCTCCCATGACAATCCAGGAGTTAGGAAAATATCTTTTTATATATCCGGCAAGAACGATACCGGGAATCCACTGTTCGTATTTGCACGATATGCCGAAGAGAAGTCTGTCATTCGGAGATAGCCGCATGAATTCCCGTGCCACAATTTCATTGATGGCGTTTTTTGTCCCTCCGAGAAAATCGCTGTTATCATTCAGGATATCATTGATGGGAAGTTGTGATTTGATATAGGCGTTGGTTTTGGCCTCAGCAATTGTATCGTTATATTCACCGGCGATCATGTAAAGGTAGGGCAGCAGGTCAAAATGAACGTCATCGGTATTTCTTGCAAAAGCCGGCAAAAGCTTCCTCGAGGAGAATATTCCAGTAAATTATTTCAGCCGCTATACCATGGTGAAGTAAAAATGCCTTGAGGATGGAAAGGGGAGCCGACGGGGTGTCGATCCGTGCCGGCGGCAAGGCATTGAAAACAACTTTTGTCAGAAAATTACCTCGTCTTTATTATCACCCGGGATTGGGGCTGCCAAATAGTATCACATCATGCAGTGATTCTCCATTAAGTTGCCGTCACTCGGCTTGGACCAATTGAACCCGATAGTTTTCTCAGTCCCCGTTTATTTTACGAAACTATGCTTAGATCATGCTTAAACGAGGGTAAATTTTGTAACTTAATCAGAAGCAGGAATATCTTGTCGTCCGGTATATTATCGAAAAATTCCGGATGTTTGACTTTGAGACCCATAAAAATGATAATTAGATATAAAGGGAGGTACTATGGGAGATAAAGGCGGAAAGAAAGATAGAGGCAAGGAGCAGAAACAAAAGGCTATCAAACACGAAAAACAGGTAAAAGAGAAAAAGGAAAAAGAACCGAAACGCGCACAGAAATAGCCTTTCCCGGAGTTCTGTGTAATTTTAATCGATATTAACCCACGATTATCATGTTCATCCGAACATGCTTTCCAGTCGTTCCCTGTCGGACATCAGTCTGTCATCATTGTCCGGCAGGTATTCCAGGGTCACAGACCCATTCCAATTCCTGTCTTTCAACGCTTCAAGTATGGAAATACCGAATCCTTCGGCAGGGACGGGTTGTGAGGCCTTGTCAAATTTAAGGTCCAGCCGGTCTTCTGACAGGCGGACATCCACGATGCTGCCGGAATATTGTTTGATCAGTTCAAGTGCATACTGTTCTGTCATATGCGACGTATCGAGGACCATCGGCAGATCATAGTGCACCAATTCCTTAGGAGTGAAAAGTCTGCTGTCGCTTGTGAACGTCTCGATTGCGACCGGGACGGGGGTTTTCGTCTGAACGGTCTTTATGTATGAGATTGCCGTTGCTTGAAAGTCAGGTTTTCTTGTCTTTGCCACATGATTCTCAGGATGAAAAACGGAGAATTGAGCGTTGATCCTGAACGAAAACCTCATAACCGGCAATGCCCAGGACAGGAACGCATTGGCAGAAAGACGCCCATGAGGCGCATGGACTGAATTGACTACTATTTTTTTATCCCGCACATACCCCTTCAGTTCGTCAAGCCGCCCGATAATAGACCAGAATTCCTGCATATCGTGAGGCAATGCGAGTTCGATGGGGATCATTGTCGAGGCCTGAGAGCCATTTTGAAAGATCATCGAAATGGACTTCTCTGCGGATAGAAAATTTCATCCGATAGTATATCACAGTATTGAATCATTAAAGGAACGTACTTTGGCCGAAGCAGTCGGGGACTGCTTGTTTTTAAGCTGAGCCTCGTGATCTTACTTAAGGGTATGCTGTTTTAACTTTAAAATACGCGATAGTATGGCAGTGGGTTGCCTTTTGAGAATATCGGCCAGGATATTAGCTGACTCGATCGAGTGATGCAACTCCACCAGCAACTTATCCTCTTTTTCACTCCATGGCTCGTAGGCCCTTCCATATCTTATTCTTGTTTCCGAGATAATATTATCCAGATTTTCATCGTTCGGTATGATCATCGGAATGGTATTAACGATCTCAACTGCTTCTGCAATTGTATGTGAGGGGAATTTCCGGCTTCCCGAGTGATCGGCACCGAGGTTCGTCGATACTTTTCACGAAGCCGGGTTATTTTCTTCATTCGTTATCGTTTGATACGTCCCCATGGTCGTATGGGCCTTGTATGCCCATACAGTTGGCATCGATACGCCTACTTTTTCAGCTATCTCTTTTGAGCTTAGGTCGCCCCGGCCGATAAGCCGGAGTATTTGTTTCTTATTCTGTCCTTTTTATCCCTGGCTCCATGCCAATGATCGTCATCTTCCCCTATATGTTCTGTATGGCTGATTTGGATGTCCTTCAAATTGGGTGATCGGTCCGTGGATTCGGAATATACTGAAAGACTTTTCTTTAAACTGTCTGATAACTTCGAGAAACTGTTCTCCATACTTTTCAAGTTTCTTTTCACCGACCCCGGGGATGCTCCGCATTTCTTCCAACGATCCCGGGAGATACTCACAAAAGGCTTTCAACGTGCTGTCATGGAAAACCACGTAAGCCGGCAGTTTTTTCCCGGCTGCGATATCACGCCTTAAAGAACGAAGGGCATCCCAGATGCCGTCTTGAAAAGGATAAGAGGTTGATTCAACTCTATCCCTTTCGGCAGATCGGTGGGGTTTCGCTGCAGGTTTGCCTTTTTTTGTCAGATAGGCGGGAGCAGGGTCTTTTCTGAGCTGAAACCCTTGTTCATTTTCGAAAATAAGACTACTCTTCGGGGCCAACTTAAAGCCGCCCTTGCTGTCAATGTCAACCGTTAAGAGACCTGCGGCAACGAGTTGCCTGAATGCGGATTTCCACTCCGTTTCCGTAAGTTCCCTGCCGGTGCCATACACGGGCAGCCTGTCGTGCCCGAAGTGCTGAATTCTCGACAATTGTTTTCCCAGCAATACATCGGTCAGATACGCGGCCCCGAACATCTGTCCTGTCCCGCGTACACATTCGAGCGCTTTCCGGGCGATCAGTGTTCCCTCTATGGTTTCCACTCTGCCCTCACAGACGTCACAGTTTCCGCATTTTACTGAAAGCGTCTCCCCGAAATATCCCAGCAGGACCTGTCTGCGGCATTTTGTCGTTTCGCAGTATCCCAGCATGGCTTCCATCTTGCGTCTCTGGATCCATTTGAACTGTTCGTTCCCATCCGAGGCTTCCAGCATTTGCCGGAGAATGATAGTATCGGCAAGGCTGTATATCATCCATGCATCGGCTTTTTCGCCGTCGCGGCCGGCGCGCCCGGTTTCCTGATAGTAACCCTCAAGCGTCTTCGGCAGATTTAAATGGGCAACAAATCTGACATCCGGCTTGTCGATACCCATCCCGAAGGCTATGGTTGCGACCATGATCACGCCTTCGTTCTGGAGGAACCTCCTTTGATTTTGAACACGCACCTCCTGCGAAAGGCCCGCATGATAGGGAAGGGCAGTAAAGCCTTTTTCCGAAAGGAAGCTCGCAATGGAATCTACCTTTTTTCTCGTCATGCAATATATGATTCCCGAGTCGCCAGGGTGCTCATCCTGGAGAAAGTTCACAAGCTGAACCTTTTCGTTTTGCTTTACGTCCACCCTGTAGTGTATGTTCGGGCGGTCGAAGCTTGATACAAACTGAGTGGCGTCCTTGAGGCGCAGTTTTTCTATTATTTCTTTTCTCGTGTTCTCATCAGCCGTAGCAGTGAGTGCGACACGGGGCACATGGGGGAATTCCTCGGGAAGGATGTCGAGCTTCAGATATTCCGGCCTGAAATCATGCCCCCATTGAGAGACGCAATGAGCTTCATCTACGGCAAACAGGCTTATCTTTAACCTTTTGAGCAGCCTCATGAAGCTTATTGTCATCATTCTCTCTGGCGCTACATAGAGCAGGTCCAGTTCGCCGGCGATGGCCTTTTGCTCAATTCTGTATGCTTCGTTCGGACTCAATGTGGAATTCAGAAATCCGGCCTTGATCCCCAGTTCCCTGACCGCATCCACCTGGTCCTGCATAAGGGCAATGAGAGGAGAAATAACGATACACACCCCGGGAAGGATAATGGCGGGGATCTGGTAGCATAATGATTTGCCGCTGCCGGTGGGCATGAGGACAAATCCATCTTTTCCGGTCAGGAGGTGCTGGATGATATCTTCCTGATTGTCCCTGAACGTGTCATAACCGAAGTACGATCTCAGGACATGATGAGGGGAAGATTGCGGCTGGGGCGTTTCCATCCCTTACAATAGTATTGTTGCAACGGGACAGTCAAATAAATTATGCCGCAGCAGTCTGCCGGTCTTTCGGGTTCCAATGGACCTGATATTGAGACGCCATCGGTCGGATCTTTATTCTTTAACGAAATCCCTTCTTGCTGATAATTTTTGTCCATGGCATAATCTTTAATCGGATCCCGTCAGGAGAGCGATAAAGAATATACGGATTAGCCACGGGCCGGACGGTTGGATAATACCGGGTAGGAACAGAAGCTCAAAGAAGGGGAAATATGAATGATACAATAAAATGTTCTTCCTGCGGAAAAGAGCTGCCGCCTGATGCGGTATTTTGCACGAATTGCGGGAAACGTTTACAGGAAAAGGAAGCGCAAAGTGCGGGAGGACAGATCGCCCATCGGGACGCAATTTTTGGACCTGGCCAATGACTTCCTTTCGGTGAAGGAAGTGCAGCCCGGGGCATTTTGAATTTTCGTCAGAAACGGGAGCGCAATCGCCCGTTCAGAAGGCCAGGATAAAATACGACGCAATAGCCCAGCTGGAACCGGAAAAGAAGCAGGTCACATTCTGGGAAAAGATGGTGGAAAGCTCCTCGGGAACGAATTCCGGTTTTTTTAGTGAAAAGACGGTTCAAAAAGGGATCGAGGTCACTAAAAAAGTTCACGGAAATCTTTTATTCGGCGGCAAATACGGTTTTGAATACGGAAAACTGCGTGAGGTGGTGAAAGCCATTGCCGGCGAGCAGGGCTGGAAATTTAAACTCGCCATCTTTAAACCCAAAGGGTAAAATATTTTCAAAACGCAGGGTTTTTCCAAAGGGATGAATATACAGGAGGTTCTATGGCCCAGCATGATGAGCGGGAACAACGATTAGAGAAAATATTAGGCCCGGACAATCTGACCGTGTCGTTGGAATCGCTGACGATTTACCGGGATTATCTCAGGAAACATATCGAGATGCCCTGTATAATGACAGGTATTGAAGGCTTCCCATGGGAAGATAATTATGTATTTGGCTATGCCAACGAAGCAGAATATGAAAATCTCAAGAAAGATCAGCCTTCCCCTGCCGATATTTATGAACTGAAGCGTTTTGAAGACCTTCTCGATGAGAAAACGGGAATACTGGTCAAGATAAAACGGGTAAAGGACAACCGGCGCTTCGTCATCGACCTTGCATGGCTGAAGGCTGTCGATGAATCATCGGGGAACCATGCACTTCTCGATGATTACTCGGCATGGTTTCATTCCAACAGACATGCTTAGCTTGATTTTTGTTTCATTGTGCTACGCTTGTAAAAGAAGGTAGTTTATTATGAGTGTAGTCCAGGAAAACTTTTACCGTGACATAAAGAGATGACACGCAGTTTTTCGTTGTGACATGTAGTTGAGCCTTATGATGAAAAGGTTTTTTTCACATTTGCGATTCGAGAAATCTGCACATTCGCGCCCGGGTCCGTTCGTTCGCTCCTTTTTTAACATAGTAGCTCAACGAAAGCTTTTCTTTGCCCGTGTAACCGCCACGTAGAAAAGCCTCTTTTCTTCTTCAATATCGTTTCCGCCATCGCCGTCAAAGGACCTGCTCGAGGGGAAGACCCCGTCAACAAGGCCGATGAGGAATACCCTGCCCCATTCGAGGCCTTTTGCCGAGTGGACCGTGGAAAGAGTGAGAAACTCGGCGTCGTCGTCCTTTGGGTCCTTGTCGGGGTCGACGGCAACGTCGGCAAGAAAATCTTTTAAAGTTGGTGTATCTTCGGGCCATCTGGGCCAGCATGGTGAGTTCCTTTACTTTTGCTGGGTCTTTTTTGTACTTGGCCTCCATTATCGGACCGTAATGCTGCAGCACAAGGTCGACCTGGCGCGACGGCATCATGCGAAGGGGCGCAGATGGCCTGGAGAAGGTTCTTGAACGAAGACGAATACGTCCGAATGTTTCTGGCCGGAGCACAAGCGGCGTGAAGACATTTTCGATAATCTCGGGGAGGCCCGGGTAGATGTGCGATCATTTCGAGAAGCCTCTCGACGGTCCGTGCCCCGATGCCGGGAAGAAGGAGCAGGACACGGTGCCAGGCCAGTTCGTCGGCAGGGTTGGCTATGAGCCTCAGGTAGGAGACGACATCGCGGACGTTGGCCATTTCATAAAATTTCCGGCCGCCGAAAAGTTTGAAGCGAATGCCCGTCTTTGACCAGTTCCGCCTGAAGGGGCATGGAGGTGAAGGCAGTCCTGAAGAGAACGGCCATATCTCTCATGGGAATGCCCTTGGCCTTGAGAGCCTGGACCTTGCGCGCCACCCAGGCGGCTTCTTCATAGACATCATCAAAGCGCGACACCGCGGGTTTTTCGCCGATGATGCCCGTGGCCGACCTGAGCCGCTTTTCAAATTTTTGGGACATATTATTGAGGATGGCATTGCCCACATCGAGAATGGACTGGGTGCTGCGGTAGTTCTGCTCAAGCATGATCACCTTGCAGCCCGGGAACTCGCCGGGGAAGCGAAGGATATTCATGTGATTGGCGCCCCGGAAACCGTAGATGCTCTGAGCATCGTCACCTACCACCATCACGTTTTTATGCTTTGTCGAGAGAAGACGGACGATATCCGCCTGGACGCCGTTCGTATCCTGGAATTCATCGACCATAATGTACCGGAATCGTGACGAGAGTCTGCTCCCTTACTTCGTCGATCCCAAGAATAACCCTGAGATAAACCAGGAGGTCATCATAGTCGACGCAGTTGTTCCTGAGCTTATATTCGGCGTATTCTTTCTGGACGGTCTTGATCTCTCCCAGGCGGTCCTCGTAATCCACATATGTCTTCAGAACGGCATCGCCAACATCCATTTCCTTATTGATACAGAGGCTGAAGACATTTTTCAGCTCGTTCTTTTTGGGAAATTCCTTGTCCTGATCGTATCCCATTTTGTTGCAGCATCGCCGGATCGCCTCTTCCGCGTCACCTTCGTCGTATATGGTGAAGGAGTTGGACAGGCCGAGGTTTTTGCTGTAGCTCCTGAGAATCTTGCTTGCGAAGGAATGAAAAGTGCCGCCGTCTATCCTGGAACAGCGGGGATCGTTCCGGGCTGCGCGTTCGATCATCTCCTGGGCGCTTCGCCGGGTAAAAGTGAGAAGCAGGATGGATTCGGGGTCAACTCCGCTCTGGACGAGGTAAAGCGAGCGGTATTCTATGACCCTGGTCTTGCCGCTTCCTGCGCCGGCTATGACAAGGACCGGGCCCTCAGTTGAGACGACGGCCTCATATTGGGATGCGTTCAATTCAGACTTGAGATCCTGGGCGATATGTTTTGCCTCTTGTGGCATTATTCCTCCGAAATTTTTGGTATTGCTGGAGCGGCACGCCGTTAATGTGAGCTGGATTTTATTCAGGGAACCATTCTACCAAAGAAGACTAACATACCGCAAGTCCCCAGGAACGTCAGGAAGCGTTATTTCTTATAGTCCACTGTGATCTTTGTGGATAGCATACGACCGGCAAAGTATCAAGGGGCAAAAGAGCGCGCAGAGCTTTTTTCCTGAGCCACCTCCAGCCTGTTCGAGCTTGCAATCAATTTGAAAGTGCATAGAGTGGATGTATGGATCATCATCAGATAAGCGCAAAGGAGGTCGGAATATGCCCGAATTTTACACTGCAATAATGATGGAATCAGATGAGGTTGTCTGGCGGCCAAAAAGCAACGCCGCCCTTTCCGATTCCGGGCCGGAGGACGGAAGATTGAACATCGAGTTTGAGGGTGACCTGGAGAAAATGCCCTGGATCACGAAATTTTCCGGAGGAAAGGCCGCAATCGATATCAATATGCTGGTTTCGTGCCAGCCGCAATTGTTTGACAGGGCCTGGCTTCGCAACCGGGGTACGCAGGAGGCCGACGTCGCAGTGATGGGAAATCATTATATGATCGATCTCCGATTGCCTGCCGCCCGGGAAGGCAATCCAGGATTAGGGTAGATCGATCTGTATATGGCCACACGGGAAAAAAGGGGCATATGCGGTATTTGCAGTGCCGGGTGCTGGATCATTGCCGGTTACGATAAAGACGGAAGGATAGCCGAAGTTCGTGCCGATGATGACGGCAACATGGGGATCATTTGCCCGCTGGGAGAGCATTCCCCTGAGATTGTCTATTCGGAAAACCGTTTGCTTTATCCCCTGAAAAGGAAAGGGCCCAAAGGCAGTTTCGATTTCGAAAAGATAAGCTGGGATGATGCCTACGGGATCATCATTGACGATCTGAATGATGTCAAACGACTGTATGGGCCGGAAGCGGCGGCCATTTATACCGGGGTCGGCAGTTTTGAACTGTCACTCTGCGATGTCTTCCAGCCCGCGGGGGTTGCCGTTTCCTCCGCCAGCAGCGTGCTCTTTCCCTACGGGTCGCCGAATACGATGGGGGTGGGAGCCCTCTGCTATGTATCGTACGGCATGATAGCTCCTCACGTGACATGCGGCGGCATGCTCATCAATATGTTTAACGATATCGAGAATTCGGAGATGATCGTCGTCTGGGGGACGAACCCTGCCACGGACTGCCCGCCGATCGAGATGAAAAGGATACTCGAAGCGAAGGCCCGCGGGGCCGCCATCGTGGTCATTGACCCCCGGCGGACAATGACCGCCAAATTATCCGAAGCCGAGTGGGTCCCGATACGGCCGGGAACGGACGGGGCATTGGCCCTCGGAATGTGCAGCGTCCTGATAAATGAAGAACTCTATGACGATACCTTTGTCAGGAACTGGACCGTGGGTTTTGACGATTTCGCACGATATGTTCAGCACTTCCGGCCGGAGGTGGTGGAACACATAACGGGCGTGCCGGCCCATAAGGTCATTTCCCTTGCGCGGGACATCTCGGCGGCGCGGGGAGTATCGCAGCTTATGTACACCGGTATGGAGTACAGCCATAGCGGGGTGCAGGGGATAAGGGCAACGCTGGTGCTGTGGGCCCTCGCCGGTCAGCTCGACGTGCCCGGCGGCCGGTGTTTTTCCATGCCCGGCAGCCGTTTCCCGATAAACAGGGAAGGCCTCATCAAAAATCCGGTAACCGACCCGCGTTTGGGCCGCGACCGGTTTCCCCTCTACATCCACTACCGGGACGAAGCCCATGCGAGTGCACTGCCGGAATCGGTGCTCGAAGGCAAGCCGTACAGGATACATTCCCTCATCATACTGGGAGGTTCCATCACAACCTCCTGGCCTGATCCCGGGTTATGGAAAAAGACCCTCGCCGGGCTTGACCACCTCGTTTGCATTGATCGGCAGCTAACGGCGGACGCCGCATGGGCAGATATTGTCCTCCCGGCTGCAACGTACTACGAGACACAGTCATACATGGTATACGGGCCTCTCTTCAGGGTCCGCGAGAAGATGATCGAACCACTGGGCGAGGCGCGCAGCGATTTCTTCATACTCGCCGAACTTGCCCGGCGGTTGGGCTATGGCCATCTCTATCCTCAAACCGAGGAAGAACTTCTTGATCATGTTTTGAAGGGATCGGGATTTACCCTCGGCGAGGTAAGGGCCTCCGGCGGAATGGTCTCGATCGAGACAAGAATGATGGAATATCGCAAATGGGAAAAGGGGTTGTTAAGGCCTGACGGTAAACCGGGTTTCGACACACCGACAGGTAAATTCGAGATCGCCTCTTCCACGTTGAGCGAATATGGCTATGACCCGCTTCCCGTATATACGGAACCAAAGGAAGGCCCCCTGTCGACGCCGGATATTTTCGGTGATTATCCCCTGGTCTTTAACTCCGGGGCCAGGGTCCGGACAGCATTCCACACTCAGCATCGCGGCATAAAAGCCTTTGCACGGGAGCGCCCCGAACCGGCCGTTACCTTGAATACGGCTGATGCCGAAGACCGGGGCATCAAAGACGGCGACAAGGTGCTCGTCTCAACCGAGCGCGGTGAGATCGCAATGCGCGCCCGGGTGACCGGCGACATTGCGAGGGGGTTTATCGATGCGGACCATGGGTGCGGAAGCCCCGTTGGGCCTGAAGCCTGGCAGAAGTGTAATATCAACGAACTTACCGATATGGGGCAATTTGACCCCATCTCGGGGTTTCCCGTTTATAAATCGCTGTTATGCCAGGTAAAAAAGGCCGGTCACAGGAACTGCCCCGGATCAAAGTGGAAGCTGATGAAGGATCTGAGGGATATGCGGTACCGGAAAACAGGGCGTTTATCCCGGGCCTTATCTATATGGACCATAACGCCACGACCGCACTCGCACCGGAAGTGGCGGCAGAGATGGAAAAAGCGATGGATCATTTTGGCAACCCATCGAGCATCCATGAAGCCGGCAGAAGGTCAAGGGCCCTTATAGAACGGGCGCGGCGTGCCGTGGCATCGGCCTTGGGTTCAACAGCGCGCCGGATCGTTTTTACGGGAAACGGCTCGGAGGCGAACAACCTGGCCATAAAAGGCGCTGCGTTCGCCCGAAAAAACGGGAATGATCACATCATAACCTCGAACATTGAGCATCCGTCTGTCCTGAATGCGTGCACATGGATGGCAAACAGGGGATGCAATGTGACCTTTCTCAACGTAGATAAGGACGGCATTGTCGATCCCGCCGACCTCGAACGGGCAATTACATCACGGACGTTCCTCGTGAGCATCATGGCTGCCAATAATGAAACCGGTTCCGTGCAGGCCATACGGGAATTGGCGGAGATCGCTCATCGGCGCGGAGTTTTATTTCACTGCGACGCCACGCAGGCATTCGGCAAGATACCTGTCAACGTTGAAGACATGGGAATAGATATGCTCACACTGTCTTCCCATAAGGTTTACGGGCCAAAGGGCGTCGGCGCGCTCTACGTGCGCCGCGGCGTGGAATTAGACGGATATCATAAGCGGAGGCGGACAGGAAAACGGGCTGCGTTCGGGCACTGAGAATACCGTCGGGATAGCCGGGTTTGGAAAGGCCGCCGATATGGTTCCCGGCCTGCTTTTAAAAACGAACGATATAAGGAACCTGCGGGACCGGCTGGAACAGGGCATCTCTGAGATCATACCCGGTGCCCGGCTTAACGGCCACCGACAGATGCGCCTTCCCAATACCCTCAACATGACATTGCCGGGATTGCGCGGCGAATCAGTCGTAACAGCAATGAGCCGTTACGGGGTCTATTTTTCGTCGGGGTCCGCATGCAGCAGCGGTTCCCCCGACCCGTCCCACGCACTTCTTGCTATGGGCCTGAGCGCTGCCGATGCACATTGCTCTTTGCGCTTCTCTCTCGGGCAGAATAATACAGATGAAGAAATTGACCGCGTACTGTCGCTTTTGAAAAAGACCATCGAAGATTCAAAGAAGATGATCAGTTTCGTTCCCTGCAGGTGACCATGGGACAGATATATCAGGCAGAAATAGATCTGGCATATAACGGGACATCCGGCACATTATCATCTTTTGCGGACGATGTGGCGCGGGGCCTTGGGAATTCGCCGAAGTCCCTGCCGTGCAAACACCTTTACGATGATGCCGGGAGCAGGCTTTTCGAGGAGATCATGGAGGTCGACGAGTATTACCTGACGCGGTGCGAACTGGAGATCCTGAACACCTATAAGGAAGACATCGCTGGCCTGATGGGAGGCGAACGGTTCAATCTCATAGAGCTTGGCGCCGGAGATGGATTGAAGACCAGGGTCCTTTTGGGCTGTTTTCTCGAAAAAGGCCTTCGGTTCCGTTACGTCCCCATCGATATCTCCGAATGGGCCTTGCGAAACCTGGTGGCGGAAATAAGGACATGCTACGACAGCCTTTCATGCCAGGCGCTCGCGGCTGACTATTTCGCAGGTATGAAATTGATCTCCGAGATCGACGAACATCGCAACGTGGTCCTTTTCCTCGGGTCAACGATCGGGAATTTCAGTCCGGCAGAGATGCAGATATTTCTGTCGGGGCTCAAGAATTCGGTCAAAGCAGGCGATCTGGTGCTTATCGGTTTCGATCTCAAGAAAGACACGGAAAAGATGATAGCGGCATATAATGATTCCCGGGGAGTAACGGCCAGGTTCAACCTGAATGTCTTGAGGCGTATCAACGATGAACTTAAAGGCAATTTCGATATCGATAAATTCCAGTATTACAGCACTTACAACGCCGGGTGCGGGGCTGTGGAAAGCTTCCTGATAAGCCGCGAGGAGCAGGCCGTTTCGATCGAAGCCTGCGGACAAACTTTTTTTCTCGATCAGTGGGAGCCCATCCAGACGGAATCATCCTACAAATTTCACGAAAACGATCTGGCAAGGCTGGCGCAGGAAAATGGTTTCGAAATTATTGAACATTTTAGGGACAGGCGCTGTTATTTTACGGATGCTCTCTGGCGGGTCATAAAATGACAGGCACATGGCAGGATATGACAGCGGGGATAAGCCCTACTTTACGCACATATCCTTTCCCTCATATTTTGTATACGTGAAACCGGGATTGCATTGCACACACTTATCGTTTCCGAAATATTTCGTATAGGTAAAGCCGTCACTGCATCGTATACACATATCCTTGCCCTGGTATTTAACATACGTAAAGCCGGAATTACATTTTACGCACATATCCTTTCCCTGATATTTCGTGAAAACAGCGCCGGGGGCGCACTTTCCCGCGCTTTGCGGATGTGTGCCGGGCGTATGGCTGCTCGGTGCCTGCGTGTTGGGGAGTTGTGCCGACACAGCGAACGCGGGCGCGGCGCCGAGGGCAACGCAGCAAAACATTACGAATATTGCGGTCAAAATAACGGCTGGCGAACGTTTCATCTGAAGGCCTCCTGAATGCGGTATGTCTTTCGCATTTTATCAAGCACAGACCGATTTATGTCAATGCAGATGCTTAACGAATTGACTTTTCATTGATTATGAGTATTTTCAAGAATAGCGGCAGGACCATCCGGGAGAGAATGATGGGCCGGATATACACTATTGGCCACTCAACACATTCGTCTGACCTGTTTATCAAGACCCTTGAGAGACACGCGATCGAGCTGGTGGTCGACGTACGCTCAATCCCCAGGTCCCGCCACAATCCGCAATTCAATGAAGATGTTCTCGAACCGGATCTGAAGCGGCACGGCATCGGGTATATGCGCCTCAAAGAACTTGGAGGATTGCGCCATACGACCGCGGCATCCGTCAATACCGGATGGACTAATTTGTCCTTTCGCGGGTTTGCCGATTATATGCAGACGCCGGAATTCAAAAAGGGTATCGAGATGCTTATAGAGGCCTCCAGCAACGGGCAAACCGTAATTATGTGCGCAGAGGCGCTTCCCTGGCGTTGTCACAGGTCGCTTATCGCCGACGCCCTGGTGATTCGCAATGTTACGGTAGAGCACATCATGAGCGGGAAGACAACAAAGGCCCATACAGTAACTCCCTGGGCAAAAGTGGACGGGACCATCATTACCTATCCGTAAACCCGCTTAGCAATACGGTTCCTGATAAGAAGATGAGCATGGAACTGTTGGGGGGTATGATCTCTATAAAAAACGGGGTGGGTTTACCAGACTTTCACAGGTTCACGCGCGTTTGAAGCCTGTTTTTCACTTTCGCATGGAGAGGTTCGAAGTGAGGATTTGTTCTCCTTCGACTCGGATATGTCCCTCCACCTACTCGCTGCCTGGGCTACCCGCCCTTTAATACAAATATAGCACAGTTTTTGCGGCTGTCAAGTACCCGCTATTAAATCCGCCTGCACGTTGAAGGGGCGACACCCCATGTAATATCGTATCGGAAACAGGAGTATCCATCGAAAGAGAAAGGCCGTCTTTCGTCTGATCACGTGATCTGAGTACCGGCTTCGTCGCTCGTCTGGACCCTGGGTTCATAAAGCTCAAAGGTCCGTACCATGGGCGGTCCTTTTAACATGCCGCCCGCCACCTGCTGGAGTTTTGGCCACAAACTTACCGTGGCGGTCTCGGCATCCTGTTTTGTTTCCCACAAAGACAAGGCACCGCATTCCCCGGTGTCGCTGTTGGCGAAGAATGTCGCGCCCTTAAACCCCTTCATGGTCTTGTAGATCGGGGCAAACGTGTCGATCACCATCTCTCCCGTTGAACGCGTCCCCGGTCCAAAGTTAACCAGGATCAATCTCGTATACATTGGTACACCTCCTTTCATACTATCTATCTACCTTAAGTATAGCTTCCTCTGGCGGGATTGGTGGAGTTTATTCGCGCGCGTTTAACGGGACCCCGCGGCCTGGTGTTTTCCGTGCGGGACCGGGTCGTGTTGACATCTGCCGAACGTGACACCATAGTTGAATTAATGTTCAACTTTGCATAAAAAGGGGACAACAATGGTTCGAGTGCTGGTACTATCCATCATCGCAACTGTCGTTATTTCGTTCACGGTCGTATGCACCGCTTCAGCTCAACCCATGGACTATAATCAGAGGGTATGGGCAGGAATCCTGGGAAATGTACAGGCAACGACAAGTTGAGGAGCAGCTTGAATTGCAGCATCGACAGCTTGAATTGCAGCGACAACGGCTTGAACTGCAGCGACAGCAACTGGAGATGCAACGGCAGCAACTTGAGATAGAACAGCAGCGGCAACGGATAGAGCTTGAAAAACAAGCGATAGAGCGACAAAAACAGGGCGATAACGGAAGATAATATAAAAAAGGGCGGACCCGCTATCAAATCCCCCGATAGATCAACTTTATACGTTATTGCAGCATCTCTTAGACCCCACTCAATATCTCGACCTGAGCGAAAAAAGCGGGCTCCTTGTTTTTGTGCCGATAGGTAACATACTAAAAGAAGAGGCTTCGGCGAAAGCCTGAATCAGCGACTTAAGAAACATAAGGAGGATTAAAAGCAATGGCAATTCTTGAAGTATCCTTTCGGGACATTGAAAAGAACGATGGGATCGACAGGTCGATCCGGGATAGTGTGGGAAAACTCGAAGAGGTATTTCCCGAACTGATCAGCGTTCGCATAGCTGTTGAACAGCCCCAGAAACACCAGAGATCGGGAAACCCCTATCGCATCCGCCTTCATATGGCCGTGCCCGGTAAGGAGTATGTCGTGAAGCGGGAATCAGGGGAAGGGGACATGCACGTACCGATCAACCGGGTGATCGCCGATGCATTTGCCGCAGCCAGACGGATCCTCAAAGATCATTCGGCAAAGCAAAGAGGAGAGATCAAAGCACCGGCCGAAGATCACGAAACGGCGGTCGTCACCCGCCTTTTTCCTTCGGAAAGCTATGGATTCCTCTTAACCCGGGAAGGAGAAGAAATTTACTTCCACAAGAACAGCGTACTTCACCACGATTTCGATAGACTCTGCATCGGGACAGAGGTCAGGTTTGTGGCAGAGGAGGGCGAAAAAGGAACTCAGGCCAGTACCGTGCAGATCACAGACAAGCTCGGCTGCAATATCCCCGTGGAAGAATGACAAGGGTGAGCACATCCCTGGACACTTTGAGCGATGGCGGTATCGTGCAAACTGTTATATTATAATAATATGATTCCGTTGCCGCTTTTTCGGTGAAGATGGACATAACGGATGTCCTTTACCTGACGTACATGGTTCCCGAGATGCGTTTGCGCCCTTCGGTACCCGATAGAATTCCCTTTGCAATGACCTATAAAGGGATGACATTTATATCCCTGGTTATTTTCCACAGCAAGAATGTCCGGGCATCCTTATTTCCCTTCATTCACTTTAATTATGATCAGGTGAATGTGCGGACCTATGTCAGGGACCCGGTGACAGGACAAACGGCCGTGTTGTTTCTGCATAGCGGCATAACATCACAGGTAGTTTCATTTTTGACCAAATTACTAAAAATACCCTGGCCGGCGATGGCACTTACGATAGATGCGGCATTTGAAAATGATCGGGCGAAACGCTACACTGCGGATGGCAACTGGGGAGGCGATCTGCACATAGACACAGGGGACACGGCCGGCACTGGCCGTGATTACGAACCATTCCGGGACATTGCAGGCGCGGTTCAATTCCTGATAACCCCTACGGTTGGTTTCTACACCGTATCGGGGGGTGTTATCCGCTTTGAAGTGGAGCACACGTCCGCAACGCTTTCCGGAAACGACGCCGTATCGGTCAGGTTCCCGATGCTTGAAGCGTATGGTTACCTGACCGGCTGATGAACTGCAGCATCCCCACAGTGTCCTTATCACGCCCCATGCTTTCTTCCGGGTCCTGCTGCCGCCCAGGCTCATCCCGGTATGATAGGCGAAGGAGGTTTTATGCATGCCATTATCGCAGGGTTTCTCGCCGGTGCCGCCGCCGGCATCATAATGGGCGTCATCTCCCATATTCTCTTTAAAATGCACGTCTTCAAATCGAGTCTCATAGTCATAGACGGCTCCTTCCTGTTCCGCATGATCGGGCGAAACGCCAGTCCCGGTCATCGTCGCGACGGCAGGCCTTGTCGTTCATCTTGTCACCAGCGCGGTTTTCGGGGCCCTCTATTTTGTCGCGACGGGCATTCTCGGGATCGATCCGACCGATGCGGCCTGGTCATTTCTTCTTATCGTCCTCTATGTGGCAATTCTCTGGCTATCGATGCTCTTCATCGCTCTGCCCATAGCAGGGCAGGGTATCCTCGGCCGGCGATCGGGTCCATATGCATGGCTCGAGCAGCTGCTGCTGCACGCAGTATTCCTTGGTGCATACACCAGCCTGGTCAGGATCATTCTTTGAATACCCGGGCTTGTCTCATCGCGAGATTGGTTCAAAGGCGCCGGTCCTCTTACCCCGCGGCACAGGATAAAATCATTCCTTGACATAGACCTCCCGCTGATTATACATTGGCATCATCTATTAGCCGGGGGGTAATAATGCAGCGACCATGTATCATTACACTGAGCTTAACTCTGAGCTTGTTTTTCCTTACGTCCTTTTCGGGCATGTCAGGATAAAAACGTTTCGCATCAGCAACCAGATCCAAAAAACCCTATTTCCAAAAGCGCTCCCGCCCAGGTGTATTTTGATGGAGGTTGCCGAGAGGCCCTGGTGAAAGAGATAGGAGCTGCCAGATCGAGCATTTTTGTTCAGGCGCATTCTTACGTACCTGCTCCGATCGCGACAGGCTCTCGTTGAAGCCCATGAACGGAATGTCAAAGTTGAAGTAATTACGGGTAAGGGCAACCGAAAGACAAAATATGATCCGGCAACTTCTTTGGCAAATGCGGGGATACCTGTTTACATTGATAATGATAAGCAGGCAATTGAACGCAGCCAGACTATTTTGATAGATGAAAAACTGGTCATCACAGGCGCACTCGAGTGCAGGAAATCATCAGACGAGAGATATATCGAAAGCCTCATGGTTGTAAGATCACCAGAGTTCGCACGAGCTCTATATGGCTGCCTGGACGAAACGAAAACAAGAATCAAGGGCTTTGCAGACGAAGCCGGATCCTCAACGGAAAATTGCGCCTAAAAGAAAACCTTGAAATGGTATCCAGGGGTGATACGGGATATCACCAGGGAAAATTAAAATCTGCACCGGCCGGGTGGCTTCTCGGCTTATCCGTGTATGATGCCCGGAGTTATTTTCAGTAAAGCGCACCTGATCTGATAATATATGTTGTAATTCTTTCGCAATCGTGAGATAATAAGTAACTGAAGTACCGGGATCTCCGTTAGACGCTACCACAGAAATTCTTTTTTGTCGTTTCACATGACCCATTTTCCGTATGCTTCAAATATAATAACACAGAGGAATGTCGATATGACAAAAGGAACAGTGAAGTGGTTTAACGATGCAAAGGGTTTTGGTTTTATTACCAAAGAAGATGGCGCGGATATATTTGTCCATTATTCAGCCATTAAAGATTCCGGTTTCAAGTCCCTTGCAGAGGGCGAAAATGTGAGTTTCGACGTGGTTGCCGGTCCCAAGGGACCCGCTGCAGCCAACGTAGTGAAGAGCTAAGTCTTCCCGAGCAGGCCTGCATTACCCGCAGGCCTGCTCTATTTTTATTGGGCCGCTATTATGAATCAGTTATAATACGGCACTCCACCAGTCCGCCTGGTATTCCTCAAAAAAACCTTACCCATGCGGGGCATCGCTCCGCACAAGGAACTGATATGAGAATCCTTCTTGTATATCCCGAATACCCGGATACCTTCTGGAGCTTCAGACATGCCCTGAAATTCATTTCAAAAAAAGCCGTGCACCCGCCATTGGGCCTGCTTACGGTCGCTGCAATGCTGCCGGGCCATTGGGAAAAGAGACTTGTCGACATGAATGTTTCCAAATTGAAGGAGAAGGACCTGATATGGGCGGATTATGTTTTCATCGGCGCAATGGCGGTCCAGAAGACTTCCGTCCGCGAAGTTATTGCCCGGTGCAAGGCGGCAGGCGTCAAGATCGCGGCTGGAGGCCCTTTGTTTACCGCTTCCCCCGAAGATTACCCGGATATTGATCATCTGATACTCAACGAAGCCGAGTGCACCCTTGGCCCATTTCTTACCGACCTCTACCGGGGCAAAGCCAAACATGTTTACACCTCCAAAGTCTTTCCTGAATTGGGCAAGACCCCTATCCCTCTTTGGAATCTGGTCAAGATGAACAAATACCATTCCATGAATCTTCAATATTCGCGCGGTTGCCCTTTCAGCTGTGAATTCTGCGATATTACGACGCTTTACGGGCATAAGACCCGAAGCAAGAGCTGCGGCACAGGTGGTCAATGAACTGGAAGCTCTTTACATGGCCGGATGGAGAGGAAGTGTCTTCTTCGTAGACGACAATTTTATTGGGAACAAGAACATTCTCAAGGATCAGGTGTTACCCGCCATGATCGATTGGATGAAGAAGAGGAGATATCCCTTTGACCTGGCAACAGAGGCTTCTATCAATCTTGCGGATGACGAAAACCTCATACGGCAGATGATACGGGCAGGTTTTGAGGGTGTATTCGTGGGTATCGAAACGCCCGACGATAGAGCGCTCGAGGAATGCCATAAGTTCCAGAACAGGGGCCGCAATCTGCTTGCCGGCGTGAAACGGATCCAGCAGCTGGGGCTTCGGGTTCGCGGAGGTTTTATTGTTGGGATTCGACAGCGATTCCCCGGAAATATTTGACAGACAGATAAAATTTATTCAGGAAAGCCGCATTGTCACTGCTATGGTGGGTATGCTTAACGCCCCGAGCGGCAGCAAGCTTTACGAAAGATTGAAGGGGGAAGGAAGATTGGGTGAAGACATTACGGGTGACAATACCGATTTTTCTACGAATATCATCCCCAAGATGGGCTATGACAAACTTGCGGCCGGTTACAGGGAACTACTCAGCGGCATCTATTCGCCCCGGGCCTACTATGAACGCGTTAAGGCATATCTGAAAGAATATAAACCCCTGGAAAAACGAAAACGCGGTCTCCATTTGCGGTTTGTCCGCTACAATCTGCATTATCTCGATGCCCCCTTCAGGACCCTGGTAATACTGGGTATCAAAGACAGGGCAAGACTCTATTATTGGAAGCTGGTATTCTGGTCACTATTTCGGCGCCCGCTCCTTTTGCCCATGGCGATCACCTATCTGGTGTACGGGTTTCATTTCCGGATGACTTACGCAGATCATTTATGATAAACGATTTCGTCCGGGATTCTTTGCCCCTATCTTTACTGCGTTTCCTGTGGTATACTTTATTCTGCGCGTAACAAACCCTACCTTCGACAAATCTTAAGAGTCGATTGCTCATTGCCGTAGGTTTTTTACAAAACACCGTATACGATGGAGGCGCCCAATGAAAAAAACAGTCTCTGTTGTAGATCAGCTCATGGTAAAGCAACGGGAAATGATGGCACATGAACTCGACCAGTATTACACCAACAAGGGTTTGTCGGTCGAGGTTGAACTAAGCGGTCCGGGCAAAACATTCATCAATCTGTCTTCTCCGCTGTTTTGCAGGGATACTGTAAACAGGATCGTAAAAACAACGAACCTTTTTGTTTATCTTAAGGAAGCCGGTTTTAGAAAAGCGACCATTGGGGACAGCAATGAGGAGGTATGGGCCTACGATCTCAAATCCTTGTGATACACCGCAAACACGGGGCAGAGGGTTCTGCATTTTTTTGAAAGCAGGTATTGGAGAGTAATACGATGGAATTTACATACTACGGCGATCTTCTGGGCATCTCCGGTTATTACAGGCTTAACCCCCGCGTTGCAAAAGAGAAATTAAACCAGTTTTATGACATTGTCTTCGAAAGTCTCTCGGAATACTGTCAGCAAAACAATATGGCTACCGTAGAAATGTTCAGTGACAGCCTGTTATTTTATGGCGATGATCTTAGTTCGGCCCTTGAGCAGCTGCATTCCGTTTATGCCAGATTGATTTACAAAGGCTTGCTTTTACGGGGCGCGGTAGTGAAAGGTAAACTGCAGTTTGAACCTCGTCTCACCTACGACAATTACGAAAAGAAATTACCGCAGGATGATACCCTTGCACGTGCCATGGGGCTGGAAAATACAAAAAAAGGCTCAAGGCTTTTGATCGAGAACCAGCTCGCCGCGGAATTGCTCGATGACCACCAGGAATGGCTTACCCAGGAAGGCTATGTCATGAGTTTCAACAATACGGACCATGCTGTGCCGGAGAGCAGCTCACTCCGGAGGATATCGCCTACCCCGGAACACGATGCGTACGAGTACCTGTATTTTTGGATGAGCCCGGAACATAAGGCCTTTTTGAACCTTACCCATGAATTCACGGCACGGGACCTGGAGGTGCTGAAATTGATGACAAGCGAGTCTATCGGCCTGCATTATAGAGAAACAATGGAGCTTTTGAAACGGTGCCGGACACGTCAAAAAGTAACCAGAGAAAGACTGGGTCTTGGATGAGGACATATGGGCCGGCTCATTTAAGCATGAGCTCCCATTTTTAATATTAATCGGCAAACAAGCATAAAAGGAGTAAGAATGACGACTATTGAAGAATTTATCAGGGCACGTGAAGGCATCGAGAAACTTGCCACGCAACTCATCGTGTTTGTAGAGCGCAAAGCGGTCAAAGAATCACGGAAAGTCCTCGATGATGCGAATCAAAAATTGGAAGTTCTCAAGACGATGGTCGCCAACGACGTACAGGTTAATGTGGCCAGCCGCCTTACGGCGCAGCTCGGGGGCCTCGGTGCGAAAATCGTGAAAATGGAAGCAAAAATGCCCGTAGGAAAAAGAGCAGCGAAGAAAAAAGTTGAAAAGCCGGTTGCACCGGCTAAACCGGACATTACAGAAGCACCCGAAATAGTAAGGTATGAACATTAATCATGCATTGATGCTCCGGAAGGCGCTTCGGCCTGTCGAGGGGTCTCACGTTTCTCGAAATGCATATATAGCCGTTAACTATTATATTTTCGAGGTTGAAAATGGCAATAAATAATATCAAGGCAAAAAATATGGCGGAATCGGAAGTCGAGGAAGGTTTATTAGGGGCCGATGAAATTGGTCATTTCTCGCCTGATGATGCTTTCTCTCACGACGAAAATGAAGTATACGATTTTATTCCAGAATCAGGTATCGACCTTGTCGAAACGATCAGCGGAACTTCCCGGTCACAACCATTAGAAAGCACAACTGAAAAGGAATATTCTGACACAGCCAATAACATAGTTTGGGCATATCTGAAGGATATGGGGCATATATCGCTTCTCACAGCTGATGAAGAATATCATATAGCAAAAAAAACGGAAGAAGCTGAAAAACAGGCGAACAACATATTGTTCAATCTGCCGCAGGCTGTTAATGAGCTCCTGGAAATAGGCAGCCTTTTAAAAGAAGGAAGCATAAATATTATTGATGTGATCAAGAATATTGATGAAATAAACTCCACGGAAGAAGATCATGAAAAATATAGAAAAAAAACAATATCTTCCATCAACCTCATAAAAAAACTTCATGAGAAGAAAGAAGAGGTAATAGCGCGCGGCGCCAAGACCGGCAAGAATGATCTCAGCCGTATTCACAGGATCAACGATGAAATAGAGACGCTCCTCGTCGATCTCAGGCTCAACAAAAAGATCCTGGTGACGATCATCAAAAAGATCACGCAGCAGATCCAGTCTGATAAATGATGACGAGGCGGCTAACATAAAACGGAAGCTAATGGAACTCGGCGAGATCGAAAATGAACTGAAGATTGTCAGGAACAAGCTCGTTCAGTCAAATCTCAGACTGGTAATTAATATTGCAAGGAGATACCAGAACCGTGGATTGTCATTTCTTGATCTTATCCAGGAAGGCAATATGGGGCTCATGAAGGCCGCAGAAAAGTATGATTATCAGAAAGGATATAAGTTTTCGACATACTCGACGTGGTGGATCAGGCAGGCCATTACCAGGGCAATTGCAGATTACGGACGCACGATCCGGGTACCGGTCCATATACTGGAATCCAAAAATAAAATAAACAAGGCGACCACGGCACTTTTCCAGGAATTGGGAGACAGTCCAAACCTTGAAGAAATTTCACGTAAAGCCGGACTTCCCGTCGAAAAGGTCAGAAAGATAATGAAAGTTTCCGGTGCACCCGTATCGATCGAAACCCCGATCGGAGATGATGAATCCGTGCTCGGCGACCTCATAGCAGACCCCAGGGCATCTTCACCCCTTAAGGAGTTTATAGATATCTCCCTTAAGGAAGAGATCGATTCGGTTTTGTCAACCCTTACTCCACGAGAAGAGAAGGTTGTCAGGATGCGGCTCGGCATTGGCGAGACAACCGATTATACCCTGGAGGAAGTGGGGGATCTCTTCGGATTGACCCGTGAACGGATCCGTCAGATTGAAGCCAAGGCGCTGAAAAAGCTGCAGCACCCGCAAAGGCGGAAGAGGCTGCAAAGTTTCCAGGAATAAGCAAGGATGCATCCATTACCGGAACCCGGGGGTCTACCCATGCGTCCCCAACAGAAAAGAGAATTAATTATGACGCACTTCAGCACGAAAATTTAATATATTAGTAGTAGACAACGGCGAGGATGTTGCGGAAACGACCGCCACGATGCTCCAGGAATTGGGTTATGGCGCACAGGCTGAAGTTGAGAGCCTGGCGGGACTCAGGGCTTTTTCCGACGAACCGGAAAGATTTGATATTGCCATCATTGAACCGGCCATGCCGGGGCAATCCCCCCGACGCGTACGAAAGGATTGGCCCCTTTCCCCTGAATTGACAGGTTTGGAGCTTGCAGTACGCCTCAGGCGGATCAAAAAAGGGCTTGCCGGTCGTGTTCTATACGAAATACATGGAATCACCTCTGGCAGACGAAATAAAGGCTGCCGGGTTTCCGGAGCCGATCCTTAAACCGTTAGACAATAAAAGAACTGGATGAAATGATACAGAAAGTTTCGTCCAGACGTTTTTCCAGTCAATAATAAGATCATAATTTACTAAATAATTCAAACACGGAAGGTGCCATTGAGTTTTAGTTCATTCAAGTTTCACCCACAGATCGAGGCCCGGATCAAAGCCTTGGGTTATGACGTCCCGACCCCTATTCAGCGTCAGGCTATTCCGCCCGTCCTGGCCGGCAAAGACGTAATGGGCCTTGCCCAGACCGGAACCGGCAAGACAGCGGCGTTCGTGCTGCCGATCATCCAGCAGCTGCTTCCCGGTCCCCGGGGCAAGGTTCGCTCCCTGATCATTGCTCCCACCCGGGAACTCGCAGAACAGATCCATGTATCGATCGGCGAATTGGGCCGTAATACACACCTGAAAAGCTGCACAATTTACGGCGGCGTCGGAGTGAACCCGCAGATCAAGAAACTTCGCACCGGTGTTGATATTATCGTAGCATGCCCGGGACGCCTGCTCGACCATCTTAGCCAGGAGACCGTAAACCTTGCAAACCTTGAAATACTCGTCCTTGACGAAGCCGACCGGATGTTCGACATGGGTTTTCTTCCCGATATCAGGAGAATTATCAAGCATGTGCCCGGCAAAACGCCAGACATTGATGTTTTCCGCCACCATGCCCGACAGCATCCGAAAGTTGACCGATGAAGTGCTCAATGATCCCATCACGGTAAAGGTCGGCCATACCGCGCCGGCCAGTACAGTTTCCCACGGCCTTTATCCCGTTGCCCCGCATCTGAAAACGAAGCTTCTCCTTGACCTGCATCAAGCAAACGGATACGGAATCGATATTGATCTTTACGAAGACAAAATACCGGGCAAAAAGGATCGGCCAGCAGCTGCAAAAAGCAGGATATACTGCCGCATCGCTCCAGGGAAATCTCTCGCAGAACAAGCGCCAGGAAGCCCTTGACGGGTTCCGTGACGGTACATACCAGATCCTTGTAGCAACCGATATAGCGGCCCGAGGTATTGATGTGTTGAGTATTTCTCATGTCATCAACTACGATATGCCGGACACGACGGATGCGTACACGCACCGCATCGGGCGGACAGGCCGGGCTTTGAAGACGGGAGACGCCTTCACTTTTATCAGTAAAGAAGATGAACAGCAGGTCCGGAGCATAGAGCGCGTGCTGGGTAAGAAGATCGAAAGGCGGGTCCTTGAAGGTTTTGATTACAAACAGCCGCCCCCGGAACGCAACACCGAATTTGCGCGGCCGCCAAGGCCGTCTCAACAGCAATACCTTCGGCAGAAACGCGATCGGACAGAGTTCATCCCGGGAAAGCGAAGGCAGTGCCGCACAGCGTCTCAAATGCCGGGCCGAAAGCGAACATTCCGCAGCCGGCCGGAGCTAAGTCTCGTCCTTCCTCACCAAAAGCGGCAGAACGAAAAAAAAGCCGGGTCCTCAGACAAATAAGAATTGCTAAAGAAAGATCACACATTTTACCGTCTGCGATGCCTGTCGTTTAGCATGAGAGGTTTCGGGGATTCCCGGTAAAGTTTACCCGTGGCAAATCGACGATTTGTCAGGTATACTTAGACCTTTGAGGTAATATGGGATTAATTCGTTTACATGATGTTTCGATAAGTTTCGGCGGTCCGCCGCTCCTTGATCGTGTCTCGCTCAGATCGACCCGGGCGAAAAGATCGGTCTTCTGGGGCGCAACGGCTCGGGAAAATCTACCCTCATGAAATTGCTCGCCGGTCAGATCTCCGCCGATTCAGGCACTGTTGACCGCAATGGTGTGAACATATCAATGCTTCCGCAGGATGTTCCCGAAAATATGCCCGGCACAGTATACGATGTTGTCGCAATGGCCGGGGCGGAACATGCCCGGCTTCTCACAGAATATCACGACCTTACAGCCCGCATCGCCCGAAGCCATGACGAGGGCCTGATCCGGGCGCTCGAGCATGTCCAGCATGAGATAGAAACATCCGGGGCCTGGCATTATCACCAGCGCATCAAAACGGTGATAGAGCGTACTTCGCTCGACGAAGATGCGCTTTTTCAGAGTCTTTCCGCAGGAATGAAACGCCGTGTTTTTCTGGCGAAAGCGATCCTTAACGAACCCGACCTCCTGCTTCTTGACGAGCCGACGAACCATCTGGATATTTCCACGATCCTCTGGCTCGAAGAATTCCTCATCAAGTACGAAAAGACACTCATGTTTGTCACCCATGACCGGGCATTCCTTCAACGCCTTGCGACACGGATCGTAGAAATTGACCGGGGCAGCCTTACAGCTTACTCCTGCAATTACACGACATATCTCGAGCGCAGGCAGGCCCTCCTCGATGCCGAGGAGAAACAATGGTCCGAGTTTGATAAAAAATTGGCCAGAGAAGAGGTGTGGATCAGGCAGGGTGTTAAAGCCCGGCGCACGCGCGATGAAGGCAGGGTCCGCGCGCTCATCCGAATGCGCGAGGAACGTTCAAAACGGCAGGAACAAACGGGAATTTGCCGGTTTTCCATCGAGGAGGCGCAGCGCACCGGCCGCATGGTTGTCGATGCAAAAGACATCTCGTTCGCCTGGGGTGAAAAGAGGATCATCGATGGATTCTCTACCACCATCATCCGTGGCGACAGGGTGGGCATCATAGGGCCAAATGGATGCGGCAAAACGACTCTTCTTAAGATACTCCTTGGGGAACTCATGCCCGAGGCAGGGAGACGTTCAGGCTCGGAACCAACATGCAAGTTGCGTATTTCGACCAGCTTCGTTCGCAGCTCGATGAAGACAGGACGCTCAGGGAAAACATCGGCGACGGCAACGATATGCTCATAACCGGCAACAAATCCCGTCACGTGGTTGGATACCTCCAGGATTTTCTTTTTCCGCCCGAGCGGACAATGTCCCCGGTACGTTCGCTCTCCGGTGGGGAACGGAACCGTTTGCTTCTCGCAAAACTTTTCATTCTTCCCTCGAATGTCCTGGTCCTCGACGAGCCGACAAATGACCTCGATACGGAAACGCTGGAATTGCTGGAAGAAAAACTGCTCGAATATAACGGAACGATCCTGATGGTCAGTCACGACAGGGAATTTCTCAACAATGTTGTTACCTCGACCATCGTATTCGAGGATAGCGGCCTGCTTGAGGAGTATGTCGGCGGTTATGACGATTGGTTAAGGCAAAGCGCTGCATCTCTCCGGCGGCGCCGGTAGAACGCGCACAAAAGAAGGAAAAGCGGCCCCAGGAGAAAAAGAAGCTATCGTTCAAAGAGGCGAAAGAGCTTGAATCCCTGCCTTCCATGATCGAAGCCCTTGAAGAAGAAAAAAGGCAATTGATGCAAACCCTTAATTCGCCTGACCTTTACGCCAGCCGCGACCTGTCCGTGATACAGTCTGCCAATGAGCGCTGGAAAACTATTGAAAATGAACTCGATGCGGCATACCAGCGCTGGGATGAACTGGAGCAATTGCAGGCCAGTTTACGCGGGAATAAAGAGGCTCGGGCGGAATGAACGAGAGTACCGGCCCCATCAGTCTATATCCTCAAATGTTCCGATAATACCCTGTATTGCGGTTGGACGAATAATTTGGAAAAACGGCTCCGGGAGCATAACGAAGGTCAGAACGGCGCGAAATATACGCGGGGACGAAGGCCGGTCAAACTGGTCTATCAAGAGCAATGCCTGACAAGATCCGATGCACTGAAGAGAGAAAAAGAAATAAAAAAATTAACGCGATCGCAAAAATTGAGTCTCATACAAGCCGCCTCCGAATAATCCTTAGCCCTCGACCTTGAATAAACGATGTTTCCTGAGATATTCCTCTTTCTCGCACTCAGGACAACCCCAGTACAGCTCTTGTCTTTCCGTAAACCTCAATTCCAGAAAAGAGCATCTGTGGAATTTACAGAATATACCTGGCCGGTCATCATTCACATCATATGCATACACTGCGTTGCCTGACATGTTCCCTCCTTTCTCCCCGCATATCAGAAAACCGATCTCGAATAGCTGAATTGTCATACAATCTAATATCAGTTAATCAATCTTCAGACAATATCGGTAAGATACAGGTGCAATGCTAGGGGTACAACTCATATATCGCGACCCTCCAAAATACCTTTATTGCTCGTCAATTGAGTCGCTTTGCCATGGTGATGCGATTGATCGAAGGCATGACTTTACTATAGTATCTAAAATTGTTTGACTCCCTTGCATAACGAGCATATAACAAACTTCAGAAACCCGGTACCGGACAGAATGAATACTAAGGCAGGTAAGCATGAAGGCATGCAGAATCACATTCGTTATAGCTCTCGTGGTATTAATCATCGGCTCTGTTTTACTTGATCGAGGTCGAGACGGAACCAGTCTGAGGTTAGCCGAATCACGGGCCGATACCGGCGAGTCTGTTGTGATCCGGGATGCCCGACGAGATAATTCCAGGACATCTGAGGCAAAGCGTGGATCCGCAGGTTCCCGGTTGACAGCGCAGGAAGTACGGCAGTTGCTCGCAGCGCACAATGCAGCACGCGCGGAGGTTGGCACTCGCTCACCTGGTATGGTCGGATAAACTCGCCTTGTATGCCGAGGAATGGGCAGATCACCTTGCATCTACCAGGCGCCGTATGGAACACCGTCCGCATTCAGGCAAGTGGAAGCAAGAGTATGGAGAAAACCTCTTCATGGGAACAGCGGGACATTACGGGGTATCCGACGCCGTAGCCGCATGGGAGAGAGAAAAATCGGCGTACCATGGTGAAGCCATAGATATGTCCAATTTCTATTCCTACGGCCACTACACGCAACTCATCTGGAGAAATACCAGGAGCATAGGTTGCGCAAAAGTGGAGTGCGATGGCAACGTGATCATAGTCTGCAATTATGATCCGCCCGGTAATATAGTGGGCCGAAGACCTTACTGAACACAGATCGTTGCAGTGAAGGCTTTTAAGTCTTCCTCAGGTTGTGTCCCCGTCGTCGACCGCTCGCACTGCTATTTCTACTGTTTGACCAATTCGACCCGGCGGTTCTTTGCCCGGCCGCTGTCGGTATCATTGGTCGTGACAGGTGCAAACTGGCCGCACCCGAAGGCCCTGAGGCGTGCAGAAGCGATGCCGTTGTTCTTGACCAGCGCCTGGATGACTGCCTCAGCCCGGCTCTGGGAGAGCTTTATATTGCTGTCCACGTTGCCCACGTTGTCCGTGTGTCCGACGACATGGATCTTGAGACCCGGGTCTGACTTAAGAAGTTTGGCGATCTCAGCTATGGCCGCGGCTGATTCCGGTTTAATGTCAGATCTTCCGGTGTCGAAGTAAATACCATAGACCGCAGCATGGCCTGTTGTCCGGATATCGTTGGAAAAGACTTGCGCATTACCGACTACGTCCTGCGCCATAGCTTCCTTCTGGATGATGGTAAACCCGTACTTGCCCGTGAATTCGGCCCACACTTCTATCCAGATCTCTTTGCCGTCCTTCGCCAGCTTAAAGACTTGCCTGTTTTTGTCAGTGGTGCCGACGAGTGTTCCGCCAAGTTTCTGGATGGCATTCTCGAAGTTACGACGGATCTGGAGTTCACTGGGTTTTGTCTTGAGGTCATTTTGCGGGTAGTAGGTAAGCCACCATAGCTGTCCTTCGACATGAATGGTCTCGAAATTATTCTTTCCCTTTACGATCTTAAAGTCGCGGCCGTCAAACTGCTTGTGATCACAGTTGTAGATCCAGCTGCCCGGCATTCTGGTAAACAGCGGATGATCTTTGCACTTGGGGTTGTCCGTCTGTGCGCCGTAAAGATTGATTGCCATCAGGAGAAGCAGCATGGTGACCGCAATCACAGAGATCTTTTTCATCATTTTCCTCCGGGTTACTTGGTTAGAATTTTGGTCTTGCCGAAATTACCGGCACCTCATGGCACGGCCTTAAAGTGCAGGCAAGAAATGTTTCATTATAGAATTGTTGATTTGCATTTGCAATGAGACATATCAAAAAAGTTCAGCGCGAATCGTTCCTGTGTTCTGTAATACCTGGTTCACTAATCCCTGCAGGACATATAACAGATCCTGAAGGTGTTTCGACAGCATACGGAAAATACCTCCTATCATTACCAAAATGCCGCAGGTTATTTGACCAGCCGTACCATATCCTGGTCGCGGCAAGCTGGAACGTAATGCTCTGCAAGGCGCCTTGCAACCCCTTGATTATACACCTCTTTCGGGCATGGATTGCCATTCCCCGGCTCTTGGGGTATATTATCAATCGCGCATCGATCAAGAAACATCTTTCGAAAGGTCTTTGTTGCGGTGGAGGGTTTTTATAGCATGATAAGTTATGTAAGACAGGTCCCTATATGCAAATCAGTTCGAAAAGCCATAGAAGAATCATTCGCGGAGAGCGGCGACGCGAGTTTTCGAGCAAAAATAAGCGATATTCCCACTGTCGAAAGTGTATTGAGGGCCGTAAGCCTGTATCCGAACCTGAATACCGAGGAAGAACTGCGAGCTTTTATGATCAAACATATATTGAGCGATCTTCGCTTAACGAAAGATCAGCAACAGCAGTTTTTATGAAAAACAATGATGCGTCCCGCGAACAAAGAATTGAGTAGAGTTACCCGCTTAAACATATGGCCCAATTAAGCCTCTCAGAATGGCTGGCCCGCGCCGGGAATGACAGGCGTTTCAGGGAAAACGCGACTGCCATACGGCACATTGATGCATCGGAAGGCAGCTTCGCCCCGTATCCTCAATGGGTAAACCCCCTTCTGCAAAAGGTACTGACCGAACGCGGCATCACAAAACTCTACAGTCACCAGGCACGGGCCATCGAGCTCGTTCACCAGGGCAGGGACATTGTCCTTGTCACGCCCACCGCCAGCGGCAAGACCTTATGCTACAATATCCCGGTACTGCAAAGGATCATCGAGGAGCCGGAAACCCGGGCCATTTATCTTTTCCCCACAAAAGCCCTGGCCAACGACCAGATGACAGAGGTCCACGGTCTCATCCGGGAACTCAAGGCAAACATAAAGACATTCACATATGACGGCGACACACCGGACGATGCCCGGCAGGCCATCCGCAAGCAGGGTAATGTTGTCGTCACCAATCCCGACATGCTGCACGCGGGTATCCTGCCGCATCACACGAAATGGCAGAAACTCTTCTCCAATCTGAAGTACGTGGTCGTAGATGAACTTCACACATATCGCGGAGTCTTCGGAAGCCATGTGACCAATGTATTTCGGCGCCTGAAAAGGATCTGCCGGTTCTACGGGCAGGACCCCATTTTCATCTGCTGTTCCGCCACGGTGGCAAACCCGAAGGAACATGCGGAAAATTTGCTGGAAAAGGATGTCGCTCTTATCGATGAAAGCGGCGCGCCAAGGTCTGCCAAGACCTTTATTCTCTACAACCCGCCTGTTGTCAACAGGGAACTGGGGATACGCCAGTCAGCCATGACCCCCGCCCGCAACATGATGAATGACCTTATCAGCAACAGGATACAGACCATTGCCTTCACGACGAGCAGGCTCAACGTGGAGGTCCTTACCAAGTACCTGAAGGACATGTTCAGGGGAAGAATACCCGATGATCATTACGTGACGGGCTACCGGGGCGGGTATCTGCCCAACTTGCGGCGGGAGATCGAAAAAGGCCTGCGCGAGAAAAGCATCATGGGGGTTGTGAGCACAAATGCCCTTGAACTCGGCATTGATATCGGCGATCTCGAGGCATGCATCATGGTCGGCTATCCGGGCACGATCGCCAGCACCTGGCAGCAGGCAGGCAGGGCGGGCCGCAGGACAGGCGAGAGCCTGGCGATCCTGATTGCAAAGAGCAATCCCATGGACCAGTTCATCGTGGAAAACCCCGACTATTTCTTTACACGCTCCCCCGAGTACTGCAGGGTCAATCCGGACAATCTTCTGATATTGCTCCATCACATAAAGAGTGCGGCATTCGAGCTGCCCTTTGAAGAAGGGGAAATGTTCGGCAAGGAAGACCTCATGGAATTGCTTGCCTATCTCGAAGAAAAGGGCGTGCTCCACCGGGTGGACCAGCGCTGGCACTGGGCGGCGGAGAATTACCCTGCGGACGAGGTGAGCTTAAGGACCATCAGCACCGAGAACGTTGTCGTCGTGGATACGACCGATACCGGAAACCACCGGGTGATCGCCGAGGTGGATTGGGAGAGCGCCTTCACGACGCTCCACGACGGCGCCATTTACATGATGGAATCACAGCAGTACCACGTCGACCTGCTTGGACCTCGAGCGCAAGAAGGCATATGTCAAAAAGGTCGATGTGGATTATTACACCGATGCCATGAATTACACCAACGTAAAGGTCATAGACGACTTCGACAAGAAGATAAAGAACGACATCATTATGGAGCACGGCGAAGTTCAGGTAACCCGCAAGGTGGTCGGCTATAAAAAGATAAAATTCTACACATCGGAAAATGTGGGCTATGGCGACGTCGACCTGCCGCAGAGGGACATGCATACCACGAGCTACTGGTTCACTTTACCCTGGGACCTCCTCAATTCATTGCAGCTCACCCGCCTCGATATTATCGACGGACTTGCCGGGCTCACCTACTGCCTGCATCACATTTCGGCCATGCTCCTCATGTCGGATATCCGTGACGTCGACTGGTGCATAGGCGACAAGAGCGGCGAATGGTATGTCCGCCCCGGGAATAACCGCAGGGTCATAACCACAAGCCCGACGAAGCCCGTCGCTGTCATGGACAATGCCTACGACCCGACTGTCTTTATTTTCGACGCCTATCCCGGCGGCATCGGTTTTTCGGAAAACCTCTTTGACCGGCATGACGAACTGGTAAAAGCCGTTCGTTCGGTCATCGCCTCATGCCCGTGCGAACACGGCTGCCCCATGTGCGTCGGGCCCCTCCTGGAAGTAGGGCCGTCGGCCAAGCAATCAGCCCTGCAAATACTCGATATGATGATCGGACCATGAGCCTGAAAGACCGCTTAAGCCGCCTTGTTGGTGAAGCAGCCAAACCCGGTGAGGCTAAAGCCGATCCCCGTCAGGATAACAATCAGCGAACTTCGCGCCAGGATCGATACGATCATGAGCCGCCGGGAACGTATAATCCCGCCGAATACGCCCCGGGCCTCGCAGGAATGCCGTCCCGCTCGCGGATGCCGTCGCCGGCGAGGAGGTTCACACACCGCACGGTAAGTTTTTCATGTCCCGCACTATCCTGAATGCGGATGATGTTTACGGGTATCGGCGCGTCTGTGATTTTGCCTGCCCGAGCATGCCGGCCGCAGCCTTCCTTACCGGCCATCAAGCCTTTACCGATATGTCAATAACGGATGGCCTGTTTCTCGACACCGAAACCACGGGCCTTATCCGGCGGCACAGGGACCTTTCCCTTTCCTCATCGGCCTGGGATGGTTTGAGGAAGATTCATTCATCACCTGCCAGCTTTTCGCACGGGACTTTTCCGAGGAAGGCGCCGTATTGCGGTATCTGTCAGAACTGGCGTCCGGCAAGCAATTTCTCGTGACCTTTAATGGCAAGGCATATGACATTAATCTTCTCACAACACGTTTTATCCTGAACCGATCGCACGACAGGCTGGCCGGGATGCCCCACATCGACCTTCTTCACCCGAGCAGGAGAATATTTGCCCACCGCCTTGAAAACGCGCGCCTGTCAACCATAGAATCGCATATACTCGGTGTGAGGCGCGAAGGCGATGTGCCCGGCTTTGAGATTCCCCAGCGCTATTTCGACTGGCTTCGTCAAAATGATGGAATGTTCCTGAAGGATGTCTTTGAGCACAACAGATTGGACATTATCTCCATGGCGTCCCTCTTGAAGCACCTCACCGATCTTGTAGAAAATAGTATGGAGATGGAAAATTGTCATCATGGCGATCTTTTAAAACTAGCCGTGTTCCTCCATGAACGCGGAGATGTCGAAAGGTCCCTGCGAATGTTCGAGTCCCTGATCACGTCGCCCCTTCCTGATGTGGCAACAGGCGCGCGGCGGTCTCTCTCCATCATATACAAAAAAATGCGCCGGTGGGATGATGCCGTAAAACTCTGGCTGGACCTTGCTGAAGCCAATCAACACGACATTTTTGCAATAGAGGAACTTGCCAAATTCTATGAACATCAGACGCGCGAACTGGAAAAAGCACTGGAGATCGTGCGCAGCCTTCTTGATAAAAGCAGTCATTTAAATAGTGTTCACTGTATGTCACTGGAATATCGCTACAAACGCTTACTTCACAAGACTTCCCCTAAAGAAAAATAAACGTATCAGGATCCTTTTCCAACTCACGCGACGGTTTTTTTCTGTCAGGCGCAGGCTTTACCCTGTTTGTTTTGTATGCCATAATGCAATAGAAATAAGAGAGTGATAAATGGAAACCACAAAACCTATCCTCGGACAGCGATTTGAAGATGCCTTGACCTATGCAGCAAAACTCCACGCCCGGCAGATACGCAAGGGAAGCGGGGTCCCGTATATTGCACACCTCATGGGAGTGGCAAGCATTGCCCTTGAATACGGCGCCGACGAAGATGAAGCGATCGCGGCCCTCCTTCACGACGCCATCGAGGACCAGGGCGGAGCCGAAGCCGAGGGAAGAGATCCGGAAACGTTTCGGTGACAGGGTTGCCGCAATTGTCGAAGGCTGTACCGACGCCGACGTAAAACCAAAACCCCCCTGGCGGCAAAGGAAAGAGGCCTACATAGCCCATATCAAAGACGCATCCCCATCCATACAGTCTCGTATCCTGCTCCGACAAACTCCACAACGCCCGGGCGATCCTGAAAGACTACCGCATCCATGGCGACGAGCTCTGGGAAAGGTTCAAGGGAGGCAAGGATGGGACCCTCTGGTATTACCGGTCCCTCTCGGACACATTCCAGGCGGTATATCCCTGACCATTGTCGAAGAACTTGAGCGGGTCGTCTCCGAGATCGAAAAACTGGCAAGGCAGAATATGACGCCACGCAGTAATCAAACATCAATCACCAAAAAGAATAATTGTCCGGTGTAGACTACTGCCTGGCATACATAAGTGTAAAAGAGCACACAACCACAGAACTTTCGCGCTATTTCCTTGCACTTCACCAGTCAAAGCGATAAAAAGTTATTATCAGAACAGTCAAGATACGAAAACAGCGGAGGCCAGGCCATGGCTCTTATGATCCCTTCAGACATTGAACAATTCAACACATCGGGCGAAGGGGTATTCTATAACTTCCTTAAGTCATATGCCAAACCCGACAACCGGTACATAGCCTGGTACACTCCGGAAATTAACGACAACGAGCCCGATTTCATCCTGTTCTCTCCCGATGCGGGCCTCATCATATTCGAGGTAAAAGACTGGGTGATCGACCAGATAGAGGAAGCTGACGCGGAACATTTCAGCATCATTAACGGAAACAGGGTTGAAAAACGTTTGAATCCCTATAAACAGGCAAAACGATACCTGAACGCGTTAATGGACAAGATCAAGGGCGATAAACGGCTTGTATCATCGGGACCGGGGCATTATGGAAAACCAAAAGTGCCTTTGAACCGGGGGGTAGTGTTTCCGAATATACTCAGAAGTGATTTCGAAGAAAAATTGGGTAAAATTATTGCAGCAGATAAAATATTCTTTGAAGGCGATCTCAGCACGTATTCCCCAATTTGCGAAGATGCGTCAGGAGGCGAATTTACCAGGGCAATTACGCGGATGTTTACTCCAATATTTCACGTTTCTATAACGCATTCCGATATCGAACATCTTAAACAGCTCATTTTCCCGTCAGTCAGGATTCGGCTTCCGTTTAGAGGGCCTTCGAAAGATTATCAAGACCACATCGATCACATTGCCATGCTCGATCACCAGCAGGAGGTCCTGGCCCGCCAATTCGATGCAGGGCACCGGATAATCTCCGGTCCATCAGGAAGCGGCAAAACACTTGTCCTGATCCATAAAGCCGTGTTCCTGAAAAACTATAATCCTGCAATCAAATCGGTTCTTTTCGTCTGTTTTAACATTACGCTGGCCCATTACATAAAAAGGCTTCTTGCAGAAAAACATGTCCCAATGGGAACGGGCGGTGTCGAGGTCTATCACTTCTTTGAACTATGCGCGAAAATAACCGGCGAAACAATACACTATGAAAAAGAGGAAACGGATTATTATGACACGGTCGTCCAGTATACTCTCGAAAAGATCACGGAGATCGGCCTGAAATACGACGCTATCCTCATTGACGAAGGCCAGGATTTTAATGAAGACATGTATAAAGTAATGCTCGGGCTTCTGAACCCCCGAACGAACAGTCTGACCATTGCAATCGATCCCTCGCAGATCATATATCGGAACAAGGGGACGGGTATTTTAAAATTGGGAAAGGTCAAGAACCTGACCAGGGTATATCGCAACACGAAAGAGATCCGGGAGTTCGTTGAATCGTTCATGATGGATGGCGGAAAAACGAAAGAGTCCGAAAATCCAAATGGAATGCTCTTCTCGAATGACCTGTTGGAATCACACGGTCCAAAACCGGCCATGAAAAAATTCAAGAGCCTTGCCGGGATCATTGATCATATTTCGAAAAAGATCGAATCATTAACGTTGGATGAAGGCTTCTCATTTTCTGAAATAGCTATTCTATATGTTTCAAAAACGCTAAAGATTGACGGTCTGGAAATGAACCTGATCGACGAACTTATCAAAGCGCTCGACATGAAAGGGATCATGTCCGAATGGGCTTCCGAGGATTACAGGGCAAAAAAGTCGTACGATATCACTACGAACAGTGTCACGATATCTACAATTTACAGCGCCAAGGGACTAGACTACGCCTGTGTTTTTCTGGTCGGCCTCGATTTCCTGGCCGAAGAAAAAATGCCTCTGGAGCAGATAAAAAATTTGACTTATGTGGGCATCACCCGAGCCCGTTATAATCTCGTCATCCCATACATGGACGAGTCCCCGCTCATCAAAAAACTCCAAAAAGCTTTATCAGGATAAAATATTTTCCGGCGCACTTATGCGCAGCCGCTATGCGCGATCCGGGATCCGGATTTATCTTTCAATCGTTCCCTATCACTTATTTTTCATCTATACTACCAGACATCGAAGGCCCTGGATAACACGAGATCGACCTCTCCGGGCGAACAAATGACGGGTTCGATATCGGCGCCAAACATTTTCTGCAGATCGTCGATCGCTTCGCTGTCGGTGGGGTCCTCCATCACGACCTTGACGGTCCGGTTCGTCCTGTCAAAGCTCAACGGGATAACCCGTTGTTTCCGAAAGTACGATATGCTGGCCTTGCTTCAGAAGATCCTTGTCGATGAGGTCTTTCTTCGGATGAAGTTTTGTGATCCCCAGGATAATGCAGAGTGCGTCAACCAGGGTCGTCGGATTAATATGTCCCTTTCCTACGAGGATATTGCCAAGTTTCATTCCGGTTTGTTTTTGTTCGCGCAGGGCTTCATATAGCTGGCTGTCTGAAATAGCACCCAATTTTACAAGAAGCTCTCCGAGGAGTATTTCCTTGCGATACTTAAAGAGTATGTCACGCAGCTGCTTCGGCGAGACAAAACCGAGCTCCTTACAGATCTCTCCGACTGGTTTATACGTTTTTTGTTGTTTCTGGATAACAAGAACCTGTCCAAGCTGCTCTTCACTGAGATATCCGAGCTTGACAAGAAGCTCGCCAAGCCTCATTTCCCGCAATGGTTTATCCATAGTCAACCCCCGTTCCTGAGGTTAAACAATAGCTTAAAACTTGTCAAGCATCATCCGGGATACAGAACATCATACAGAAGGAAGGGTGCTGCAATAAACCGGCGCGAAAAGATCTCATTTCTTAGCGCGGGGCGAGGGTTGTTATCAGGTCGTTGGCAACCTCTGCCATGGAAGCGGCAGCAGCAAAGTCGAATTTGTTGAAGGCGATAAAGACCGCCACGCCGCGCGTGGGCGCAAACGCGATATAACTGAAAAAGCCCTGCAATCCACCGGCCTTTTGCAGGATGAACGGGCGGTTGCCGTTTGGCATCATGGCGACCCAGCCAAGCCCCATGGCATCCATATGGCCTGATTCGTCAAGCCCCGACACGAGGGCGAGCCCGTCCCGTGCGAGAAACAGGGAATGGCTGAGCAGCCGGGCTTCCGCGTCTTTCTGGCCGAAGCGGTCCAGATGCCACTGCATCCATTTCAGGAGATCATTCGGCGTTGAGTAAAGGCCCCCCGCTCCGTAATTGACGGGAGCGGTGAGAACATCCGGCATGGGCTTCCCATCAAAATCGTGACCCTGCATCATGCGCTTTCTTTGCTCCGGGGAGAGTACAAACACGGTATCCTTCATACCCAGGGGGCCGGTCACGTACTGCTGCAAAAGCCCGGGGAAAGACGTGTTTGCCGCTTTAGATAACCCAAGGGCAAGCAGGTCGAACCCAACATTCGAGTAGTGGACCGATCTGGCCGGTTCAAAAAGGAGTTTATGCTTTTTGAACCAGTCGGCGTATGCCTGAATGGTTACCGGTGCTTTGGGATCTTTTTCCGATCGCGGGCCGCGCGGGAGCTCCCGAGGCAGGCCCGCAGAATGAGTGGCGAGATCGATAAAGCGGATCTGCCCGACATTGGCTTTTGCATTGACGGCAAGCTCCGGCCAGGTTTTCGTGACCGCCTGCGTAAGCTCGACAATGTTCCTGGAGGCAAGGTGAGCAAGCACGTCACCGTCGAATGCCTTTGTTATTGAACCGATCCGCAATAATGTGCTGCCGTCCGGAGGTTTGCTGTCCTTGCCGGCCCGTTCACCAAAGCCGCGGACTGAAGTCTCTCCTTTATGCACCACTGCGATGACGAGAGCAGGCACATTATGTTCGGCACCGAACACTTCCCCGGTAAATTCGACAATTTCATCAAGCAAGGCATCGGCCCGCGCTGGGCTTGTATTCGTGAGAAAAAGACAGATAAATACCGCGAGGGTAATGATGCCATACCTGGTTATGCGGCAAAAATCATCGAAACTGAAAACTTTATTCATCATAACTCTCCGGCAATATTTATTTTTCCGGGTATGAAAGGAAGATGCATCCCAGCGATGCACACAATATGAACTATTTAAGACATTGTATTATTCATGCGGGAAAATGGTCAAGAATTAATATCCGGATCTAGGGTATCGGGATTGTTATTGCCAGATTTATAACGCTACCGGCATCGGCAATAGTCGGGGCACTGTGCATATACATATTCAAACTATTCGGACTGACCTGAGCACCAAAGTCCGGATGGGGTTTAGAACTGGATTCCGGCGACAGACGATGTAATGACGAAAGACAAAAAATAAAACCGCCGGCAGATATAACCGGCGGTTAATTATTGAACTAAATGTTTGCCTATTTCTTTTGCTGCACGTCCTTTTTCTCTACCTTCTTGCCGACATTTGCATTGTTTGCCTTGTCTACTTTTGCCTTCGGTTGATTATCTTTCGCTGATTTCACGGCTTTGGTCTGATCGTCCGGCATAACGCCCTGTTTAGCATTTTCCGGGTTTTCCTGTACATCTACTTGCCGCCTTTCTTTGTAGCGGCGAACGAAGTGCATGTGAACGCGAACAAGATAAATACTGCGATAATGATGGAAACAACTTTTTTCATGTAATCCTCCTATGTTTTATCAACGGCCATATTTATTTAACGGCGTCCGTGGTTTGCCGCCGGCTTTAACATTTTTCGCCTTGTCCGGCAACTTCATTTGACACCTGGCATTCATTTTCAACCAGAATGAGGCCGATGTGCAAGGGTATTCTACCTTTAGAAAACGTTTTTTCTCGCCGAAGGCGACGAAAGTGCGGACTGATCCCGGCAGGCTCCGGAATCAGTCCGCAATGTCTTTCTCCCATCTTTCTCCGCGTACCCGGTGAGCTCGAGCGAAGCGGGCCAGGGATGATTTTTTTTCTTTAAACTTTTAGAACGATGCCTCGTTCCATTCGATAACATATTGTGATTGTTCGGGCGTCTCGGGAGACCGCCGAAAAGCCGATTTCGGATTGCCTCGCCATAATTCATTCAAGCGCGCAAGGGCCGATTTGCCGGGAAAACCGTGGCGTGAAAGCCAGCATCCGACAACGACGCCCGTTCTTCCTACTCCTCCCCAGCAATGGACATATACGGCCCGGCCAGTGTGTATATGTCCATCTATCGTATCGAGAATTTCCCGGGTCAGTCCCCTTGATGCCGGAACCGAAAGATCACATATCGGGAACCGCTGATATAAAAGGGTACGGCCATCGAAGAGATCTGTATACGGTTTCATACCGTCATCACCATGTGTGAGGTCGATAAATGCCGTTATGCCAAGCTTGATCAGGCTATCCATCTTCGCCTGAGAAGACGCGTCATCAATGTTCCTGGGATATTCCCCGGCCAGAAATTGTTTCTCTTTAACCCAATAATGGTTCATACGTCCTCCTCCTTGACCAGCTATCGCCGCATTACTTTACCATCTAATAGTGACAACAGTATGTCATGGCAACCGGAAAATAACGGATTGTGCTCTAAAAACGTGAGGCGTGGAGGAGTGAGGGTAGAGGGTGAGGGTAGAGGCGTGAGGCGTGAGGGCTCACTCTGTCCCTTTACGGTCGGTGTCTATTTTTTCATCACGGAAACTATGACTGACAAATAGTTGTCACGGCCATCACGTGGCATTTTTCAGGACAAGCCAGTCCCACGGGATGGAAAGAATGTCCGGGCCAGGCAAAAGGGCGCGCAAACAGGTTCAGATAGTATTAAGGATTATTCTGACGAAACGGGGCCTCCTTATCGCAGGATGCCCCGTTTTGTTTCCGTTGCGGCAGCATCCGCCCCGGAAATTTTCGTCGAATCTAACTCCGGGAAAAACGACAAAAATGTCTGAAGCCTGCCACGCGTAAAGTTTATTCTCTCATCATTTCCGAACATTTCCAGCAGCTGTGCGCGGCATTCATATTGCTAAAGAAAACAGTATGATAATGCCGGGATCTCAGATGCCTCAAAAGATCCAAGACGTTGGGCCATTGCAGGAAAGCAGGCATCCAACGAAACTAATTGTCATCGCGCTTGCACTAATATTCCTGACAGTCGCGGGGTGCGCAATAGTGCCGGCGGGGCCCTATGGTGTGTATGATGGGCCCTACTACTCTTCTTATTATTATTCAACGGGGTATTATGGTTATGGGTCTTATTATCCTGGGCCCTACACAACGGGATATTACCACTACAGGCCATATTACCCGGGATCCTGGCGCGGCGGATACGGCTACCGCGGGTATGGTCATAGCTACCGCGGGTATGGTCATAGCTACCGCGGATATGGCTCACGGTGGATATGGCCGGGGACACGGCAGCTATGGTCGAGGCGGCTACGGACATAGCGGCCATGGTGGTCACAGATAATCAGTGGTTGTACAATTTTCTTGTTGCTTACACCAGCTGAAATCAGCATAATTATCTAATTGAAATGAATGATTCCCTGCTATTGTTAGGCAGCTTAAGGAGAATGTTATAGCCGCGGTCCAGAAAAAAAACCTGATCACCTTCTTTGTCCTTTTCTTATTATTCTGCACATTGTCGATAGCTGCCGGGGAAACGCCGCAAAAGACTGGCGCAGGCGCAGCCGCCTTTGCCTGGGACCAGAACGACGTATGGCGGGCACTCGAGACGAGATTTCGGGATGTGCGTAAAGCGGGGTGCCCGGGTGCTGCTGCCGAGATCGACGAGCGTCTTCAGGAAGGGAACCGTCAATGTGCCCGGATGGCGCTTTCACAATTCGATCCAACTGATCAGCTCTTCGATGCCGTGGAGACGAATTTGTTCGGTCTTGGCCCGCTGATGGCAGCATGCCCCGATCGTGTCCCCGAATATGCGAAGCTTGTCGCCTCTATACGGAATGTGCTCAAGAGGCAGTCTATCGCATGGGATGTCAATGACCGGCAGGTTCGCGACCGTCTTTACCGGATACTCTATGGCAGCAGGATCGCCCTGGAGGAGGTAATGCTGCAGGCCCCGAAAGATTCCCTTCCGACAATCCTGCCCGGTACGAAAGAACCATCCAAAACCCCGTCGCTTGAACATGCCGGATTTACGCTCCATAGCGGTGACATCCTTGTATCGCGAGGCGGGGCGCCGACATCGGCCCTTATCGCCCGGGGTAATGACTACCCGGGCAATTTCTCGCACATTGCATTGCTCTATATCGATGAGACCACCAATAAGGCGAGTATCATAGAGGCACATATCGAACGCGGTGTCGTAATATCAACCGTTGACCAGTATATAAAAGATGTGAAGCTCCGCATCATGGTGCTCAGGTTAAGGGCTGACCACCCGCTCCTCAAAAAGGACCCGATGCTCCCGCACAAGGCAGCAAAAATGGCTTACGAAGAGACGGGAAGAAGACACATACCCTACGATTTCGCGATGGATTTCAAAGATCCGTCCCAACAGTTCTGTTCAGAAGTCGCATCCCAGGCCTATAGCGCTTTCGGAATAAACCTCTGGAGCATCATGACAACTATGTCTTCTGTCGGGGTGGTCAACTGGCTCGGCGATTTCGGCGTGAGCAACTTCATCACCCAGGCCCCTGCCGACCTGGAATATGATCCCCAACTCTCCGTGGTAGCCGAGGGGCGGGAGAGGGAAGCCCTCTGGCAGGCCCATGTGGATGATGCCGTCATTGATGCCATGCTTGAAGGCGCCAACAGGGGGGAACGTTTTACAGCTCCCTTCTATCTCCTTGTCCCTGCCAGGCTGGCAAAGGCATACAGTGTTATCCTCAATTTTTTCGGGAAAGCCGGGCCTGTTCCCGAGGGTATGAGCGCGGAAGTGGCAGTGAAAGCCATGGAACTGGAAAAGAAACACAAGCGGCTGAAACAGCAGGTCCTTGCGTCGGCAGCACTCTTTGAAGAAAAGAACGGTTACAGGCCCCCCTACTGGGAGCTGGTCCGCATGTCAGAAAAAGCCAATGAATAGAGCTTTCAAGCGCACAAAATGAATTCGCCGTATCAGTTCCTGCCGTGCTTTCTCAGGGCATTTTTAAGATCATCATGGAACATATCGCGGAATTCCTTCGGGGCCATCACCTCAACATGCGGCAGCCATTGATAGACCCAGTTCCGGATGCCGTATACTCCGTTGACCCTGAATGTCACTTCAAGGGACCCGTCAGGCAATTCCCGCGCTTTCTGGCTGGGATGCCATGTTTTTCTGAGAATGAGAGGCTTATAGCTCTCTTCAAATTTCAGGACCACATCGACCGGTTCGCCATCGAGAAATGCGCCGAATGCACCGGACAATTCGTCTTCAGGTTTCAAATCCGGCGGTATAAAATACCGTTCCAACAGAGTCAGAGATTTGATCCTGTCCAGGGCAAATGTCCGCACTGCTTTATCCGCCTCATAATATCCCCTGAAATACCAGAGGCCATCGTTAAAGAGCAGATAATACGGGTTGACCGTGCTGACCGTGTCTTTTTTTGCGCCAAAGGCCCTGTAGCCTATTTTCATTTTCTGGTGATTGGCGATAGCCTGATAAATAGACGTGAGATACCCCTCCATTCCGCTCGGGACCGGTACCGGGTGAAAAGAATATATGCGAGAATCCCCGGGGGCTTTTTAAAGCTAAGCTTTTCTTCAATTGTATCCAGGCTTTTCTGCATCCCGGGGCCAAGATTTCCGAGAAGCTTTTTTGCAAGCGAGAATGCCAGGGCCTCTTCAACCGACAGATGCGGTTTTTTCAGTGTATATCCATCCATAAATCCGTACGTCTTATTGGCGATGATCATACTCGATCGGGAAACCGGCCGTTATAAGGGTGCTTATGTATCGATGCACGGTTCGCTTACTTCTCTCCAATTCTTCACGCAAGAGACTCCACAGTTACCTTTGCATTGCTGTCAATCCTGTTCAGAATGATGATCAACGAATCGAATTTATCAGACATGCCGAGTCCCCTTTTTCTAAACCTCAATGCACATGTATTTGATGTTCAGATATTCTTCGATGCCGTATTTTGAGCCCTCACGACCGAAGCCTGATTCCTTGATGCCGCCGAAAGGGGCGGCCTCGGTGGAGATTATCCCGGTATTGACCCCGACCATGCCATATTGCAGCGATTCGGCGATTTTGAATACCCGCCTCAGGTCATGGCTGTAAAAATAGGCTGCCAATCCAAATTCTGTAGCGTTGGCCAGTTGCACGGCCTCTTCATCATTGTGGAACCTGAACAGCGGGGCCACGGGCCCGAATGTCTCCTCGTTGGCACAGAGCATTTGCGCCGTCGCATCAACAAGCACTGTCGGCTCATAGAACGTCCCGCCCAGCGCATGACGCCTTCCCCCCGTCAATATTTTTGCTCCCTTAGCGACAGCATCTTCGACCTGGCACTCAACCTTTTTCAGGGCCGCGTCATCTATCAGGGGGCCTTGCGTAATTCCCGGCATAAGGCCATTGCCGCAATTCATCTCAGCGCGGACTGCTTCCGTCAGCCGTGCGGCAAATTCATCATAAATGCTGGCATGGACCAGGAAGCGGTTCGCACAAACGCAGGTCTGGCCGCTGTTGCGATATTTTGAAAGGAGAGCCCCGGCAACCGCAGCTTCAATATCGGCATCTTCAAATACGATAAACGGTGCGTTGCCGCCCAATTCCAGCGATAAACGCTTGAGCGTGCCGGCGGAGCGCTGCATCAGATATTTTCCTGTGGCTGTGGATCCCGTGAAACTGAGTTTCTTTACCGAAGGGTTATCCAGGATCTCGTCGCCGATAGCCTGTGCAGGGCCGGTCACAATGTTCAAGACTCCTGCCGGCAGACCCGCACGTTCCGCAAGCGCCGCAAGCGCGAGGGCCGAAAAGGGCGTCTTCCGGGCAGGTTTGACCACCATTGTGCAACCGGCAGCTAAAGCGGCGCCGGCCTTGCGGGTGATCATAGCCGAAGGGAAATTCCAGGGAGTGATCGCCGCGCACACCCCAACAGGCTCCTTCAGTACCAGTATTCTCTTGTTGGCCTGATGCGGCGGGATAATATCCCCGTATACACGCTTTCCTTCTTCTGCGAACCATTCCAGGAAGCTTGCGGCATACGCGATCTCACCTGGGCTTCAGCCAGGGGCTTGCCTTGTTCCAACGTGAGGATCGTGGCCAGATCTTCCTGGTTCTCAATGATCAGATTAAACCAGCGCCGCAGGATAGCTGCCCGTGCCCGTGCCGTAAGTGCCCGCCAACCGGGCAGAGCCGCCTCGGCCCCCGAAATGGCACGGCGTGTTTCCTGGCGCCCCATGTCGGGAACATTTCCTAAAGGCTCGCCAGTGGCGGGATTAACGATTAGCGTGGTCTGCCCGTTATCGGAACCGACCCATTTGCCGTATACATAACATTGTTCCCGCTGTAAGGTCTTGTCGCGAATGTTCATTGCAGTTTCCCCGTCCTGGATCCGTGCCCATTTTTGACCCCTCTTATAGAAAAACACTTGGTTAATATTAGTTTTATCGCATTTTCCCTCGATATCTCAATAGGGATGTTCATTATTTTCCCGAATGCACATCTTGTAAAAAGGACGGAACCAAAGCAAAATAAAGGAGAAGCTCAAGAACGCAGCGTCCGTATTTGGTAATTCACGCACTGAAGAATTCAGGAGGTTATTATATGCAATTGGTAATTAAACTGGCAATAAGCGTGGCCGTCATTCTGGCAGCGACAGGCATCGCCAGGAAATTCCCGTCAATATCCGGACTAATAAGCGTTATGCCTTTAGCCGGCGCCCTGATCCTGTCATTCGTATATTACGAGAACAGGGGACAATGGCAGGTTATGCAGGGTTTTGCCAAAGGTGCGCTCTGGGGTATCCTGCCAAGCATAGCATTTTATCTCGTCGTCTTTTTTTGTTTGAAAAAGGAGATGTCCCTTGCCGGGGTCCTTGGTTCAGGATTCGCAGCCTGGTCTGCCGCTGCGCTTATCCACCACTGGGCATTGAAATAACTAACCGGCTTTCGCGGGTGCCGCCTTACCGGCATCGGTCTGCGGTAATAGTGGTAACCCCTTCCTATCCTCTTTATACAAGTGGAATGCTTTTCGGGGCAGCCGTAAATGAAAAAAGTGTCGCGATCGCCTCTGTAAAATAGAACGTTACAAATGTTTCGTCATCCGCGCCTTTTGGATAAACTTTGAGCAGGTTCGCAGATTCCGCGAATGCCTGGACCCTGGCATCCCGTGAATCATCAAATGCGATCCGGCCTCTTATCCTCAGCCAGGTCCCGTCGGTTCCCATATCGGAGATCTCGATCTCCGGATTGCCGGACAGCTGTTTGTAGACGTCTTTTGTTTTGTTTGTGCAGAAATATATCGCCCCGTTCCTGTTCATGCTGAACCCGAAAGGGCGTACCCGGGGTTTTGTCCCGTCGGCGGTCGCGATATGAAACACCGGATTGGCCTTGAGATATTCAATAGCGGTCATATTTACCTCCATAAATATTGATTAGTAACGATCTGATATTATAATCCGCATCGACGAATGGTCAATATAAAAAAGGTAATAGGTAATAGGTGATAGGAATTGTTCCATTACCTCCCATTACCCATTACCTATTACCCATTACCTTTCTTAAATATAGGACGCTATCTCCCTGAGCAGATTCACCTCGTCAAGCGCCTTACCGGCCCCTTCACAGACTGCTGTCGTCGGGTTTTCAGCAATTGAGACGGGAAGCCTGCTGGTTTCCTTAATCAGAAGATCAAGATTCTTGAGCAGTGCGCCCCCGCCGCTGATAACGATGCCTTTGTCGACAATATCGCCCGCAAGTTCCGGCGGGGTCCTTTCCAGGGCGATCCTTATTGCTTCCACAATAGACTTTACAGGATCGGCAATAGCCTGCCGTATCTCTGCCGATGAGACCTCCAGGGTTTTGGGAGTACCGCCGACGAGGTCCCGGCCCTTTACTTCCATGGTGATCCTCTCTTCGTCCGGATCAGGATAGGCCGAGCCCAGATTGATCTTTATCATTTCCGCTGTCCGCTCACCGATAAGGAGGTTATATTTTCTTTTGACGTATTGTATTATAGCGAGGTCAAGCTTATCACCGGCCGCCCTTACCGAATTGCAGTATACGATGCCGGCGAGGCTGATAACTGCGACTTCCGTTGTGCCGCCTCCGATATCAACGATCATATTGCCGCTCGGCTCCGTTACGGGAAGACCCAGCCCCTATCGCTGCCGCCATCGGTTGTTCGATAAGATAGACTTCTTTCGCCCCTCCCGATTCGGCGGATTCTTTGACAGCCCTTTTCTCTACGGGGGTAATTCCCGAAGGGACCGAGATGACGATCCGCGGCCGGGCGCGGGACCTTTTGCCGTTGACTTTCTGGATGAAATATTTTAGCAAAGCCTCAGTTATTTCAAAATCGGCGATAACTCCGTCCCTTAAAGGGCGTATTGCGTCTATGTTTCCCGGTGTCTTTCCCAGCATGTTCTTTGCGTCAGTACCGACGGCAATGACCTTTTTTATGCCCCGGGAATCTCTGTGAACAGCGACTACGGAAGGCTCATTTGCGATGATGCCCTTTCCTTTGACATATACCAGTGTATTTGCGGTGCCGAGATCGATAGCCAGATCTTTCGACATGAAATGGAAGATTGAGTTGAACATAATTTGTTGCCCCTTTAGATTTTTGGAAGGATATGAATACAGGGTTCTCCCCTGGTCCCCAATCTTATTAAGCAAAATATGCGCCATGAGTGCCTGTTTTGTATCCCGCTGAAATACCTCGTTATTTTCAAGATGAAACGCCGTACTGCCTGCCCATTCTGTACATATTTTCATACATCGTCTGGATGATATTTCCTTCATGATGCCCGGACCAGGCGAGCCGATACAGATTGCAATAGGGTCCTCAATATTGATAAACTTTTTTCCACGGATAGGGAGAATGAAACAATGAAGAAATATATATTGGAATGCATCGTTTTTATTTCCGGCGCTATAGTGATGGTTTACGAACTGGTTGGGTCACGGCTGATCTCGCCGTACGTCGGCACCTCGATATATGTCTGGAGCAGTTTGATCGGGGTTATCCTCGGGAGCCTCAGCCTGGGTTATTATCTGGGCGGAAAGCTGGCCGATAAAAAGGCCGAATGGCATTTTTTCTCGGGCATTCTATTTTTTGCAGCGATTTTTATCGGGCTTACGGTTTTTTCGAAACACGTTATTTTGGAAGCCGTTGCCTTATTCAATATACGTTCGGAATATACCGCCCTTCTGGCGTCATTATTTTTATTCGCCCCTGCCAGCACTTTGCTGGGGATGATATCGCCCTTCTCGGTAAAATTAAGGATGAACAGCCTGGAAAGCTCTGCTTCCACGGTCGGTAATCTATACGCCATTTCGACCATCGGCAGCATTGCCGGGACTTTTTCGGCAGGGTTTTTTCATAATTCCATTCTTCGGCACTACGAAAATATTGTTTTTTATGGCGGTCGTATTCATTGGGCCTGTCGCTCATGGCAAGCTGGAAAGCATTTTTCAAGGCAAAGATAGTCCTCATTTGCCTTTTTTCAGGTCTGATATTTTTCGGGAACATCCATGGTGTCTTTACGAAAAAAGGAATGATAGACATTGATACCCCTTACAACAAGGTCTGGATAAGCTATGAAACCCAGGTGAGCAAAGCCCATGGTGGTCCTTTATACGGACCCTTTTGCTGCGCAGTCGGCGATGTACCTGTATGACGATGAACTGGTTTTCAGATACACGAAATATTTTCGCCTGGCAAAACATTTCAAGCCCAATATAAATACCGCCCTGATGATCGGGGGCTGTGGGTATTCATATCCCAAAGATTTTTTGAAGAAATTCTTGGGATCGACCATGGATGTCGTGGAGATAGATCCCGGAATGACAAAAATAGCGCGAAAGTACTTCGGATTGTATGATAATGCCCGGCTGAGAATATTTCATGAGGATGCACGGACTTATCTGAACAGGACCGCAAACAAATATGACGTCATCTACAGCGATGCATTTAACTCATTCAACTCCGTCCCGTATCAGCTTGCCACCAGGGAAGCCGTCGAAAAGATGTATAAAGCGCTCAATAACGATGGCCTGGTAATTCAGAATATAATCTCCGCGATCGACGGGAAAAAAGGTGAATTCCTTCGCGCAGAGATCGCTACGTACAAAATGTATTTCCCGCATGTATATATCTTTCGGGTAAATCATGAAAACAGCTTTGAGTCTCAGAATATTATCCTGATAGCGCTCAAGAATGATAAAGAACCATCCTTTGAATCTGCCGACAGCGAATTGAATGTATATCTCAGATCGGTATGGAAGGAAAAAATTACCCTGGATATGCCGATCATAACCGACGATCATGCGCCGGTTGAATATTACAAATTAAGAAGCATGTAATTAATTCGGGTAATGGGTAATAGACGATGGGTCATGGGTTTGAGAAAAATTTTCAGTTATATTCTTGATAGATTGAGGCCTGTGTGATATCCATTGAGAAAACGCAATATTGAATACACCGGAGGAAGGCATGAAGAAGGTATTAACGGTCATACTCGCAGTGTTCGTGGTCTTTACATTCGCGACTGCTTCGATTGCCGCCAAAAAGACGGGAACCGGGAAAAAATCGATCCAGGACACGGTCGATGAAAAAGAGTCTGTCAAAACAATGCCCGATAAGAAAAAAGGCACCCTTGAACCCGATCCATGGGAAAAGACAAATAAAGTCAATACAACGGGCCAGCAAAAAACCAATTAACTTAAAAGATCCTGTCGACATTTGTGCTTCTCTGATTTGACGAACGAAAAAGGAACAAGGAGCTTCAATGGCCGGAAAAAAATATTTCATGATCCTTTGTCTTTTTGGCCTCTTCGCCGCCGGATGTGAAACAACGATCCTCAGGCAGGATATTCCCGTATCTTCAAATCCCATGGGTGCCAGGATCCTGGCCGACGGCCGGCAGGCAGGGCAGACACCGGGCACTGTTTCCCTTGAAAGGAACCGCGACCATATCCTCACGCTGCTCAAAGACGGCTACCAGCAGGCCGATATGCCTGTTACCAGGCAATACCTGTCGAACAAAGTGATGATGAAGGCGGTCCAATCAGGGGTCAATTCGGGACTTTTTTTTAAGAACACCGCGATGGGAATGAATAGCGGCATGAGTTCCATTTCAGACCAGGAGGCATCGGGTGAGGCCTATATTCTTACGCCCCCATCCGTTGCAGTTGCCCTCATTCCATTGCAGGGCCAGAGGTCAGGTCAGCCGGTTTATCCAGCCGCGCCCACGATCCCATCCCCGCCGCAGCCGTCCGCCTCGGCCGACATTAATACCAGGGATGCTGTCAGGGCGGGGGTGATCGCCGGAGGCGCTATAGGGATAAGCCAGTCAAATCCCATTGAGAAGACATGGGAGACCTCATCTTCCCGGTCGAATACGGCATCAAACAGCAATACCGTAACGACAGGTTCAACGACGACCGTAATGCCCTCCCCGAACAGGATGGAAACCCGGTCGTCCTCATCGACACATACCGTGTCCAGCAGTACCACATCCACGAGATCTTCACGGACTTCCGCAAGCGTGGGCATAGATCCCGTGGGCGTACTGAGCCTCATTGACAGCCTGTTCTCGCGGTGAAAGGAGAAGACCCGTGAAGAAAACCTGCACTCTTTTATTTGCTTTCATATTATCCTTCATCGCCGCCGGGCCTTTAAATGCCATAGATATCCAGGCCCTGGATGATGTCAGTGTCCTTATGCCGAAATCGAAGGTACACTCACTTCTGGGAAACCCCGACGATATTATGGATGTAGGGAACGGCCTCAAAGCCGAGATCTATAACCTTAAAAATATGGAGCCTATGCTGGGAGCCGGCTGTATCTACGAGGATCAGCAGCTTATCGGGCAGGCCTTTATTTTTCACGGCGCCATGAATGAAGAAACCGCCGAAAGGCTCAAAAAACATGGTTTCACAATAATTGAGAAAAAGGACGCGGCCTTCCGTCTCCTGGGAAAGGACGACGATACCGGGCGCCCCCTTATCGTCCATATAACGAACGAAAAAGACATGACTATTGTCATGACATTCGAAAAAGAGTTCTATGACAGGCAAATAAAGGGCCGGCCATAAGGTAATATGGGCACACAGACCATATTATTGATGCAGCGGGGGAAAAATTGGTTATAACTTAAGTATTGAAATTACATTAATCATGTGTTATAATAGGCATAGAAAGTTAGTCGACGAAGGCAGGTCGGGTTTTACGGCCTGCTCTTTCCTTTTTAAAAATCTATAGTTACCAGTTTTAAATCAGGTAAGACTTTCTTATTTTTGGGGAGACTAAATATGGCAATAAATAATACAAAAGTAAAGGATTTGATGGATACGGGAATTGAGAAGGATTTTTATGCGGCCGATGATGCCGACGAGACCCTTGCCAGCGAGATAAGCTTTTCCCGTGACACCGAAGAGGACTTTGACTTCGTTTCAGAATCGGAGGTCGACCTGGTCGAAACGATTCAGAGGAAGACCGGTTCAGGAAAACGAGCGAGGGGCGATCTTGAAGAAACCGAAAGGACACCTTCGGAAAACACGGATAATATCGTATGGGCATATCTAAAAGACATGGGGCAGGTATCGCTGCTCACACCGGACGAAGAACTGCATATATCGCAAAAAATTGAAGAAGCTGAAAGGAAAGCAATAAAGATACTGTTTGACATGCCCGAAGCCATCAATGAGCTTTTTGAAATAGGCAGGTTTTTAAAGGGAGAGACCACAAGCATAACAGACGTGGTCAACATCGATGAGATGGAATTGACGCAGAAAGATGAGGAGAAATACAGAAAAGCAATCATATCATCGATCAATGCGATAAAAAGCCAGCATGCGAAACGGCAGGAAATAAAGACACTGATCGCGGGCGCCGGTAAGCCGGACAAAAAGAAATTAACCGGAGACCTGCAGAAAATAGAAGATAAGACAGAAAAAGCTTTGCTTGATCTGAAGCTCAACAAGAAAACGATTGTGGAGATAATCCGGAAGATCACGCATCAGATGAAGCTGATGGACCGCAGCGAGGCCACCGTCATACAGCGAAGGCTGACCGAGCTAGGCGAGATCGAGAACGGGCTGAAATCGGTCAGGAACAGGCTCGTTCAGGCAAACTTGAGGCTTGTGATCAATATTGCGAGAAAATACCAGAACCGCGGGCTGTCTTTCCTTGATCTCATTCAGGAAGGCAATATGGGGCTCATGAAGGCCGCTGAAAAATACGATTATCAGAAAGGCTATAAATTCTCGACATACTCGACGTGGTGGATAAGGCAGGCCATAACGAGGGCAATTGCTGATTGCGGAAGGACCATCAGGGTTCCGGTCCATGTATTGGAGACAAAAAATAAAATAAACAAGGCCACTTCGGCCCTTTTCCAGGAATCGGGAGAAAACCCGGACATCGAGGACATTTCACATAAAGCCGGCCTTCCGGTAGAAAAGGTCAGAAAGATCATGAAAGTCTCCGGCGGAACGGTTTCAATCGAAACGCCGATAGGAGATGATGATTCGAGACTCGGCGATCTCATTGCTGACCCGAAAGCCTCCTCCCCTCTGGCGGAATTTGTTGAGAATTCATTGAAGGATGAGATAGACCAGGTCTTGGCTACGCTTACCCCGAGAGAAGAAAAGGTGATCAGGATGCGGCTCGGTATTGGCGAGACAACCGACTACACGCTGGAAGAAGTGGGCGATGCTTTTGGATTGACCCGTGAACGTATCCGCCAGATAGAAGCCAAGGCCCTTAAAAAACTCAGGCACCCGTTACGGCGGCAGCGCCTCGAGGGATTCCAGGAATAAAAGGGCGGTTCCACTTTGCCTCTTGAACCAGGCGCTTATTTGCGGCTATATTAATGCTCGAGGCGCCTTACGTGGAGATAAAGATAAAGAAGGTCAGTTCGACGCCGTTGACGGGCAATTTACCGGGAACCGTAAATACATACATGGTCATAGAAGACGGCAGGGAATTCCTGCTTACCCGGACCCGGCACACGCTCGGAAGCAGTATTGGCCTCGAGGGTAAAAAAGGGATCCTGTATGTTGACGGTGACGATAACAAGGTCCACCACCAGGTTGCTGCCCCAAGCGGGGCCTGTGGGCCTACACCGACGACGAGATAGTGGAAGGGCTTTCGCCTCTTGCCCATCGTGCAGTAATTATGGCAGACCAGTGCACCGAACCGGGCGAAATAACCATAATAACCGGAGAAAAATAGAGAAAAATTTCCAGGAATGTACGGCCACATCGAAAGGCCGGCCATCAGCGGGAGAAATAATCGTATTTATCCCGGAAACCAATCCTTGCCGTTCACCATTCGCGCCACCACCATACTCGCAACATTGTCTCCCACTGCATTTATCATGGTTGCGGGGGGATCGATCAATGCACCGATCATTGATATGATAGGTAATGCTTCCAGGGGAAACCCATAAAGAGAAATGATCAGGATCTCGCCTATGATGCCGCCGGAAGGAATGCCTGTTATGACCGTTCCGGATAATATGGCGATCCCAACAGCTGTGAGCATGGTCATGGGATCGCTGAAATTGATATTGAATATCCCGAAAAGAAAAGCGATCTTCAGGACCGACCCGAGACACGATCCATCCATATGGATGGTTGCACCGATGGGAATGATCACTTCACTTATGTCTTTGGGAACGCCGATCCTGTTTGCCGCATCAATATTGCAGGGAATTGCAGCAACGCTGCTTCCCGTTGCCAGCGCCGTCAGGCTGGTAGGCATGATATTCCCCCAAAATCTCCGCACTCCCTGCCTTCGGGCAGCTATGTAAGCATATATCGAAAACGCGACTATAAAATAGAGGATCGCGACGGGATAGTAAAGCGCCATCCCCCTGAAATACACATTCAAAAGGTCTGTACCATAGATACCGATGAAATGGGCGAAATAAGCGCACAGACCAACAGGCGCGTAATACATGATGAAAGAAATAACCTTCATCATCGACCTCATTCCCGGAAGAGAGAAAATTTGAGAATATCCTGCCTTTATCTCCCGCCGCGGCTGTTCCCAATCCGATAAGAATCGAAAAAATTATCAAAGCGAGCATGTTCCTCTTGGAAAGGATCTCGTTAAAATCCGATGCCGTAAAAGCTTTGACGATCTGTTCAGAGGTCCTGAAATGATCGATCTGTACCTTTTGGCCAAGGTTGATAACGACCCCTGTTGCCGGCGGATAGATCTGGACGCAGACCATCATGATGACAGATGCGATAATACCCGTCAGGACAAATACCAGGACCATGCTGGACAGTATCCGGCCGAGCCGTCTTGCATTGGGCATACCGGATACTGCAGATGCTATGGAAAAGAAGACGAGGGGCACGATGGCCGTGAACAGAAGATTAAGGAATATGTCTCCCAGAGGCTTAAGTATTACGGCATCTTGCCTGAAAATAAGGCCGATGACGGCGCCGAGCACAACTGACAGTATCAATATGATCGAGAACCGGTATGATCGTAGAGCCCTGTTGATATTAACCATATTGTAAAACCTTGGTAATAGGTACTAGGTAATGGGTAATTGGAAAAATTATCCCATCACCCATTACCTGTCTTTTTGATATGCCTGAATTATCATGAAAATCGAATTAATTAGCAAGAAAATAAAGATAAGTCGCCTCATTCATCGAGCTGGCTATGGAAAAGCACCTCTTGCCCAAAAATTATTTTTCTCACGAAGAACTTTGATTTTTCGTATATTTATGATAAGTATTTCTTAAAAGTCATTTGTTTAGCGTCCTTTAGCACAACAGGCAGCTTCACGGCGCCTGATAAGTATAGATATACTCTATATAAGGAAGGGGTAAAATGACTAAGGCAGAGATCATTGAAAAGGTAGCTGAAGAAGCAAAGATACCAAAAGTAGCGGCAGCAAAGGCATTTGAAGCTGTCATCGGCAGCATAACGCAGGCGATCAAGAAAGGCGAAAAAGTGACGGTTGTCGGCTTCGGGACATTTTCCGTCAGCTCCCGGAAGGCGAGAAAAGGAAGAAATCCCCGGACCGGACAGGAGATCAAGATAGCCGCCAAGAAAGTCCCGAGGTTTTCCGCCGGTGCAACGTTAAAGGCCGTCGTCAACGGGAAAGCGGTGTCCAAACCTGTTAAAAAGGCTGAGCCGGCCAAGAAAGCCGCAGTGAAAGCAAAACCGGTAAAAGCAGCAAAACCAGCCGCAAAACCTAAGAAAAAATAGCATTCAGGCAAGGCGGGCCTTTTTAGGCCCGCCTTCTATATCATCTATTGGACGGGATCTTCGGTCCGACGCGCAAACAGCAGACTTCCTTTCAGAAGGGATAACCAGGAGCGTCATTCATTGATCCCGCTTCGGAACGGATTTTTACCCCTCGATTGCAAGTACGTTATTTAAAATCAATGTGAACCGGTTCTTCGGAATCAGGGCGTATCAGAACCAAACCGTCAAGCCCCGGTGCATAATATTGATTGGTAAATATCGAGTGGTCCTTTTCGGAAGGAGGGTCCGTATTGCTCCAGCCTACCACTCCGTACATTTTATCGTCCTTGCAGCTTATCACGGGGTTTACCTCAAAGAAAGTTGTTATTTTGCTGGTATATTTTGGGATAAAGAAAAACACCCATGTATTCGATTGATCGTTTGGGCAGACCATTGCCCCCCATTTTCTTTTGGTGGTGTAAACCCCGTCATTCAGGAAAGGCCTGCTTCTGAGGAGATCAACTTTCGAAAGGCCATTCTCCAGCGCGAACTTAAGGATAAAATAGTACTCGGCCGAAGAGGCCCCTTTCCTGATGTAATCCTCATTGCCGTGAAGAACTCCCGTTCTTCGGGAAAGCAGAGTATCGTTTTGGATCTCGCAAAGAACACCGGCAATGGTCATGTCCCCTTCTGCGACAAAAAGGAGAAAACCTCTAAGGAACATAGCTTTCATTTCATCATATGAATCCACACAAGCCAGTTCCTGGAATCTTTTGCGAATATGGGGAACGTACATCTCGTGGTAGAAGAAATGGAAATCCCTCACTTCTTTTGAGATCCGGCATGAAAACATGGATTTCTTATCCATCTTATTGCAGAATTGCCGTTTGTTGTGCTGAAAACGTTTCTTGACCGCATCCCATCCATCCGATGTGTCGATACGTGAACAGATGAGGGTCTGGCTCTTGAAATGAGCTGTCTTCTCTAATTGCGACTCATATCTCCGGGGAAGTACCGCAACGGCCATGTCGATATCATCGAAATTATTGATTGTCTTCTGAAGGGATGGAATCCATGTCCGCCATTTCCTGATAATGACCGGTGGTTCCCCGTACATGCGGGGAACCATGTAGTCCATCAGGTCGTCATTTTCCACAAAGAGACAACGGAATGCATCTTTGCTATCCCTGAGCTTCCCCTCTACCAGGGTGGCATGGCTCCAGTACTGCGATGCTGCCGGATAAAGCTTGTACCTCAATCTGTTCAGGAGATCCATATCGTTTTCCCTTTTAATTCGCTCTTTTATTAAAAGGTATTTTAAATATGCAAAGTTGTCTGTAGCGTATCCGACAATTCGTGTGTAATCTCTCCATACGACAGGACACAGGCAGATAATCGACCGGAATAATACAGCCCTACATGATCGCCCTGATGCGGCGCTCTATTTCATTTCTCGGCAAGGCCCCGACGGCCTGGTCCTGGATAGCGCCGCTTCTGTAAAAGAACATAGCAGGCACTCCTTGCACACCATGGCGCGATGCCGATAAGGGAGAGCCATCGACATTTATCCTGACGATTTTTACCTGTCCTTGAAAGGTTTGTGCCAGTTCATCCAGAACCGGTTCAAGATTGCGGCAATGCCCTCACCACGGTGCGAAAAACTCCGCCAGCACGGGGCCCTTGAAATCCGTTACCTCCCGTTGAAAAGTGGCGTCGGTAACATTGACGGGCCTACCGGGATAAAGGTCCTGAAGATCAAGGGGTTCCTTGCATCTGCCGCATCGCAGACGCTCCTTCCACCGGCCGGCGGGAACCCGGTTTTTCGCACCGCATTTCGGACAAATGGCTGCGATCATGTCATCACTCATAATTTCCTCCTCTGTATGTTTAATACGCCGGGCTCAGTATTTCAATCAGGCAGGGAGAGAATAAAAATATTCGCTGCCCTCTAGCTTCAGCCATGCATGCAAAGAGTCTGGCGTGTCTTCACTTTTGTCTCGATCTTGACAGGTATGACGAGCCTCTCATATGTTCCTTAAGCACTGTTCTGCTATTGACAAGTTTCATTTCGAGGCTCTTTTATCGCCGGGAATAAATTAAATTTTGCCGCAATATGAGGTTTTACGTAACTTCCCCAAATTATAACTACCTGAAATATAGGATGTATTGTTATCTACCGCTTGACTGTTCTTTGCTGGGCATTACGTTTATCCCCTAAACTTAATTACCAGAGGAGGTAAGTATTATGGCGGGAACAACAGAAGGCGGAAAAAAAGCCGCCCAGGGCGGAAGAGGAGATCCGACAGGGCATCTCCAGCCGCGGTAGAAAATTATCTGAAAGGGATAGATTTTCCTGCGGACAAGAAGAAACTGCTACAGCAGGCCAGGGATAATGACGCGCCGGACGATGTCCTCAGGACAATTGAGAAATTGCCCGACAAGAGGTACGGCTCGCCTATCGACATCAGCAAAGAAATGAAGGATATGTAGCAGGCAATCGGCTAAATGGCTATGGCCGTCTATAAAGGACGGCCATAGCGCGATCACCCGCCGTCGGGATAACAATATCCAGTAGCCGAGAAATCGGGTCCACGATGGGGTTCGTTAATTTTATATAACCGTCAAGCTTGCCCGGTCTAACGGATATAAAGGGTGGACGTTATTTTTTTTCCGTCAACGGGCTCTATCTTTCGCCAGGAACTCTCATCGTTGAGAGATTGCCAGCGGCGCTCTTCTTTTATATAATTCCAGTCCTTATCATTTTGATAATAGATCTGAACACCCCTGGCTTCGACGATGTTGACGATCTCATTGTCGTGGTAGTTATATTCGTCATGGTCTGTAAGCGCCTTTTGGGCCATTTCGGAATAGAGCTCGTTAAGGTCCAAAAGCTGATCATTGACATCCGGGATCGAGCCTGAAGACCTTCAGGCCGGCTTTTTTCGCTTCGCGGGCTGTTATGGGATATCCATGTGACGGGTAGTCATAGTTGAGATGTTTACTGATCCGCTCACATTCCTGTTCATCTTTATATGGTAGGAAAGGATCTCCTTGCAGATCTTTATCGAAAGCGAACTGGACCGGTCTATGGACCCTACCACAAGAGGATGGATATACTTGAAAACCTCTTTATAAGGGTTGTCATGATGCGGCTGTGCGTTCTTATTCCAGAGACTGACTATCCGGGATAATTCATCCTGGCTGACGCTTACTTTTTTGTTCTCGGTCTGGTCGATGGGCGACAGGTGATGCCGGATCGACGAATCTATAGCGGTCAGGTGAGCCAAAGGCCCCATGTGAATCTCGTCGGCCCCGAGAGATATCATGGTCGCAGCGGAGGCACATTCGAGAGGTACCCACGCGATCACTTCCTCGAAATATTCTCGTACAAGGTTGACGATCCTCAACGCCGCTTCGACATCGCCGCCATTGGATTTGAGAAATATGGCCACCTTTTTCCCGCCATGGACCTTTTTAAATATCTCATACAGCGCGACCGCATCATCGTTGCATATATTCCCCCTGCCCGAATTCCAGTAAACAAGGGTCCTGATCCCGGTGATTTTTTCAAGGGCGCCAATAATGTATTGTGTCTTATCAAATAATATAGGTGGTAGTTTATTCCGTGATTTTGTTTCTGGAGCTGTCGATAACATATTCGCCTCGCAAGTATATTTACAGCCTGAACATTGTTTCGGATCAGGCGCGAAAAATCATTTTATTTTACGTGTGAAATACGGATGCATCATGATAAACAGGCAACACCGGCTATTATATTTCAACAAACGCAACTTCCACTTCGTAATGCGATATTAATTTATCATATGTCAGGATATATTGCAAGCACGTAACAGCTTGTTTTTATTAGATAATGTAACCAAATGTCATACTTTGAACAAGGAAGTGTTTCTAAAGTGCTACACTCCCATCATGCTCTCGAAGGGATCGAGATGAGATTTTGTTTATCACAAATGATAAATTTTTTGCAATATAAATTGACAACTATTAATATATATTTTCAGCCATTCGAATAAAGGGGTTGAAAGGACATTCAAGGGGGACCGGATATGGATGAATTGACCCGAAAAATGTACAAGGACCTGGGAATTCCCGAAGAGGCGCCGTTAAGCGAAATAGATGCAAGGTACCATGAACTGGTGAGGAAATATCAGGCTGAGCAATCGTCCGACGACCTGGTTTCCCGGCAGGAAGCCTGGGCAAGGCTGAAAGAAGTAAGTTCCGCCTATGAGATCGTAAAAAAACACTGGAACGAAAGAAACAGGCCCTCACGCCCCATAAACAGCGATCTTAATTTTAACGGCCCGGTCCCCGGCCACTATCAGGAAAAAGAAAAGATCAACCGCTTCGGTCGCAATCGTCACCGGATTGATATGCATAGCCATTGTCTATTACGGGTACGGCTTTATGAAAAGACAAAATTCACCGGCCAAAGCCGCCCATGGGGAATTGCGGTTATTTACAACGCCGCGGTGACCTTACGCAAATCAGGCGAAAGAGTTTCTTTCGCAGAATGGGATACAATATACCGAAATTGATATAAGCAATGACACGGAAGGGGCGTCGGAGCTAAGGAGATTGACCGGCCGTACCAGCGTCCCCACAATTGATCTGAATGGTGAGATCATGATAGGCTGGGGCCCTCAAACGGGGCAAAAGATCCTGGACAAGATCTCAAAGAATAAAATACGACCCTAGGCCGATCAGTATCGATGAAGCCTTAAGAACAGTGGTCGTGCAGGGTTGAAAAGTAAACCCGACCTACTGTGGTGCCGGCTGCCGCGACCGGGGCCGCGGTGATGATTTCCTCCTCCGCCACGAAACCCGTAATATCCAGTCCTGGGACCGGATGCCGGTACATAGCAGGCGGGAGAACAGCAAGGCGGCGCCGAATAATAGGGGGCCGGGTCGTGTGGGTCTCGCGGCGGCGCAATTGAGCATCCTGCCAGTATTGCCAATACCAACACGATCATTGCCATTTTTGTTATCATTCTTCCATCCGTGCGATTTAATGATTCATAATGTATATGACGCGGTCTGCGGTATAAATGTTCCCGCAAATATCAGACAGTGGCGTCTTTTTAAGTTTTCCTGTTGCATAAGGGCGGGGGTTCGGATAAAAATAATTCGGGAAAATGCAGAAGATCAAAGAAGAGACCGTATCGGAATAGTTGAAACCCAATATTTCACGTTTGCCCATCCACCCGGCGGATTCATCCTCGAGAGCAATGACCGCATCGGGCCGGTCACCCTTGCGTACGAGACATACGGCGAGTTGAATAAGGATCGGACCAACGCAGTCCTGATCCACCATGCGCTTACGGGCGACGCACACGCAGCCGGTTACCACGATGGGCAAAAGGCCGCCGGGCTGGTGGCATGATATGATCGGTCCCGGTTTGGCATTCGATACCGAAAAGTACTTTGTCATTTGCAGCAATGTCGTTGGAGGCTGCGGAGGTTCGACGGGCCCTTCTTCTCTTAACCCTGAAACACAAAAGCCGTATGGCCTCGATTTTCCCCTGGTCACGATACGGGATATGGTGAAAGCACAGAAGCACCTTATCAGCCATCTTGGCATCGAGAAACTTCTGGCCGTTGTCGGCGGGTCGATGGGCGGGATGCAGGCGCTTCAATGGGTCGTCTCATATCCGCACATGGTGGCCTCAGCCATCCTTATAGCCACCACATGGGAACACACTCCCCAGCAAATAGCCTTCAATGAGGCCGGCCGCCAGGCACTCATGGCAGACCCTAACTGGAATGACGGGGATTATTACGGGAAGCGTTTGCCGGAAAAGGGATTAAGCGTTGCCCGGATGATCGGCCACATCACATACATGAGCGATACGTCGATGAATGAGAAGTTCGGCAGGCGGACCAAAGACGGGGTAAAGCCATTTAAATTCGGCCCAAAATTTGAGGTCGAGAATTATCTCCATTACCGGGGATATGATTTTGTGAATCGCTTCGATCCCAATTCATACCTGTACATAACCAAAGCAGCCGATTATTTCAGCATGGCCAGTTATACGCCGGCCGTTAAATTCCTTCAGGGCATCAAGACAAAGATCCTCGTGATAGCATTCTCGGGAGATTGGCTTTATCCCCCGTATCAATCACAGCAGATCGTGAAAGCGTGCCGGACTGCCGGTATCGATGCGAAGTGCCGCATATTGAGATCGGATTATGGCCACGATGCATTCCTGGTGGAATTTGACGAACAAACCCGGCTGTACAGGCGTTTTCTCAAGAAGGTCCATGAAACGGCATTCGGCCCGAAAAATGTGCCTACTCTTGTAAAATCATTCTACGGATAATGGGGGCCCTATCAGAACGTTCGCGGTAATATCGGAAAGATTTTCAGATCAGATGAGCTTCTTCAATTCTTCAATACATCGTTTATTTTCGGCAGGGGTGCCGAAGGAGATCCGGATGCAGTCGGGAAATCCGTAGGACCCCATGAAGCGGACAAGTACTTTCCTCTCAAAAAGCTTCCGGGTGATCTCTTCTGCCTTGTCCCCAATGCGGATGAGAACGAAATTTGCTTCCGAGGGTATATATTCGAGGCTCATGTCCATTAAGGGCATCGTAGTAGAAACGTTTCGATGCCAGTGCGCTGTTATCAAGGACTTTCTTGAGCCGGGCCTGGTCTTTGAGGGCCGCCTCGCGCAGCAAGAATAGCGATGAGGTTAATGCTGAACGGCTGTTTTGTCCTTTCAAGGAAAGAGACGAGCTCCGCGTCCCCGATGCAATAGCCTACCCGCAAGCCGGCAAGGCCGTAAGCCTTGGAGAATGTCCTGAAGATAAGGACAGGGTAATCCTTTATATACGACAAGTGGCGGGGAAATGCAGCGCTCTGCGCAAATTCCGCGTATGCTTCATCGACCACAACAAGAACATCCGGCGGAACGGCCTTGATGAAATTTTCAAAATCCGTTGTCTTCGTATATGGTTCCTGTCGGGTTCAAAGGGTTATTCAGAAAAATGATCCGTGTTGTTTCATCGATCGCGCCGGCAATTTCAGGCAGGTCCGTGGTGAGATTGGTCAGGGGAACCTTCTTGATCTCATAGCCGTAGATGCGCGCGGCAATTTCATAAAAAGCAAACGAGGATTCGGTAACAATGACCCCGTTTCGGCTGTCATGCTTCATGGCGCGGAACGACATTTCGATAAGCTCGTTCGAGCCGTTTCCGATAACGAAAATTCTCACCTGCAAGTCATAATGTGCCGCGAGATCGTCCTTCAGTTCCTTTTCGCCGCCGGGATAACGGTTTACCGCGAAAAGGGCATCGAGGATCGTCTCGAATACCTTCTCTGATGGCGGGTAGGGGTTTTCATTGGAAGAAAGACGGACCCATCCATCCTCATGGCCGTACATAAGGGCCTTGGGATAGTAGGGGATATTTTTAACGCTGTCGCTGATCGTGAACTTCATCGGGTTAGCCTGTTATCTTCCGAACAAGCGCCCGTGCATTTTTCTGCATATCCCCGAAATCATCGATGTTAAGGCCTGCTCCCTGTACTATACTGAGGCCCTGCTTCATCGGTTATCAGGTCCGAAGGGCTATGCGAATCCGTATTGAGGATCAATTTTGCGCCGATCGATCTGGCAAGGCGCGCCACATGGCCGTTCGTCAGCGAATGGCCTTTCCGGGCGCTTATTTCGAGGAGAACGCCCCGGTTCCTGGCATCTTCAACCTCTTTTTCCGTTATGAGGCCCGGGTGTGCCAGGATATCGACGCCGGCTTCTATTGCTGCCGCATTGGTTCCTTCTTCAACAGGTTCGGCTATTGTCTCTCCGTGGACGACCACGTAGGAAAATCCGAGCTTGCGGGCAAGCGCCGTCAGTTCACCGATCTGCCTGGCGGGGCAGTGGGTAAGCTCACAGCCCGGTATGACCGTCAGGCCTTCATGCAGTTCGGCATATTTCTTGATCTTTAGTATCGATGCCGCGACATTTTCGATGGTCGTTATATCGACATGGTCTGAAATGCCGAGTATTGTATAGCCTTTCACTTTTGCCCGGCGGGCAAGTTCAAGGGGCAGAAGTTCACCGTCGCTTAACAGGGTATGCGTATGCAGGTCGATCATATTTACATTTTATACTTGCCGAAATCATCCTGTGAAAGGTTTTCCAGGATATCCTCCCAATCAGTGCTTTCTGAAACTATCTTATCCTCTTTCTGGGTCGTGAGGTCAACCTTTGCCGAACGCTGAATTACGCTTTCTTCAACAAAGATGGGCGCGTTCGTGCGAAGGGCAATGGCGATCGCATCACTCGGGCGCGCATCAATGACCATGCGCTTCTTGTTAACATCGATATGTATCAGCGCGTAATATGTATTGTCCTTCAGGTCATTGACCTCGATCTTCAGGACCTTCACGCCCAGGTTGTCGAGGATATTTTTGATCAGGTCATGGGTCATGGGCCTCGGGGTCTCGATATTCTCAAGGGCCGTAGCGATACTTGACGCTTCGAGAAGACCGATCCATATCGGCAGGACATCTTTTTCCTCTGAATCTTTTAAAAGGACGATCGGTGTATTCGTGAACGGGTCAACTGTGATACCCGCAACTTTCATCTCTTTGAGCATCGCTTACCTCCTCGGAGCACTTTAGATCCTGCCCCGCAATGAATTAGCATACCCTTTTATTATATTCACTTCCACTAATTTGTAAACCATGCCCGCGTCGCCGGTGAAGTTGACTATCTTGCCAGTCCGCGTCCTGCCTGAGAGTTCATCGGGTGAGTTCTTGCTTCGGCCCTCGACGAGCACCTCCACTTTGTTTCCTTCCATATTTCTATTGGCTTCAATAGTTATTTCTTTCTGGCGTTTTTGAAAACGCAAGAGCCGTTCATGGGCCACATCCGGCGGAACGGACCCTGGCAGCTTTGCGGCGGCGGTAAATTTTCGGGCGGAATAGATAAAGGAAAATATGCCGTCAAACTTCACGCTCTCCATGAGGCACATCGTTTGTTCAAAGTCTTCATCAGTCTCGCCCGGAAAACCGACAATACAATCGGCGGTCAAGGCTATCCCGGGGCACTGTTTTTTCAATGCTTTGACCTTCTCGAGATATTCCTGCGAGGTATATCCCCTGTTCATCAAGGCGAGGATCCGGTCCGAACCCGACTGAAAAGGCAGATGGATCGACTCGCACAGGGTCTTCAAACTGCCGAAACACTCGATAAGCTCCTGAGATATATCCTTGGGATGCGACGTAACAAAACGAAGGCGCGAAATACCCGGTATCTCATCGATCTTCCTGAGAAGCTGCGGGAAGGAGAGGTCGTTGCTGCCGTTATTGTATGAATTCACGTTCTGCCCGAGAAGGGTGATCTCGACCATGCCGCGGTCTGCCATTTCGCGCACCTCGGACAGGACGTCCGCGCTTGGCCTCGATTCTTCGCGGCCCCTCACATACGGCACCACGCAGTAACTGCAAAAATTGTTGCAGCCCTTCATGATGGTCAGGAAGCCCTTGATCCCCTGCCGTGTATTGTGCGGCCTGATAAAGAGCGATGGAGAACAGGCGTTATCGCCGAAACCCTCGGTGCGGAGTCTCTCTTTCGCATTTTCCACGGCCTCGGCTATTTTATGGATATTCGACGGCCCCAGTGAAAAATCTATGAACGGCAGGCGCTTAAAGATCTTCTCTTTTTCCTGTTCGGCGACACATCCCGTCACTCCCAGTATAAGGCCCGTTTTCCGGAGCTGAAGCCTTCCCATGAGGCTGAAGAATTTCTGTTCGGCCTTTGCCCGGATGCAGCAGGTGTTTACGATAACGATATCCGCGTCGTCAATGCCGGCAGCCGCCGAATACCCATGGTCAATAAGGACAGAGCCCATTTTTTCCATGTCATGGTCGTTCATCTGGCAGCCGAAATTTTCAATCAAAAAGCGCATAATAAACCTGGGTTATAGGTTATGGGTCATGGGTGATGGGAAATACTTCCGAAATCCAGACCAGCGTAAAAGGATACTATTTTCAGATAGTTTTGTAAATAAACCCCGGGAAAGATAGGTGATAGGTAACAGGTGATGGTAAAAGCAAAAGACCATACGGGACGCGCATGGTCTTTTTGTTTGCAGCCTATTTTCTTCGGATTCAGGGCCTATTACCCATGACCCATTACCTATAACCTATTTTCTTACCTTAAATTGTCGGTTCCAGTTTTTCCATCTTTTTCACGATGCCGCCGTATTCGAGTTCGCTGTACGGAAGCATTGCGGCGCCGGAGAAACCCTGCTGACGAAGCTCGGTCGCCTTGCGGGAAACATTCGTCCTGATATAATCCCAGTACGGATGATCGAAGCAGTCTGCGGGATCCGTCAATTTGCCCTTCGTGCACGCAGAAGCCCATCGCGGCGACAACGGGAGGGCCGTCGAAGAAAGATACGCTGGAATTCATCTTGACCGGCATCAACGGCCCGGTGTGGCTTCCGCGCATGAAACCGGCTACATAATGGCCGATATTAAAGGGTGCCAGCACTTCGCCTGTTGCCGGGAAAGCGCCCTGGCAGCGAACGAGCATGACGGGATCGTCTTTTCCCGTATATTTTCCGGCAATATTATGAAGGCGTGATGTACAGCATGACGCGGCAATCTCGCCCGTCTCGCGGGAAAAGACCGACTCGACGACGTAGCGCTCATTGTCGCGAAGCAGTGCCGCGATATCGTACAGATCCTCGGGCGCATTCAGTTCGATCACCTTATCGCCTTCGGTATGCTCGACATCCATGATGACGAACTTAAAGCCCTTGGCCATGTTCGGAGACAGGATGAGGCCGGAATTGTACATCGGGTCGCAGAACATGAGATAAAGGGGCAGATTGTGGCGCCCGGGTCGGTCTTGTCTGCGGCGAACATCACGAAAGGTTCGTTCGGGCGTTCCTCGAACTCCATTTCGGCGACGGCCGGGCCCATACCCTTGACGTTGCCGGAAAATGAGTCTTTCAGCAGGTCCTGACCTGCGCCGTAAAGGCCCTGCTTTTTGGCCACCTGCGTGCCGGCGAGGAAGGCTTCCCAGGCAAGCTTGTGGAGTTTTTCGTAACCGACGCCATTCGAATGGGCGAAAAGTATTGCTATGTCATCGCCGGTATGGCTCACAAAGAAATCGCTTACCAGGTCTTTGCTTTCCGATGCGACAAATTCTTTAACCTTATCAATGAGTGGTTTGCTGGGACAGATATGTCCGCCGATACTCCCGATGTCAGCCTTGATAATGGATAATGTTGTCTTCATGGCAACCTCCTCCTGAAATGATTTTTATAGATCTTCATCGAACGTACGTTCGTTATATCAAGACAAAGGGGCGTAATGGACACGAAGCCTTTTTCTACTGCATAAAAATCAGTGCCGCGTTTGCGTTCATACTTATCGCCATTACCGCCAATCCAGTAATACTTTCCGCCTCGCGGGTCAATTCTCTCGTGGACGATATCATTATATATTCTTTTGCCGAGCCTTGTCACGGAAAAACCTTTGAGCATATCGCGCGGAACGTTGGGAATATTGACATTAGCAAAGGTGCCTTCGGGCATTGTCCCGTCACTTAATGCATCGATCACCATCCGTGCGACCTGTGCAGCATCTTCGAACAGAAAACCCTCGCGGGCGCATATCGATACCGCCATCGACGGGATATTGAGAAAGGCCCCTTCCTTTGCGGCGGCCACGGTCCCGGAGTAATTCACATCCTGGCCCATATTGGGCCCCGTGTTTATACCGGATACAACAAAATCAGGTCTTCGCGGAAGTACGGTGTTAACGCCCAGGAGCACGCAGTCAGCAGGGGTGCCGTTCGTGGCGTATATCCGCTCCGAGATCTCGCGGATCCTGAGCGGCTTATGCAGCGTAACTGCGTGGGCAACGCATGTGCGCTCACGCTCGGGCGCGACCAGGTAAACGTCATGGTTTTTCGACAGGTGTTTCCCCAGGGTCAGGATGCCTTTTGAATGGATACCGTCATCGTTGGTAAGAAGGATAAGCAAGAATAACCCGATCTTGGAAAATAAAATATCGGGGCGACGGGATTTGAACCTGCGGCCTCCTGCACCCCAAGCAGGTGCGCTAAACCATGCTGCGCTACGCCCCGATGGATATGAATATAACGGATAGCCTCTTAAAAGTCCATAGTTTTAGGCTGAAAGTGACGCATCTGGCTCGTTTCTATTGACTTTTCCGGTGTCCTTATCATAATATATGTAGTTTTTTCAGAACCTAAGTTTAAGGAGTTATTACATGTACGCGATCATCGAAAACGGCGGCAAGCAGTACAAGATGGAAGAAGGGAAGAAGGTTAGACTCGAAAAATTCGACGGCGCCGAAGGCGACGAAGTGAAACTCGAGAATGTTCTTGCCGTCAATACCGGAGAAGCAACACTTATCGGAAGCCCTTATGTCTCAGGTGCATATATCAATGGTAAGGTTGTTGCCCAGGGAAGAGACAAAAAGATCACAGTCTTCAAATACAAGAGACGGAAAGACTACAAGGTGAAAAAAGGTCACCGGCAGCCTTTTACGGAACTGCTTGTAGAGAAGATCGTAGTGGAGGCATAAAATGGCGCATAAAAAGGCAGGCGGAAGTTCACGGAACGGCAGGGACAGTCAGGGCCAGAGACTTGGTGTGAAAATATACGCCGGACAGTCCATTAAAGCCGGAAGCATCATAGTGAGGCAGCACGGAACGAAGATACATCCCGGGCAGAATGTCGGCCTCGGCAAAGACTACACCCTCTTTGCCTTGATTGACGGAATCGTGAAATTCGACGTGACAGGTGACAAGAGAAGGGCGCATGTTCTCCCTGTTTAATGAAATTTATTGATGAAGCAACGATACACGTTGAAGCTGGACGAGGTGGAAGTGGCTGTGTAAGTTTCCGGCGAGCAAAATTTGTTCCGCGAGGCGGACCTGACGGCGGTGATGGCGGGAAGGGAGGAGACGTTATCATAGCAGGGAATAAGGACCTCGCGAGCCTCCATGATTTCAGATACAAGCGCAAGTATAAAGCCGAAAATGGTAAGGCCGGTTCCGGAAAGAACATGACCGGCCGGGAAGGCAGCGACATCATAATAAACGTGCCCCTCGGCACGGTCGTTTACGACCGTGACTCGTCAGTCGTCCTGTTTCAGGTTCTCAGGGATAAAGAGGCCCATATTGCGGCAAAAGGCGGCCGGGGCGGCCGGGGCAATGTCCGGTTCGTCACGCCGACGCACAGGGCGCCCCTTGAGTTCGATCCCGGAGAAGAGGGCGAAAAGCGCGTACCTCTGACCTTGATCTCAAACTTCTTGCGGATATAGGGCTCGTCGGCCATCCGAATGCCGGGAAATCGACACTTGATCTCCCGCCTGACACAGGCAAGGCCAAAGGTCGGTGATTATCCTTTTACGACCTTGAACCCCAACCTTGGGGTACTTGACGAAGATGAAAAGAAGTTTGTTATCGCCGATATTCCCGGCATCATCGAAGGCGCCTCCCGAGGGAAAGGGCTTGGCCTCGCATTTTTGAAGCATATCGAGAGGACAGGCGCACTCCTCATTGTCCTCGATCTTTCTTCGGACGATGTAAAGGGTGATTACGCGCACGCTCCTCAATGAACTTCGGACCTACAAGGATGAAATGCTTGCAAAACCCAGGCTTGTCGTCCTTAACAAGGCCGACCTGGTCCCGGCCGATGACGGCCGACCGGTGGAGATCATACCTCACAGAGACTGGGCGAGAAGGCTGTGGTTGTCAGCGCCCTTGCCCGTTTGGGCATTGACGAATTAAGGACGGCCATTTCCGGGAGCATTCAGTCCTTAAAGCATGATCTTGCTGACGGGGTCACGGAAAATAATAACGATAGGGTTTCTTAAATGAATCGTGTTGTTATTAAAATTGGAACGTCTGTGCTTCTCGATGATGAAAAGAAGATCAGCTCCGGCAAGATACGTGACATTGCGCGGCAGGTAAAAAAGGCAAGAGAGGCCGGTATCGAGGTCATTATCGTCTCGAGCGGTGCGGTCGGGTGCGGCATGGAAACGGTCGGAATTACCCGTAAACCGAAAGAGATCGCAAAGAAGCAGGCGCTGGCATCCATCGGGCAGGTCCTTCTCATGAAGATGTACCGCGAGAACTTCGAAAAGAAGGACATGAAAGTGAGCCAGATCCTTCTGACCCACGAGGATATCAAGAACAAGGTGCGATGCCTCAACCTCACGAATACGCTTGATACCCTTCTCAGGATGGACGTTGTGCCCGTGATAAATGAAAATGATGCCCTTTCTTTCACGGAGATAAAATTCGGCGATAACGACAACCTCTCGGCCTTGATCGCGCAGATAGCATCCGCCGACCTGCTCCTCATCCTGTCCGATGTGGAAGGGCTGTACGACCGCGATCCCAACCGGTACCCGGATGCCAGGATGATACCCGTCGTCCGGAAGATCGATGAAGATATCGAAGGGAGCGCCGCGCAGTCGGCCAGCGAAAAAAGCGTCGGCGGCATGATCAGCAAGCTCGAGGCTGCAAAAAAGGCGGGCATGTACGGGATACCGACCCGCGTGGTTCTCGGAGGCAAGAAGGATGTCATCCTCAAGGTTATCGCAGGCAAAGAGGTCGGGACACTCTTTCTGCCCGGCCGAAAGCTTGCGCGGCGCAAGTGGTGGACGGCCTTCGCATTCAAAGCAAAAGGGACGATCTGGGCTCGATGACGGGGCGGAACGGGCGATCGTAAATAATGGCAAGAGCCTTCTGCCGTCGGGCGTGGTCCGGATAGAGGGCCATTTTGCGAGCGGCGACTGCATCGAGATGAAGAGCGCCTCGGGTACGATGGTCGCAAAAGGGATAGCCAATTACTCGTCATCCGAGATGGACAGGATAAAGGGCCTCAAAAGCCTTGATATCGAGAAGGAGCTTGGATACAAGTATACCGAAGAAGTGGTCCACAGGGATAATATGGTGGTTATATGAAAGCTGAGAAACTTGCTCAAAAAGCAAAGGCGGCATCCGACATCCTGGCGCATGCGTCCACCGATGAAAAGAACCGGGTGCTCGATGGGCTTGCCGAAAAGCTTGGCGAAGAACCAGGAATACCTGTATGAAGAGAATGCTGAAGGATATACAGGGCCGCTGAAAAGGAAGGCCTGGCGAAGAGCCTCATCGACCGGCTCAGGATAGACGACAAGATCGTACGGGAAATGCAGGGGAGCCTCAGGGACGTTGCGTCCCTTCCCGACCCGGTCGGGGAGATCGTAAAGACCTGGAAGAGGCCCAATGACCTCCTCGTCGGAAAGATGCGGATACCCATCGGGGTCATCCTGATCATCTACGAATCACGGCCGAATGTCACCATAGAGGCATTTTCGCTGTGTCTGAAAAGCGGCAACTGCGTCATCCTGAAAGGCGGGTCCGAGGCATACCATTCAAACAAGGCCCTGTACAGGCTGATCGTCGAAACACTGAACGAATCGAACATATCGCCCGATGCCGTCCAGTTCGTCGAAACGGCCGACCGTGAATTCATATATTCGCTCCTTGAACGCGAGGAAGAGATAGACCTCGTTATCCCGCGCGGCGGCGAGGCGTTGATACGCAGCATTGTAGAGCGGTCCCGGATACCTGTCCTCAAGCATTACAAGGGCGTATGCCATATATATGTCGATGATGAATCCGATGAGGCAATGGCCATAGACGTTTCGGTAAATGCAAAGGTCCAGAAGCCCGCGACGTGCAATGCCCTGGAGACGCTCCTCGTTAACGAGAAGATCGCGAGGTCATTCCTGCCGAAGATCCACAAGGAATTGACGCGCCAGGGCGTTGTTGTCAAAGGCTGCGAAAAGACCGCCGCGATACTTAAGGGCATCAAAAAAGCGACGGATGCAGACTGGTCACATGGAATATCTCGACCTGACCCTTTCGATAAAGGTCGTGAAGGACATGGCCGAGGCCATCGACCATATCCGGAAATATGGTTCAAGCCACACCGAGGCGATCATTACGACCAATTATGACAGGGCATGGAAGTTCCTGCGCGAGGTAAATTCCTCGCTTGTGCTGGTCAACGCGTCGACCCGGCTGAACGATGGTTTTCAGCTTGGCCTCGGCGCCGAGATGGGGATCAGCACGACGAGGCTCCACGCATTCGGGCCGATGGGGCTCGAAGAGCTTACCGTTACAAAGTTCATCGGTTTCGGCAACGGTCAGCTGAGGACTTAAATGGGTGATTGAATGGCTATAGGCGTCTTTGGCGGAACCTTCAACCCTGTGCATATGGGACATTTGCGTGTTGCAGAGGAGATACGGGAAGATTTCCGTCTTGAGACGGTCTATTTTATTCCATCCCATTTGCCTCCCCATAAGGACACATGACTCCGCCGGCCTTTTCGGGAGACCGCCTGAAAATGCTCAAGGCGGCCATTAAGGGCAACCCGTTCTTCAAAGTATCCGACCTGGAGATAAAGAGGGGCGGCGTTTCATATACGATCGAGACGCTCAAGAAACTCGAGCCGCCGTTTCAATGATATTTACTTTATCATCGGTATCGATGCATTCAGGCTGATCGATACGTGGTATCATTATGAAGAGCTTTTTTATCATACGGGTTTTATCGTCATGACACGGCCGGCATCGGGAGATTCAAATATCCCCGAGATGCTTCCGGAGAGCGTCCGTACAACGCTTGACGGCACTTAAGGATAACATTTACCGGCACGAATCGGGTAAAATGATATATCTTCGCCCGGTCACCAAGATCGATATCTCATCGACGAAGATACGGGAACTGCACAAGGGGGACAGATCCATAAAATATCTGGTACCCCCCCTGGTGGAGAAAATAATAATTGAAAGGGGGTTGTACAGGTCCTGATATGAAACCGGAAGAAATGGCAGAATTATTCGGAAGATTGGCTGATGATAAGAAGGCGGGGGATATCGTCGTAATGAACCTCGAAGGCTTGACGGACATAGCCGATTATTTTGTGATCACCAGCGGGACAAGCGAACGCCATGTCAGGACCATTGCGGACGGGATACGCGAAGGCATCAAAGAAAAGAAGATAAGGCCTGCTCGCGATAGAGGGTTATGATCAGGGCAGATGGGTTATTCTTGATTTTCAGAGCGTTATCGTCCATATTTTTCTGGAGCCGCTCAGGGAATTATATGATCTTGAAAGCCTGTGGATAGAGGCAAAAAAATATAGAATAAAACAAGAAAACAAGGATATAGAGGTGGGGAATGAATAAAGAAACCGTAGATTTATACCGGAAAAGACTGCTGAAGATGCGCGAGAATATCCTTAATAAGGCCAAAAAACTTAAAGAGGATTCATATAATCTTGGCACGGACGGCATCCAGGATATGGCCGATGCGGCAAGCAATACATACAATGCCGATATCCTGATGAGCATAAGCGACAACGATCTCACTCTTCTGAAGGATATCGACAATTCGCTCGATAAACTGAACAAAGGTACATACGGCATCTGTGAAGAATGTGAAGAGAAGATCAGCGAGAAAAGACTTGAAGCAAATCCCGTGGCACGGTATTGTATAACCTGTAAGCGTCAAATGGAGGAGAAAGGGTTATAAAGAAATGCGGTATAAGATATTCTTTTTCGTTCTTGCGCTTTTCCTTGTCTTTTACTTCTATATTGCGCACTTAAATCCGGAAAACGTCAAGATTTTATTACGGCGGGCAGCGTCCCATTGAGCTGTCCCTGGCGGAATTCATCATTGCGTCCTTCTGCCTCGGGGTGATCATATCGATCATCGTCAGTTTTTTCTACGATGTGAAAACCGCCGTCACCTCATGGATGGCAAAGCGCGCCGAGCGCAAAAGCGAAGAATACCTGGAGCTTCTCGAAAAAGCGAGGCATTATGACCTGAAAGGCGACCGGGAGAAGGCCATAGAACAACTCGACAGGCTTTCACGCAGGAACCCGGGACGCGAAGAGACATACATCGCCCTGTCGGACATATATGTCTCGATGGAGGATTACGAGAAGGCGCGGGAAACACTCGACCTTGCCGAGGCAAGCCTGGGCAAGGTCAGAGAACATTCTGTTCAAGAAAGTACGATTGAACATGAAGGCCAAGGATTACGCGAAGACCGAGGCACCCTTAAAAGATATATTACGGTTAAACGAATCGAGCCTCGATGCCCTGAGACTGCTTCGGGACCTGTACATATGGAAGAAAGATTGGGATGGGGCCTACGACATCGAAAAAAAGGTTAAGCGCTACGTCAAGACCGAGGAGGAATCAAGGCGCCTCATCGGGATCCGTTATCAAAAGGTTCTTACACTTTTTAATGACCAGTTCAGCCTGAATGCCGAAACGATCATAGATGAGCTTAAAGAGATCATCAGCGAAGAAAAAAGATTTATACCCGCCTATATCCTGCTCGGCGAGGCGTACAAGAAGACCGGAAAGCTCAACGAGGCGGGAAGGATCTACGGCAGGGGCTATACGAAGACCGGCCATATCGAGTTCCTTCTGAAGATGGAAGACCTCTATATCGACAGGGGCGATCCCGAGGTGATTCTCAAGATCTACCGGAGGGTCCTCGATGTCTCCCCGGATGACCACCTCATATCTTTTCTGTATGCGCGGCTGTGCTTGAGGCTCGAAATGATCGATGAGGCGATCGATACGCTGAATTCCCTCATGGCGGAAGGCGAGGATTTTAAAGGCCTCCACCGGGCAATGGCCGAGGCATATATTCACCGGGGCGAACTGGAAAATGCCGTCGAGGAATTCAAGGGAGCCTTCCCGATGAGGAGCAGGTATATATACCGTTCGTCTGCACGAAATGCAACTCGATCAAGGAAGAATGGAGCGATTACTGCGAAAGCTGCTACAGCTGGAATACGATCAATGTGAAGAAAGAGGATTTTCTCCACGGCGATATGACGGAACTGCGCACTCTTTATGATGAGGCGGAATGGACCCGGGGTGAACCATGATGGATGAACTTTTATTGTCGAATGACAACAAGGTGATATTTCTCATCCTTGATGGACTCGGGGATATCCCGAATCCGGCCTTTGATCTGAAAACCCCGCTTGAAGCCGCCAAAAAGCCGAATATGGACGGTCTTGCCATGAAGAGCGGCGTTCTCGGCAGGATCATCCCCGTGGATATCGGTATTACGCCCGGCAGCGGCCCGGGCCATTTAAGCCTTTTCGGGTATGATCCTGTTGTCCATGAGATCGGCCGCGGGGTGCTCGAGGTCCTCGGGCTCAATATGGACCTCAGGGACGGCGATCTGGCGGCGCGTGCAAATTTCTGCACCGTCAAGGAGCGGCCTCGTGACCGACCGCAGGGCAGGGCAGGATACCCACGTCCGAAACCGAGCGTCTCTGCAAGATCCTGAGCTCTGCATATCGAAAAGGTCGAGGGCTGTGAGGTCATTATAAAGCCCGGTAAATCCCACAGGTTTGCGGTCATATTCAGAGGACGGAATTTGACCGACAAGCTTACGGATGCCGATCCTCATAAAGATAACAAACCATTCGTATATACCTCGGCAAAGGCACCGGATGCCGAATTTGCCGCGCGTGTCATCAACGGCTTCATGGAGCGGGTCATGGAACTCCTCAAGGTGGAACCGGTCGCCAACGGGGCGCTTGCTGCGCGGATTTTCCTGCAAGCCGGACATACAGCCCTTTACCGAAAAATACGCAATGAAGGCGCTGGCCATTGCCACATATCCCATGTACCGCGGCATAGCGAAGGTCCTCGGGATGGACGTAAAGGACGAACCGGCAAATTATGAGGAAGCAGTATCGACTTTTGAAAAAAAATTATAACGATTATCAGTTTTTCTTTTTTCATGTCAAGGAAACTGACCTCGCAGGCGAAGACGGTAATTTCGAGGAAAAAGTGCAGGCGATAGAAAATGTCGACAGGTTTCTCCCTGAGATCGTAGGGCTTGATCCGCACGCTCTTGTTATAACAGGGGACCATTCGACCCCGTGTCCGCTCAAAGGCCACAGCTGGCATCCGGTGCCTGCGCTTATCGTAACAAAAACCGGGGAAACAGACGGCCATGTCTTTCACGAAAAAAACTGCCTTGTCGGGAGCATAGGAACGATATACAGCAAGGACCTCATGGCCCTTGCCCTCGCCCACGGGGGGCGGCTCGACAAGTACGGTGCTTAGCTTTGTCAATTCAGCGTTAAGTCTTTTTTATCCCCAATCATGTGGTGTATGCGGCGCAGACGGCGAAGTCCTCTGCGAGAATTGCATTAATGAATTTCGAATTATCAGGGATTCCGATGTATGCCCGGTATGCGGAAGATGGTTGGGCCGTTCCATCATGTGCGGGCCGTGCAGCGGGTCAAGAGATGTGGTTCAGCCGGGGATCCTTTGGTTTCGATTATGACGGGGCAGTTCGGGAAGCTATCCATGCCTTTAAATTCCATGGCTGTAAAAAAATAGGAAAACGCCTCGTGCAGCTTGTTTGTGACAAGTTTCATGGACTTAACAAAGAGGCGGACTGCATAATACCGGTTCCGGTGTCCGGAAAAAGGCTTCGCGAAAGAGGTTTTAACCAGTCGTACATAATTGCCGAAGAGATCTCGGTTATCACAGGATTAAAGATGGATCATGCCACATTAGTAAAACGGGATGGCATTCGGGACCAGTTCAGTCTTTCGAAGGATGAACGAAGGAAAAATATAAAGGGTGCTTTCCGGGTAAAGGACCCTCGATGTATAAAAGGCAAGCGCATCCTGCTCGTAGATGATCTTTTCACGACGGGGTATACCGCGTCCGAAGCAGCGCGAACCCTGATACAGGCTGGGTCCGCTGACGTGATCCTTTTTGCCCTCGCGAGGACCCCATGATGAAAAAGGCAATTGTCATAGTCTCATTATGCCTCGTCCTTATTGCATGTGCCATTTTTGTGGTATCCCGGAACCTCCCGACGATCATTTCCAGCCTTCTCAGCCGGTCCGGGATAGCGGTCAGGATCGAGAAGGCCGATTTTTCCCTGAATGACGGCACACTCGTGGTCGACCTCGGCAATCTTCATTTCAAGGGACCCGTTTCGGGAAAAATTGGTCAGATAACTTCAAGAATATCTATTTCGGACGGGATCTTTTTCGACAATATTGCGATGAAAGATTTCAATCTGGTTCTTGATAAAAGCATGAAAATGGGAAAGCAGGATTTTTCGGCACAGATCGGTCTTCTTGAGATAAGCAACGGGGTCGTCAATGCAGCCGGCCGTAAACTGGTCGTCGGCTCGATCGTTGCCGAGAATATTAACACGAAAAAACCCATCAAATTCTTTGCCTCGATCACAGACCCTGACCACGCCGGCAAAGTACGGGTGGTGGGAAGCAGCGTGATCGAGAAAGACAAGCACAAAATAAAAGGGTCCATCGAGGTGGACGCCTTCGGCCTTGAAAAGATTGACCGTATCATGGGCGGGGTTGTCAATGGAAAAGGGGAATTTACATTTTATGACGGGGCCCTTACGCTTACCGGCACGTGCGATTCACCAAAATTTGTCCTGCGCGACACATGGCTCAGAAAGCCGCTCATCGTCGATAAGGTGAGTGCCAGATCGACCATCACGGCAAAGGGGCTCCGACGTTACACATTGCGGTGTATGATACAGGGTATGCGAACGCACCCTTTACCGTAGATGTTACAATGAAGAACTTCGCATTTGCGCGTCTCGATATTACTTCAGGCGACATTCCCTTAAGCGTCGTTAAAGAATTTGTGAAGCTGGATGACATCGGGTACGATGTCTGGGCATATATCAAAGACGGATTTCTCAAGATGAAAAAATTGACCTACGAGAAAGACCGTCCCTTTACCGCAAACCTGGAATTGAAACAGATGACCGGCATGTATAACGGCAATGATCTTACGGATATCTCGGGCAAACTGGATATCGAGGAGAGCAGGGGGATATTTTCCGAAGGCAAAGGGTCATTCAAGGCAAGTACCTTTCACGGCCTCAAAGGCACGATTAATTTTGGGAAGAAGCCCTGGATACGCCTGGCAGGCAAGTATACCGTTGACCTTGGGCATATTCCGTATTTCGTTGATCTGAAAGAAGTAACGGTAGGCAAGGGAACGGCGGACGGGACTATAGAACTTGACAGCTGCGAATGAAAAGGGGCTTGTCCTTGGCGGCTCAGGCAAAATAAATAATGCAGCGGTCACGTGGAAAGGCCAGTCATTTATCGTCCACGGCCCTTTTCAATTATCCGGACGGGAATTACTATTTAACCCGATGATGATATCAGGAAACGATACCAGCCTTCTCGTCAATGGCAGGTGGGGCCCGAAGGGATTTAACTGCCTTGTGAAAGGATATGCCGATTCGGGGCTCATAGGGGCCATAACGGGAAAAGCCGTTAAAATATCGGGGAAAGTTCAGCTTGACAGCCATGTAATGATAGCTGACAGCCAGGTTACTACGAGCGGTCATTTCAACATGGATGATGTCGCCTATGGGGTGCCCAATTTCTTCAAGAAGGCAAAGGGTGTCCCGTGCAGGGCACAGCTAAGGTTCACCCGGAAAAAGACGGGCGAGATATTGCTGGACGACTTCTCCGGGAACCTTGATGTTATCAATGTTCAGGCAACAGGTACGATCTCGAAAGACCACAAGATCGATACAAAGATAGGGGTGCGCACAAAAGATTCCGGAAGGGCGGCATCGTTATTTTACCTCAACGGCGACTTAAGGGGCGGCGAAGCGAATATTGACCTCACCCTCAAAGACCTCATGTTCCCCATGACAAAGCTCCCCTGGGTTGTCGGACAGGTGCAGATGAAAAAGGGTTTTCTGAAGCTCCCCGGGATGCCTCACGTTATGAAAAACATCGATCTTAATGCAGACTTCCGCGGATATGAATGCGATATAGCCGTCAATGGACTGACGACCGGTTCGAGCATTGTCAAGAAGGCATCTCTGAAGGTCAATGGTTTCGATGCCCCGAAATTTGACATGGTCATAAGCATGGACAGGCTTAATTCGAAAGATTTTAAAACCGGCGGCGATCTTACGATACGGAGCATCCGGAAGGACAGCCCTCTTGCACGGTCGAGCGGAAAGCTATCGATCCGCGCCAGCGATGTCAGCCTCGGCAATGTCCCGGCAAAAGACCTTGAGATCAATGCTTTTATGACTGATAGGAAGATCAATGTGTCGGACCTTAAACTGCGTATATTTGGCGGCGACACCGATATGAAGGGAATGGTGGACCTGTCAGGTCCCGTCCCATCCCTTTATACAAACGGACGAATGACGCGGATAAAATCAGGCGTATTTCTCGCCGCAATGGGAGGCACCTCGCAGGAGATAACCGGCGATGCATATATAACCGGCACCCTCAAGTCCGAAGGTACGACATGTGAAAGAGCTGAAGGCCAACTTGAACGGCGATACCTCCGTTTACAGCAGGGACGGGGTCATAAAGCGCTGGAACCTCCTGTCAAAGATATTTGCCCTGTTAAATGTCTATGATCTTGTGCGCGGTAAGATCGATTTCGGCAAAGATGGGTTATTATATAAGAAAATGGGTGCTTCATTCACGATCGATCACGGCGTCTATCATACGAAAAATTTCCTTGCTCGACAGTCAATCCATGGTCATCACCGGAGCCGGCGATATCGACCTCAATAAGGAAACGATCAATGCATCCCTCGAGGTATCACCCCTTGTGGCCCTCGACAGGACGATCGATAAGATCCCCGTCATGCGAAGTATAGTAAAGAATAAGAATAAAGGTTTTCTCTATGTTACATACAGTGTAACGGGTCCCTTTGATGATCCGGACATCAATACGAACTATGTTGGAACGGTCGGCACGAAATCACTCGAGATTCTGAGGAACATCCTTGTTTTCCCAAAAGAGGTCTTTGAGATAAAATGAAGATCGGAATTATTGGCGCAGGAAAAGTCGGTATTTCGCTGGGTTACGTTTTGCGGAGCAACGGGATTCACGTGGTGGGGATCTCCGATATGATGCCGAATGCCCTCGATACGGCCCGGGGGTATCTGGGGACGGACACGTTTTATACTATCGATAACGCTGAGATAGTGGGCGCTTGCGATGTTATTGCAATAGCCGTACAGGACAGATTGATTGGCGAAGCAGCCGAGTCGGTTGCGGACAGGGCAGGCGACCTTGCGGGAAAGCTTTTTTTCCACACAAGCGGCGCCGATTCATCCTCGTTACTTTTACCGCTTGAGCATAAAGGCGCGCATGTCGGGTCGCTTCACCCCCTGCAGACTTTTCCCGATATAGAAAGCGCGATCAATGTCCTGCCCGACACCAGCATATTTATCGAAGGCGACGATAAGGCGCTGGACGTGCTCCGTCTGATTGGAGAAAACCTCGGGGCAAAGGTTTATGTTATCGCCGGCGATGATAAGGTCTACTATCATCTGGCCGCCGTTTTCGTGTGCAACCTGTTTTCTGCGCTTATGCAGGCCGGCGCGGGTATCATGAGAAGGATCGATATCGATTTCGAGCCGTTTATTCCCATCATACGCGCCACGATGACGAACGTCGAAACGAAAGGGCCGCTTGCCGCGCTTACGGGCCCCATTGTACGCGGTGATGATAAGACAATATCGTCCCACCTTGCAGCAATGTCCGATATGCCCCTTCATAAAGAGATATATCTGGCGTTGTCAAAAATGGCATTCCAGATGGCAAAAGAAAGAGGAATGCTTGACAGCGGACAGGCCGATGCAATAAAGCTCATTCTCGAAATTCATAGGTTTTCTCGCCAATGTGCTTTACGAAAGACATGCCTGATGATATCATCAAAAGACGTTCTACGTTCCGGGTTCTACGTTCTACGTTAAAACAAGTATTTGCCGGAAAGAAGACTGAAACCGGAGAATCCAAGATTTTTCAACGTAGAACATAGAACGTAGAACATCTTTTCAGGGGAACGAAGGAAATGGATTTCAAGGGATTTCTCGACAGGCATCACGATGCCATCATCCGTGAGTGGAAGCGCCGGCTGAGGTCCGAAGTAAGCCTGCGCTATTCAAGCCGTCCCGCCACGGAATATGACCAAACCATCAATGCCGCGTTTGACGCGTATTTTAATGCTCTTGTGTTCAACGATTATTCCCGGATCGACGAAGTAGTTCAGGAAATAGGGAAATTCAGGTTCGAGGCCGGTTTTACGCTTTCTGAGATCCAGAAGGCGTTCGAAATGTTTGGATACCTCGCGATACCGCTTGTGGTCAAGGACATGGCCGGGTCTGTTCCCGAAACGATCGCCGCGATCGACCGGATCCAGGTATGTCTTGACTATACCATTCACCTTTTCAGTGATTTTTTTCAGGCCTTATCTGAAAAAGAGATCCGCAATTACGCCCAGATGCTCGAGATAAAGGTCCGCGACAGGACGCGGGAGCTTGCCGAATCAGAAGCGAAATACCGGACGCTCGTTGAAGAGATACGGGACGGGTACTTTGTCAACCAGGATGGAAAGATCGTTTTTTCGAACAAGGCATTCAGCGACATGCACGGTTATACCGTGGATGAGGTCATCGGCAGGCCGTACACGGATTTCGTGGCCCCGGAATCGCTCGATGAAGTAATGAAGACCTACAGGAGCAGGATAGAAGACCGGAGGGCGCGCGAACATTACGTATATTACAGGCTTCACAAGGACGGCAGCTTCTGGCCAACCGAAAACAAGGTTGTCCTGACAGTTTATGAAGGACAAAGGGCGGCCCTCGGCATTTGCCGGGATATCACGGAGCGCGTGGCAATAGAGAAACGTATTCGCGAGGCGGAAAATCTCGCCCATATTGGTGAGATCACCGCGAGCCTGGCGCACGAGATCCGCAATCCACTCTCTGCCGCCCGGATGAGCATCCAAATGCTTCTCAAGAGCGATTCCTTCAAAGGCCACGAAAAAAGGCGCCTGGACATCCTTGCCCAGGAAGTGGGCCGGCTGAACAAGATCGTCTCGGAAATGCTCGATTTTGCAAAACCTATGAAATTCGATTGCAAGCCGGGATCGCTCGTTGCCCTCATCATGTCATGTCTCGAGGCCATAGATACAAGGATCCTGGAAAAAAGCATAATCCTGACGACGAAATTCCCCGGCAGATTGCCGTCTGTAAGCATGGACCGGGAAAAAATGGAGCAGGCCATCATAAATCTCCTCCTCAATGCTGTCGAGGCGGTGGAAGATCAGGGGACGATAGATATTGCGATCAAACGCACCAGGGGCCCATCCCGCGGCCTGGCTGTTTGCATCACGGATAACGGCCATGGCATCGATCCCGAAAATATGCCCTATATATTCGATCCATTCTTTACGAGGAAAACAAAAGGGACCGGCCTCGGCCTTGCCAATACGAAAAAAATAATCGAGGCGCATGGGGGAAATATCGAGTTGGCGCCGGCTAAACCAGCCGGTACGCGGGCAGTATTCACGATCCCTGCGGTAAAAGACATATGACCAGAATAGCTCCGGGTAATAAAAGTGCGCGGGTGCTTATAGTGGATGACGAACCTTCGTCCCTCGAACTTCTCGAAGTGTATCTTTCCGAGAAGGGATATGAGATATCCTGTGCGGTCAATGGCAGGGAATGCCTGCGGCAGATGGATGAGGCGGTACCCCAGGTCATCGTCCTTGACGTGCGGCTCCCCGATATGAATGGCCTTGATGTCCTGCGAGAGATCAAGGCGAGGAAGAATGCCCCCCATGTCATTATCATTACAGCGTTTCACGATATGGAGACAACGATACGCGCTATGAAATTCGGCGCATTTGATTACATACCCAAGCCAATAGACGTTGACGACCTTGAGGCCGCAATCAAAAGGGCGGTCGACCTCGCAAAGACGAGGCCGGGGGGACTCAGGCCGGGGCCTCAACGTGAATTCGAAGAATGGGACATAATCGGCAAAACGAAGGAAATGAAAGAGATCTTCAAGACGATCGGGATACTGTCGGGAAACCGGGTCACCGTCCTTATCGAGGGTGAGACCGGCACCGGAAAGGAACTCGTCGCTCGTGCGATACATTATCACAGTCCCTGCAAAAACGAGCCATTCATCGCAATCAACTGCGGGGCCATCGTCGAGGCCCTGCTTGAAAGCGAACTGTTCGGACATGAGAAAGGAGCGTTTACCGGCGCCATATCAACGAAAAAGGGAAAATTCGAACTCGCTTCGAACGGGACGATCCTCCTTGACGAGATAGGCGAGATACCCATGGAAGTGCAGACAAAACTTTTGAGATTTCTCCAGCAAAAGGAGTTTCAAAGGGTCGGTTCTGAAAGATCGATACATTCGAATGCGCGCGTCATCGCTGCAACAAACAGGGACCTCGCGGCGATGGTGAAAGAAGGAAGATTCCGTGAGGACCTTTTTTACCGGCTCAATGTGGCTTCGATCAAAGTCCCGCCGCTCAGGGAAAGAAGCGGTGATATTCCTCTCATAATCGAATATATCCTCAAGAAAATAAACAGGGACCTTGAAAAAAGGATCGAACAGATCGAAAAAAAGGCCCTCGCGAAAATGATCGAATATTCATGGCCGGGAAATGTCCGGGAGCTCGAAAATATACTGACACGGGCCGCCATGTACACGCAGGGCACAGTGATCCTCGATTCGATCATAACGCCCCTTATCGAAGAAGCGAAAATGTCGGAGGTCTCGATCACAGGAAAGGAAAGTACGTTGCGGAACGGGCCGGTCATAAGCGAAAGGGACAGGGTCCTTAAGGCGCTTGAGGAGCATCACTGGCATTACGGGAAGGCCTGTAAAGCACTGGGCATGTCCCGCCCGACCTTGAACAAAAAAATGGATCAATACGGGATCCCGAAAAAGAACGCCATATAGGATTTTATTTCAGGTTTTAATTTCGTCGAGCACCTTGCGGACTGCGCGTGCCAGGTCCTGCTTTGCCAGCGGCTTCATGAGGTATTCTTTGATCCCGATGTTTTTTGCTTTATCATGCGAAGCAACATCGCTGTGGCCGGTGCACAGAATGATAGGGATATCGGGACGTATCGACAGTAATTCTTTGGCAAGACGTATGCCGGTCAATTCGGGCATAGTCTGATCGGTAATAACAAGGTCAAACCGGGAAGGCTGATCTCTAAAAAATTCCATGGCCTTCACAGGGTCCCTGAGTGCCGTTACTTTATAACCGAGACGCTTCAGAACGGCTTTGCCCCATTCGATCAAAAGCGCCTCGTCATCTATGAAGAGGATCCGTTCGGTTCCGCCGGAAACCCGGGATGGTTGGAGTTCCTCTGATGTTCTCATGGCTTGAATTTTCGGGAAAATTACCCGGAAGGTCGCACCCTTCCCTGGTTTACTGGAGACTGAAACAGCGCCATGAAGGCTTTGCGCAATACCGTAGACAACCGCAAGACCCATGCCCGTTCCTTCTCCGACCTCTTTTGTTGTAAAAAACGGGTCAAAAACGCGGTCCATGATATCCCTGCGTAATGCCGCTTCCCGTATCGGTAACGGTCAACTGGATGTATTGACCAGGATGTACGGCATTCTTGAAAGACGAAGAGTTTCTTTTGATATTAATGTCCTCCAATTCAATACTGAGGACCCCTCCGGAATCACGCATGGCAAATGCCGCATTCGTGGCAAGGTTCATAAGGATCTTGCTGCACCTCTACAGGGGATGCGAGAATAGCATCTTCTACCGCGTTAATGCTCAACCTGATCTCGACTGTGCTGGGAAGTGAGGCCTTAAGAAGCCCAACCGTTTCTTTGATCAAAGGTGCAACCGAAAGAATGTTGCGCGCATGCGCTGTCTTGCGGCTGAAGGCAAGGATCTGCTTCACAAGGTCCTGTCCCCGTCCGGCAGCTTTGAGAACTTTCTTTATGTGGTTCAGGCTGGGATTATTTTCAGGGAGATCCTCCTCGATCATTTCAGAAAATCCAATGATAGCCGCAAGGATATTATTGAAATCATGGGCGATACCGCCGGCAAGGGTACCGATAGCCTCCATCTTTTGGGATTGACGGAGCTGATCTTCCAGCCGTCGCTGTTCGGTAATATCCCGGGCGGCGGCAAATATGCCAAGAACCTGGCCCGATTCATTTTTATAAACGGATGCATTATAGAGCACGGGCGTGAGATGCCCGTCGGAGCGGCGAATTTCAAGTTCATAGTCGCGCACAATACCTTTTTCAAAGACAAGCTGATATCCTTTTCGTGCCTTTTCGGGATCGGTAAAATAATCCGAGAAATCGGTCCCGATCAGTTCATCCCGCGAATATCCGGTAATGCGCTCTGTGGCAATATTAACATCATTGATCCTGCCCTGGGGGCTAATGGTCACGAGCGGATCAATGCTTGCTTCTATGAGGCTTCTATTGTATGAGCTTGCGATGCTGAGCGCTTCTTCGGCCTGTTTCCTGAGAGTGATATCCCGGTTGACTTCCATGACCTCAATGGGGTTCCCGGCTTTATCGAGCCTTAAAGCCCAGCGGCTATGCGTTATTACCTTAGCCCCGCTCTTGCAGGTATGAACAAGTTCGCCTTCCCAGTGCCCTTTATCTTTGACTATTTCCAGAATATCTATAATCGGGACTTTTGATCTCGCTTGAAGCACCTTATACACATATTTACCGATAACTTCCTGTTTTTTAAATCCGTACGTGTTCTCGGCCCCGGTGCTCCAGAAAATTATCTTACCCTTCAGATCGGCCACAATAATGGCATCATGGCTAAGATCGAGGAGGTCTGCCTGCTGCTGTAACTGCCAGGTGCGTTCTTTTACGCTGATATCGAGGTGTTCAGCCTGTGCTCTGGCGGACTTGAGAAGATTTATTCGTTGCATCGCCATCGCCACCTGGTCCGCGATCGTTTTCATAAGCGAAATTTCATCTTCATTAAATTGTAGTCGTGACCTTGTTCCAAATGACAGGGTTCCGATGACCTTCCCCTGAGCAAGGAGCGGGTGGCAGGCATACGCCGTAATTCCGAACGAACGCACAAGATCACATCTGGGGTCCGGGGTTGTCGGAATATTATTTGCTATAATCCTGCAGCCGCTTTGCGCCGCATCTCCGCAGACCGCAGCCCCAAAATCCAGGAATTCAATGTCTTCGGCGACGTCCGGGGAAATTCCTGCACAGGCATTCAATTGTAGACAATTACGCCCATCATTGACGAGATAATTAAAAAATACATGACAATCAAGATGCCTCATGACCTGTTCGCAGAGAGCATCGACCATTTTTTGAGGATCATCACTGAAAAGGAGTTGGCTGGCGGTGTTCGATATTATCTCGAGGCGCTCTATGCTCCTGGCAAGGGCCTCGTCCTTTTTCTTGCGTACGTAATATCTGCTGCGGAGATAACTCCCGCAGGCCGGCCTTTGACCGTTGTTGTTGCCCCGGCAATCCAGACCCATCTTTCCGTTCCGTCGTTGGTTATTATCTTCAATTCGTAACGGTCTTCCATATCCTCGCCCATCTGGCGCCTTCGGCCCCGGGTCCGGGCGATGTCTTTATAGTCGGGGTGAACAATGTCCCAGTAATACTTCGACAGGAGTTCTCTTGCGTGATAACCGGTGATATTTTCGGCTTCCTTATTAACAAAGATCCAGCGGTCATCCTGGTATATCATCACTGCGATAGGTGCAGAATCAGCGAACGTCCGGAATTTCTGCTCGCTTTCGTGCAGCGCATCCTTAACCCGTGTTGCCTCTATAATTTCTCTTTGGAGTACGTCGATATCGTGTTCAAGATCTTTATATGTACGCTTTTCTCTCATGGCATTAGAAACGTCCCGACCTTTTGCCGGGGCTGGTGGAAATGTCCACTCAATACAGAAATCTTATTATATCAGATTTAAACTTATTTTCCCCATCTTTAAATAATGATCTAGGGCAAAATGGCAAAAACTCTGGCTGGCGCTCCCGAACCGCCCTTTATCGACATCGGGATAACATAAAGGGTCGCGCCGGTTGCCGGTAATTTGTCGAGGTTCGCGATATTCTCGAGCGCCAGTCTATCCGCTCCGCACATGATGCGATGGACCATAAAATCCTGCGATTTGCCGTAATCGATGCTGGGCGTGTCGACCGCGATGCCTTTGATATTCCGTTCTCTGATCAGGTATTCAGCAGCTTGCGGCGAAAATGCCGGGAAAGACAATTCGGTCAGTGCGGACAGGCCTTTTTTATCAGTCCCCAGGACCTCTTTCGGGTCGGGATAGAAACGCGTGCCAATCCCCGTGTACATGATCACCCATGCTCCATCGGGGATGCGGCCGTGCATTTTTTCCCAGGCTATGATATTTTCGACGGAAAGGAGATAATCACGATCACGGGAACATTCCCGGGTCGTGTCGATCTTTACGGCGGGGCCGATCCATTCGGCAAGAGGGACCTGATCTATCGTGCGGCCATGCCGGGAAAAATGTTTTGGCGCGTCTGCGTGGGTTCCGCCATGCTCCGAAGCGGAATAAAAATTCGCCGAATACCAGTAGCCGCCCTGGGTCATTCCATCAAATTCCGGTGTTAATTTAAACGGGGATGCATTGGGCCAGTAGATGGCCTGCGAGTCATAAGGATATGTCATATCCAGAATATTTCCGGGACCTCCCGCCAGGGAGAAGAAAGGGAACGCCGGTACGACAAGGAATAGTGCGCATAACGTCAGCAAAATCTTGCTGCATGTCTTTGCAGCCGGGAAACAGTGCGTCATATGATGCCTCCTTTGACCGTTGTTCCGGTATAGTTTCTTATTTCCCGGAATTTAACACTATTCCGGACCATTAAGAAAATAAAATAAATAATGAGAGGATGATGCAGGATTTTAATCGAGGGAGGAGATCATGGCTCACTATTTTTGACTGCAATGCCGAGGATGCCGAGCTTTTTGATTTCCCGGCACCAGTGGACCGAGAACCCGAGGCCGTCCATTTCCTTATGGAGATCATGGCTATGAAAACGGCCATGGTCCGGATGGGCAAGAATGTGTTTTGTAACACAATTTTGATACAGGCCAGGATACAATTCTTCGAAAAAGAAACATCCCCCTGGTTTAAGGACCCGTTCGATCTCGCCAAGGGCGCCTCGCCAGTCAGGGATATGATGGAGCACGCCGAAACCGAAGACCACGTCCATCGAGCGACCGCGGAACGGGAGATCATGCCCGTCTGCCGCAGCCAGGGTTATATGTTTCATAATGTTTGCCGGAACATACCCAACGGCTTTTTTCAACATATCAAAGTCGAGATCTGTCACATAAAAGGGGCCAGGCTGAAATGCATTGAGAACAAGTTTGGCCGCAGCGCCCCGGCCGCATCCTATCTCAAGGCACCGGGACCCGGGCTTCAACGGCATCAATCGGGCAAGTTTTTTTATTTCGATGTGCTGCTCGATCACCCGCAGAGGGTTATTGACGACCCAGCGCTCTGCCCAATTCAGTTTCATCTATTTATTTCCTTTATGTACGGCCACTATGCCGTCCGTCAGAAGCCGGTATGTCACGTCCCTAAAACCTGCATTGGCAAGGATTCCGGCAAATTCATCGGGGCCGGGGAAAAGTCTTATGGATTCCGATAAATACAGGAATGGTTTAGCTGAACCAAGTATGAGGCGGGTTATGCAGGGCATGACCCGAAATGAATAAACGTCATACGCTTTACGAAACCAGGCGCTTGAAGGGCGGGAGAATTCCAGGCAGACAAATCTGCCGCCCGGCCGCAGGAGTCTGTGGATTTCTTTGAGGCCGGTATCCATATCGACAAGGTTTCGTATCCCGAACCCTGCAATTGCGGCATCGAAAGAAGCTGACCTGAAGGCCATCTGCTGTGCGTCGCTCTGGACATATGTTATCTTCCGGCGGGCAGTCGAGTTTGTTGGTTTGTGTCTTCCCTGCCGTATCATGGCGTAATTAAGATCAGCCAGGACGACTCTGCCGGCCAGTCCGACTGCCCGTTCCATAAGCACGGCCAGATCGCCGGTGCCTCCGCAGATGTCAAGCGCTCTTTCACCTTCCTTAAGATCAAGAAGGCGCACAGCCTGGCGTTTCCAGAGATAATGTATTCCAAAGCTCGCAACGGTATTCGCGATATCGTACCTGTACGCTATATGCCCAAAGTGGTTCATGACCCGGCGGGCCTTTTCCTTTTCCGTTACCTTTTCATAGCCGAAATTAACGAGCCTGTGATTATCCATATTTTTTTTACCGCTTTGACTTTGTCAGGGGAAATGTCAAAGTCGCACCATACCAGCCGATGATGACAACAACGGGCATAAGAAGAAAGACCAGAATAAAATATATTGTTCTTGTCCCGGAAAAATGCCCAACTATTTCGGGCACAAACCAATGCCAGATAAAGGCTGCAATATTGATCATGAGCAGGATCACAGAAAGTATTTTCTTGATAGTAACGGCACGTATCGGGTGGCCGCCGTAATTGATCCGCCAGCTGATATATCCGGTTATCATTGCGATCGGAGTGAAAATAAGTCCCGCTCCAAGGCAGTAAAATGACGTAAGCTCAAAACCCGGTACATCAAAAATAAAAAACAGGATGATGAATACCGGGGCAAATATACCAAGGACAATAGGGAAATGGACGGTCATCGGATGCGGATGCCGCTTCAGGATCGGGAACCTGGTCAGGAGGTCCGGCACAGATCGGGCTGGTGCCTGTTCTTTTTCATGAGCGGCAGGTTCTCTTTCTTTCGGCGGCGGTTCATCATCTTTAAGGGTCCCGATCCGGGGAAAACGCTCGAGCATCTCGGGCCCGTGGGGGGCTGCTTTTATCTCGTCCGTAAGGTCGCCCCCGGCATTGTGGCTTCCCATGTGAGCGCCGCCTTCCCATAGACTGCTGGCCGACAGATCGAAGATCTTTCCCTGATATGCGACCCACAGGGGCCTGCCGTTATTGCCGTCGTTTGCCGCAAGCTCCTTCTTATCTATCTCTTTCATTTATTTCCCGCCTGCCTGTTTCTTTCGCGATCATCCCCGTTCTTTTTTAAGTCCCCAGCATTAAGCCCGCACTGACAAGACCGAGCATCGCAGCCGGATAATATGATGCCCTGTTGAACAGGGCGAGCGCGGCGTTCTTGTCTTTCAGTTCATTAAGCCTTAATGCCGGGAATATAAGGAAATACATGGCCGCGACTATGGACGAGATCGTCAAGGCAAAACCGTGCGGCACCCGGGAGTAGTTTATCGTCACGACACCAAGGCATAGCGTAAGATACAGACATATAAGGACAATATCTGCGCTTAAAGCTTCACCGAAGCGAACGGGGAATGTTGAAGCATCCATTTCCCTGTCTTCGTCAATATCGGACCAATCATTGGGTATATTTTGACCGCCCACTTCCCAGGGGAATAACCAGAAAAAAACGAGGGCAACAAAGTAGGGTGAAGGATATGGATCAACTGCATAAACGGCTGCCACCGGTCCAGCCGTTTTGACGGCGCCGCTTACGAAAACCTTGAGACAGCTTGTCTGCCACGCCAGGCAATAGATGGCTTCAAGACAGCACGCGGCCAGGAAGATCAGCACGCACAGCGGGTTCAAAATAAATGCCCCCGTGACCGCGACAATTCCCCACGCCAAAGCCCAGACCAGTGCCTTTCGGGGCGAAAGCCGTCCCGTCGCAATGGGATGGCGGACGAAAATTGAATCGAGGTCGACAGGATTGGGGGATGTGAGCCGCTTTGCAAAGCGCTGCCGGTCCGTCCTGTAATCCACAAGATCGTTCAAGGCATACACACTGGTGTATCCTGCAAAAGCTGTCAGTATGCCGAGCCAGAGGACCCGGGCCGGGGGAAACCCGCCATACCATAGTATCGCAGTGAGGACCGGTGTCGCGAGATCGATCAATCCGTGCGGTGTGCGGGAAAGGGCGAAAAAAAGCCCGAGCTGCGTAAATACCGGCCGGACCGCCAGAATGCGCGTTATACCCATATATAAACATGGGGCGAACGATGATGCCTGTCAATGTGTAACACGCTGGATGCGGGTTAAAATCCCGGGTTTGCTTCTGGATCAAAGTATGAATGTTTAAAGCCTGGAGAAAGAATGATGGTTAATTATCGGCGACCATTGAATCCCTGCTGCCTGCGCCCGGCCCTCCGGCTGCCTGTACTGCAGCGGGTGTTGATGGTTCTTTATCGAGCACCGAACGGATGACATCGGCCAGCTCCTTGCGTGCCAGGGGTTTCATGATGAAGACCCTTACCCCTGCATCCCGGGCAGCGTCGGGTGATACGGTATCGCTATGGCCGGTGCACAGGATGATGGGAATATCCTTGCGGATCCTGAGAAACTTCTCGGCAAGCACTAATCCGCTCAGCTTTGGCATTGTCTGATCGGTGATGACAAGGTCAAATGCAAAAGGATCGGACAGGAAAATACTCAGCGCCTCCGTGCTGTCGGTTACTGCCTTTACCATATATCCAAGTTTTTTAAGTATATCCGTGTTAAGCTGGACAAGCAGTTCCTCATCATCGACAAAGAGTATCCTCTCATTGCCTTTAGCTATCTTTAACGGATGCTGGACACCCTGTTCGACGCGCTTGACGTCCTGCGGAAGGTAAACGCGAAATGTCGATCCAGACCCTTCTTCGCTTTCGACGGTTATCGTGCCGCCTAAGCTCTTGACTATGCCGTATACGACAGCGAGCCCCATACCTGTGCCTTCGCCGAGGCCATGGGTGGTATAGAAAGGTTCAAAGATCCGCAGCATCACATCTGCGCTCATGCCCGCTCCGGTGTCCCTGACCATAAGCTGGAGAAAATTCCCGGAACTTAATTCCGCATCGATGACCGGAGAATTGGGTTCAATATGCGCATCCGAAAGAGAGATATAAATGATCCCCACCTTTGTCCCCGATCGCGCGGGCCGCATTCGTGACCAGATTCATGACGATCTGCTGTAATTCCACGGCCGAGGCGTGGACATGATCGTTAAGTGCCGACGGATCGAGCACGAGCTCAAGCGTGCTCGGAAGAGATGACCGGAGCAATTTCACAGTTTCTTTGATGATGGGGTTCACCGAAAGCGTATGCCGGGAATGTTCCGTCTTTCTTGAGAATGTAAGGATCTGCTTTACGAGGTCCCGTCCCCTGAACGACGCCTTGAGGACATTTTTCATATATCCGCGCAGCACGCTTTCTTCCGGAAGGTCCTCTTCGACCAATTCGGAAAACCCGATGATCCCGGCGAGGATATTATTGAAATCATGGGCTATTCCTCCGGCAAGAGTGCCGATCGCCTCCATCTTCTGGGATTGCCGGAGCCGCTCCTCCAGTATCTTTCTCTCTTCTATTTCGGCTATAAGCGACTGGTAGGCATTCTGTAACTGCCCGGTCCTTTCCTTAACGCGCAGTTCAAGCTCCTCATGGGCAGACCGCAGCGCCTCCTCTATGTTCTTGCGCTCTGTGACGTCACGGACCACAGATACCGATCCGACGATCTTGTTGGAAGAATCCCGGACAGGTGCCGAACTGACCTCGCGGTATTGCATTTCGCCCCGCGCGTCACGTATGACCTCGATCTCATTCTTTATTGTTTCACCGCGCAAGGCGCGAAGTGCAGGAGACTCATCGATAGGGCGGGGAGTGCCGTCGGAATTAAATATTTCCAGAGAATCGAAAAATTCTCTGGTATGGATGGGCAGGACCGTCCATATCAAGCCCAAATTCCCGGCACGCGACGGGGTTTGCCAGCGTGAACCTTTTTCGGGTATTTGTGAACCATACCTCATCCTGTATGCTGTCTATGAGGATGGATAAGCGGTCTCTATCGCGGCGGATAACAGAAATAAGCTTTTTTGTTTTCTCTTCGGCACGCTTATACCGGGTTATGTCGTATACATATATGCACACGGCGTCATGATCGAGTGAGAAGCAGATGGTTTCACTGAACGTCCGGTCCTTGATGACGATCTCTTCAGTCAATATTGCGGGTACTTTTTCGGCTTTTTTGAAAGACTCGATAACTCGTTCAGGCACAAAAACATTCATCTCGTCCTCACCCATACCGAGCTCTTTGAGCACTTCGTGCGTCGCGTTGTTAAAAGATGTAATATTGCCGTTCGTATCGATTTCTATGACCGGGTTTGGGTTAATAATAGAAAATGAAGCCATGCGAATTGCAGATTTACGCAGCTTATCAGTTTGTTCCAGTCCCGTTACGCGCTCGCGTAAGATCGCGATCTCATGGAGTAAGTCTTCTTTTGATCTCGTTTCGTCCGGCATATCTCGGTCCAGTATCCAAGAATATACAATGTTTTATGGTTTTTTGCCTGCTATTTATCGAGAATTTGCCGGATGACCCGTGCAAGCTCATTCTTGGCAAGCGGCTTCAGGATGAAAAGACTGATCCCTACCTTTTTTATTACCTCGGGAGTGACACTGTCGCTATGGCCGGTAGATAAAATGACAGGGATGTCCGGGCGTATCTGCAGCAATTTGCGGGCCAGCCTGAGGCCATTCATTTTTGGCATTGTCTGATCGGTGATCACGAGATCGAAACCGTAAGGATCGGCCGAAAACATATTGAGCGCCTCGGTGCTGTCTGTCATGGCCGTCACTTCATAACCGAGTTTTTGGAGGATGCTTCGGCCAAGTTCAACGAGCAGTTCTTCGTCATCAACGAAAAGGATACGCTCCTTGCCGGCCGGTGCGGCATCGGGAGCATGGTACCTTTGCAGGCTTGGTATGAAGATGGATCTTTGGCAGGTAAATACGAAAAACTGAACCTGAGCCCGGCTTGCTCTCGACCGATGATCGTCCCGTGCAGGCTTTTCACGATCCCATATACGGCAGCAAGGCCCATTCCCGTTCCTTCGCCGACCGTTCTCGTTGTAAAGAACGGTTCGAATATCCGCTTCATTGTTTCAGGTTTCATGCCGATCCCGGTATCCCGAACAATCAATTGGACATAATCTCCCGGCTTTAGCTTCAAAGTCTATCGCTGAAAGATCGGCCTCAAGACCCCTGTCTGTAACCGAAATGGTCATTACCCCGCCTTTGTCGCCAATGGCCCGGGCCGCATTTGTCGCAAGGTTCATAAGGATCTGCTGAAGCTCGACCGCAGACGCCTTGACCCTGTCGTTTACAGCTTTCATTTCGGTAACAATGTTTATAGTTGCGGGAATCGAGGCCCGAAGCAGCTTGCTTGTCTCTTCCACGATCTCCCATAATGAGACGGGTTCCCGAATGTGCTCGATCTTTCGTGAAAATGCGAGGATCTGTTTGACAAGGTCCCGGCCTCTGAAAGATGCCTGAAGGACTTTCTTCATATGCCGCTTAAGCGGACTGCCCTCAGGAAGGTCTTCTTCCACTATCTCAGAGAAACCGATAATACCGGCGAGGATATTGTTGAAATCGTGTGCGATGCCTCCGGCGAGCGTGCCGATGGCCTGCATCTTCTGGGATTGACGGAGCTGCTCTTCAAGCCGGCGCTGTTCAGTGATGTCTTCCACCATGACGCCAATCCTCGCCACCCTGCCGTCAATATCCGTAATGGGGAACCATTGTGACCGGAATGTAAGCCTTAATGCCCGGACTGCCGATCCTTTCCGTCGTGACCTCCACATTTGTTACCGGCTTTCCTGTTGCGATGACCTGTCGTACCATTTCTTCAATTTCTTCTACGCCGCCAGGCACCACTTCACGAACGGTACGCCCGGTATGTTCGGAGACAGGCAGGCCGTTCATATCGGCCAATCTTTGGTTAACCCTAAGATAGCGCATGTTCGGATCAAGGGTGGCAAGGCCGATCGGCGCTATGTCATAGTACGTTTCAATTTCCATCAATTGTTTGCGCGATGTCTCTTCACTCTGGCGAAGCTGGTTTGTCCTTTCCTTAACGCGATGCTCCAATTCATCGTGTGCCCGGCGCAGGGCTTCCTCGGCATATTTGCGCTGAGTGATCTCCTCGACAATGCAGCCAAACCCGATAATGTCGCCTTTATCGTCGCGCATGGGATACCAGCTTTCATTCCAATATCTGCGAAGGTCGGGATGCGATGCGCCCGATATCGAAAATTCATGATTTTCAACGGCCTGTCCTGTCTTTAATATTTGCCTCGTTACCTTTCGGGTTTCCGGCCACAATGAGGGCATCACTTCGTGGACACGTTTACCGATATGCTGTTCAGCGGAGAGGCCATTGATCTGTGCAAGTTTCTCGTTGATAATGAGATAGCGCAATTTCCGGTCGAGATAGGCGATGCCTACGGGCGCTTGTTTCAAAAGAGTGTCCAGAAGGGCACGGTTCCTTGCCAGCTGCTGCTCAACTTTCTTTCGGTCCGTTACGTCATGCACGACTGTGACGGAACCGACGATCTCGCCATCAGCGCCCCGTACGGGCGCCGCGCTGACATCGCGATAACGTATTCCGCCCTGAACGGGGTCCTGGTATATCTCTTCCTCATTTGTGACAATTTCTCCGGTAAGAGCGCGCAGGGGCGGGGTTTCCTCCACGGGGCGGCCAGATCCGTCCGACCGGTAAAATTCCAGTTTTTTTACCAATTCTGCGAGATTCCGGCCGACGACATGCTTGGCTTTATGCCGGCGCAAGACGGTTTCATTTACGAGAGTGATATTTTTATGGGAATCGATGAACCATACTTCTTCCTGTATGCTGTTGATAAGCGCGGAGAAACGGTCCCTTTCCCGGCGCAGCAGTTCCTCGTCTTTTCTACGCCCCGTAATGTCACGGATGATCCCGACCCGGTATAACGGCCTGCCTCGTTCATCACGGATCAGACTGAAACGGTCGGATAACCATTTGTATTCACCTGTCTTTGTCCTGAAACGGTATTCAATGGACCCCGTTTCCTTGGCCCCGGTGGATGTATATTCGATCTCTTTCATTACATGAGAGAGATCGTCCGGGATGAACATGTTCCATGACCTTATTAAAAGGCAGGTATGAAAATTCTTCGGCCGAAATACCAAGAAGAGACTCTATGACCGGGCTCATATAGTCATATCTGTCGGTCTGGAGATTGCGCTGATAAGCGGCATCAATAGAATTGACCAGCACAAATTCCAATTGCTTGCCGGTTCTGTCGAGCGTTTCTTCCACCCGCTTGCGTTCTGTTACGTCGAGTATAAGCGAGAGAACAGACACCAGTGTTCTATCCGAATCGAACAGGGCCGAGTTATACCACTCGCAGGTTATGACAGAACCGTCTTTCCGGTAATTTCTGTTCACGCTGATGTTCGCTGTCTGCCGGCCTTCGAACATATCCTTGCTTAATGCCGCGATTTTTCCGACATCGTCCTCGTGCACCCACCGGAAGTCGTTAATCTTCTTAGCCCAGCACCTCTTCGGCTGTCCATCCGAATATGGCCTCGGCTTTTTTCGACCACTGTACGATCCTGTATTCGGGGTCGAATTCAATTACGGCCAGCGGAGAGTTATCGACGTGGGATTTCAATCGTTTCAGGTTTATTTCAGGGTCGTGGTCTTTTTCTGGCATAATTCTTACCGCAGGTTTACATCATGTACATAATTGTGACTTTTTGAATGCCATTAATATCTTAGCATAATTCATGAGGCATGCATCTATGAAACGATAAAATGCCGGAATTCCAGATTGATTCCAATTATTTAAAACAACAGGCAGGGGCAAAAAAACGCATATTGGGCGGTGCGGCTTTAAGGGGTAATAATTTTTACTTAATAGATTGATTGTTCGCGAAAGATGTGAAAAAGTAATGGCTAATGACACGCATGAGGCAGCTCGCCAGGTTTCTGGATAAGGGCATCTGGGAGCCCAGGCTGAAAAACCTGTCAACCTTCCATGCCATTGTTATCCGGTATATGCGGATAATTATACTGGCATCCCGAAATTTTTCGCGCAATGATTCAATTCGCACCGCCTCGGTTCTGACATACTACTCTGTATTGAATTTTGTACCCTTGATAGCCGTGATTTTTGCTATTGCAAAAGGGTTCGGTTTAAGGAGAATGATAGAGGCCTATACCATTCAGGTGGCGGATACGGCGCATCTGGAGCCGGAAATGGCAAACCAGATAATTATCTTTTCGAATTCTCTCTTGAAACACGCCCGGGGAGGCGTCATTGCCGGCGTCGGGATAATCCTTTTGCTATGGACGGTTATATCGATCCTTGGGAAGATCGAGGACAGCTTCAACAGCATATGGGAAGTCAAACGGGCCCGCACACTGATACGAAAATTTTCCGACTATATGTCAATCCTTTTCGTGGTGCCGATCCTTTTTGCCGTATCGGCAAGTGCGACCATGGTGGCAGCCAGCCAAATAAAGATGATAACGAGAGAAATATCATTTTTGGGTTCTTTAAGCTCCGGGGCCATATTCCTTATCGGCCTTTTACCGTATATTTCGATATGGGCGCTCCTTATCCTCCTCTACATAGTTATGCCCAACACCAGGGTATCTATCCGTTCCGGCCTGCTGGCAGGGCTAATTGCCGGCACCGGTTTTCAGATCATCCAGTTCGTTTATCTTAAGCTTCAGACAGGGATCTCAAGCTATGGCGGGATCTATGGAAGCTTTGCGGCCATCCCGCTTTTTCTTGGCTGGCTCCAGACAAGCTGGATCATCGTGTTGTTTGGAGCAGAAATTGCCCATGCGGCAGAGTATTCCGATACGTTCGGTTTTTATCCCGATTACCTGAAGATTGGCAGTGCATCCCGAAGGCTATTCATGCTCAAGGTCTTTCACCTCACGGCGAAGCGTTTTCAGTACGGGGAAAAACCACTTAATGCCCGGCAGATAGCGGACCGTTTACGGATGCCGGCCAAGCTCGTTGAAGATTCTCTCGGTATCTTAAGGGAGATAGGGCTCATCATTGAAGCAGTTGACGAAAAACGAAACAATGTGTTTCAGCCTGCAAAACCCGTAGATAATATGACCATACAGGATGTTCTGGACGCATACGACAGGTCGGGGGATGAACCGCCGCCGCTAAGATCGAATGATGAACAAAGAAAATATGACGAGCAGATACGGCAGATCTTGAGTGCAATGGACGGCGGGGAAAAGATAAGGATTCGAGATCTTTAAAACTATTGTCTTTTCTTGATATTATTTCGGCAAGCAAGTATCATGGTTAAAAGTCGGGGAAGATACGACCAGGAACCTGCTTGCATTCGGGAGGATTGAAATTGAAACATATCACAATTATTTTTCTGATCTTTACCTTTTGTTTTTGTATAGCCCCGATGCATTCGAGGGCGGAGATCTGGACATATTTTGATACGGACAAGTCCGGAAAATGGTATTACGACAAAGAAAGCCTGACGGGAACCCGGACGGGGATAGTCGTATTCTGGGTAAAAGTTATCTACACAAAAGAAGGGCTGCGGGAACTTATCGATGAAGAAAAAGCTAAAGGCACAAATAAAAAGAACTATGATTCGTGGAATTACAGCCTGTCCAATTATGCCTGCGAATGCGATAAATTGACGTGCGGATTGCAGGGTTCCATTGCCTATAATATCAAGGGTGATGTTCTGAATACGAGTTCTACGTCCCCTGTAACGGAAAAATGGGAAAAACCCCGCGCGGGATCAACCCTCGATAAACTTATCAACGAGATCTGCAGAATGAAACAGGTGCCATAAGGGCCCGGATGCTCCTCCGAATGCAAAAGGAGACTCCAGAATGCCCCATAATCCCGGAAGGAACGGCCCCCCAATCCGGGGATTCGGTGCTCGTCGAACTGCCGCAAACACAATTATGCTTTTATCTTAAACTCACCTTTTTTGCCACCTTGCCGAAGTGCTGTCCATAAATCATTGAGAGTGATAACCTCGGCAAAAGATCTTCGATAGAAACCATCTGCGAGAGAGGGGATTTACCTGGACTGAGGTGGTCCTTTTTGTGTGATCACCAGGGGTCGCTTTTGGATTGTTGTTGCCAATCAGAAGGACCGTTATTAAGATTTAAAAGGAAATAATTACGGGAGTGAAATGAAAGATTATACCGGGATACTGGGACATTTCCCCTATGCGGGCATTTTTATCGCGCTTATACTGGGCGGGATCGGCCTGCCTTTTCCCGAGGATATCGTCCTGATCGTCACGGGTGCATCAGTCGCCAGCGGTTCCCTGAAGCTCGCCCGGGCCTTGATTGTCATCTATCCGGCCCTGATAGTATCGGATTTCCTGCTCTACTCTTCCGGCCGGAAATTCGGGAGATCCTTGTTCGAAAAAAACATAGGAAAATTCATCTCTCGGGAACGGCTGGAGAAGATCGAATCAGGATTCAACAGGAGGAGGATCTTGTACATCGTTTTCGGCAGGTCTCTGGTGGGGGTCAGAGCCCAGATTTTTCTGCTGGCAGGGATCAGCGGGATGTCCCTTCCGGCCTTCCTCGCCGCGGATGCAGCGGGAGCGCTCATCAGTTCTTCAATAATGCTTGGCATAGGTTACCTGGGGGGGAACAGCATCCAGATAATCCTGAAAGACATCACGAGGGTGGAGCACGTGGCGGTTACGGTCCTCGTCGCGCTGTTCGCGGCATGGATCGCCGTTCGTTTCTACAAATCGCAAAGCTGGCGGTTAAGGAAATATTTGTACGGGCGAAACGCCAGGATTAAAGATACAGTTTAATTCAATTCTGATCAATGCGGTTCCTCTCTTTCGTCTTCCTTTTCACCCTTGTTCATTTCCGCGAGCCTGATCCGATGTAGTCGCCATGTCTTGATGAACAGAGCGAATCCGAACCATCCGCATACAAATGCGATTGGAAAGGTTACCCATCTGGGAACGAGAATGCATAAAACAGCAAGAACAAGGAGGGCAATACCTCCGGCCAAAGGGATACGCAGTTCAGCGGGTCCAAGAATGCGGCGGTTGGTAATGGCTGCTCCAACGACGTTGCCGATCCGTATTGCGCCGGCTCCCACCCTTCCCATGCTGCCTCTGCCCGAGCCGGAAATGGCCTGATTTTGGACGATGCCGATCCAGGACTTTTCTCTTGTATCCGGTTTTGAGGACAACTTCTGTTGCGTTTTCGATATCGGCGAGGTACATTTCCTCCATCTCTCGCGCAAAATCTTCATTTTCTATCACTACATCAAGTTCGTAGTTCTGGATCCAACTCGCAAGATTGAGGTTCGTGGACCCCACGCGGGCCCAGTAACCATCGGCCACCGCTGTCTTCGCGTGAACCATGGAGCCATTCCATTCGAATACCCGCACCCCGGCTTCAAGCAGTGGTTTATAACCCGCTCTGGATATGGTGCGCATTATCGGAATATCGGTAGCGCCGGGGACGAGAAGGCGCACATCGACCCCATCCATCGCCGCGGCCTTAAGGGCCTGAACGTAGGAGGCAGTGCCCATGTAGTAGGCATCGGTCAACCAAAGGGATTTCCGTGCAAGTGCCGCGATCTGTTGATCGAGCCGGTAAACGCTGCCCGCGTTCGGTGTGCTCGCCACTACGCGAAGGGCCACATTACCGGCCCGCGGTATGGACTCGCTGTCGGGAAGCTCGTCCACGGCAAGAGGTTCTCCGGTGGCAAACCAGATTTGAGAGAACGCAGCCTCGATGTCGGCTATAGCGGGACCCATGACCTGAATTCCCGTGTCGCGCCATGGATCGATCAACTTCTCGCGGTTGCCGATCCACATGTGACCGACACAGAGTCCTGTGACAAAAGCCACTTTCCCATCGACCCCGATCATCTTCCTGTGGTCTCGGGTGATCCACCCCATAGGGCTATCGAATCTTAGCGGATTAAAACAGCGGACCTCTACTCCTGCTTCCCGCAGCATCTGCCAGAAACGCCGGGATGTCTTTCCCAGACATCCAAGCCAATCATACAGGACACGCACCTTGATCCCCTCACGGGCTTTGGCAGCCAGCAGTTCACCGAATTCCCTGCCTGTTGCATCTTCGCGTATAATATAATTCTCGAAGTGTATCCATTTCTCGGCCGCTCTCATCGATTCAAGCCATGCCGGATAGTTTTCGGCGGCATCTCTCAAGACCTTGACTTTATTACCGACACTTATGGGCGCCCCGGCGGTCCTCGAAAAAACCTGCTCCGCCCAGTCGATCGAGGAAAAGGCCCTCTGGGAAAACAATCGTCGCTGATATGATCGTCGCATCCGGATATCATTCTATCACACGGGATAGTTCCATTCTACCCGAAGTCAACTCCACAAGGGTCGGTCACCATCCCCTCAGGTGCCAGGGCCTCGATCCCGCCTTCTGTGTCCTGAGGTCCATGGTGCCGCTAGAATCGTCTGGATTGAGGTGTTTACCATTTGTCGGTGGTGACATCGATAATCTTTAGAAAGTGCAAGCGCCGCAGAAAGAAAGCCATAAGGCCATCTCGCATGCAAGGCACCGATTTCGGCAGTTGCCTGTCTTAAGAGAATGCTTCAAAAGGATCGCAGAAAGTCTCCAACCAATCGAATTTACAAGTATCTCATTAAGGCGGGCATTTGGCGCAGATGGACCTGAACTGCATGGTGCTGAGGTACCTGTCGCCGCGGTCCGGGAAGAGGACGACTATCGTTCCGTGATCGATCCTCTGTGCTATCCGCATGGCGACGGCTGCAGCTGCGCCGCTTGAAGTCCCTACGAAAATACCTTCTTTATGAGCGAGGAGCCCTGTCAATTCGAATGCCTCGCCATCTTCCACCATTTCTTTCATATCGAGATTTTCCTGATGATAGATAGAAGGTACGATAGAATCGGTCATATTTTTGAGCCCCTGGATGGTATGACCTATGACAGGCTCTACTCCTACGATTTTTACGGATGGTTTTACTGACTTGAGATACCTGCCGGTGCCCATCAAAGTCCCTGTCGTTCCCATGCCTGCTACGAAATAATCTACCTCGCCATTGGTCTGGCGGTATATTTCAGGACCGGTTGTTTCGAAATGTGCCAGGACATTGTCCGGGTTTTCGTATTGATTGGGCATGTAATATTTCTTCGGTTGATCGTTGAGAAGCATATGCGCCTGCCGTATAGCACCGTCTATGTTCTCCTTTGCAGGAGTAAGAAATACTTCGGATCCGAGGCCCTGCAATATAAGGCGGCGCTCATTGCTGACACATGCCGGCATGCACAACTCGACACGATATCCCTTGGCTGCGCCGATCATCGCGATGGCTATGCCCGTGTTGCCCGATGTCGGCTCCAGGATCGTTTTGTCCTTCGTTAATTCCCCTCTTTCTTCAGCCTTCGTGATCATATAGAGGGCAGGGCGGTCCTTTACCGAACCTCCGGGGTTGCATCCTTCCAGTTTGCACAGGATCTTCACATTTGGATTGGGATTAATATTGCATAATTCCACGAGTGGCGTGTTGCCGATTGCGGAAAGGATGTTCATCGATATTTACCTCTCATCAAGCTTAAATTCTAAAAGATTTTAACAGAAGAAGGATCGATGCACAAGTCAAATCAAGGACTTGCGTTGAATACACGGTACCCAGGTTCTGTATCCGGCAATATGTTCTTAGAAACAGCCGAGCTGGCAGCCCATTATCTTTATCTTATTTTCATTCAGCAGATCGCCCATATCCTTGTATGTAACGCCTTCATCTTCGGCGAGCTTGCGCGCCTCCTGGCAGGAGATCTTCCCGTCCTGTAGAAGGGTTTTCACTTTTTCCATTACAGCCTGTTTGTCCATCAGTCATCTCCTCTTTGAAATAAGCTTAGATTTATCATGAATCCAATTTTTCAACAAATTCACTGCCAAATCCCGATGCCCGGTCGAGTTCGTCGGTCCCCGGCTGCCACAACGCGGAAAAAGGTTCGTGGATGATCTCAAATCCAGCCTTTTCAAGCCCTTCGTTAAGTACTTTTACGCATTCGCCGCTCCATCCATAGCATCCGAAGGCGGCAGCTTTCTTCTTTTAAATTTGAGACCGGTTATCATCTCCACGAGCGAGGCCATTGCGGCCAGTATGCCCCTGTTTATTGTGGGCGAACCCAAAAGGACGCCTTTTGATCTGAAGACTTCGGTTACGACATCGTTAATATCGCTTCGGGCTATGTTGAAGATCTTTACAGTCACGCCTTTACCCCCGGCCGTTATGCCGGCGGCTATGGCCTCGGCGAGCCTGCGGGTCCCATTCCACATCGTATCGTAGATGATGGTTACCTGGTTTTCCTGATAATCGGCGGCCCATTCCAGATATTTCTGTACGATCTGCAGGGGGTCCTTGCGCCAGATCACGCCGTGGCTGGGACAGATCGCATTAACAGGGAGATTAAGAGCAATAACATCGTTTATCTTCCGTGTCACGAGAGGTGAAAATGGCGTGAGTATATTGGCGTAATACTTGGTTGCTTCTTCGAAAAGCTCTGACTGCACAACCAGATCGTTAAACATATGTTCGGTAGCGAAATGCTGTCCAAAGGCGTCATTGGAAAAAAGAATAGCGTCACCCGTGAGATATTCCATCATTGTGTCGGGCCAGTGGAGCATCGGCGCCTCGATAAACACCAGTTCCCTGGAGCCCAGGCTCAGCCTGTCACCCGTTTTGACGATCTTAAAATTCCAATCCTGATGATAATGTCCTTTAAGCGATTTGACGCCATTTGCCGTGCAATAAACCGGTTTATCCGGAATTGCGCGCATGAGTTCCGGCAGGGCGCCTGAATGGTCCATCTCGGCATGGTTCGCTATGACATAATCGATGCTGCCAAGGTCTATCTCAGCCTTCAAGTTTTCGATGAATTCATCTGCAAAAGGCAGCCATACGGTATCGATAAGTGCAGTTTTCTGGTCCTGCACAAGGTAGGAATTGTACGATGATCCCCGGTGGGTCGAATATTCTTCTCCATGAAATTTCCGGAGTTCCCAGTCAACCTTTCCTATCCAATGCACATTTGGTGCTATTTCGAATTTCATGAAACACCTCCATGTTCTTCGCGGTCATTTCATTATAATACCCGCCGGTATATTATCAAACAACGGGGTGTGATCTTCTGAGCCATTCTTTGATGCGGGGACATTCCCAGGGAGGCGTTCCGCAGAAGCCGGATTCGTTTCTGTCGGGGCATGCGGAGCATATATGCCAGTGGCCGCAATCGATGCCTGTCATTAATGACGCATCGCATTCCGTGCACCACAGGTATCCGCATACACAGCACAAGCCTACCGTGGCGTCATTGATGGCGTCTACGCCGGAGCAGTCCATTGTATTGATATCCCCGCAATGGGGACACGAGCGCATGGCGCTGCCCCTATCGGAATTCCGATTTCTTTCGACGGCCAGTAAAAGGGCATCCTGTATATCATCGGGAAGAAATTCCCACATTCTCAGGAGACTGCCCGATATTGCCTTACCCATAGATGCCACCCCTCCCCGGTAAAAAAGATATGAAGGGTATTGTAGCATAGAAGAAATACGTGGACAACGACATTACCGATTATTCCCGGGACTTAAGCGCCATTTCTATTTGTTCTGGAAAATTCCCTTTTCATAAATGACGATCTCCCTGCCATTTGTCAAATGGGCAGTTACCGTCTTTGGTTCCGTATTGACAAGGTCCCAGTGCAGGGCTGAGTCATTGAAACCGAGTTGGCCCTTCATCTCTTTTGTTAATCTTGCCGGGTTACCGCTGAATGTGTCGCTGTATGATGAGCCGAGGGCCAGATGGCAATTGCCGTCCGGTACCTCCAAAGTTTTCATCAAACAGCGTATCGGCCATAAAACGGTCGATCAGGGAAAATCGCTTATCTGTAAGTGAAAACTCGCCGACCCGTGAAGCTCCTTTGTCCATCGCTACCTGTTTCTTCAGGAATTCCCCGCCCTTTTTTGCTTCGGCTTCAACGACCTTTCCTTTCTTGAATACCAGGTGAACGCCTTCGACATAATTACCGCTGCGAAAGGTAGGCAGATTAGCATAGTAAACACCTTCGGTCCCGCGAAAGTCCGGCGACAGGAAAACCTCGAAACTCGGAATGTTATGGCCTGAAATACCCGCCCATTTTCGTCTTATCGCCCGGCGTTAGAACAAGGTCGATATTCCTGGAAACTATGCGAAAATATCTCACTTTAAGGCCGCTCAGCCATTTCTTGATCTCCGACGCTCGGCATGAATGGCTTCCCATTTCCGGACCGGGTCCTTAAGATCGAGGAAACAGGCTTTTTTGATCTGCCCGGCATACGCTGAAAGCGGCATCTTTGCCTGTTTTGCAAGGCCCGCCGTCGGGTAGGTGCATAATGTCCAGCTGTATACGCCCTTCTCTTCCCTTTTGTCCATAATTTCCCGAAAAGGCTTTCGTGAAACAAGCACCTTGCCTATCCGGGACGGGTCGATATCCTTAAGGTGCGTGAGCGACTCGGGCGCGCGAAGAAAGATCCTGCCGTTTAGCGCCTGATACAATTCCTTATCGCCCGGCGGCAGGAATTTGAGATGCGATTGGCTTGCCATTTCATAAAAGGTGTGCTCGATCGTGTTGGTCATCCCCATGCGCTGGATGGGGTACATGTCCCTTTCGAGGATCTTGCGATACAGTATCTCGGCCAGATCGAGGGCGGCAGGGTCATACTGGACAAGGATCACATCATTTTTCTTGAAAGAGCCCTTTCGGGCGGTCGACAATCCCCAGAGCAGCACGTCGGCATATTTTTCCAGGACCGCTTTATCGAACATCTTTCTTCTCCTCTCGGGCCGACAGTATTTTAAAGAGGCCGTCGGCAAATTGTTTTTCTCGCATGAGGACCCTTTTTCTCATTCATAAAATCAGCAGGCCGGAAAGCCTTTGTGAATTCCTCAAGGCTGCTGTCATTTTTGGCCCATTCGTACAGTTTCAAAAAATCTTCGGGCATCGAAAAATCATTCTGGACCGTATAGAACATGCCGCATTTCGTGCAGATATATCCGTTTGACCCTAATTTTGTGACGGGTTCACCTGTGCTTTCGTGCCAGCACGCATTCATGCAGGATGTCAAATACTTATCCCTGGCTTCATTAACTACGTTTCCCGTCGGTACGACAAAACTGATCTTCATTTAAACTCCTTTATTAGATACACGCCTCTCGCCCGGCGCCTTGTTCCACCGTCGGGAGTGGTGTATAGACGGGGAAATACCATGCATTCCACCGTCCTCGCCGAAGCGGGGCCTTTTTTGTAATATCGCGCTTCATGATATTTCGGTGCAGACAATGCACCTGAGGCCGTACGGGCATTGAAGGAGATCGCAAGCGGCACAAAAGCGGCGATCTTTATAAAATCTCGTCTTTTCAACCTGGCTGTCATTGTAAAACTTATAAATCCGCTGTTATTATACTATTTTTTACGCGGAGTTAACAGTATAAGAATACTGCGGCCCCGATCGCGAAAAGGAAAACAAAAGTACGCAAGTGAATATATTTTACACGTGGAACGAGGAACGTTAAACCTTGAACCGCCCTGGAACATAGAACTTAGAACATTTTTTTGTTATAATGGGGCCGGGGGAGCTTTTGAGGAACAGAAGGTTCATTCTTACGATTATTGTCCTCATTGCTGTTTGTGCAGCAGGGTTTGCCTTCTTGCCAGGACACCGCTTCTCCTGCGATCGATCGCTATAATAAGCGCCCCCCTCCTTGGTTATGACCTCGATGCAGAATCTTCTTCCTTCCATCCATTTCGTAAGGTCGATCTAAAAAATTTTACTTTCGCCGATACGCGCGGCAAGAATTTTCTCTTTACAGCTTCCCGGCTCACAGTTGACACAACGCCGAAAGGCGTCTTTAAAGGGGATGTCGAAAAGGTCCTGCTCAAGGATGCAAAAATACGCATTCGCCTGGGCGATAAGAAGGAAACCGAAACGGACCTGTCATTTATCAAGAAAATACCATCGGTACGGCTGCTCACCATGGAGAACGGGGAATTTACGCTTTTATTCAAAAGATCGGACACACAGATGCATTTGAAAAGGATCGAGCTTACGGTAAAGGATTTTTCACCCGAGCATGGCGGGATGCTTTCATTTACCGGCCTGGTCAGTATTAATGAACCGGGAAGTTCGGAATTATCCGCGGCGGGAAAATGTAAAGGCACACTTCAATTGACCGGGATATTTCCTGATATGCTGGGGAAAGGCATTGTTGAATTGGATATCGAAGCGTTTACGGCAGGCAAGATCAGTACGAAAGGGACGAAGATTACCTTGCCTGTCCAATTCGATAAAGGCCAGATAAACATCTTGCGATCGAATATCGGTATTGAAGAATTTTTGCTGATGCAAGATGGCCGGAAGGCCGCGCTGAAAAAATCCTTGATCAGGATAAATGCACGGTACCAGACAAAAACCGGAACTCTCTCCTCCGACAATATCCGGATAATCATGCCCGGCGTGGGGTCATTAAATGGCTCAGCGCGCCTTAACCTGAAAGGGGCGATGCCCGTAAACGCATCACTGGAAACAAAGGACCTTAATTTTTCGAATCTTTTTTCACTGGCAAAATCCCTGATGACGCAGGAAGAGGCAAAAAAATGGTCCATCGAGGGCCAGGGCTCCCTAAAAGGCCGTATGGCGGGGAACCTTTCCGGCACATCGCCGTCCCTTTCAGGAACCATCACGATGGATATTAAAAAGGGAGGTTTCGCATCGCCCGACGGCTCCAAGGCCGCACAGGGGATAAACGGTCTCGTCATAATGAACTTTACCCTTCCGCAGGGAGAAAAGGATGCATCGTTCAAGGTATCTTCCCGAGTATCATCGGGGGAATATCTCTGGGGGAGGTATTATAAAGACCTTTCCAAAGATGGTGCGAGCTTTTCGGCCAATGCAGACATACAGACAAACAGTAAGGCCGGATCGCGTTTTAAAGGCGCCTGCGATCTTTTCAATACCGGGCGATACGCGTATGACGGCCATTTTGGCAAAGAAGGCTGGCAGTTCCATATAAAGGCTCGAGGACATGGCGGTAAAGAGGATCGTTTCAGATTTCTTCTCGAATTATCTTGCTGAGACTGCGCCATCCCTCAAGGGGATCGATACCAGTGGAATGTTGAGCTTAGACATCTCAATGACATCCGTTGACAAAAAGCTGGCAGCGCGCGGCACTGTTAAGCTCAGAGCGGCATCGCTTACGCTTCCGGCAATCTCGCTCGATCTTAAAGGCCTTGATATTGATATTCCGTTTGACCTTGCGGCCAAAGGGGACAAAGGGGAGGTAAACCCGGGCTTAAAGGGAGACGGCTCTGATCTGGGCTGGATCACGATCTCCGGATTCAGAAAAGGCGAATATACCCTGTCCGAACTGAAAATACCCGTTATTGCCTCGGGGAACGACTATAATGGCAACGGGCGTGATCTCTGTGCCTTTTTACGGCGGGGCCGTGCGGGTCAGGGACCTCGTGGCAAGAGACGTTCTCGGCGCATCCCCCCGGCTGTCTTTTGCCGGGTCTGTAAGCGGCATCGACTTTCCCCGGCTCCTTAGCGATCTGACGGGGCTTACATTTCCCGGGAATCGTCAAGGCGCGTTTTCCGATGGTTGCTTATCAGGACGGCGAGTTGAAGACCGAAGGCGGGATGTCTGTCGATATATTTGGAGGCAGGATCGAAGTGCTCGACATGTATGCCAAAGATCTTTTTGCATCTTCGCGAAAGATAGGGGGCGATATCGTTTTCAGCGATATAGATCTCGGCAAAATAACCGAAACAATAAAGATCGGCAGGATAACAGGGATCGTCGGCGGTTCAATGAAAGACCTTCAGATCGAGTACGGCCAGCCATCCCGGTTTGTCTTTGATCTCGATACCGTGAAAAAAAGCGGTGTTTCGCGAAAAGTATCAGTTGACGCTATCGAGAACATATCGATACTGGGTACCGGCACGCGGCGGCATAGGGGCAATCCTGAAGAGCGGGCTCAACAAATTCTTCAAGGAATATCCCTACAGCAGGATTGGTATCCGGTGCACGCTGGAAAATGACAGCTTTAATATCAGGGGAAAGATCATTGAAGGCGGTAAGGAATACCTGATACGACGGGCGTTTTTGCGCGGGATCGATGTCGTGAACAGGGACCCTCACAATATGGTAAGCTTCAAGGATATGCAGGAGAGGGTAGGCAGGGTATTTCATAAGAGCAAGGACGGCTCAGGCCCGACAATAAAGGTTAATTAAAGAGTTACAGAGGAGGATAAGATGGTTAGAAAATTACGTCACCTTGCATTGAGCTTTATGATGTTGTTTGCGGCATGCGTTACGGTCAATATATATTTCCCTGCCGCGGCCATTCAAAAGGCAGCCGATGAGATCGTCGACGATGTGCGCGGGACCAAAGATCAAAAACAGCCTGAGGAAAAAAAGAATGACAGGCAGAGCAATATTCTCGATTCTATCAAGAGCATCATCGGGCCTTCAGAGGCATATGCCCAGATCAACATAGATGTCTCTACGCCGGCCATACGCAGCCTCAAGCAGGCGATGAAGGACAACTATCCGCAGCTGAAGAATTTTTATGACAAAGGGGCAATCGGCGAGAACAATATGGGCCTTCTGGAGCAGCGCGACACGGGAAGCCTTAACCTTAAGGAAAAGGCCGACCTCAACCGGGTAATGACGCAGGAAAACAACAACAGGAACGCCCTTTACAATGAGATCATGAGGGCGAACAAACTGGGCGGCGATTCGCTGCCCAAGATCCAGAAGATATTTGCAAACAGCTGGAGGGACAAATCCCAGCCCGGCTGGTGGATACAGAACGACCAGGGCGGATGGCAGAAAAAATAGGTAATAGGTAATAGGTAATGGGAATGGTAATGATAATTACACCAAGACTGGAATTTACAGATCCGTCATTCCGGCGGCTTTTTGCGCCGGAATCCATTCTCTGGTATTTTACGAAAGTCCGCAAAGGCCGTGAATCTTTGCAGGAGGAAGCTGTATGAATATTAAGGGTGTGTTGCCCGGGATTGTGGCGGTATTGGCTGTCATGATGCTGTTTCCTGTGCCGGGGTTTCGATAAGCCCCGAGGTCAGGGCGGATTTTAATGCAGGCCTTAATCTTTTTAACCAGGGAAAATTTGAAAGCGCCCTGCCTTTTTTCCAGAAAGCGGTATCGGCGGAGCCTGATTATTATGAGGCCCAGCTTTATCTTGGCAGGACATACCTCAATATGAAGGACTACGGCAAGGCGGTGCCGCCCCTTCGCAGGGCATACCGCCTATCACCCGATGATTTCAAGTCGCAGGCGTTCGACATCCTCATCGATGCACTCATGGGCGCGGCCTTTACAGAATTGGGAAAAGGCAATTTCGAAAGTTCCCTGACGTATGTCCGGGAGATCATGTCCGCCGATCCGAAGGCCAAAAAAGATCAAGGACGATATGTCCAATGTGCTTGTTGCGGTGGCGACGGGATTGGCCCGCAAGGGCGAGGTCCGGGACGCGGTAAGTCTTTTTCGCGATGCAATCAAGGAAAACCCGGACAATATAAAGGCATACCTGGGCCTTGCAAAGGCCCTCATAAAAAGCGGCGCAATATCCGAAGCCATAGACAACGCCCAAAAGGCCCTGTCCCTCGACCCGACGAGCAATGAAGCGTTGAATGTACTAAAGGAAATGTTTAGATAAGACCGTAAGGCGTAAGGCGTAAGAGTAAAGATTTAAATTGTTAAAAACGCCTCACTCCTTACGCTCTCACGCCTTACGATTTTCTACTTCACTTGTGCTGCTTCAGTTTTCGCCAGGATTATCTTTGCAAGTGCCAGTTTCTTGTATTCCTTTTTTATCTTTTTCATGTCGCCGGCCACGATCGCTTTGTGCAGATCGCCTTCAAGTTCGGCCACTTCGAGAAGTTTGTAGTAATCGAGGGATTCCTTGAGATGGGCGATCACAATTTTTCCTGTGATCAGCGGATGATTGTTTGTCACGTTGGCATCCTTGAACCGTACACCATGTTCCAATTCGACTTCAAGGCCTTTACGGAATTCTTCGGGATCGATATTCATCTTGGTCTCGTTAACCGCTGCAAGGATAATCTTGGCTTCCTTAGGCAGCACCTTTGCCGTTTTCAGTTTCGCCCAGTCCCTGATCTTGAGTTCCTTGCAGAATTTCGATACTTCAGCTTTTGTAATATACTCAGGTATATTCATAATTTCCCCTTCCTTATTCTGTGAATTTAAAGAAATTGTAGCACATCCGAGATTTCTACAACAGATAAGATACAAATAGTCCGGCATCCGGCCTTGCCTGGCTTTGACGCCCTGCCTCTATTGCCTCGCCGGCGAAAATGATTAGTATTTGAAAGATATCAGACATCATATGATCAGGAGGACAGCATGGCTTTTCCCAAAACAGAACGGTGACAAATACCGGGATCAGCAGGCGTCAGTTACTGGGGTCAGGGGCCTGTCTATTTTCGCAGGGGCATCCCTTTTATTTTCTAAGGCCGGCGACGGGTGTTACGCCTGAAGAATGGAGCTCTCCGTCAAACGGCAGTACCGATCCCTTTCCTGTCCCGTGGCTCGATAAGAACGGAAGCCACAACCAATCGCCGGGGCCTGGCATGGAGCCATCAAGCATCTATCATTTCAAGGGACATGTGGCGCGGTGCAATGGCTTCACGGGAATAGGGACCGACAATCAAGGGAACCGCATATCTTTCGGTGCGCCGAGCACGGATTTTTCCTTTATGGAAGGGGAAGTATTTTGCCGCCCGGCAGGAGCGGCCGGGCACGTTTTCCCACATATGACTGACCCTTTTTGAAGGCCCGGCGGTCGCCGGCGGTAAAAAGGTCCACGATTTCCATCCTGCCATAGCGCCGTCCGGACTTTACTGGGTTGTGCCCGTGCCAAAAGGCAGCCTCACCATCTCTCCCGATGCAAAGCAGGCAACGCTGGAGATCGTTACGGCGGTGATCGACCAGCCGAAATGGCCCGAGTACGATGCTCCTGTTCGTAAATGCGGTCATGAGCCTTAAGGTGGTATGGAAGGCAACAGAGGAAAAGGTCGTCGTTGAAAATAAGGAGAAGCATTTCCGGTTCGAGGGGTTTCGGGCAATTGCCCAGGCCGAGGCAAAGGTGAGTGTGCCGTCACTCGATTTTTCCTGGAAATCGGACCCTCTTGCGACATCACGTGCCGACTTTGCCGTGATCGGGACCGAGGTCAACGGAAAATATTTCGATGAACGCGAGAAGCCCTGATTCTTAAGGGCGCTACATCTCGATCCGCGTCGTGACGCCGTGGAGCCTGTTCGTGGGAAGATCGTGAAACTGGACAAAAGGCGGGGCAAGCCTTTTCATTATTGCAAATATCTTCCAGAGAAAATTATGGGTATGGATCTCTTCGAGCCCGTAAAAGATGCCTTTTTCCCGTGTTATTCCGGCTTGTTCCAAGATATTCCCAATATCGACAACTTCCATATACCCCATCTGGATCTCGAAAGATCTTAAGCCGGGAGCAAGGTCGTCCTTGAAAAAGGTCGTAACCCCGAATGGTTGATTAACGGTAACGATGGAAACGAGTATGTTTTCTTCGTACACGATATTATTCATGAACATTGTGTGGACTATATAACCCGGTACTTTTTTAGTGCTTCGGGTGAAAAATAAGGCGGTCCCTTTTATTCTGTTCAAGGTCTGGTAAACCTCATTATAGCTGTGAAGAAAGACATCAAGGTCTAATGGCCGGATATTTTTATAAAGCTTTCGCTGGCCGGCCGTATATATCATGATCATCGCCAGGGGAATCGATGCGATGATCAAAGACCAGTATCCTCCATGAGGTATCTTATACATGTTTGAGATGAGAAATATCAGATCGACGATGGTAACAAAAGCCGAAACGATCATCTTTAATCTTTCGTCGCGCAGGTAAAAAATGGCCGTCATCATGATCCCGGTAAGCGACATAGTGCCTGTGACGGCGAGGCCATACGCAGCAGCCAGGTGTTTCGATTCCTTAAAGAGAAACATGATGAAGAGGACTGACACCAGGAGGAACCAGTTGACAAAGCCGATGTAGATCTGCGAGCGCAATTCGGCAGACGTATAATCGATCCTGAAAAGCGGCATAAGCCTCGTGTTGATCCCCTGGTAGACGATGGAGAACATGCCGCTTATCAAGGCCTGCGATGCAATGACAGTTGCGATGATGCTGAGGATGAGGAACGGTACGTAAAGAAAGAATGATTGATGGAAGACCATGCCGAAAAGAATTGTCGTTGAGTGGGCAGGATGATTTAATAAGAACGCGCCCTGTCCAAGATAATTGAGCACCAGTGCAAAAAATACAAAATACCATCCCCGTATTATAGGGGTCCTTCCCATATGGCCCATATCGGCATATAAGGCCTCGCCGCCGGTTGCACACAGGATCACTTCCGATAGAACAAAAAAGCCAGCTATCCCGTTATGAGACATAAATTTAATTGCATACCATGGGATTGATAGCCTTCCAGACGGACGGGAAATGAAATGATCGACAGCACACCCGAAATGGCAAGGGTAAAAAACCAGATGAAGCATCAGCGGCCCGAATGCCCCGGCGACCTTTTCGGTCCCTTTTCTCTGAAATGCAAACAATATTATCGCAATAATGGCGGCTATCACAATGAGCAATGTCTGTCGCGTGCCCTCTAAACCGGGTATGAGCAGTATACCTTCGACAGCGCTCAAAATACTGATGGCAGGTGTTATAACGCCGTCACCGACGAGAAGGGATATGCCGATAAAGGTAAGTATCGTAACGAATGTGGCCCCTCTGCCCGTTTTCAAAGACGAATGAGTTGTGCCCTGAGAACGATAGTTCCCCCTTCGCCTTTTTCGCCGAGGCTCATGGCGAGCCAGGCATATTCTACGGAAACAAGGATAATAAGGGTCCATATAACGAGGGACAGGACACCCATAACATTGGGGATGGTAGGTTTAAGAAGAAGAAAGATGACGGTAAGCGTGTAGATCGGGCTGGTGCCGATGTCGCCGAAAACAAGTCCGAGAGATTTAATTACATCCTGTATTATCTTCCAGAAGATTGCGCTTTTGGTGTCGTGATGGAGCGTCATTGTCCATAGGATAGCTTTATATATGTTATATTCAATTGTCCCGAAATGCACGGTTTATGTCAATCGGCAGGGCCGAAGGCATAGCCTCCTCACTCCTCCGCACTCATCATCTTCTAATCCTTGAACAGCTTAAGCCTCAGCGAGTTGCTGACCACGGAAATGGAGCTTACGACCATTGCGGCCGCACCGAATATAGGCTCGAGCCTGATCCCGAAGAAAGGGTAAAGGGCGCCGAAAGCTATGGGTATACCGAGGATATTATAAATAAAGGCCCAGAAAAGGTTCTGCCTTATGATCCTGATCGTTTTCTTTGACAGTTTGATGAGGCTTACCAGGCGCGATAATTGGCCTTTCATCAGGACCACGTCGGCCGATTCAATGGCTATATCGGTTCCTTTGCCCATCGCAACGCCTATATCCGCAGCAGCCAGTGACGGTGCGTCGTTTATACCGTCGCCGACCATGATGGTTATCCCCTTTTTCTTGAAATCTTCGACGATCGATGCTTTTCCGTCAGGCAGGACCCGATAAAAATATGTGTCAATTCCGACCCGCCCGCTTATTGTCCGCGCCCCGTTCTGGCTGTCACCGGTTATCATCACCGGTTCGATGCCCATGTTTTTGAGGTCGCTGACGACACCCGCCGATTCTTCCCGCACGGTATCACTGAAGGTAAGAAGCGCTATGGGGCCGGCATCGTTCCAGAGAATGACCGGCGAGGCCGCCGAGTTCTCTTTCTCCTCGTACAAGCGTGAGATCTTTTCATCGAGGCCCGTGCCTTCTTCCTCATAAAAGGTCCTGTTTCCCATGCGGTATAATATTCCGTCGAGCATACCTTCGATCCCCCTTCCGGCAACCGCATTGAAATTATCGACGCCAATTGACGGGATATTCAATTCCTGCGCTTTCTTTCGCAAGGCTTCGGAAAAAGGGTGTTCCGATTGCCGTTCAAGGTTAAAGGCTATGCGGAGTATGTCTTCTTCATTGTGATGATCGAGAGGGATCATGTCTGCAAGGACGATCATGCCTTCCGTGAGGGTTCCCGTCTTATCAAAAAGAACATTACGTGTCTTATTGGTAAGTTCAAGGGCCTCGGCGCTCTTGATAAGGATTCCCCTTTTTGCGCCTGCGCCGGTAGCAACCATGATGGCCGTAGGGGTTGCAAGTCCCAGCGCGCATGGGCACGCGATAATAAGGACGCTTACGAATGAAAGGATGGCATTGGTGACCCTTGGTTCCGGCCCGAAGAAGAACCAGACGAGAAAGGCACAGATGCCTATCGCGATAACGACGGGCACAAACACGCCTGCGACCCTGTCGGCTAAGCGCTGGACCGGCGCCTTCGTGAACTGGGCTTCTTCAACAAGCCGTATTACTTTGGCAAGGACCGTATCGGAGCCGATACGGGTTGTCCTGACAGTGACAGACCCCTTTGCCGTTTATCGTTCCGCCGATGACCTCATCCTCGGGCCCCTTGTGTACCGGCATGCTCTCGCCCGTGATCATCGATTCGTCGACATACGTATTTCCCTCAATAACAGCGCCGTCTATGGGCACTTTTTCGCCGGGCCGGACAAGTACGAGATCGCCAACCTCAAGGGAATCGGTCGGGACCCGCTTTTCAACCCCGTCTTTCAGAACAATGCATTCTTTTGGCGCCAGTTCATAAAGCAGTTTGATCGCCGTGTATGTTCTCGTTTTGGCTTTCGACTCAAAATATCTGCCGAGGAGTATGAGGGAGATGATCGTGGCGCTCGAATCGAAGTAGGTCATCGTCGATACGCCTGCGGCGCTTATGACATGGGGGAAGAACGTGACGAAAGCGCTGTAGAAGAAAGCGGCAGAAGTCCCTACCGAGATCAGTGTATTCATATCGGCCGTAAAATGTTTAAGATTGGTGAGCGCCGACCTGTGGAACCTGAGGCCGAAATAAAATTGAACGGGCAGGGTAAGGAGGAGGAGAATGAAGTTATTATAAGGCAGGACCATCCACATCGAAAAGACCATGATGATAACGCTAAAGGAGATCGACCAGGTAAAGTCCTTCCGTAATTCGGCCTCTTCCTTTTGTGCCCGGACCGTGATATCGCCTTCTATATCAACGTCATATCCGATGTCCCGGATACGTGATATCACCTCTTTCAGTTCGAGGTCGCTCTTCGGCAGGATGACGGCTTTTTTGAGGGGAAAATTGACCCGCGCCTCCTGCAATATCCTCCATTTTGTTGAGTTCTCTCTCGATCCGGGCAGCGCATGCCGCGCAGTTCATGCCGGTGATAGGAAGTTCTATTTTGTCAGGCATCGGATATCCTTGCTCTTCAATGTCATGATAGTATAAGGCAGTGCTGCGGCAACTACAAGGTGAATGAGAAAAGGGCGCAAAAGCGCCATTTGATTGACTTGTTGAAGGCCAAAAGTGTACTATACAGGGAATTTTTCACGCGAAATTTAAGGCAAGGAGGTAAGACCGGCCGGTGGAGTTTATCAAATTGATCTTTGATTTTATCATTCATATAGATATGCATTTGAGCGAGCTGATCCGGAGCTACGGAGTATGGACATATCTGATCCTTTTTCTCATCATTTTCTGTGAGACCGGCCTTGTCGTGGCCCCGCTTCTTCCCGGGGATTCCCTTCTTTTTGCTGCGGGGACTTTTGCCGCGCGCGGCGATTTCAACATATTCTGGCTTTTCATTTATGCTCTCCGTGGCTGCCGTACTGGGCGACACGGTCAATTACTGGATAGGGAAACTGATAGGGCCGAAGGTTTTTCATAATGAGAACGTGCGGTTTCTCAACAGGAAATACCTCGACAGGACGCATGAATTTTACGAAAAATACGGCGGCAAGACAATCATCATTGCCCGCTTTGTCCCGATAATCAGGACCTTCGCACCCTTTCGTTGCCGGGATCGGGAACATGACATATGGAAAATTCATCAGTTACAATGTTATCGGAGGTATCCTGTGGATCGGCGGCTTTTGCTTATGCCGGTTATTTTTTCGGGAACATCCCCATGGTAAAGCGCAATTTCACACTTGTCATTTTTGCGATAATAATTTTGTCAGTCATGCCGGGAGTAATTGAATTTCTGAAACATAAACTTAAGAATAGTAAACGTAAGGCGTAAGGCGTAAGGCGTAAGATTAAAACTAAGGCTCTTCGTTATTTTCTAATAGAAAAACAATGAAAGCGGAAGAACGCGAAAAAATCTTTAACGCCTTACGCCTTACGTTCTATCCAGCACTTCCCTTATCTTCTTGAGGAGGGTGGCGGGCGTCAGCGGCTTTCCCAGGAAATCGTACTGTTCGTTTTCCACGCCTCTTTCAATAACGATGTCATCCGTATACCCGCTGGTAAAGATGACCTTTACTGAAGGGTCTATTTTTCTGATGGATTCGTAGGCTTCTTTTCCATTCATCTTCGGCATGACAACATCGAGGATAACAAGGGCGATCTCGCCTTTATACTCCCGGAACATTTCCACGGCCGCCGTGCCGTCCATGGCTGCAAGAACGCTGTAGCCATGATCACGAAGGACCCTCATGGATAGCTGGCATAATTCTTTGTTATCCTCTGCGATCAGTATCGTTTCGATCCCGCCGACGATGTTCGAAACATCGCTTTCATCTTCCGGTTCCAGCCAGACGATCGGTAAATATACCGAAAAAACGCTCCCTTCACCCGGCTGGCTCCGGACATCTATATATCCGTTATGCTGCTTTATAATTCCGTAAACGATCGAGAGCCCGAGCCCTGTGCCCCGGCCTAGTTCCTTGGTGGTAAAAAACGGTTCGAAGATCTTTTCGATAGTTTTTTTGTCCATACCGATCCCGGTATCGGAGATCTCTATGAGCGCGTGGTCGGAAAGGTCGACATTCTTATTTGTCGTCATAAAATGGCTGTTTGCCGCGGCCCGGTCGATCCTGATCGTCAGTTTTCCGCCGCGGGGCATAGCATCGCGGGCATTTGTAACGAGATTCATTATGACCTGGTCGAGTTGACCGACATCCGCCATAACGATAAGGCGTTCGTCGCTCTTATTTACCCGGAATTCCACATCCTCGGGAATAAGGCGCTCAAGCAGCCGGTGCAGTTTTTCCACGGTTTCATTTAAGGATATGGGCTTCAAGTCTATCACCTGTTTCCTGCTGAAAGCGAGCAGGCTCTGGGTGAGATTTGCGGCCTTTTCCGAAGATGTCAGGATATGCGAGGCATACGAATAAAGAGGGTCATGCTTATCCATTTTCATCTGAAGAAGGCTGGCATATCCCATTATTGCACTCAGGAGATTGTTGAAATCATGCGCGACCCCGCCGGCGAGAGTTCCCACCGCTTCCATTTTCTGCGACTGGAGCAGCTGAGACTCGAGATGCTTGCGCTCGGTAATGTCCGTATGTGTCCCGATAACGCGGACGGGTTTTCCGTCTTCCGTCCGGTTAAGTACCTTGCCCCTGTCGAGGACCCATTTGTAAGTCCCGTCTTTTGACCTCAAGCGGTGCTGGCTTATATAGACGGATGATCTTCCTCCAAGATGGCTGTTCAGCTTCGCATATACGTCGGCTTTATCGTCGGGATGGATCCGGCTTTCCCATTCTTCGACCGAGTCTTCGATCTCGTTCTCGGCATACCCGATCATTTCCTTCCATTGTTTTGAAAAGTACACCGTATTGCCGGGAACATTCCAATCCCAGAGCCCGTCGCCCGATCCTTCAAGAGCGAATTGCCAGCGCTCTTCGCTTTCACGCAAGGCCTCTTCGGCCCTTTTGCGCTCCGTTATGTCCCGCACGAATGCACAAACATACTCGAATTCATCGTATGAGAGATAACTGATGCTTTTTTCCACCGGAAATATTGAACCATCTTTTTTGCGGTGCATAGACACAAATTGGTCGGATCCTTTTCCGACAATATCTTCCCATATCCGGGGCCACATTTCCGCCGGGTAATTCGGGTCTATATCGTGTATCGTCATCGATAAAAGCTCGTCCCGGCTGTATCCCGTAGATACGCAGGCGCTGTCGTTGACATATGCTATCCTGCCCCCGGCATCGATCCAGTAAATATTGTCGACAGCGCTATCCACGGAAAACTGGGTGAATTTGAGGGAATTTTCCGCCCGTTTCAAACGCGTCATATCCGTGACCGTACATATGTAGGCCCCATTATCCGCCTGTGATACCTGGAGCAGCACGTCAATAATGCGCCCGTCTTTTGTCGTCCATTTCGTCTCGGCCTGTCCTTCGCGATAGAGCTGTACGCCGACCGATTCAAATTCCTGGAGGCTCGAATAGAGATAGCTTGTATCGCGTCCGGTGAATTCTTCAAGTGAATAACCGGCAATTGCGCATAATGATTCGTTGACCCATTCTATTATCCGGTCACGAACCCTTCCGATACCGATAGGGGAGGCAGATAGAATAGTGAGGAGTTCCTGTTCTGACTGGGCTATCTTGCGCTCGGCCTTCTTACGGGCCGTTATGTCCTGGATGACGCACAGCAAATAGTCGGGCGTGCCGTCTTCTTTCCGAGCGCAATGCGTTGCGATTATCACGTCGATCACTTCCCCGTCTTTTCTGCGGTACTGCTTTTCACGGGTTGCGATCGAGGCGCTGCCGCTTTCAAGAAAAACCTGGTATTTTTCGATCTCCAGGTCCAGATCTTCATGCGGGGTAATTTCCTGCCATCTCATGGCAAGAAGCTCATCGCGCGAGTAACCGATCATATCGCAAAATTTGTCGTTAACCTCAAGCCATTGCCCGGACGGCGCCAGTATTGCTACCCCGATCAGCGGGACCTCGAAGTATTTCCTGAATTTTTCCTCACTTTTTCCGCAGTGCCTCAAGGGCCGCCTTTCGTTCGCTTATATCGACAGACACCCCGAGAAGGGACGGGGTTTCAGTGCCGGAAAATGTAAACGGGATCTTGATAGTCTGAAGATAACGGGTTTTTCCCTTTGCATCGGTGACTGCTTCTTCGGGTATATATTTTCGCGTTCCGTTCTGTATTACCTCAAGATCATCATGCAATGCGCTCCTCTGATGATCGGATGAGAATGAGCGCGGGTCGATCTGGCCGATGAGATCGTCTACTTCGACACCGTACGCATCTGCGACGGCCTTATTCGCCAGTATAAATTTTCCATCGATATCTTTTGCAAATATAAAGTGGGGAACAAGGTCTATTATTTGCCGCAGCCGCTGTTCGCCTTCATTCAATGCCTCTACGGATCTTTTTCTCTCAGTTATGTCGCGCACGAAACCGCCGATGCCTCTATTCCCGTCCCGGGTCATGATCGGGAACTTCAGCGTCTCGTATATCCTGTCGCCGACAATCTCCTCATTGATTACAACCCTCCCCGCCTTAAGGGCCTTGAGGTCGGTTTCCTGACAATTGGCGGCGGCACCGGCAGGCATCAGGTCAAAATCATTCCTGCCGATCACTTCGTCCAGTTCTTTGCCAAAAAATCCAAGATATGCTTTATTGGCAAGGGCGTACCTCATTTTTTCATCTTTGAGGAAAACAAAATCCGTTGTCGAATCGAAAAAGGTCCGATACATCTTTTCCCGTTCTTCAAGCGCCTCGTGAGTCTTCTTAAGTTCTTCTTCGGCCTTCTTCCTCCGGGTTATATCGACAATGATTCCGCGGTACCCCGTCAGCCGGTCATCATCAAGGATCCTGCTTGCGTATACGATAACGGGAAAGCGGGTGCCGTCCTTTTTTATGGCCGTGTATTCATCCCCAGGAGATGGAACTCCCTGTGCTACCTTTTCCGACATTTTCCATCATTCGCGGAATATCTTCCGGGACTATATAATCGAAGCAGTTGATATTGTCCTGAAAGTCACTTTCCTCATAGCCAAATAATTCGAAGGCCTGCCTGTTGAGAAATACAGCGTTTCCCTTTTCATCGATCTCGAAGACAACCTGCGGCAGCATGTCGGCAATGACGCTGAATTTCCGCTCGCTCTCTTTGAGCTTTTCTTCCGCCAGTTTCCGTGCCGTTATATCGAGGAGAACTCCGCTAAATTGCAGCGTGTCGCCAATTTTTACGGGGGTCGATCTTGCGGCAAAGAACATGGATTCGCCGGAATCCTTAATATATTCCCCTTCAAATTCCCAGTCGGATCCATTGATCGCGGCATTGTGCACTGATTCAAGAAGACTGTCCCTGCACCAGGGCGCCAGGTGTGAAAGGAACAACGGGAACCTTTCAGGCAGTCCCGGGTCGACTCCGAAGATGTCCCGTGACCGGCCGCTCAAGTACGACACGCCCATTGAGCCGTCAGGTTCTACGTAAAATTGGTAGATGACGCCGGGGATGCGGTCGGCTATATCGGACAGGAACTTTTCAGGTCCCGGGAATTCCGGCGTTTCGTCTTCTTCTTCGTCGGCCGTAATGAATTGCGACCGGGCCTTATGAAACAGATTCCAGAGAAACCTTGTCTGACGGGATATAAGGTCCCATTCCATAACCGTCTCTTCGAGCACCGAGACAATGCCTTGCACGACTCGCGGCCCGTTGGCGGCAGGGTCTTTTTCCCGCCACAGATCGATAGAGTTCAAAAATGTGGCGGGTTCCATCATTTTTATGCTGTCTGCAAGTGCCCGAATAAGATCGGCTGCCATGGGTACGGCGCCGTTCATCGGGGAATGCTCGATCGCAAGGCCTTCAAGAATATGCCTCGCCAGACCTTCGGGATCTTTACGCAGAGTGGATATTGGATCTTTCATGGGGCCTTATTCCGTTGTTGATCATATAATGTCTGTCTCAGATAAGCCCGAAACGCAAACTGGCATTCCGCAATTTCATTATATACATCGAAACGGCAAAATTATCTAAGGTTTTATCGGACCTACGGTCGATTTTTTTAAGCGGTCAAATGCTCGTACGGGTTATATGTGTGAAAAAAGGCCCTGTGAGCATCACAGGGCCTTTTGATATCGGATGCAGGTTCCTTATTTCTTCTTTGCGGGTTCCTTTGCCGCCTTCTTTACAGGTTTTGCCTGTTTTTCTTTTATTGCGGCCCGTGCCGCTGCGAGTTTCGCTATGGTAACACGGATACGGGGAACAACTGACATAATCAAGTCCTGTCCGGTGACAGAATTCCACTGAATTGGGTTCGCCTCCATGCTCGCCGCAGATCCCGACCTTAAGGTTCTTGCGTACGCCGCGCCCGAGTGCGACACCGATCTCCATCAGGCGCCCTACGCCGCCTTCGTCTATCCTCTGGAAGGGATCAGCTGCGTAGATCTCTTTTTTCACATAATCTCCAGAGAAATTTGCCCGCATCATCGCGGCTCATGCCGAGTGTCATCTGGGTCAGGTCATTCGTGCCGAATGAGAAGAATTCGGCTTCACGTGCGATCTCGTCTGCGGTTATCGCCGCGCGCGGGATCTCGATCATGGTGCCGATCATATAATCGATCTTCACCTTGTTCTTCTTCAGTACTTCCTCGGCGACCTTTACGACTATCTCTTTCTGCAGCTTCAGTTCGTTAACATTACCGACGAGAGGTATCATAACCTCCGGTTTTACATTCGTGCCTTTCTTTTTTACCTCGACCGCAGCTTCGAATATGGCCCTGACCTGCATCTCGGTGATCTCGGGGAAGGTAATGCCGAGGCGGCATCCGCGATGTCCGAGCATCGGGTTCGCCTCGTGGAGGCTTTCCACCTTGGAAAGGACTTTTTCATAGGTAATGCCCATCTGTTTTGCCAGTTCGCGCATCTCTTTTTCGGTATGCGGAAGGAACTCGTGCAGAGGCGGGTCAAGGGTCCTGATCGTTACCGGAAGGCCTTTCATAACGGTAAAAAGGCCGACGAAGTCCTTCTTCTGGATAGGAAGAAGTTTTGCCAGCGCCTTTCTGCGTCCGGCTTCATCATCGGCGATGATCATTTCGCGTACTGCGTCAATACGATTGCCCTCGAAGAACATATGCTCCGTCCGGCAAAGGCCGATGCCTTCGGCACCGAATGACACTGCAACCGCGGCCTGGTCCGGCTGGTCGGCATTTGTTCTGATGCCGAGCCTGCGGGCCTCGTCGGCCCAGCTCATGAGAAGCGCAAAATCCTTGTATATCGGGGATTTTGCCGGTTTCAACGTTTTGTCGACCATGACCTGAAGGACTTCAGACGGGATGGTCTTTATCTGTCCGGCAAAGACCTCTCCCGTTGTCCCGTCGATTGAAACATACTCGCCTTCCTTAATGGTCTTTCCATTTACGCGGATGACCTTTTTCCCATAGTCAATATCAAGATCGCCGCAACCGGCGACGCAGACCTTGCCCATCTGGCGCGCTACGAGCGCTGCATGGCTTGTCATGCCGCCGCGGGACGTAAGGATTCCCTGCGACGCATTCATTCCGCGGATATCTTCCGGTGATGTGTCGATACGGACGAGGATGACGTCTTCTTTGCGCCCTGCCCATGTTTCCGCATCGGCTGCATTGAATACGACCTTGCCTGCCGCCGCGCCGGGGCCTGCATTGAGCCCTTTGGATACAAGGTTGCCGGCTTTCAACGCCTTCTCTTTTTCCCTGGGGTCGAATATCGGGCGAAGAAGCTGGTTGAGCTGTTCCGGCTCGACCCGCATCAGGGCCTCTTCCTTTGTAATAAGTTTTTCCCTGACCATGTCCACGGCGATCTTGAACGCCGCAAAGGCGGTCCTTTTGCCGGTCCTCGTCTGGAGCATCCAGAGTTTTTCGTTCTGGATCGTGAATTCAACGTCCTGCATATCGCGGTAATTTTTCTCGAGTGTACCCCTGATCTTAATGATCTGTTTATAAATATCAGGCCAGACCTCTTCGAGGGATTTGACGGATTTATCGGTTTTTTGTTTCTTGTTTATCGGAAGCGGTGTCCTGATGCCCGCGACAACATCCTCTCCCTGGGCATTTATCAGGTATTCGCCGTAAAATTCATCTTCACCGGTCGAGGGGTTCCTCGTAAAGGCTACGCCGGTGCCGCAGTCCTCTCCCATGTTGCCGAAGACCATGCACTGCACATTGACCGCTGTCCCCCAGTCGCCGGGGATATCGTTGAGTTGGCGATAGGCGATGGCCCTGTCGGTATTCCATGATTTGAAGACTGCCCCGATGGACCCCCATAATTGCTCCATGGGTTCTTCGGGAAATGTAACGCCGAGGCGCTGCTTGATCGTTTTTTTGAATTCCTTGACAAGATCTTTCAGGTCATCAACTGTCAGATCGGTATCTGACTGGATGCCGCGCTGTTTCTTCTTTTTATCGATAATGACTTCAAACGGATCATGCTCGCCTTCTTTTTCCGGTTTGAGCCCGAGCACGACATCCCCGTACATCTGGACGAAACGCCGGTAGCAGTCGTATGCAAAACGGGGGTTTTTTGTCAGCTTCGCCGAGGCCTTCGACGGTTTTTTCATTAAGGCCCAGGTTGAGGACCGTGTCCATCATGCCGGGCATGCTCACACGCGCGCCGGAACGGACAGAAAAGAGAAGCGGATTTTTGGGATCGCCGAATTTCGCGCCCATGATCTTCTCGACTTTTTTGATATTTTCCACAACCTCTTTGTCGAGCCCTTTCGGAAGCTTCATATTATTCTTGTAGAAGAGGGTGCAGACCTCGGTTGTAATGGTGAAGCCCGGAGGAACAGGTATGCCGAGATTGGACATATCGGCGAGACCGGCACCTTTTCCGCCCAGGAGATTCTTGAGCTTCAGGCCGCCTTCAGATTTTTTTCCGCCAAAAAAATATACGAACTTATTTTTTGCCATGATGCTCCTCCTTTTATTCGAAGTGTATCTTTGAAAAATCTGCAAAGGTTAAGAACATATCTTTTATGTGGGTCAATAATGCAAGCCTGTTTGCCTTTACGGTCTCATCCTTGTCCATGACGAAGACTTTGTCGAAGAAATTATCGATCGTTTCCTTGAAACCGACGAGAATGGCAAGTGCATTATCGTAATCGCGTTTGTTCATGTGGCCGAGGAAAATGTCCTTTTTGTCCGAGTAAAGATTGAAAAGCTGTTTTTCCTCGTCAAGAACGAGGACGGCAGGATCGACGGGCACCGTATCTGTTATCTGTTTCGTAATATTGTACACACGGCGGAAGCCGACCATAAGCCGTTCAAAATCTTCCATTGATTTCTGTGTCTCAAGAGAGATGAGCCGCATATATCCGTCATATATATCGGCCGCGACGCAGGGAAGGACGCTTTCAACAAAATCCTGATTATGGCCTTCTTCCAGCATCGAAAACTTGAAACGGGTCGTTATAAATTCTGTGATCGAATTTCGCACGTCTTCAAAGGGCAGCCTTTTTTGTATCCCTGCCCCCGCATCGTAGGCCTTTTCAAGAAGTGCCTGCAAAGGCAGGTGCAGCGCGCGGTCCACTGCTATTTTTATTATGCCGAGCGACTGGCGCCTCAAGGCGTAAGGATCCAGGTTGCCTGTCGGGTTAATACCGACCGAAAAGAACGAAACAATAGAATCAATCTTGTCGGCTATCGCCGCTATTGCTCCTATAGAAGTTTCCGGCAGGCCGCCATTGCCGCCTGTCGGCAGATAATGCTCTTCGATGGCCCGGGCGACATCTGCATCCTCGCCTTCGAGCCCGGCATAGATCCGGCCCATCGTACCCTGCAGTTCCGGGAACTCACCGACCATATGCGTTACGAGGTCTGTCTTCATAAGGGGAATAAGCTTGTCGAGCCTGGCAGCAGCTTCAGGATCGAGGATGGAGGCAACATGTGACGTGATTGCCCTTACTCTCTCCATTTTATCCTTGAGGGTGCCCAATTTTACATGGAAGACGATAGAGGCGAGGCGTTCGTACCGGTCCGCGAGCCTGATCTTCCTGTCGTCATCGAAGAAGAACCGGGCATCAGCGAGACGCGCCCTCAGGACTTTTTCATTTCCGCGGATCACATTCGAATCTTCCTTTGGGACCGTATTGGCGAAGAATATAAAGTGGGGCAGAAGCTTCCCTCGTGCTGTCTTCGATCGGGATGTACCGCTGATGGGCCTTCATGACATTTACGAGGACCTCTTTCGGTATGCCGAGATACACCTCGTCGAAAGACCCTTTCAGAGGGATAGGGATACTCAGTTATATAAAGGATCTCCCTGACCAGTTCTTCATCCCGTATGGCCTGGCCTCCCGTTTCTTTTTCTATCCGGGATATACCTGCCCGTATTATCTCCATGCGTTCATCTTCGTTGATTATTATAAAGTTTTTTCTGAGAGCATCGACGTAATCGAGGGGATGGCCGATATCTATCGGCCCGTTCGAAAGGAACCGGTGACCGAACGTGACAGGTGCGCTGACGACATCCGCAACAGAAAATTTGATCGCTTTACCGCCGAATATGCACATGACCCACTGGATCGGACGCGCGTATTCAAACGTTCCCGATCCCCAGTGCATCTTTTTCTGAAAGGGGACCTTCGCAATGATGTCCGGGAGGAGCTGAGGGAGCATATCCACGGTGGGATCGCCCTTCTCCATTTTTTCCAGTGTCACAAATTGGACGTTGTCTTTGATGCCCTTCGTAAGTGCGCTAACCTCGACACCCTGTGATTTCGCAAAACCGATCGCCGCCTTGGTCGGATTGCCTGATTCATCGAAGGCGCGGTTGTAGGGGGGGCCGAATTTGACCGTAACGGTCTCTTCCTGCTTTTCTGCCACGCTCTGGACGAAAAGCGCCATGCGGCGCGGGGTTGCCTGTATATTTATGTCGCCGAAACCGATCCGCGACTGAGTGAATGCATCACGGACGAGCTTGAGGAGGCCTTCCTTGGCCGGATCGAGGAACCGGGCGGGTATCTCTTCCGTCCCGATCTCTAAAAGCAAAAATTCGCTCATGGTTTTATTTCCTTCTCATATTCGAAGCCACCCCGAAAAGGGGCCTATCTATTTCTTGAGCAGGGGAAAACCGAGTTCTTCACGTTTCTGCACGTATAATTCTGCGCACATCTTCGCGAGATTCCTGACCCGCGCAATGTAATTGGCACGTTCGGTAACGCTGATTGCGCCGCGGGCATCGAGAAGGTTGAAGACATGCGAGCATTTCAGGCAAAAGTCGTAAGCCGGGTAAATAAGCCCCCGCGTTTTGATGAGTTTTTCCCCTTCACGCTCATATATGTCGAAAAGGTTCCTGAGCATGACGGGGTCGGATTCTTCAAAATTATATATGGAGAATTCCTTTTCCGGTTCGAGAAAAACATCACCGTAGAGGATATCTTTGTTCCATTTGATGTTGTATACATTGTCGACGTCCTGCAGGTACATGGCGATCCGCTCGATGCCGTACGTGATCTCGACGCACACGGGAGAAAGATTTATCCCGCCCGCCTGCTGAAAATACGTGAACTGGGTGATCTCCATGCCGTCGAGCCATACTTCCCAGCCGAGCCCCCACGCGCCCAAGGTCGGTGATTCCCAGTCATCCTCGACAAACCGTATATCGTGATATCCCGTGTCGATGCCAAAGGTTTTCAGGCTTTCGATATAAATATTCTGAATATCCTTCGGGGAAGGCTTCATGACAACCTGAAACTGGTAATAGTGCTGGAGACGGTTGGGGTTCTCGCCATAGCGCCCGTCGGCGGGCCTGCGTGACGGCTGAACATATGCGGTGTTCCAGGGTTCGGGGCCGAGGCAGCGAAGCAGTGTGGCGGGATGGAAGGTGCCTGCCCCTACCTCCATATCGTAAGGCTGCTGGACGATACATCCCCGTTCAGCCCAGAATTTTTGCAGTGAAAGTATGAGGTCCTGAAAGTACATGTCTAAAATCCACGTTTTCTATACCACAAAAAACGGCGATTTGCCAATGATTTTAAATAAAAAGTAAGGAGTAAGCGTAAAGCAGTAATGGAGTAAAAAACTAAAACCGCAATCCGTTTTTGATTTTGGCTTTTTACACGTGCAGTTAACTCCTCACTCCTTACTAGTTTATTACTCTTCACGTCGAAACGAATACAATAAGCGATGCTCAAAATAGGGGATATAGCGCTTCCCGTGCCTATCATGCTTTCGCCTATGGCCGGCGTAAGCGATCTGCCGTTTAGGCTTATCAGCCGCTCATTCGGCTCGCCGCTTGCGTTTACGGAAATGATAGACATTAATGCGATCTGGCAGAAAGACAAAAGGACCACGCAGATGCTTTCGTCATCCCCTGACGACAGGCCGCTGGGCGTGCAGTTCCTCGGCAGCAGCGAACTGCAGATACCGCTCGCCATAGAGCGGCTTGACGGGCATGCCGTTGATCTCATAGATTTCAACGCAGCCTGTCCGTCCCCTAAAGTCACGCGTAAAGGAAAAGGGGCGGCGCTCATGAAGGAACCGAAAAAACTGGCAGGCATTCTCTCTAAGCTTGTCCGGGAGAGCCGCCTGCCCGTTGCAGTCAAGATACGCGCCGGATGGGATGCCGATTCGGTAAATGCCCGGGATGTTGCCCTGCGCGCTGAGGATGCGGGGATAACCTGTCTTTTTATCCATGGGAGGACAAGGACCCAGGGGTACAGCGGTGTCGTGGACTATACTGTCATCCGGGATGTGAAAGAGGCGCTCAGCATACCGGTCATAGCTTCCGGCGATAATCTTTCGCTGGAGAAGATAAACCGGATGTTCAACGAGACCGGATGCGACGGTGTTGCCATTGCGCGCGGAGCCCTCGGCAATCCCTGGATATTCAGCGAAACCATAAGCTATATGAAAGATGGGACCATCCTTCCCGGGCCGGACGTGGCCGAACGCATTGCGGTTATGAAGCGCCACCTGGAAATGTCTGTCGCACACTGGGGTGAAAAGCGGGGGGTCGGTATCTTTCACAAATTCTTCATCTGGTACACGCGGGGCCTCCGCGGATTACGGCCTCTGCGCAACCTGGCGTTCAGGACAGGCACAAAAGAAGGGCTTATCGAGGTCATTGATGAACTTCAGCGGCTGTATCCGCGGTACAGGAACCGCGCAGTGTTTCAAGGCCCGGTAATGCCGGACATTCTGGCCCATTAATTGTCTTGACTGACCCGTCCCGCATTGATAGCATGTGTTAATTCCCAAATACTGCAGTCTCCAGGAGGACATATGATCAGGCGTCTCATGACCGGGCTGAAACATTCGCAGCGTTTTTGGGTGGCTCTGAGATTAAGTGCGATTTGCGCCGCAATATGTCTTTTCTCGGGATGTATACAGGATAACACGGTGATAAATATCAAGCCCGACGGCAGCGGTACGATCGAAGAAACCGTGCTTATGGGAAATGCTTTCATAGATATGATGCAGGGCCTGACAAAGGGCATGAGCGAGGCAGGAGCGCAGGATACGGCTGAGCCCAAGGAGCCCAAGCCGAAGAATGACGAATCCGTCATAGCCGAAATGATGGAAAAAGCGAAAACTAATGCGAAAGAATTTGGCGACGGCGTAAAATTTGTGTCGGCAAAACCGGCAAAGACCCAGACTGCTTCAGGATATACAGCGGTCTACAGTTTTGATGATATCAGCAAGGTGACCCTCAATCAAAACCCCGGCAAGAAAACGCCCGGTGAATCGAAAAAAGAAGGCGCCGATGCCGAGGCCGCAAAGAATGACGCGATAAAATTTGCATTTAAGAAAGGCCCCGTTTCGCGGCTTTCCGTCACAATGCCGCCGCCTAAGACGGATGAAAAGAAGGATAAAAAAGACGAAGCGGCCGGGAAAGACCAGTCTGATGACCCCAATGCGATCGAAATGTTAAAATCCATGTTCAAGGACATGAAGGTAAGCATTGTCTTGAACATGATGGGTGATATTGTCAAGACAAACGCGACATATCGCACTGATAAGAAAATAACGCTCATTGACATGGATTTCGGTAAGCTCATCAATGACATGCCGCTCTTGAAAAAAATAAATCAGGCGCAGCCTCAATCGGTCGAGGAAGTCAAGGCGATGGTAAAGGGAATGGAGGGACTCAAGCTTGAATTTACGAGTCCCGTTACCGTCGACTTCAAATAGATACTGCCCTTAAAGGGCACTGTATTACTAATATTGATCCCGGAGTATGAATTCGATGAAAAGGATCGTGTTGTTATTTGCGGCGATTTTTCTTCTGTCCGGGTGTGCGACGGTGTATACAAAACCGGGAAAGACAGGGGCTGATTTCGACAAAGACAGAAAGGCATGTGAACTGGCGGTAAGAAAGGACCTTGCGGCCAGGGGCGTCCCCGATACCTGAACAGCCGTTAACGAAGGGACAAGGCTTTGTCTCGAAAAGAAGGGCTGGCAGCCAAAGAACTGATTGAAGACCGTAAGGCGTGAGAGCGTAAGGCGTAAGGAGTAAAGACTATTTCATCTCATATTCTTAGACCACTTTAGTATTTCTCGGTGTACATGTTGGATGATATTGAGAAGGATATTTTATTTCGACGCCTTACGCTCTCACGCCTTACGCCTTACGGTTTTTACCATTATTGACTTTATTCGCATAAACCATTAATTTAATGATTGATTTTTCAATGAACAAAGGAGGCTGTTTATGGTCAGGGCAAAATTATGGTTCCGGTGCGCAGCCATGCATGATCCCGTGACCCCTATGGTCGCCCAGCCTGCGCTTGTCGGGTGGGAGGCCAAAAAACGCAGGGTGGACCTCACCATTGAAAGGTCTTTTAACGGTGAAGAACTGGTAAAGCGGATGAAGGGATGGGTTACGACAGACCCGAAAAAAGTGATCGAAGTTGTTAAGAAATACGGCAAACTGAAGGTGCTGGACGACCGCGAACTCGTAATAGAAGCGGAAACAGAAGAAAATATGATGAGTCTCAACAGGGAACTGGCCGATGTTTTCGGCGGTGAAGTCGATGTCGAGATAGTCAAGAGATAACAATATAAATAGAGGGGGGCTTTGTAAGCCCCGGACAGATGAAACATATAAGGAATTTCAGCATAATAGCCCATATAGACCACGGCAAGTCAACGCTTGCCGACCGTCTCATCCAGTATACGCACCTGGTTGAGGACCGGCAGTTCCGCGACCAGATACTGGATAACATGGATATCGAGCGCGAACGCGGCATTACGATCAAAAGCCAGACCGTCGACCTGCCTTACGTCGATGAAAATGGGCGGGAATACGAGCTTAACCTCATTGATACCCCGGGGCATGTCGATTTTTCCTACGAGGTATCGCGGGCGCTTGCGTCATGCGAAGGGGTGCTGCTGCTTGTTGACGCGGCGCAGGGAGTCGAGGCGCAGACACTCGGGAAACCTTTATGCTGCGCTCGAGCATAACCTCGTTATTATTCCGGTGATAAACAAGATCGACCTGCCGGTTGCAGACATTGAACGGGTAAAGAACGAGATCGATGACGAGCTGGGCCTTGACCCCGATACCGCCATTTTGTGTTCGGCCAAGGAAGGCATCGGTATCGAGGAGATTCTCAAGGCGATCGTGGAAAGGATACCGCCCCCGACGGGAGATGCCGAAAAACCGTTGACGGCCCTTACGTTTGATGCCCATTATGATTCATTCAGGGGCACGATCGTAAGCTGCCGCGTATTTGACGGTACCGTAAAACAGGGCGACATCATCCGTCTCATGTCGCAGGGCACGACATACCGCGTTGAAGAGGTGGGTATATTTCGCCTGCCGCGGGAACCCCAGAAAGAACTGACCGCGGGCATGGTCGGATACATCATCGCGGGGATAAAAACGGTCAGCGATATACGGATAGGGGATACGATCACCCTCGACACATACCCGGCGCCGGAGCAGCTTCCCGGTTTCAAGGATGTCAAGCCGGTCGTTTTTTCATCTATCTATCCGATTGCATCCGATGATTACCAGTCGCTGTTCGAAGCCCTGGAAAAATATAAGCTTAATGATGCATCGCTCGTATACCAGAAGGATTCCTCGGCGGCACTCGGGCAGGGTTTTCGCTGCGGCTACCTGGGGCTTTTGCATCTCGAGATCGTGCAGGAACGTCTCGAGAGAGAATTTGACCAGTCCATCATTATGACCGCCCCCAGCGTTCAATACCGCTTTTATCTCGATGACGGCACCCGGCTGGAAGTGGATAATCCCCTGTATTATCCCGATCCCGGCTCGATACGATCATCGGAAGAACCGTATATCAAGGCCAGCATCCTGATACCGGAACGGTACGTCGGGGTGGTCATGAAGCTCTGCATGGAAAGGCGGGGTGTAAATTCGCATATGAGCTACCCCACGCCCGGCCGCGTCGAGGTAACTTTCGACTTGCCCCTTGCCGAGGTTATCTTCGATTTCTATGACAAGCTCAAGAGTCTTACGCAGGGATATGGCTCGTTCGATTATGAAATAACGGATTACCGCGAGAGCAACCTCGCCAAGCTCGACATACTGGTCAACGGGGAAAAGGTCGATGCGCTGTCAATTCTCGTTCACAGGGACAATGCCCGTGAGCGCGCCGTAAGGGTATGCGACAGGCTCAAAGATGAGATCCCGCGGCAGCAGTTCAAGATAGCAATACAGGGCGCGATAGGGGGGAAGATCATTTCCCGTTCGACGATCTCCGCATATCGTAAGGATGTCACCTCGAAATGCTACGGCGGCGACATTTCGCGCAAGAGAAAACTTCTCGAAAAACAGAAGAAAGGCAAAAAACGCATGCGCATGGTGGGGAATGTCGAGATCCCGCAAAGCGCATTCCTGGCGGCCCTTAAAACGGACGATGAATAAGACGGACCTCCCGGGTCTTTATATCCATATTCCTTTTTGTAAAACCAAATGTCCCTATTGTGATTTTTATTCGATAACAGAAACAGACCGGGTCGAAGAATGGCTGCAGGCTCTTCTCGCTGAAGCCAGGTTTTACCGGCGTGACTTTGGCACGTTCGATTCCCTGTATATGGGCGGAGGAACCCCATCGCTCCTCAATCCCCGGCAGGTTGAAAAACTCATTACCGGTCTTCGTGATATATTCACGTTTGATGATCCGGCCGAAGTGACAATGGAATTGAATCCGGATGACGTAACACGGGAAAAACTTGCGTTCTATAGATCGCTGGGTGTCAATCGCATAAGTCTCGGCGTGCAATCGTTTGTCGAAGAAGAGGTCCGCTTTTTGGGCAGGCGCCATACATCACGACAGGCCGTGTCGGCGATCGAGGCGATCCGGGAGACGGGATTTGACGAGTTCAGTATTGACCTGATGTATGGACTGCCCGGCCAGTCGATAAAGACCTGGGGCAGCATTCTCAAAGAAGCACTTTCTTTCTCTCCGGCCCATCTGTCATGTTATCAGCTTACCGTTGAAGGAGATACCTTATTTTCACGCCTGGCAAAGGAAGACAAATTTAAGCTGCCCGGGGATTCACATCAGGCCGACCTTTTCATTTATACATCGGAGTATCTGACCGGTTCGGGTTTTATCCACTACGAGATATCTAATTTTGCAAAGGGTCCTGAATCACTCTCCCGCCATAACGTGAAATACTGGCAGCATACGCCCTATCTTGGCTTAGGCCCGGCAGCCCATTCGTTTGCCGGGAAAAAAAGGTGGTGGAATGTTCGCGATGTTGATCAGTATCTAAAAAATATTCATGGTGATCGTATCCCGGTTGACGGGTCTGAAGAATTATCGTCCAGCCAGATGAATCTGGAAAGGCTTCTCTTTGGTTTTCGAACAATGTGGGGAATTGATGTGCGGCGGATCACCCCCCCGCCTCAACAGGAGAGAATAAGAGGTCTTTGTGATTCCGGTTTTGTCACGTGCCATGATCAGAGCATTATTCCCACATTAAAGGGCTATCTTTTCGCGGATAAGCTCCCTCTTTTGCTATCGTAACGAATCGTTTTTATTGACTAAAAAATTTTTGTTGACAAAAAAATCACCATACATTAATATACCATCAAGACATGGGAAATAATTCACATAATGAGACAACATACCCGGAACACAGAGTCATCGCTAAACGGTATATGTTCATTATGATGAACGCACGAAATTAAAATTACAATATCGTGCAATATTTCACATAGACAGCTAACTTACGAAATTCACCTCCACAAGCTTCTCATAATAACCCCCCTTCCCCCTGGCACCCAACCAGGGGGTTTTTATTTCCGGTTCCATATCGAGCGCGCTCTCTTCGTTGCCTGCGGCGTCGCAAATCCTCGACGTACAGGAGTACGCCTCCGGTTTGCGCCGCCTTGTCGCCTCGATATCGCCTCGATCTGGAGCCGGAAATGTCGACCTCGTCTGGATACCTCCGGTTGATCGCCTTGTCGCTCCGGGTATCCGCTTGCGGGTGATCATCCTCGCTGATGCCCGGGATCGTTGCGTGACATTGAGCTGAACTGAACTGCGAACTCCTCTGCAGTAAACTCCACAGTTTCTCATTAAGATATTATCTGTCATTGGATTGTGCGGTAATGATAGGTAATGCCGGGTATCTGAACGTGGAACATGGAATCGTGGAACGTGGAACATTTTGCTGTGTTCGGGTGTCTTAAGAAATAATGACCCCTTTTTCTTTACAACTGAATGCTTTTTGGTTTAATCTCTAGACCAAAAATGGACGTATCAAGCGCAAACATGTATTCAAGTGGACTGATCGGGATGATCCTTGGCGCCGGGCCTATGGCCAAGGTCGTCATGGTGATCCTGTTTTTCATGTCGATCGTGTCGTGGACGATTATCTTCATGAAGTTCCGGCAGTACAGCCGGACCGAATCGGAAGGGGAACGGTTTTTCCGGGCGGTAAAAGAGGCGGATTCCTTCAAGAAACTGATATCGGTGTATCGTGACAGTCAGGACAATGCCTTCTATCGTCTTGTGCTTGCCTGTTACAAGGAAGTCACCTCGAGGCAGAAGGACAATCCCGGCAAGATACAGCAAAGATGATATGCCCGCTATCGATAATATGCTGAAGATAGCGATCTCCGATGAATCCGTTAAACTCGAGAGGAGGCTTTCCTTTCTGGCAACGACCGCCAATACTGCGCCGTTCATAGGCCTTTTTGGCACGGTCTGGGGGATTATGGATTCTTTCCGTGAAATAGGCGTTCGCGGCACTACAAGCCTTGCAGTCGTTGCGCCGGGCATAAGCGAAGCCTTGATCGCAACCGCTTTCGGCCTTGCGACAGCCATACCGGCAGTTCTCGCCTACAACTACTTTTTGGGAAGGCTCAAAAGAATCCTTTCCCGCATGGAAAACGCGGCGATGTATCTCACTAATATTTTAGAAAAATGAAAACACGCGATACAAAGGGACCATTAGCCGAGATCAACGTCATCCCTCTTGTCGATGTCATGCTCGTTCTTCTCATCGTTTTTATGATCACTGCCCCCATGATGCAGCATGGGCTCGGGATCGAGATCCCGAATGTAACGGCCCGTGCGCTGCCGACGAAAGAGGAGCCTCAGATCCTCAATGTGACGAAGGACCAGCGCCTTATTCTCAACGAGAAAAAAATAGAGTTCAAGGAACTCAAAGCAGGCCATTCAGTTCCTTTTTGCAAATAAGGAAAAGAAGGAAATATATCTCCGGGCTGATAAGGATGTTCCGTACGGATTCGTCGTGCGGTGCATGGGAACGATACGGGAAGCCGGCGTTGACAAGGTCAATATAGTAACGAAACCATTGGATAGAAATGAGTGAAGAAGCCTGGTACAAAATGCTTGCGGTATCTGTGGCCCTTCATATCATCATCATCGGGGTCATTCTCGATCCCGTTCAAATTTTCATCGAAAAAAATAGATCTGTCGGGTTCATATTCGGTTAATCTCGTCGGAAGTGCAGGCAATCTCGGCGGCGGAGGCGGGGGGCCCGAAAGCTAAGGCCAAACCCGAACCGAAACCTAAAGCGGATAAGCCTGCACCGGCAATAAAAGAAAAGAAAGCTCCTCCCAAAAAACCGCAGCCGATGCAGAAAGAGGACGACGCCGTATCTCTGTCAAAAAAGAAGCCTCCCAAGGCAAAGACGACCCGGGAAGAAGTGGACCGTCTCGAAGACAGGATACGAAACATCAGGAAGAAAACAGATTACATCGATGTTGCCAAGGCGGGGTCCGGCGGGCGGGTACAGGCAAGGGCGGCGGCGGATTGCCGGGAAGCGGCGGCGGGTCGGGAGCTCCTCTTGATCCTGCAATGCAAAAATATCTTCTCGATATCTGGGAAAAGATAAAGAATGCATGGAATGTTCCGGGCATGGCACAGAAAAAGGACCTGGAGACAATTGTTTTGATAAAGGTCAGAAAAGACGGTCGAATCGTCGATATAAATATTGAAAAGCGTTCCGGCAACAGGGTTTATGATGAATCCGTCATTCGGGTTCTGCGTGCCGTGGAACCGTTGCCCCCGATACCGTCATCGCTCAATACCGACTCGCTCGAAATAGGTTTCCGGTTCCTTCCCGGAGGCATTTCGTGACGGTCCTGCAGAGCATCATAATGGGTGCCGTTCAGGGTATAACCGAATTTCTTCCCATAAGCAGTTCGGCGCACCTTATCGTTATCCCGTGGTTCTTCAGGATCTCCGAAGCCAACATCAATCCTCTTACCTATGATGTTATGCTTCATTTCGGGAGCCTCCTCGCGGTTCTCCTCCTGTATGGCAGGAAATTTTTCCGCACGGTCGTAGAAGGCCTTGTGGATTTTCGCGACGGCAGAGGCGGCCAATCGATGCTGTTCAAGATCATTATCGCGACGCTTCCGGCGGTTATTGCAGGGTTTCTCGGCAAGAACCTTATAGAGCATTATCTGCGGGCGCCCATTATCGCGGCATTTATGCTCGCCCTTGTGGCGATCATGATGATCCTGTCGCGAGCGCATGGCGGTGGACAGAAGCGATATCACGATGCCCATCGCGATCGCGATAGGGGTTGCCCAGGCGATTGCCCTTGTGCCCGGTGTTTCGCGCAGCGGGATCACGATCACAATGGCGATATTTCTCGGCATCAGGAAAAGCGAAGCGGTTGATTTTTCATTCATGCTTGCGATTCCGATCATTCTTGGCGTTTCTATTTATGAATCGAGACACGTGCAATTTCATGGTGATGCAACGGCGCTGTACATTTTCGGCATGCTATCGGCTTTCATATTCGGTGCGGTCAAGCCTCAAGTTCCTCATCACGTACCTGAAAGACCATACCCTGGACCTCTTTGCATATTACCGCATCGGGCTTGCCCTGCTGATATTGATTTTTTCGCTTATCCCGCGCCTTTAGCGGAAATGCTGTATAATAGTCTCATGACAGAATACTGTAAAAGACGATGAGGCGGGAAAATCGGAAGACATGTTCCAGGTGTATGATCCTGAAAATCCTCCGTTCATAAAACTGTGCATCTGCGACATAATCCGCGAATCTGCCCGAATTGACAGACGAGGATATCTCCCGTTACCACGATGAATGAAAGACTGCACCCCTGCCAAACTTTCCGGTGTCGGGCGAAGCGGATTCAGCCTGAACACGCTTCGGAGATTTCCGCATTCCAGAAGCATATCGCTGGGTTTTACCGTGAAAACAAGCGGATATTTCCCTGGAGAGAAGATATCACGCCGTACAGGATCGTTGTTTCCGAGATCATGCTTCAACAAACCGGGGTCGAACGGGTGATCGGGAAATTCGGGCCAGTTTCTCGAACAGGTTCCCTGATTTCAACGCCCTTGCGGCATCTCCATTGAGTGATGTCATGGATGCATGGCAGGGCCTTGGGTTACAACAAAAGGGCCCTTTCCCTGAAGAAACTCGCCCGGATAGTGGTCGATGAATATTCGGGAATTTTGCCCGACGATCGAAGGTCGCTCAAGGCTATGCCCGGGATCGGTGATGCAACGGCCGGCGCGATCATCGCCTTTGCATTCGATCTGCCTTCCGTTTTTATCGAGACAAATATCAGGCGTGTTTTTATTCACCATTTCTTTTCGGACAGGGAAAAAGTGGCGGATAATGAGATCATTGTGCTTGTTGAAAGAGCGATGGACCGGTCACACCCCCGGGAATGGTACTATGCACTTATGGATTACGGGACATACTTGAACACGGTTGCTGTGAATCCCAACAGAAAAAGCGCCCACTATTCCAAACAATCCCGTTTTGAAGATTCCGACAGGCAGTTAAGGGGAAAGGTGATCAAGTATCTGCTCGGCCAGGCCTTGGCTTCGATCGATGACATTGCACAGGCTACCGGGTGTACGCGGGAGCGTTTGATGCCCATACTCGATTCGCTCGAAAAAGACGGCCTCGTTACGCGCGATGCCATAATGTACCGGATCACATGAGGGCTTATATGGCTGGTGGCTACTAATTGCTAATACAATCGGCATAGTTATAGATTGGTGCTTGACAAAATTTTTATTGTGTATATCTTAATGTGACACGGCATCGAGAATGTGCCGCTGTCTAGACCCCGGAAAAAGGAGACCTATATGTTTGAAGTTACAGAAAAAGCTGGGGAAGTTATCAGAAAACTTCTCGAAGGCAAAGATCCACAGTCGGTCAGGATCATGATGACCGAGGGTGGCTGATCGGGGCCCTCATTGGGCATGGCCCTGGATGGGCCATTAGCGAGCGATGAAACATTTACCGAACAGGGAGTTAATTTTGTTATCGATAAAAAACTCTTTGAAGATGCCAAACCGATAAGTATCGATTTCGTTGAATCGGCGATGGGCGCTGGTTTTCTGCTGAAATCAGGATTGAATGCCGGCGAGGGCGACGATTGCTGTGCCTCGAGCGCCGGCGGCTGCGGTTCCGGATGCAGCAGCTAAAGAGATCATAACCAATAAAAAAAGCCGCATTTATGTGCGGCTTTTTTTATTGCGTTATCCAATTTAATGGTATGATTTGTTCCTGGTCAACGTGCGCGCCGTCGCTTTTCCTTCATGCATGACATATTGAACGGTCACACGGTCACCTTCTTTTATATTGGCAATCGTCTTGTATCCTTTGAGTTTCACGCCTTTGACATCGAAAGTCATACCTGCTTTCATCGATTGAACGACTATCGCAGAGTCCTCGAGATCAACCGACGTGACCCTTCCCGTGAACCTTTCGATCTTCTGGCTTTTTGGAGGCTGCGGGGTAAGAGAAAATCCCGGTGCAGCGACAAAAAAGAGAAATAAAACGATACATACTGAAATAATTGCCTTTTTCATATGTACCTCCCTTTGAACGAAGATAAAGGCAATGATAGCACAACCGGAGAAAAAGTAAACAGCAAACAATACAGCGAGAGATTCGGCGATGAACGTTCGGCCTGAAACCTGACTGGAACTGTTTGTTACACGTGATTCCTCAGCATAAGCTCTACCGGATGCGGGTTAAGATAGTACTGTTTCTTGAGGTACGGCTGGTCGTATTTAAGGGTGTAGTGGTTAAGCAGGGTGACAGGTACTATAAGCGGTATCAGTCCGCGGTGGTACCGGTCTATTATTTCGAGCAATTCTCTTTTCTCCATGTGATCGAGAGTTTTTTAAAATAGCCCGCGACATGATGGAGAACGTTGGTGTTTTTGGAAATTGTAGCGATAAGGCGCAGGGAATCCATCAGGGTCCGAAGATATATTTCCATAAGTTCAGGGCCTGTATCCCTCAAATTGCTGACTATTTTGCCCAATGCCGTCAGATGTTTCGGGCTGTGCGCCATGATAAGGTACTTGTGCCGCGTGTGAAATTCAATGAGACCGTCTGTTGCATCTGAGTTTCCTGATAAGCTCCTGCCACCTGTGATACACGAAGACGCGTTCGATAAAATTCTCCCGAAGTCCGGGATCATGCAGTCTGCCTTCATCCTCGACAGGAATGAGGGGAAACCTGTTCATAAAAGCGGCTGCGAAAAGGCCGGTCCCGCTGTAGACGGGCTGGGCGGAGTCCCTGTATATCTTGACCCCGCGCATACCGGAACTGGGCGATTTGCTTTTGAATATAAAACCCGAAAGGCCGGAGCCTTCCAATTCATCAAGCTTGTCCCGCGACCATTTTTGCATTCTTTCGGTATGATCGATGCCTGTATGGATGGTTACAAGCCGGGGATCGTCGGTGTCCCCCGCAAGGTGCATCGGCTCCCGTGGCACAGGCAGCCCGCATTCGACCTCAGGGCAGACCGGGACATACGCAAAGAATTTTCCCAGTGTATCCGTAATAAAATGATCATGCTTATGCCCGCCATCATACCGCACCTTTTCACCCAGAAGGCACGCGCTGACCCCGACAATAATCTTATCCGTCCCGGTCATAAATGTATCTTAGCCCCTAAAATCGAAACATTCAACTGAACGACCGTGAGGCGTAAGGCGTAAGCGTGATAAAAGCATTTTACGCCTCACGCCTTACGCCTCACGGTCTTTAAAAAGTTCCGCCGATCGTTCCTGCGTAGCCGGTAAGCTCTACATATCCTTCAGCATTGACTGCTTTGCCTTTTGATTTCCCCGTCCCATTTACCGCGCCTTCCCAGTAGGTAATGCCGGCCGATACGGTATTCGCCAGTTCCTGATCGGCAACAAGAGGTTTTATCGTGACATCAACTTCGGCTGATGGAATGCGGATATGCCAGCCGGCCGGATATTTTCCCGCGGTCTTTTTGCTTTTCCAGTATCGCAAGGACTTTTGTTTCGATCTCGGACAGGGCGATCTGGCGCGATGTGCCGTCGCGCTCGACGATGGTCCCGGAAGATTCCTTCTCGATCGACCCGTCTTTTTTCCGGAGCTTGTAGATCATGAGATCGCGGCCGTCGCTTAAGTGCAGGGCGAACCAGTCCCAGCCTTCCTGATCGCCTGAGAGCTGGTTAGAGCCAAATTCCTGATCGAACCAGCTCGCGCCGGTCACGGAAACCTGGCTTGTCATCCCCGGACGCTTTATATATCCCGATGTTTTAAGGTCGGTAAAAGAATAATAATATGATGCCTGGCCGGGCAGCGGGCCTTTTTTGCTTAGGCCCTGGCGGCCGTGAAAAACGGGCGGTTTCGCGGGGATAACGTCAAGTTTGAGTTCCATACCCTCAAAAGAAGCATTGAGCCTTATCGTGTTCTTCTCCATTACGGCAGACCAGCCAAGCACGTTGACATCCATTTTATGTTCATCAGCCCCTGCGAGGCCCGGACCTTTGCGCGATGCCCGGTCCGTATAATGGAACGAATTGTTCGACACATCCGTGATAGTGAAATGGGCAAGATAGATATCCCGGACGGACCACGGGTTTTTGGGGTCATAGGGCCGGGCAGTAAGGCCGTAACGGAAAAAGGTCAGCTGGTATCCGTATCTTTTTCCCGAAGCATCGGCAAGGTTGCCCGTAAAATACCACCACTCCGTCCTGTAGTCGCCATGACTGCCATGATCGGCAGGAAACGACCATTTCCTCGGCCCGTCCGCCTGTTTCCACTCCCCCGTACACAATCCCGGGAATGACAATACAAGAACGAAAAACAATAAGAAAAATTAAGTATCTTAACGTTGAACGTTGAACGTTGAACGTTGAACAGTCGTCCCATCATTCCTCCCGTATCTGCATTATCGGGTATTTCCGGATAACGGACCATACGGGATAAGCGCACGCCGCAATGCTTGCTGCGATGGCGGTCAGGGCCGTCACCAGATAAGGTTGTGACGTCAGATGGTAAAAGATGGTCCAGTTGAAACTCTGGCGGTTTATGACCCGGATGAGAATGTAAGCGAAGATCGTCCCCACAATGGTGCTCATGAAAAAACTTATCAGCCCGAGGCCGATGCTTTCAGCGATCGTTATCCTTGCCACATCGCCTGTTGTAAATCCAAGGGCACGATATATCCCGAACTCTTTCTGGCGTTCGACAAAAAGCGTCATCAACGCGCCGGCGATCCCGAAGAATGCCACGATGACCGCTATTATGCGCATTGACTGCGTTACGGCGAACGTGCTGTCGAAGATGCCCAGTATGCGTCTGTGGAACTCATCGCGGGTCGCAAAAGGCAGGCCATATTTCCGGGCCAACTGTCGCGCCTCTTCGAGGACCCGGCTTTTTTCGGGTTCGGGGGCGTCAATGAAAATGCCGAGGCTGTTTATGGTCCTGTCGTTGAAAAGCCTTAAATATAAGGACCGGTCCATCATTATGACGCCGTGCTCCGAGGCATAGTCGTAGTAAACTCCCGCTATGTTGAGCGTCGTCGGGCCGTGGGCGGTATCGATCGTGATCCGGTCGCCCTTTTTTACCTTGAACCGAAGCGAGAAGCTCTCTGATATGATAACATCGCCCAGCTTTACGGCCTCCCAGGCATTGTCGCTGCTGCCGTCAAGCCAGCCGAACCGCGCATATTTCTGGAGCACTGCGGAATCGATCGATGTTATCCCTGCCGGCTTATCCCTGAATGTGATCTGCACATTGCGAAATACGTCAATACCGCCGATACCGGGGACTTCTTTGCAATTCGTCATAAAATTCCTCAGGCACCGTAACATCGGCCTTTGTCGATATATACGCCTCACCCCTTAACTGGCCGTTCATCCACCATATAAGGGAATACCGGAAGCTGTCGATCATGGACGAAAGGCCGATCGACATCGAAAGGGCTATCATGAACGCGGCGACCGCGACGGATGTCCTTCCCAGGTTTTCCCGGATATTCCCGATGGCTATTTTACCCTCAAGCCCGATGGCGTATGAAAAAAGCCGCTTTAAAAACGGCACGGCGAGGATAATGAAGAGACCGGCAAAAAGGCTCGCTCCGAGAAGGAATAAGAATGCGCCGGCGAAGCCTATGTATACATTGAGAAATGACAGGAGGAAAAGGCCTAGACGCCAGCGCGAGGCAGAAAAGCCCGATGATCCCGACGATCTTTATCTTCCTCGATGCTGAATGCGAAGCCGTCCTCCCGCGCAAAACCTGCACAGGCTGGATCCGGCGAAGTTCAATGAGAGGAGGGAGCGATCCCACAATGCTCGCGGCGCATCCAAGCAATATCCCGCCTGCGACATTCCAAAATGTCCATGGCAGTGCCGAAGGGCGCAGGAAAAAATACAGGGTGCTTATGGTGCCGCCGACTATCTGAACAAGGAATTTGCTCAGGAGATAACCCATTATCCCGCCCAGCGCGCCGCCCACAATGCCGAGGAGGAGGATCTCAATGAGGAAAGCCACGGTCACCTGGCCCCGGGAAGCCCCTATGCTCAAAAGTATCCCGGCATCCCTGCGCCTGCTTACAACGGTAAACATGGCCGTATTGTATATGAGGAAGATGCCGACAAAAAGTGCGAGCAGGGACAGGGCCTGGAGGTTCAGCTTGAATGCGCCAAGCAGTGCCGATAATGACTCGGCCTTCTGCCGGTTGGATTCGATGGTAAAGCCCTGTGACCAGCGTTTTCTCAAGGCTTCCTCGTCGGTTACGACAAGGTCGGCCCTGTCGATATATCCCGCCATCTTGAAAAATTCCTGGGCGTGCCCTATATCCATGATCACGAGCGGTTCTCCGGATGGATTGGGAAAGACCTGTACCACCTTGAGCGGGCCCTGCATTGTCATGAGGCTCTGGCCTGCCGCAATATTACCGGCCTTTGCCGTATTTTCATCGATAAGCACGGTCCCGGGATCGAGAAGAAATGAGAGGAATGCCTCGTCGCGCCCGGATGAGTTTGCCGAAGAGGCAATCTCTCGAGTGATGGAGCGGACGTTTTTGTCAAGGAAGGGATCAACGCCCAAAAGCCGCACCTGGTCGCCCGTTGCCAACCGTACCTTTCTGTCAATAACGGGGGCAAAGAACTTGACTGACGGATCGTTCATGATCCGGGCAAGCAGACCTTCCTCCATCGGCCCGGCCGGGCGTTGGATGGTATGGGTCGACCCGCCTTTCAGGAAATCGACAGCCCCTTCCATGCTCTCAAGGGCGGACCGCGAGGCGAGAGTCATCCCGACCGCCGCCGCCACACCGAAGGCAATGCCAAGAAGCTGAAGGACCGCGAGGCTCCTGCGCCGGGCCAGGTAACGAAGGAAGGAGAGGATGACCCTTTTCAAGGGGCGAGCCCCTCACAGGATTCCTCTTCAAAGATCCGGCCGTCCAACATGCGCAGTATCCTGTCGGCATATTCGCACGTTTTCAGCGAATGGCTCACCATGATGAGGGTCGTGCCTGAATCGCGGCAGCGGCTCGTCAGAAGGTCGAGGATCTGTATCCCCGTGTGGGAATCGAGGTTCCCCGTTGGTTCGTCGGCAAGGATGATCGGCGGGTTCTTAACAAACGCGCGGGCTATAGCTATGCGCTGCTGTTCCCCGCCGGAAAGCTCATGGGGGAACCGGTCTTCCTTGCCGGCCAGGCCCACAAGGGCTATCGATTCTCTGGCAAGCTTTTCATCGGCGCGGCCTGCAAGTTCGAGCGCAAGGAGGACATTTTCGAGGGATGTCAGGGTAGGGAGCAGATTAAAAAATTGGAAAACAAAACCGAGCTTGTGACGGCGAAGTTGAGTCCGGCCTTTTTCACCCAGCCCTTTAAGGTCCATTCCGTCTATCTCGACACGACCGCGCGTGGGTTCGTCAAGTCCTGCAAGCAGATTGAGAAGGGTTGTCTTTCCCGAGCCGCTCTTTCCCAGGAGAGCTATGATCTGGCCTTTTGCAATATCCAGCTCAATTCCCCTCAAGGCGATACCGTCATGCCCCCCGGTCTCATATTCTTTCCATAGATCGTATGTCCGTATTGCGGATGTCACAGTTTCTCCCGTTATGGCCGGTTCTTTATACATGAAATATAACGTTTTGAAGGCTGGAATGGAAGATATGAAGTTCCGGCTATCTGAAATCGATCAGGATTTTCAGGCTATCTTTTTTTCTGGCTGCGCGAAATGCCTCCTCGGCATCGCGTGCCGGAAACACTGCCGTGACGAGCGGCCTCACGTCGATCGATCCATCGGCCAGGGCCGCAACGGCCGGTTCGAACGGGCCGCACCGGGACCCGACTACGGTGATCTCATTGATAACGATCGGGGCCAGGTTGACACTGTTATTGTCAGCCACCGTGCTTTTGAGGATTATGGTTCCGCGCGGCCGCGTAAACCGCATCGCGATCTCGAGGCCCTGAGCGCTCCCCGTCGCTTCTACCACCATATCGAAGGTGCTCATCTGCGGCAACTCCTTTGTCAAAAGCGGTGGATATGCCCTGATCGGAAGCAATGCCCAGTTTGTCAGGATGTCTTCCGGCAAGCACAATGTGCGCGCCGGTCAGTTTCAGCGTCAATGCGCACAGGATGCCCAGTTTTCCATCACCCAGCACAAGCACGCGCTGACCCTTATCGACCCTTACCTGTTCGAGTATCTCGAATGCCGCGGCAAGCGGTTCGGCAAAAACAGCCTGTTCGTCGCTCAGATTATCGGGTACCTCGTGAAGGTTGGCCACGGGCAGTGTTGTATATTCGGCAAAGGCGCCCTGTCTTCCCAGGATGCCGAGAGTGGTCCGCCGGGACAATGCTTTTCGAGCCCGGTCCTGCACAGGATCGCAGACGCCGCAGCCGCAATTGATCTCGCCGACAACCCGTTTTCCGGACATTTCCGGCACATCCCCGGCCGTTTTCTCAATTATTCCCGTAAATTCATGGCCGATAATACCCTGAAACCCAAGATATCCCTTCATTATCTCGATGTCCGTGTTGCATATCCCGGCCATCGAAACCCGGATAAGGGCCTCGCCGGAAGCCGGCACCGGCTTCGGCATATCGATGATCTTTAACGTGCCGTCATAGACTATAGCCTTCATAAAATCTACCCGGCGATGTGATAACCCATGACCAATCCCCCATGACCCATCACCTATTACCCATCTTCTTTATAAATGAATCTATAAGGGACCTGGCAATGCTTATCCTGTCAGGTATCAGGGGCAGGTCCTCGACAGTGAACCATCGCGCTTCAGTGATCTCATCATTATCGACCGTAATTTCCCCGGACGACCATGAGGCAGTAAAGCCGATCATAAGGGAATCAGGATAGGGCCACGGCTGGCTTCCGAAATACCGGATATTGTCAACTTCTATACCGACTTCTTCTTTGATCTCCCGCCGGACCGTATCTTCAAGGGATTCCCCGGGTTCGGCAAACCCGGCGAGAACACTGTACAGGTTTTCGGCAAACCGGCTCGCACGGGCGAGCAGTATCGTGCCGGCTTTTTCAACCGCCACGATAACTGCAGGTGATATTTTGGGAAACATCGTGAAGCCGCAGGCCTCGCACTGCTTTGGCGGAAATATCTGCATGGCGCTTGAGCTTTGAGCCGCAGGCGCTGCAGAACCGGCAGGTCCTGTCCCAGTTAAGGATCCCCATGGCCCTTACCGCCATCCGGTAATCTTCAGGGCCAAGGATGCCGAAAAGCCTCCTTAAGCCTATAAAATTCATGCCTTGAGGCGCTTCAACCGTGGCAGATACGAGGTAGGCGCGGCAATCCCTGTCATCGTGCATACCGATACGATAGCTGTCTGAGTCGCAAAGCTCGATGGCGGCCACCGAATCTTTGCGGGGTATCCGCGGCCCACCGTCCTTAAGGTCGACAAGAATTTTTTGGTCGCGGACAAGATAAACATAACATTCCGCCGGCCGGCATTCGATCATCTGTGTTCTGCCGAAATCATGAAATCAAATACTTCATGGACCGTCGAAAGTCAAGAATAACACTCGATATGAAAAACGGACCGGCAGGATTTTTGTCGACCAAAAACGCAAAAAATGATATTATTTATTCCTTAATGATGACGAGTAACAGCATAATCCCGGACAATAGGCCAAAGGCCGCTATGCCGGCCTTATCCCGATAGCAGCAGTCCGAAGATTCCCGGCGGGACAATGAAGAGGATAACAATTCTCAAAGGGCTGCCCCGTCATTTCTCGCCGCGTTCAATGGCGATCAGGTCGCGATATCATCCAGGAAACAGGCAGATAATAACTCTCTAAACGACCGATTTGCCGCACAGCTCCCGGTTCCCGAAAATACCAGGGAAATTGCCGAATTGCGGAATTTAAGCCCGGAAAAGGCCCCAAATTTCGCCGGGGTATCACTCAGTGAAAGCGTCAGGAATGGGATGTCGCCTTAGCCCCTATGATGCTACAGATCAACCGGTATGCCCTGAAGAGATATCATGAGGCAAGCTCATTTAAGGTCCGGCATACATCCACTTTTGAGATAACCGCCTGATCCGGTATCCTAATTTATCGTATTTTATCGATTTTCTTGACAAAAACAGCCGGGATAATTAACTTATTGTATCAGAATGAAAGGGTTGCGCGATATTTTGAATGAACGCGAGAGGTCTGTACTTGAGCTCATTGTGGAGAATTATATCGTTTTTGCCGAGCCGGTAGGGTCTACGACAATAGCGAAGATAATGAAGAAAAAGGTGAGCTCAGCCACGATCCGGAGCATCATGAGCGAGCTTGAAGAATTGGGGTTTCTTTTCAAGCCCCATGCAGTGGCCGGACGTGTTCCAACGCCGAAGGCTTTTCGCTATTATGTCAACAGCCTGCCCGTTCCCGGCCTTCCCGGCAAGAAGGAGCTTAAAGCCCTTGAGACCATGTCGAGGATACGCTATGCATATACCGAAGAGGTAATGGCTGATGCCTCGCGCGATGCTTGCGGCCATTGCGGGGATTCCGAGCATTGTCGTGGAACCCAGGGTCGATACCATGCTTTTTAAGGAAGTCGAATTTGTCAGGATGTCGCGATATACCATCCTCATAGTCTTTGTGACCACATCGGGGATGGTGCATAAAAGATTTGTCGATACGAGCGAAGATATTGAACAGGGTACGCTCGATGATATGAAGCACTACATGAACGAGCGGTTTTCGGGAATGACTTTCCACGTGATCAAGGAAAGCATTATCCGTGATATGCACAGGGATAGGGAAAACTTTCAGAATCTGTATCGGAAGATACAGGACACTCTCGATATACTGTTTGGTGACGAAGATAAAAGAGAGGTTTATATAGAGGGGGCATCGAAGATGATCGGCATCCCCGAATATTCGGATGTCGAGAAACTCAAAGAATTGTTCAAGGCCCTTGAAAATAAGGAACGGCTGGTACAGCTTCTTGATCAGTATCAGAGCAAAGAAGGAATAAATGTCATTCTGGGCAGCGAAAGCGATATGAAAGGCATGGAGGGAATGAGCATCATCGCATCCGCATACCGGATCGATGGGGACAGCTATGGGGTCCTCGGCATTATAGGGCCAATGAGGATGAATTATTCGCGTCTTATTCCCATCGTCGGCTACACCGCCCGGACTGTAACGGACCTATTCAAAATAATGTGAGGACTGGCAATGAACGAAAAGACTAACGACTTGAATACTGAAGAGAAAGAAGAAAGGCACGACGAAACGGCCGAAGAAAAAGGCCATCATCATAAACACGAAGATCACAAGCATGAAGACCATAAAAAGAAGAAAAAAAGGGAAGAGATCCCGGATGAGGTAAAAAAGGAGATCGAGGAAAAAGATGCGAAGATAAAATCTCTCGAAGACCGCATCCTTTATCTCCAGGCGGATTTCGAAAATTTTAAGAAGATGAAGATAAAAGAAAGACAGGATACCCTCAAATTCGGGAACGAAACGCTTATTAAGGAACTCCTTCCCGTTCTGGACAATCTCGAACTGGCATTGAAGCATTCCGAGTCGACCGAGGATTACAAGGGTATCCATGATGGCGTAAAATTAATATTGAATGAGTTCATGAAAGCCCTTGAAAAATCCGGGGTCAAGCCGGTTGAAGCAGTAGGGCAGAAATTTGACCCGAATTTTCACGAGGCTCTTTTCCAGGAAGAAAACGAAGAAATGGAACCCGACACCGTTGTTTCGGAACTTCAAAGGGGATATCTGTTAAACGACAGGCTGATCAGGGCATCCCGGGTGGGAGTTTCAAAGAAACCTGATACCCAGTAGCAAAAAGGCATTTCGAAATCCAAATAACAGAAGAAAGGTATATATTTAATGAGAAGCAGGCAGGTGGATTATTACGAGGTCCTCAATATATCGCGGGGGGCCACCGATGAAGAGATAAAGAAGGCATATCGAAAGCTTGCCCTCCAATATCACCCCGACCGCAATCCCGACGATCGAAAAGCCGAGGAAAAATTTAAAGAGATAAACGAAGCCTATGAGGTCCTTGGCGATGCCCAGAAGAGGAATCATTACGAACGTTTTGGGACCGCCGGAGATGCGGGCTCGGTGTTCGACTTCGGTTTTCAGGGAAATTTTGATTCCGTTTTCAATGACCTGTTCAGCGATTTTTTCGGCAATCAGAGACAGCGCCAGAGAAAAGGCAATGACCTCCGGTACAATCTGACGATCGAATTTGAAGAAGCCGTATTCGGCGGTGAAAAAGAGATCGAGATACCCAAGGAAGAAAGATGCCCTGTCTGCAACGGCTCGCGGGTCGAACCCGGGCATGAGCCTGTTGTATGCAAGCAATGCGGCGGCCGGGGCCAGGTGCGCCAGAGCCATGGGTTTTTCACGATCAACCGGACATGTGAGTATTGCGGCGGTGAGGGCAGGGTAATTAAGAATCCCTGCAAGAACTGCAAGGGCAAAGGGAGCATAAGGACCAAACGGAAACTGAAGATCAAGATACCCCCCGGTGTCGACAATAATACCCGCCTTAAACTGCGCGGAGAAGGGATGCAGGAGTTTGGGGACACGATCCCCGGCGATCTTTTTATCGTATTGCAGGTTAAGGAGCATTCCCTATTCGAGAGGGCGGGAGATGACATCATAGTCCAGGTCGACGTAGGATTTCCTTTATTGTGCCTGGGCGGGGAAATAAAAATACCCACGATAGAAGGCGAATCGGTCCTGAAGGTACCGCCGGGAACGCAGCAGGGTAAAGTCTTCCGGCTCAAAGGCCTCGGCGTCAATAAATCGAACGGGTACGGCCGGGGAGACCAACTCATCTACCTCAATATCGTCATCCCTTCCGACCTTACGGACCGGCAAAAAAGCCTTGTCGAAGAGCTGGCTTCCGAGTTCAAGTCATCCCCCACGACCCGGAAGGGATTTAAAGAAAAATTCATGGAATTTTTTGAGTAAGACCGTAAGGATCGTAAGGTGTATAAAATTCAAATCGTAAAGGCGTAAGGTGGAAATCTTACGCCTTATTTTCCTTACAAACCATTAAATCGTGATAATTTAACGTTTTTACGCCTTACTCCTTACGCCTCACGCCTTACGATTTTCGCGGCATTCTCGACCATCAATTTCGCTATTGCTTTTGAGAATGCTGCGGCATCCTTGGGTTTCGAACCCTCGAGAACGAGCGCCTGATCGTAAAGAAGCCGTATGTAATCCTTGAGGTCTTCGCTCTTTTCGTCAATTTCGAAAGCCTTGTTCATCGCCCCGAAAAGCGGGTGTGTCGGGTTAAGCTCGAGAATTCTCTTTATTGCCGGGACATCCTGGCCCATTGCCTTGAGCAGGCGTTCCATTGCCGGGTCGAGATCGCCTTCATCGGCAACAAGGCAGCAGACCGTATCGGTGAGCCTTCCTGACAATCTGACATCCTTAACATCATCGGCGAGGGTCCCCTTGATAAGATCGATCAGTTTTTCATATTTCTTCCGGGTTTCTTCGATCTGCCCGGTCTTTTCTTTGTCAAGGGTTATATCGCCCCTCGTGATCGAGTGAAATTTCTTTCCTTTATAGTCGAAACCATTAAAGATAAAATCATCGATATCGTCGGTCATGAAGATGACCTCGAATTCTTTCTGCCTGAATGCCTCAAGATACGGTGAATTGGCGGCATCCGCGAGGGATGAGCCGACAATATAATAGATCTCTTCCTGCCCTTCCTTCATATCGTCGACGTATTCTTTGAGGGTCCTGAATTTTCCCTCCTCCGACCTGGTTGTGGCAAACAGGAGAAGGTCAGCAATTGTTTCCCTGCGCGAGAAATCGAAGTGGATGCCTTCTTTCAGGACGCGCCCGAACTCCTTATAGATCTTCAGATAATCTTCATATTCATTTTCCTTCATATCCTCGAAGGTATCGATGATCTTCTTTGTTACGGAATTCTTGATGATATCGACCTGCCGGTTATTTTGAAGGATCTCGCGGGATACATTAAGGGGCAGGTCCGAGGAATCCACCATACCCTGCACAAACCGCAGATACTGCGGTATCAGGTCTTCGCAATGGTCCATGATCCGGACCCTTTTCACGTAAAGCATGGGGCCGTACTTGAAATCGCGGTAAAGCATATTGCCCGGCGCCACCGATGGTATGAACATGAGCGCTGCGAATTCCGATGTGCCTTCGGCCTTGTAATGGATAACCTTCGCCGGCGGATGAAAATCATGGGATATGTGCTTGTAAAAATCGTTGTATTCCTCGGTGGTTACCTCAGATTTTTCCTTCAGCCACAGGGCTTTCATCGAGTTGAGCGTCTCTTCCTGTTTTATCTTGACCTTTTCGCCCTTTTTGATCTCGCTGTCGACCTCTTTTTCGACATCCATCACGATGGGATGCTCGATAAAATCCGAATATTTCTTAACGACGCTCCGGATCTCCCATTCGCTCAGATACATCTTTTCTTCTTCGCGCAGGTGAAGGATGACATCGGTTCCGCGCGAAGCCTTGTCGGCTTCTTCCACGGTAAAAGTGCCGTCGCCTGTTGATTCCCATTTTATGCCCTTAGCATCCTTTATTCCGGCGCGGCGTGATATGACGGCTATCCTGTCCGCGACCATGAAAGACGAATAAAAACCGACACCAAACTGGCCGATCAGTTCCGGATTATCCTTCACATCTTCACGTTTTAAGGCTTCAAGAAATTCCTTCGTGCCGGAACGGGCGATAGTGCCGAGCGATTCTATGACCTCATCATGGTCCATCCCAATGCCGTTATCGCTGATCGTAAGCGTCCCTGCGTCCTTATCGACAGCCAGCTTTATCTTCCATGTGCCGCCTTCTTCAAGGATGGCGCTGTTTGTCAGCGACTCATAGCGTGCCCTGTCGATCGCATCGGATGCATTCGATATCAATTCCCTCAGGAAGACTTCTTTGTGCGAATACAATGAATGGATCATGAGATCGAGAAGCTGTTTGACTTCTGTCCGGAATTCCATGCGCTCACTTGTCATTTTCAAATCTCCTCAGAGTAAATTAAATTGTGCGATTTCGGGAAAAACAACATTCAAAAAATAAGACACCGTGTCTCGTGCGTCAAGACCCGGGAAAATTTCTTTATATTATTTCCTGAAGCGGTCCTCCGTGCTATAATGTGCCATGTTTTTGAAGATAATACCCAAAAAACTCCGTAATATCATGGGGATTATCCTGGCTGTAATACTCGTCGGCACGATCGGGTTCAAGATCATAGGCGGCCCGGAGAAAAGTTTTCTTGACGCGCTTTTTATGACAGCCATTACGATCACGACCGTAGGATACGGAGATGTGATCGGTCTCGATAATCACCCTCTCGGGAAAGTTATTCACCATCATTTATGTTTTTATAGGGGCAGGCGCGATCGCATATCTCTTTACCACCCTTGCCGCATATATCATTGAAGGCGAGTTGAGGAAGGTTTTCAGGAGGAGGAAAATGGAAAAAAGGATCGCCAGGATGAAAGACCACTATATCGTGTGCGGCATAGGGATGGTCGGCCTTTATGTCGTTCATGAAATGTACCTGACAAAGCGGCCCTTTATTGCAATAGACAATGATGAAGCCAAACTGGACGTATTCAGGGCAAATAATATAAACGCGGACCTGGTCGTGGGAGACGCAACGGAGAACGAGATCCTCTGGAAGGCGATGATCGAACATGCGCACGGCCTTTACGCCACAACCGATTCGGACAATGATAATATCGTTATTTCTCTGACCGCACGCCAGTTAAACCCGTCGCTCAGGATCGTATCGCGCTGCAATGATACGAAAAATATTGATAAACTCAAAAGGGCAGGGGCGGATTCAGTGGTAGCTCTCAACTTTATCGGCGGCCTCAGAATGGCGTCCGAGATGATACGCCCGCACGTAACCTCATTCCTCGATATGATGCTCCGCGACAAATATTCGCCGATGAGGGTGGAGGAGGTCCATGTCCCGGTCAATTCACCGTTTATCGGCAAGCCGGTAAAGGATATCGATTTCAAGATGATAGGGAACCTTATGCTGATCTCCGCCCGGAAAAAGAGCGGGGAATGGGTCTATAATCCGTATCCGGACACGATCATCGAAGGGGAAATGAGCCTGATCATTATTGCCACTCCCGAGGAGAAAGAGCTTCTCGTCGAACACGTATCCGGCGGCTCAAATGACCAAACCTGATCGTAATAGCCCGTATTAGTCAATATTGACAATGCTTTACAAAGGATGATACTTTTTCAGCGAAGGAAAATATGAAGATAGCTGTTTCAGGAAAAGGCGGTGCGGGAAAGACAACGCTTGCAGGGGTCATGGCGCGGGTCCTTGCCGACCGCGGGAAGAAAATAATAGCCATCGATGCCGATCCGGATTCCAACCTTGCCAGCGCCATCGGCATTGACGAAGAAAGCTTGAGCTCGGTCAAGCCTCTTGCATTGATGGAGGAGTTCATTGCCGAACGTACCGGCGCCAAAAAAGGGCGAGTACGGTTCATTTTTCCAGCTCAACCCCCGCGTTGACGATATACCGGAAAGGTTCTCGATTGACAAAGGAAGGGGTACGGCTCATCATTCTCGGAAATATCCCCCAGGGCGGAGGCGGCTGTTTTTGCGCGGAAAATGCCCTTTTAAGGAGCCTTCTGTCCCACGTTATAATAGAACGGGATGAATATGTCATCGTCGACCTTGAAGCGGGACTCGAGCATCTTCGGCAGGGGCACAACGGAATATATCGATGCACTTATCGTTGTTGTCGAACCGGGCAGAAGAAGTTTTCAGACCGCGCGCCAGGTGAAGAAACTCGCCGATGATATCGGGATAAGGAAGGTCTACATTGCAGGAAACAAGATAACGGGTCAGCGAGGATAGAGGATTTTATCCGGGAAAATCTTGAGGGACCTTCCCATCCTTGGTTTCATTTCCCAGAATGAAAAAATAGCCGAGGCAGACAGGAAGGGGGTCTCGCCGTATGATATCGACCAGAAGGTCAGGACTGAGATAACTGAGATCATCGATGCCCTTGAGGACCTTGTTCGATGAGAAGGGCCATTGCCGCGGTATGGCTCGTCACCTCGACGATCATCTTATCTCTTTTTGCGCTCTTCGTTGCCCTTTTCGGCGACCAGGCAGGACACGATCCATGGTATTGGCCGCCTCTGGTCGCGCATGTACCTCGCTGTAGCAGGGATAAAGGTCAGGATCGAAGGCCTCGACCGCATATCTTCGCCCCCGTACGTTTTCATGTGCAACCATCAAAGCGCGCTCGATATTCACGCGCTGATGACGCAATTGCCCTTTTCTTTCAAATGGATCGCCAAGAGGCAGCTTTTTGCGATCCCGCTCTTCGGCTGGGCGCTCAAAAAGGCCGGGTATATCAGCATAGACCGGGAAAATCCCCGTGAAGCCTTGAAGGCCATGGAAGAAGCGTCACGGAGGATACGGGAAGGGACCAATATTATAATATTCCCCGAAGGGACGCGCAGTGCCGACGGCAAACTCCTGCCGTTTAAAAAAGGAGGCTTTCACCCTGGCGCTTCGGGCAATGGTTCCGGTCGTTCCCATCGGTATTTACGGTTCAAGCGAATTGCAGCCAAAAGGAAGTTCTATTCCCCGGAAAAAAGGGGTAATATACATTGAGATCGGTGATCCCATCGTCCTTGAGGGAATGGACAGGTCTCAAAAAACACGCGTGATGGATGATGTCAGGGTCACATATCGAGGCCCTGATGGCAAAAGGGGAGTCGGCAAGGCCAGGGTCTTGAAAGGGGCCTGCCGGGCGTAAACTGCATATGGTATTATCTGATCTGAAAAAAGAGATGCTTGGTGTTGCGCTTATCGGGATATTTCTCTTTCTTTTTGTCAGCCTCCTGTCCTACCATCCCCTCGATCCTTCGTTCCACACGGTTACGGATGCATCGGCCCACAACCTGTGCGGGAAGGCGGGGTCATACATATCGGATATCCTTATCCAGCTTGTCGGGTTGATGAGCTATGTTCTCGTCTCTTTTGCCCTTGTTTTCGGGATATTTTATGTCAGGAAGAAAGACCCGCCCAGCATTATCGTGTTTTCGTCCGGCCTCGTCCTGCTTTTCCTTTCGGTCGGCACGCTTCTCCAGGTATCTGGTGGGCAAGGTGCACATACGGGGCCTGCACATAGAATTTTCAGGATTTCTCGGTTCGATCCTTGAAAAGGCGCTGATGAATTTTTTTGGCAGGTTCGGGACGATCCTGATCGCGGTGTTCCTGCTTCTAATATCGGCCTTCCTGATCGTTCAGGCCCCTATCCTGGGGATGATCGAGGACCGGATCGCCAGGCGGAAAAAGGCGGAGCGGCGCCGCGAGATAAAGGTGACCCGGGAGGAAGAAAGAGGAAGAACCGCCAAAGCCTCCCGAAAAGAAGGCGCGCTGTTCAGGAAACTTTCGAATTCTTCAAGGAGATCGGGCCGTATAAGCTTCCCGACACATCTCTTCTCGATACCATCGAGAAGAAAGAAACGAAAGTGGACAAGGATTCCATCCAGGCAAACGCGTCGATCCTGGAAAAGAAATTAAAAGATTACGGAATAGACGGCAGGGTGACCGAGGTGCGGCCGGGTCCCGTTATCACGATGTACGAGTTTGAACCGGCGCCGGGCGTAAAGGTAAGTAAAATAGCCAACCTTTCCGATGATCTCGCCATGGCGCTCTCCGCCGTTTCGATACGGATCATTGCGCCGATCCCGGGAAAGGCGGTTGTCGGCATCGAGATACCGAACAAGGACCGGGAAACCGTGTATATCCGGGAAATCATCGAATCGAAGACATTCACCACATCGCAGTCTTATCTTACTCTAGTCCTGGGAAAGACCATAGCCGGGGAATCGTATGTCGCCGACCTCGCTAAGATGCCCCATCTCCTTGTGGCCGGAGCGACCGGTTCGGGAAAATCCGTTTCGCTCAACTGCATGATCCTCAGCGTCCTCTTTAAGGCCACGCCTGCCCATGTCCGTCTTCTCATGATCGACCTTAAGATGCTCGAGCTGTCTTTTTATGAAGGCATCCCGCATCTGCTCCTGCCGGTTGTGACCAATGCCAAAAATGCCAAGACCGCCCTGAGGTGGATGACAGATGAGATGGAGAGGCGCTACACCATAATGGCGCAAAAAGGCGTCCGAAATATCGAAAAGTATAATCACAAGATAGTGCGCGAAGAGGGCGAGACATTGCCTTATATCGTAGTTGTTATCGATGAACTGGCCGACCTCATGATGGTCTCGCCAAAGGAAGTGGAGGAATATATCGCCCGGCTGGCACAAATGGCCCGGGCATCGGGCATTCATCTCATTCTCGCCACGCAAAGGCCGTCCGTCGATGTGCTGACAGGCATTATAAAGGCGAATTTCCCTGCGCGGGTGGCATGCAAGGTATTTTCAAAGGTCGATTCGCGGACCATACTGGACACAAACGGTGCGGAGAGCCTCCTCGGCTATGGCGATATGCTGTTTTTGAGCCCCGGGATAGGCAGGCTCCAGCGGCTTCACGGTTCGTATGTCTCGGAAGGAGAGATAAAGAGGATCGTGGAATTCTTGAAGCAGCAGGGCGCTCCGACATATCATCACGAGATACTTGAGGAAAAAGAAGACGAAGAAGCCGGAGAAACCATGGACGACGAAAAATACCAGGAAGCCGTAGAGTTTGTATCAGCTAAGGGCGAGGCATCGATAAGCATGGTCCAGAGACGGTTCCGGATAGGCTATAACAGGGCAGCGCGTATAATAGAGCGCATGGAACAGGAGGGCATTGTGGGGCCTTCCGATGGCGTGAAGCCGCGGGAAGTATTAAAACGATAATTTAACCGGGAGTTTGAATGAACAAGACTGACATCAGGAAAAGTAATCTAAAAATATATCTGGCGGTCCTTTGGGTCTTGATCGCCCTTCTATGGATATCGGCTGTGCCGTGCCGTGCCGAGGAGGCAAAGACGGGCGAGCCCAAAAATACCCAACCGCCTTCGGCTTCACCGTTTGACTCGTTAAAAAAGACATACGCCGGGATAAATTCGCTGGAAGCCACATTCCACCAGAAGATATTCGTTTCGGGTATCAAGAAAACGCGGGATTTTGACGGTGATTTTTTATTCAAACGGCAAAAGGGGTTCATCTGGAAATACACGAAACCCAAAGGCAAGGCCTTTCTTTATGACGGGCGGTACATGTGGCAGGAGGAAGAGGATAAGCCCTTTGTTCTCAAGAATAAAGTGAGCCGTGAAAAAACAGGCGGGACCTTTTTCGACCTGGTCGAGGACATTGCCCGCATCGATAGCATTTTTACCGTAAAACAGCAGAGCGTGATCGCCGGAATGCAGTATTTTGAGCTTGTCCCGAAAAAAGATTCGTCCGTCAACCTGGCAAAACTCTGGATCGACAAGAACAATCTCCTGCGAAAGATCGAGATCCTGGAATTTACCGGCAACATCAATACGATAGAATTCTCGGATATCAAAGTGAACCCCCCGATCAGCGACTCAAAGTTCATCTACAGACCGGATGGGAAGAAGGAAGTGGTGGAAAGGTAGGGAGTGAGGCGTAAGACGTAGCGTAAGCGTTACGTTAAAAACCGTTTCTTCAGTTCTTTAAGAAACGCGATATTTTCCACGTGGCCTGTCTGGCGGGCTGTGATCTTCCCGATAATGGGACGGTTGAGAAGGTAGAGATCCCCGATAAGGTCGAGCACTTTATGCCGCACGAACTCATCATCGAAACGCAGCTTCGTATTGATAACGTCATCGTCGCCGATAATGATAAAATTGTTTATCCTTCCGCCGGTGCCCAGGCCCATTTTAGCAAGCTGTTCAAAATCTTTCAGGAAACCGAATGTCCGGGCTGGGGCTATGTTGGCGACAATAATCCCGGGTATCCCCGCGAAAATGATAATCCTGGGTGCCAATGGGTTTTATCTGCTCCAGATGGTATTCGACCTCAAATGAATCCGATGGCTCAGCGGAAATATATTTTCCGTTTTGGAGATTCCCGAGCTCCACTTTTTCGGAGATGACGAGCGGCTGAATACCTTCTGCCTGTGTAATGATCCCCGCTTCATCGATCTTGTTGCAGATCTCTATTGCCGACCCATCGAGGATAGGGATCTCTTCGCTCACTTTTACGAGAAGGTTGGTGATGCCCATACATATGGCACGCGGACAGGAGATGTTCCACTGTTCGGACAATATTGTTCTTTCCCTTAAGCGATGACGCGTACCCGACCGAAAAGACATAATCGATATATGCGGGTATTCGTTCGCCATCGGGGATAGTTTCAAATATAATGCCTGTATTTTCCGGCATGGGCAGGAGGATCATACCGGTCTTAACGCCGGAATGAAGGCCGACGCCATATACTACCGTACTCTTTCCGATAGTTTTTTGCTTTACTTCGACTCCGGGTGATACCTGGAACTTAAAATCGGCAACATCGGGCACTCCGGGAGAATCTGCGCCAATGCTGCGATAAACCACTTCAAGGACCTTGTCGATAGAGAGAGGTTTTTCGAGAAAATCATATGCACCCATCTTGACCGCCTCAACTGCGGTCGATATCGTGCCGTGACCCGATATCACGACAACCCGCGCGTCATTGTTCCTGGCCTTTATTTCCTTGAGCACCTGGATCCCGTCCATCTCGGGCATCCAGACATCGAGAAGTACAACGTCGGGCGCCTCACGGTCGAAGATGTCAAGGCCTTCTTTGCCATCCGCAGCCTTGGATACAACGAAGCCTTCGTCTTCGAGGATTCCCGAGAGGGAGTCGAGTATGTTCTTTTCATCGTCAATGATGAGTACCTTGTGCATGACGGAATAGTCTATACGAATTCTTCAACAGTTTCAAATAGTCTACAGACTAAGGGTCACGGGATAGAGTCATCTATTATAGGAAAATAACCCTGCAATCGCTGATACCAGTCGCTTCCCGACCGTTTTGCAAGACCCTATTGAAAAATAGCTATTTATGATATATTAAAGGATAACATAACGTGAGAAAGAGAGGATTGTTGGAAGAGAAAACTGATGAAGGATTATTGCGATTATCCTTCGATGATATAAACGTGGCGAGAAGCCTGTTCGGTCCGCGCGAAGAAAATATCAAATATCTCAAGAAATATTTCAATATCAAGGCAAGTATCCGCGGCAACCATTTGACCCTGATCGGGGGTAAAAAAGATGTCGAGGACACGGGAAAGGTAATTAACGAACTCCATGGTATTGTAAAAAAAGGTTTTCCGGTAAATGTTTCCGACATTGACCACGCGGTGAGATTTGTTGTCGACGACCCATCAGGCGGGTTCAGACATCGAGAAGGACCAGATATACATAGCCGGTTCGAAGAAGCTCATTACGCCCAAGAGCAAAAACCAAAGACAATACGTGCATGCCATGAAAAAATATGATGTTGTCCTCGGCATCGGCCCGGCGGGAACAGGCAAGACCTACCTGGCCATGGCAATGGCGCTGGCGGCATACTACAGGCGGGAGGTCTCGCGGATCATCCTGACGAGGCCCGCAATAGAGGCAGGCGAAAAACTGGGCTATCTTCCCGGGACGATGTACGAAAAGGTAAACCCGTATCTGCGGCCCTTGTATGATGCCCTGTATGATATGGTCGATATGGACAGGGCAACCCGGCTTATAGAAAGGGGTATTATTGAGATAGCGCCGCTGGCTTTTATGCGCGGCAGGACCCTCAATGACGCCTTTATTATCCTCGACGAAGCACAGAACACCGCTTCCGAGCAGATGAAAATGTTCCTGACCAGGCTGGGGTTTTCATCGAAGACCGTCATTACGGGCGATGTTACCCAGATCGACCTTCCGGACAAGAAAACGAGCGGTCTCGTAGAGGTAAGGACCATTCTCAAGGATGTCAAAGGCATCAAATTTGTATATTTCACCGAAAAGGACGTTGTGCGCCATCCCCTGGTGCAAAAGATAATCAAGGCTTATGAGGCGCGACGGCTGGAATTGGAGGAATCCAAGAATGCAGAATGGAAAGGATAAACCTCCCTCGTACATGCGCTACGGGAAGCTCGCTCATTCTTCTTGGCCTTGCCGTGGCGTTGGCCCTTCTTGTCAGCATCAAAAACCCGTTCTTTATCGTCGAATATCAGCTTGGCGATATTGCACGGGAAAATTTAAGGGCCCCGATCGATTTCACCGTTCCCGGGACGGATATCACTGTAAAAAAGGGTGAGGTGATCGTACGGGAAGGCGAGCGCATCAGTTCGGACCACCTTGCGAAGATAGCGGCATACAATAACCTGGAGCGCCGCGATTTCTTTGTCGTAAAGAAATTCCTGGCTGTATTCATACTTTTGTTCCTTCTTATCGCGATCTTGTATGAATACTCCGAGAAGAACATAAAAAAATTCTACCTGTCGAAGAGAGATCTGCTTTTCTGTTCGATCTTTACCGTATTTTGCGTGCTTCTCGTCAAGTGCTTTCACCTGATATTTGAGAGTTATGCGCAAAGCCGCCTCGAAGACCTGTTCTATGTCATCCCCGTTTTTGTTTTTGCAATGGTCGTCCGCATCGTGCTTTTTTCGGAGATCGCCATTATTTTTTCCCTTGTTTATGCCGCGACGCTGGCTTTTTCGTTTGAGAACAGCCTGCGGATCTTCCTGTACACTTTCGCCGGTTCGATACTGGGAGCATATTTTTCAGGAAAATGCGAAAACCGCAATACGATACTTAAGGCGGGCTTTATACGGCCTTCGTTATGTGCCTTTTTATGATCGCGAATGATATTTTTACGGGCAGGTCGGCTGGAAATGTTTCTCTCGAGGGTCGCTTTTGTCCTCATCAACGGGATTGCCGGGAGTTTTATCGTCCTCGGGCTCTTGCCGGTCATTGAGAACATTTTCGATTATACGACCGATATAAAATTGCTGGAACTGGCCAACCTGGAGCATCCCCTTCTCGGGGACATGATGCTCAATGCCCCGGGAACATACCACCACAGCATTGTTGTGGGCAACCTGTCCAAAGGCGGCTGCAGAGGCTATCGGGGCCCATCCGCTGCTTACCCGGGTCGCGTCGTACTATCATGATATAGGCAAATTGAAGATGCCCCACTATTATATCGAGAACAGGACCGCGGGAGATGACGCCCACGCAGGCATCACCCCCAGCATGAGCGCTCTTATCATCATGTCCCATGTCAAGGAAGGGGTCGAACTTGCAAAAGAATATAAGCTCGGGCGCAAATTGACGGGCATAATCAAGGAACACCACGGGACATCGCTGACGAGCTTTTTTTACAGCAAGGCAAAGGAGCAGGAAGACCCGTCTTTACACGTCATCGAGGAGAAAGACTTTCGATACCCGGGCCCGAAGCCTCAGACAAAAGAGGCCGGTATTATCATGCTTGCCGATGCCGTGGAAGCCGCTTCGCGGGTGCTTGACGATCCCACGCCCAAAAGGATCGAGACCCATGTGCAGCGCATCATCGAGAATATATTCCTGGACAGCCAGCTCGATGAATGCGAATTGACGCTGAAAGACCTCTACGCGATCCAGAAGAGCTTCATCAATATCCTCATAGGGATCTTCCATCATCGCATTGAATATCCGGAAAGGACACAGAATGGCGGTACTGATAAAAAACTCGCAAAGACTGATGAAGCTCAATCGAAAGCTAATCGCGAGCGTAACAGGGGAATTACTGGTCTTTTTAAAGCTTCAGGATAGGGACCTCAGCATTCTTTTTGTTGATGACAGAAAAATTGCTGTCATGAACAAGGAATTTTTCGGGAAAGACCGCCCGACAAATGTGATTTCATTTTCCTATCTCGACGGCATGCCCGGCGAGGCCCTGGGGGATATAATCATCTCGGTAGAGCGCGCCGCCGAGGAGGCCCGCGAGGCCGCCATTCCCTTTTATGAGAGGCTTTTCAGCCTTATCGTCCACGGTATCGTGCATATTATGGGATATGACCACGTAAAAGGGCGCCTCCGAAGCGAGGAAGATGCGTTACCGGGAAAAGAAACTGATGGGACTGGTCCTTGAGGATCCTGATTTCCAGGATGCTCACGGCCGATCTTTCTTGACAGGAAAAATAATTATCGATTTGTAACGGAGGTTTCGCTTAAAGTGCGGGAACGGGAAAGGTCTTTTTTCAAAGATCATAATGCAATACGGGTATGCCATGCTGTCGGGAGTCATGCTTATTCTCATCCAGCCGCCTGTATCGCTGTTTCCCCTTGCTTTTGTGGCCCTTGTGCCCCTGATATGCAGTATCGACAAAGACAACCTTCGCCTGTCTTTTCTGCGGGGCTTTGCCGCAGGCATCGTTGCCTGGCTCGGGACGATATACTGGGTCGTCGTGGCAATGAACCAGTACGGCGGGATAAATATCCCCTTGAGCATCCTTATCCTCGTTCTTTTCGTCCTGTATCTTTCCCTTTACATGGGAATTTTCACGCTGTCCTGCGCTTATCTTGAAAAGAGAACGTCCGTGCCGGTATACCTTACAGCTGCGCCGGTCTGGGTCATCCTGGAATATGCGCGCGGCATAGTCATGACAGGTTTCCCCTGGTCATACATCGGCCATTCCCAGTTCGGTTTTCTTCACCTGATACAGGTCGTGTCCGTAACGGGCACATTTTTTATCTCGTTCCTGATCGTTGCGGTAAATAGCATCATCTGTTCGGTATGGGCCCGCAAGAAGATCCCTGTTATCTTTACCGGTAGTCATTGCCGCCCTTATTGGCCTCATCTCTCGCATATGGCTTCGTAAGGCTGCAGCACAGGGATGCGGGGAACATTCAAGGCCGCGATCGTCCAGGGAAATATCGGTCAGGACGTTAAATGGGACGAGTCCTTCAAGATGATGACCGTTAACAAATATTACCGGTTAAGCTTCGGCCTGGCGCAGAATGCGGACATTATCATCTGGCCGGAGACGGCCATGCCGTTCCTGCTCGACAGGGAACCGGCCGCGTACAAATATGTGAAGGCGGTGCCTGTAATGCTGAAGTCCCGCTTCTTGTACGGGACAGTGGGGATGCTGAGCACCGGGAACCTTCTCAACACCGTTCATTATATCGATCCCGAACGGCAATACGGCCGGGATCTACAACAAAGTCCACCTTGTCCCTTTCGGCGAGTATACCCCGATAGTCTCGTATTTCCCGTTCCTTGCGAAGCTCACGGCCATAGGTGCGGATTTCAAGCCCGGTGAAGGGCACAGGCCCATTGAAACCGATGTCGGGAAGATCGGGGTCCTCATTTGTTTTGAGGGGATATTCCCCTACATTACAAATGAAACGGTACGGCAGGGCGCCGAGGTCCTCGTCAACCTGACGAATGACGCATGGTACAACAGGACATCCGCGCCATACCAGCATTTCGCCTTTTACGTGTTCCGCGCGATCGAGACCGACAGGTATGTCCTGAGGGCGGCAAACACAGGAATAAGCTCGATAATCGACCCGAGAGGCCGCATTGAAGGCAAGACCCCGATATTCACCGAAGAGGTATTGCGCGGCACGTACGCACTTAAAGAATACAAAAACCTTCTACGTCCGCCACGGGGATTATTTCGTCGTAATATGCCTGGTTTTCTCGTGGTGGTGGTTGTCGCGGGATTGGTCCGGAAAGAAGCGTAAGGAGTTTATTCGTCTGGAGGATGTTCAATGCCCATTTCGTCACGCAAAATGTTCGTTAATACCAGAACTACACACCGGAAAGACGATAAGAAGAGACACTGAATCCCTTCGGGATGACGGCGATAAACTATGAATGACGATCGGGTTATGCTGTGTGCTTAACGCCTTACGCTTTACGGTCCTCGCCTCACGGTTTCACAGATTATCCGTTCGTCCCGTTCCTGTTCGGCGAGTAATTCGAGGAGGGTGCGGGCGGCGGTTTGCTCGGCTTCTTTCTTGCTTTTTCCGGCTCCCCGGGCCTTGTATTCCTTTCCGACAAAGACCATCACGGCGAAAGCCGTCCTTTGTTTTGCGGGGAAATTTGTAGCGCGGGAGCATCCCCCATTTCTTCTGGGAAAGTTCCTGCAGGATATTTTTCGGGTTTTTTTCGGTAAGCTTTTCTTCGGTAAAATATGCGGAAAATAATTTCCGTATCACTTTCGATGCATTCCGGATGCCGCTGTCGAGATACACGGCGCCGATCAGGGCCTCCATCATGTTCGACAGGACCTTCGATTCTTCCGGTACGGTGCCGTCGCCGTTCCCGTAGCTCATATGCTGGTCGAGCTTGATATCCTTTGCAATGGCGGTCAGGGTTTCGCGCTTTGACGAGGCTTGAGCGGGCATTGCTTAAGAATCCCTCATCCCTGCCGCGAAAACGCTTGTACAGGATGATGCTTATGACCGTATTAAGGATGGCGTCTCCCAGAAACTCGAGCTTCTCATTGTCGGAACGCTTCGCATCCCTTTTTTCATTGAAGCAGGAGCTATGGGTTACTGCCTGATTATATAATTCCCTGTTTTTGAACTGGTAGCCGATGGTTTCTTCGAGGGTATGTTTTTTTGAAGGCACTTTTTGATTCTCTTCCGAACGGTCCTATAAAAGAAGGGCCGGGACGAAAACGTCCCGGCCTTCCATTATTGTCGTTCCTTATTTGACCTTGAATGCCTCTTCCGTACCTGAGAACTGTTTTCTCAGCTTGGGTTTCTCGATCTTGCCGGTCGGGTTGCGGGGTACATCGCCGAAGAAAATTTTTCTCGGCCTCTTGTACCGTGGCAGCGGCTCGCAGAACTTGATCACTTCTTCTTCAGTCATGGTCTCGCCCGGTTTGAGCTCCACAACGACCGTGACGATCTCGCCGAGGCGGTCATCGGGGATTCCGATCGCTGCGGCATCTTTGATCTTCGGGCAGGTATAGAGGAAATCTTCGACTTCAACGGGGAAGACGTTTTCGCCGCCGGTGATGATGATGTCTTTCTTCCTGTCGACCAGCCAGATGAATCCGTCTTCATCGACACGCGCCATGTCGCCGCTGAACAGCCAGCCATCGATCAGGGTCTTTTTGGTTGCTTCGGCGTTCTTGTAATATTCGCGCATAACGCCGTTGCCGCGGACGCAGAGCTCGCCCGGCTGTCCATGGGGAACGGTGACGCCCTGCTCGTCGACGATCTTGAATTCCCAGTTAAAACCGGGGACGCCGATCGCGCCGATCTTGTGTTCGTTGCCGATCCCGAGGTGTACGCAGCCGGGGCCGGTCGATTCGCTGAGGCCGAAGTTGGTGTCATAATCCATCTTCGGGAAATATTCTTTCCAGTGGTGGATGAGCGCCGGGGGAACAGGCTGCGCACCGATGTGCATGAGGCGCCACTGGTCAAGTTTGTAGTTTGCGGGTTTCAGGTCGCCCTTGTCGAACTTCAGCAGAATGTCCTGCGCCCAGGGAACGAGGAGCCACACGATCGTGCCGCCTTCTTCGCTGACAGCTTCAAGGGTCCATTCCGGTGATACGCCTTTCAGGATGACTGCCTTGCTGCCGACGATGAAGCTGCCGAACCAGTGCATCTTTGCGCCCGTATGGTAAAGCGGCGGGATAAGGATGAAGCAGTCGTTCTTTTTCTGATAGTGATGCGCATTTTCCGTCACGCAGGCGGTGAACATGTTCATATGGGTCAGAAGGATCGGTTTCGGCTGGCCCGTCGTGCCTGATGTGAAGTAAAGCCCGCATTCGATCTGTCGGGATGATCGGGATGTTGAGGTTTGCGGTCGATTCGGATGCAAGGACCTTATCATAGGATTCGGCCCATGCAGGGACCTTGTCGCCTACCACGATGTATTTTTTTACGCCGGGAAGCTGGCCCTTGACTCGCTTCGATCCGGTCGGTGAACTCTTCGTCAAAAACCATGATGGAGGGTTCTGCAACATCGCTGCAATATTTAACGTCTTCCGCGGTAAAACGGAAATTAAGGGGTACTACCCAGGCCCCTGTCCTGATAATGCCGAAATAGGCAACGAGCCATTTTGTGGAATTGTTCATGAAATGGACGATCTTATCGCCTTTTTTGGCGCCCATCTTTGCGAGGGCGTTGGAAAACTGGTTGGCCTGGTCGTCAAACTGTTTCCAGGTCAATTCGATTCTTTTTTTCTCTGCGGGTATGCGCTCAACGAGAGCTACATCATTGGGGTACATGCGCGCGTTCCGTGCCAAAATTTCACCGATGTGTGTGAAGACTTCTGCCATGGCAAGACCTCCTGGGGGTATTTGGTGTTTAATTTACTGTTGACAAAGAATCCTAATTATTTTTATCATGCTGATGGGACTTAAAGCAATAAAAAAAAAGCGTTTATACTAAGGAGGGTTATTATGAATTTCGCAATGTTTTCGGGGCTCAATGCGGGCAAGTTTCCACAGAGAGAGTTCATTATCGAGAGCTATCCGTCGAAAAAACAGCGCCGGAGTCTCACGTGGAAGCAGTTTGACGACCAGGCGAACCGCATCGCCAATTATCTCATCAAAGATTGTGGAGTAAAAAAAGGAGATATCGTTCTCCACCTCATGATGAACTGCATGGAATGGTATGCCAGCTACATAGCAGTATTAAAAACCGGCGCAACCGTAACACCGCTTAACTTCCGTTTTGCCAGTGACGACATCAAATACGCAGCCGACGTAACAAAATGCAAAGTTTTCATGTTCGGCGAACAATTCAACGCCCGGGTAGAACCCATCATGAAAGAGATGGATTATTGCAAGAACTTTATTTGTCTCGGCGATAAGATCCCGGCCGGCACGAAATCATATATGGAGATTGCAACAAAGGGCGATGCGACACCTTACTGCCTGGAAACGAAAGACGACGACATGGCAGAGCTCATGTTCACATCCGGTACGACAGGCGCACCGAAACCGGTTTCCCATACCCACAACAGCCTTTTCTACATCGGTATCGGCAATGCCCTGACATATAACGAAGGCTACAACAGCGTTTACCTGTCACCGCACCCCTTCTACCACAGCGGCACGCTCTTCCTGTCATTCCCGTGCTACATCGCAGCAGGCAAGGTCCTCATGGCGATGGAAACACAGCCGGAATTTTATTTAAGAAGCATGGCCGACGAAAAATGCACGGGCGGCTGGAACACGGTCCCGACCTGGTCGGACGTGATCAATGCTGTCAAGACGGGCGCAGTCGATCTCAAGAACTATGACCTGTCGGCGCTCAGGCATATCGAGATCGGCGCACAGCCGGTCCCGTACATCCTTCTCGAGGACTCCAAGAAATTTTTCCCGAACCTGCCGATCGCGAATATTTACGGCATTACCGAAGGCGGCGGCGGCGGACTCACCAACTGCTACGATGAAGACATCATGGGGAAAGCCGGCTCGATCGGAAAAGCGACTGTTTTCATGGACGCCAAGGTTATCGACAGCGAAGGGAAAACACTTCCTTCCGGCGGAGTAGGCGAATTGCTCCTTAAAGGCCCGCGCCTCATGAAAGAATATGCATTCAACCCTGAAATGACCGCCAAGACGATCAAAGACGGCTGGCTCTATACGGGCGACCTGGCATACATGGACGAAGAAGGCTTCATTTTCTTCGCTGACAGGGCGAAAGACCTCATCATCCGCGGCGGCGAGAATATCTTCCCGGCCGAGATCGAAGACGCCCTGAGGAAACACCCGAAGGTCATGGACGTTGCAGTTCTGGGCTATCCGCATCCGAGGCTTGTCGAGATCGTTATGGCGATCATCCAGCCCAAAGACGGCGAGACAATTACAGACGAAGAGATCATTAATTTCGTCAAAGAAAAAGGCCTTGCCAAGTACAAATGGCCGGAAAAAATGGTATACACGACCATTCCGAGGAACCCTGCCGGAAAGATCGAAAAACCGAAACTTCGCGACATGTACGTAAAGCCCGCGAAGGACGCAATGGAAAAAGAATTCAAGAAACAGTAAAGAATGACCGTTCGCATATAAAAAGGCGCCCCTTCGCGGGGCGCTTTTTTTCGTAAGGCGTAAGGCGTAAGGCGTAAGACCTGCCGAGGTCTATCATCCGATGCGGAACAGGTCAGTTTCCGGCTTAAGGGCATTATTCAACTGCCGGAATCTCAGTTCTGTCTTGTATGCTTCATAAGAGTTTTTTCGTATTCTTACGCCTAACGCCTTACGACCTTACGGTTCCCCACATATCACCGGCTTCTTTGCCGGGTCGAGCCATCGGAGCAACTTCAGGATGTTTTCCTCGGAGATGGCGATGCACCCGAGGTCGGGGTTTGAGGGTCTTTCCAGACATGGAGGAAGATCGCGCTGCCATGGCCGGGAATTACGGGGTCCATGTTGTATTTGATGACGATGCCGTATTTGTACCGGTCATCGGGCAGTACCATGTCCTCGAATGATTTGCCTGGGTTTCACCGCGTTTTTTAAGCCGGTTGTAATCGGGAGAGCCAGGATCATCGACCCATATATCGTTCGGGGTCATCTGACGGTAGGGCATTTGCGAATTAATTTTTGGCCCATACCCGAAAGCAAGGCCAAGGGGATAAGGTCCCGCGCGGCGTTCTGCCGTCGCCTTCCCGCTTTTCTCCCAAAGGGGCGAAGCCGTTGCGGCCTGTCTTCGCCGCGATGGGCCCGAGCACGTGACGCCAGTTATTGCCGGTTCTTTCGAAAGATGTGATCCGCGCATCAGTCATCCCGGGCCCGGCGTTCTCAACGATGATCACCTGGGACGACTCGGGAAAATGATCGTGTATCTCTTTCAAAAGATCCATGGAAGCGACCTCTTCCATCAGTTTTTCGGCTGAAAAAGAGCCGACCGCCGAAAGACCGGATAAAATAAAGAAAGAAAACAGAAATAGGCAGATGTTCCCACGGAATATGCGCAATTGATCAGCTTTTTTTCGTAAGGAGTGAGAAGTGCAGGAGTGAGGCTGAGAATTGATCGTATTCTAATTCTTGGCAGTGTAAGAACAAAGCAAAATCTTGGATCCCGGCGTCAAGCGCCGGAATCGCGATCCATTAGCCAGAAAATCGTCAAGTCCACGATGTAGGTAGTCTTTTATTTTACATACAACTCCACTTTACTTCTAACGTTCTCACTGTTTACTGTTTACTGTTTCTATATGTGGATGAATGCCTTCTTTACTGTTTCCTCCCTTACCGGGTGCGTTACCAGGGATACTGCAATAAACACGATAAAAGCGATCGGCAGGGCAATTATCTGCGGGTCGATCATATTCCACGGGTGGCCTGCGAGGCATTTGACATTGAACAATTTCCCGCATAAACCCAATGCCGCCGATTCCTGTTCGTGAAAGAGGAGCATCCAGATAAGGGACGTGAAGAACCCCGAGAGAATACTGGCCTTGGCTGCGGTCTTTGGACCCGCGTCTCCAGTAGAGCCCGAAAAGATATGCCGGGATAAACGTTGCGCCGCACAGGCTGAAAAAGAACGCCGTCGCCACGGCCACGATGCTCTCGGGCAGGATAAGCCCTATGATGAGAGTAGCGAATATGCTGAACACGATACCGATCCGGGTAACGATCGTCGTTTCGGCTACGGACCTGCCTTTTAAGAGCGCCTGTTCGAAGATATCGCGGGAAAGCGATGTGCCGAGCGCATGGAACTGGCTGCTTCCGGCGCTCATTGCAGCGGACATGAGAGAGACGAGAAAAAGCGCGACAAACCAGGGGGGATAAAACCGGTCTATATAGAGGGGGATGATCTTGTCCAGATTGCCCTGAACGGCCTGTACCGGCATTTCTGTGTACATGTTATGGAAATATACATTGGTGAGCGCTCCGACCGCATAGGCGACGCCTGTCGTGAACAGGATGAAGATCGCCGTAAAGGGTATTGAGCGGTTTAATTCCCGGTCTGATTTAAGGGTCATAAACCGCACATTGAGCTGGGGCTGTCCGATAACGCCGATCCCCACGCCCATGATCATGGTCGTTATGACATACCACCATATCGAGGAAAATGCCTCGGGCATCGACGTAAAACCCCTGTGACCTGCCTCTTTGAGGGCCTCAGGGACATACGGGGTGAGCGCATCGAGCGACCGGTGCGCTGCGGAGACGCCGCCCAGCGCCCAATATGCCGTAATGCCGATAGCGACCATCGAGATCACCATGATAACGCCCTGAAAGGCACTCGTATAGAGGACCCCTTTCAAGCCCGCCCCATATGACGAAACATGCCGTTATAAGGAGGAATGCGAGAAACGCCGTGGAAAACGGGATGTTGAGGTATACCTCGATAAACCGGGAGATGCCGACCAGTACCGCCGCCGTGTAAACAGGCATAAAAATAAGGATCAGAAGCCCCGAGAAGCCCTGGACAAACCGGGAATCATATCGCCTGCCGAGGAGTTCGGGGAAGGTATGGGCATCGAGCGCTTTGCCCATTTTTCGCGTTCTTTTGCCGAATATGACGAAGGCCACCCAGACGCCGATCATGATATTGAGGAAGGACAGCCATGTGAGCCCGAAGCCATACAGGGCGCTTACGCCTCCGAAGCCGATTATGGCCGACGTGCTGATATAGGTTGCCCCATAGGACAGGCCCATGGTCAACGGATGGACCTGGCGCCCGGCGAGCAGGTAATCGGAGACCGTCACCGTCCTGCGATACCCGAGATAACTGAAATATATCGTGATAGCAAGGTATATAAGTGTAAAAGTTATAAGATAGAACATAGATTAAGGGAGTTTCTCAATAAGTTCGATCTCTTCGCGTTCCCACTGGATCTCTTCGCGGTAATCGCCGTCCTTCTCCATACCTCCCCGGTTCCAGTTGATAATCCCATAGATAACACAAAATACCGCGGACAGGATCGTGATGACGAAACCGGTAAAGACCCATGGATCGGAAAAACCCAGCATCATTCTATTTGATTAGCATGGGGATTTCGTTGAAGGCAAGCCAAATTGCGAAGGCATGGACACGCGCATTTTTTTATTGAATATAATCACGAACAGGTCATTGAAAACAATAAGGCCAGAGAAAGGGGGGTAACCGGTGGAATTAGTCATGCTGGCGGTCTGGCTGTCCATGGGGATGCGCTGATCGTATATCGTGATTTATATGAAAGCGAAAGCGAAGCAAAATGATAAGAATTATTTTCCGCGAATCTGTCAGCGCCTTATCCTTAAAATATCCCATCTATTCGATATTGCAGGAATCAAATTAATTGATTGTTGGGTCCCTTAGTGGTATAAAGAAATGATTCACAAACCATATTTCGGGAGGGTTGTTCTATGAAGAGAAGTGCAATGATTCTTGCGAGCGCCCTGTTTTTCCTGCTCACAGTCGTAGCGGGCGCCTACGCAGTTGAAATTACGGCTGATATGATCTCAAAAGAAGGTAAGGTCACCCGTAATGGAAAGATCTATGTCAAGGGCAATAAGTACCGGGTCGAAAAGGGCAGCACCCCCATGTATCAGATAATGCGAGGGGACAAAAACAAACTCTACCAGATCAATAATGCCGAAAGAACATATATCGAAGCGGCTCTTACGCCCGAAATGAAACCGAGCGTTGAAGAGAAACTCTATGGCGAGACAGCAAGGAAGCCCATGGGCACAGAGACGATCAACGGATATTCTGCGAAGAAATACCAGGTAACGGTTAAAGGCGCAAAAGGCAAGCCCGAAACAGTCACCCAGTGGTTCTCGACGGAATATAGTTTCCCGGTCAAGATCGCCGGTGAAAAATGGAGCGTGGAATACAAGAATATCAAAAAGGGCAGCATCGCGGACAGCATGTTCGAATTGCCCAAGGGCCTGACAATCGATACATCAGAAGTTCCCGACGTGCTTTCGGGTGGCGGTCACTGAGATTATCCATACAATGACCTATATGGCCAGGACCGGATACAAACCGGTCTTGGCTTTTTTTATCGGGATGGTAAGCTGATGCTCCTGCTTGCAGGATATAGATCAGCTCAAGGAAAAGGGGATTTACATGGCAGGAGAAGTAAAACAGCGGCACCATATGAAGGCAATGATCATCACTGCAATTGTTCTGGTAGTTGCGATCGGCTTTATTATGATGCTCAAGGGGGAGGCGGAGCGTCAGCCAATCCCTAAGGATAAAGCGGTCACTGATGTAAAACAACGATACCGATTGGAAAAAATACGGAACCGATGAAGATGGGATCATTTCTATCGGTTTGACCAGTCCAGCAAGGCCTTTCCCGATGTCCTGAGCGTGAAGACAAAGATCATATACAGTGAAGAAGGGAAGAAGAATTACATAGCAAAAAGGCAGAAGAATAGCCTTCCTGTGCAGGGCTTTGAAAACCTTTATGCACGGACAGTGCTCTACGGCCTCAATTGCGTCAGCGAGAAAGGCGAACTGGTCGTTCTCGAGGTTTTCGAGCTGACCAAAGATGGCAAAACACTGGATTACGCAAAGTCGGGCTCGTACAAAAATTGGACAGCATATCGCGCCGGAATCGGTGTATGGGGAACTGCACAGGGTAATCTGCCCGGAAAAGAAAAAATAGAGATGATGGGCGATAGGTAATCGGTTATAGGCGAAGCGCTACGACGCGTAAGGTATACTTAAGTCTATCCGGAAACTATCCCATTCTCCAATACTAATGCACTAGTTGTTTAGCGCTAATTCCCCTATGATACGGCATATCTGTATTCGTGTATTCTTTCGTTTTTGTGAGGCTACTTCTCCGGGAAGCGTTCTCCCACCTGCCATTGCGGACCGCCGGATGCTGTCAGCCCCCGTTGCCTTTATAGAGGCCCGGACTTACGTTAACATTACCGTCCGGAGGTATCTTACACCGGGATCCCAGATATGAGTAGAAATATTAGTCCACTATAACACATTACCGTTACCTATAACCCGGTATCAATAAAAAAGGGGCCCGAAGGCCCCTTTCATTATTCGTGTGATCGTCCTAATCTGACTGTTTTGACCAGAGAAGGTCGATAAGCTGCTGGGACGGTTTCTTGGTGATAGCGCTGACGATAAAATAGATCGCTCCGCAGCTGAAAACCAGGAACCATTCGTAGCTGCCCATACCGTACATTTTCTTGTACAGAACAGACCAGCTTCCATAAAGGGTGAATACCGTTCCCCAGACAACGCATGCGCCTGCGCCCCATTTTGTCGCGCCTTTCCAGAAATAGGAGATGGCGGTGACGAAGAAGAAGACCGCGCCAAGGCCCATGGCCGCCATACCCATGAAGATTGAGAGCAGTGGAGGCGGGTTGACAAGGACAAAGTAGAACGGGAGGAAGAGGAAAAGAGCGATAAGGAAGTACCCGAGATACAGCATGCTCTTGTCCGATGTTTCCGGCTTCCACAGTTTGATGATGTCTTTTGTTACGTTCGCGCTCATGATAAAGACCATGCCGGCGAGGGTCGAAAGCGCTGCCGAGAAAAGACCGGCAGTGTATGCCGCCATGAGCCACGGTCCGCCCAGTGCATGGGACAGAAGCGGAGCGGCAAGGTCAGCCTTGAAGACGTTCGGCTGGCCGTGGATAGTTGCGGCCTGAAGAAGCGTCGGGCCATAAAGCATACGGGCGACAAGGCCGTTGCTCGAGCAGTCGAGCATGATGGGGATACCGGTAAATGCCCAAACGATAAATACCAGCCACCAGTAATCTTTCTTGGTGACTTTTTTCATGCCGAGGAACCGGCTGACATTATGCGGGAAACCAACCGCCATCGTGAAGAAAATGACCGGTGTTGCCAGGATACCTACCCAGCTCGAGAAAAGCTGTGTCGCGCCAAGCTTCGGGAGCTTGGGGTTGATAAGGGCCATCAGGCCGGGGTTCTGTGCGGCAAGGCCCGCGGTGAGTTCCCTGAAGCCGCCTGCATGGATAATCGCCCACAAGCCGAGCAGCGTGCCGACAACGCAGAAGACAAGGCCCTGAAGGCCATTGCGTACTGGTTCCCGATGTAACCGCCGAGGACCATGTAGAGCCAGGCAATAAAAACGGAAAGCAGAAGGCACCACAGCGGTGAAAGCCCCGTCATGGCGAACCAGACGGTTGCGCCTGCTTTGAGCTGGCCGACTGAATAGAGGAAAAGGAAGAAGAGCATCGAGATTGCAACAATGGTCTGCAATCCCTTTGATTCGAACCTTCGCCCGATGGTTTCAGGCAATGTGGCCGCGCCGAGTTTTTTCGAGAAATCCCGTGTCTTCAAGGCGCCGAGCCAGATACACGGGATAATGCCGATCAAGCTCCAGATGCCGGCAAACCACATGCCGGAGAAACCGACCGAATAGACAATGCCGGTGCTTCCGCAAAATGCCCATCCGGAGATGTATGTTGCGGACAGTGCGGCGCCGGTAATGACAGGACCCAAGTCGCGTTTGCCGACAAGGTATTCGTCAAAGCTTCCTTTCTTCATCTTCATTCTCCCCATGATGCCGAGGAAGACTGAAATTGCAAGCAGTAGGCCGACAGCGATGCTTCCTGCAACTATCATCTCTGTATTAGGTGTGGGTATTGGTAAGAATTTCAGTGGGTTGTGGATTCATTCTTCCCACCTCCTCGTTACTAAGTAGGTCCCAACGATAGTAAATAAGAAGGCAAAGGCAAATACCGAGCCCCAAACGTACCATGATGTCATTAAACTTTCGACTAATTCTGGATCAACAGGCTGCATAATAACCCCCTTTACGTTTTTAAAAAACGAATTTGCCTTTCAGAAAGGCGAACCACACCTCCTTTCAAACGTATTTTTATTAAAGGAAGACTTGTTAAAAATCGGAACCGTCAATGCTTCGACGGTATAGATATAGTGGTGAACCTGATTTCCCAAACGCCCCCTTCCCCTTTATAATATAAATCATAGTGTTCTAAGGAAAAATGTCAAGAAAAAAATCCTGTGCCCAAAACGTGCGGAATGACTCCAGTAAAGGAACTATACAAGATTTCAACGGGATGAAGGAACATTGTACCAAAAAGTATTTGTATACAGTGTACATTTCGAGACCGTCTAGAGCCGCACGGAGACTGTCTTTGAGATACCCTGCTCTTCCATGGTGATGCCGTATATCATGTCGGAATACTCCATGGTTATTCTATTGTGGGTGATGAAAATGATCTGTGTTTTCAGGGCCATTGAACGAATTATATCGAGAAGCCCCGCAAGATTTGCATCATCGAGCGGGGCGTCTATCTCGTCCATGAGTGCGAACGGGCTTGGTTTCGTGTCCATGAGCGCGAGGAGGAATGCAAGCGATATAGGGCTTTTTCGCCGCCGGAGAGAAGCTCCATCCGTGTGACCTTTTTTCCCGGGGGCTGTACGAAAAGGTCGACGCCGGCCTGTTCCTGGTTGAGGGCAAGGTAGCCTTTCCCGCCTTTGAATAAAAGGTCGGTGAACCGGATAAAGGCAGTGTTTACCTTTTCAAATGTTTCGGCAAAAAGTTCTTTCGTGAACTGATCGATCTTCGTTATCGTTTTTTTCAGGGATTCCATCGCCGCGATAAGGTCTTCCTTCTGCTTGTCGAGAAACGAATCCGCTCCTTCAATCGATGTATTCCTTTTCGGCACGGAAGTTGATCTCGCCCATCTCGGCTATGCTTCTGGTGAGGGATTCGCGCTCGTCTTCTATGTCGGAGGGAAGCTGGACGGTTACCTCGCCCGGGTCCTCGACGCCATACGTGCTCGCAGATGCTCGATGATGGTCACGCGTTTTTCCTCGAGGACGGCCAGGTCTTTTTCGGCATTTTCCTTGCGTGCCCGGACCCGGTCCGATTCCTTCGCAAGGCTTTCGATGGATTCCTGCATGGCCTGTTTCTGGGCGTGCAGGTTCCCGAGCATTATCTTGAGTTCTTCGTAGCGCGCGACATGTTTTTTCAGCTCGGCCTTAAGTTCTTCGTACGAACGTTCGAGGTATTGTATCTTCTGCGTGCGGCCTTCGATATCTTTTTGCGCTGCGGCGAATTTTTCTTTAAGCCCTTTTGCCTGGCCGTCAAGGGATTGATGGCCGACGCGGCGCGGTCCTTGTTCTCGCTTATCGATCTTGAGCATATTCATCTTTCTTTCGATCTCGATCGTGACAGCGTGCCATGCGGATTGCGCGGCCTCGTGTTCCTTCTTTAACACCGCTTATAGCCTCCCGGAGCTCGGCCATCGAGGCCTCTATCGAGAGTCTTCTCCTTTTCGAACCGCTGCGTTCGCCGTTTAAGATCTCGATAATTCCGGCGACGTATCATCGGATGGTTCCGTCATCGCGTCGAGGGTCGAAAGCCTGTCGGAGGCGCTCTTCAATTGCGCCTCCGCCATAAGCAGGTCCTTTTCCAATGACCTTGACCCTGCTTTCCTGTGCTTCCCGTTCACCCCGTGCCGACCGGTATTGCGCCTCCGCATTGTCAAGGCCCGGCCTCAATTCTTTCAGGAATTCGACTGGCTTTCGATATCGGCGGACAATGTCTTGAGTTCTTTTTCGAGTTTCAATTTTTCCTTGAACTGCCGCACATCGATCTTTTTCGAGCCGCGCCGCTTCAGTATAATGCCGCGTGAATCGACATACACATCATCATTGATGAATATGCCTTCCTCGCCGGCCATAAACGCGCGACAGTGCATCTTCGATATCGGCTATCCAGGAAATATCGACCTCTATGTCGTTCCCGGACCTTTTGAACACCCCTTTCGGCGGGAAAAATATCCTGTTGCCCTCTTTGCCCGGATCTCGGAGGCCATCGATTCTACGGAATCGTTTTCATCACCTCGTATTCGAGCTCTTCCTGAAAAAAACGTTCGACGGCCTTTATCCTCGTTTCCTCTACCTTGATAAGGTTGACGAGCTTGTCTTCCGGCCGGATCGCGTCGGGCGAGTCCCCGATATATCCCCCGAGCTGTTTAGGAAATTTTCCTTGACCTGTTTTTCACCTGCAGGCGCTCGATGAGCCCTTTCATTTTCTCGATCTCCTGTACCGCTGCATCGCGCTCGCGAAGGGCCGAAGATTCCCGGACGGCGAGGGATTCTTTTTCCTCCGTCGCGATCCGCAGTTTTTCCTGGAGTCGCCGCGCGTTTTTCATCTATCGAGTCAAGAGCGGCCTCAAGTTCACGGCGCTCCGCGGCCTGCCGTTCCATGCGTTTTTGCTTTTCCTTTGCAAGCCGGTCGATCTCGGCGATCTTGTTCCGTGTCTCCGTAAGGGAGCTCATGGTGACGAAAAGCCGCGTCCGTGAATCTTCGAGGCTTTCTCCCGGTCTTCTATATTTGCCTTGAACGACTCGGCGATACCCGCGCATCCTAATCTCTTTTTCCTTTTCCGAATCGAGCTCGGCCCTTATGACGGAGGTCTTTTCATTGAGCGAATTTATCTCATTTTCCTGCCGGGCTATGTTCTGTGCTATCGAGGATTCCTCGCCTGCGATGCCTTGCACGGTTTCTTCGAGGCGTTTCATCTCTTCCGCGAGATAATCTATCTCGAGAAGGCGGTTTTCCATGTCCTTCTCTTTGCTTTTGAGGTCGATCTCCAACTGCCGGATGATATTGTCGGTAAGTGAAAATTCGCTTTCTTTGGCATCGAATTCTTCCTTAAGCGTCACTTTCTCGGCTTCTTTCTGAAGGATCTCCTCTTCGAGGTCGACCTGCCGCTCCCTGACCTTTCCCATGCGCTTCACGACCTTTGCATGCCCGTCAAGAAGGAGCTGCTTGTCGATCTCGTGAAGCCTGTCGGCAAGTTCCTGGTATGCCTTCCATCGTTCCCATTCCTGTTCGGCCTTGCCGAACGAGAGCGGTAACCTCGCGGTACACATCTTCGATACGCTCGAGGTTTGCGGACGTCTCCGTCATCCGGGCGACGGCATCCCGTTTTTTCTCTTCAAAACGTGTTATGCCGCTTGCCTCCTCGATAACGATCCGCCGCTCCGGGGGCTTCATATTGATGAGGGCCTCGATACGGCCCTGTTCGATTATTGCGTAGGAATTTGTGCCGAGGCCCGTTCCCAGGAATGCGTCCTGAATATCCTTCAGCCGGACGATCTTGCCGTTCAGGGAATATTCGTTCGTGCCGTCCCTGTAGATACGCCGCTTTACGATAAATTCCGTCGGGCCTTCGGTCAGATCGAGCGTCACCTCGGCGATATTGACGGGTCTTTTGCCGTTGCTCCCGTGGAATATGACGTCGCCCATGTCCTTGACCCGAAGGCTCTTCGTGCCTCTCTCGCCGAGGACCCAGACGATGGCATCGACAATATTGCTTTTGCCGCAGCCGTTGGGGCCGACGATAGACGTTATCCCTTCGCCGAATTGAAAGACAGTCCGGTTAAGAAATGATTTGAAGCCGAAAATTTCGAGCCGGGCAAGTTTCATTGAATCGATTCAATCGCGTGTTTGAGACGCCTTTCAACGCATTTCTTTCCCCAATATGGCAATGACCTCGAAAATGCCGGGGCTGACGGTCCTGCCGCACAGCGCCACCCTGATAGGCTGGATCATTGCGACGGGTTTCGCATTATATTTTTTCGTTAAATCCTCGAGTTCGGGCCTTGAGGGCTTTCTTCATCGTCCAGTCGAGGCAATGCTTTGAACGGCTTCGGCAAAGTCCATCAATATCGGTTTTGTGGCCGCGGTGAGGAATTTTGCCCGGGCTGCATCGTCAAGTGCATAATCATCCCGGAAAAAATACTCCGCCATCTGCGCCATTTCTTTCAGGGTCTTCGCGCGTTCGCGAAGATTGACGACGATCCTGGCAAGCCGGGCGTCGCTTGCGCCTTATCCCGATCTTTTCGAGAAAGGGAAGGAGCCGGTTCGCTATATCTTCTTCAGGCAGGGTCTTGAGGTAATGGCCGTTAAGCCAGGTCAGCTTGTCCATATCAAAGACGGACGGGGATTCCCGACAGCGGGGAGATCGAATTTCTCGATAAGTTCCTCGCCGGGAGAAATCTCCTGGTCGCCGTGGGCCCATCCCAGGCGCGCGAGATAATTCATGACGGCCTCGGGAAGGAATCCGTCGTTGCGGTATTCGAGAAGCGACGTGGCGCCGTGCCTCTTGCTTAGGCGGGCCTTGTCCTTGCCGTGGATAAGCGGCACATGTGCAAAATGGGGGACAGGGTATTTGAGGGCCTCGTAGATAATTATCTGGCGAGGCGTATTGTTGATGTGGTCGTCGCCGCGCACGATGTGGGTAATCCCCATCAAGGATCGTCCATTACGACCGTGAAATTATACGTCGGGGTATTGTCGGTGCACAAGATGATGAGGTCGTCGAGCTCTTCGCATTTGAATGTGATGGCCCCCCGGACGAGGTCGGTAAAGCTCACCTCGCCCGTAAGGGGGTGCGAAAACGGATGACATACGGTTTTCCTTCATGGGACGGGTCGTCGGCCGGCAGGTCCCGCATGTCCGGTCATAATGAGGCTTCCCGCCTTCTTTAAGGGCTGCCTTTCTTTTTTCCTCGAGTATCTCTGCGTGCAGTAACACTTATATGCGAGGCCTTCCTCAAGGAGCCTCCGCATGCTCCATGATAATGCTCCGTGCGGTCTTTCTGATAGATAGGGGCCTCATCCCAGTCAAGCCCGAGCCATGAAAGCCCGCCGAGGATATCGTCGACATATTCGTCCCGGGAGCGCTCGATATCGGTGTCCTCTATTCTGAGAACAAGACGCCCCGGTGATGTTTGCTGTAAAGATAATTGAAGAGCGCGGTCCTGGCGCCGCCGATGTGCAGGTTCCCCGTAGGACTCGGCGCGAACCTTGATTGACCATTATGATTGCCTCCAGACTAAAGAATGTTAGTGATTATAAAGGAAAATACCGCAGGCATCAATCCATTTTTGGAGGAGAAGCCCCGTGCGGCTTTTGCACCGGCGGGATGGAGTCCCGCATGCGAAAAAAATTTGCCTATTTGAAGATTTATGGGATATACTCTAACGATATGCATCGGAGAAAACAGCAGACGAACTGTATGCTCTCAGCCAGAAAGGGGATGTTGACGGTATGGCCCGCGTCATCGGGGCCGGGGCGGATGTCAATGAGACCGGGACCCGGGCGGCAAAACCGCCCTTATGTATGCGACAAAACACGGGTTTACCGATACGGCCCGCCTCCTCATCGATAACGGTGCGGATGTCAACGCGAAGAACACCCGGGGAATGTCAGCCGTCGTGCACGCATGCCGCAATAACCAGGTGGGGGTGCTGCGGCTCCTGTTATCGCGCGGCGC
>CAWGMJ010000019.1:0-78362 GCA_963823725.1 uncultured delta proteobacterium
CGCCGCTCGAACGCACCGATGAGCGGTTCTCGGGCAACGACCCGCAATACGATGCCCTGGCACCGGAAGAGCTCCCCGTTGCCGAAAGCCTCAAGGACACAGGCATCCGGGTAATGCCCTACTGGGAGAGTACGATTGTGCCGATACTTGCCCGCGGGGCTAAAGTGATCATTGCGGCGCACGGCAACAGCCTGCGGTCACTGGTAAAACATCTCGACAATATACCCGACGAAGAGATCCCACCGTCGAGATACCGACAGGCAAACCGCTCGTCTACGAGTTCTCGAACGACTTAACGCCGGTCAAGCACTACTACTTATAAAAGCGTTTAAGTTTCAGGAGAAAAGGATACGGCCAAATTCTTACGCTTCGTCATTCCGGCTTGCCGGAATCTAGCGTCTTTCTCTATGAAATTACAGTTTTTGCTCCTCAGAATTTCCCGAAATCAAACGTCGATCTCCAGCCCATCATAGGCGAGGTCGATCTTCATCGGGCCTCCGGTCCTGTGAGTTGCAGCCAACGGCGGGTCTCCCGGAGAATTTGTCAAGGTCCGCGTCGTTGACCGTCGGTTCGTTATGGAACATGCACAGGCGCTTGACGCCTGCTCTGCGCCCAACTCGGCAACGACGGTGTTGCTCGAGTGCCCCAGTCTTGTTTGCCCCGAACGCATCCCTGGCGTTGTACTGGGCGTCTATGCACAAGGTTGGCGTCCTCAGAAGTCCAGAAAGGGGTAACCGTCCTGTTCGTGGTCGCGGTGCTCGCAATCGGTGGAATAGACGATAGATTTGCCGCTGCGCTCGAAGCGGTAGCCGTATGAATCGCCGGGATGGTTCTGCAGGATCATGCGGACGGAGAAACCGGCGATATCATAGGTCCGGCCCGGCTCAAGGGTTTCGAATGTGACGTCGGCACTGTCGGGCAGGGATATATTGGACCATTCCTGCTGGTACACAAAGGCCGCCTCGATATCGGAGTGCCCGCCGTATACCATGACCGTATTCCCGGCAATGTAGCGCGGCATAAAGAACGGGAAGCCCTGGATGTGGTCCCAGTGAAGATGCGAAAGAAAATATTGAAGGTCATGCCCTGCCGCTGCTGTGCGTCATGATGTGGCGTGACAGGTCCTGGATCCCCGACCCGGCGTCGCAAATCACGTACTCGTCCCCGCCGGCGATCTCGACGCACGAGGTATTGGTCCCGTAAAAACCCCGACGGGCAATCCGGGCCCCGGGAAGGGAAGATTCGCAATCCGGTGACTGCCCATTGTTCTTAGCCGCGAAATACTGTCTATTATTTTTTGCCGAAGATTCAAAGTGTCGGCAGCGGCCGGCAGCGAACCCCGCGTACCCCAGAAAAGAGCCTTCATGAAGCCTCCCTGCCCGCATAAGGATCATGAAATATAGGGTATTTAGTAACAAATGGCGCCCGGAATTGCTATCAAAATCTTCGTAACCCGAGGAAATGATTGTTACGATTGTGCGTCCTGCTCCGGTAAGGCCCGGGGTCATAAAAAATATCAGGCCCAAATCCTTGGCATTGCCCGGTCCTTCATTTATAATGTCCAAAAAAGGGGAGCTTCATACATGAAGATAGAAAGATACGGGAGCGGCACACCTCTGGCCTTTATTCACGGCGCCGGAGGCTCGACATTATCATGGGTTTTTCAAAGACCGCACTTCGAAGGGTCGTACACGGTTATCCTGGCCGATCTGCCGGGCCATGGAAATTCAGGGGGCCCGTCATGGAATCGATAGGCGGTTATGCCGATGCGCTCAAGGATACATTCGAGCTTAATCAGGTCCCGGCGGCTTTTGTCGTGGGACATTCCATGGGGGGAGCGATCGCTATCGATCTCGCAATGCGGTACCCCGCCCTTGTGAGAGGCATTGTTCTCATCGGGACCGGTGCCCGGCTAAAAGTGTATCCCGAAATACTGGAAGGCATCATCAAGGATAAGGAAAAAACGGCGCGCATGATAATCGATACGGCCTTTTCCCCTGCTTTTCCCGAAAAATTGAAAGAAAAGGTATTTACAGAATATATGAAGAACGATGCAAAGACCGTCTTTAATGATTTTACGGCCTGCGATGGTTTTAACGTCATGGAGCAGCTCAACTCCTTATCGGTGCCAGCGCTCGTCATATGCGGCAAAGAGGACCGTTTCACGCCGGTGAAATATTCTCACTACCTGACAGACAGCATACCGGGAGCGGGGCTTCTGCTTGTCGAAGGCGCCGGGCACATGGTCATGATCGAGCGGCCGGCCGAGGTCAACAGTGCACATTCGAGGAGTTCATATCCGGGCCTTCGAGGAACACTTTTTGCCGGCCTTAAGTCTTGCTGGTGACACTGTCTTGAAAAACGGGACAGTTACATAAAAAAGATCCATTTGAAGGGTGGCTACTCGCCTTAATTAGGACATGAGTTTCACGAGATGCTTGACGATGTTCAGTCTTTCACGCACCGAGAGGCCAAGGTAAATTGCGCTTCCCATCAATACGCTTACGATCTCCCGAACCAGCATTCTGTCGAGCATCACGTACCCTCCGAAGTATACAGGAGCAATATCCATGCCATGGTGTTACAGCGGCATCAAGGAACGTGAAAGCCTTATTCATCGCGCTATTGGGCACTTCCGGCTTTAGTTATGTTGCGGATTTTTATCAGGCATAAAAAGATTGGTCATGATTTTCCGACATATGGCAGGTGCAAAGCGGAACCTCGTCGGAATTTTCCGACCTCCCGGGTGGGGAATTGATCCGTTTAAAGTACCAAAGATAAATGGTCCCGGCTTATGGCCAGGCAGGCTCCAAGGGCTTCGTGGAGGTCCGTTAACCCTCTTCGTTGATCCGTTCCATCATATCTTTGAAATATAGCTTCTTTTTCTTGAGGAGCTTCACTTCGAGTTCTTCATCCTCGGTCAGGTAAGGTTTCGCCTGCAGCATCTGCAGTTTCTCATCGAGCGATTTATGCAGGATGCGCGCTTCATTATATCGTTCTTCTTTGCTTTTGTTTTCTTCCATGCCCTTATTCTAAGATGTATGGGACGACGAGTAAAGAGTAAAAGACGAGAAATGCGGACGAACGTGATACGGGGATCTTTTTAATCCATTCCTTAAAATTGATTCCGGTTAAAGACGGGTTTCCTGATCCTTTTATCATTCGTTTCATCTCAATGACATATTCGGGCCGATTGCCGTCCCGCCATCGGGGGTATCCTCCGGCCCAGACATAGAGGATAAGCCGGTGAAATTCCTTCCTGTCGAAGACATACCCGCCGATATCCACGGTATCGTGTACAGGATCGAACGTGATGCCGATCGGCCTTAAACCGGCATATTTCTCTATTATATCCTCGATGTTTCCCCGGTTCTGGAAACCTTCGGGTTGCTGGCGGAACTTGTCCTCTTCCGCGGGAAATGGATAGAGCCTGTAGACATCACCTATAAATCCACTGAAGTCTATTCCGTGTATTGAACCCATCAGGTTGCCTATCCGGTACGGCTCAAGGGTATAGGCATCAAGTCGATCAACGAAGGCCCGCCGCCTGAAACCTCTGCAAGTTCTCGCACGGCCCGGCAAAAATCGTCGGCAAAAAAGAAATGAATGTCGAGAAGCAGCATGTCCGTTTCGATATTAAAGAAACCGAATGCTATCTGTCCGTGACTCAGCGATTGAAAAGCCAGAGGCATGACTCCTCCGGAGATATAGATCGTTCTACGTTCTATGTTCGGCTACTTAATCACCGTGTATCCAATATTCCTTAATGTCGTTCAATGCAGAGACTAGATAACTTGACTAGTGATCGCCGTACATTGACTAAAGTGCCATGCAACGTAGAAACAACTATTTATCGTGCGCACAGTCATCGGTAACGATGACGATGTGTAGCTGAATTATTCAGTTAGATACGTGCACTATTGAACATAACATTCTTCAGATATTCCGTAGCTTTTCTTCGAATTCCCGTGCCAGGGCGTCGTGCTCTACGGTGATCACTTCCAGTTCGTCAAAAAGGCTGTCGATCTGTTTTTTCGTATCGTGAATGGACACGGAAAGGTTCATGATCGCCTTTCCGTCGCCCCGCTGGGACGCGGCGACGAGCGATTCATTGTCGCGGGCGAGCTGCCTTTCTGCGGATGTGATCGCCGATTCTATCTCATGTATGCGGTTCTTTAAAGGCGACATTACCCGGGAGCGCTCGTTGATAATATCGGCCCGGAGCCTTTTGGATTCTTTTTTCAGGGCGCTTTTTGCCGGGGCCTCTTCTGTCCGGGCCTCGTTTCCATTGCGGTCGGCCTCGTCTTCCCAGCCGATCCGTGAAAGGAAATCTTCATAATTCCCGTCAAAAGCATCAACCTTGTTCCCGTCGAACACGATAAGCCGCTCGGCCACGGCATCGAGTACCATCTCACTATGGGTTACGATCACAACCGCACCGTCAAAATTGTTTATGGCCTCGACAAGCGAATCGATCGATTCCATATCGAGATGGTTGGTCGGTTCATCGAGAAGCAAAAGATTGGCAGGCTCTGCGATCAGTTTACCGAGAAGGACCCGGCTTCTCTCGCCCCCTGACAACACTCCGATCTTTTTCAGGGCCTTATCGCCATCGAACATCATCGCCCCGCAGATGCCCCTCACGGCCGTCTTGCCGCGGGAAGGCTCGACGCTCCATATTTCATCCTCTATCGTTATGTTCGGATCGAGGCGGTCGACATTCATCTGACCGAAATATCCCATTTTCAGGTTCTGGCTGTACGTGATCGTGCCGGTAACGGGCTTTAATTCTCCGGCCAGAACGTTGAGCAGCGTTGTCTTGCCTTTGCCGTTCTTACCGATGATCCCTATCCGGTCGCGTTTTTTTACGGCGATCGTAAAATCCCGGATGAGGTCGGGGCCTCCGGGGACATACGAAAAATTGACACCGTCGGCCTCGAGAAGCCATCGTCCCGGAAAAGGTGCTGCGTTGAACGAAAACTCGAGGTTTTCGAGGGTTGAAAGCTTCTCCATCTTCTCCTTCTTCTGGAGTTGACGTATCCGCGACTGAACGGACCGTGCCCGTGTCGCCTGTGCCCGGAACCGGTTGATGAAGAGTTCTATCTCTTTGCGCTTTTTTTCCTCATTGGCCCGCGTTTGCTCGTAGATCTCTTCTTCCTCAATTATCTGCTCATACAGTTTATGGGTCGAACCCGCGATCTTGCGCATCCTCATTCGATGGATCGCCATTGTGTGTGTTGTTACGGAATCCATGAAATCGCGGTCGTGCGTGATAAGGATCATCTCTCCTTTCCAGCTCCTTAAGAACTGTACGAGCCAGCGGATGGATACAATGTCCAGATAGTTTGTAGGCTCGTCGAGAAGAAGCATCCTCGGTTCGGAGATCAATATCCTGGCAAGGTTGAGCCGGACCTGGAAGCCGCCGCTTAAGCTTCAGCGGATCATCCTGAAGGTCCGCCTCGGTGAACCCGAGCCCAGCCAGAACGGTCTTCGCCTTGTATGTCTCGTCGCGGCCGTCATCACGGGCCGGAAGACCGGCCGAGGCCTCGGCGAGTACCGTCTTTTCACTGAAAGCAATGTGCTGGGACAGGTGGCGGATCGAATAACCGCGGGGGATAGTTATCTCCCCGGAATCCGGTATCTCTTCTCCCAGTATCATCCTGAAAAGCGTTGTCTTCCCTGTGCCGTTGCGCCCGACAAGCCCCAGGCGTTCGCCCGTGCCGACAGTAAAACTTGCCCCATCAAAAAGGGTCTGGGTGCCATAGGCTTTGGAAAGATTATTTACGATAAGCATGAAAGTAAGGCGCCGTAGTGGTTTAATAAAAAACGCTCTATAATAACGCACCATCGCCAAATGTGCAAGAAAACGGGTGATAGGTAATTGGTTATGGGTTATAGGGAAAAAAATAGGTGATGGGTAATGTTTTTGACCCATTACCCATCACCTATCACCCATAACCTATTTTCTTAAGGCATCATCATTGGCCCGGACGGAAGCACGAGACGGGCAAGGACATTGATGATGATCGATACCACGATACTGACAACGATTATGACGATAAAATAACCGAGGGCCTTATCTTTTGGCGTATCCATGAGAGATAGGGAGGCCGATATAAAGGACATAGAGGCCGTACAGGGATGCCAGGAGGGTAAGGATGCCCAGCATCGGAACGAGCATGAAAATGCCGCCAACCCAGGCCGGGGTAAACGCAAACACCGCGACCTTTGTGGCCGACAGGATATCCTTGCGCGAATTGAACGAAGGGGCCAGTGCATCAATGATAAAAGCGACGACATAGACCCCGACAAGGCTCAAGACGTATGACACGATGGCGTGGACAAGGCCCGCCACGAAGGGGATCCGGAAATGGATGCCCAGCATCGAGGTTCCTACGAGGGACATGCCGATAAATGAGGCTGCCGCAGGGATTATTGCAAGAATGGCGGCATACGACACAAAAAGCTCTTTTATGGTGGTCTGCTCGTTTTTGACGACCGCCCATGTATCCGATGGTTTAAACATGATGCTTTTCGCCCGTTCTACCAGGTTCATAAAGCCTCCTCGTTCCTGTAAGTTTTTACTTTCTGTTTGGATTGGTGAAGAATTTAAGTCATTCTTACCATAGTGCAGAAAACTGCACAAGTCTTTTACCGATTTTCGTTATTTTTTTTCCGGACCATGATCCCGATGAGCATCACGACAGCGATATAGGCCGTGACCGGCCATAATGGATGAATGATCTTGTGCAGGCCAAAAATGAATGAAGACCCGATGATAATAACCGTTCCCAGGAGCGCCGCGAATGCGAAAGCGCTTTTGATCCCGGGCAGAAACCACCCCGCGAAAACGATATAGACTATTGCGCTTAAGAAAACAGCGAGCCAGGTGACCTCGCGCAGGATCTCCCTGACAAAAAACCCGAGGACGAGGGATAACCCGCCTATGGCAAGCGTTGTCAGGCGCGAAACGAAAAGTACCCGCCTGTCATTCTCGATCTTGAAAAGGGGTGCGAGATATCCCTTTACCGCAAGTGTCGTTGCCCCCATAAGGAAAGGTGAACCGGAACTCATGAGCGGGGCCCACATGCTGATAAGAAAAAAAACTGCGACAAAGGGAGGCACGATCGCAAGGAGAGAGGGAAGGGCGGCAAGTGAATTGATCCCGGGAAACTTGTATTTCGCTATAATACCGCACAGGGCCGCCATGATAACCACCGGGATCGCTATCAGGTTGCCTATTATTATTCCTTTTTTCCCTTCGGCCAGTGTCTTTGCAGACGATGCCGTATTGATGACAGGCTGGGCAAGGACGCCGAGCGTAAAATTGATGAAGCACCAGCTGAGCGCCTGGGACGCCCCGAGATCGCCAAAAGCCGTGTAATAATGGCCCGACTGTGCCATCGCCTTAAAGCCCCGGTCGAGAAAATAACGTAAAATCCGCCGAGGAAGATGCCGAAGACAATGGCGCAGATATGGATCAGGTTGGTATACGCTGTCGCGACAAACCCGCCCATGACATTATACAGCGTGAAAACGATGGCCGTAAGCGGGGCGTTATAGAGGGTAAATACCACAGTGGTAAGCACCATGCCCTGATTATAGGAAATAGCGCCCTTCGTGAGCACGGAAGGATCGCGCCCCCGCCCACGATCTGCATCGTAACGATCCAGATCGAAAAAATGAGCTGAAGGATACCCGCGAGCCTCGTCGTTTTGCGGTCGTACAGGCCGCCCACGACATCCAGGATGGAATACGTCTTCTTGCCGCCGAGCACCCTTGTCAAAAGCATAGCGGTAACAAACATGGCGATCCAGATCCCGGCCTGGAACCATAAAGCCGACAGGCCGTGGATAAAAGAACCCTGCGCCATGCCGACTATCGAGACTCCCCCTATCCAGGTGCCGGCTATAAGCACCGCGATAAAAGGGACCGAAAGGCCGCGCGACGCGACAAGATATGCATCGGATGATCGTGACTTGCGCGTCACCAGGATCCCTGTCATCCAGAGAATCGCGATATACGCCGCTATTGCAATGAGATAAAGCCCGTTCATGCCTTATAAGCTTTCACCTATTTCTTGCGGAAAAATTCGTCCAATCTCTGTTTAAACAGGGGTTTCGATGCAAATTCGGCAACATAGCGGCGTTCCCGGTCAAGATGGGTTTCGAGGCCGAAGAAAAGGCAGCGGTTCACAAGGTCTTTATAATTGGCGATGGTCTCCATCGGCATGGCCCGCAATGATCCGAGAAGCTCATCAAGCTTGCCTTCGATCTCCCCGTCATCACAGACGATATTCACAAGGCCCAGGGATTTTGCCTCATCCATGGTTATATTCCGCGACAAGCAGGTACATCTCGCCAAAAAGCTTCGCGCCGACGATCCGGGGAAGAAAGATACTGCCGCCGCCGTCGGGTGTGAGCCCGATCCGGCGGTAACCCATATTCATAATGGTCTTTTTCGTCGCGATCGAAAGGTCGCAGGCAAGCGCCAGCCCCACTCCCGCCCCGACGGCAACGCCCTCCATGATGGCTATGACAATGGCGGGGATGTTGCGTATAAGCTTGATGCTCTCGTTAAGGACCCCCGCCTCGGCATCGATGAGCGCCTCGGCATCCTCGGCATCCCGAAAGGCCATGATATCGCCGCCCGAGCAAAAGGCCCCGCCCGAACCCCGTATTACGACAAACGGCGTTTTTTGACGGGCAGCATTTTTCATTGATTCATAAAGGCCGGCAAGAAGGTCGTAATCCATCGCATTTTTCTTGTCCGGCCTGTTCAATGTTATCGTAAAAACATCATCTTTCACAGATTCCAGCACAACCGACATAAAAACCTCCTAAAAATAGGTAATCGGTAATGGGTAATGGGCATGGGTAAGACCGGCAAAATCTGTTTTTCCTATTACCCATAACCTATAACCCATTACCTATTTTCTCTATTTTTTCCCATCCGGGTCTTTTTTCAAGCTAAAAGCGTTTCCGGCTGCATCTTTGTTGTTGAAACAATTCACCTTTTTCATCGCGGGGTTAACAATGTCATGCAACGGATGCGCATAAGATGGCGCCAATGTACCCGTACTTCCTTAATATTAAGACTTTTATCTTGACATGGATGCTGTCTGAAAGATAATATTAAGTTTATAAAATTTTTCACAATTGAAGCGTCTTTAGATTTAGAAAATGACGAAAAGGAGAGGCCGTTATGAAGTTAGAGGGCAAGAACGCAATTGTAACGGGCGGCGGAAGGGGCGTTGGACGGGCTATCAGTGTCGCGTTCGCACAAGAGGGCGCGAATGTCGTCATCAACTATGCCGGTAACCAGAAGGCCGCGGATGAAGTCGTCGAGATCATCAAGGGGATGGGAAGAAAGGCAGTCGCAGTAAAGGGTGATGTGGGGCAGGAAGCGGATGCGCAGAAGATCGTCGAGACCTGCGCCGAGGCATTCGGCTCTGTCCATATCGTCATTAACAATGCCGGCATTTCCAAGCCGTCAATGATGCACAAGATGAGCGTCGAGACCTGGGACGAGGTCGTCAACGTTCAGATGAGGGGCCCCTGGCTCATGGCCAAGGCCGCATCGAAGTATTTCATGCAGCAGAATTATGGAAGGATCGTCAACGTGACATCAGTTGCCGGCGTCGTCGGCACGATCGGCCAGATCAACTACAGCGCCGCCAAGGGCGGGGTTATCTCCATGACCAAGTCGATGGCCAGGGAGCTTGCGAAGTTTAACGTCACAGCAAATGTTATCTCTCTCGGTATTGTAACGACAGAAATGACCCATACAATATCGACCGATGAAAAGCTTAAAGAGATCTATACAAAACGAATCCTTCTTGGAAGATATGCGGATCCGGAAGATGTCGCACCGGCGTTCGTATTTTTTGCTTCCGATGACGCCCGCTACATTACAGGTCAGCTTCTGTGCGTAGACGGCGGTTACGGAATGACGTAAGAATCAAGGAGGTGAGCAACGTTCACTCAAATATATAAGGAGGTATTGTAATGGGAGAAGTACCGAAAACAATAAAACAGTGGCAGATGGTTCAACCGACAGTATTTAACAGAGAGACCAAAGAAACCACACCGGGCAAACTGGCAATCGCTGAGGTCCCGGTACCGGAACTCAAAGCCGGTGAAGTTCTCGTCGAGATCGCCGGATGCGGCGTATGCCACACCGACCTTGGATATTTCTACGATGGCGTTCCGACCGTCAGCAAACCGCCGCTGGCATTGGGCCACGAGATTGCCGGTACGGTTATCGCCGGTGATGCGGCATGGATCGGAAAAGAAGTTGTTATCCCGGCCGTTATGCCTTGCAGACAGTGCGATCTTTGCAAGACCGGCAGAGGCAACAGATGCCTTGCCCAGAAGATGCCCGGCAACTCGATCGGTTACTGGGGCGGTTTCGCAAGCCATATCGTCGTTCCCTCGATCGACCTTTGCCTTGTCCGGGACAAGAAAGGCTATAAGCTGGAACAGCTCGCAGTCGTTGCAGACGCCGTTACGACCCCGTACCAGGCAAGCAAGAGAGCAGACCTGCAGCCTGGCGACAACGTCATCATCATCGGCGCGACCGGCGGCGTAGGCGTCTATATGGCACAGACCGCGAAAGCACTCGGCGCGAAGACCGTCATCGGTATCGCCCGGAATCCCGAGAAACTGAAAAGGGCCCTCGAATATGGCTGCGACATGACTATCAGCACGCTCGACAAGACGAATAAAGACGTCGTTGGCGAATACAGAGCTTACTGCAAGGCCAACGGCCTGCCCAACACAGCATGGAAGATCTTCGAAGTTACCGGCAGCAAGGCTGGTCAGGAACTTGCCCTCGACCTTCTGTCCTTCGTCGGCAAACTCATCCTCGTCGGCTTCGGCATGGCGAAGAGCGAATACATGTTCTCAAAACTGATGGCCTTCGACGCCGAAGTCATCGGCACATGGGGCTGTCTGCCCGAGTATTACCCGATCGTTCTCGACATGGTCCTCAACAAGAAGATCCTGATCGATCCGTTCGTTGACGTACGGCCTATGAGCACGATAGCGGCAACATTTGACGAGATCCACAAAGCAGGTTCACCTGCGAAACGCGTAGTCCTGACACCTGATTTTTAAGGTTGTTCTAAACAAAAACTTTAGGAGGAAAAGTATGGGATTAGAATGGATGCCAAGAGAAAATGGTAAAAAAGATCATTCCAGACACACTACCGGCTGGTGGGGAACCGAAGCCCCTTGCGTAGTGTACGAAAAAAGGCCCCTGACAGACCCGAAGGGCAATGTCATTCCCGGGCTCTTCAACGCATGGATCAGACTCAACAACCCCGCCCAGTACAATTCCTATACCACGGAAATGGTAAAGGGCGTCATCGCCGGCTTCGAGAACTCCTCGACTGACCGCGAAGTTGTTGCCGTAGTCTTCACCGGAACAGGCCCGAATGCATTCTGCACCGGCGGCAACACGAAAGAATATTCAGAATATTACAGCAAGAGGCCGGAAGAATACGGCTCATACATGGAACTCTTCAACAATATGGTTGACAGCATCCTTATGTGCAAGAAACCGGTTATCAGCCGCGTAAACGGCATGAGAGTTGCCGGCGGCCAGGAAATCGGCCTTGCATGCGACATCGCAATTTCATCTGACCTCGCAATCTTCGGTCAGGCAGGCCCGAGACACGGTTCAGCGCCCTGTCGGCGGCTCCTCTGACTTCCTCCCCTGGTTCCTCACCGCAGAAGATGCAATGTGGAACTGCGTAAGCTGCGAGATGTGGTCCGCATACAAGATGAAAGCCAAAAACCTGATCTCCAAAGTCGTCCCCGTTCTGAAAGACGACAAGGGCGCCTGGGTACGGAACCCGCAGGTCATCACCGATGCTTACGTTAAAGACGGCGAGATCGTGTACGGCGAAAATAAGAGCGGCCAGGAAGCAAAAGATGCACGCGCATGGGTCAACGAGAAACTGAAAAATAACGACTATGACTTTGCACTTCTCGATGCAGAAGTCGAGAAAGTTATCTGGACATTTGCAAATCTCTTCCCGGGCTGCCTCAACAAGTCAATCGACGGCATCCGCCAGAAAAAGAAATTCTGGTGGGATCAGGTCAAGAACGACCACCGCTACTGGCTGGCCACGAACATGATGGGCGAGGCCTTCGCAGGTTTCGGCGCATTCAACACCAAGAAGATCACCGGTACGGACACGATCGATTTCATCAAGAACCGCCAGCTCATCGCAGAAGGCGCCTTGAACAACGACGATTATTTCGAACAGATCTTCGGCAAACCGCAGGCGAAGTAATAAGCCTGAAAACCATAGGGGGGATTTATCCCCCCTATTTTTTTTGAAGAAGGAGAGCAGCTATGGCCTTTACACATATTACGTTTGAAAAAAAGAACAAGGTTGCAACGATAACATTAAATGAACCCGTATCAAACTGGCTGACAATCCTCATGATGAGGGAGATCGTCGAGGCGATCATGGACGTCAAGAAAGATCCGACCGTCCAGCTCCTCGTCTTCGATCATGCCGGCGAAAAGGCATTCTGTGACGGCGTCGACGTTGCCGACCATACCCCGGACAAGGTCAATGACATGATCGAGATCTTCCACCGGATGTTCCGGCTCATGGAAGAACTTGACTGCACAACCGTGGCGCTTGTTAATGGCAGGTCGCTTGGCGGCGGGTGCGAGCTTATGGCTTTCTGCGATATCGTTATCGCATCAGAGAAGGCAAAGATCGGCCAGCCCGAGATCGCAGTGGGCGTATTCCCTCCTATCGCTGCGGCATGGTTCCCGAAGATCATCGGACTCAAGAATACCTATGAACTGCTCCTGACAGGCAAGATCATCGGCGCACAGGAAGCGAAACAGATGGGCCTTGTCAATGTCGTGCTTCCCGTCGAGAATTTCAAGGCGGAAGCGGAGAAGTTCATGGCTGGTTTCCTCAAGCAGAGCCGGCCGGTCGCAATGTGGACAAAACGCGCCATCAAGGCCGGGCTCAATGTTAATTTCCTCGAAGCCCTGAGATTGTCAGAGATCATCTACCTCGACGGATGCATGAAAACAAAAGATGCCAACGAAGGTATCAGCGCATTTATGGAAAAGAGGAAAGCAGTCTGGAAAGACGAGTAAGATCAGTTGGAATATACTGATTATATGAAATATGCTCCAAAAGAAGAAATTGACTGCACGGATCGAAAAACTGAAAGTGTTAATGGAGAAGGCCTCTCTCGATGGGGCCTTTTTTCATTACAAGATCGATTATTACTATCTTTCCGGGACAATGCAGGATTCACTGCTTTTCGTTCCCGCTGGACGGAGACCCGATCCTTTTTGTCAAGCGCGAGATAACCCGGGCGCGCAGGGAATCACCGCTGACAAACCTGATATCGTACCGTTCGATCAAGGATATCCTGCAGCACCTAAAACCTATGAAGCGCATAGGCATGCAGCTCGACGTCATTCCCTACAATGACGTCAGTAAAATTTCAAGGCATTACTTGGTGATGCCGAGTTCATTGATTGCTCTCCTCTGACAAAGGAGATCCGCAAGAAAAAATCACCTTTCGAGATCGCGATCATGGAAAAGGCTGCCGAGATCAGCCGGAAGGTCTATGCAAAGGTCCCTGAATTTCTCCACGAAGGCGCTACGGAGATCGAGGTCGGCGGCAATATGGAGGCATATGCCAAATCCTTGGGCCACGAGGGGCTGCTCAGGGTCCGCTCCCTTAATTATGAGGCTTATACATGGCATATCCTGAGCGGGCGCACCGGCAGCATCGTCAGCCAGTCCGATTCCCCGATGGGAGGATTGGGCCTGTCCCCTGCCTTCCCCGTTGGGGCGAGCTTCAAGAAGATCAAGAAGAACGAGCCGATCCTGATCGATTTCGGGATCTGCTACCACGGGTACCAGGTCGACCAGACAAGGATGTACGCCGATCGGGTCCATGCCGGATCTGTTCGTGAAGGCCTACTGGGCATGCAAGGATATCCACGACCGGGTCCTCGAAAAGGTTGTCGAAGGCTATACAAGCAAAGAACTTTTTGAATATTCGAAAGAACTGGCGGAAAAGATCGGGGTATGCAGACTATTATCTCGGCTTTAAACCGCACAAGGTAAGATTTCTCGGCCACGGCATAGGCATCGAGCTTGCCGAATTCCCGTACATCGCCGCCACGCATACGTATCCCGATCGAAGACGGCGCCGTCTTTGCGATCGAGCCAAAAATGGTCTGGCCCCGGAAGGGCTGCTGCGGTTATGAAAACACCGTCCATTACATAAGACGGAAAATGCCGCATAATTACCGATATTGATGATAACATCATTATCGCATGAAATATCTTTTTTCCACAGGCTGCCTCTATCATCTTCCCATCGAAGAGATATTCCTGCTTGCAAGCGAGGCCCGTTTCGACGGCTGCGAGGTCGTTATCGATCAGCGGTTCATGAGCGACGGCTATCTGGACAGGGTCGTGGCCTGTCGCGATATCCTTCCGATCCACACCATTCACGCGCCGTTCCTCAAGATGAAAAAATGGGGAACAAAGGTCGATGAGCTGAAAAGGACCATCGATATCGCCCGGATCCTCGGGTGCAAGCGTCGTGAATTTCCACCCGCCGGCCTGGCTTACCATGGAGATAGGGTTTGCCAAATGGCTCAATAGCATCGAGGACTTTCAAAAAGAGCTCGACTTGCAGCGATATAGCGCTCACGATCGAGAACATGCCGCGGGCCGGCAAGCGCCTCATGCTGGAATCGTACATCCTCAATGATATCAATGACCTCATCGGATTCGGGGTCGCGCACAACCTCTATTTCACATTTGATACGACCCATCTGGCGACATTCGGGAACGATATCATCGCGCCTTTTATCAAGGTCATACGGACCGGGCGCTTGAAGAATATCCACCTTAGCGACCACGGGGAACATCAAAGCCATCTTTTTCTCGGCCGGGGCAATCTCCCGATAGCGAAGATTCTTAAACACGGCCCGGCGGCTCGGGTATGACGGGATGATAACATATGAGGTGTCCCCGCGGGAACTTCCCAGAAACCGGGAATGGCTCGTGAAGCTTATGGAATACCAGGCCCGGCTGATACGGCTTCATACGGGGGCATCTTTTGAGTAAATCGACGAAAAAACTTCTTTTTGCATGCACCAGCCTGCGGACATGAGACCTTAAATGGCTGGGAAAATGCCCCATGTGCCAGGGTTGGGACACTTTCAAGGAAATGGCGCCCGTCTCAGCCGGGATCGATGGAAAAGAGCCGAGGCGCCCGGTCATTCTGTCTGACGAGGATCTTGCCGACGAAGAACGGATCGTGATCGGGTATTGAAGAAATGGACCGTGTCCTCGGCGGCGGCATGACGATAGGTTCCGCCATTTTCCTGGGTGGAGATCCGGGAATAGGCAAAACGACCTTGTGCTTCGAAATTGCCTCGAAATTGACGGAATGCGGGGTCAAGGTCCTGTATGTTTCCGGAGAGGAATCATTAAAACAGCTGGCCTCCCGAAAAAAAAGGCTGGGGCTTAGTGCCGGCTTCGCCTTCCTGACAACGAACCATCTTGACGACGTGTTGTCGGCAATGGCCGAGGAACAGTACGGCCTTGTTATCGTCGATTCGGTCCAATCCATCTATAATCCGAAACTGCCGATGCTGCCGGGGAGCATGGGCCAGGTGAAGGATGTGGCAACGCGCCTTACCATGGAAGCCAAGGGCACCGATACGAGCCTCATAATAATAGGCCATGTGACGAAAGAAGGGGTCATAGCAGGCCCCAAGATCTTGGAGCACATGGTCGACACGGTCCTTTATTTTGAGGGCGACAAGATGCTTCCGTACCGCCTCTTGCGGACTATCAAGAACAGGTACGGCGCTGTTGAAGAGGTCGGGATCTTCCAGATGGCGGGCAATGGCCTTATAAGTGTCGAAAACCCTTCACAGTTCTTTATGTCCCAACGCGGGGATATCGGGGAGGGAAGCAGCCTTTTCCCTTATATTACCGGATCGCGTCCCATCATTCTCGAGGTCCAGGCGATCACGCAAAAGACAAATTTCTCGATGCCGAGGCGGCTTTCGCTCGGATACGACGTCAACCGGCTTTTTATCCTGATCTCGGTCATAGAAAAAGCGATCGGGAAACCATTCTTTGACAGGGATATCTACGTGAATGTAACCGGCGGGATGAAAGTAAATGAGCCGGGCATCGATCTGCCCGTCGCGGCATCCATCCTTTCAAGCTTCAAGGAGACAACCCTCGGCCGCGACACCGCATTCTTCGGCGAGATCGGCCTCACCGGCGAGATACGAAAGATAGTCAACATGGACCTGAGAATAAAAGAATGCCAGCGCATAGGCATCAAACACGTCTTCTGTCCCGCCGATATCAGCCACTCAGGACGGCATAGAAATCATCAACATACGAAATATCAAAGAATTGTATAAGAAGATAGGCAATGGGTAATAGGTAATAGGTGATGGGTTCGGGTCATCATTCCAGCATTACCCATTACCTATCACCTATTACCCATCAACCTAGTCTTATCAAGGCATTTTGAATTCTTTACCCTTCGGCCTTATGGTCATTACCGGGCAGGGGGATTTACGGACCACTTTTTCCGCCACGTTGCCGATCAGGATATGTTCTATACCGCTGTGGCCGTGGGTCCCCATGACGATAAGATCAATGGATTCCGATTTCGCGTAATCGATGATCTCGACGAACGGGACTCCGGTCCTTATGACCTTTTCGTCGGGACATCATCGATCCTTCAGAAGCTTCGTCGAAATTATCTTCGACCTCGTCCTGGATGTTCTTTTCGATCGCAACCAGATTCTCCGGTGTCAGGAAGGATTCATACGGGGTGAAATATGTCATATTCGGGACAACGTGCATGACATGAAGTTCTGCACCATATTTTTTTGCAAGGTCCACGGCATAATTGATAACCTCTTGTGTAAATTTTGAAAAATCAACAGGACATAGTATTTTCTTGAACATGTTTTGCCCCTCCCTTTAGCACTTTATAACTCATTTCCGGCTTTAGTCAATCCAAATTTGATCGATAATGATATTCGTGGATAAATTCACAAACAGGTTAAAATCCGACCTTGACAAAAATATGGCCCAATTGCTATATTTACATTAGAGACGAGTGGATAATTTCAGTAAATGCCCTAAAACCAACCACTTAGGGCATTTTTTACTGTCCGGAGAATAAATGACAATAAAAAATCACAGCGAGATACAACATCTCGTCGATATCGGTACCGAGAAAGGCTACCTGACCCCAGACGAGATCAACGAATACCTGCCGCAGAATATCTTTTCTCCCGAAGATATCGAAGATATCTTTGATTTTCTCACGGAATCGAATATCGATATCGTCGATACCATAAAGGAAAAGGTAGAGGCCGCCCCCGAAGAGGAATCCCAGGAATGGGGTGAAATGGAACGTTTCCCGTCTGAGCGGACCGACAATATCATCTGGGCATACCTGAAAGATATCGGCCGCGTATCCCTTCTTAATTCCGAGGAAGAATACAATGATCGCAAAGAGGATCGAAGATGGCGAACGGCATGATCCGGAACCTGCTTTTCGATCTTCCCCACGCAATACAGGAATTAATGGAGATCGCCGTCTCTCCTGAAGAAAGAAGCGATCAATATCATCGATGTCGTCAAGAATATCGACGAATTGAACTATACGAAAAAAGACGAAGACAAATATAGAAAAAAGACGGTCTCCCTGATCAACAGCATCAAGAACCAGCACGAAAAGAAAGAAGAACTGAGAAAGAATTCCGTCAAGGTGCACTGAAGCGACCAAAAAGCTCAATGAGAAAAAGCTCAAAGCCCTCGAAAAGAAGGTCGAAGAAAACCTCATTAACCTTAATCTGAACAAAAAAGTGCTTGAAGAGATCATCCGCAAGGTCCAGAGACAGCTCAAATTCATGGATGACAAGGAAGCGCGGAAGGTCAAGAAGAGACTCATGGAGATCGGCCAGATCGAAAACGGTCTCAAAACGGTAAAAAACCGCCTTATCCAGGCGAATTTACGGCTCGTCATCAATATCGCCAAGAAATATCTCAACCGGGGCCTTTCCTTCCTCGATCTGATCCAGGAAGGAAATATGGGCCTTATGAAGGCAGCCGAGAAATACGACTATCAGAAAGGCTATAAGTTCTCGACATATTCCACCTGGTGGATACGTCAGGCGATCACAAGGGCGATAGCGGATTATGCCCGTACGATCAGGGTCCCTGTCCATGTCCTCGAGACGATGAACAAGATCACAAAGGTCACGATCTCCCTCTTTCAGGAACTCGGGCGGGAACCGAATCTCGACGAGATATCATTGAAGGCCGGCCTTCCCCTTGAAAAAGTCCGAAAGATAATGAAGGTCTCCAATGAGCCGATATCGATCGAGACGCCGATCGGCGATGATGAATCGAAGCTCGGCGATTTCATAGCAGACCCTAAATCACCGTCGCCTTTCAATGAACTCGTCAGCATATCCCTCAAGGAAGAGATCGACAAGGTACTTATCCACCCTTACCCCGCGCGAGGAAAAGGTCATCCGGATGAGGCTCGGCATCGGCGAGAAGACGGATTACACCCTGGAAGAGGTCGGCGAGGTCTTCGGCCTGACCCGCGAACGTATCCGTCAGATAGAGGCAAAAGCCCTGAGGAAACTGAAACATCCATCCCGGCGGAAGAGACTGGAAAGTTTCCTGGAATAGATAATTCGCTCTGAATGACACAAGGCCTGCGGGTGATCCCCGCAGGCCTTTTTTATTGCCCGATGATCCGTGATGGTTGCAAGGCAAAGATGACATGGATTCCGGCTCCAGGTCCGGATGACTGATGGGTAATGATTGGAACGTTGAACTTTGGAACGTGGAACAATTTCCTACTGGTACAGTTCTTCTGCCTCCCTGGAGCTTGGGCCGGAGATCCGATGGACCCGGTCCTGGTCCCACGTCTTTCCGGACATGATATCCGACACATTCTCCTTTATCCGGGTCATTTTGTCGGGGCTGAAGGGTTTTATGCGCTCGTATGCCGGGTTCAGGGTAATATCGGGCCTGAAGGTCTGGATGATAAGGTCTTTTGAGCCCTGAAGCTCTGCGGCCACGGTATAAACATCCTCCTCCTGGTGAAGGAAAGGGACGACCGTCATCCTGAAATAATAATCGACTCCGCATCCCATGATAAATTCGATGCTTTCCCGGATCTTTCCCCGTCCACTTCGGTCCCGCACCATCGCGAGTACCTGTCAAGAGGACCCTTGACATCCATGGCTATACAGTCTATGAGCCCGTCATTGACAAGGCCTTTCACCACCGAAGGGTTCGACCCGTTCGTATCGAGTTTGATCGACATGCCTTCATTCTTTAAAAGCCCGATCAATGCGAAAAGATTCTTGTGTATTGTCGGTTCGCCGCCCGTGATGACGATCTTGTCGATCCAGTGGGCCCTGTATTTCCTGATCGTCGCGACCACGTATTCGAGGGGCACGTCTTCAAAACCGCCGGGATTAAGAACAAGGTCGCGATTGTGGCAAAAAGGGCATCTGAAATTGCATCCGCCAAGGAAGAGGACGGATGCCAGATGTCCCTTCCAGTCGACAAAACTCGTTTCTAAGAACCCTTTTATGGCCGGGCAATCAGGCGCTCTGGACTGCACTGAGCACCTCATCGATATGAGGGACATTTCCCCGCCATTCCCCGAGGGAATTTTCGGCATCATCCTCCACGAGAATGGTGGGCAATGCCATGACGCGGTAAAATGTGGCTTCAGCCAGCCCGTCTGTTGTTCCAACATTATAGTCATCAACAGAGATGTTCATTTCGCGAAGGTTGTCCTTGAGTTTTTTTGCCATCGGGCACATCGGGCAATCATCTTTGTAAAAGATCTTAACTATCCCCATATTCCCCTACCCCTTTGTTTTATATAATAAATTTACTTTTGGTCAATCATTGGCTGCAGCCTTCGGCCTGTTCCGGGGCGAAAAACTCCATGTTGCGGTAGCGGTCTTTAAGTTCGCCCAGCTTGCCCTTGTTCCAGCTGGATACCTTTGTAAAATAACCCGTTATCCTCGTGATGCCGTCAACATCCGTGGAACCGCAGTATGAACAGGTATCGGCAAGCCCCCGGGCCGTCCTGTGGCATTTATTGCAGTCGTGAATTCCGGTGAAAAGGCGATCTGGTCACTGGTTGTATGCTTGAAGGTCTTGATGACAAAATCCGCAATGGCCTCTTTCGACGGCTGGGCTTCGCCGAGCCAGACATGCGATATGGAGCCTGCTTCGATAAGCGGGTGGAACAGACCCTCGGTGGTTACCCTTTCGATCGGGTTCATGGCATGCTTTACATTAAGATGGGTCGAGTTCGTGTAGTAGACCTCGCCTGAGGCAATATCACCCTTCATGACCCTGTCCGGCCTGCAGGTGAGAAATACCTGCAGGTCGAGACGGGCAAAACGGTAGCTCGTGCTTTCCGCCGGCGTCTGCTCGAGAACGATCTTCATATTTTCCTGCCGGCGCATCTTGTCGGTCAGGAGCTTCATGTGCGCAATGACCTTGAGGCCGAACTTGAGGGCCCGCTTTGAATCGTGCATCTCCTCGCCGGTATGTATCTGGACCATCTCATTGAGGCCCACCATGCCGATAAGGTGGGATGCGAGGTTAAATCTCAGGTACGGCATCCCGTCGCGGTTCATCGTCAGAAGCGCAAGCGGTCCGTTCTCGCCAAGGGAAAGGAGCTTTTCCATGAAAGCCCTCTTTTCCTTATGGGCCTTTACGGCAAGGACGAACCGCTCGGTGATGAGGTTCAAGAGCTTCGTATCGTCATTTTTTGCCATGTACGCGATGCGCGGGAGGTTGAGTGAGACATTCTGAAGGGCGCAGTAACGCATTCTCCAGGGCTCTTTTGCATCGAGAAGGTCGGACTCTTCAAGCTTGAAGCTCAGGCGGCAGCATTCCGATATCTTTGCCGTCTCTCCCCTGTCAAAGACGTAATAGGTATTGCCTTTGTCCGAGGCGACATCTGAAATAAGGTGCAGAAAATCCATATGGCCGTCGGTATGGAAGAATTTCTCGGTGATATGGACGATCGGTTTCGGGAAGAAGAAGGGCCTGCCCGGCGCCATCGCCTTCCTTAAAGACCTCGAACAGTTTCCAGGCAAAACGCTGGGCTTCTTTCTCATATTCGCCGTATGTCTTGCCGGTGAATTTACCGCCCGGGCCGATGGCCGGGACATTGACAAAATGCTTCGGTATCTCCCAGTAGATATTGATGTCCGTGAAAATAGCCTGGCCGCCCCGCGCCACCGCCTGCTGGGAGAACTCGAAGATAAGCATCTGCGCAAGCTGTTTTACATCGTTATCGCGACATTCCCTCGATATAGGGCGCAAAAAAGATATTGATCGCATCCCAGCCGATGGCCCCGGCGAAATGGCTCTGAAGCGCGGCCGCGAATTTGACGAGGTGGGCGAGAAGCACCTCCGCATGCTTTGCGGGTTTCGCCATGGAAAGGGAATGGGGAAGGTCAAGACCGAATTTCTTGATATATTCAAGGGACTGGCCGCTGCAATATGGCCGGTCGATAAAACCGAGGTCGTGGAGGTGGATATCGCCGTTCATATGGGCGTCGGCAACCTCCTGAGAAAAGACGGAGAGCAGCGCATATTCCTTCTTAATGCCTTCGGCCAGGGTCAGGTTCGTAGCTTCGGGGCCATGGGGCACATTGGCATTCTCCTTATTGGGATGAAGGATAAGGCTGTCGACATCATAGATCGGCATACCGAGCCTGGTATGCATTTTCCGGGTGCTTTCCAGCCCTTTTTCGATCAACCGTGCGTTGACAAGCTCCCTGATAAGGGGTGCGGTGATCACCTCGATACCGGACCGCCTGATCATCTGCTCGACCTCTTTGCTGATCTCCTCTGCAGTGTCCCGGTCGATCAATGTCTCACGGATGAGCGCGTCGACTATTCTCGACCGGTTCCAACCGGCGATATTTTCCTCAGACGTCCTGACAAAAAGGTTCAGATCTGTTGTTTCCATGCAACCCCCTATTTGGATTAACAGCTTTTATATTTCGTTGTAAAACAGATTATTGCCCGACTTGTTCCAGTAGTGCAAAACCCCCTCCAAACACTACATATAGTATGTACACTAGATATCCATACTATATGTAGTACTTTTTACCTGAGGGGCCACATAATTGTCAAGACATTTTTTCGGATTTTTTTATAGGGGCCCTGACAAATAATTTTTGAAAATGTAATACATAGACGAACTTATTCAAGGATTTTCTCATTGTTGAACTTTTTGATAAATTCAGGATATCCGGGTCACTGAGCCTTCATCGCCTCGGCAGCCTGTTCGGGCGTTATGGATGACACGGAAAATTCATCTTCCCGTTTATATTTCGATGACCGGAAATCCCGGGGCAGAATTTCAATATGCCAGTGGTAATATTCCTGGAACGGAATGTCGTCACCATGCGATTCGGCAAATGTCATGTTAGGTGCCGTGTGTATCTCGATCGTATATGCATTTGTAAACTGCTCTATCCGTTTCATTATATCAAGGAGCATTTCGGCAAGGTCATCCCTGATCGCCTGGTCTGCCATATTTTCGTAATTTGAATCATGGAACCTTGGTACGATCCACGTTTCATATGAAAATCGGGAAGCAAACGGGCAAATAGCGACAAAACTCCTGTTCATGCTGACAAGCCTTCTGCCCTGGCGTATTTCCTGATTCAAGATGTCGCACAAAAGACACCGGCTTTTCTGAGCGAAATGATTCCGGGTCGAGATCACCTGACGGGAAACCCGCGCAGGGACGATCGGCGTGGCCAGCACGTGGGAATGGGAATGCAGGAGATACGATCCTGCGAGCTCGCCATGGTTCTTGAATACCTGGACATATTTAAAACGTCTGTCCCCTTTAAGGTCGAGCAGGCGTTCCTTATACATCGCGAGGACCAATAGCAGCTCGTCCTTTGAATACATTGACATGGTCCTCGAATGGGCCCTGTTCTCGACGATTATCTCATGGGCCCCGACATTGCCCATTTTATCGTAGAGACCTTCACCTCTCCTGTCTTCAGCAACTTCTATCATAAAAATAGGGTTCGCCGCAGAAAAGCACCGGACAAGCCAGTTGCCCTCTTCGTCTGTGTATTGCCGTATTGTGGGTGGGGTGGACGACTCATGGCCGGGACAAAATGGACATGTTCCCGTCCCGCCCGATTTTGATCCCCCGTAGCCGACAACGACCCAATTCCCGGAGAGTGGGTCCTTCCGTAATTCCGCCATTGGGGTAATAATAGACCAGAATAAGGATCATGTCAATCGAGTGTTTCCTTGCAAAAGAAAGAAATTATCGATTAGAATTATATATGGCAGACCCATTGCAGACAGCGGTTGAAATGGCCCTTGAATCAGGGCGCATCCAGAAAGAGTCATTATCAAAGGAATTCGCTATCCACCACAAGGGAGAGATCAACCTGGTGACCGATGTTGATATCGCCTGCCAGGAAAAAATAATATCGATGGTCAGCAAATATTTTCCCGACGATGATATCATCGCGGAGGAGCAATCCAACGATTATGAAGGCGAGTAGGAACAGGTGGATCATCGATCCGGTCGACGGCACGACAAATTATGCTCACGGATATCCGTTTTTCTGTACCTCCATCGCATATGAGGCAAAAGGCAGGGTCATAGCGGGAGTCGTATACAACCCGATAATGAATGAGCTTTTTTTCGCAGCGGCCGGCAAAGGGGCATATCTCAATGGAAACCGAATTGCCGTTTCAAGGGTACACAATTTGAAACGTTCGCTTCTCAGCACAGGTTTCCCGTATGACATCAGGACCAATCCCGACAATAACATCAATCATTTCGTGAATTTTCTTTACGAAGCCCAGGCCGTGCGCAGGGATGGTTCGGCTGCCCTGAATTTGAGTTATGTTGCGTGCGGCCGCTTTGACGGGTTTTGGGAATTACACCTCAATCCCTGGGACCTTGCGGCAGGGGCCCTTATTCTCGAGGAAGCCGGAGGACGCATTACCAATTTGACGGGCGGCCTGTTTAACATTTACCGTGGGGAATGCCTCGCATCAAACGGCCTCATACATCAGGCAATGGCAGGCGTCATTAAGAAGGGAAACAGTGCCGCCGGCTGACATAGAAACAATTCACCGGGAGATCGTATGAAAGAATATGGAATCGATGATATTAAGACCATTTTGCGTCCCAAACTGGGCGATGATGTCCCGCTTCTGTTATTCAGGATATTAAGGGTAATCGGTATGCGCAGCATTCTCGGGGAGACATCGGGTGCAACCCTCTACATGATGGGAAAGCGCGTGGGCAACTTGCTCCCCGCCTCGACGATGGAAGAATTTGCGGAGACAATACAGGACCTCAAGATCGGGATCCCTCGTGCGACGATCGTCGATGAGGACCACATCAATGTCAAGCTTTTCGAGTGCATAACCTGCGCCGGCTTTTCCTATACGGGAGAAATGTTTTGTGATATGGAAAGCGGTATTATAGCCGGTCTTCTCGAAAATGTTCAGGGTAAAAAAGCGAAATCCACCCAGACAAAAAGTTGGTCTGTCGGCTATAAATATTGTGAATTCGAGGTTTTTCTTTACTAATGGCTCCCCGGAAGAAAAAGACTGAATGTATCCCGCCTAACGAGGTGCGCGATCTTGAAATTGCTCTGGAAGAAGAAAAAAGCCTGTCGAGGGCCCGCAATATTCTTCTCGAATCAAACATAAAAGAACTTAATGATGTCTATCGTGCCCTGAACGACAAGCTGAAGGCCTTGAGGAACAGGGACGAACGCATCAAGGGTTTCGAGGCCCAGCTTGTGCGGGCGAACAAGCTTTCTGCCCTTGGAGAATTGGCCGGCTCGATAGCCCACGAGATAAAGAACCCGCTTATTTCCATCCAGGGCTTTGCAAAAAGGATATCGAAGGCAGACGATATCGAGAAGGCCAGGCGGTATTCAAGTTTTATCGATCAGGAGGCGGGGCGGCTCACGAACGTCCTCCTGAAACTCCTGGATTTTTCCCGGATGGATGAGCCAAAGATGGAAGAAACTGAACTCGGCGCACTGGTTGATGACACGCTGCTTTTTATGGAGCATCACCTGACCCGGTTCAAGAATGTGCGCGTTGACATCGTACGCAGCACTCTACCGGTAAAGGTCGTGATAGACAAGATACATATCCAGCAGGCACTCGTGAACCTCATCAACAATGCCGCTCAGGCCATGCCGCACGGAGGCATGATCAGGATCACAACCGGTATCGAGGACACGTTCGGTTTCATTGATGTTTTAGATGAAGGCACCGGCATGGACGAAGATACTATTGGAAAGATCTTTGATCCATTTTTTACGACAAAACCCAAAGGCGAAGGCACCGGGCTCGGTTTATCCCTGAGCAAAAGACTTCTTGAAGCCAACGGCGGTTCGATCACCGTCAAAACAAAACCCGGCCAAGGAAGCACATTCCGATTGTTGATCCCGTTGAAATCGTAAGAGTAGTAGCGTAATACGTAAGGCGTGAGTAAGATTAATCCGCCAATATGCCAATACTGTCTGTAAGAACGATCCATTTACGATGTTATATCCTTACTATGTACGTCCTTACTGTTTACTCCTCACGTCTTACGCCTTACGGTCTCTTAAAATTCCCACTTCATCCCGTCCCTGCCTGCTATAACATTCACCCCTGTTTCGCGCGATAGCCGCCGGGCGAGCAGGCCGGGTTTGTTCTTGATGATGTGCATACCGAAATGGGTCAGGATCGCATTGACGGGCCGTATATCCCGGATGATCTCCTCAACGTCATTCAGCGCCAGATGATCGACTATCTCGTGATTTTCGATGGGTTTTAGCCGAAGCACATTAATAATCAGGTTCGCGGCACGGTAATGGCCGGCAAGTTCGGGAAAGAACCTCGTATCAGAAATAAGGCCGATCGTTGTGTTGAGATCGAATAAAAGGCCGTATGTTTCGACGGGATGCCGGTGTCTTACAGGTGTCCGGAAACTGATATCTCCCAGGCTGTATTCTCCGCCCTCTTTGAGAAAAACCACATTTTCAAGGTAATTCCGGGCAAAATTAAATATTACAGGGTCTTCGGCGATCGCGTCTTCCGGGCAGAAAAGTGTTCCTCTTTCTTGAATCCCCCTTCGGCCATTGTCTCTATAAGGATATTGACATCGTTGGCAGTGGTCCATATGCTTATGGGTGATGATTATCCCGTCAAGGCCGGCCGGTTCGTATTTTTCCCTGGATGCGCGGATCCGGACAATCGCGCCGGGACCGGGATCGATGTAAATATTTGTCTTCCGGTAATTCAACCAGAGGCCGCCCGTGGCACGAAGTTGTTTCAGGGCCATAAAACGCGCGCCGCCGGTGCCAAAGAATTTAATAAATCCTTCCATAATATCAGCACGTTTATTGTAGAGCTTACATGACGGGATTGTCAATTCGGCATTGCTATTCCGATACCATTTATGTCATTATCTGCCCTTGCATGACGGAATGAATATGTAATGCTATAGGGAGTATAAAAAAGGAGGGTATTATGGGAACAACGGATTTGAGAGCTATTATTGATCTTGCGATAACAAAAGAACAAGAGGCATTTGACTTCTATATGGACCTGATGAAAATAGCCGCCGATAAACAGGCCAAAGATGCCCTGGAATATATTGCAGGAGAAGAGAAAAAACATAAAGAATTCCTGATCGGTTACCGTGATAAAGGTGCCGGCGGCGGCCGGCCTTAAACCGGGAACAGTGGTCGATTACAAGATAGCGGAACATCTCGAGGCCCCTGAGCCAAAGCCGGGCATGGAGCAGAAAGATGTATATCTCATAGCGGCCCATCGTGAAAAAAGCTGCCCATGAATTTTACCTGTCCCTTGCGGCCGTCCATCCCGATGGAGAGGCAAAAAATATTCTCCTGAAAATGGCTGAAGAGGAGCTCAAGCATAAGGAAAAAATGGAATATTTCTACACAAACGCTGCCTTTGTCCAGACAGAGGGGGGTTAAAAGGGATATTTTAGGGACCAAACTTGCCAGTTATAGAATTTGCGATCTTTGAATCATGGTTCGGTACGATATCTGTTGTCAAAAGGGACGGCCGCATTATCAGCCTTGATCTCTCAGAAAATGATATGTACCAGGAACACAGGGAAATATTGAAACGTTTTCCGACGGCCGTGGAATCGGACCAGTCCTTTAAGATGGTCCGTACACTTCTGCACCGCTATCTGAAAGGGCAGCCTGTCAATTTCGACATCGAGGTCGACATATCGGACCTTCCCGAGTTTACACAAAAAGTCCTTGAAGAGCTTCGACGGATACCGTATGGAGAAACACGGAGCTATTCAGAAATAGCTGCCCTGGCCGGATGTCCGAAAGGCTCCCGGGCAATCGGGCAGGCAGTGAAACGTAATCCGATCCCCATAATAATCCCGTGCCATCGGGTAGTCAGGCATGATGGTTCGCTCGGGGGATTTTCACTTGGGGAAAAGATAAAGAAAAGGCTCCTGTTTCTTGAGGGTGTCCAAAAAACCTGATTTATCGAGACATAAATAGTGCGAAACGTCTTCCGAAGGATGATCCGCGGTGGACGCGTAGTTCTGCCGTTCGTCATAGTTCGTACGAAACAGGACATTATCTTCCGCATCAAAGAACGTAATTTCCGAATAATGGAAAAGCCTTGTGCTGCAATTGATCTCAACTGAACCCACAAGATAGGTAAAATTGGCTGAGACGACCCCGCTTAAATCCAGCGATTCCCGTATCTGTTCACCAAGCTCGCTGTCCTTCCCGGGAACGCATTTCAGATAAGCACGCGATGTCATGACTTTGCTATGTTTGTTTTCGTATGCAAGCGTCTGGTCGATATACCAGGCATCCCCCTGGCTGGAACCAGCCACCTTTGACCACATACCCTTCGCATCAGCATGATCGGGAAAGGTACCGGAAGAAAAAACAACCCAGCTGATGGCTGATAATAAATATTATAAGCGTTCTGCGAACCATAATACCGATTATCGCACATTACGCAAAACGTTTAAGTTTCAGGATCCACAGACCAACTCGGATCCCGGGTTAAGAAGTTGTCGAATGAACATTTGGAAGGATCTATTGAACGTTGAACCTTGAACCGTCTTTATTTCCTTGACCGGCGGGCGCCGGACGCTACAGGTATATCTTCGATCGTTTCGGGTGTGCTGTCTTCCAGATATTTTTTCAGGAAGACCCCGGTATAGCTATTTTCGACCGACATTATAGCTTCGGGGCTGCCCTCGGCAATGATCGTCCCGCCGCGGTCGCCTCCTTCGGGGCCAAGGTCGATTATATAGTCCGCGCTTTTTATCACGTCGAGATTATGCTCGATGACTATTACGGAATTGCCGCGCTCGACAAGTTCGTTCAGGACATGAAGAAGTTTTTCGATATCGACAAAATGCAGGCCGGTCGTCGGTTCATCAAGGATATAGAAGGTCTTTCCCGTGTCCCTTTTGGACAACTCGCGCGACAGCTTGATCCGCTGCGCCTCGCCGCCGGAAAGCGTGGTTGCCGCCTGGCCAAGCCGGATATATCCGAGGCCGACTTCAAAGAGGACCTTGAGCTTGCTCCGAATGTGAGGATGCGCTTCGAAGAATTCCATGGCCTGGGTAACGGTCATTTCGAGGATATCCGCAATGCTTTTGCCCCGATACAGTATCTCAAGCGTATCCCTGTTGTACCGTTTTCCCTTGCATGCCTCGCAGACGATATAAACATCCGGCAGGAACTGCATCTCGATCTTGACAAAACCCTCGCCGGTACATGTCTCGCACCGGCCGCCTTTCACGTTGAAGCTGAACCGTCCCTCCCGATAGCCCCGCATCCTCGATTCGGGCAGACGCGCGAAGAGTTCGCGGATATGGGTGAAAAGCCCCGTATACGTGGCCGGGTTCGAGCGCGGGGTTCTTCCGATCGGGGACTGGTCTATATCAATGACCCTGTCTATGGCCTCGAATCCCTGGATGCCGTCGGATTCCCCGACCCGTTCCTTCGATCTGTACAGCTTCTGTTTCAAAGCGGGATACAGCGTATCGACGACAAGAGTGCTTTTCCCCGAACCGGAAACGCCGGTCACAGCCGTAAACACGCCAAGCGGGATCGCCACGTCGATGTCTTTAAGGTTGTTTGCCCTGGCACCCTTTATCGTGAGAAAGCCGTTCGGTTCCCTTCTTTCGGCAGGCCGCTCTATGGACAGCCCTGCCGGATATATAAAGGCCCGTCACCGAATCGGGATGGACTTTGAGTTCGGCAGGCGTTCCCTGGAAGACGATATGTCCGCCCATTCTCTCCTGCGCCCGGCCCGAGGTCGATCACATAATCGGATGAAACAATGGCATCGTAATCATGCTCCACGACAATAACCGTATTATCGAGATCGCGAAGGCGCCGTAATGTCTTGAGGAGCCGGTCATTATCTCTCTGATGAAGCCCGATGCTCGGCTCATCAAGGACATAGAGCACCCCGGTCAGGCCGGAGCCGATCTGGGTGGCCAGCCGGATGCGCTGCGATTCGCCTGAAGAGAGTGTGGCTGAGTTTCGGCTGAGGCTTATATAATCGAGGCCGACATCGAGCAGGAACTTCAGGCGCGACGTGATCTCTTTCAGGATCGCCCGGGCGATCTCCTGTTCTTTCTCGGTAAGCTGGATCTTGCTGAAGAAAGCGGCAGCATTCCTCCATCGTCATCCGGGATATTTCGAATATGTTGAGCCCGCCGACCTTGACCCAGAGCATTTCCTTCCTGAGCCGGGCGCCGTCGCATTCCGGACAGGGAATGAGATTGATGAACCGTTCGAGCTTTTCACGCTCATAGAAATCGGCGCTTTCCCAATCTCTGCGCAACTCCCCTATAACGCCTTCGAAGGGTTTCTGGCTGAATGTGCGCCGTCCGTGAAAATCGACAAAGAACTCGATATTCTCGCCTTTCGACCCGTGAAGGATCGCATCCTGGACGTGCTTCGGGAGCTCCCGGAAAGGTTTTCTGATGTCGATCTTGTAGTGCTTTACCAGGGCCTCAAGGAAAGGCAGAAAATGAACGGGATTCTTCTCGGCCCACGGGAATAACGGCGCCGTCCCGAAGGGAAAGGTCATGGTTCGGCACGATAAGGGCCGGGTCGAAATATTCCTTCACGCCAAGCCCGGTGCATGCCGGGCATGCCCCGTACGGGTTATTGAAGGAGAACATCCGCGGCGCGATCTCGGGATAACTGATTCCGCAGTCAGGACAGGCAAATTTCTCGCTGAAAAGCCGCGTCTCTTTTCCGCTTTCGACCTTTACGAGGCCTCCCGCCCTGGCGAGGGCAAGTTCAACGGCCTCGAAAAGCCTGCGTTCGATTCCGTCCCTGATCGTGATCCGGTCTACGATAACTTCGATCTCGTGTTTCTTGTTCTTGTCAAGTTCGATATCCTCGGCAAGGTCAATGATCTTCCCGTCTATCTTTACCTTGGTAAAGCCATGCTGACGCAGTTCATCCAATTCTTTGCGGTATTCCCCTTTCCTGCCGCGCACGATGGGCGCAAGGATGGTGAGGCTTTCACCTTTGCCCGATTGCAGCGATAGCATCCACGATCTGGGGCGCATGCTGGCTTTTTATCTCCTTGCCGCAGCTGTAGCAAAACACATGGCCCGACACGGGCGAAAGAGAAGGCGCAGGTAATCATAGATCTCCGTCACCGTGCCGACCGTGCTGCGCGGGTTCTTGCTTATGCTCTTCTGTTCGATGCTGATCGCAGGGGACAGGCCTTCGATATACTCCACATCGGGCTTCTCCATAAGTTCCAGGAATTGCCTGGCATACGAAGAAAGCGATTCGACGTACCTTCTCTGGCCTTCCGCATAGATCGTATCAAAGGCGAGCGTGGATTTACCGGAACCGCTCGGCCCCGTGATGATGACCATTTTATTGCGGGGAATTGTTACATCGATATTTTTAAGGTTATGCTCTTTGGCACCTTTTACGAATATACTATCCATATTAATACTGCTTCACATCCTTTTTGAGCCTAACAGTATACCAGAAAAACGACGCTATTAAAAGCCTTCCGGACCTGAGACAATTCATTTGCAACCCCACGGGAAATATGCTGTAATGACCCATTATATCCATTAATATCGCGCCTATTTGAGGATCTTCACGGTGAACCTGCAAAAGGACCAGAACTATTATAAGCATGCCAAGATCAAATTTCTTGAAATGCTCCCTTCACTTAAGGGCAGGTTTCTCGAAGTCGGCTGCGGCGAGGGTTCGACCCTGGAATACATCAGGTCCCGGGGTGCGGACTATGTCGCGGGGGTGGACATAAATGCGGAGGCTATAGCGGCAGCTGCCGGGAGGGGCCTCGACCTGTCGCTCGCAGCAGACGTTGAGAAAGATGCTTTGCCTTTCTCGCCCCGCGAGTTTGATGTCATCATTTTAGCCGATGTGCTCGAACACCTGGTAGAACCCTGGGAAACCCTGAAGAAGTTAGCCGGTTACCTTAAAGACGACGGTTATGTCTTGATCAGCATGCCTAATGTCCGGCATTACAGGGTTGTCCGGGACCTCGTCTTGCACGACAAATGGGAATATGAGGATTCCGGCATTCTCGATAGCACGCATATGCGGTTCTTCACACTTAAGGAGACGAAAAAGCTCCTTGACTTTGCCGGTCTCGATATATCCCGGCTCGGGTGGAGAATACATGCCGGCAGTCTCATGAAATTAATGAACGCCATGCTGTTTAACAGCCTGCGGCCTTTTCTGGTTTTTCAATACCATATACTGGCCGTTAAAAAAGGAACTAACCTAAGAGAACGGGAATGAATAACGACCCGGAAATGAGAAACACCCGGCAGCCCGTTACAGGACGCGTATCGGTAATAATACCTACGTATAATTACGGCAATTATCTCGGCGATGCCGTCAATTCCTGTTTACAGCAAACCTACCCCGATGTGGAGACGATCGTCATCGACGATGGTTCGACGGATAATACCCGTTCCGTCTGTGAAGCTTTCGGAGATAAGATAACCTACATATATCAGCAGAATAGCGGGGTATCCGCTGCCCGTAATACGGGACTCGACATCATTTCCGGTGAATATGTAACATTTCTGGATTCCGACGACATTTTGACCCCTGAATCGGTAAGTATGAGGGTTAATAGCCTTATTAAGAACCCGACCCTGTTAATGGCAATGGGCGGGATCGTGTCCATCGAAGACTATGACCCTTCAAGTACCGTTTCCTCAAAATCAGTGGAGCCGTACATTACCGGCAAACTTTACGAGGACCTTCTTATAGGCAGATTTTCCGGCGCGGGGCTTTTGCGGAGCACCACAGCCACACGGTTTCGATTCCCTCAGAAGCTTACAAATGGCGAGGATATAGCATATTTTGTCAAAGTCTCGTTTGGTAATAAGGTTTGCATCATGGATCATCCCGTGCTTATAAAGCGCCGTCATGATGGATGCCTTAGCCGTGATTTCGAAAAGATCATAAAGCAGGATATGGCAATTATAACTACGATCATGGATGATCCGTATTATGGCGGGAAGTTGGATTATCTCAGAAAAGAATTTACGTCCCGCCGCTTTCTGTCCCTTTCCCGAAGCATGTACCTCGCGGGAGATGATAGAAAAGCGGTCAGCTATTATCTTCGGGCTATCAAGGCAAAACCTGCCAGTGTTTTGAAATTGAGCAGATTTATGAAATTCCTTAAGGCTTATTTGAGAATTGCTTTTTCCCGGAATTCCTGATCTTGGCTTGTCCCGCCAGTCCTACTGCGTGATCCAACCCTCTTGCTCAAAATACCGGGATGAACGTATAATTTATAGTGCACATCGACAGGAGAATACATATTACTCGAAAGGAGGCATCATGGATGGCCGTCAGTGAACCGAAAGGCTGGAATCCCTATCTCGCCGGGGCCCTTACCGGGCTTCTCCTTATCCTTTCCGTGTGGGTCGCAGGGAAATATTTCGGGGCATCGACCACATTCGTGAAAAGTGCAGGGCTCCTGGAATCGATGTTTTCAGCAGAACGCGTCGCCCGGATGGAATATTTCATCAAAGAGCTTCCCAAAATTGACTGGCAATGGATGTTTGTCGTCGGCATCTTCTTTGGCTCGCTCATCGCGTCATTGACATCGCGGTCTTTCCGCTGGCAGGCAGTTCCGACAATGTGGGAGCAAAGGTTCGGGCCGGGCAGGCTAAAACGCGGCATTGTCGCATTTTTCGGCGGGGCGGTCGCCATGTTCGGGGCCCGCCTGGCCGACGGCTGACCGAGCGGCCATGGGCTGAGCGGTTCGCTCCAGCTAGCTGTAAGCGGTTATATTTCCCTCATCTGCTTTTTTGTTGGAGGCCTCATCGTCGCCAATCTCATTTATCGGGGAGGTACCGGAAAATGACCGACCTGATCTATGGATTGATAACCGGCATTATTTTCGGTTTCCTGCTCCAGAAGGCCCGGGTCATCCGCTACGATAAGCAATTGGCGGCATTAAGGCTCCTCGACATGACAATTGTCAAATATATGTTTACCACTGTCCTTGTCGCGATGGTCGGGGTTTACCTGCTCAAAGATCTGGGGCTTGTAAAACTCTCCATCAAGACGACCTCTCTCGGAGGCAACATATTGGGCGGCCTGATATTCGGCGCAGGGTGGGCGTTATTTGGTTACTGCCCCGGCACTTCGCTTGGCGCACTCGGTGAAGGACGTTACGATGCCCTGTGGGGTATCGTCGGGATGCTTGGCGGGGCGGCTGCCTTTGCAGAGCTTTATCCTTTTATGAAAAAAACCGTCCTGACATGGGGCAATTACGGCAAGATCACGCTCCCCCAGATACTCGGAATAAATCACTGGATAGTGATTGCAATAATGGTGATTTTGGGACTGATCATGTTTTGGTTTTTTGAAAAAAAGGGACTTTAGAAGACCGTAAGGCGTAAGAGCGTGAGAGCGTAAGGCGTTAAAAACCTAAATATTTACTGTTGTCTTACGCCTTACGTAGAAACCGGAGGTTAAGATGGAACGTCTTGTGGTGATCGGCGGGGTTGCGGCGGGGATGAGCGCGGCGAGCAGTTTCAAGCGGTTGAAGCCTGAAGCCGAGGCAATCGTACTAGAAAAGGACCATTTCATTTCCTATGGGGCCTGCAGTCTTCCCTATTATATATCAGACGAAATAAAGGACATTAACACGCTCTTATCCCTCACCCCGGAGCGCGGCGAAAGAAAGGGGCATTACCGTGCTTACACGGCATGAGGCGATATCGATCGACCCGGCCGCAAAGACGGTCACGCCTTGATCTCGATACTAATGAAAAGAAAATCATCCCCTACGATAAGCTCGTTATTGCGACAGGGGCCTGCCCATCCGCCCGCCTTTTCCCGGGGTAGACCTGGAACATGTTTTTACGCTGCGAGACCTGCATGACGGCGTAGAGATCAAGAAATTCATCAATCACTGGTTGTCTTTTGAACCGTGCATCGGGGCCCATTGCGTATATGAAAACCCTTTCGGGATTCAGAAAAGACCCATGCAGGCAGCAATAGTGGGCGGCGGATCGATAGGAATGGAGATGTGCGAGGCCTTAAGAAAAAGAGGCGTCGAAGTGACCGTATTCGAAAAGATGGACAGGGTCCTCGGTACAATGGATACCAGCATCACTGACATTATTGAAGAGCGCATTATTGCGGAAGGGGTACAGGCTCAAGAAAGGGTATTCCGTCGAGGCATTCGAATCGGATAATGGCAGGGTTTCCCGGGTGGCAACCGATAAGGGTATCTTTGTGGCAGATATGGTCCTTCTCGTGATCGGGGCGCGGCCTAACACATCCCTTGCGGTGGATGTAAAAATGGAACTTGGCGCCGCGGGGGCAATACAAGGTCGACGATCAGCTCCGGACCAGCATCCCTGATATATATGCTGCCGGGGACTGTGCGGAAACAAAACATATCGTTACAGGAAAAAAAGTCTATATTCCTCTCGGGACAACCGCGAACAAACAGGGCCGGATTGCCGGGGAAAATGCCGCGGGAATGACGAATGTCTTTGAAGGGATTGCGGGAACTGCGGTAACAAAGATCTTCGATCTGGAAGTGGCCCGGACGGGCTCTCGCTCCGCTTGAAGCGTCCCGCGAGGGCCTCGATCATTTCGTATCGACCATTAAGAGGCAGGTCGCGAAGCAGTTCATACCCGGAAGGAAAACGGATCACCGTAACCTACATCGTTGAAAAGGGATCCGGGCGGCTTCTTGGCGCGCAGATGGCGGGTGCCGAAGGCGTTGCCCACAGGATCGACACACTTGCAACGGCCCTTTACAACAGAATGACGGTTTCCGATATCGCCCGCCTCGACCTGGCGTATGCGCCGCCCTTCGCTACCGTATGGGACCCCATACTGGTTGCTGCAAATGTAGCAGTGAAAAGATTGCAAAATGAGACATAACCATAGTATATAATGGTTAGTGAACCAATCGTCGGGGCAAAGGAAAATGCGTGTTACATAATATCTTGTCAACCGTTCAGGAACGCATTTCAATGATCGAAAAATCTCAATGGGGCGATGGTTTAAGCCGTGAGGATATGGAGCAATTCGCTCAATATCTCTACGTTGCGACAGCCGAACCGCAGGAGGTGCTCTTCAACGAAGGGGCCCGGGAACCTTACATGTGTTTCGTTTCTCAGGGTCTGGTCAGGATAACAAAGGGCGATTCTAAGAAGAACATTAAAACCATCTGCGATATCGGGCCGGGAAGAAGCGTGGGCGAAATGAGCATTATTGACGGCCTGCCCCGTTCGGCATCGGCACGGGCAGTAGAAGAAACCGTTGTCCTCGTCTTGACCAAGGACAATTTTGACCTGCTGATAAAAGATAATCCCAGGCTCGGCGTCGCTCTCTTCAAAAAACTGGCCCAGATGATAAGTCATCGCCTGCGGGTATCAGATTGGATGCTCGCAGAATATATATATGAAACATAAAAAGAACAGGTTATGGGTAATAGGTTATGGGTTATGGGGATAATTCCGCCTATTACCAATTACCTATAACCCATGACCATCTTCTCCATATATGCCGATTGACATTTCGGGCATCTCTTGTTGGTCATTTCCAGAATGGTCCTGACATGATCTGATTTACAGTGGGGGCATTCGATCGAGTCCTTTCTCAGGTCGAGTCCGAACTGATCGAGACAATTCATGCATACACAGGCAGAAAGATAACCTATCCGTTCTTCCATATCATCATATTTCATTAAATCCATCATTATCACTCTGAAACGATTCTTCCTCATCAAACAATATCCGTGCGACAGCTTTCTGTTCATTCTTGTCTTTAAGCGGGACCCTGACCCCGTTATTATTTTTTAGGTAAAGATATCCCCCGTATGATTCATCAAGTGTAAAACCGCAGACAACGCACCGATAATCCATATGCAACGTGGTCGCGGAGACGTGGCCTCAACTTTTCCCTGATTCATTATCGTAACGCTCCTTTGAAATGTAATACCATTCAAACATGCGCGCGAGCTTCGATACCTGTTCGTCATCCAGTATATTGTCAAACCGTTCTTTGGCCGCACCGATCAGCATCGCATTCGCATTGGCGCAATCAGACTTTGATATGAGGATAACCGGCATGCCTATTGCGTTGGCATAGCCCACTTCGAAAGCTACACCTGTATCGCCCTCATCGACAAGGGCAACCACCATATCGCACTCTTTAAGCATTTTAAGGCATGTGTCCTTGACAACTCTGCTGAGCTTGAGCTTCGTTTCCCTGTTGCCTTCTATGTTCGGTGTATCAATGAAAGGGTCTATGACGCCAACCGCTTTGCCATATTCGGTCTCGTCAAGAGCTATCCGCAGTTTTTCCAGAAATTCCTTTTTGAATTGTTCCTGGGAATCATTGAAACAGGGATGAGCGAAATAAATATACATGGTATATTCCGTCCTTTGCAGCCTGATTTAGTCTGAATCAAATATATTGGGAATTGAAGGTCTATGCAAGATGTAGAATTAATTTACAGATAGCGTGGTTTTACAGGTGTATGCTCTTTAATTGGCACAAACGCCAACCTGAACAGGCTCGGCATTTTCACATATTGTTCCTCTCGGCAGGCTGACGGTAAATTCCACACCCCTGTCGGTATTCGCTACCATCATATTCCCGCCAAGTTTTTTTACGATATGCCGTGCCTGAAAAAGCCCGATGCCAAGCCCCGACTCTTTTGTCGTGTAAAAAGGTTCGAACATCCTTTCAATATTCTTGATAGGACTGCCCGTATCATAGATGATAACCGTAATTATCCCGGTTTCCTCACGGACAAAAGCAAAACACTCGATCCCTGGCTCCCTGGCGGATTTTTCACGAATATTCTTAATGACGTTATCAAAGACTGTCACCATTTTATGTTTCTGGGTGGATATCGTTCCCCGGCCCGTGGCTTCACCTTTCATGCCATACAGGGCGAAAAGATCCTTGAGAAGGCGCGCGATATCGACCTCCTGTCCCTCGCCTTCCTCGTCTTTTTCCGAACCAATCTCCAGCGTGGAAAGTATCTTGTCAGTCCGTACGCTGAGCGCCGGGGTTGATTCCTTGAGGTACTCTATGAACCTGTGTTCGCGCTCAGGCCCTTTTATCCGGTCAATATTGTAGATCAGTCCCTTGATGAACTGGGTTACGTTTTTCACATCATGAAGCAGAAATGCCTGAAGTTTCGAGAAATTATACAACGCCTCGTTCGCAACTTGTATTTTCATCAGGATATCCATCTCGATGAGCACAAACAGCGTTTCAAAAATGATCATATAAATATATTTCTGGTAACCCCGGGGGCTTATCGGAACGATACCAAGGCCTATCGAATAATCGGGCCGCGTGATCTTCCGCATAATTGTACGTCCTTTCTCCGGGCCCGGCTTAAACAGGGTGCTTTCACCGTAGCTTATCTCGTAGAATACTTCCTGGATCTCTGCTACTTTCACGAGATCATTGACCTTCGGCAAAAAAAGAGCGATATCGTAATTACATTCTTTATTTGCGTCCACCATGCCCAACTGGACCTTGAAGGCGCGATTTGTCAGATACCGTAAATAAAAAAGAATGACCAGTGCAACCGCACCGGCCACTACAACGAAAAGGTACATCGACTGCAGCAGTCTAAGAGTCAGCATCGATGTCTTCCCTTTTGAAACCGAACTTTTTTATGAAATAATACAGGCTTTCCCTCTTCACACCGAGAAGCTTCGCCGATTTATAAACGTTAAAATTCGTGTCCTTCAGTATCTTAAGAATAATATTTTTTTCAGCTTCTTCCCGGGCGGGCTGAAGGCCCTTTCCTACCTCAATCCCAAAGCTTATCTTCGCCATACCCTGTTTGGACAGCTTTTGTTCCGTATCCCGGAAAAGTATGGCCCGGTCGATCGAAAACATAAGCTGCTCCATCGAGACAGGCTTGACGAGATAATCGAAGGCCCCGGATTTTATCGATTCGAGGGCAGCGCTCTCGGTCTTCTGGCCGGTAAGGATGATAACCTTTATGCCGAAATTTTCGAGAATATAGTGAAGGAGCCTTAAACCCTCTTCGGGGGTGTCTTCATGGGGCGGCAATCCCAGGTCCAGGACCGCAAGCGTAATATGCTGCGCATTCAAGAGATTGACGGCTTTCGCGACATTACCGGCTTCTGCGATCTGAAAACGCTCTTCAAGGGCGAAACGTATCTGTGCCCTGAGCGCAACATCGTCTTCTGTAAGGAGGATGGTTTCCATGAGAATATCCTCTATATTAGTACTAATAAAACCGGTTTATAAAGAGATTTTTTATTTTTTTATTTCAGGCCTTGATAACCGGTCCTTTTCGCCACAGCCAGATGCACAGTAATATCCCGAAAAAGGTCAGGATGCATCCGATGTAAAAGGATACCGGCACATATCTGAAAACAACCGTGTGACTGCCGGCCGGCACCTCGATTGCCCTGAATGCGAGATTTGCCCGATATATCTTTGTTTGCTTTCCATCAACATATGCCCGCCATCCGGGATAATACGTGTCGCTCGCATAAATAAAACCATTGCCGTCTGATTCGGAAGACAGAACAATTTCGTTCGGCTCATAGGATAACAGCTTAACGTTACCCGTGGCCTTTGATGCCTCAGGGCCTTTTGGTGAAGCCGCAGAACTGTCCGAGATAATAAGCTCTTTCTTGAAATCTGTTTTTTGATCGATCATCTTGAGCATGACCTTTTTCTCATCACTAATAAATTGAGCTTTCGGAAAAAAAAGGAACCTCCCGGGATATCCCCGATATTCGTACAGGTAAACATCTTTTTCCTTCACGCTGTCTTTCTTCACTAATTTGAACTCTTCGCTATTTACAGGATACGAGAGAATCGCATACCGAACTCCCCCTATATCCAAAAGGCCCCGTGCCTGCCCTATATTTTGAACATAACTGAACAGGCGCAAATAGTCTTCATGGTGGCCGATCCGCATCACCTCGGCGCCCGAGATGCTGTACAGGCCGTACATTGCCGCATACGGGGATACGAGATAATTCTTCCCGACCAGGAGGCTATTGAGATCATTTTCCGTTCTGACCGATACCATAAACCGTTCGGTTTCTGTATTATTCGATATTTCGTGGGTGAAACCGGCCGAGCTTCTGAACCATTCCCAGGATATTGAGCCGTAAAAACCGTAATTAGCAAGAAAGAGATCCATGACAAGGACAAGCAAAACAAAACTTAAAGCAATCTTTTTGACCCGGATCCTGGCATACAGCAACAAACCGGTGCAGAAGAGAAAAGAAAATAACAGGAAACGTTTCGCATTGTGTACATTGAACCATATCTCATTGTAAAGAGGCGGGTTTATATTTCGCCGGGTAAGATATTGAACAATTGCATCGTGACGGAAATTAAGAAATGCCCAGACTAAAGCGAACAAAAACCCGAGGTAGAAAAAAACGATTACCAGCCGCTTAACTGTCCTGTCATTGTTCGCCAGTCCGGTCCTAAGGGCATCGAGGCCCATTGCCGCGGCAGCGCTTATCGAAAAAAACAGCAGGAAGAGGAATTTTACGGGATAACGAACAGAATTAAACGGGGGGATCTTATGGAGCAATTTGTATACAGGGGTGTTCCCGCCGAGGCCTAATATAAGGCTGAAGATGATAAGACCGAGAAAAAAATATTTATTCCTGTTTCCTTTTACAAAATATATCAGAGCAAAAAGTATTGGCCCCAACCCCAGATAAACGCTTTTAAGCCATGATTGATTGAGCCAGTATTTCTCGATGTTCTGTGTATAGCCGAAAACATCCGGAAGAAAAAATTGGATGAAATCCTTCCAGGCGAACGACCAGGTTATGGCCTGCAAATAATTGACGCCCGACGACCGGATGCTCTGTCTATGCAGTTCATAAAAACTCGTCCATTGAATTCCGGCCAAAAGGGCGAATAACCCTGCCATCATAAGAAGCCCGAGGACCCTCCCGATAATCCGGTCCGTTTTCCTGTGAACCAGGGAGTGAAAAATACCGTAATAAAGAGGACGATCCCGGTAAGGATGACAATTTCCGGCGCGCCGGCCAGATACTGAAGAACAAGAAAGATTGCGGAAAGGATAATATTTCGAAACCTGCCGGTCTCAAAATATTTCAGGAAGTAAAGGAGGATCAGGGGAAACCAGGCGACACCGAACAGGTGGGGAAGCAGGTTATGGACGGACAGGAGATATCCCGAAAGCATGAACACTGTTCCGCCAACGGCTGCCGAAAGCACCGTGACTTTCATATAGCGTAAAAATGCAAATGTCGTGAAGGCAGCAAAAACAAAATGCAGAATAATGAGCCAATTCCATACGACATTAAACGGCAGGAAAAGGTAAAAAATATGGGGCGGATAGAAAACACCCGGCTGAAGCGTTGCCAGAAGAGGGATGCCGGAATAATTATAAGGATTCCAGAACGGGAAATACGAGGCTCTTTACTTGTGATACCCAGAGAATTTTAGGCGGGATAAAAAAAGGTGCAAGATCTCTTTCGCAAAAAATGATCTTTGACGAAAGCATCGGATGAAAATATATAATGCCGACAATTAAAAAAAACAGGAGGACAAAAAGGTTTTTTAATTTGTTCAAATCATATGGGCGCTAAAGTTTGCTTTCCAGCTCTAATAGCCTTACCATGTTGTGCAACGTGCGGTATCGCCTGCTGAAACACCGGAACATGCAAGCGACGCGGGAGTTGTCGGTAATTGTGCGGCTGCATTTATTGTAATCGTATAGGTTGCAGCCCCGGGAACTTGAATCTGTACCTGGCTGGCATCCGTAGCTGCAAGAGTAATACCCTGGATGCTCGCGGCGTCTATGATATCGCCCATTGTATAAGCAGTATCCAGTTCCTTTGATATTATACTGTGCAAACAGGATTCCGCTCGCTCCGCGCAGTGCGCTTAAAACACCTTTTGCCGTGGCATCACCGGCATCTTGTTTGATCTCGAGATATTTCGGTAAAGCTACCGCGGCAAGGATACCTATAATGATGATAACGATGATCAATTCTATCAGGGTAAAGCCTTTATTATTTTTAAGAGTCTTCATGGTATCCTCCTGGTGTTTACTGTCAGCTCTGTACTATACTCCTGCAAATGCAATGCCAAAATCATTTTATGCAATGTTTGTTCAGAGAATGCCCTTTTATACCGCTCCGCAGGCTAAAATTCAATAAATTTGTACATAAAAAATATTCCGGAATTCCAAACTTGCATCTCATGTCCTGAAAAACAACAATTTTTGTAAACATTTGCTACAATTTTTGTAGTTTTAGTATTGCAGAGTAAGACATTTGTTATAGCCCTATCTCATATTTCTTTACACGGTACCACATGCTTCGATCGGAGATGCCGAGAAGCCGCGCTGCTTTTGTCTGGGAACCGTTCGATCTCTTAAGGGCATCGATGATCATAGTCTTTTCAAGCGCCGATATTGCATCATCGAGCATGGTATACGAATTGACCGGGTCTGAAAGAAAATGTTCGGCCCGAAGATGCAGCGGCAGGTCATCGAGGCCGATAATGTCGCCATCACACATGACGGACGCCCTTTTGATCGTCCCGATAAGCTCCCGGGTATTTCCCGGCCAGGGATAATCAATGAGAATTTTTGCCGCATCCTCGGAGATCGTCATTACCCTGCCGGTCTCATTTTCTATATTCTGCAGGACATAATCTATCAATACATCGATATCTTCACGCCGCTCTCTCAATGGCGGGACCGTGATCTGGATCTGGGAGAGCCGGAAAAACAGGTCTTCCCGGAATTTACCTTCTTTTATCTCATTTTCAAGGACGCGATTTGTTGTCGCAATCACGTGGATATCGACCTTATTTGTTTTGGTCGACCCAAGATGTTCGATCTCCTGCTTTTCAACGACCCTCAGGAGTTTTGCCTGAAGATACGGGCTCATCTCGCCTATCTCATCAAGGACGATGCTCCCGCCGTGCGCTACTTCGAATTTCCCTGCCTTTTGCTGGGTTGCCCCGGTAAATGCCCCTTTCTCGTAGCCGAAAAGCTCGCTTTCAAGGAGAGTATCCGGTATTGATGCGCAATTAACGACAATAAATTCGCCTTTACGTTTTGACAGCATATGAACAAGCTTCGCTATCTCTTCTTTCCCGACACCCGTTTCGCCGGTAATAAGGACATTCAATCCCTTTCCGGCAATTTTTTCAGCTTCCTTGAAGATGTCCTTCATTCGCGGCGATTTGCCGACAACCCCGTGAAAAACATGATTTTCGAGTTCCTTCTCGCGAAGCTCCTCAACTTCTTTCTTCAATCTTCGTGTGCCGAGGATCCTTCTCAAGATGACCTTCAATTCATCGAGAAGTATAGGCTTTACGAAGAAATCCGTTGCCCCCCTTTTGATGGCCTCAAGGGCATTTTTCTTCGTGCCGTAGGCGGTTATGATGAGTACGGGAACGGCATACTTTGCCTTGATCGCGGTGGTAGCCGAAAGGCCGTCAAGCCCCGGCAGGCTTATATCCATTATCACGAGGTCCGTATTATTCCCGATCGAGCGATATGCATCCTCGTAGCTTTCAAAAGAATTTACCTTGTACCCTTCCCCTTTCAGGGCTTCTTCCAGGAAAAATCTTACGCCTTGATCGTCTTCTATTATAATGATCCGTTCGTTCATAAATTCCTTTTCAGTATCAGGAGTGAATAGGCTTCGCATTATGCCGACATTTTCTCCCGGGCCTGACCGCTTGTCAATACGGGCAATTCTATCGTAAATGAGGTCCCGGCATCGGAGCTCATCGACCTTAATATCCCCGCCATGAAGCTTCATATTGCGCATTCCGATGAAAAGGCCCAATCCCTTGCCGTCTTTTTTTCTCGTAAAGAAAGGCTTGAATATCGATTCATAATCCTGCGGCTGGATCCGTGAATTTTTGTTCGATATTATGATGGCAATATTTTTTTCGTCATGGCGCACATCAATCTTGACGGTGCCGCCGTCCTTTTCATAACCGGCAGCATTTTTAAGAATATTATAAATGACCTGATAGAGCTTCACCCTGTCGGCAAAACAGATCAGCCTTCCCTTTTTCAGATAATCTATCCGGACGTCCTCATAAGTCCCGGCTATTGCCTCCGCGGCGTCCTGTATGATCTCGTACAGATTCATCTCTTCCCCTGAAAATTCATTGTCGGTGAAATCGAGAAGCTCCCGCGTAAAAACATCTATCTTTTTTGAGGCGTCGAGCATGGCTGCAATATACCTCTGTTGAGACTCATCCGTGATCCGCTGCTTCAGAAGCTCGCTCATACCGGTTATCGTATTGAGAGGGTTCCTTACCTCATGGGCAACCATAAGCGACATATATCCGAGAGGGATGATGTAGTCCAGTTTCTCCATGCTCTCCATGAGGCCCCTGCGCTCGCTTTCGTCGGCCCGGGTCTGAACGTGGTCCATCAGGCGCTCGATAAGTTTATATACTTCCAGCATCTGTCCCCGTTCTTTTCTGAATTCCTCGAGCCTGACAAAGCTCTCCGCTTTTTTTACCAGGTCATTGATCGGCTGCATTACGGCACGAACAATGACCAGGGTGCACAGTGCGGAAAAAAGGCAAACCCCGAAGATCCAGGCCCAGGCTATATTACCTTTTGTCGGCGCAATAACGTTGATGGCGATAGTTATGGCAAAAAGGCTCGTCAGGAAGGCCACGATCGGAATAAGCGTGTTGAGGCTGTACCGCAGATTCCCCGGGTCTTTGAAAAATCCTTTCAACCGCCACCCCTCATGGCGCCCATAATATTCCACCAGGGCATGAAGATAGCGAGGGCCAGGAACAGGACCATCCCGGCAAGACCGACCGTCAGGATAGGCTCGATATATGCAGAAAGCCTGCTGACCGTGTAGGTCACCTCCCTGTCATAATGGGTCGATATCTCGCGAAGCATATCCTCGAGGGACCCTGTTTCTTCTCCGGTCGCAATAAGATGAATGACGAGAGGGGGAAATATCCTGGCTTCCTTCAAGGGGCCTGCTATGCCGTGCCCTCTTTCGATACTATCCGAGATATCGAGGACTTTTCTTGAGATAAATTCATTGCCTACCGTCCGCGAAACGATTTCAAGCGTCCGTATGATGGGTACGCCCGAACTGACGAGATTTTCGAGGGTAAATGCAAACCGGCTCATGCATGTTTTTAAGATGATCTCACCGATCAAGCGGTATCTTGAGCTTGAGAACGTCGATCGCATATTTTCCGGCCGCGGTCCGTTTATAAATAACGAAAGCGACAATGAGGGCAGCCAGAACACCAAACGATAGCCAGAGATATTTTTGAAAAAGATCGTTAATAACAAGCAATATCTGCGTTGGAAGAGGGAGTTCTATCTTTGCGCTTTTAAACAGCGGTGCAAATTTCGGTACAACGACATTGATCAGGATTATGAATGCGGAGATCAACGTTACTACGACAAAAATCGGGTACCGCATTGCAGACTTGACTGTTTCTTTCGTTTTCATCTGGAACTCAAGGAGAGCCGAAAGCCTGTCGAGGGTCTCTTCGAGATTGCCGCTTGTCTCGCCCGATTTAACCATGGCAACATAGATCTCGGAAAATACGCCTTTGTGTTTCGCAAGGGCATCCGAAAAACTGAAACCTCTATCGATATCCTGGGAGACAATGGCAATGGCCTTTTGCAGCCGCGGATTTGCGGTCTGCTCCGCAAGAGCGCGAAGGCCGGTTACGATCGGTATTGCAGACCGTACGACTGTCCGGAGCTGCCGGGTGAAAAAAATAAGGTCATCATATTTGACCCGCTGAAAACGCAGCATGAAATCGTCAACCGATGATGACACGGAAGATTTTCCGGTTTCTTTTGCGGAGACCGGGATGTATCCCATGGAATCAAGCTGCATCATGGCGTCGCGCTGGCTTGCAGCCTCGATATTTCCCTGGACAAGGAGGCCTCTTTCATCCCTGGCCTTGTATGCGAATGTTGCCATAATTACTCTTATCCTTTAGTCTTCCTGGACAACATTAAGGGCCTCTTCAAGAGTGGTTGTGCCAAAGAGGACTTTCATGATCGCGTCATCGCGCATCACACGCATTCCCTTTTCGTGGGCTTTCTTTTTTAATACTTCGCCTGGCGCCCTGCGTTTATCAGTTCCCTGAGTTCATCGTCCATGACCAGGACTTCATATATCCCCGTCCTGCCGCGATAGCCTTTATATTTGCATGCCGGACAGCCTTTACCTCTGTAGAGAAGCACATCTTCCCGTATTTGAAAGGTCTTGTGCACAGACGGCGCAGGATAATACGATTCTTTGCATTCGGGACATATCTTCCTCAAGAGCCGTTGTCCGATAACGCAGGTTACCGACGATGTCACGAGAAAAGGCTCAATGCCCATCTCGATAAGCCGCGTAATTGCGCTTGCCGCATCATTGGTATGAAGCGTAGAAAGGACGAGATGGCCGGTCAATGCGGAATGGACCGCTATATTTGCCGTTTCACGGTCCCTGATCTCACCGACCATGATAATGTCCGGGTCCTGCCTCAAAATAGACCTCAGCCCGCTTTCAAACGTCATGCCGGCGCGCGGGTTGACCTGCGCCTGCGCGAGGCCTTCGAGCGTATATTCAACAGGGTCCTCTATCGTAATGATATTCTTCTCTACAGAATTGATAAAATTGAGAATTGCGTACAGTGTCGTGGACTTTCCGCTTCCGGTCGGGCCCTGTGGAAAGGATGAACCCATAGGGCCGTCTTCAGGACGCTTTTTATTTTTTCCTTGTCGTCCTTTAAGAAGCCGAGATTATCGATGCCATAAAGCGCCGTGCTTTTATCGAGAAGACGAAGCACCACTTTTTCTCCGTGAATAGTCGGGAAGGTGGACACCCTGACGCCAACCTCACGCGAGGATTCCCGGACATTAAACCTTCCGTCCTGCGGCGTCCTTGTCTTCGCAATATCGATGCCTGCCAGGATCTTGATCCTGGAGACTATGGGGAGGAACATTTTTTTGTCGGGGCTCGGCACATCGCGGAGCCTTCCGTCGACCCTCATCCGTACCCGCATCGTATTTTTCGAAGGCTCGACATGTATATCACTTGCGCTGTCGGCCAGGGCCTGCGCCAGGAGGCTGTTCACGAAACGGACAACCGGTTCCTCTTCGATAACGTCAACGGATATCCGTTCTTCATCTTCATCATCTTTATCATCTTTCTCGAGGGTCAGGTCCTGCTCGCGTATCCTGTCAAGGGTTTCTTCGACGATGGTCTTGAGGCCGTAATATTTCTCGAGGGCCTGCCTTAACTCCCCTTCCGGCAGGATAAGAGGTTCGATCTCCATCACGACATGGCGCGCCACATTATCCATCGCATCAATATCGAGAGGATCGACCATGGCGAGTTTCAGGACATTGTGGCGCCGCATGACGGGTATCACCATGCAGTTCTTGGCCATATCCGCGCTGATAAGGGAGATGACATCTTCGGGGATCTCGATATCCTTTATGTCGACTATGGGGATATTGAGCTGTTTGCTGACCGTATCGATTATCTCTTTTTCGGAGAGCATGCCGAGTTTGACAATGACCTTGCCGAGTTTATCGCCATAATTTTTCTGCTCGGTCAGCGCCCGAAGGAGGTCTTTTTCTGTGAGTTTTTTTGCATCGAGAAGCAGTTCCCCGAGCCTTTTACGCATTCGTGCCACTATCTCTTTCCCCTTTCCTCAAGATAGCGAAGCCTTTCGACTACGCTCTCCCGGGCCCGGGACGGTTTCGCCAGGCCTAAGTATTGCCGGTAATATCTTATTGCCTGCTCGGAATGCCCCATGTTATCCTTTACAACGGCATAGGACAGGTAAAGGTTCGGATCATTGATATTCTGTGCTTATCGGGGTTTCGAGGACCTTTGCAGCCTCCGCGAATCTTTTCTGGACCTGCAGCAGCGCCGAGAGATTCAAATACGGCTCAAGGCTTTCCGGTTCCATGGAAATGGCCTTCCTGAAATATTCCTCGGCCAGACTGGAATCACCTTCGGACATCATGACAAGGCCGATATTATTATATGCCTTCGGGATAATTGGGCCGGTATTCAAGCACTTTTTTAAAATACGTCACGGCATCTTTTTTATTTCCCAGGGATGCGCAGATGACCCCCATATTGTTCAGTGCCTCCACATGGTCGGGCTTTCGCCCCAGGATAACGAGGAAAATCTTTCTGGGCCTCCCGCAATTGTCCCGCATTCATAAGCCGGAGGGCCTCGTTGTATTGCCCGTTTATCCAGTCATCTTCAGTCTTCCGCGCGGGGAAGCGCCGGACTGGTTCATCGTCTGCGGCTGGCTGTATACCCTTTGACTTCCTGCGGGCTGGCTCGAGCTGGCCTGCCGCGACGGGGAGCTTAGGCCCCGGCAAGATAACAGGATTTACGGTTCCGGGCACACCCTTGTCGGGGGATGGCCCTTGAGTGTTCATTGCGGTTTGCACTGCCGGTCCGGCGGGTTTTTGTAGTTGCTGCCGGGTTTCAGGTACCTTTGCGGAACGGGTTGGACCTGTGCTGCAGCCGGGGGAGCAGCTTGGACCGGTTGAGCGGCGGGTTGAGCAGGCTTCGTACTTTCAGCCTGTTTGATGGGCGTGACCTTTTTTGGATGAAAAGCGGGGATAAAGAGATACGCAATGACTATCACCGCTGCGATCGCGACAACTCCAATAACGATAAATTGCGGTTTCTTTTTCGCTTCGGGCGCATTTCCGTAAGGGATCCCGGCTGGCTTTTCTTTCCTGTGTTCCTGCGCCTTTTTCAGGGCATCATGGATTATGCTCATTACATACCCTTATTTTGCGTTCACTATTCTCGGGGTCAAAAGCAATACGATTTCCGTATTCCGCGTCTCTTCTGTGTCCTGCCTGAAAAGAGGCCCCAGAAGCGGGATCATGCTCAGGCCATACACGCCTGTCCGGTCTTTAAATTTCCTTTCATTGATAAGGCCGGCAATGATGACAGTTTCGCCATCTTTAACCCGTACTATTGTGTCGGCTTCTCTCGTAGTAACGACCGGCACACCCCTGCCTTTAGATTCCGGATTAGGAGAAGCAACAAAAGAGGTAACTGAGAGTAAATCGGGTGAATACTGAGAATTATATTATTGTTTTCGTCTATCTGGGGGATAACATCGAGAACAACCCCGACATTTATGAATCTGGGAGTATACGTCGCAACGGGGTTGCCGCAAGCTGAACCTTGAGAGATAGCCTCATCGTAGTATACCTCCTGCTGTGTTGCTTTGATAACTGCCCTTTGATTGTTCAGGGTGGATATCTTTGGACTCGAGAGTATCTGCGTTTCGTATTCCTGCTGCAGCGCGTCATAAGGATTACCAGTTAAATTCGCCTGAGGATGGAGAGCTAACAATGAAACGAACTAATGATGTTTGAACTGGCTGTTGCAAAATCTGCGGGAGCCGGGATAAGTTTGCGTGGCGGATATCGTTGCGAAACTTCCTATCCTCGCACCAACCAGGGCCCAATCAACACCGACCCTCGAACCCCTGCCCAAAATAACTTCGAATAATTTTTGCCTCGATCATTATCTGCCTGTGCATCGGCCCTTCAAGGCTATCCAGGAATTTTCCGAATTCGTCCAGATTTTTGGGGTAATCCGTGACCATTATCGTAAACGCCTGGCGGTTGACTGAAAACCTTCCTTCCGCAGAAACGAGGGGTTTCAGATTATCTTCAATGGATCTTCCACAGATCGGATTCTGATTTCACTCTTGATTTCCATGCTCTTTTCTTCGGAGCTTGTGGTGCTCGATGATACTCCCGTTCCGGAGGTCGTGGTCGATGACCCCCCTTCCCGCCAGGTAACCCTGCTGATTGCGGTTTTTTTCAGGGCAATATAATTGATCGTAAATACCTTTGATTCCAGCTTCGGCTTTGAGACATAGACCGTTCTGTCTTCAATTTTATACGTATAATTCAATGGCTCAAGGATATATTCGAGCGCCTTGGGGAGGGTGACCTGTTTGAGGTCGACCGTGGTAAAACCTTTCACATCGGGTTCAATGACGACATTATAATCGGTCTGCCTGGCAATGGCCCGCAGGATATCTTTAACATCGGCTTCCCTTAGAGAAAACGAATAAAGGTCCTCCGCCTGTCTCGCAACCGCCTTTTGCTCCCGGTCAGCCTGAAAAGAGACCGGACTCGGTATGTCGGGCGGCTTTACCTGCGTCCTTGCATCAGGCGCCTGTCGGGAGCTTGCGCATGAAAGCAGGAAACACAGAAGTATTAAAGGGATCCATCGTATTTTCATTTGGCCCTCTCCGTGGCTTTTTCTTTTGTAGGCGATTCCTCTTTGGCTGGTCTTGATTCTTGCGTCATGGTATCGGGATCGGCAAGAACCAGGGTCCTCTTTATACCGCCGCGGGTCAAAACCACCCTGTCTCTGCCGATCTCGATCACTTTTTCGTTGCCGATAAGATCACCTTTCTTTACGACATCCTTATCGATAACCGCTACGCGGCTTCCCCCTTTTTCAAGGATGGCAACGAGCCTTACCGCGGAACCTGAATCCTTTTTCCTCTTTTCTTTGAATACCGGAAGCGCAAAAGGATCGGAACCCCAGCTGACATTGATCTTATCAAATTGGGGCTTTGGCTGAGCCTGTTCCGGCGTCGTATCTGCCGGTTTTGCCGGAGTTTGCTGGTTTGATTGTTGGGGCGCCGGCGCCTGGGCCTGTTGCCGTGGTGCATTGGCCTCGGCTGTCTGACCGGGTTTTGCCGGTGTTTGGGCCGCGGCTTGCCCCTGTGCCGCAGGAGGAACGGGGCCTTTCGGTTTTTTCTTGCCCGTAAAAAAATGCACGTACCCCGCTATGAGCAGGACCACGATACCGAAGATGAGGACCGGTTTACTTACCTTCACCTGGTCTCCCTTTTAAGGCCTTGAATTCTATGACGAACCTGCCCGCCAGTACCGCATTATCCTTATCGTCATACGCTATCCGTGCCTTCTGGATGCCTTTGAATGCTGTTTTTTGAGATATCTCTTCCAGGAATTTCCCCATATCGAGAAATCCCCCTTTAAGGCCCATTTCGAAAACGGGGTTGACAATGCCTTTGCGGGCCGTATCCATCGAACTGTAGTGCCCGTTGAGGCGTTCGACAGCCATGCCCTTCGATCTGGCATCTCGTACCAGAGCAGCCCATGAACCCGGGCATTTTATCAATGGTTGGCGTCTGGTTCAAAAAGTCATTATATGATTTCTTAAGGCCTGCCTGGGTTTGTATCTGCTGAGACATGGACATGATACTCATTTCCATGTCCTTGCGTTCCTTGAGGATAGAATTGATCATGTTCTGTTTCTTTTTTGCCCCTGCATCTATGGGCAGATACACGGCAAGCACCCAGACTACGATCATGACAAGGGGTATGCCGAACCATATTGCCAATTTTTTATAGTTCATGCTTTGCACACCTCGCAGTAAGGGCAAATTCCAGTACCTGCTTTCCGCGCAATGTTTTGGTTTCTTTATTGATAATATCAACCTGCCTGATAAAGGAAGAATCTTTCAATGCGAGGATAAAATTGAAGAGCGCCAGTTCAAGCGCCTCCGATTCACCAAAAACATACCCTTTAAGGACAAGGGGATATTCATTGTCCGGTATTTTCTGGACCTGTGCTTGCAGCGGGCTTTGGAGGAGGCTTCGGGATGCTGGCTGCTGACCCTGTGTTTTTTTCGCTTCCGGCGATAATGCAGCAATTTCCACCGGAAACTCACCGCCGAATTCTATAGATTTCAAGTAGACATCTTTGGGGGTCCGTGATGAAAGGTATTTCAATAAAGTTATAAAAGTCAGGTCCTTCTTCTGGATCTCACTGCGTATAAAGGTAATCTCTCCGGGGTCGATCGCATCGACTGTCTTAACGCCCAGTGCGGCCATGCCTTTTTTGACGTTTCCGAGTGTTCTTTCTTCAACGGCGAGGCGCAGGTCAACATTTAGTGTTGACCGCCACATGCCGAGGGAAACAAGGATGAGAATTCCCGCAATGGCAACAGTTCCAAACATAGCGAACTTTCTGATTAACTTGCTGGTTTCCCTGCGTTTCGCACCTTCGGGCAAAAGGTTCGGCATGACGTCCATGTTCATGCAGAGGGTCTGTGACGGGATATATTTATCTTCTACGCCGTGGAGGGCATCAAGATGGTCGACCTCTTCGACCAGCGTATCCTGAAGCTTTTCAAAAAACTTGGGTATCCTGGCGCCCCTGCCCGTCACATAGACCTGGGTCACCGCTTTATCGGGGTAATGCTGATTGTATACGCTGAATGTCCTCTGTATCTCGCCGGCCAGGCGCTCAAAAGGAATTTTCAGGATCTCCGTTAACTCCTCGTCGAAGCCCCTTTCTTTCTTTATCTGCTCGGCCTCATCGAAGGAGAGCCCGGGCCCGCTCATCAAAGCATCCGAGAAGCTCTCCGATGCCGTGAGTATCTCGCGGGCAAACATAAGCCTGCGGCCGCTCGCAATATAGAGCCCCGTGCGTTTGCCCCCCATGTCGATGACGGCTACCGAGCGCTCGCCTATTTCACCTAAAGCGTAAATATACGCAAATGCGATATCGGTAATGACAACGAGTTCCTGAAAACCGGCACGTTCAAAAGTCGAACGGACACGGTCGATAAATCCTTTCTGCGCTCCGACAAAAAGGACCTCATCTTTCATGACCCCTTTTTCTTCAACCCGTCCGAGCATAAGGTGCTCGTAGGCCATATCGTCGAGCGATATCGACAAAACCTTTGCGGCCGTCCAGTTAAGGGCATCCTTCTGCTCTTTTCTCGGCAAAATGGGGATGGTAAACGTTTTCTTGAGAATATCCGAGGATGATATGCCGACTGCTACCTCACAATCGACGCCTTCCTTCATCCGGATATCTTCGACGATCAATTTGAGGTCTTCGAAATCTCCCTTGTAGGGATAATCACCCTGGGATGAGATAATACTGTTGCCCGCAGTGCCTTTGCACCTGACATATTTGACACTGACTGTTCCAATATCAATACCAAGGATATCCAAAGTCACCCCGTGCCGTACGGCATAGGCGGCAATGCCGGAAATGCGCAATGAGAACCAATCATTTCAAAATAGTCTAACAAAATCAAACAATTAACAGCCTACCCCAAGGTGACAGATTAATATTTATCCATATCTCTCTATAATTCCCATAATTATAAGTACTTTTATATGGTTTTGACAAAAATAAGTCAACAGGAAAAATGGCCGGTGATTCGTTCCGGATGCAGATGTTCTCACCGCTCTCTACAACTGCATCATCGGGTTCTATTTATGTGTCCAGGGATGGCTCTATGAGGTTGAGTTGGATCATCTTCCGGGCCAGTCTATAGATATCCTTTTTATCTCCTTCCTTTCGTAAGCCGACGGCGATGATGATAACGACAACGGTTTTATCCTCAACCTTAAAAATAACGCGAAAACGCTGGCCCGCCGCACGCACGCTTCGATATCCGCTCAATTCCCCGAGCAACGGCTTGCCCTCGTTTTCGGGGTCGTCCTGCAACCGGTCAATTCTTTCCACTATCTGCCGGGTAATACGCCGGTCTTTTATGTCCTTCAGCATATCAAGGGCCGTAGGGGTGATCTCAATCCCGTACTTCAACCTCCAAGCCCCTTTTTGGCAGTTTCCCAAGGAGATTGACTTTCCTTCCCTGATCTCCTTAATACTCTGCCGCAAGGATCTCATCAGTCCTTCGTCGCCCATTATCTCCAGTGTCTCGTAGATCGTTTCAAAGAACTCCCATGTCATTATAGCAAGCACAGGTTTTCCCCTGCGGGTAACAGCTATCGCGTTATCTTCGACACGGCCTTCCAGTTCTTCAGGGAGTGATGTCAACTTTCTCCTTGCCTCCATCATTGGTAATGTCTGCATATACACCTCTTCAGCATAAAGTACTTTATAACGTACATATTACAGTACGTTTGCTTTTTTTGTCAATAATAGTGCGGCAGGGAAGCTTCAGCTCTGCTCCTGCCATTGATATTCCCTCTCTTGCGAGGGTCCACTGGAGATCGAAAAGGGACTTCAAAAACAAGATCATTGCGGAGTTACATGGAGATCAAAAAAGTCCTGTTTTTTATATAATCCAAAAATTATGTTTAAGGTAGAATGAAATTTACAGTCGAGCTTCCGCCGGAATAATTGAATTTGATTGTGTATGTACCAAATAAATTTGATCCTGATTCGCTGAAACGGATTGAAAACCACCGAATCGCTGATTTGCTAATCGTAATATTAGGGGAGAAATTTAAAGAAATGGTCATTTTTGACCCAGTATGTGGCAAGGGGGCGTCAGGTATCTCAATAAAACCCGGCTGCCCGCAGGGCAATTCAATCAACGGAGCTGGATTACTGGAGCAATTCGACGGATATAAACCAATATGGTAATTGTAAATATTTGTGCCTCCGTAACCGTTTGTCGGTCTTGCATATATATCTCTAAATTGATTTGTTAAATTATTAGCCAAATCGATTTCAAATTGCATTGAAGTTATTGTAATGTCGTTACCGCTGACATTAATAATGGGAATCACCACATAATTAAGGTTGGACATATTTGGGCCTGCGATATATGGTTGCAAATTAGGTACTAAATTCAATTTATCCAATCCTGCTGATGATGTTGGACTGGCATATGTCAAGAAATTGCGTAGTATGATAATCCTTTGCGCATTATTGAACACCCCGACCGAATATAATATTTTATTGCTCTCAATATTATCCGGATCCGAAGAATTTAAATAAAAACTTATATAGAATTTTCCATTTCCAAAATCGAATTCTTTCCACTGTGAGGTATCACTAAGATTTGACGTATTCGGAATACTTGAAACAGTCTTGATATTATTGAACAACGCCGGGCGATGGACGAAATCATCCAGATTGCTCCCCAAAGGATCAATTCCATCCCCGACATATCTGATGGCATATTCTATCCCTGCGTTAGCAATATTGAAGGCGCGGTAGGAATCATTCTGATGCAGAAACCCTCTTTGTTTCATTCCCACCAGTGAAACAAAACTCGCTCCCAGGATTGCAATGATGGTCATGGCTATCACCAGGATAACGAGCGAGACACCCCTGCTATTGAATAATGTCTTCATAATCCCCGTTGAAACACCGATCAGAGTAACTCGACGTTCCCGAATTTCTCGGAGTAACTGTCGTATCCAGAGTAACGGATTGATCCCCGCTTTGGAGTGTGAGCGTTATCGAAAAAGGACAGTTGCACACGGAAGGGGTGCTTCCGCTTGTCCCCCGTATAACCCGTAAAACGGTTATATTTCTTCCCATAATAGGCGACGTGCCTCCGCTTCCGTCGCGATACATGATATTCGTTGCGGCATCCCTCCTGTATGTGACTGCGAGGTTGTCGACGCCCTCTATCGTCCGATGACGTTTGGTAAATGTGAATGAGTTGTTAAAGATAACCTCACCGCATGTCGCGACATTGCTCATATCCCTCATTTCGCGCGTCAGACGTTCCATAATATAAGATGCTTCCTGGTAGATCATCCGTTGTTTGGTGCCAATCGTATATGTCTTCACTGCCTGATCAAGAAATGAAAATGTGAAGAGTCCGAGGATTGAAAGAACGACGATGACAGAAACGAGTTCTATGATTGTAAACCCCCGGCTACCCCTTGCTATCATGATCGCGGCCGTCTGCTGATTATTGTCTTTACATCATACGTGAAATTTCCCGGCATCAGGACTGCGACTTCTATCCTTTTATAAAAAGAATAATCAACCAGTGTGGTATTATGAGCTGCCGAACATGATAGATTTATTTGGCTCGAGCCTGTGTTGCAAACGGTCCAGGTCCATTGATAATTTGGATATCCGGTGACCGCAATATATGGCTGATTTGCAGGACTGGTCACAGTAATAAAATTATCCTTGGTTAACTCTTCCATTTTTTTTTCTGCCAAAAACCTTGCTGTTACCTGATGATCGGGCGTTGAGAAATTACTCATGACACTGGTAAAGGCAAGCATTGAGGCCGGCAGAAATATACCGCCAATTACGATGAACATAACGAGTTCGATCAATGTAAAGCCTTTATTCCCCAAACGAATCAATCAACCTTCCCTGTAATTCCATAAATTGTTACGTTCCGTGCATTGGAAAGATTTATAGTCCCATTGCCCGTTCCAAATGTAGGCTCGCCCAGAGAATTGAAAATGAGGGAAGTCCCGAAGTTTGTATTTACTACAATTATATTTCCGGGCAGTGTTTTGGATTCACCTGTCGTGCTGCACGTTGCATAAGCGCAGGCAGAAACATTGCATAGACAGTATGTCGGTGAGCCATTTGAAAAGATGATTTTCTGCTGTAACCCTAATCCCATTGCCCTCATCTGTACATATTGAATATCCGCCACAAGCTGATCCGCAGCTATCGAGCTGTAGTCACTTATTGAAAAAGGATTCTTTATAATGACTGTGCCAGCCAGTATGCTCATGACGATTATGACAATGATAAGCTCAATCGAAGTAAAACCATTTGTCTGGCGTTTTCTCATTCTACTTACTTATTTCTATATTGATGAGGTTTGCCCGATTGGATCCATCACCTATCACCTATTACCCATCACCTATCATCTAAACACATTGAATTTAATTATCGTGAACAACGCCTTTATACCGTCCCGCCATGTTATCTTCTTTCCTTCTTCGTACGTCCTGCCATAATATGAGATGGGGACCTCGAATATCCGCCATTTTCCTCTGGCAACCTTTGCCGTTATCTCCGGCTCCACGCCGAATCGTTTCGATTCAATGGTGATCCCTTTTATGACCTCTTTCCTGAATACCTTGTAGCATGTCTCCATGTCGGTAAGGTTAAGGTTCGTGAACATATTCGACAGGAGGGTTATAACGGAATTACCGACATAGTGCCAGAAATAGAGCACCCGGTGAGGGCCGCCGAGGAAACGCGAACCGTACACGACATCCGCCTTGCCTTCAAGGATGGGTTGAAGAAGTACCGGGTATTCCCGGGGGTCATACTCCAGGTCGGCGTCCTGAATAAGCACAATGTCACCCGTTGCCGCCGCTATGCCGCGTTTCAGCGCCGCTCCCTTGCCCTGGTTCGTGTCCTGAAAAAGGGTCACAACGCCATTTTCATTCAGTTTTTTCAGAAATTCCCGCGTGCCGTCGGTCGAGCAATCGTCGACGATAATTATCTCTTTATCGTATGGGGTTTCCTTGACCTTCCGCAGGATCTCTTCGATAAATTCTATCTCATTATACGCGGGTATGATTATCGATAAAAGCATTTCCTTCCCGGCTCCGTTACTGCTAATGTTATATGCACGTCTTCAAAAATTCAAGGATATTGAGCGTTTTTCCTTTGGAATATAATTTGAAATGTGTCATATTCTACAAAATATGGAAATTCCATACCTCGAATATTTTGGCCTTTCCGAAAAGCCCTTCGGGATGTCCCCCGACCCGTCTTTCTATTTCGAATCGATCGAACATAAGCAGGCGATCGAATACCTGGGCTTTTTCATAGCGCAGCAGGAAGGGTTTGCCCTTATCTATGGCGACGTCGGCTCGGGCAAAACAATGATGTCGAGGATATTTCTCGATACCCTCGACCGCCAAAAGTATAATACCGCCCTTATCCTGAACCCTGTTTCCGACGATACCGAGTTTATGAAAGAGGTGCTTCAGGAATATGGCGCGAGCGACATACCCGGAGACAAAAAAGGAACTATACGACCGGCTGAGGAACTATCTCCTTGAAGAATTCCAGAAGGGAAAGGTTAATGTCCTTATTATCGACGAGGCCCAGCTTCTGTCCTATGACCTCCTTGAATTCATCCGGCTCTTGTCGAATATAGAAACCGATAAGCAGAAGATCCTCCACACGGTCTTTTTTGCACAGCCTGAGTTTCTGGATAAGTTGAAAGACCCGGCAATGCGCCATCTGTCGCAGAGGATCACAGTGACATACTGCATACGGCCGCTTACGTACCCGGAGGTCAAGGCATATATCAACTATCGCCTGTTCAAGTCCGGGGCAAAAGGGCCGCTCGAATTCCAGGACAGGGCAATGAAACTGGTCCACACGGCATCGCGGGGGTATCCCCGCCTTATCAATTACATTTGCGACCGCTGTCTGCTCGTCCTGTACGCCAATTCGAGCTACACTGTCGACCGCCCCGTCGTGTCGAAAGTCATAATCGAAGAGAGCATCCCCCTCGGGACGGCAAAGCATACGGAAGATTCGAAAAGAATTGCATTAAGGCTGCCGATCCTGATCGGGGCAATCGCCTGCGCGGTCATTATCCTTGGCCTGGCCGGGTATTATTTCGTATCAACGGGAGTCTTCGGACCTTAAAACCGAAGCCAGCCGCCGTTGCAGCAACACCCGCACCCAACCCGCAGCCGACGACGCACAACAACCCGCGCCTGCCGCTGCAGCACCTTCGGCCGCGGACTCAACCCGCCGCAGCGGAGCAGAAGAAAATTCCCGCCGTGAAAAAAGTGTCAGTAAATACGAATATCGCAAATGTAAGAGCACATCCCGATATTGATTCCGATCGCGTAGGGATCATCCCGAGGAATGAAGTATTGACAGTCCTTGACGAAAAAACCGGAGCCGACAAAAAGAAATGGTACAAAATAAAACTCTACGAAGGCCGCGAAGGCTGGATAGCGTCGGCGGTGGTACAACCGACAAGGTAATGGGTAATAGGTGTTATTGGTAATGGGAAAGAATAAAATTATCAGGCTATGGGTTATGAGCTGCGAACCTTGATCAGCTTTCCGAGCATTCTTCCGATTATTTCACATTCCGCGTTAAGTTTTTGAAAATCATCGTTACTAATAAAATTAACAGCTTTCGATATCTCGAGTTGTGTCATGAATTCAGCAAGCGATCCCTTGGCAATATACAGAAATCTTACAGAATCCTTGTTGCTGCCCCGCTCGTCACCCTCCGCGATATTACTCGATATCGATAGACAGAGTCCTACGCATTTGATCCCGTAGAGTCAAATCTCGAATATACGATTTATCCGCAGTCAGTTTATATATCAGGATAGCCAGGTCCCTGGAGCGTCTCCATACCTCAAGCCCCCTGAATCCAGATCTCTTCACAAAGGAATATTACTTTTGAAAAACAAAAAACTCAGATATTTTTAGGAAGAAAAAAGAATTATTATTTATCCTCGGTCTACTGATGATTATACACCCATTACCCCTTACCTATTACCTATCACCCATCTTCTAAACATACCAGTTTTCTGACTCAAAGGTCTCCGAAGGCACCATTACTACCAGATACCCCCGTTGCGGTATCCTGTCGATGAGCATGTCATTTATCTTAAGCGAGATCCAGACTTCGAGCTTGTCCAATGGAGCCGCTCCGAGAGCGTCAAACGGTATCGCGATCTCAAGGATGTCCTTGAATGCTCCTTCCGCCGGGACATCGCCTTTTATCGACCTGCCATGGACATCGTACTCGACCTGGTGTTCTTCGTTGCTCATGATCGTTATCTCGAAAACGGCCTTTTCTGTTTCGCCCATGAAACTTTTGTCGAGATCGATGCGCAGGAACAGGTTTGATTCGTTAAATCCGTAATAGCAGTCCTTGATGATGGATACCGCCTGGTGCATTGCCATCCCGAGGCCTTTGCCTTCGACGTACCCTGAACCGAACCATTCAAAATAATTCGTCACCCTGCCGTCTATGACCGGCTGCAAGAAATTAATAGGTTCACTTGTCGGGCGCGCCTCACGGTCCTCCATGATGATCGGTATCGATAACCTTTCCGGCACGTCCTTTCCGAGATACCGATAGACGTTCGAGCAATTTTCCCTGAAAAGCAGGTCGAATATCTCATCGCTGTCAGATGAATTTTCATCCCCGTACCACCAGAACCAATCGCTTCCTTCGGCTATATAGATCGATTCCCATGCCTTGTCATTCGTATGCCCGGGGTCGGCGCTTTCAAGGAATTCGCGGGTCTTGGCAAGCTGGGTCCACGCAGTGTTATCCTCCCTGTGGCCTATCCATATCGAAAAATTGTGCCCGATCCAGGACCCCGCAGTGGCAATGGTGGAGGTTGCCGACATCATTTGTCAGTTGCAAGATATTCAGATATCGTGACGGGTACCATGCCCGGATCGCTGAGTATCCCTTCATAGAGATAGCTTAAGAAGTCCCTTCCGTCATTTTTATAGCCTTCCCATGCATTCTCACCGTCCATCGCAATGGTCACGAGCGGCGTTGAGATCCTGTTCCCGATCGAACCGCGTATATGGCGAAGCCTGTTCACGCAGTCCCGGGCCGCATCCTTCGCATCTGCCCTGGCATAATGGAATGATATGAGGTCGGATAATTTCTGGTCACGAAAGACGATCTTTATATCGCGGCCATGTTTTTCATAACTGTATGGCTTATAAAGGACCTCCGGATCGATAATGTTGCCCTGATCGTTGCGGCGCGTTCCCCACCGCAGGCTTTCAAAAAGAATGTCCTCATCGGTCGCAAGCCAGGTCACATTGTTTTCTATATAAAGCTCGAGAGCTTCGATCGCTTACGGAGCCTTCAGGCGGCCACATGCCCTTCGGCCGCGTACCAAAAACTTTCTCAAAAAGGTCGAGGCCGGCGGTTATCTGGTGCGACGCGTCCTCGGGCCAGGCGAAACGCGTGCGCGGCAGGTCGCATCCCGGCATGGCATCCCTGGCGCGATCGGTATCGATAAGGAGAGGTATGATCGGATGATAAAAGGCGGAGGTCGATAATTCGACGATCCCCCGCTGTGAAAGGTCCCGGTACAGGGGAATGGTCCCCTTCAGGATATCTTTCTGGACATTTCGTAAAATGCCCTTATCGTCTTCCGTAAATTTTCGCCCTTTTTGCTTAAGGTACTTCAGGCCATCATATGTGTCGTAAAAGACGGGATCGATCCATGCCATAAAAAACAATATTTGCAGGTCACGAAGTTCTTCCTCTGTGAAATATCCGGTTATTTTCCCCAGCGCCTCCCTGGGACAGTACAGGCCGCGCTTTTCGAGAAGTTCGTAATAACGCGGAAAAGGCCGGATCATGTTATCCCAGTTTGCATTGAAGAAATTGCCGAGCATGAAGATCTTGTCATCACTGGTAAGGTCGGCCGGATGTTTTCGGAATACATTGAGATATGTGTCGTCGACCTCATGCTGTTCGTAATCTTCAAGCTGTTCCAGGAGGGAAGGGACAAAGTTGAAATTCTGCTTCATTCCCGGAAAACCCTCGAGCATTGAACCCATGTCATAGTAATCTTTCGTCCCGTGAAGCAGCGTCCAGGGCAGGAGATATTCACCCGTAAAACAATTCTTGTAATAGGGCTGATGCATATGCCAGAGAAAAGAGATGTAAATGCCGTCCATAGAAGTATTATCGCTTTCTGTCAGTGACCATTAATCAATATTCGACCGCTAAATGATGGAATGATAAATTCTCCGAGATCTCGATGATCCCAACGCTTCCCTTCCCCGCATATCCCCCGCGGTAGCTTCCCGGGATTAAAAAGGATAATACCCCGGTTCGTCATTTTGGCAGGCATATGGGAATGGCCGAAAACTACAATATCAACATCCGAAAAGGAATCCCGGACCCGGTCTTCGATGCCATCGGGGGAGCCCCAGCCATGTATGATCCCGATGCGTTTGCCGGCAATGGTCTCGATGCGCTTTTCTGGAAGGGCTGCCCTCAGATCGTGATCGTCCATGTTGCCCCTGACGGCGCGAAGGTCCCAGTTGGAGAGGTAATCAAAGACGCTCGATGAGGTCATGTCCCCCGCGTGGAGCATGATCCCGGCATCCCCGAAAAATGTCTCCATATGGCGTCTGAAAGGTTCCGTGGGATGTGTCAGGTGGGTGTCTGAGATTACGGCTATTTTCATAAGCTGATTAACTTTATAAGAAAAGAGAAGAACTGTCAAAAACAATTATTGCAAACCTTAAAAACGAGTTTTCAGCGATTCCGGGGACACCGCAGGCCGTGTTAGTGGAGGCGAGCGTTTGCCGCCCCGTCCTCATTGACAGGATGCCATGCGCGATGGTAGACTAGACGATGAAATTATTCAGGAAAATCCCTTTGAAGTTCAATATATACCTTCTGAAGGAGCTTTCCTATATCCTGTTTCTTTCGTTGGGCATCCTGACATTCATTCTGGTATTGTCGCGCCTGGGCAAGATCGCCGACCTCGTGATCAATAAAGGGGTCGGGCTTAAAGATATACTTTTTCTTGTCGCATTTTCGATACCGCCATACCTGACATTTACCCTTCCCATGGCCTTTTTGCTTTCTGTTATTGTGGTCCTCGGCAGGCTTTCCACTGAAAACGAAGTGCTTGCGTTAAAAGCAAGCGGGGTTAACCTTAAATGGCTCCTTGTGCCCATAGCTTCGCTAGGCCTTATCATCACGATCTGCGGGCTTTTTAACACAAATTACCTGCTGCCCCAATGCAGCGGCATGTTTCGGGAGACATTGATCAATGTTATCAGAAAAGGCATCTCCGTAGATGACAAAGAGGGGGTATTCAACGACAGTGTGCCGGGCGTCGTTATCTACATAAATAAAGTCGACGATCAAAAGAGGTTATTGACGGGAATCGTTGTATCAGACGACCGCGACAAAAATATCAAACAGACCATATCAGCTCAAAACGGCTATGTAAATATTGACCCGGATACATTCGACCTGTATTTTATGCTGCGCAACGGCAGTCTGCACCGATGGGAAAAGATAACCGATACATACCGCAATGTGAGTTTTCAAGATTATACATTCACTATGAATCTGTCACAAATGATACAAACAGGCGGGGTAACCAGAAAATTGCCGTATGAAATGGACCGAAATGATATAAAGAATGCACTTGCAAAGGCAGCGAGCCGGAATGACCGCTACGACCTGCTTCTTGAGATATACAAAAAGATCTCGTTGCCGCTTTCATCGCTTGCCTTTATATTCCTGACGGTCCCGCTTGGGGTGAAGCGCAAGGAAGGGGGGAAATTCTCGGGCGCGCTTTACAGTCTGCTGCTTTTTGTTTTTTATTACATCCTGATGGCGATGACGGACAGCTTCGGGAAAAACATCAATGCCCCGCCCAATATTATCACGTTTTTGCCCAATATAATTATAGCCGCTATTGGCTTATACCTGCTCAGGAATATAAACAAAGAAGAGCATGTTACCCTGTACATGAGAATGAAATACCTTTGGGTTTACGGCCGTGAAAAGATTAAATAAATATATCCTGTCAAGCGCCATCAAGTATCTGCTTGATCTCACAGCTGGCCGGGATCAGCTTGTTCATGCTGATCGAGTTTTTTCAGCATACCGACCGATTCACGGTCTCGTTTCATGCGTTTACACTGGTATTGATCTACGTACTGCTTCTCGTACCCGGTTATTTCAATCTTATACTTCCGCTCGCGTTTCTTATTTCGATGTTGATAGTACTTATTCTTATGATCCGCGGAAATGAAATGATCGTTGCCCGAACATCCGGCATCAGCACTTTATCCCTGATGAAGCCATTTGTCGGATTTTCGATCGTGCTTGTGTTATTCTCTTTTGTCCTGACGGAATGGATAATCCCTTTATCGGCCAATGCTTCAAATTATATCTACCAGGTGAAGATAAAGGGCGAAGAATCTCATGTTGTCATAAAAAATGACAGGATATGGTTTAAGAGGGATAATCTGATCTGTAATATTGATTTTTATGACACAAAAAAAGATATAATCAAGGGATTGACGGTACTGGAATTGAACCCTGATTTCTCGGTAAAGCAAGAGGACTGATGCCGCAGAAGGCAAATGGCAGGACGGTTCATGGCATTTCACCGGGATATCGGTCAGAACATTCGAAAAGAACGGGCAGATCACGAAAAAATCATACCCCACGATGAGCAATATAATTAACGAACAGCCCTCCGTCTTTAAGATCGTCGAACGCGATCCGGAGGAAATGAGCTATCGGGAGTTGAGGCGGTACATTGCGAGGCTCAAAGAGGATGGCCATGATGTCCGGCGATACCTCGTGGACCTCTATAATAAAATAGCTTTCCCTTTTATCAACCTTATTATGGTTTTTGCCGCATTTTCAGTGGGTTTGAGATATGCGAAGACGAAGCATGTGTCTAAAGGTATTTTTTCGGGAATTCTGGTGGGGGCCTTGTACTGGTTCTTTCATTCTATCTCGTTATCGCTCGGGTATTCCGAAATATTCCCGCCCATGTTTTCGGCATGGTTCTCCAATCTGCTTTTTATTGCATCCGGGATCATTGGCATCGTAACCTTGAGGACTTAGTTCATCATATGTATAGCTACAGGAAAGGAGTTTTGTTTTGCGAGCATATCTGGATATCGAAACTGACAGGAAGGGGAAAATTTGCGTTGTCGGCCTTCTTGTTGAAAACAATGGTTTTCTGCAGTGGTATGGCGATAGCATCTCGCCGGAGTTGATCGAGAGGGAACTTTTAAACGTTAAGACTATCGTCACTTTTAATGGTGACCTGTTCGATCTGCCTCAAATGAAAAAATGCCTTAATATCGACCTGCAGTCCAATTTTAAGTCCCGGGACCTTTTTAAGGACAAGAAGAGACTCGGTATCAAAGGCGGATTGAAGGCGCTTGAGAAGATGTTCGGAATCGAGCGCAAGACCGAAGGGGTCAACGGATACCAGGCAATGTTTTTGTGGGAAAAATATGAAAGACATGGCAATGAAGAAGCCCTGAAGTTACTCCTGGAATATAACAAGGAGGATGTGGTCAACCTGACGAGGCTGGAAGAGATCATGGATGATCTCGGGGGTAACGTGCGATGATCGAACAGAATTTCATTATCGAGTCGCGATATAACAAGATAAGCGGCATAATGATCATTCCGGGAGAAGACGGGCAATATCCGTGCGCGGTCCTCTCCCACGGTCTCATAAGCTCAAAAGAAAGCTCGAAATATATGGCCGTATCCCAGTCTTTTGCCGAAGCCGGAATTGCATCCTGCCGTTTCGATTATCACGGCTGCGGCGAAAGCGGAGGAAATATCGAAGAGACAACCCTTTCGATCAGATTGGACAACTTAAACGCGGTATTCGATCACGCCATGGCCCATCCCTCCGTTGACCCTCAGAAAATGGGGATCATAGGGAGCAGCTTCGGCGGTTCGACAGGGCTTCTCAAGGCGTCCCGTGATGAGCGGGTGAAATGCCTTTCTTTGTGGGCAACCCCGCATATACTGGAAAGCGACAAAGACGGTACGATCTCCGATATCAAGTTCAAGACGACTATATATACGGATTTCAGATCGTACGATCTTCTCGAGGAAGCGAAAAACGTCCAGCATACCCTCGTCATACACGGTGACAGCGATGAGGTTGTGCCCTGCGTTGAAGGAAAGACCATCTATAAATTCCTGAAGAAGCCGAAAGCCATCGAGATCATAAAGGGCGGGGACCATGTCTTTTCCGTTGACGCCCATAGAATAAAGGCGATCAACCTGGCCCTCAACTGGTTCCGGCGCTACCTGATATCGAACGGGGAAGACATAAGTAACGACTAGTTCCACGTTCAAATGTTCCATGTTCTACGTCATCCGATGTTCTACGGTTCAAAGAGGTCGTCCCCAGCCCATCCCGCTGAAAGCCGCGCATTCGTAACATCAGCGTCATTATACCGCGGACTTTTCGCCGCCGGATATGCCAGTGCTATTAGTTTTGGCTTTGATCATGTTTGGATTCCGTTTCGAGAGGATCAGGCTTTTACTTGGAACGTGTGAACCTTTTGATCTTGGAACCGTCTTTTATTCTTTAGGTTTATCGTTTTTCAGTTTTACTCTGTCCCGGATAACCTCTCCAAGGACGTTGCTGAGGCCTATACCCAGTGCGAGGGACATTGTCAGGACGATACCGCCGAAGACTATCAGGAAGCTCACCGTAACGATCGTATTGCCCAATCCAATGTACTCGAAGACTATACCGAAGGTAATGACGATAAGGAGGATCCTGACGCCCTTGGCAATAAAATCCCCGTACTTGATCTTTGCATTTTCACAGGTCAGAAAAATAATTCTTGCCAGGAAATTGCTGAATATGATCCCGATGATCAGGATGACCAGAGAAACGATGATGTTCGGCAGGGCCGTCGAGATACGGGACGCGTATTCGGAAAACTGGGTAATGCCCATGTAATTCAGGCCGAACGAAAGAAAAAGGACGATAAATATCCAGTAAACGATCTTGCTCAGTATGAGGGACGGGGGTGAATGGATACCGCCCTTTTCAAGAAATGTGACGATCCCTGCATCCTGGGCCCATTTATCGAACCTGAAGAGAACAAGGGCCTTGCCAAGCAATTTTTTTATGAACCAGCTGATGATAAAACCCAGTATCATTACGATGACCATGACAATGATACTGAGGAAAACTTCCTGGAAATTATCAAAGAGGTCCAGGAACATATCCTGGAAAAACTTCATTATCTCTTGCATGCGAACATATTATTCAATGTGCAATCTCCTGTCAATGGAAATAGGGGGTTCTAATTTTTTTGTTGACATTCCTTATTGATTCGTTTAGGAAATTGTAAAAATTGAAAGGAGGGATTATTCATGCCTGCAAAAGTTGACCAAGATGCCTGCACAGGATGCGGAGCCTGTTCAGAGATCTGCCCCGCCGATGCTATCAGTGTCGATGACACAGCAAAGGTTGATTCCGAACTTTGCACCGAATGTGGTGCATGTACAGAAGAATGTCCTGTTGAAGCCATTACGCTGGACGAGTAATCAAGCACTGCTGGATTAATCCAAAAAATAAAAGGATGGGGTGAAAACCCCATCCTTTTATTTACTTCTTATTTTATTCCGCTTATTCCATACCCTTCACGATGAGCTCTGAAAGGTCCATTGCCTTCATGGTTTCGACCTTTTCCTTGTCCTTGATCGCGTCTTCCATCATGATCAGGCAGTACGGGCACGCCGTTACAACCGTGCTTGCCTGGATGGCGATGGCCTCGTCGATCCTGGCATGGTTGATGCGTTTATGATGCTCTTCCATCCACATCCCGCCGCCGCCGCCGCCGCAGCAGAAGCTCCGGTCATGGTTTCTGCCCATTTCCTCGTACACTCCCTTGGCTGCTTTCTTGACGAGGCTTCTCGGTTGGTCGAATATGCCGTTGGCCCTGCCAAGGTAGCACGGGTCATGGAAGGTGATCTTGCCTTCGACGGCCGGGTTGATCTGCAGCTTGCCCTCGCTCATGAGCTTGGCGAGGAATTCTCCCTGATGGTAGACCTCAAAATTGCCGCCGAGCTGAGCATATTCTTTCTTGATCGTCGTGTAGCAGTGCGGGCAGGTAGTTATGATCTTTTTGATGCCTATTTCGTTCAGCATCTCCACGTTGCCCTGAGCCGTTCCGAGATACTGTTCTTCATTTCCGCAGCGCCGTGATGGATCACCGCAGCACATTTCGTCCGTGCCGAGGATACCGAAATTGACGCCCGCCTTGTTAAGGAGCGTGGCGAAAGACCTTGCCACTTTCCTGTTCCTGTCATCGAGGGATGCAACACATCCAACCCAGTACAGGTAATCGACTTCCTGCTCTGCGGCATTCCTGATATCGAGCCCTTCCGTCCAGCCCAATCTTTCCTTCTTGCCCATTCCATACGGGTTTGAATTTTTCTGTATGTTCTTGAAGAGGAGCTTCGTGTCCGACGTCGTCTTGCTGAGCGTCAGGGTGAGGTAACGCCTCATTTCTATGTTCTTGTCGACTGTCGGTATTGAAACCGGGCAGTTGACCTGGCAGGCAAGGCACATGGTGCATGACCAGAGCGTCTGTTCCTGGATGACGGTGTCAATGAGGCCGTCCTCGTTCTTCGCGCCGCCGTTTGCAACTCGTTCCCATTCCCCTTTAAGGTCCTGGATAAAACCTTTCGGAGTAAGAGGCTTTTCGGTGTTGTATGCCGGGCACAGGTCCTGGCACCGGCCGCATCGTGTACACGCATCGAGGTCGAACATCTGTCTCCAGGTGAAACCGTCGATCTGGTTGATACCGAATTCCTCGGCATTCTCGAAATCTTCAATAGGCTGCAAGGCTCCCCGTGCTCCCTCCGGGACATCCTCGACACCCCTGAACATCATGTTCAAGGAGGAGGTGATGAGGTGGAGCATTCTCGAGTAGACGATATAAGCAAGGAACCCGAAGGATAAAACCATATGGACATACCATAAGGCCATATGCGTCGCCTTGATCGATTCGGCGGGCATTCCCACGAAGATATACCCCGCGATCCATCCCAGGAAGCTCCATTTTTCGTAGGCGTATGCCGGGTCATTCATAAAAACGGCTATCCTTGCGCCTTCGGCGAGGAAACCGGTTACCAGGATGACAAGTATCCAGGCCAGCACTATACCGTCATCCGGCTTTGTGTCGAGCCGGTCCGGTTTTACGACGTAGCGCCTGTAAATTGCCATCAGTATGCCTATGATCGCGGCGAGACCGCCAACCTCAAGCAGGAAGGAGAAGATAAGATAGAAGCCGCCCTTTCAGGAATTTCACCTTGAAGAAGAGGTCGGTAAAGTCAGCCTGGATCGCGACAAGCGCGGTTCCTACCGTGAGGACCAGGAAGCCCCAGAAAATAAGGAAATGCATCCAGCCGGGGAAGGCTTCGCGCAGAATCGATTTGTGGAAGATCCCGTTGGCGATAAAATACCCTATACGCTCACCGAGGCGCTTTTTGAATTCAATGGGAGCCGGTTTTCCGATCTTCCACATCGCATACCGCTTCTTTAATCCTAAGATCAGAATAATGGCGGTAATGATCAAGAACGCATAACTGACGTACTGTCCAGTATGTCCTACGTTCCACATTATTTCTCGTCCGACATCCATAAACTGTGCCTCCTGAGAGATTTTTGTATATTATCATGATAAAAGGCGTGTAAAATCAACAAAAATGTGATGGATTTCACGAAGGATTTGTGAAGCTAAGTTAAATCATCGCATTACAGTAGGTAAACCCTGAATCCATTGCATAAATCGGGCAAATACGGGCGATTTTTCTTGACACTATTTCATGCCGATTGGTATTTTACACCCTATAACAGCCAAAGAGGGGTTTTATGAGAAGAAGCATCGCTTTTTGTACATTCTGGCTCATCATGATCTTTTTGGTATCACCCTTTATGACGGACGCAGCCCCCAGTAAAAACAAGGCAAAACAGACGGATCCCTCCCAGAGCGTCTCCAAAAAACATAAGTCTTCAGCCAAACAATCGAAAAGCCGCGTTGCAAAGAAAGATTCGAAAAATAAGCGGAATTCCACCAAAGGGCAGATAACAGAGGCGCGGGCGGAAGCGGTCACTTACGAGAATGACGGCGAATATATCGAATACAAAGTAAAAAGCGGCGATACGATCGACAAGATCGCAACATTGTTCAGCGTTGAAAAAGACGAACTTATCGAGACCAACGAGCTTGCCTCAAAAAAGAAGCTTTCTCCGGGAAAGCATTCTGATCCCCAAGATAATAGAATTTATGCAGCGGGTAATGCTTTTCGAAACTCCTTATCATTTTCAAGCAACTCAATAGCCAGATATCTCGCTGAGATAATATTTGTAAAAGCTCTGTTCTCTTCAATCTTTATCTTCGACTGAATAGCGCATATGGAATTTTCGATTTCCGACCATAATTTATATGAATATGTCTTACAACAGGCTCGCGGTTTTCATAAACTTCAATTATCTTATCAAACAGTTTCTTAATTCCTTTCCCTTTTGAACTGACAGTAGGAATAACGGGTACACCTAATAATTTTCCCAGTGAAATATAATCAAGAACATCGCCCTTTTTCTCAAGCTCATCAAACATGTTCAGGGCAATAACCACCTGCACGCCCATATCAATTAACTGCGTTGTCAGATAAAGATTTCTCTCAATGTTTGATGCATCAACAATATTGACAACTATATCGGGCTTATTATCAAAAATATAATTTCTGAGGTATATCTCTTCCGGAGAATAGCTTTTGAGAGAATATGTTCCGGGAAGATCAACAATGGAAAAAGTATATCCCGATTGTTTATATCTTGCCTCTTTTGAGTCGACAGTTACACCGGCATAATTACCTACTTTCTCTTTGGAACCGGAGGCAAAATTGAAAAGAGTCGTTTTGCCTGAATTGGGATTACCTACAAGGGCAACCTGAATATTTTTGCTTTTTTCAAGCCAGGAGTGGTTTTCATCTTCACTTATCAAGCACCCCGTTAGATGGATATGGAATTCTTCTGCTTTGTTTTCCCTGTCAATCTCAATAAGCTGTGCCTCACTGTTTCTCAGCGAGATATGATATCCCATTATTTTATATTCAACAGGATCGCGGAGTGGTGCCTTTTTAATAACCTACACTTTTTTACCAACAACAAATCCCATCTCTGAAAGACGCTGCCTGAACTGGCCTCTTCCTTTGATCTTCAGAATTATCCCCTCTTCTCCCTCATCAAGATCATATAATGTTGTCATCGAATATTTTCAATCCATTAGAGTAACCGCAAATCTGCAATAATGTTCAATCTTAGTCTGAGTCTGATCTTTAACCTTTATCACAATTTCCTAACCAGGTGCATTCATCTTGTCTTTAATTCCGGGACGATGGACATCGCCGGGAAGAAAATAAAGAAATTTGATGGGGTGGCCTTATAATTTGCGACATTGCTCACCTTCATGAATCAATATCCTTTGTACCGTCATATGGGGTGACAATATCTTTAACTGTGCTCAGCGGAGTAACATTCATTATTTCAGTCTCCACTTATTACATACTGAATATCAATGTATTTCCTGTGAGCTTCAAAATTGGTGTCTCTTCATTGTTGCTAGATATTCACTTACCGTTGCAAAAAGATTATCCCCATCGATATCATAACGTTTCGTCTCAAGTTTAGACAAATCGTTATTTAGAAAAAACTTAAAGGCCTTATCCCATCTTTCCTTATTTTTAAAATAGGCAATGACGAATTCTTTTTTATTGATCGATGCATCAGGTGTGATATTCCATCCTCCTGTCCATTCTTTTTGTGAACCATTTATCAATTTTCTTTTCTCCAGGTTGATGGATCCGGGGCGTTTTTGCTTCCTGTTAAACCAAATAAGCTTATCATTACCATAATACCTTAAATATTGTTTTCATTGTCGATTGTCAAACACTATGCATAATATTTCATTTCAAAAATAACCATTCTGAGATTTTTTATCAAATTGAAAGCAATATTCAGATTCAGAGATAGTTTACATTTTAATTTTCTAAATTTACATATCATTCTATAAAGTATAATTAATCCGGAAAGGTTAATTATGAAAAGAATATTAATACTCTTATTTTCTTCTGACGATGCACATAGTTTATTCACAAGGAAATACGCTTATCAAACCGGGATAACTGCTGATCAGAATCTGAAAGCAATCGGTAATCTCGCCCCGTATTCAACAGGAGGTCTGGGGTTCGATACCAGGTATGAAGGTACAAAAGGAAGTCCTTATCTATTGGAACCCTGTATTCTTCATTTCTAAATGTTAAAGATCAGGACTATTATATACAACTCGATGCGAATCTTGATCTTGTCAAAGCTCAGATATTCAAATCCCAAAACAGGTAAAATACTGGTACCCTCAGATATGGTGAATGAAATAAAGATAGACTCAGGGGGAAAAGAAATGGTTTTCAGAACAACCAAAGCCAGGTTTTTTGAAAAGGATGTAAAAGAAGGTAAGTTTTACCAGGTACTGAAAGAGGACAAATCAGTTCATAAAAATGCCTTGAAGAAATTCATCGAAGCAGATTACAAAGCAGTTTACAGTGCTGACAGGCGGTATGATGAATATATTACCCACTATAAGTATTATATCATGAGGTCTGACAGCACATTCGGGCAGATCCAGCTCAACAAAAAATCGCTATTAAAACTATTCCCCGACAAAAAAGACTTAATCAACAATACCTTTTCGGAAAAAGCAAATGTAAAAAGGAAGAATTGGTACTTGATTTTCTGAATAGGCTATAAGTATTAAATAAATTCACACAGTACTTTAAAAAGACTTTTTTTATCAAAAGGTTTGGATATAAAACCGGAACAGCCGCACTCGAATGCCTTATCCCTGTCATCAGCATAAGCGGTCTGGGCAATAATCGGGATATGAATATTTTTTTCACAATAAGCTTAACAGCCGTATAGCCATCCATAACCGGCATTTTTATATCCATCAGGATCAGATCGATATTTCCACCGGAAAGGCATTTTTCAACTGCTTCTTTTCCATTGATGCATGAAGCACTTCAGTATTTGATCCTGCAAGAAATATTTTATCAGTTTAAAATTGCTCTCAATATCTTCAGCAACAAGTATTACCCTTTTGTTGGAAAAACAAAAAGTATCGGGGGTTTTTCTCCTTATAGAGACAGATTTAATGACAACCTTCTCATATGGAATTGTAAAGTAGAAAGTCGTTCCCTTGCCAGGTTCTGAGAAGCCATATTTCCCCACCTAAAAGTTCAACATAAGCTTTTGAAATTGCCAGGCCAAGACCTGTACCTTCGTATAACCTCGTATCACTGTTCTGTACCTGGTAAAACCTGTCAAAGACCCTGTCATGGTATTCCGATGGAATCCCAATACCGGTATCCGAAACACTAAATTCAAGTTAATTATCTTTCAGTTTGCAGTTGAGATTTATACTTCCCTTATCGGTGAATTTCAATGCATTGCTTATCAGGTTGGAAAGAATCTGGGTAATTTGGTCCTGTCAGTCAAAATTAACGAATCCATTCTCTGCAAACCTGACTCACAATCCAGGTCAATTCGTTTCTCATACGATTTTGGAAAGAACTGATTACATAATGACTTAAGCATTGAATTAATACTCACCTCATTTTTTACAGTCTTTATCAGGTTAGCCTCAATGTTTGAAATATCCACAATATCTGTAATTATCGATAGCAGGTGATTACTGCTTTGCATAATTACCTCAATGTATGATTTCTTTGAATTATCATCAACATCGGGTTCTCCCAGTAAGGCGGAAAACCTACAATGGCATTCATCGGTGTTCTGATCTCATGCGAAATATTATGCAGGAATGCTGTCTTTAACTTATCACTCTCCTCAGCTTTTTCCTTGGCCGTATCAATTCTTCCTCATTCTCTTTTCTTTCTGTGATATCCTGGAAAATTTCCAGCATAGCTTTTTTACCCTGATAAATCATGCCTGTATGGATGATCTCAAATATCCTATTGCCAAGCACTCCATGTGATTCATAAAATCTGATTTTCCACCAGTAATTCCCTGATGCAAAGGACAATCAGCGCATTGTGTTTATCATCCCGGTATAATTCCCAAATTTTTTCCAGATCAATTTTCTCCAAACTGCTTTACAAAATTATCGTTCTGAAATAGGACGTTGCCGGATTCGTCAACAATATGCATTCCGAATCGAATCGTATGAGCAACAACTAACTCAACATATAGCTTTGCTGAAGTTCTGCTTCCACACGTTTTCTCTCTGTAATATCGTGACCAATACCGACAAGCCCGGAAATATTCCCGTCCTTATCATAAAGAGAACCTTGGTTGTCTGTATCCAGCGTTTTACTCCTTGCCGTCAACAAATTCTTCTTCAGGTCAAAGATGGGTTTTCCTGGGTAATAATTTTCCTGTTGCTTCATAACCTCGCTCGCCGGCTTTACCTGCAAATAATTCGAGATCGGTCTTTCCAGACATTTGCTTCGCATGATAGTCCTATATTTTCCACATCTGCATTGTTGGCAATAACTTTTCTGCAATCTTTATCCTGAACATAAATCCAATCAGGAAGGTTGTCTATTAATATACGCAACATTCTTCGTTCCTGTATTATTATGGTCTCTTCTGCCCTTTTGCGTTCAGTTATGTCAGTGTCCACACCACGATAACCTGTCAGATTTCCTTCATTATCCATCATGGGAATTCCGCTTGTTGACAAAATAACTTCATGTCCATCTTTATGAATGTTAATGTTGATCAAGATTTTCAAAGGTATACTTCCTTGAAAATGCAGAAAGTGCGGCATATTTAAGTTCTTCCCTGATAGTGGGATGTAAAAGTCGTAGAAGTACTTATTATTAACTATTTCATCCGGCTCATATCCCAGAATATTCTTTACAATAGGACTTGAATATTTATACAATCCGATTTGGTCTACTTCCCATCCATTCTCCTGAATGCTCAGATATTTGTTTAAACCTAAGTTCGCTTTGCCTCAAAGCCTCAGTGCCTGTTTATGATTTGTGATATCCTGAACCACGCCACTTACCTTAACCTGCTCAAAGTCAGGCTCAAAAATCAACTCCGCTTTTGAACAAACAGTCCAGTTCCATCGTTTACCCGATTGATTTCAAATTCAATTTCATATGTTTCATTATATTTAAGCAAGCGGTCGAGTGTTTCATCAAGCATTTCGCGATACTCTGGTAAGGGACTTTTCTTTATAATATCATAAGGAATCTCGTGTCTTTCATAACTAAATCCATAGATTCTTTTAGCCTCATCAGAGCACCATACCAATCTTGAAGACAAATCAAGTTCCCAGTTCCCCACATGGCAATAGATTGTGCTTTTTGTAACCTTAATTCACTCTTGTGTAATTCCTCTTCTGCAATTTTTTTCTCTTTAGTCAGTTTTGATTTTTTTATCGAATTAGTAATTGAAGCACAAGCCGTGCCAGACTATCCTTAAGAATATAATCATCAGCCGGCTTTCATACACTCAACTACGATTTCTTCATTTATCGAACCTTTTACCGAATAAAAGGGATCAACGGGGCATATTGATTTCGAAGATGTAATGCAGTATTCCATCACGGTGGAAGAGATAGTCTGAAATTATTAAATCCGGTTCAAATATTTTAAGGTGTTCTGAGAATAATCTTGCGATTATTATCAAGTATTCCTGCAAAAGTGATATTGTTCCTTTCGATTTCACGCCATATCAACTCTGTCGGTGCGGACATCTTCCACAAATAAAATTTTCAGCTTAGAGGCCATAAATTGAGGTGATTATTTATTATTAATAGGATTAATTAATAAATTGTTACTTCAGATAATTCTTAATAGAACAAACAATCTATTTTAAAGTTCCATTTGAAGGCATTTAGTCCATTTCAGGCCTATTCATGGCATTTATTAACTGATCATTCCCCTGAATCATTTTCAAATTCAGCGGGCCTGATATAACAATGAAAAACCAGGAATGCCATAATTTTTACAGATAACATCATAAGCACTCTTTATTTTGAAAACCTCTTCACTGCTCATAAGGAGTGAAATATTAAGAATAATTGCATTTTCTTTTCTTAGCACTTCGTCATGGATCAGCTTATTCATTATGCAGGAATTACTCAGATTCCTGAATTTACGGAAGCACGACCGGCTGAATTCATTACAAATCCTGATCATCTCAATTTTAACAAGCTCTGATTTTTTCCTTTGCAGCAGATAAGCTTTACCCGGGGAGCTTGCCATAATTTTTTCCTCAAGAATTGCCGCATCCCTGCTGATCTCGTCAATCTGATCCATGAGAACCTTTCTATCGCAAAATATTTTAACAGACCACTCTTCCTTTCCGATCATCATTCGAATCTATAAATTTTGTGACTGCACATGCCCTGCCTCTGCTTATGTATCAGGATACAAGAACCGATATAATTCTTTTTCAGTTGAGTATTGTAACCAAATGCTGTGCCATAATTAAGCAGAATAATATCATCCCCTTCACATTGATGCTAATAGCCTCAATAACAAACGACAAGCAGAATCTACTCTTTTTATATTAAAGAGTAACAACAGGGATTATAGACATGATAACTGAAAGCTTACATGGAAAAATCGCACTCTTGTGCGAAAAAGAGTATTTATAGCTCGCTTTTATTTATTATTATATTATATTTTTTCATCTTCCGGATAAGGGCATCGCGCGTGATTCCAAGGTTATTAGCAGCTGCTTTCTGATTATATTTTACGATGTGGAGCGCCTTTTGGATAATCTGAATTTCATTGGCCTTTAAATTTACCAGATCGTTCCGGGTTTCTGTTTGAGGAAGGCTGTGCTTTTTCAGAGGAAAATCATCAATGCCAAGAATGTTTCCTTTACTCAGGATAATTGCTCTTTCTGTCATATTTCGCAGTTCCCTCACGTTCCCAGGGAAATCATACAACATGAGTGTCTCAAATACGTCAGGAGATACTTTAATATTGGGTTTATTGAACCTTGTTGAATAAAAATCGACAAAATGGTTTAACAGCGGTTTAATATCCTCAGGTCTTTCCCGTAATGCAGGGATATGAATATAACGGCTATCCAGCCTGTGAAGCAGATCGAGCCGGAATTTCTTTTCCTCTACTCTCTCATCAATATCATGATTGGTGGCTGAAATGTGACTGAAATCAGTTTTTATCTGATTTGTATCGCCAACCCTGGTTATTACTTTTTCTTCCGTGGCACGCAAAATCTTTGCCTGAAGATTAAAAGGCATATCAGCAATTTCATCCAGAAAAAGTGTACCATGGTTACAGACTTCGAAGAATCCCATCTTATCGCTGACAGCCCCTGTAAAGGAGCCTTTTTTATGGCCAAAGAATTCACTTTCAAGAAGCGATTCTGTTATTGCGCTGCTGTTTACAGCGCAGAAAAGATGGTCCTTACGTATACTCGAATAATGAATAATCCTGGCGATGTTCTCTTTACCTGTACCACTCTCACCTGTAACCAGAATATTGGCATCGGGATATCCGGCAGCAGTGACAGCCTTATCGAACACTTCCCTGATTTTTGCGCTGATACCAATGAACTGCCTGTCAATTTTTTCTTCAAGAGATTTAGAGATAAGCGAATTTTTCTCTTCCATCTTTTTCAGCCGGCGGTGCATCTGCAGATATTTTTGAGTACGCTCAATAGCAATCTGAATATCTATAAATCTGAAAGGCTTTCGTAAGTAATCAAAGGCCCCGAGTCGCATGGCTTTAATAACAGTATCCATGTCACCATGAGCAGATATAATTATGACCTCCATGTCGGGGTATTTTACCTTTACCTCCTCTAGAATGTCGAGACCATTTACTCCTGGCAGCCTCACGTCGAGAATAAGGAGGTCAATTTCGTGTTCGTTTAACAATCTCCTGCCATCAGCCGCTGTATTGGCCTCAAATGATTCGTAATCAGAGCCAATAAAAAAACCATTTAATTCCTCAGTAAATTGTTTCTCATCGTCGAGGATAAGAATCTTAATCTTTTCATTATCGCCCATTTCTACCCTTTATTTTGAATTGCCATTTCAAGTTTTATTTTTGTCCCGGATGTTCTGTCACTGACTATTTCAATTGTGCCACCCATTTCCTTAATTATCTGGTAGCAAATAGATAATCCCAGACCTGTTCCTTTTCCTTCATCTTTAGTAGTATAAAACGGGAGTATCACATTATCAAGATCCTCATCATGTATTCCAACACCATTGTCGATAACTTCAACTATGATCGACTTACCCTCATGGAATGAGTTAATTCCAACTACCATTCCGAACAAACTCGGAATCCTTGTTTTTTTTCTCGAACGACTGCGTCCTTTGCATTGGTAAGAAGGTTGACAATAACCTGTTCAAATTTATATGTATTTCCAACTAACGGAGGAATTTGTTCCCCGAGTTTAAGATCAATCCCTATTCCCAGATGCTTGAATTGTTCAGTGATCATGGAAACACCGTTCTCTATGCTTGCGTTAACGTTGAATTATATATAGTCATAATCATCATGACTTCTTGAGAAAGCTCTTATATGATCAATTATATTTCTTATACGGATTATGTTTTCAAATATTTTATCGGCTTTTTCCTTGATAAACTCAATTTCTACTTTTTCATTTCTTGCGGTTTCAAACAGGATCTTTATCCAGAACCATTGAAATAATATTCAGCGGCTGGTTGATCTTGATGAGGCTATCCCGGAGGCCATTTCTCCCAGATTAGCCATCCTGTCAGCATGCATCTGCAAAGTCTCAGCTTTTTTTCGCAGAGTGACATCACGTATTATTATCATTATGGAGAGAGGAGTTCCATCAGGTACCTGGATCAGGGTTGCACTCAATTCGCCTTGAAATACAGTCTTGTTTTTTCTTCTGATCCTTAAACCAACATTCTGTGTCAGCTCGTTTATCATAGTATTCTCGATCATTCCCTTAATAGTCGGTTTTTCCTCAGGAGGCACAAAACCGGAAAGCTTTTTACCGACCATTTCCTCTCTGCTGATAGGTACCAAACAGCTCGAGACCGATTTCAGATATTTCAGTGATGACACCATTCTTATCTATCAGAATAATACCATCAGGTGATGCATTTAACATGGTCCGGTATTTTTCTTCACTTTTTTTAAGAGCAGAATTAACCCGGGTCAGTTCATCAGTATATTTCTTCAGAACAACTGCTTCCTTTTTAATTGTTTGCTTCTGATTGAATAAGTCGAGAAATACATTGATCTTACTCAGGAGAAAGTTATTATCGATAGGTTTAAATATATAATCAACAGCTCCAAAACTGTACCCCTTAAACATTTCAATTTCGCTGAAATGACTC
>CAWGMJ010000020.1:0-759332 GCA_963823725.1 uncultured delta proteobacterium
CCGCCGATATGCTCGGCAAGAAGGTTTACCCGCACGTTGCGTATTGATCTTACAAGCTCTTTATCGTGCCCATTGTCCGCTTCCCACGACAGGTTGATCTCCGTGTCAAGGCCCATGCCGCGGTTGTTTGTATTTGCCGAGCCGACCATCAGGAACCGGTCATCAATTATCAGATAGCTTCGCATGAATATATGTCTGCTCGGTCGCGGTTCTGTATCCGTCCGGCATGGTTGAGAATACCCCCAGGTAATGCCCTGTCCGGCCTGCAAGGTCGCGAAGTGATTCAAGGATCCATGCCTGGGTCCGGATTATGGATACCTTTTCAAAGAGCGCATGGGCTTCCTCGGGAAGCATGATCACTATGTTGAGCCGGCCGCGCCCGGGTTGGCTCAGCGGTCCGCCAGGGCGTCATATATGGCCCGCGAACTGAAATACTGATTCTCTATATAGATAAGGTCTTCGGCAGTGTTTATGGCATCCAGATAAAGCTGCCTTATCTCCATGACCGGCTCTTAGTGGGTATTATGGACCTTGTCTCGGTTCGGCTTATGCCACGTGGCGGCAGGGCAGCCGCAGCGTAAGAGGGGCCTCGATCATATAGTCTCCCCTAAAGTCCGGTAAAACCGGCGAGCCTCCCCCGGATTCATGACCACCATTCACAAAAAAGAGTCGGCTATCCGCGCTGCCGCTTTTCCCCGTGACAAAACCCTGAACATCATGGACAGGGGGATAGGGCTGCCCGGTAGAACCAACCCTGTACGGGCTTTCGGACAGGTGGCGCCTGTCATCCCATCGCGCCTCGCAAAGGTCCATCCCGCCGACAAAAGCAACAGCGCCGTCGATAATAGCTACTTTACGATGATGGCTTGCGCCCATAGCATGGCTCGAATCGAACCGGAAATGTATCCTTTCATTCTGGCCCCAATTGCCGAAGATAATGTCCTGGAACCATTCCCTTTCAAGGGCATACAGGGCGCTGAAATCCCAGGACAAGATGAGAACATGCAGTTCTTTATTGGCATTCATAGCTCCATAAGGAACGGTAGAAGATAGACCTGTCTTTTCTCTCTCGCCTCGTCGGCCCCCTGAAGAAGTTTCACGACGGGTGTCAAACTGCCAGCCTGCGAGAAGAATATAGTGGTGCGCCTGTTTCGCGGTCTCGTAGAAACCCGGTAATAGTCGCGCGCATCGATGCAAAGGCCCGATTCATCGGTATCGGCTATTTCAAGCAATTTTTCCCGGGTACGAATATTTTTCGTCATGAAACAGGTCAAGCCCTCTTCCCCGCATCGTCGATTCTCAGGCGGGCCATGAGCGGCAAATGGTCGGAAGCCCGGCGTATAAGGGGAGATCTCAACACAGCGCAATCGAGCACTGACACGTCTTCTGTAACGTAAATATAGTCGAGCCGCGCCAGGGGGAATTTTCCCGGCCACGTCGCCTGAGTGCTTCCCGCGCAGTCGATGAGCATCCCTCATGCATGTCTTGAAAAGCCTGTGCACCCGTGATCCCGGAAACGAATTAAGATCGCCGCAGAGTATTGCGGGCGATTTGCATTGAGGCGATGTAAGCCATTCAGACCCGGTTAGCTCCATCGCCTGGGCCAGCCTTTCACTGCGGTTAAGTCCCATATGCACAACAATCACCTGTACGGCCCTCGATCCGATCATGATCTCCACCCACAGGGCGCCTCTTTTTTCCAGCCGGGTGCGCCCCGGAAGGCCGGGCAGCAAGCAGGCACGGACGACATGCATCGGGAAATGGGTCAGGATAGCGTTGCCGTATTGCCCTTCTTCGATAAATAATGTGGGATGGAAATGATAATCCATCCTGATCTCGTCCGCGATATACTGGGCCTGATCAATAGAACCCGTCCTGTCGAGCCCAATGTCCAGTTCCTGCAGTGCAACAATATCAGGGGCATATTCCCTGATAATGTCCGCAATTCTCCGTGGAGATGTCCTCCCGTCCATCCCCACGCAGCTATGGGTGTTGTAGGTCATCAAAGTGAAATCCATGATATAATGTGAATGTAAATGCTGGACTTTGCTCTTTCAAGTGGCGGCTGGAGTAGAACCAATTAGTCCTGCCGCATCAGGCACACTCTTAAAGGACCCGGTTAAAGAAAATAGTAATGAGAGATCGAATTAAAGCAGCGATTTTATCTTTATTGATCATTGCCGCTCATTGTTGCGTATATCGCATGGGGAGATCTGTTGAGCTTTGAAACGATCAAGGAGCATCGGGCAAGCATGAGATTGTACACTGAACAGCATTACGTCCTTTCAGTCGTTCTTTATCATATCAATCCTGATGTCAACGGCATTTTTTGTTCCCGGGGCCCTCGTAATGTCATTGCTCGGCGGTTTCCTGTTCGGCACGGTGCTCGGCGTTGTTTATATCGATGCCGGAATGACCCTGGGGGCAGTGCTGGCATTTCTCGCAGCGCGTTACGTGCTCGGCAAACGGCTTCAGGAAAAGTTTTCGCCGTCAGCTCAAGGTATTTAACGAAGAGATAAAAAAACATGGCCCAAGATATCTTACAGTGCTGAGAATATTACCGGTAATGCCTTTTTTTGCTGTAAATTATCTCGCAGCGATGACAAAAATGCCGCTTCACAGATTTGCGATATCGACAATGATCGGGATTCTTCCCGGGCGCATTTCACCTATGCATACGCCGGCGAACAGTTATCGAGCATTGAATCGCTAAAAGGGCTGATGTCGCCGGGGATGATACTGGCGATCGTAGCAATGGCTGTCCTGACCCTTATTCCGGTCATCATATCTCATTCGAAGCGGATGGATCAAAGGCGGAAAGGCAGCATAACGCGGGCTTTTATCCCGGAACATATGTATTCATAAATGATGGGCGAGACAAAGCAATGCTTTACTTTGCTTTTCGCATATGCCTCATGAGCGAATATACGCCATATCCCGCAATCATACCAACCGTGGTCGCAACCGGCACAGCAACTGACCGCAATGTCGATATTGCCTTTGCAACGCGTACGGCCCGTAGAAATTTTTCAATCTTCTTTTTTGTCTCAGCATTTTCACACTCCACATACTATTCTTATTCTTTTTTGCACATAGTCAAGAACCCGCATTTAAAATCCCGACCCCAGGTGGATGGGTCAGATTCATTGTTAATGCTGCATTCATTTCAGCAATCGGATATATCATTCCACAATGCACACGGCAAGGCCCGCGCCCTTGTGCAGGATATCTGCCGACAGGCTGCCGGCAAGGGTTGGTATCCCCCCGTGCCTCCCCAATATGAGTGTCCGGTATTTGCCGGACCTGGCCTCCTCGAGCACGGCTTCGGCTACGCTCGTGACATCGCTCCTCATTTTTCCTTCGACCTGTTTGGCATCAAAAAGAAAATTATCTATCAATATCTGACCGGCCTTTTCAAAATGCGGTTCCATCACCTTCTTCTGGTTCTCAAACCATTTATCGATGACGCCCTGCCGGTCTTGTTTTTCCTTCGGGCTTAATATGTGCCCATCATCCCAGAATTGAGGAGGCACATTAGGCACGACATAGAACAGAGTGACCACCATATCGGTAAGCCCCGAAAATTGGTGCCCCACATATTCGACCGCCTTGTAGGCGCCCTCCGAGCCGTTAAAAGCAATGAGAATGTTCCTGTTATCCATGGTCCCCTCCCTTAAAGAACTCGCTCTCTATAATAATCTTAGCAATGAGTTCCAAATAAACAAGCGGAAAACCATGCCGGGCCTTTTGCCGCTCCAGTTTGAGAAGATATAGAAGTACCGGAGATACCTGATGAAAAAACGGGTTATTTTAGGAAAAGCAAAGAGCAGGGCTTCTATGCAGCTTTCCCGCTCTTTGCCGGATTCGATTTAAGGCAGATAAACGCCCGTACCTATAAAATAATCCGTGCCGGGGATGGGCTCAACATAACCCAGCTTTGGCATCTGTTCTTTTGTCCCGGGTTTTACCCAGTAGAAGTCGACAAACCCGCCGCCCTTTTTTGCGGCTTCGAGAAGCTCCTGAATGACCAGCTTTCCTTTTGCATCCTTGTAATCATAAAGATTCTTGCCCTGAAGATCCTTTTGTGCTGCATGGGCAACATTGACACATTTTGAATCATACACATAAAAATAGCCGGAATTATCCGGGAAAAAACGAACGGGACTGATAAATGACCGGATAAGGTCAATGCGTTCCTGATCGTTCTTGACATTGGCGAGAGCACTTCCAAGACCTGCTGCAAAGCTATGCGTCATGATCTTTGCGATCTCCTTATATTGATCGACCGGAACAGGTTTGGCCTGAGGTGCCAGCCTGGACAGCAAAACCCGCGAACAGCATGATGCCAAGTATGGTTACAAATAAAGGGAAGATGGGATTACGTGGTGCGGTCATAGCAATAAACCTCCTGGAATGATTTAAGATACAATCGTATTTCAATTACTATTCTTCTTATAACACTACGGTGCCTTCCGCGTAAATACCATTGTGCCGGACCATTAAAATATAAACCCGGAACCGGTACTCGCCTGCCCAATCCCGGGATCTATTTCTTAGCTGAAATTGAAACTAAACTATTTGGCTCATGCCGGATTCGCGATCCTTCCCATGAAAAGAATAGTGCCTGTTTGATTATCACGAATCAGGAACAGGAACGGATGGTCGGCACGAAATATCGGTTCCCGCTGGGGCATCGCCTTCGTTACCATTTCAACGGCCGTCGCCGCAGCCGCCTCGGTACCCTCTTCATTGACCTCGACAAATGCCCTGTGTTTTATCTGCCCGATCCAGAGATATCCCATCTGCCATCCCATACCGGTAAAATCGGCCCGGGGCGAAAATGCGTCCTTCATTCCCATTTCTGGAATGGCCCGCAAGATCATATTTGGTTTCCATCGTGAATCTTGGAAAATAAACGGAGACCTTCCGGACAGGCTGCTTGTCCAATTTTACAAGCAGTTCCTTAATATCCTTTGCCTTCAATTGTTTCTCAAAGCGGAAGGCCATCGGCTTGCCTTGGGGAGAAAGACGACCATCGAAAGTTCCTTTCCCTTTATACGGCAATGAAATAATTTGAATATTGTCCTGTCGAGCAGCTTATAGTTGTCTTTTCGATGCATGAGCGGGACGTTTCACCTGTTTATCGGCCGAGATGTGAAGGGGGCATCCAGGGTGCTGTTTTTATCAAATTGTGTGTCCCAGACACCTTTGAAATATATAGCGTTCAGGATGACGCAGACGGAATTCGCCGAAAGCTGCTCCAGGATGGTGTCGATCTTGCCTTCAGTCTTTTGTTTCACCCATCCGTTAATGGCACTGAGATTGCCGCGGAATATCTCCGCATCATAGTATGTCTTGAGGATGTTCTCATAGGAATCGCTTACCCTTCCTCCCGTAAGGACCAGCGCATTGGCAATGTCAGTTTGTGATCCGATCTTTCGGCGGCTAAGGTCAGTTTTTGATTAAGGCTCCTGAAAGCCGAATTCAATCCCGACTGCTCCAGTTGAAAATGAAGGGTCTGCTTCATCTGCGGCTGTGTCCCCGCGGGCGCCTGCATATGTCATTGCAAGCGCGGAGGAGATGCTGAAGCGGAGAGAAGAATAGATTTCCCGGATCTTTGCCGAGCTCGAGATAGAGATCTATGGCAAGGTCCGTATTGCTATTTGAAACGCTCTTATGCGATGCTGCAGCCGCACCGGTTTCACCCGGAAAAGAAAAACCCAGTACAGCGACCATGATCATTACAGTTAATGCAGCGAACAACCGGTTCATTTTTTTCTCCTTTAGCATGTTTTTTCATTGGTCCGCTATCTTTGACAATCAAGGGCCGGAAAAGTTCCCTGATAGGCTTACGGGGATATTATACCAAAATGACAAAAATTAGGAACGCACTGATGATCACAGATCTCATTTTGCCCGCGTTTTCCTCATTCGGTACAGGTATCATCTGCTTTCTGTCGTGAAATATTAACAGATCGGGTACATTTATGCTATGTGCAGGGATTTCCCGGAATCCGGATGTTCCATGCTCTGAATAAGGGAGAGCCTTGCATACATCCCGTCCCGGCTCATCAATTCCTGATGCCTTCCCCGCTCGACTATCTCGCCATGATGCATAACGAGGATCTCATCGGCATCCCGGATCGTGTTCAGCCGGTGGGCGATGACGAAACTCGTACGATTCGCCATAAGCCGGGACAGGGCCTCCTGGATGAGCCGTTCCGTAACCGTATCGACACTCGCGGTAGCCTCGTCAAGTATAAGTATGGGAGCATCTTTGAGAAGGGCCCGCGCTATAGATATTCTTTGTTTTTCTCCTACACTCAGTTTAACTCCGCGCTCGCCCACACGCGAATCGTAGCCGTCGGGCAGGGACATTATAAAATCATGGCAATTCGCCGCCTGTGACGCACGGGTCATATCCCGTCCGGTGGCGTCAAGCCTGCCATACAGGATATTGTCGCGTATGGTCCCATTAAACAGAAATGATTCCTGGCTGACAATGCTGATATGCGAACGCAGAGATTCAAGCGATAGTGAAGATATGTCCTGACCATCGATAAGGACCCGGCCCGAAACCGCTTCGTAGAATGCCGGCAGAAGGTTGACAAGCGTTGTCTTGCCCGAACCGGTCGGACCCACGAGGGCTATCGTCTGTCCCGGCCGGGCGTGCAGGGAGATATCTTTTAATGCCGGGGCCCCTCGATCATAATTGAAAAAAACATTCTCGTAACGCACGTCTCCGCGGGCCGGCGTTCTTAAGAACGATACGCGGTTACGGGCCTCGTTCTCATCGGCCGCATCAAGTATGTCAAACACGCGGTCGCTTGCGGCACGTGCCGACTGCAGCATCTGGTTCAAGCCATCGAGCCTGCCCACAGGCTGATAAAAAAGGGTGAGATAAAAAAGAAAAGCGACCAATTCGCCAAGCGTCATTTCGCCATGCACGACCATCGGCCCTCCGGCCCCGAGGACGAGCACCATTCCTAAAGACCCGGCGAGTGTCATGGCGGGCGAGTAGGCGGCCCATACTTTCATCACGCCGAGTGTGGTCCTTCGCAATTCATTGGCTTTCTGACGAAAACGCTCCTCCTCATGCCCTTTCCGGCCAAACGCCTTTATTTGCCGGATACCCTGCAGATTATCCATGAGAAGCGAATTCATGGCCCCGATCGCCTCCCTTTGCCTGCGATACCGCCGATGCGCTGTCAGGCTGTACCAGAGAGTGCCTGCGATCAATATCGTGAGCGGGACCAGGGCGAGCATGGTAAGCGTAATATTCTTTGAAAGCAGGATGGCAAAAACAACCAGTATGCTCAAAAATGTGGTGGCCGCACGTTCGACCCCGTCAATTAAGATGCGGTGAACGGATGCAACATCGTCTATGACCCTCGTCATGAGGTCCCCCGTCGACCGGTGGTCAAAGAAATTCACGGGAAGCCTCTGCATCCTGGCATAAACATCCCGGCGCATATCGTAGATGACGTTCTGTCCAAAATGAGTATTGATTATGATCCTGAGGGCATTGCATAATTCGCAGAAGAGAAAGGTCCCGGCGAGGCAGAGCGCAGCCGGCAGGAGAAGCTCCATCTTTTTTCCCCCGATCACAGTATCGATAATGTATTGGGTAACATAGGGGAATATGAAGTAAAACGTTATTGTAAGGAATGCAAAGAATATGTTTCCCGCTCCGCTTAACAGGTGTGGTTTGAGATAAATCAATGTGCGCCGCAGAAATTCTCTCGTTGAACGCGGCTGTGAGGAAAATTCGGACGAAGCATTCATGAGGTTCGTTATTCCTCGTTTTCGCAATCGACCGGGGAATAATTCATCTCCTTCAGGCGAACGAGGATCTTCGGATCGATACTATAGATCTGGCGGAACAGGTCTTTGAACGAAATACCTTCCAGCGGTTTTGCAAGCAAACCTGCGAAATGTTCTTCTTTTTCGAGAATACTCAATGAACTGTCGGTGAGCATCTCGAAGGGATCGCGGTAATCAAGCGGCGGTATCGCAGGTACCCGGCCGGTTAACCCGGTTTTCGTCCCGGCATTATCAATAAATATCCGTGATTGATCGCGCTCAAGATGAGCCAGGACGCACTGCTCATGCGAAGGGGTATTCAGTTCGGACGTTAATTTTCTGTTGAGGTAGAGGCATCGTTTGCAATGCCAGGCATCACACTTAAGGCATATTGGAGCGTACTCAAGCTCGAGGAGCTGCGTATTCTTAAAAGTAAATCCACTGTCGAGGCTTCCCGCATCGTTTTTCTCGTCATCATAATAAAACGCCGGGCATAGATAGAATTTCCCGTTCGGCGCAACCGTCATGTGCCGTGTGCCGGCGCTGCAATTGTTCATGTTTGTAAGGAAGACCCTGTCGGAAATCGCGTTGATCTCGATGAAATTCTTTTTTCTGTACTCATCCTCCATCATTTCCCGCACGACAGATAATTGCCGGGAATAGAGCGAAAGATCGTTCTCTTTTATCATATGGAGGTCTTTTATGATGATGTTGAGCCTTTTGAATTTTCCGGCCAGCTCCTTCACCATCGAGGCGAGCGATCCTATCTGCCCCTTGCCGATACGCAGGATCACGTTGTTGATGCCATTATTCTTAAGGAGATGTACGTATTCCCTATCTGCCGGGCCGTCCATGACGGAAACGGCGTCCGGGTATATCCCGGCATGCCTTAAACTCACTATTTTTATGTGATCCGCATCTTCGACCGCGCTTTCGTATTCGGGCGGCAGCGGCTCATCACCGTAAAGAAAATTTATGGACAGGTTGTTCCTGACCGCATAGTGAACGGCCTTTTGCAGGACATCGAGCGGAATAAGGCTATTGTTGCGTCCTCCCGTTTCATACGAGCAAAACGGGACTGAATTATGGTCGAGAATGACAATAAGATACTGTATCATGTGAATATGCTCATGAATCTATCACTCCGGCAAGGCGATGCCAGTAATAGTTGTTCGCCCGCACGCGCGCCTTGTGCATCTTGCACAGATATGTCGCCCGCTGATATATCGTTTCCGTACCGGCCGAGTCGTAATTGGCTCCCTGACACCATGCGCAGCCTGTCGCGACATCGCATGCGATACATTCGGCCGGGCTCTGGGTTATAAGGTCGAGAGACAGAAAAGGCCGAAGCCTGTTGCCGTCTATGCCTTCGAAACAATTTCCGATCGACGGGAACTTCCTGTTAACAAGAGAAAAAGGGGTGAACCTGTGGCAGGGATAAAAGTCCCCCTTGTAATCGACAGCCAGCATTTTGCCCGCGCCGCACCAGTTATTGTTATCCATGCGCTTTCGGCCGATCGTCTCGTTGAAGAACGAACAGGTGTGTTCCCTGTAAAGCCCCTGCCTGATGATCTCATCGGCAAGCGCGACGAGCTCGTCTTCCAGGATCAGGTCATCCGAGTCCTTCCAGACGTCTTCGAAAACGACATTGATGCTGACATGCTTGATGCCGATGCCATATAGATGCAGAACGCTCTCCCTGATAAAGGCAAGGTCATCGCTTGCAACGGTCACCTTGGTGCTGGCGACGGGAAACTGCTCGATCCACAGAGGTATGTTCCGCGCGGTATCTTCGTATGAACCTTTTCCCGAGGGATAGACCCTGTGCATGTCGTGCTTTTGCTGGGTACCGTCTATCGTCACCCCGATCGACAGGTCGGGCCGGTTCTTCAGGATAAAACTCTGGACCTTTTCCGTGCCGTAAAGGATGCCGTTCGTAGTGAGACTGAACCGGTGATTACGAAGCCATGGATGCCCTTCACGGGCCATTTTTTCCCTGGTGTAATCACATATCCGGTCGATGAGATCTATCTCCAGGAATGGCTCCCCTCCGATAAAATCCCAGACAATAGCTTTATCAGGAAAAAGCCCCCTGTTCTCGACCAGGTAGTCTATTGTACGTTTCGCTATGTCGAAGGTCATCCTGTTGCGGGAATTCTTCCCAACAAGATAACAATAACGGCATCGCAACTGGCAGTCTTCCGTGACGACAAAGGTCACGGTCTTGGCTGTAGATCCCTGCCAGACGGCAGGGGGGCTGGCAATATTTTTTTCCATGGCACTTGGCAGTCGATTCGGGCTTTGAGGCTAAATTGACTTTCTCAAGCCTAAAGCCCGAACGACCGGACAGGATTATTTGCTTACCGTGATGCACTCTTCTTTGCAGCCGGACAGGCACTGCCCGCCGCAGCCGCCCTGACAATCACCGGACGCTGCATGCATACCGGTAATACCGTGCGATGCACCAGGGCCCACAAATCCGAAAGACGGAACCGTCCGTCTCGCCCTGCTGCTCATCTCTTCTTTCTTTTTCTTTGAATCCATACTTCTGTCCTCCTTTTTGTTGTACTTTCCTGTGATCGCTATTACGCACATAAGACAGGCAAACGATCGAAATTGTTCCGCCGAACGGGTAATATTTCTCCATGACAGATCTTTTCTAGTCGATCTCATGCCATCCCTTACGGGCCGAACTATAAACGTTCCTTGCGTACGGCGCTTCAAGCTGATATATCAAAAAGTAATTATCTTCCGGGTCTGCGCTCCTCTTGGAATATTTAAATTCACTGAATATCATTGTGTAGCGTGCAACCGGGACCTCCGGCAAGTAAACGGGCACGAGGTCATTCAGGGCCGCCGGGTATCTACCTGCCCTTTCCTTGTATTTCTCGCATGCCGCGATGATCATACCGGCATTTTTGTGTGCAACATGATTGTTTATGCCTTTCATCCCGAGAACCATTGCGAAAGCCAATATGTAGATGGCGATGCCTTTAATTTTGCGCTCTGTCGTATATATGCCCTTTTTGCGTGATACTATCCAGACCATGGCTATAATTACGGCAACTATCGTAAAACTGGCAGAATCCATAAGTACCGCGCCTACCAGAAATATAGCGATAGCGAAAATGATATGGACATGCATGCTGACCGGCTTTTCTTGCGATAGGTCTACCGTGCCGCGCTTTTTGAACATCATCATGACGAGAGCAACGATCGGTACCAAAACGGGCAGGATAATTCCGATGAGGACCCGGGGAACGACCTTCCGCCCTGTTCTTCTCGCGCCAAGACCCAGGCCGGCGGCGTTCAGGGTAATTGCAGGAAGCATAAGATATGCGGATACCTGTTCAAACAGGTAAAAAGAAAACAGGATCATCTGGCCTGAGAGAACCAGGGTCACATCAAAATAGTTGGGCCGTGCTGCGGTTTCTCGGAAATCTTGATCTCCCATATGCCTGCTTGTGCTTCTTTAAAACCTCGTTCGAACATTCTATCTGGCTGAAACTAAAAGCCTTACGAGTTATGCGAACGTATTTCAGCAGTATATAACAGAAACGTGACAATAAGCCACACTTTGAGAGCGGAAAATTACCCGGTCTTCAGTTTTTTTAAAGCGCATTTTTCGCACCGGAAGGAATTGTTGCCCTCCTTTTGGAGCTCGCAGCATTTCTCGCCGTCCATCCGGTAACATTTGCCGATATGACCGCAGTCAGAACAAACCCCGCGCGGTTTTATCTCCCATGGGACAGGCACCGCGCCTGACGTAAAAATAAGCTTGTCCACAAAATAGACCATTGCCCCCATCATGGCCTGGCTGATGACCATGGCGAGATAGACATTGTCGATTCCGAAAATCTCTTTCACCTTATTGAAAAAAAGCGCGCCCGGTACGGCAAGCACGGTCCAGCGCAGTATATAAAGGATATATTTGACCATTTTATGCCTCCTGACACAAAATATAATGCAATTACGGGTCTATCTGACCATATCAGATATTCTGCAATAAGGGAAATATTTTGAAGCCTTATCGCAAGGGCCTGCCAGGACAAGACGTGGAAAAACAGGTCTAAAGGTGTTAATCTATCAATCATGCACGAAGGTACGGAAATACTTATGGATATTCGCAATAAGCGGGTCTTGCTTCATATGTGCTGCGCCCCGTGCAGTATATATACGATAAAAGAGCTTCGCAGCGAAGGGGCAGACCTGGCAGGATATTTTTACAACCCTAATATCCACCCGTACACTGAATTTTCCAAAAGGCTGGAGACGCTCAAGGAATATGTGAAAATAATGCTGCTCCCGCTTGATCTGGACATGGGGTACGATCTTGAAAGATTTCTCTCGGGCGCGCTTGAACTGGGTCAGGACCGCTGCCTTTTTTGCTATCGGATGCGCCTTGAAAAAACCTTTCAAAAGGCAGTGCGGGATAATTTCGACGGAGTGACAACAACCCTCCTTTACAGCAAATACCAGCGCCATGAAGATATAAAGACTATTGGCGGCGAACTTTCTCACGCATACGGCGTCCCTTTCCTGTACCGCGACCTGAGGAAAGGCTGGCAGGAGGGGATAAACGAGTCGAAAAGGCTCAATATGTATCGTCAGCAGTATTGCGGCTGCATATTCAGCGAAAAGGAACGCTACGGCGGGAAATGATGCCTTCCATGGGAAAAATGCTGATCGTTATCGGGGTCATCCTGATCGTCCTCGGCCTTGCGTATACATACGGGCCCAGGATTCCGTGGCTTGGAAAGCTCCCCGGGGATATCTCCATAAAAAGGGATAATTTCACATTTTATTTTCCCATAGTGACAAGTATCATTATCAGCATCATACTCTCGATCATCTTTTCGATATTTAGAAAATAAGGGGCCTTTATGGAGACAGCGTCACAAAAAGCCGTCGTTCTTTTAAGCGGCGGCCTCGATTCTTCGACAACACTCGCCATCGCGCAAAGCGAAGGGTTTGAGCTCTATGCCTTGAGCTTCCGCTACGGACAGAGGCATATGAGGGAAGTTGACGCCGCGGCCAATATTGCCCGGTCAATCGGTGTAAAGAGGCACATCGTTCTTGATATCGATCTTCGCAGTTTCGGCGCCTCGGCCCTGACCGACAATATTGACGTTCCAAGGAGGCGGGACCTTTCCGAGGTATCAAAGGATATCCCCGTCACCTACGTTCCTGCGAGGAACACGATATTTCTCTCATTTGCGCTCGCCTTCGCAGAGTCCATCCACGCACGGGATATTTTCATAGGGGTAAATGCCATAGATTACAGCGGCTACCCCGACTGCAGGCCGGAATTTATCGCGGCCTTTGAACGGCTCGCCAATCTCGCGACCAAAGCGGGGGTACAGGGAGATTCGTTCACGATCCATGCGCCGCTTATTTCCATGACCAAATCCAGCATCATACAGAAAGGGCTGACCCTCGGGGTCGATTATTCCCTTACAACGACGTGTTATGACCCGTCCGCGGAAGGTAAGGCCTGCGGGTCATGCGAGGCATGCCTTCTTCGCCTGCAGGGATTTAAAGAAGCCGGTTTAAAGGACCCTATCGATTATGCACAGGAAAAACCTTTTTAAATGACGTACCGGATAAAAGAGATCTTTTACTCGCTTCAGGGCGAGGGCATCAATACCGGAAGACCGGCCGTATTCGTACGATTCTCCGGCTGCAACCTTTCGTGTCCCTTTTGCGACACCGATTTTTCAGGGATAGACGGCCCGGGAGGAGGCGAGTATAAAAATGCTTCCGATATCGTTTGCGCAATGACATCGTGCCGGCCCTCGGAAAACCCTGATGATATGTTCCGCTTCGTCGTTATAACGGGCGGCGAACCGGCGCTTCAGGCCGATACTGAGCTTATTCGGGAGCTTCATGCCAATCACTGGGAGATCGCTATCGAGACAAACGGGACCCTGCCGATACCTGACGGGATTGACTGGGTAACGGTGAGCCCGAAGGCGGGATCGGATCTCATCATAGTAAGAGGCAACGAACTTAAGCTCCTTTATCCCCAGAGGGGCATTGATCCCGCGTCCTTTGAACACCTGGACTTTGATCATTTCATTATCCAGCCGATCGACGAAGCGGCCGGATCGGAAAATTTACGGGCCGCTATTGATTACTGCCTTCGGCATCCCCGCTGGCGCCTTGGCATCCAACTCCACAAGATCCTCAAGATAAAATGAAGATAGGTTATAGACGATAGGTCATGGGTAATAGGAAAACCTGTATCCATTTTCCAAGTTATTTCTTCTTTTCCCATCACCTATTACCCATCACCCATAACCCGTTTTATTATTGACTTTAAAGGTGATTATGGCTTATATCAAATTGCAAGGCGGTGTAGCTCAGGTGGTCAGAGCATGCGGCTCATATCCGCAGTGTCCGGAGTTCAAATCTCTGCACCGCCATTTTTTCTATCATTTCGGGGGGAACACATCCTATGAAATATAATGCGGCGACCATCGGCAGGACATCATGTCTTTTATTCTTTATCGTCGGGATAATGTTACCTCTCGCTTTTGGCATGACAGCACATGCCGCTCCGGAAAAGAAGCCAAAACCTGCTCAGCAAAAAGAGTCCGGGGTTATCAATGATTCCAACCTGCAGGCTAATCAAAAGAAGGTCGAAGAGCTTCTTAAAAAGAACGAATACGACACGTCCCTGAGGATATCCCTTAAGGTCCACGAATATACAAAAGAAGTGCTTGCAACCGTTAAATTCATCAAGGGCCAGTACGAAAAGGCCGTCAACGATCCCGCTATTGCGACCAAAGAAAAAGAGCAATTGTACCTCAAGCTGAAAAGCCTCAACGATCTCATCCCGCGCTATACGGCGGCATATGAATCGAGCCTGTACTATCTCGGGTATATCTACGCTAAGCGCCACGAATCGGAGCGCGCGCGAAAATACTTAAGCGAATACCTTCAGGCCGTACCCTTTTCTGCAAATGCAAATTCGAAATGGATGAAAGCTAAAACATTCCTTCTTGAGCTCTATAGCCTTGAAGGCGAATTTTAAGTGCAAACGCGAAAAGCCCTCGTTCAATCAATAATAGATAATCTCGGCATCGCACACAAGATAAACAACGTCGTAATAGAAGGAACAGATTCCCCCTGGCTGGAAAAAGCGCTGATCAAGCGCAAAAAGGGGTCGCTCGATGTTAAGACCTTTATCTGGACAGACGATTCTTTTCTCTACGGCCGCATTTACCGTATCTTTCTCTATATTGCCGACGTGCTCGATGCCGCCTTTCTCTACGATCCGCGCATGACCCCCGACGAGGAAAAAGAACCCGTCATCAGGGACCGCTATAACCAGATCTGGAGCCTTTATGTCGACAGCAGGATGGAGCGCCTTGGCATTGAGAGCTTTTTCGACAGGAGACTGAGGAAAAATTTATTCATCGACCTCGAATCGGGACTTGGCTGGACCGATGCCGGCAACATCTTTGATGCCCTCTGGTCACAAACATTTTTCACATATCCTGATATCGTGGATCTCAGCTACCATCTCGAGGACAGGTTCGTTGACCCGCAAAAACCACAAAAGCCCTGCATAGAACAGGATATTGCACAGTGCCTGCACCATCCTTCAGTAGGCAAGCACCTCGACCGGCTGAATTCTCCAAAATTATGGGAAATACTCAACGACCTTCTCAGCTTTGCGGCATATTCATGCAGGGACGGCATTATAGTCCCCTGCCATTACGGGATCGTTTTTGTCTATCAAAACAAGGTATTCTTTGAGTTGATACCGTCCGATCGAAAGACGGTCATTCTGACAATGCTCGATCCCCGGCCGGATAGATACGATACGCTTGAAATAACAGAAAGGTCGGACATCGGGATTATTCAGAAAAGTATCAAAGACCGCTATTCCCTATTATCCATGCAGGCCCAGAACTAAGCGCCGGCAGCCGGAGCGTCCCTGCGAAGCCTCTGCAGTGCGAAACCGAATGTATATTCGTAAAGATGCAGGCCTTTGCTCACGGCTGTGATTGTGCCGTCTTCAATGCCGATCTCCTGGCACATATATTCCTTGAGAAGCTGAATAGCGGCAAGATTAGATGGAAATCCGGCCCAAAGGTCCCAGCTCCGGAAATAGAGCACAAAATGCAGCTTTCCATCCGTCACCCGGGTATCGATGAGCCTCAGGCACGGGGGATCTTCTATTGTTATATCAGATGGCATGCCAATCTCCATAATTGCCTGATTTGTGCCAAAATTTCCCTTTTTATATATGCTGATAACCTCTTCAATGGGGTTGATGCCGCAGGCATATTCCTGTCCGTTGATGATCACCTTCGGGTTCGTGAGCCGCTCCCCGTACGTATACAATTCGTTCGGGGCTTTTTTGTCGGTCATGAGATACTGCAGGTATTCTTCGACGTAATCCATTGATGTCGGCGCAGGGACCCCGAGTTCGGGGGGTATGTCAGGGATAAGCGGTATCGTTCCCGGATACTTGATATGGACCATCACGAGATCGAATTCACGGCGTCTATTCCCCTCAAATGACCCCCGGTCTATGATATATTCATGCACACCTTCATTTTCAAATATCCGGTAAATAGACTGGAACCATGCGTCGGGCAGGTCCCGTGCCTCAATGAAGACTGGCTTCATCCTTCCTCCTCTTTTATACCCTGGCTTGATTAAAGCTCAATCTTACCAAAAAAATTGAAAAACGGCACCAAAAAGTATTAAATTTAAACGCCGATTTAAAGGAGGATCTCACATGTTCGTCAAACAAATGGAGGTAGGCAGTTTTGCCATCTTCGCATATATCGTTGCCTGCAAGGAAACGAAGGAAGCCCTTGTCATCGACCCGGCGGCAGATTGCAGCCGGATCTGCGACGAAGCCGCATCACGGGGCTACATAATTAAATATATCGTTAACACGCACTGTCATATTGACCACATTATGGGTAATAAGAAAATGAAGGAATTGACCGGGGCTGAGATCATCATCCATGAGGTGGAGGCCCGGGCACTCGTCAATCAGTCAGGCCATTCCTTTCAGATGTTCGGCGGGGAGCCTTCACCGCCCGCCGATAGAACCGTCCGTGACGGCGATATCATCACTGTCGGGAATACGTCGCTCAAAGTTATCCATACACCGGGCCATTCACCGGGAAGCATGTCCCTTTATCATGCGGGGATGGTCTTTACAGGGGATACACTTTTCGTCGGCAGCGTCGGAAGGACCGATCTCGACGGCGGATCGTGGGAAACCCTCCTTGAATCCGTACAGAAAAAGCTCTTCGTTCTTCCCGATGATACGGTCGTCGCTCCCGGGCACAATTACGGGGATGCAACGCGCAGCACGATCGGCCGGGAAAAGATCTACAACCCGTTTGTCGGGAAAAGAGGCGGTTATTAAACAATTTGCACTATATTTTCTTGTTCTTCTTCTCGTTTGCTCGTGCGGGACTCTGCCTCAATCCAAAAAAGCCGAACCGAAAGTGGCCCTTGTTCTCGGCGGAGGCTCGGCGAAAGGCTTCGCCCATGTCGGCGTTCTTCGCGCGCTCGAAAAAGAGAAGATCCCGATACATATGATCGTCGGAACAAGCGTCGGCAGCCTGATCGGCGGGCTTTACGCGGCAAACCCTGACAGTTTCCAGCTTGAATGGGCTGCTTTCAAGATCAACCGGGGCGATATACTCGATTTTTCGGTGGTATCGTCAAAGATGGGGCCCGTCCAGGGAGCTAAGCTTGAATCCTTTGTCGAGCAGAATGCAAAGGTCAAAACTGTTGAAGCGACAAAGATACCCTTTTATCCCGTAGCGACCGACCTTAACACAGGTGAGACTGTGACCCTGGAAAAAGGTTCTCTCGCAAAGGCTATCCATGCTTCATCTGCTATCCCCGGTATTTTCGTCCCTGTTAAATTTGGGAACAGGACACTTGTCGATGGTGGGGTAACAAGCAATATAGCCTGCGAGGTCGCCCGCGCAAAAGGGGCAAATGTCATAATCGCAGTTAACCTTCAGAAAGACATTCGCGAAACTGATATAAACTCGGTCATCGACGTTATCGCCCAATCGATAGCGATCATGATGCATGTAAACTCAAAAACAAAACTCACCCATGCAGATATCATACTCGAACCCGATACGAAGGGTGTCTCCATGTTCGATTTTACGCAGAAAAAGGCCCTGATGGAAGAAGGCATACGATCGGCCGAAAGGGCCATGCCGAAGATCAAGGCCCTTGTCGGGAAGCCATAACAATTTCCATTGATATCTGTTTTCTGTCTCAGAGTTAATACATTTATGTATCATGTGATCATGAGCGGACATGACAGGGGCCTGCTTGATAAGGAAGCCCTTCTCGAGAACCGGGACGGTTTTATCCAGAAGCCTTTCATTATTGAAGAGCTCACCAAAAAAGTAAGGACCTTGATCGACGGCCCTGCGCATGTGATGATCTCTGATACATAATGAGCATAGGGAGGGGGTATTGTGAAAACACTTATAGCCGAGGACGATTTTGTAAGCCGCCTTCTGCTCCAGGAACTCCTGAAGGCTTACGGGCCGGTCCATACAGCATTTAACGGCAAGGAAGCGATCGAGGCCGTACAGCTCGCATATCAATCGGGCGAGCCGTACGAACTTATCTGTCTTGATATTATGATGCCGGAAATGGACGGCCAGCAGGCCCTCAAAGAGATCCGGGCCCTGGAGGAGGAGAAAGGGATACTTCTTTCGCGATGGTGCAAGATCATGATGACAACGGCCCTTGCCGATAAACAAAATGTGCTTGAAGCTGTCCGCGGGAAATGTGATGCCTTTCTTGTGAAGCCTATCCAAAAGGCAAAATTGCTGGAAGAGCTTCGCAGGCTCAACCTTATCTGGTAGGGGTGGTTTCATGCGTATTCTGACAGCCGAAGATGATCTGACATCCCGGACCCTCCTTTCCGCCGTTCTCAAAAAAGCGGGGCACGAGGTGATTGAGACCGTTGACGGTGAAGAGGCGCTCGCTATATTGCTCGGCCTGGATCCTCCGAGACTCGCCATACTGGATTGGATGATGCCGCGGTTGGATGGGCTCGGAGTCGTTAAAAACGTCCGCGCAATGCTCAACGAATCGCCTCCCTATCTTATCATGCTGACGACCAAGGGTGAAAAAAATGATATTATCGCCGGACTGGGAGCCGGGGCCGACGATTATATCTCAAAACCGTTCGACCCCGGCGAACTATGGGCCAGGATCGAAGTGGGGCGCAGAATGCTCGAGATGCAGGACCAGCTCAGGGCAAACGTGACAGAGTTAAGACAGGCGCTGGACCAGATAAAAACATTGCGCGGGATAGTCCCGATATGCGCGAACTGTAAACGAATACGGGATGACCAGGGGTACTGGAACCAGGTAGAGGCATATATCCGAGAACATACAGAGGCTCAATTCAGTCATGGTATCTGCCCGGATTGCATAAAGATCCTTTACCCGGATTATGGTAAAGATCGAGGATGAAAACTCTGGGAATGCAGCTCGTTGTATCACTGGTGGAACAGCTCGACGGGGCCATCGACCTTATTCGGGAAGGTGGTACAGAGTTCAGGATAACATTTAAATGCGAGGGTCAGTCCAGCCCGAAGTAGAACTTTATTTTTATTCTATTTTGCTTGACTTAAACACTGCGGCTATTGAATCCTATTAATTCTGGAATGGCGGAGAGGCAGGGATTTGAACCCTGGGTACGGTTTAATCCGTACACTCGCTTAGCAGGCGAGCACCTTCGGCCTACTCGGTCACCTCTCCGTAAGGCAAAGTATACTTATTTACTGCATGAATTGCAATAACCTGACTTGAGCGGCAACCAATGATAACCAAAGACATACGGCACATCCGGGAGATCCTGAAAATACGGCATGACCTGTTCAAGGCATCCCGTGAGTTTTTTTACGCCCGGGACTACATTGAGGCCGAAACGGCGCACCTCATGGCCACCGCCCCGCCCGATCCGCATATCGATCCCCTTGAAGTAAGCGTATCCGGAAAGGGCCCGTTCTTCCTCCACACATCGCCGGAAATGGGCCTCAAAAAACTCCTGCGGTCGGGCCACAAAAGGATCTTCCAGATCTGTAAAGTGTGGAGGGTCGAAGATCATCAGGAGGTCCACAATACTGAATTCACAATGCTCGAATGGTACCGCGAAGGGTCTTGCCGGGACATCATGGCCGAGACAGGCGACCTCATCGAATATGTTGCCCGGTGCCTTCCCGTGGTGGAAAAAGAAAACTTCACAGCCCCGTTCGCGATCTACGAAATGGACCGTCTGTTCCTTGACATCATGGGATTTGATCCTTTTCCCCTTGACCGGGACACCTTGTTTGCCGTCCTTAATAGGAGGGGGTTTTTGGGAATTGATGATAAAGATGACTGGAACAGCCTTTTCTTCAAGGTTTTCATACAGGAAATGGAACAGAAATTACACAATGGCCGGCCCTATATCATATACGGGTGGCCTTCTTCGATCTCGACAATGGCGAAAAGACGGGATGACAGGCCGAATATGGTCGAGAGGTTCGAGGTTTACGTCGATGGCCTTGAAATAGCGAACGGCTATACCGAACTCACCGATCCCGAAGAACAGCAGAAACGTTTCGATGAGGACAATCGCGAACGGGCGCGGATAGGAAAAAGGCAGTTTCCCCCTGATGCCGCGTTCCTTGAATCTCTTGGGATGATCGAACATGCCTGTACCGGGGTAAGTGTTGGCATCGACCGCCTTCTTATGGCCCTTCTCGGCAGAAAAAAGATCGATGAAGTGATGGTCGACCGGCTCATCCTTTGACCGTTAGGCATAAGGCGTATAGGCTGCCTCTCCCCACTTGATTATTCCCTTTCCAAAACATATATTTACCTCAAATACGAGGAAGAGGTGCGCGCCATGGATAACGAACAAAGGCTCAATGCCCTGGAAGTGGCCCTGAATAATGAAATTCGCGAGCGCGATTTTTACGTTAAAAACGCCGCGCGGACGAAAAACGCTGCCGGCAGGGAAATGTTCAGCCGCATAGCCCAGGATGAGACGGAACATTACGAAAGGTTGAAAAAACTTCACGAAGAATGGAAGGTCAATGACAGGTGGCCCGAAACGGTACCACTCACGGTAAACGAGACCAATGTAAGAGATATTCTCATCGATACCCTTAAGAAGATCGATGCATCGGAACCGTGCGATGCAGATGATCTAAAGGCCGTTAAAACCGCGGTGGAATTTGAAGAAAAAGGGGTTATTTTCTACAAAAATCTGGCCGCGTCTTCCACCGATGAACGGGAAAAAAAGTTTTTCGAGCTTCTTTCATCGATAGAATACGAACATTTCCTGTCCCTGCGCGATGCCGAAGAATATTTCGAGAACCCGTCAGCCTGGTTCATCAAGGTAGAACACCCGATGTGGGATGGCGGCTGATATATAAGATATTTTAGAAACTTCTTGACAATAATCATTCTAATGTAATATTATATCTCAATTAAGAGTACTTATTATATGGCAATGCACAAGATGATGAAAATGACACCGCAGAGGATGGCAATAATGAAATACCTCGATGGAAATGTAATGCACCCCAGCGCAAGCGATATTTACGGGGCTCTGCACGACCAGTTTCCCACCATGTCCCTTGCGACTGTCTATAATACTATGGACGCCCTGAAAGAGCAGGGAATGGTGACCGAGCTTTCGATAGACCCGGTGAAAAAACGGTTTGATCCTAATACCGAACCGCACCACCACCTGATATGTACAAAATGTAAAAAGATCGTAGATATCTTTATCCAATTTCCCCTCCAGCTTTCCGAAGAAGAAAAATACGGTTTCGAAATAATCGGGAATCATGTTGATTTTTACGGAATATGTAAAGATTGCGCCCTTATACAAGGGCACAGAAATAAATAAAACTATTAAGGAGGGTTAAATTATGGTCTGGACATGTTCAGTATGCGGTTATCAATACGATGAAAAAGTGGAGAAGGTCCCTTTCGATCAGCTTCCGGCTGATTGGACCTGTCCGATTTGCGGTGCACCAAAAGAAGCTTTCGAAAAATCCAATTCGTAACCCCCCCACATAACCCCATATATTATCACGTTCCCCCAATTCCCTCCCGCAACGGGAGGGTCTCGTTTCCGGTTACAGGCGATATTCGGCCAGTTCAACGAGGGCAAAAAACAAATGTATTCTTCAGTTGACAATATTGCCGCGGGAATAGTAGAAGTAGAGAAACGGGGAAAGCGCAGCATCAGCAGTCAGGGGGGTTATAATCTTATTCGACGGGCCCTATGTTCTCAACGTTGATCCCGTGTTTGCTGAAATATGGGGGATCAGCTTCTCGTATCATGGACTTGCCTATGCCATCGGGTTCCTCTTTGTTTGTTTATGGCTGGTATTGCGGCGCACCTATATCGGCCTATCCACGTCGGGGGCCATTAACCTTTCTATAGTCGTTTCGATCTTCAGCCTTTTAGGCGGGCGAAGCTTCACAGTTTTTGTCTCCGAACGCGACATTTTTCACGGCAGGTATCTGGAAATGGCATCCCTGTGGCATGGCGGGATGGCTTTGACGGGGGTTATAACAGGCCTTTTTGCTGCGGTCCTTGTCTTCTGCCTGATATACAGAAAAAAAGTTCCTCGTTATCACCGACGAGATCGTCATCCCCCTGTGCCTGTTATTACTATTGGTACGAATAGGCAATCATCTGAATAGCGAAGCGTATGGGGCCGTTACCGGGGCTTGGTGGGGGGTCAAATTCCCCTATTCCGATGGATTCAGGCATCCTGTTGCCCTGTACGATGCACTTAAAAGTTTCATTATATTTATAATCTTATTTGCCGTTGCGGGAAACTCCGACCCCGGCAGGGGAAAGATGACAGGTCATTTTATCTTCTGGTCGGGCCTCGGGTCTTTTGTCATTGATCAATTTAGTACTTCATACCCTTTGGCCCTGAAGGCGGGCCCTTGGCAGTTTTTTTACCTGTTGCTCATCATTCTCGGTCTTTTGCTTATCGTGCGTGCGGCAAGAAAGAAGAAAAAGAAACATACCGACCTCAGCACAATGCAGTTTGCACCTATTTCTTTCCGGAGCCGCAGATCGAGATCGATCGCGACGGGGGTGATCTTTCTCAAGATACTGCTGTTTGCTGTCATCCTCGTTTTCTGCCTTACGCTTCCGAGCGGCATGACCCAACAATCGATCAAGGACCCTGCATCCCGGTCATCTGATCGGGCTATTTAATGCATAATCCGTTCTATGCGACACTAAAACAGGTCGAATAGCGCTCAATATCAGCTGGCCGCTACAGAGTAAAAAGCTTGACTCGCTCAGGTTCTTTTGATACGATGCAGAGCAAATCCGAAAGGACACCCTCCAATGAAAAAAACTCCCAGGATCCAAGGCATCAAAAAAGTGCTTATCATCGGTTCCGGCCCAATCATTATCGGCCAAGCCTGTGAATTTGACTATTCAGGCACCCAGGCTTGCAAGGCCCTGCGCGCCGCCGGTTACAAAATAGTCCTTGTAAACTCGAATCCTGCTACGATCATGACCGATCCGGGCATGGCCGACAGGACATACATCGAACCCCTTACGATCGATGTCATCGAAAAGATCATAGAAAAGGAAAAACCGCAGGGGCTGCTTCCCAACCTTGGCGGTCAGACAGGCCTTAACCTGGCTGCGGAGCTTTCCCGGCGCGGAATTCTCGAAAAGCATGGGGTGCGCATAATCGGCGTCCAGGCCGACGCCATCGAGCGCGGCGAAGACCGCGACGAATTCAAGAAAACCATGAACAAACTGGGAATCCCCATGCCCGAAAGCGAGCTGGCCTATTCTATCGAGGAGGCGCTTGATATTGCCGACCGGCTGGGATATCCGGTCGTGATCCGCCCTGCCTATACGATGGGCGGGACCGGCGGGGGTATCGCGTTTAATAAGGAAGAATTGAAGACAATTGCGAGCCGGGGTATCTCAGCAAGCATCATAGGGCAGATACTCATCGAAGAAGCGGTTGTCGGGTGGGAAGAACTCGAACTCGAGGTTGTCCGCGACGCCGAGAACAAGATGATCACCGTATGTTTTATCGAAAACATCGACCCGATGGGCGTTCATACGGGAGATTCGTTCTGCTGCGCACCGATGCTCACCATCTCGGAGGAGGTCCAGAAAAAGCTGCAGGATTATTCGTACCGGATCGTTGAAGCGATCCAGGTGATCGGCGGCACGAATATCCAGTTTGCCCATAATCCCGAAAACGGGCGCATTGTCGTGATCGAGATCAATCCCAGGACATCGCGCTCATCAGCCCTTGCCTCTAAGGCTACGGGGTTTCCCATCGCATTTATCTCCGCAAAACTGGCAGGCGGTTATAATTTGAAAGACATTCCTTATTATCGCGGAGCGGGACTTGATGAATATACCCCGTCCGGTGATTATATCGTTATTAAGTTCGCCCGCTGGGCATTTGAAAAATTCAGCGAGGCCGAAGACAAATTAGGCACCCAGATGAAGGCTGTCGGTGAGGCAATGAGCATCGGCAAAACATACAAGGAAGCTTTCCAGAAAGCGATCCGTTCGCTTGAGATAAAAAGGTACGGCCTTGGTTTTGCGAGGAATTTCAATCAGTTGCCCCTGGACGATCTCATGCGCCTTCTTAACGAACCGTCTTCGGAGCGCCAGTTCATAATGTACGAAGCATTGCGGAAGGGTGCAACGGTCGATGAGCTCTTCGAGAAGACCAAGATAAAGCACTGGTTTATCGAACAGATGAAGGAGATCCTTGACCTGGAAGAAGAAATGCTCCGGTACAAGGAGAGCACGCTTCCTGACCACCTTCTTATAAAGGCGAAGGAAGATGGATTTTCCGACAGATATCTATCCATGATCCTTGATATACCGGAAACGGAAATAAGACGCAGACGGTCGGCGCTGGGAAAGAACGAGACATGGTGCAAGGTGCCCGTAAGCGGGGCCGATGCCGCATATTACTATTCGACGTATAATGCTCCCGATGAAGTGGGGGTCAGCGACCGCAAAAAGGTAATGATCCTCGGGGGAGGCCCCAATCGTATCGGTCAGGGCATAGAATTTGACTATACCTGTGTTCATGCCGCTTTTACCCTTCGTGACGAGGGATATGAATCAATAATGGTCAACTGTAACCCGGAAACCGTATCCACCGACTACGACACATCAGACAAACTCTATTTCGAGCCGCTCACGGTGGAAGATGTCCTGAGCATTTATCAGAAGGAAAAACCGATCGGCGCCATTGTCCAGTTTGGCGGCCAGACACCGCTCAACCTGGCGCGGCAGCTCGAAGACGCAGGAGTCAAAATACTCGGCACTTCGCCTGAAAGCATTGACATTGCTGAAGACCGCAAGCGGTTCAGCCAGGTTATTAAAAAGCTCGGCATACCCCAGCCCGAAAGCGGGACGGCCGTCGTACTTGAAGAGGCCCTGGACGCTGCACATAAGATCGGCTATCCTCTGATGGTCCGCCCATCGTACGTCCTTGGAGGCAGGGGCATGGAAGTGGTCTACGATGACGAAATGCTGAAATCTTACGTGAATGCTGCCGTAGATATCTCCTCCGGCAGGCCGATCCTTATCGACAAATTTCTCGAGGCCGCAATAGAGGTTGAAGCTGACGCTATTTCCGACGGTGAGGACGCGTTCGTTCCCTCCATAATGGAACATATAGAACTGGCCGGCGTACATTCCGGCGACAGCGCCTGTGCCATACCTCCCAGGACCCTATCCGAAAAACATATTGAAACGATCAACGAATATACGAAAAAACTGGCCATAGAATTGAAAGTCATCGGCCTTATGAATATCCAGTACGCCATTGCCAATGACAAGGTCTACATACTGGAGGCAAACCCCCGGGCAAGCAGGACCGTGCCCCTCGTTTCGAAGGTCACCAGCGTTCAGATGGCCCGGATAGCGACACAGCTGATGATCGGTAAGAAGCTGAAAGACATGGGCCTGACCCACAAGACGTATCCGCATGTGGGGGTCAAAGAAGCTGTATTCCCCTTCAATATGTTCCCTGAAGTTGACCCGACGCTCGGTCCCGAGATGAAATCAACCGGTGAGGTCCTCGGCATGGCCAATTCTTTCGGGCTCGCATTTGCCAAGTCCCAGGAAGCGGCGGGCCAGAAACTTCCCCGGTCAGGGAAATGTCCTCATGACCATCGTCGACCATGATAAGGCGGACATTTTAGACGTTGCGAAACAGCTCGTTAAATTGGGCTTTACTATTGTAGCGACTGAAGGTACGCATAAATTCCTCGCCCAAAATGGAGTCAGCAGCAAACATATCAAGAAGGTCCACGAAGGCAGGCCCAACATAGTCGATGCCATCCACAATAAAGAGATCAATCTCGTGATCAACACGCCTTCGGGCAAAAGCAGCAAGTATGATGACTCGTATATACGCAAAGCGGCCATAAAATACAAAATTCCTTACATCACCACCGCAGCCGCGGCGAAAGCGACCGCCGAAGGGATCAAGGCATCCCATGCAAACAAGGGTGAGATCAAGGTCAAATCACTGCAATCCTATCACAAGGCCATCAAGTAAAGTTCCCTATACAGAAAACCAGGCCCCCGTTCTCTTCAAAGAGGCGGGGGCTTTCTTTCCAATATCGACCCCGGTTTGCTCATCATCGGCGTGCACTGACTAAACATTTTTCTTGTGTAAAAGATGGCGCGATGGTAATGCAATAGTGAATTCAGGAGGTGGCCAATGCCTTATCTTAAGCGCTTCGTTCTTTGCATTTGGGTTATTTCCCTTGTTTTTCTCCTTGCGGCCTCGATGGCCGCCGCAGAAACCTACCGGCATCCCGCTACGGGCCTTGTTTTTCCGGACACGATAGCCGGCATGAATAAAGGAAAGGTTACCGTTTTTGAACAACCCGAGCTCGGGGTGGGGATTGGATACAATCTGCCCGGCGTCTCCATGACGATATTCATCTATAACCTGGGTTTTAAGGCTGTTCCAGCCGATGTCTCATCACCCGTTTTCAAGGCACAATTCGACCAGGCCGTCGGGGACATTTATCAGGCGGGAAAAATGGGGGTGATCGAAAACATCACGAGATTGCCCGGGAATGAGACTTGTGACAATGCCGGGGACATCCGGCCGAAAGGCATTGGCATCGTCATTCACCTTTCGGATGCAGGGCAGAGATATGAGTTCGAAACTATACCTGACACAATACACAAATAACTGGGTTAAGCTTCGCTACAGTTACGAAGAGGGAATGAAGAACAAAGGTGAGGAAATATTTCAAAAGTTTCTTGCTGAACTATCGGCAATTCTCGAAAAGGCGGCTGAAAAACAGGTAAACGTATCCCATGAAAACATATCGAAAAGAATTATGGTTCAATATCCCTGACAGGGTCGGTTTTGTCAACATCACCCCCGAGGTCGAGGAATGCCTACGGGAAAGCGGAATTAAGGAGGGGCTCTGTCCTGGTAAATGCCATGCACATCACCGCATCCGTTTTTATTAATGACGATGAAAGCGGCCTTCACCATGATCTTAGGTCTGGCTCGAAACGCTGGCCCCGCATGACCCCGTTTCGCAGTACCGGCACAACGTCGGCGAAGACAATGCGGATGGACACCTGAAAAGATCGGTCATGGGACGGGAAGTGGTGGTTGCAGTCACGGGCGGCAGCCTTGATTTCGGCCCGTGGGAACAGATATTTTACGGCGAATTCGACGGCCGGCGCAGGAAACGCGTCCTAGTCAAGATCATCGGGGAATAAACGAGACGAGATCTATTTCCTCGCGGCGCATTCTTCTCGAAGGTAATCGTATATTTCGTCCAGGTTGCTGAATAACGGGTGGTCTTCGCCTTCATTCCACGGGTTTTTGAGGCCGGCCCGGACAATGCCGGCCGAACGGGCCTTGTCGAGCGTCACCGGACTATCGTCAATAATGCCCCAGCATTCATCGAAAAGAACGGATTTATCGTAGCTCAGGTGGATCTCGTCGAAGGGAAGGGCATTTTTCTCGAGCCATTTGCGCGTTGATGCGAGGGTCTCTTTTTCCCGGTGACTGGCAATCATGATATAAAAACCGTTTTTTTTCAGCCTTTCCAGAAAAATGCGAGCGTCATCGTATGGTTCGAAAACATCCTGCTCCATATGAACATCCCGGATAATACGATAAAGCTTTTCAGGAGAAATAAGCCCTTTCCAGAAACTCCACGAATGCCATTGCGAAGGATGCGGAAAACCCGAATCGGTATCATTGAGCCTTTCATAGAGAACAGGGGCAAAATCCCATAGTGTATTATCAATATCAATAATTATCTTTCTCACAATGTGAATTATACCACACATCTGCGGTTTTTCCTAAATCCATGTCCGGTGAGGTTGTTCGGGGAGGACCAGAAATTGTCCCAGGATGTATTTTAAGATAAAGAAGGGGAGAATTTTTCTCCCCTTTTTTTTACGGTTTTCGGGTCAATTGCTTATTTTGCTTCTACCGGTTTCTCCTCTGCAGGGGCTGCTTTGGCTTTCTTTGATTTCTTTGTTGTTTTCTTTGGTTTTTTGGCTTTTTTCTCTTTCTTTACCGGTTTTTCCTTCGGTGCATCAACTTTTTCCGGCGGTGTTGCCGGGGTTGCAGGCGTTGCCGGGGTTGCTGGCGTTGCCTTTTTCTCCTCGGCTGCAAAGCCCGTCAATGTTAAGGACAGACCGATTACCAGAGCAAACATGAATACTAAAGCTTTCTTCATAATGTTTCACCTCCTTTTTTTATTGTGTATACACGATTTATATACCACTCCAAAAATAAATGATAGAGAAAAATGGAAATAATTTATAAGGCGCAAGATGCAGGGCGGATACGAGGAATACCCGGGCCATGCCATAGGAAAATGATGAAGGAACGAGGCGGTAAAACCCCTATGGCCGGATCATTGCGAGGGCTTGAATTTGTTGGTAATGGGCATTCTTCTGTCTTTCCCGAAGGCCTTGGGGGTGATCTTTATCCCCGGAGGGGACTGACGCCGCTTGTATTCGCTTAGGTCGACCATTCTGAGCACCCGGGCGATCTCCTCGGCGGGCATGGCGGGAAAATCACGTACGGTCGGCTCTTTGTCTTCTTCCACATAACTTTTGAGTACCTGGTCGAGGTGATCATACGGCGGCAGGGTATCACTGTCTTTTTGGTCGGGCTTCAATTCCGCGGTCGGTTCTTTGGTCATGATCCGCTCCGGTATAACCGGGCCCTGCCGGTTCCGCCAGGCACATATCTCGTAAACGACCGTTTTCGGGACATCCTTGATAACCGCGAAGCCCCCCGCCATGTCCCCGTAAAGCGTCGCGTAACCCACGCTCATTTCGGACTTGTTGCCGGTTGTCAGGACAAGCCATCCGAATTTATTTGAAAGGGCCATGAGGATATTGCCCCGTATGCGTGCCTGGAGGTTCTCTTCGGTAATATCCTCTTTCAGGCCTGCAAATAATGTTTTCAAGCTTTTGAGATAACCCTCGAGGATGCCGTCGATCGGGATATCAATGATGCGGATCCCAAGGTTGCCGGCAAGCTCGATAGGCATCTTCCCGCGATTCACGCGAAGTGTACTTCGACGGCATAAAAACAGTCGTGACATTTTCTTTGCCAAGGGCATCAACGGCAAGCGCCGCAACCAGCGCCGAATCGATTCCGCCCGAAAGGCCGATAACAGTCCCCTTGAACCCATTCTTTCTGACATAATCGTGAAGCCCCAGTTTTAATGCCTGATAAACCTCTTCAGTCAGGGTCGAGCCGTACAACAGGGCTGAGTCTCGACCGGCTTTTTTGTCTTACTGTCTTTGGCGACGCCCGCAATGTTGGTTATGGATGCGCCTTCGATGTCCGATGACCTCTTTTTACAAGGTCTTTTTCGGCAATATCGAGTATCAGGAGATCTTCCTCGAATGCCCTGGAACTGGCTGCGATATTGCCCGATCTGTCCATGACAAAACTCTGGCCGTCAAAAACAAGTTCATCCTGTCCGCCGACAAGGTTGGTATAGGCCACCCAGACCCGGTTTTCCCTGATCCTGGTCCGTACGATCCTTTCCCGGTCATATATTTTCCCCATATGATAGGGTGATGCATTGATATTGAATATCAGCCCGGCGCCCATCCGGGCCATGGTAGATATCGGGGGCCCCTTGAACCAGGTGTCTTCACAGATAGCAACCCCGAACATTATATTCCCGAAACGGAAGACGCGGGGCGCTCTCCCGGGATAAAATATCTTTTTTCATCGAAAACCCCGTAGTTCGGCAGGAATTTCTTGCGGTAGATGCCGCGTATCCTGCGTTTATAAATAACGGCGGCAGCATTGTATATGCCGCGCGTGACGAGTCGACAAAACCGACAATGATCGCGGGCCTGTCTATCTTTCGATGCGAGGTCATTGACAGTTTTGATATTGGCATCGATAAACCCTTTTTTCAGGAGCAGGTCCTCGGGAGGATAACCGGTTATAACGAGTTCGGGAAAAGCAAGGATATCGACGTCATTCTCCCGTGGCCCTTTCAACAAAGCTTACAACCTTGCCGCTGTTCCCGGCAAGGTCACCGACTGTAGAATTTACCTGGGCAAGTCCGATACGCACTGTTTTTTTCATGATTGCCGTCTTTTTCCATTAAAATGTTCGCGTTTCCGGATAAAGGGTATATTGTTTTCTGCGGACACTCGAGGATGCCTTTTTTCACAAGCGACGTCATCATGCGGGAGACCGTTTCCCGGGAACATCCGCAGGCATTGGCTATCTCTATCTGTGTGGGCCCTTTCTCTATAATAATATAATCCTTCATCCTGATGCCCGATCCTTTCCGCCGATATCGAGGAGATATTTGAGGACCCGGCCTTCGACATTCAGAAATGCCAGCCATTTTATTCTCTCATCGGCTGCCCGCAGCCTGCCGGCCATAACCTTCAAAATATTGATCGAGATGGAAGGGTTTTCCATGAGGAGCTTCATGAAATCATTCCTTCGGATGATGAGAAGATCGCAGGTCTCCATCGCGAGGACATTTGCCGAACGCGGCAATTCGTCAATAAGGGCAAGTTCCCCGAAAAAACCGTCCTTTCCGATCACATCGAGAACATATTCCCGGCCTTCCTCATCATACAGGCAGACCTTTACCTTCCCGCTAAGAACGATGAACAGGGCATTGCCTTCTTCGCCTTCCTGGAAAATGAGCTGTCCCCGATGATACGTGTTCATGTAGAGTATCCGGGAGATGGTCTCAAGTTCGTTGTCCTTGAGATTTGAAAAGAGATTTACGCTCCGTAGATTGTCCGCGTATCTTTTCATTTTTCCGCCCTTTTTCAGGTCATCATACTAATTGCCGATAAATTGTACAACATTTTTGAGGGATTCCCGGACCGAACGCCCGGTATGCCGCCCTGCGCGGTGTTCGGGCCGCCTCCGCCCTTGCCGCCATAATGCGCCGTGAGGTTCTTGATGATCTTGCCGGCGCTGTATGTCTTCTGCATGTCCTTGCTGACCGATGCGACAACGAGTCCCTTGTCGTCCGTGCCCTTGTGTCCCCACGACGACGATGCAATCCTTGACCCGGGACCGCACGACATCCGTTACTTTTCTCAGATCGTCCGCGGTCGCATTTTCCATGAACAGGGTCACGACCTTGACACCGTCGATATCGGTCGCCTCGGCTATGGCGCCGTCGACCCGTGCTGGCGACGATATCCTGTTTGAAATGCTCGAGTTCTTTTTCCTTCGATGCAAGTTCACCGAGCAGCGACTCGATCCGTGCCTCGACCCGGTCAAATTCGGTGTTCGTCTTTTTGGCAATGGACCTCAATGTCCCTTCGATCCTGCGCTTGTAGGCCAGGGCCCCCATGCCCGTTGTCGCCTCGATCCTGCGCACACCCGATGCAAGGGAACTTTCGCTGAGGATATAGAGGCTGCCTATCTGGCCCGTATTCCCGACATGTGTGCCGCCGCACAGCTCGCGGGAAAAATCGCCGATCGATATGACACGCACCGTTTCCCCGTATTTTTCTTCAAACAGGGCCGTGGCGCCTTCCCGTATGGCCTCTTCGCGGCTCTTCACATTTATGATGACCGGTACGCAGTCCATGATCTTCTGATTGACGATGTCTTCTACCTTACGTATCTGCTCGTCTTTCATTGCCTCGAAATGCGTGAAATCGAAGCGCATCCGGCCGGGTTCGACAAGCGATCCTGACTGTTTGACGTGATCGCCAAGGACCTGCCGCAGGGCGAACTGGAGGAGGTGCGTCGCCGTATGATTTCGGGATACGCCCTTCCTTTTTTCCTCATCCACTGCAAGCGAAACAGTGTCGCCGCGACGCAATGTGCCGGATTCCATAACGACCCGGTGGGCAAACAGGTCTTCTTTGACCTTCGTCACGCCTGTAACCCGCGCCAGAGACATTGCCCGTTTTAAGGGTGACGGTCCCCGAATCATCGATCTGCCCGCCGCTTTCGGCATAGAACGGGGTTTTTGTAAGAAAAAGCTCGCCTTCTTCGTCTTCGCCTATCTGCTCAACGATCTCGTTGCCGACAAGGATAGCCTGAACGACACCCTCATCCTTCAGGGTTTCGTATCCGGTAAATACGCTCGACAACCCCTTCTGCAATATTGCCAGGTGCCCTTCGTTCCATTCTTCGCCCTTGATATGCGAGCCCGTCTTTGAACGTTCCTTCTGCTCGGCAAGGGCCTTTTCAAAGCCATCCTTATCTATGGCAAGCCCGTCTTCGTCGGCCATATCGGTTGTGATATCGACCGGGAACCCATAGGTATCATAAAGCTTATAAACGAGTTCCCCCGGGATGAGCGAATTGCCCCGGCCTTTAAGGTCCCGGGTAAATTCTTCATACAGCTTCATCCCCATCCCGAGCGTTTCGACGAACCTTTCCTCTTCGCCTTTTATGACCCTCATTATGTACGAATGATTGTTCTTTATGTCCGGATACGCATCTTCCATGATATCGACAACATTTTTTGTCAGATCATTGAGAAATTCTTTCTGTATGCCCAATTTTCTCCCATAACGCAGGGCGCGCCGGATGATCCTCCTCAGGACATATCCCCTGCCGTCCTTTGACGGGAGAACGCCGTCGTTTATGATAAATGTGGCGCCCCGGGCATGGTCCGCAATAACCCGTATCGCTATGTCGTTTTTTTCGTTCTCGCCGTATGCGCATCCCGCTATGTCCTCGATCCGCCTGATGATGGGCACGAAAAGATCGGTATCGTAATTGCCGATCTTACCCTGCATGATCGAGGTAACGCGCTCGAGCCCCATGCCGGTGTCGATAGACGGCCTCGGCAGTTTTTTCATCTGTCCGTCGGCGCTTCTGTCAAATTCCATAAAGACAAGGTTCCATATCTCCAGAAAACGGTCGCAGTCGCAGCCGACAGCGCATGACGGCTGCCTGCAGCCGACATCGGGGCCCAGGTCGTAAAGGATCTCCGAGCACGGGCCGCAGGGGCCTTCATCGCCCATTGACCAGAAATTGTCCTTCTCGTCAAGCCGGACTATCCTGTCGGGCCGGACGCCGGTCTTTTTCCAGAGCTCTTCCGCCTCATTGTCTTCGCGAAATACGGTTATCCACATCTTTGATTCGTCGAGGCCAAGCTCTTTGGTCAGAAATTCCCACGCATAGGCGATCGCATCCTTCTTGAAATAATCGCCGAACGAAAAATTTCCCAGCATCTCAAAAAATGTGTGGTGCCGCAGGGTTTTGCCGATATTGTCGAGGTCGTTATGCTTGCCGCCCGCACGGACGCATTTCTGGCAGGATGTCGCCCTGTTGTATTGCCTTTTCTCTATGCCGAGAAAAAGGTTCTTGAACTGGACCATCCCCGCATTGACAAAAAGAAGCGTCGGGTCTTTTTCCGGCAGCAAGCCCTGAACTGGGAACTATCGTATGGCCGTTTCGCTCAAAATATTCAAGAAATTTACGTCTTAACTCTCGTGATGTCACTACTCTCTTCCCTTTTTGATCCCGGCCTGTTCGGTAATTTTGCCTTCGATCTCTTTCAGTGTTTCGGGATGTGCCTTCATATATTCCTTGGCATTTTCCCTTCCCTGGCCTATCCGTGAATCGCCATATGAATACCAGGTACCCGCCTTTTCAACGATCCCCATATCCACCGCGAGGTCTATGACATCGCCTTCACGCGATATGCCTTCACCGAATATGATGTCGAACTCCACTTCCCTGAAGGGCGGCGCCAGTTTATTTTTCACGATCTTTACCCGTGTCCGGTTGCCGACCATTTCCTGACCGTCCTTTATCGCTGCGATCCGCCTGATATCGAGCCGCACTGAGGAATAGAATTTAAGGGCGTTGCCGCCCGTTGTCGTCTCCGGGTTCCCGAACATGATCCCGATCTTCTGGCGTATCTGGTTGATAAATATGACGGTCGTCATCGATTTACTGGTTATTGCCGTCAGTTTTCGAAGCGCCTGCGACATAAGCCGCGCCTGAAGGCCCATGTGGGAATCGCCCATCTCTCCTTCTATCTCGGCCCTGGGTACAAGCGCCGCAACAGAGTCCACAACGACCACGTCGACTGCGCCGCTGCGGACCAGTATCTCGCCGATCTCGAGGGCCTGCTCTCCGGTATCCGGCTGCGATATGAGAAGTTCATCGGTATTCACTCCGATCCTGCGCGCATAACTGACATCGAGCGCATGCTCGGCATCGATAAATGCCGCAGCGCCGCCCGTTTTCTGGATCTCGCTCACGACCTGCAGGGCCAGCGTCGTTTTGCCTGAGGCTTCCGGCCCGAAGATCTCTATCACCCGGCCACGGGGAAGCCCGCCGATGCCGAGCGCGAGATCAAGCGCGATCGAACCCGTCGAAACGACAGGAACAGCCTCGATGGGCTTTTCTCCAAGCTTCATGATAGCGCCTTTGCCGAAGAGACGCTCGATCTGGGATACTGCCATATCGATGGCCTTGCCTTTGCTGTTCTCCTCTTTCAAGTCGACGCCTCCCTTGATAATCTTCGGGTTCATGTTTCTCCTTTTTCGTGATCTTTCGCGTTACCGGCCCGTCTCATCATGCGGGACGGCCCTTAAATTTAATTCGAAGAGAGGTTCATAGGTTGCGCCCTCTCTTCCGAGAATACTCTTGAAAAGAACTATACGATCGATTGCGAACCGCGGACATTCCAGACGAACAATGTCTCTTTCCAGAATGGGTGCCGGTATTTTCATTCTGCCAAAGGTAATATGGGGGGTATACCCCCTTTTTTCTTTCTCGTAACCCAGGGCTGTGAGACGGTTCTCTATATCATGGTATATCGAGCGAATGATGTCAACTCCTTCGTCAAGGGTCGCGACAATGACCCGCGGGCGTCTTTTGTCGGGAAAAGCATCGACCGCTTTTAGCGATGTCATTACGCGGTCATAGGGACCGCATGCCCGAAGGACATCTTTTATTTCTTCCACCCGTGCTTCCGATATTTCCCCGAAAAAATGGATGGTTATATGCTGGCCTTCCGGTTTTACCCATCGCACACCGGGCAATTTTTTTGCCATCGATTGCGATGCCCGCAAAAGATATCCTTTGATATCCGCCGGTATCTCAAATGCCAGAAAACATCTCATATTTTCCCCAGTCATTGCTTCGATTTCATCGAGGACGAATTTCAATGCCTCCTCGGTCGTTTGCCTGCGTATCCTGTGCCGCGTCCCGGCGAAAAAGAATTTTCGAACTGAGGTCTTTCCTTCCCGCGCGACCGCTATGTATACAGTGCCGACAGGTTTATCGGGTGTGCCGCCCGTTGGCCCGGCGATACCGGTAACAGCGACGGACATATCCGTATGGAGTTTTTCCCGGGCGCCTTCGGCCATTGCGCGGGCGGTTTCGTCGCTTACCGCCCCGATACCTCTCGATCAATTCCTCGGGGACTCCGATAAGACGGCTCTTTGCCGAGTTGCTGTATGTAATGAAGCCGCCCTCAAAACATCCTGATGCGCCCGAAACGTTTGTGATGCGCCCCGCAACAAGCCCGCCCGTGCAGGACTCGGCGGTGCAGAGGCTAAGTGAGTGCTGGGTAAGCTCTCTTCCTATTATTTTTTCCAGTCTCATACTAACCTCGTCCATGCAAGGATAAGGATATTTGAGAATATTCCCGCCAGAACATCGTCGGCCATCACGCCGTAGCCGCGCGGCAATCTTTCCATACGATTTATGGGGAACGGTTTGATGATATCAAAGATACGGAAGAGCACAAAACCTATGATAACGTTGGTCAAAGATGCCTTGTGCCCCGCCATGGCCACGCACATCCCGGCGAATTCATCGATGACGATATGCCCGGGGTCTTTTCCCTCATATCTTTCCCCGTTAATAGATACTGTACCGAATATAATGCAGAGCACCGGCAAAATATATACTGGTCAAGGTCCCCGGGAAAAAATAGATCAGGACGGCTGCCAGGACCGATGCAAAAGTGCCGGGTGCGAAGGGGATATATCCCGTGCAGAAGCAGGTATTGAAAAATGACAGGACATTGTCAATCGGTCTTCTTTTCACCATAGACGTCTTTTTCGTCGAAGACCTTTTTTCCAACGATCTTCCATCCATCAGCCCATGCCCGGTAAAAACAGCTGAAATAGCCGGTATGGCAGGCTGCAACTTTCTGGTCGACCAGAAGAAGTATCGTATCGTTGTCGCAATCGATACGGATCTCCTTCACGTCCTGCGTATGGCCGGAGCTTTCGCCTTTTAACCAGAGTTTTTGCCGTGAACGCGAGTAAAAATGCGCCTTCTTCGTTTTTATCGTCAGGTCCAGCGCCTCATTGTTCATGTATGCGACCATCAGCACATCTTTTGAGTTTGCGTCCTGTACAACAGCGGGCATAAGGCCCTTTTCATCCCATTTCAAGCCATCCATACCAGTTCCTCATCAATAAAAAATTTCAGGCTATCACAGCCTGACATTAACGCCGCGTTCCAGAAGATATTTCTTGGCATCGACGACGGTAAATTCCCGGTAATGAAATATAGAAGCAGCAAGGACGGCATCGGCTTTTGCAAGCACGAGACCGTCATAAAGGTGCTCAAGCGTGCCTACCCCGCCCGATGCAATAACGGGAATATTAACAGCTTCGGCAATTGCCCGCGTCAGTTCGATATGAAAGCCGATCTTTGTCCCGTCCCGGTCCATGCTTGTAAGCAATATCTCGCCGGCACCGAGCTGTTCGACCTTCTTTGCCCATTCTATTGCATCGATGCCTGTCGCTTTTCGGCCTCCATATGTATAGACCTCAAAGCCATTCCCCTGAGCCGTTTTCTTGGCGTCGATCGCTATACAAATGCACTGGCTTCCAAAGATATCGCTCGCCTCCCGGATAAATTCCGGGTTCTCGACCGCGGTCGTATTTACGGTGACCTTGTCCGCCCCCGCCCGCAAAATGTCCCGGATATCATCGATGGAGCGTATGCCCCCACCGACGGTAAGCGGCATGAACACCTCGTGGGAGACCCGCTCGACCACATCGATAATGGTCCGTCTTTTTTCGTGGGAGGCGGTGATATCAAGAAAACACAGTTCATCTGCAAGCTGTTCTTCGTATGCCTTGGCGTTTTCGACGGGGTCGCCGGCATCTTTGAGTTCGAGGAAATTGGTGCCTTTAACGACCCTGCCTTCCCGGACGTCAAGGCACGGTATTATCCTTTTAGCCAGCATAACCCATGGCCTCCTCGATGCCGATGAATCCCTCGTAGAAGGCTTTGCCTATTATAGCGGCCCAAACATCCATTTCCTTGAGCCGCCGGACATCATCTATCTTCGATACCCCGCCCTGATGCAATAACGGGAAGCCTGGTCATGCCTGCAAGTTTTTGAGGCCTTCGAAATCGGGCCCGGTAAGCATGCCGTCCCGTTCGATGCTCGTGCAAAGGACGGCCATGATGCCAATGCGTTCGGCATCCTTAAGAAGGGCCGAAACATCACGATCGACCGCACTCTTCCATCCCCTGGCCATCGGTTTGCCGTTGAGAAGATCGAGGCCGAAGACTATATTTTTAAATTGCTGAGAGCTTATCGAAAAATTCTTGGTCTTCGAGGGCCCGCGTGCCGACTATGACCCCGTCAATGCCCATATCACTGTAATATTTAATGGTCTCTTCGCTGCGGATGCCCCCGCCGACCTCCATGTAGCCTTTGACGATGCTGCGGATCTCCCGGATAATATCCCCGTGGACGGGCGTCGCCGGTCCTCGCACCGTCGAGATCGATAATATGAAAATCCTGTGCGCCCCGGCGGACCATATCCCGGATCATCGCGGGAGGATCATCGCTGTAGACGGTTACCTCGCTGAAAATCACCCTTCTTGAGACGAACAGTCTTGCCGCCCATCAGGTCCATCGCGAAAAGCGGTTTCACTGGTCTGTCCCCGACGTCCCCTTTGGTTCAGCTACAAGATCATTGAGTCCGGCATTAATGCCTTCTTCTGCCAGTTCATCGGCGGTGACCCATTTCGCGCCCCTCTTCAGGAATTTACCCATCGTGAGAATGTTCTGTGTCAGGGCTTTCTGTTCCTCGGAATACGCGAACACCCTGCCGAGCACCCCGTCCTTCATAAGGTGCATGTGAAATGCGACAGAGGCAGGTTTTTCAACCGCGAAATTGCCCCCTTTCCTTTCCTGAAAACGGTAAATAAGGACGTGGACATACGGCTGGCCTTTTTTTGTCCCATCGGAATAGCCTACATCCCGGTCGGTAAGGGCCGTCTTGAGCTTTTCCTTGACGATCGCCGCGGCATCCGTATGAATAACTGCCGGGATTGATCGCCCGCCCGCAGACGGGGCACCGTGATTGCATTTTCATCCTTGAATGCGTTCGACAAGGTTCCGAGATCGCCAAAGCTATAAACGGCCGGGACCGCGAAGGCAAGGACAAGGGCCGTTACGAAAATAAAGGTGACGAAGGATCTTCTTTGGCCTGGAAATGTGTTTGACCATATATAATTCTATAAAAAAAACGGTATAAATGAAAGATAAAAACTATCCGGGCAGGAAACGGGTAGATCAGATCATGAGATATTTTCTCTTTACATCTTCGTTCGCCTCGAGTTCCCCGCACGGTGCCTTCGAAGCGGATCCTGCCGTTATCGATAACATAGGCACGCGTGATCATTCTCAGGGCCGACCGGACATTCTGCTCGGACAGGAGGATGCTGATACCGGCATCCCGTCAATTTCAAGATCTGCTGCTCGAGGTCCCGCACGATGAGCGGGGCCAGGCCTTCGGTCGGTTCGTCGAGAAGAAGGAGTTCGGGGCTTCCCATCAATGCCCGGGCTATGGTGAGCATCTGCTGTTCGCCGCCGCTTAAATGCCCGGCGCGGCGTGACCGTATCTCTTTTAGGGCGGGAAATATCCCGTATACCCTGTCTTTGTTCCAATCCTTGCTTCGCTGGTAGACTATTTCGAGGTTATCGTCGACGCAGAGGTCCGCAAATACCCGCCTGTCATCGGGGACATATCCTATGCCCTGGCGGAACGACAGAAAAGGCTTTTGCCCGGTTATGTCCTTTCCTTTAAGGCTGATCGTCCCCTTTCTCGGGGGCACGATCCCCATAATGCTCTTCATGGTCGTGCTCTTGCCCGCACCGTTGCGCCCGAGAAGCCCGACCACCTCGCCCGCCTTCACATTCAGGGAGACATCGAAAAGAATATGGCTCAAGCCGTAATACGTATTGATCCCGTTTACATCAAGCATACATCGCTCCCGCCAAGATATGCGTCCTGTACTTCCTGGCAGCATCTGACCTCGTTGCATGTCCCCTCGATTATTGTAGACCCGCGCACCATGACCATGATCCTGTCCGAAATGGAAAATACGATCTCCATATCGTGTTCGCAAAAAAGTATGGTTATCCCCAGTTTTTCCTTGAGCTGCCTGATAAGATCGATGCAGCGTGATGTCTCTTCCGGCGACATGCCCGCCGTCGGTTCGTCGAGTATCAGGAATTCCGGGTTCCCGCCAAGCGCAATGGCTATCTCGAGCACCTTGCGTTCGCCATGGGACAAGGCGGTGCTCGTCGCGTCCCGTACATCTGATAAGGCCGACATTCTCGAGTATTTTTTCCGTTTCGGCAATTGCGAGCCTGGATGACGGGGTAAACAGGTTCCAGGTTTTCTTCTGCCGCGACAGGACGGATACCTGGACATTTTCAAAGACGCTCTAAGCCGGGGGAATACGTTCACTACCTGGAATGAACGCGATATTCCCCTGCGGCATACCTGGTATGGTTTTAATCCCGTTATGTCTTCCCCTTTGAACAGGACCTTTCCGCTGTCGGGCTTTATTACCCCCGTTATCAGGTTGAAAAGGGTGGTTTTGCCGGCGCCGTTCGGGCCGATGACCGCGACGATCTCGCCTTCCTTGACAGTGAGACCGGCATTATTTACGGCCTTGAAGCCATCGAATGATTTCGATAAGGATGTTACTTCCAGCACGAAAAACTCCTTGCACGCATTATCTCGCCCGTACTTTCTTTTTCAGGAACCGGTCGAGATATCCCAGCACCCCGTTCGGCAGGAAGAATATAACGAGCATCATAATAATGCCGAGAACGAGCGCCCAGTACACGGTAATTCCGCTGACATATGTCCTCAGGAGAACAATGATGGCCGCGCCTACCATGGGGCCGAGATAGCTCAGCCATCCGCCAAGAAGGCACATGATAACGAGCTCCATGGAAAGTGTCCAGAACATCATGTCGGGAAAGACCGTATTGTCGACAACAACAAATAGGGACCCGGCTACGCCGCCGAAAAAACCGGCGATGGTCAAAGCGAGGAGCTGCTGCAGCCTCACGTTGACGCCGATCATCTCCGACCGGACAGGGTTGTCCCGGATCCCCTGAAGGGCGCTGCCGAACGGGGACTTGATCATGCGGTACAAAATGAACATCGAGACCGACGTGACAATAAGCGTGAAATAATAGGCGCCGTTCGGCGATGAGATAATGTCCGGCAGGGGGACCCCGTGGATCCCGTCATCCCCCCGGTAAAAGAATACCAGCGGTAGACAATCGCCCAGACAAGGGAACCGAGCGATATCTGAAGCATCCCGAAATACAGTTTTGACAGGCGGATGCATATAAGCCCTATGATGAGCCCAAGTATGGCTGCGACAACCGGGCCGACGATAAAGCCCAGCCATGGCGAAAGCCCCGATTTCAGGATCATGAGCGCGGTGCCGTATGCCCCGACCCCGTAAAAGACAGCATGATGGAACTGGAACACCCCCCGTACCCGAGCACGAAATTGAGGCTCGTGGCGCAAAGGCCGGTCAGCAGGATAATAGCGGCAAGGTATACGTAGAACCGGTCAAGGAAAACAGGGAAAAGAAAAAGTATGATGAGACCGGCGATAACCCACAGAGACCTGTTGCGAAAGAACGAACCGGTCATTAAGCAGCCCCTCACCACGTTGATTTCAAGATGCCCGTCGGTCTGAAAATAAGGACAACAACCACCGCAAGATAAGGAAAGACAATACCAAACTGGGGCCAGATCAGAATACCGAGCGATTGGGTAAGGCCAAAGATCAAAGCCCCCAGAAGAGCGCCCCAGACATTGCCAAGCCCGCCCATGATCACGATAAGAAACGCCTCCATTATCAGGGTATGGTCCATGCCGAGGGTAACGCTGACGGTGGGTGCAACAAGTACCCCGCCAAGCCCTGCAAGGAGGCACCCGATGACAAAGACTGTCGCAAAGACCCAGTTCACGTTGATCCCCACCGCTCCGACCATTTCCCTGTCGACCGCGGCCGCGCGGGATATCTTGCCAATTTTGGTCTTATTGGTCAAAAGCCACAGCAATATCGCTATGACCGGGCCCATGACAAGCAGGAAAAAGCTATAGATGGGAAAAGGCAGGCCCCCGAAAAGATTGATATATCCCTGGAAGATGGACGGCACAGGGCACCGAACGGTATTCGGCCCCCCAGATCAGTTTCACAAGGTCCCCAAAAACGAGGGAAAGGGCGAAGGTGAGAAGAAGAAGCATCAGGTGCTCCCGCTCATACAGGAACTGGAAGAGAGAGCGTTCCGCCAGGAAACTTAAGGCGGCAACCCCGAGCGGGGCCAGGATGAGGGCCATCCAGAAACCCGTATTGCCTCCGCCAAAAAGATGCGAAACGGTATATGCCATGAAGGCGCCGATCATGTAGAGAGAGCCATGGGCCACATTGGGTATCCTTAAGACACCCAGAATGAGGCTCAGGCCCGATGAAACTATAAAAAGTATTACCGTACGCGAAAGCCCGACAAGGATCTGGCTTAAAATGCCCGGGCTTATGAAACCGAGAATATTATCCATTTCTTCGTGACGTCCCTTTATTTCTTACGAAGCTTCAGGACTTCCTGGCATGACGGGACATAGTCCTTGCCCTGGATGACCTCTATATTCCCCGCAACCAGGAAATCATACTTCGGGTCTTTTTTCGTGACGCCGAAATACATCGGTAGCAGGAGCTGGTGGTCGCACTTGCGGATCTCGAGATTGCCCGACAGGGCTATCGAGAGACATGCCTTCCAGGGCATTCACCAGTTTTTCCCTGTCGATCTGCCCGGCTTTCTTATAGCCCGCGGCGATAAATTGGGCGGTCATATAGCCGTAGAGGGCCCCGATCCTCGGATTGCGGTTATACGCCTTCTTGAAGTCCGCGACAAAGGCCCGGTTTTCGGGAGTGTCAGGATAATAGAAGAAATAGTTCGCCGTTCCGTAGACACCCTCCGGGGCATTCTGCCCCTGAGGCGCGAGAACCGAAAGTTCGGTTGCGGTATGCTGATAGAAGGGGATCTTCTGGCTTAAGCCCGTCGCTTTTGCAGCCTTCTGGAAATTGACCATGCCGGACCCGCCCGTCGCCACGATGATAAAATCGGGCTTTGCGGCCAGGATCTGTGTTATGTACGGGGTGAAATCGGCCTCGCCGACCTTCCACCAGGTTTCGCCGACCTTCTGCACCGATGGTTTTATCTTTTTGAGATTGTTCCAGACGGCATCGGCGATAGCGTGGCCATATTCATAATCGTCGCCTGCGATCCAGTACTTTACGTATGGTTTTTTCGCAAGCGCTATTGCGGCGGCCCTGCCTGCCATTTCCGTATGTTCGTTCATATTGAAAATGTAGCGATGGCCTTTTTCGCCGACGATCTTTTCACTTTTTGCAAACGTGACGAAGAAAGGGCACCTTTTCTTTCTTTACAAAATCCGAAATAGCAAGGGTGGTGGCGCTGTTTATCGTTCCCATCAGGATATCGACCTTTTCCTTCAGGATGAGCTCTTTTGCCATTGCAAGGCCGATATCCGGCTTGAATTTTTCGTCCCGGGTCGTATACTCGATCTTCTTGCCGAGGATACCGCCCTGGGCGTTTATCCTCTCTACGGCAAGTTTGAAGCCGTCAAGGACATCGTTGGTAAAGGTCGTGGCAGGCCCGGTATAGGTGTCCACGATCCCCACCTTTATAGTGTTCGCAGCATGGGAAAGGGAAAATATGCACAGTACGGATAACAGGATGACGGATAAGAAAACGATACGGGAAAATCTTTTCATATCAGCACCTCCATGAGATTGTATTGCTTTGATTTGACATTGACATAGAAATCGCCTTTTGTCAATTCAGGTGTCACGAAAAATCTCATCATGTCATTGCCCGCTCTATCGTCTGCATCGCGGAAAACATAATAAAGAATATCATCCCGCGCCTGGATAAGATGCGTTTTTACGGCGGCGGCGATCTCTGCTGAATCTCCCCTTTCAATAGCGTCAACTATTCTTTCGTGTCCCGTGCATCGATCTTTCGGCAGTCTCGGTCATGTAGATGCACTGGATCCTGTACCGCAGCATATGGCGCCGCAATGTCTGGGTAAGCTCGAGGAGCCGCTCGCTCCCGGCCAGCCGGGCTATGATGTCATGAAACTGGGCGTCAAGTTCGACATAACCGTTCAGGTTGCCTTTGGTTATATATTTTTTCTGATTTGCTATATTTCTTTTTAGCGACTGGATAAGCTTGTCCCGTTGTTTCCTCACGGCCCATTCGATGGCGAGGCCTTCGATGGCGCGCCCGTATCTCGCATAGCTGCTCGACCTCTTCCATATCCATGCCCCGCACGACATACCCGACCCGGGGGATGGATATAACAAGCTTCTCAAGCTCAAGATTGTGAAGCGCCTCGCGGACCGGGGTGCGCGACGTGCCGATCTCTTCCGCGATCTTCGCCTCGATAAGCCGATCCTTGGGGGCTATTGTCCCTTTCAGGATCTCTTCGCGGATATGGTGATAGACTTTCTGCCGGATAGTCTTATCTTTTTTGATGATCAGCTTTTTCATTATTTTTGTATACTGTACCCTAGGCTATTGCAATCCTTCAAGTTTTTTAGTGCCATACCTGTTGTAACGTGCCGGTAAATAGTGTATAAATAAGCCACGATGCGCCCGGTTTAATCCTCGTACTTTTCCTTGCATTATTTTCGCTCCCCATGTACTCCCGGCAGTTGAAAATGGCATCAACGGCGGTATAACGGCAACATCCTATATTCTCGTTGAAAAAGACACATTTCGCATTATCACGGGCAAGGACTATCACCGCGGCTTCCTCCGGCGAGCACGACCAAGGTCATGACAACCCTCATTGCCCTCGAACGCTTAAGCGGTGAAGAGGTCGTCGTGGCCGATAAGAACGTAACGGCAATACCCCGCTCCAAGATGAACCTTGTTCCCGGGAAAAATACCGTTCCTACGACCTCATGACGGGGACGATGGTGGAATCGGCAAATGATGCGGCATACGCTCTCGCAACATTTATCGCCGGTTCAGAGACAGCGTTTGCGCGGATCATGACGGAAAGGGCGCGGGACCTCGGGGCGACTCGATACCAATTTCGAAAATGCGTCCGGGCCTTCCTTCGGACAATCAATACACCAGTCCGTACGATCTCGCCCTTATCTTCCGGCAGGCCCTTACCAACGAACGGTTTCTCGACCTCGTGCAGACCCGGTACTTCACTTTTGAAGACAGCGCCCGCAAGATCAGGTACAAGAACCACAACAGGCTCCTGTTCTGCTTCGAGCCCGCCATAGGCGGAAAAACGGGGTATACCCGCGCTGCACGGCATTGCTATGTCGGTGCGTTTGAAAAGAACGGAAAGGTCTACATCCTTGCGATGCTCGGAAGCCGGAGCCTCTGGAAAGACAGCGTCCAGATATTGAGAACGATATACGATGATGTCCCGACGGAGGAGCAGCTTCGCCTGGCCAAGGCCTCAACGGTATCATACTCATCCGCTGCCACCCCAAAGAAAAAATCAGCTCCTGCTAAAAAGAGTGCCAAAGCGCCGCTACCGGCAAAACCCATAAGAAATACGCAAAAAAATCAATGAAAAAGTGCTTCAGTCATCATCGTGATAATTGCATTTATCGCTGCATCTGTGCCTGCATTTGCACTTACCAATGAGGAGGAGCGGCAGTACGGGAAGGAGATCATTCCTTCAGATCGCCGGGCGGTCCCCATAAACAACGATCCTTACATATCTTTGTATCTCAACGACATACGAAGAGGCTCGAAAGCAAGACGACAATGCCGTTCCCTCATTGTCCTTACAGTCATTGATTCTCCCGAGATCAATGCATTTGCGACCCCGGGCGGTTATGTCTACATTGCATCAGGGCTTATCGCAAACTGCGATAACGAGGAAGAGGTCGCGGGCGTCATGGCCCACGAGTTTGCCCACATCAAGAAACGGCATATTGCCAAAAGGGCCGAGAAGGAGAAATATTTCACTGCAACAATGGTCGCGACCATGCTGGCGGCCCTGCTTGTCGGTGATGCGGCAAGGGGCGCTGTCCTGATGGCGGGTATGGGAGGGGCCCAGACCGCCGCCTTGAAATATTCCCGGGAAGATGAGGAAGAAGCCGACAGAGAAGGCTCTGCCCTTGCAAATGAGGCGGGATACGGGGGGCTCGGGATCTCAGACTTTCTCAGGAAGATTGCGGGCCGGGGGCGGCGACAAGCTTTATCCCCAGTATCTGCTGACGCACCCGTACCATGAAAGCCGTATAATAGCCCTCGAATCGACGTGGGCCAGGAAACCGCCATCCGAGCGCCATATCCCTATTTCCCGTACATTATCGTACGGGCAAAGGTGCTTCAGAACTATCAAGAATCCGGGCTTGTTGACGATATATGGGTAAAACGCTACGGACAGAACAGCAAAGACCCCGTTGCGGCATACGGGGCATCCCTTTATTATGCATTCAAAGGGGATTTTGAGAAGGCGCTCGAGATAGCGCGGGTCAATCCCTCCCCTTACAGAAACCTCTTCCTTGGCGAGATATTGATCTCCGCCACAGGTTTCCCGAAGCCGTCGATACGCTCAAGGATGTCCGTGAAAAGATCGGCCGTTATTACCTTGCCCGGGCTTACGAAGGCATGGGCCGCACCGACCTTGCTGTCGCTACATATACCACCCTGACCCAGTATGCCCCCATCTATCCTGATATATACTACCGTCTGGGGATGATCCTCGGCAGGACGGGAGATGAAGGCGCGGGCCACATGTATCTTGGCTATTTACTACATGAGCAAGGGTAATTACATGCTTGCCAAAACGAATATCGAAAAGGCAATTTCCCGCTACGGCATCAATTCCCGGCAGGGGGTCGAACTCATGCGCCTGCTTGGCAAGCATGGAAGATAAGGACAAAAAATAAGGCACCGGGATTTCGGGCCAGCGGGCCGAAGTAATTATTATAGCTTTAAGGCTGGTCTGCCTGCCGCCTCAACATCCGCTGAACTATATTCGCAACCGCGGCGATGCTGACATCGTCAATGTTTAATTTTAGAGAAATATTCTGTCCCCGCGGATGCCAGACGGCCGGATCGAAATCGGTGAAGACCGTAATTGTCTGCAATCCGCAAGCGCCCGCTAGATGTGCCATTCCTGAATCGTTTGATACGAAAATACCGCCCCCCTTAAAGAACTCTTTTATCTCCAGGAGTTCGTGAATGACAATGCCTTCTCCCGGGATGTCGAGATCGGCAGGCTTCAAGAGCACCGTGTCTGATCATATTTCCCGCCAGAAGATCCCGTAAGGCGAGAAAATTTTCCGGGGCCCATTTCTCTTTCTTAAAACCTTTTTCCGGGTAAAGGATTGCCCGGTCAGGCTTCCTTGGGATGACCCCGGCCTTTACGGGCTCGAATTCCAAAGGATGCAAGCTGCTTAAGCTGATATTCTTCGATATGCAGCTTTTTCATACGGGGACGTGGTGCCCTTTTCGGTGTCCGGAAATGATCCTTCGGGGTACATATCGATAAATATAAATTCTTCGCGCGAATATGACGCCCATCTCTTTCGGATGGTCCCCTGCCTGTCTTTACCGATAAATACGATCCTTCTCCAATCGGGACCGGTAAGTTTTTCTGAAAAAAGGTAGAGCCAGTGCCGTGATTCCACCCCAAAAGTTTTCGTAAAATACATGCCGAAAAGATCGAGGAAACGCCGGTTTCCGAGTCCAGCAAGGCAATTGCCGAAATGTCTCTGCAGAGACAGGAAAGTCGATTCCGCGAGGCAGACATCGCCAAGGCCGCCAAGATGTACGACCAGGATATCGTCGCGGTTATTTTGCATTTTGGGAAACCGGTGGGGTTATCGCTATCCCTTCCCGGGCGTAACTTTTATGGAGGGCCTTTATGAGATTGTGGCGCACGATATGAAGAGAACCCGAGTCTTTAATTTTAACATTGATCGAAAAACCAATCCCGGTTTCACTGCATGTGTTAAAACGAACGGAAGGCTCTTCATCGGGAACGGCTCCCGGCAGCTCAGCATATAACAGTCTTGGCGACCTCACGTGTGATTGCCTCGATCAGATCGAGATCGGCCGAATGCGGCACGGTCAGCTGTACGCTTAAAGACATTTGCCTGTCGGGAAGTTCGTAGTTCGTGATCGTCGCCGATGCAACATGGGCATTCGGCACGATTATTATGTTATGCGCCGCAGAGGTGATGGTTGTTGACCGCCAGGTTATATCGGTAACAATCCCTTCTTCTCCGGAGTTGAGCTTGATATAGTCGCCCGGACGAACCTGCTTTGACGCAATTATATGGAGGCCTGCGAACAGGTTCGACAGTGTGTCCTTAAGGGCGAGGGCAACGGCGAGCCCGCCTACACCGAGGGCTGTGAGCAGGGGGGCGATGGATATGCCGAGATAATTGAGGATAACAAGGATCCCGGCAATAATGATCGTCGCCTTAAAGACGCCAAGAATGATCCCCGTGGCCGGAAAATTGATATCGGAACGCTGGGTATAATTCTCGAAAGCCTTGACCGCGAGATTGGCAATCGCAACCGTAGCCGAAAAAATGATCAGTATATAGATCGTCCGGTCAACGATAGCGACATATTTTCTCGGTAATTCAGAAAATTCAATTGCGAAATAGAGACCGACTGCGAAGCACCAGAAAATGGATGGGGTTCTTAAAGATTTTAAGACCGCGGTCTGGATCGCCATTCCCGGACCGGCAGTCCATTTTTTCAGAAAATGAATGATGATTCCGCGCACTATGAGAAGTGCGACAATAATAGCGGCCGCAACAACGGACGGGATAAAAAGGCTTTTGAGGAGAAGGTTCATTTTTTCCAAAGGTTGGCATCATTCTAGCGGAAAAATTGTCCCCGTTAAAGAAAAAAAGACGAGAATGAAACCCGGTGATAATCTTGAGACACGCGGATTATAGATTACAGGCACAGGTCATGAGAAGACCCGATGAGCAGGAATTGGGTAAAAGGCCATAAGTTAGTATTCCCATAACCTATAACCTATTACCCAGTACCAGACTATAATGTGATATCGCCGAACTGCATGCAGCCCTTCAGGGCGTGATATCTTTCCTTTATTTCCGGCATCGTCAGTCTTTTGATCCTGTTGATGCTGAAATCCTCGACGTTGAAGGATGCCATGACGGTACCCATGATGATCGCCTGCTTGACCGTCTCGGCAGTGGCTTCACCGACATTGGCCAGGTATCCCATGAAGCCGCCGGCAAATGTGTCTCCCGCTCCGGTCGGATCGAAGACGTCTTCCAAGGGAAATGCCGGGGCAAGGAACACTTCGTCCCGGTTCATCATGAAAACACCGTATTCGCCGCGCTTGGCGACAACGCACGTCGGGCCCATTTCGATCAGCTTCCGGGCGCCTTTCAGCAAGATTGTGCTCTTTCGTGATCTCGCGCAGTTCCGCTTCATTTATGACGAGCATGTCAACCCGCCGTATAACCTCCATAAGCGCATCGAATTTGTTCTCGATCCAGAAATTCATTGTATCGAGAACAAGGGCCACCGGTCTTTTGACCTGATCGATAACATGGATCTGGAGTTCGGGGTCTATATTCGCCAGAAAAAGAAATTCCGCGTTCCTGTAATCTTCCGGTACTTTCGGCCTGAAAGTCTCGATGACGTTGAGTTCCGTCTTAAGTGTTATGGCCTGGTTGAGGTCATATCCGTATTTCCCTTCCCAGCGGAAGGTCTTCCCGTGATCAACCTCGATACCGGTGAGGTCTACGCTGCGGTCCTTGAGGAAGGATATCCCGTCCATATCGAAATCATGGCCGACCGTGGCCACGATACCGACATCGGTAAAAAAACTGGCTGCATTCGTAAAATGAAGCGCCGAACCCCCAAGCACATTTTCGGCCTTTCCGAAAGGGGTCTCTATAGAATCATATGCTACCGTTCCTGCTACGCAAAGCTTGATCACGTTCCCATCTCCCATGATGCGAGGTACTTTGCCTGTTCCTCGGTCAGGGTATCAATTGTAATGCCGGCCGATGCAAGTTTCAGCAGGGCCACCTGCTCGTCGATAGCCTTGGGGACGGAATATACCTTTTTCTCCAGCGACTTGGCGTTCTTCCACATGTATTCCGAGCACAGCGCCTGGTTTGCAAAGCTCATATCCATAACATCGGACGGATGGCCTTCTGCGCATGCCAGGTTAACGAGCCTGCCTTCGCCGAGAAGGAATATTTTTCTGCCGTCCTTGAGCGTATATTCATCGATAAAGCCGCGGATGCGCCTTTTCGATTTTTTCATCTTCTCCAATGCCTCTATGTCTATTTCGACATTAAAATGTCCCGAATTGCAGACAATTGCGCCGTCTTTCATTTTTTTGAAATGTTCTTCGCGGACGACATGGATATCGCCGGTTGTGGTCGCGAATATATCTCCGACAGCTGCCGCCTTTTCCATTTCCATCACCTCAAACCCGTCCATATGGGCCTCAAGGGCGCGAAGAGGGTCAACCTCGGCCACGATGACATGGGCGCCGAGCCCTTTTGCCCGCATGGTCACGCCTTTGCCGCACCAGCCATACCCGGCAAGGACAAATGTGGCGCCTGCAAAAAGAATGTTCGTCGCGCGCAGGATGCCGTCGATCGTGCTCTGCCCCGTGCCGTAGCGGTTGTCGAACATGTGTTTTGTCAGCGCGTCATTGACAGCGACGACCGGGAACTGAAGGACGCCTTCGAGCTCCATGCTTTTCAGCCGGATGACCCCTGTGGTCGTTTCTTCCATGGATCCAACAATGTCGCCCACGAGTGTCTGCCGTTCTTTCTTGCCGAGCTTTTTTACCCATTTTTTGATAACATCGTGAAGCGCATCCGTACGGTCGAACGCGATCATATGGAGCGCTCCGACGAGGTCCGCCCCATCGTCCATGGTGATATTCGGCATGAAGGCCAGGGCTTTCATGAGATGTTCATAATACTGCTTGTCCGTCTCGCCCTTGATCGAATAGGTCGGGATCTTGAAATGCTTGACGATCGCTGCCGCAACATCATCCTGCGTGCTTAAAGGGTTCGATGCACACAAAACGACATCGGCGCCGCCGGCCTTTAATGTCTTGACAAGGTTCGCCGTCTCCGCGGTCACGTGGAGACAGCAGGCAATTTTCACGCCTTTAAGGGGTTTCTGTTTTGCAAAACGCTGGGCGATCTGCCTCAGCACGGGCATTCGCCGTTCCGCCCATTCGATCCGTTCGAGCCCCGAATCAGCCAGCTTCATATCCTTAACATCATAATCAATAGCCATTTATATATCCCTCCCTTTTCAGGTTATTTACGACAAATTTATTGCGTTTACAGCGGCTTCAGATCAAAGATGATGCCGAGGCGGCAAGGAGGAGCAGACCGGAGGCGTACTGTCCGTACGTCGAGGAGTTGCGGCGCGGCGGACAACGAAGACAGCGCTTTGATATGAAGCCGGAGCTTATATACCGGCGGCTTTGCGGATCTCTTCTACCATATCGAGTTTTTCCCAGGTAAAGTCCGGGTCGTTCCTGCCGAAATGTCCGCCGCATGCCGTCTTTTTGTAGATCGGCCTTAGCAGGTCAAGCCTTTCTATTATCTTTCTCGGCCTCATGTCGAAGAGATCGTTGACTATCTGTGCGATCTTGTCGGGGTTTATCTTCGACGTGCCCTGGGTATCGATCATGACGGACACGGGCTGCAGCCACACCGATCGTATAGGCGATCTGCAGCTCCAGCCTGTCCGCGAGGCCCGCTGCTACGAGGTTCTTGGCAATATAGCGCGCCATGTATGATGCGCTCCTGTCGACCTTCGACGGGTCTTTCCCGGAGAAAGCCCCTCCGCCGTGGCTGCCGACCCCGCCGTACGTATCGACGATTATCTTCCGTCCCGTCACGCCGCAATCGCCTTTCGGGCCGCCTACGACGAACCGGCCGGTCGAATTGATGAATATCTTCGTCTTGTCATCCATCAGCTCAACGGGGACTGATTTTCTTGATGACTTCTTCGGTGATTGCTTCCCGCAATTTATCGGTCGATACATCCGGGTTGTGCTGGGCCGCTATAACAACCGCATCGACCCGTATCGGCTGCCTGTCGATATATTCGATAGTTACCTGGCTTTTCCCGTCGGGGCGAAGGAACGGAAGTGTCCCGTCTTTGCGGACATCGGCTAAGCGCCTGATGAGCTTGTGCGCATACATGATCGACATGGGCATGAATTCTGCGGTTTCATTGCAGGCATAGCCGAACATAAGGCCCTGGTCCCCGGCCCCCTGTTCGTGGTCGGATGTCTCGTTCACGCCCATCGCTATATCCGGGGATTGTTCATCGATGGCCGTCAGGACAGCGCAGGTTTCCCAGTCAAAACCCATCGATGAATCGTTATACCCTATCTCTTTGACGGTCTGCCGCACGATGTCGGGGACATTTACATAACTCGATGTCGTGATCTCACCGCCGACCAGCGCAAGCCCCGTTGTTACATATGTCTCACAGGCCACTCTGGCCTTTGGGTCATCGGCAATTATCGCATCGAGCACCGCATCCGATATCTGGTCGGAAACCTTGTCCGGATGACCTTCCGCAACCGATTCGGACGTAAATAAGAATCTGCTCATTCCCATTGTGATATCCTCCTTACCAATATTTAGAATATACAGTTTCATTCCTGGGTCTTGGGAAAATCCCCAGGAAATAATCTCGCCATCTCGTTCTTCAACAGCAGTTCAGCTTCAGCAGGTGAATCCTTCTTCATTATCTCGTCAAGCAAGTTCCCGGCAATACCCGTGATCAAGGCCGCGTATCGCTTTCTTCGCAAGCGGTATCGCATACGGGTTCATGCTTAACTCGTCAAGGCCGAGACCGAGCAATACGGGTACGTAGCGGGGCTCCCCGGCCATTTCGCCGCACAGGGCAATGGTTATTTTGTTCGCATGGGCATCATCGACCGTTTTCTTTATCATCTTGAGAACAGCCGGATGAAGCGGTTCATACAGGTAGGAGACATATTCATTGACCCGGTCTATCGCAAGGGCATACTGGATCAGGTCGTTTGTCCCTATACTGAAAAAATCAACCTCCGCAGCAAGCATATCGCTGATCATGCATGCCGACGGGACCTCTATCATAATTCCCGTTTTGATGTTCTTATTGTAGGATACACGCTTGCGCGACAGTTCTTCCATACATTCTGCAAGAATAGCTTTGGTTTTACGTACTTCCTCGATACCGGAAACCATCGGGATCAGGATCCTTAAGGGGCCGTACGCGCTCGCCCGAAGTATCCCCTTGAGCTGCGCCTTAAAGAGAGGCATTTCCTTGATGCACAGCCTGATCGCGCGAAGACCCATGGCCGGGTTGATTTCCTTGGGCATTTCGATCTCTGAGACGAATTTGTCCCCGCCGATATCGAGGGTCCTGATCGTTATATATTCCATCGTATTGTTTTCGGCGAGTTTCCGGTAAATGTGGTAATGGTCCATCTCGGTCGGGAGATTGTTCCTCTTTGAAAGATATATGTATTCCGTCCGGTAAAGCCCGATACCGCTTGCCCCGTATTTTTCGACAATATCCATTTCGGCGAGAAGCTCGATATTTGCCCCAACCCTCATCTTGAAGCCGTCTTTGGTTTCGGCTTTTAACCGGGCCAGGCGCAGGTGCTCTTTCTTCTGGTTCCGAAGATGTATCTGTTTGGCAATGATATTCCTTTTGTACTTCTTTAACAGGATTTATGATAACGAGGCCGTCGTCGCCGTCTATAATGACGAGGTCGTTATTTTTTACGAGGCTGCTCACATTGCCGACGCCGACAACTGCCGGTATCTCAAGCGCCCGCGCAACGATGGACGTATGGGATGTCCTTCCCCCGACATCGGTCGCGAACCCGGATATGCGGTTGAGATTCAGCTGGATCGTATCGGCCGGTGAGAGATCGTGGGCGATTATGATCGATTTGCCTTTTATGGCGGTCCGTTCTATGGGAGATTTTTTTTCGGCGGAAAGGATCCTCGCAAGCCTTTCATAGATATACTTGATATCCTGGCCGCGCTCCCTGAGATAAGGATCTTCCACCTGGTCAAAACTGGCGAGAAACCGGAAAGCGACAACCTCGAGGGCCCATTCGGCATTTATCAATTCCGATCCGGATCACGTCAATCACTGAATTGGAAGAAAAATTCATCCTGAAGGATCAATATATGGGCATCAATGATAAAGGCATGTTTTCTTACATCGTCATCAGGTATGGAATCCTTGATGTGGCTGAGCTGGTCTATTGCTTCCTGTATCGCCGTCTTGATTCTTGTGATCTCGCGCTCAACATGGCGTTCAGTTATTGAACGCTTGGTGATCGCGATCTTGCCCCGGTCGATAAGGCGCACCCTCCCCATGGTTATGCCCGGAGGAGACCCCGATCCCCTTGAGCGTTTTATTTACAAAAAGTTCTTCTTTCATTCCTCGTTAAATCCATTATTGATAAGGCCTCCCAATTCTCGAAAGGCCTTTTCTTCGTCTTCTCCCTCGACCCTCAGCACGATCTTGCTTCCTAAGGGCAGGCCAGCATAAGAAGGCCCATGATGCTCTTGCCATTCACCTGCATACCATCCTTTTCCATGAGCACGTTTGAGTTGAATTTGGCGGCGGACTTGACGAACATCGCCGCTGCCCGTGCATGGAGGCCAAGCCTGTTCCTGATCGTAAATATACCTTCGAGCATCTCCCTAATCCTTTTTCCTGGCTTTCAGGACATCCGTTGCGCGGTATATGTTCTTCTGTCCATACTGCGTGATAAAATTCGCCAGTTCATCGAGCGCCCTTCCTTCCCGGTATGTGACGAGCTTGATAAGCATCGGAAGATTAACGCCCGCCACAACCTCAACCTTGTCTTCTTCCAGAAATGACAGGCTTATATTCGAAGGGGTCCCGCCAAACATATCGGTCAGGATAATGACGCCGTCCCCCGTATCGGTATTTTTTAAGGCTAACACGATCTTTTCTTTTGTTTTTTCAACCTGATCGTCGGGAAAGATATCGACCGCGATGAATTGTTCCTGTTTGCCTACGATCAATTCAGTTGCTGCAACCATTTCCCGGCCGAGATTAAAGTGTGCCACCACGACGAGACCGGTCATAAAAGCCTCCTTACTTCTTTTCTATATCCCTGTGAACGGTGGATACACTGTAACCCATGGCATTCAATTGTTCGCCCAGTTCGCCGGCAATAAATACCGACCGGTGTTTTCCGCCCGTGCAGCCAAAACAGATGGTCAGATAGCTTTTGCCTTCTTTCTCAAATAAAGGAATAAGGTACACCAAAAAATCTGAAAGAAAAAGGAAATATTTCTTGAATACTTCCTGAGACTTAATGAATTCCGTCACTTCGCTGTCAAGGCCCGTTTTTTCCCGAAGCTCTTCCACGAAGAAAGGGTTCGGAAGAAATCTCACGTCAAGGACGATATCTGCCTCGAGGGGCAGCCCGAAGGCATAACCGAATGACATGAGGTTTATCTTCATGCGCTGTTCCTGGCTCCCGTACTTATTGAGCGCCAGCCGGCGCAGTTCATGCGGCGTTAAATGGGTCGTATCAATGACCTCATCCGCCATGTTCCTCAGCCACGTCATTAATTTACGCTCTTCCGTCAGGGCATCCTTGACATTTGAAGAGTCAAAAAGAGGGTGTGACCTTCGCGTCTCACGATACCGGCGGACAAGGCATCTTCAGAGCTTTCAAGGAACAGGACCTTTGCATTGAATTCCTGTTTCGCTTTTTTGATCACATCCTGACCGGTCTCAAAAAATTCCCGCAGGCGCACATCGATAACAAATGCGCACTTCTTCACTTTTTCCCCTTCGTCCCGGTTAAGCTCCAGGAACTTGAGCAGAAGGACTATCGGGAAATTATCTACGCAAAAAAAGCCGATATCTTCGAGCGCCCTTAAAAAAGTTGTTTTGCCTGAACCCGAAATTCCGCTTACGATGAGGATATCCTTCATTCGGCCATGTCCTCCCCCATCGATCTTTGCATCCGTTTTTCAAGCTCGACGGCGGTGTTTATCCCCTGCCTGCGCAGGATAAAATTGCGGCAGGCGAGTTCAACGATAGCCGACACATTCTTGCCCGAACTTATAGGTATCTTCACGAACGGCAGGTCGACGCTCAGCACCCGGTATTTATCTTCCTTAAGTCCCACGCGTTCACATTCGAGAGATGTATCCCAATCAAAAAGCTCGATGACGAGATCTATCTTTTTCTTGTCGATAACGGCCGATACTCCGAAGAGATGCCGGATATCCACGATCCCGACGCCCCTGTATCTCAAGCAGGCTTTTGATCATCTCGGGAGCTTCGCCATAAAGGTCGATCGCACCGATCTTTTTTACATGGACCGCGTCATCAACGACCAGGCGATGCCCCCGCATGATGAGCTCCAGTGCATTTTCGCTTTTACCGATACCGGGCCTTCCCATGATAAGAGCGCCGACACCAAGGATATCCATCAGCACGCCGTGGACCGTGGTGGAAGGAGCGAGCTTCTCTTCAAGAAGCTTCGATATCCTTTCAATGAATATAGATGTGACAAGTTTCGTCCTGAGTAAGGGTATTCCCTTTTCTTCTGCTGATATAAGGAAAAATTCGGGGACCTTCAGGTTTCGCGACACGATAAAACAGACCACATTATTCCGGCATAATTCCCGTATGATGCGCTTGCTTTCCGTCTCAGTCAATGAGCGCAGGTAGGAGATCTCGATATTGCCCAGTATCTGCACCCTGTGCGGATGCAGATATACCATGTGGCCTGTTATAACAAGGCCCAGTTTTTGTATTCTTGGATTATAGATCTTCCGTGAAAGCCCCTTGCTGCCTGCCAGGACCTCAAGCTCCAATCCATAAAGTTCATCATCTACAAGCTGCTGGACCTGAATCCCTTTCATGCAGTTTTCCTATCAAGAGATCATGCCGGCCGCAGATCGTGCTTTTAGCCGGCAAAATACTGCCCGTTCAATATTTCTCGTCCTCTTCTATGATGCTCTGATAGAGCAAACGGGCATCGTCGGGCAACTCAAGCAGCCTTTTCCTGAACGACGGGTCGCGAAGGATCCTTGATATTCGTGACAATACCATGAGATGAACGCTTGCCGCGTCCTCGGGAGCGAGAACCAGAAAAAAAATATGCACCGGTTCGCCGTCCGCGGCATCAAAATCCACCCCTTTTCTCGACCGCGCAAATACGCACATGACCTGACCGGAGGTGCCGATCTTCCCGTGGGGTATCGCTACCCCGTCGCCGATGCCGGTCGATCCCAGTGATTCCCGTTCCATGACGACCCTGACCACGGGATCAATATCATCTATCAGTCCCGCGGTCTTTAACTGTGATGCAAGGTTTGTCACTATTTCTTTCTTGGTACTGCCTTCTATATCGCAAATAACCGTGGACTCTTTCAGTATTTCACCAAGCCTCAAGGTCCCTTCCCTGCTGTCTCGATAAGGCTGAATTTCCCGTCCTTTCTCTTATAAACGATACATACATTGTCGTTTTCCCGTTCGCGAAAGACCATGAACATATCGCCGGACGCCTTAAGCTGCATCACGGCTTCCTCAGGGTCCATGGGTTTCGCCTCAACTGTCCGGGAAACAATAATGCCCGATCCTTCAGCCGTAGGGGTAAGAACGGCACGTTTTGATTTATTTTCGCGGTATGCCTTTATCTTATCGCGGTACTTTGTGAGCCTGCGTTCAAGCTTGTCGAGTATCTTATCGATAGCCGCATAGATATCATCCATGACCTCATGCGCATTTATCACGACTCCATTTATAGTGAACATGACATCGATACGCTGGCGGTATCTTCTTTCGAGCGAAATCACCACGTGTATATCAAGAGGTGTCTCTACGTATTTCTGGAGTCGCGAAAGCTTCTCTTCGACATATCGCCTTATATCTTCGCTGGGATCGACGTGCCTGAAGCTGGTTGTGATATCCATATTGCCTCCGTTATAAAAAATAAGGTTGGCATGCACCAACCTTCGAGCATATTATTAACAGATATGCCGTATCATGTCAATCCAATTCCCCGAAAGTATTACGTAATTTACCAAAGAGCATGTAGGTGCAACCGGACCTTTTTAAAAACTTACGATTACTTTAGTCGACCACCGTCCTTTCGCGTGATGACCGTATATTCAGTATCTCCCTGTATTTGGCGACTGTCCGCCGCGCAATATTAATGTCGTGCCTCGATTTAAGGATATGCGCTATCTCGTCATCCGTCATGGGTTTCTTCTTATCTTCTTTTTTTACAAGCTCCGCGATAAGGTCCATAACCACATTGGTCGATAAGGAATCGCCGTCTCCCGTGTTGATGCTCGTGGGAAAGAAGAACTTCATTTCGTAAACGCCATGGGGGGTGCTCATGTATTTGCTCGTTGTTATTCTGCTGACGGTAGATTCGTGCACGCCGACATCCTGGGCGACATCCTTTAATATGAGCGGCCTGAGCGACCTGAGGCCCTTATCGAAAAATTCACGCTGAAAATTGACAATGCTCTGCGCAACCAGAAAAAGTGTTCGCTGCCTTTGCTGGATGCTTTTGATAAACCATTCGGCCTGCTTCATCTTGTTCTTGATGTATCTCTTGGTCTCGCCGTTCACCTTCCGGTCCGTGGCAAGCCCCAGATAATACCGGCTCATCCGAAGTTCCGGGATATCGTCGTTATTGAGCGCTATCTCATAGCCCTCTTCTCCCTTGGCGACATACACGTCGGGAACAATATAGGAGATAAATTCATCGCTGAAATTTCTCCCCGGTTTCGGATCGAAAGATTTTATCTTCTCAAATACCTCTTTCATCTTTTCAATGGGAAACCCGGTGGCCTTTGCGATCCCCTTCAGGTTGTTATGCTGAAAAAGATCGAAATGACTCGAAACAACCGTATAAAAGACAGGGTCTTTCTGCCCGGAAAGTTCATACTGAATGAGGATGCACTCCTTCAGGTCGCGTGCGCCGACACCCGCCGGGTCCAGCTTCTGGACCTTTTTAAGAACGGGCTCGAGGGCCTCGACGGGAAATCCCGAATCTCGCGCAATCTCCTCGAGACTGTATATGAGATACCCGTTGTCATCGATATTTCCGATTATCCATTCGGCTACGATACGCTCCCTGGGATCAAAATCAGACAGGCCGATCTGCCACCTCAGGTGGTCCCTGAGATTATAGGTCTTCCTGACCATATTCTCATAATCGGGTGCTTCTTTATCTTCTCCGGGGAAATAATCCTCGGACGGTGAATAGCGTTCCAGCAATTCCTGCATTTCTTTTTTATCATCCTGGGTTTCTTCCTGATCGTCTCTTCCTGATCGGGCCGAACCTCTTCCTCGCTGATCTCCAGGATAGGATTTTCTTTTATTTCCAGCTCGATCGCCTCAACAAGCTCCAGCTTCGACAGCTGCAGGAGCTTGATGGCCTGCTGCAGCTGCAGCTGTCAGCACCGGCGAGAGTTTTTGTGTCTGTTTAAGTTCCAACATCGATGTTAAATTCCTCGCCAAGATATACTTCGCGCACGATCTTGTCCTGGGCCACGCTTTCCGGTGTGCCCTCAAGAAGGACCTTCCCGGCGTTCACGACATAAGCCCTGTCACAGATCGGCAATGATTCCCGGACATTGTGATCAGACAACAATATCCCGATCCCCCGGTGTTTAAGGCCGTAGATTATCTTCTTCAGGTCCGAAACAGATATGGGGTCTATACCCGAAAAAGGTTCGTCAAGCAGCATAAAGCGCGGCGATGTCATGAGTGCCCGCGCTATTTCAAGCCGCCTGCGTTCTCCGCCCGAGAGGGAATCAGCGTTATTCTTCGCAAGATGGTCCAGCTTAAAGGACTCCAGTATCTCGGTCACCCGATGGTTTATCAGGTCTCGATCGACCCCGAGAAATTCAAGAATGGCCTTGAGATTATCGGATACGGTCATTTTCTTGAACACGGACGGCTCCTGGGGAAGGTACGTGATCCCCTTGCGCGCCCGCATGAACATGGGAAGATCCGTAATGTCTTCGCCATCGAGCAGGATCTTGCCGCCATTCGGTTTGATAAAACCGATTATCATATAAAATGATGTGGTTTTCCCGGCCCCGTTCGGACCAAAAAGCCCTACTATTTCGCCTTGCTCCATAGACATGCTGATTCCGTCCACAACTCTTCTGGCATTATATGTTTTTAACAGGCCTTCTGCGGCCAATGTTGCTTTCGTCAATGCTATTTTCCCTTCTCCATGCGTATCTTCGGTTGTTCGACAGACAATTTTCCATCGTTCGTCGTGTATGTTACACGTACGCCCTTCATTTCCACATTGTCCTTGATTACCCTGGGGGATTGGGTGAACACTATTTTGCCTTCCTTAAAATGATATACTGCCTTTTCGCTTTTCGCAACCGTGCCTTTTGTTGCTACACGCACGTTGCCGTCGGCTTCGATGCGGTCGACCTCGTTATCGATGCTGTATATGTGGACAATATCGCATACAAGGTCAAGGTCCTCGCCCTTCATGACAACCTTGCCTTCGAGAATATATGTGCTGACCTGGAAATAATACAGCAGGCTGTCTGACTGAAAATTATATTTTCCCTTTTCGGTCGTGATGATCCCGGCCACATCCGACAGGATCTTTACGGTCTCCTCGTTGGTATTTGCCAGAAGGCCAATGCCCTTTCATATCGATCTTTTTTCCCTTGATATCAACGACATCCTTGGTCGTCGTCAGACCTTGCTTGAAATCAAATTCCATGTACGGGCTTTTCAACGTATACTCGCCCTTATAAAAGACCTGAACATTATCCACACGGCCCGATCTCTTTATCGGTATCCATCGAGCCTTTTGTCCCCGTAAATTCGATCGCGACATCGGGTTTCGGCTTGTAGAGCCCTTTTAGGTTCTCGAGTTCGATGAGCGGCTTGTCCAGGTATTTCCGTGCAATTTTCGCCGTCAACTCCCAGTCGACAACGCCGCGCTTCTCGCCTGTATATTTCACATCCTTAAAGACAATGGCCTTCTTGGTGTCCTGGGCGACGGGAATTGCCTGTTTTTCCGGTTTACTCACAAAGAAATAGAATGCGACGATCAGGCTTGCCAGAATAAATCCGAAAGAGAAATATATTATGATCTTTCTGTTCTGAACATAGTCCTCAATAGGTAATACAGGTTATAGGTAATAGGTAAGGGAAGCAATGTATTTACCCATCACCCATTACCTATAACCCATTACCTGTCTTCTTCATACCACTTTCGCCTTAAGCAGGTCGTGAATGTGTACGATCCCGACCGGCCGGGCATTATCTTCATCGATGACAAAAAGAGAGGTGATCGAAAATTCTTCCATTTGTTTCAGGGCATATGCCGCAAGGGCATCTTTATGAATGACCTTCGGTTTGACGGTCATAACGTCACCCGCTTTCTTCGCCAGAAGAGAGTCGTCGTACCGCTCGATGGCCCTGCGCAGGTCACCGTCCGTTATGATGCCGGCAAGGTTCCCGGTCCCGTCATACACAGCGGTTATGCCCAGTCTTTTCGATGTTATTTCCAGGATAGCGTCCTTCATCGATGTGTCTACGGAAACGCCGGGGACTGCCTTGCCCGTATGCATGATATCCTCTACCCGGAGAAATAATTTTCTTCCGAGGGAGCCTCCCGGATGAAGGAGCGCGAAATCTTCCACTTTAAAGGCGCGTCTTTCCATGACGGATAATGCAAGGGCGTCTCCGAGGGCAAGCGTAGCCGTGGTGCTTGACGTGGGAACGACATTATAAGGACACGCCTCGTCTACATCCACTTTCAGCGCGACATTTCCCAGGCGGGCAATTGTCGATCCACGATCTCCCGTTATTGTTATAACGGGTATATCAAGGCGTTTTATCCACGGAATGATCTTGAGCACTTCTTCGGTTTCCCCGCTATTGCTCACGATCATAAGGACATCGCTGCGCTGGAGCATCCCGAGGTCGCCGTGGAGAGAATCGGCGGGATGAACGAATAACGCCGGCGTGCCCGTGCTTGACAGCGTGGATGCGATCTTTTTGCATACGAGCCCCGACTTTCCCATGCCTGTCAGGACAACCCGTCCTGTACATTGATAAATGATCTCCGCCGCCTGGTCAAAGGCATCATCAAGACTTTCCATAACGCTGAGCAGGGCTTCAGCCTCTTTTTTCAAAACGTCTCTGCCGGTTTTCAGGCTGTCCAAAGCGCCTCCTCGATCTTTTTCAGGATTGCGAGGGTCTTTTCAAGGTCGGATAGAGGCAATGAATTATCGCCGTCGCACCGGGCACTTTTCGGGTCCGGGTGAATTTCCATAAATATCCCGTCAATCCCTACCGCCACTGCGGCCCGTGCGAGAGGCACTATGAAACGCGCCTCTCCCCCCGAATGATCGGCCATCGCAGAAGGCTGCTGAACACTGTGCGTTGCGTCAAATACGACGGGATACCCAAAATCCCGCATTATCGGAATAGCCCGGAAGTCATTGACAAGGGTATTGTAGCCGAATGATGTCCCCCGTTCCGTGACAATTATATTCGTATTCCCCGTTGATTCGACTTTTCGTATGGCATGCACGATATCACGGGGAGAAATGAACTGGCCTTTCTTTATATTGACGGCCCGGCCCGTCTGCCCGCATGCGGTCAGGATATCGGTCTGCCGGGACAGGAGTGCCGGCACCTGAAGAACATCCACGACCTCCGCGGCCATGCGCGCCTCCTCAACGGAATGAACATCCGTGAGAACGGGTATTCCCAACTCTTTTCTCACTTCATCAAGAATTGCGAGGCCTTTCTCGATCCCCGGCCCTCTAAAACCCGATATCGATGTTCTGTTCGCCTTGTCATAGGACGATTTGAATATAAAGGGCACGTTCATCCGGCTCGATATGTCCGCGATACTCTCAGCGGTCTGCAACACAAGGTCACGGCTTTCGATAACACAGGGGCCGCCTATCAGGACAAAAGGCCTCCTGCCGATCGTGACGCTGCCGACCTTTACTTCTCTTTGCATTTGAGCTTCTCCTGCCGCCGCTTTAGCGAAGCTTTTATAAAATCCCTGAAAAGCGGGTGAGGATCAAATGGCTTTGATTTGAATTCGGGATGGAACTGGCACCCGAGGAACCAGGGATGGCCTTTCATTTCAATGATCTCGACGAGAGTACCGTCAGGGGAGATGCCGGATACGATCATGCCGGATTTTTCAAGCTGGTCGCGGTATTTAATATTGAACTCATAGCGATGGCGGTGGCGCTCCTGCACGGTCTCTTTCTCGTACGCCTTAGACGCCAGGGTGCCAGGCTTTACTACACACGGATATGCGCCAAGCCTCATCGTTCCGCCCTTGTCTGAATACTGGTCGCGTGTTTGAACCTGGTTTTCGCGATCGACAAATTCCTCGATGAGATATATCAGGGGGAACGGGGTCTTCTCATTAAATTCACAGCTGTTGGCATCCTTGCATCCGGCAAGATGGCGCCCTATCTCTACGACGGCAAGCTGCATACCGAGACATAACCCGAAATAAGGTATCTTTTTCTCGCGGGCATGCTCGATCGCATTGATCTTTCCCTCGATCCCGCGATCGCCGAAACCGCCCGGGACAAGTATTCCGTCGACGTTGAAAAGGTCTGACGTTATGCCCTTTTCTATGTCTTCCGAATCGACGTAACGGACATTTACCTTGCAATTATTGGCAATGCCGCCGTGCACAAGGGCTTCATTGAGGCTCTTGTATGAATCCTTAAGCTTGACGTATTTTCCGACAAGCGCGATATCGACCTCTTTTTTCGGGTTCTTTATCGTGTCGCCGATCGCTTCCCATTTGGAGAGGTCCGGCTTTTTTGCCCAGATATTCAAGGTATTGCGTGATCTTCTCGTCAAGCCCCTCGTTGTGAAACGCTATGAGCACCTCATATATGATCTCGACGTCCTTGGCTGCGATCACGGCATCTTTTTCCACACCACAGAACAGGGATATCTTGTCCTTGAGGCCCTGCGACAGGGGTCGCTCGGTGCGGCAAAGCAATATGTCCGGCTGAATACCTATCCTGCGCAATTCGTTCACGCTGTGCTGGGTAGGCTTGGTCTTCATTTCATCTGCGGTCTTGATAAAGGGCACGAGAGTCAGATGAACGAAGAGGGAATTTTCCTTCCCGAGGTCGTTACGAAGCTGCCGTATTGCTTCGAGAAACGGAAGCCCCTCGATGTCGCCGACGGTCCCGCCTATTTCAACAATGACAACATCAATGCCTTCATCGACATCGAGGACCCTGCTCTTTATCTCATCCGTAATGTGGGGTATGACCTGAACGGTCCCGCCGAGGTACTCTCCTTTTCGCTCGCGCGAAATGACCGCGTCATAGACCTGACCGGTGGTGAAATTACATTTCTTGGAAAAAGCTTGCGGTTGTAAAGCGCTCGTAGTGCCCGAGATCAAGGTCCGTCTCGGCGCCATCCTCCGTTACGAATACCTCTCCGTGCTGGAACGGGTTCATCGTCCCGGGATCGACGTTTATATAAGGATCAAGCTTCTTGATCATTATATTGAGCCCGCGGGCTTCGAGAAGAGCGCCGATAGATGCCGCCGCTATCCCTTTTCCCAGTGAAGAAACTACGCCGCCCGTTACAAAGATAAATTTTTGTCTCACTTTCCTCCCCCGATAAAAAGCCTTACCATCTCTTCCCCCGTCACTATTTCCCCGTTTATTTTCTCATCATAATCCCTGCCGGAACCTTTCAAGCGATCCTTCCTTTTCGAAAATGGCAAAAGGCACCGGGACGGCAAAGTGGGTCCTCATCGAAATCGGTGTCGCATGGTCCGTAACAAGGAGAAACCGCGTATCGGCCCCGGTTTTTTCAAGGAGCATCCCGAGGACTTCTTCATCGATCCGTTCGATCGCCTTTATCTTCTCGGGAATGCTTCCATTGTGCGACGCTTCGTCAGGCGCCTCGATATGAATATAAACAATATCATGATCATTTATCAATTCCAGGGCTGCCCTGGCCTTTGCTTCGTAATTGGTGTCAAGATAGCCGGTAGCGCCCGCGATATGCGGTGTCACGAAACCTATCAGGCTTGATATGCCGCGCACAAGGTCCACGGCGCAAACGGTGGCGCCTTTAAGCCCGAATTTATCTTTAAATAAAGGAAGGCCGGCCCTCTTGCCCTGTCCCCACAGCCATATGCTGTTTGCCGGAAGTTTACCGTCAGCAACGCGTTTCTTGTTGATCTCGTGCGATGCGAGTATCTCGCGCGATCTGGCCATAAGAGATCGTATGGTCCCATCGCCATCGCCGGCGGGAAGATGATCCAAGACAGGTTTGCCCGTTATATCATGAGGGGGTGTGGTGGCAATATTGTATTTTCCGCCTTTCCATATCATGATATGCCTGTATGCAACGCCGGGGAAAAAGGAGATCTCCCCCGATCCCAGTCTTTCCCCAACTGCCTCGATGAGCACCTCGGCTTCGGGTGTAGATATGTGGCCACCCGAATAATCTACCATTACGTCGCCGTTATTTCCCGGACCGATATTCACAAGGTTGCATCTGAAGGCAACATCGTCGGCCCCCATAGGGATGCCCATTCCAAAGGCCTCTATGGGTGCCCGCCCCGTATAATAGGCAGCGGGATCATATCCGAACAGAGACATTCCTGCGACATCACTGCCCGGGGGAAATCCGTCGGGCACGGTATTGACCCTGCCGACCATACCCTCGCGCGCCATCATATTCATGTTTGGCTTATGGGATGCCATGAGAGGTGTCTTCTTCCCGAGCTCATCGAGAGGAAAATCAGCCATCCCATCGCCGATAATAACGATATATTTCATAATTGACTACCGGGGGATAAATCCGTCACGAATTGCCTTCTTCTATCCTTATATGAACGCTCTGCCCTTTCGTAAAAGACGAGTTGTCAATATCCTGCTTGGCCTTTTTAAGGCCGTCTTCCGGCGCGTCATGGGTCACCATGACAATAGGGACATGCCCGCTCAGTTTTCTGCCCTGCTGGGTCACCGCGGATATGCTTATCTTATAATCAGCCAGGATGCCCGATATTTTCGAAAGTACCCCGGGCATGTCCTTCGCCATTACCCTGAGATAATACGGCACGGGCGAACTTTTTGCTTCCTTATATTTTCCCGAAACGGTCAATCCCGGAGCGGGGACAACCTGTTTTATGAGATATTCTCTTCGCCAGATCGACAATATCACTCACAACCGCGCTGCCCGTCGGCTCGCTTCCAGCCCCTTTTCCGTAGAAAAGATTCGGGCCTACCCTGTCACCCACAATGTAAACGGCATTGTAGACGCCATTTACACTGCTCATCGGATGATTGAGCGGGATCATGGCCGGTTCCACCCGCGCTTCGATCCCCGATGCGGATCTTTTTGCAATGGCCAGCAGCTTGATCTTGTATCCGAAATCACGGGCAAACCCGATATCCACGGGATCGATACTGGATATCCCGTGTGTCGTGATCTTATCCATGGTTACCGGAGATGAAAAAGCGAGGCGCACCAGGATCGAAAGCTTATGTGCCGCGTCAATACCTTCGACATCAAATGTCGGGTCTTTTTCCGCATATCCTTCCTGCTGGGCAGTTTTCAATGCTTCTCCAAAAGATATGCCCTCATCCGTCATCCTGGACAGGATATAATTGCTCGTTCCGTTGAGAATGCCCAGGATATATGTGAATTCATTGCCGACAAGCCCATCGCGGATCGCCCTGATCACCGGGATGCCGCCGCACACGGATGCCTCAAAGCCAATATCGCATCCCGTCTTCGCCGCCAGGGCGAAAAGCTCGTCGCCCTTTTCCGCCAGCAGGGCCTTGTTTGCAGTAACGACCTGTTTTTTCTGCCTGAGGGCCGCCTTTATAAAATCGCTTGCCGGATTCATTCCTCCGATAAGCTCGGCCACGATATGGACACGTTCGTCCCGGATCAATTCCATCGCATCAGAGGTAAGCATCTTCCGGTCAATATTCTTTCCCTTGATCTTTCGGGGATCTATTTCGGCTATGCGCACGACACCAAGATCAATCCCGGTTTTTTTCCGGATAAGTTCCGCATGTTCCGTCAATATCCGGTATGTACCCGTTCCGACTGTTCCCAAGCCTATAATTCCTATTCCGATCATAATTGCCCCGTCCGGCGAAAGGATTTTCATATACCTCGCCGATTGATTTATTCGGTATATATTGATGTTGAAAATTACCACATTCCCGCAGGTACAATCAACAGGAAACCAAGCAAGAATCATTCCATAAATCGGGTAATGGGTAATGAGGTAATGGGTCATGGGAAAATCAAGACTCCCATTACCTATTACCCATAACCCATTACCTGTCTTTTACAATTTATAGCCGAATTTGCGGAGCATCTCCTTCCGGGCCTTCTTGTCTTCGTCGTTTTCGATAGCGGCAGGCCTTGCTCCATCAATGACGCCCATTATTCCCCGTCCCCCGTCAGTTTCGGCTACAACGATCTCAAGGGGGTTTGCGGTTGCGCAGTATATCTGGCATACCTCCTGGCAGGCCTTTACTGCATTAAGCACATTGATGGGAAACCCGTCTCGCATAAATATGACAAATGTATGGCCGCACGCGAGATTGAAGGAGGTCTCAGCCGCAAGTTTCGCCAGCGGTCCGTCATTCCCCTCATACCGGGTAAGGCACGGCCCGCTTGCTTCAGAAAAAGCGACCCCGAATTTTAAAGACGGGGCGGACCCGATGAGTATCTCGTACAGGTCCTCGACAGTCTTAATAAAATGAGACTGCCCGATCACAATATTCAGCCCTTCCGGGATATCGATCTTTACTGTTTTGAATTCCATGATGCCTCCTTGCAGAAGATTTAACCGGTACTTTCGTCAAAGGGCATGTCTTTTCTGAAGTCCGGCACGAAAAGCGGAGCGCTTTCAAGCTCCTGGACGAAAACATTTTCAAAACCTTTATCTATAAGATATGCAACGATGCTGTCGTATTCATCCTGCCTGATCCTCCTTGCGAGGACCGGATAATCTCCCGAATGATGAAGCGGTAAATATTGGGACATGAGGCCTATCCATGTCGATCGTCCCAGGTGTTCCCCGATCCATTCAAAGACCTGCCTCGACCCTGCAAGGCCTCCCGGAAGGACAAGGTGGCGCACAATAATGCCTTTTTTCGCGATGCCATCTTCTACAACCAGATCCCCAACCTGGCGCTTCATCTCCAGAATGGCCGCTCTGGCTGCCTCGGGATACGGAGCGTTATCCGGTGCATGCGAAAGCCGGGAAGCGATCGGAGCGCTCCAGTACTTGAAATCCGGAAGATAAATATCGATAAGGCCTTCGAGGGACTTGAGCATCTCCACACTGTCATATGCATTCGTGTTGTAAATAAAAGGCAATCCCAACCCTCTTCGCCTGGCTTCCTCGATCGCAGGCGCAATGAACGGAACGTACGAAGTGGGGCTTACGAGATTGATATTGTGACATCCCATCGAGCGTAAGGAAAAGAAGATGGAAACCAGCTCTTCGACCGAAACGGGCTTTCCGGAACCATCATGGCTTATCTGGTGGTTCTGGCAAAAAATACAGCGCAGGTTGCAGAAGGAAAAGAATATATTCCCGGACCCGCCTTGTCCCGGTTATCGGGGGCTCTTCCCCGAAATGAGGGCCGAAATGGGCAATTTTCAGGCCCTGACCCGCGCCGCAAAAGCCTTTTTGGCCGCCGAGCCGGTCGGCACCGCAACACCGCGGGCACAGAACGCACGGGGAAAGCATCGAAAGGTACTGCTGCATGGGCATAGTATAACAGAAACGGGGTAATGGGTGATAGGTTATGGGTTATGGGAAAAAACAGGCTTTTCGGCGCCTATCACCCATTACCCATTACCTGTCGCCGTCAGGCGACTATATACGATCCTGTTCCGACCGCGATGAGTTCCTGTTTTTCGTTGGTGAATTCAATGCGCGTGACGGCGACCTTGTTCCCTAATCTAAGGGGAAATGCCGTTGCAGTGAAGACGGAGCCGAGCCCGGGGCGGAGGAAATCCACGCGGAGATCGATCGTGCTGACGCGACCGAATTTTTCAAATTTTGCCGCGAGGCTCTTGTCCGTCATTTTTTCCTGGACTCCCATAAATGCCGCGAGACCTCCGGTGACATCGATGACCGAGGATATGACCCCGCCGTGGACCATTCCCCGCGCATAGTGTCCCATCAGTTCATTCCTCATGGAAAATGACACCTGTACGCGCTCGTGGTCCATTGATCCTATCGTGAGGCCCAGCAGTTTATTAAAGGGTATTTTTTCACTGAACATTTCGTTGACTGCAGATAGGAACTCATCGCTATCGTGCTTCATATAACCTCACAATCCCAGAAATTGGATCATCAGGCCGCATGTAAGGATCGTAAGGCCGGCAATGGCATGGGTATAACGCTCCGCCCTGGCGAGCATTTGAAATTAGCCCCGATCTCATGAGCAAAACAGCGGCCATCATTGTGGCTATGGTCACGATACCGAATGTAAGGCTCACCATGGCGACACCGGCATAGCTTTTCTGGGCTGCAGGGTATATAAGAAGCGGTATCAGCGGTTCGCACGGCCCGAAAACAAAGATAATGAACAGGACCCATGGCGTGATATTCCTGCCTTCCCGTTCGTGAACATGGACATGTTTGCCATGGTGCGTATGTTCGTGATCGTGCACAACCGCACCATCATGGATGTGAGCATGCCTGTGCGGCTTATTGAGGATCGCCCGCCTTATGCCCCACGCGCTGTAGGCGATCCCGAAGGCTATGAGCATCCAGGCGGCGACATTGCCCCGTGTTGATTCGATAAATTCCAGTTTTTCCACGGCTATGCCAAGGACTACACCGATAAGGCCGAGAACTATCGAACTCAGTATATGGCCCAGACCGCATAAAAAGGTTATCACTGCCGTTTTCAGCAATGACCATTTCCGGGACCAGGAAAGCATCACGAACGGCACATAATGGTCCGGACCGAAAAGCGTATGAAAAAAACCGATCGATACCGCGGCGACGATCAAGGCCGATAATTCAGCATTCACTAGGAGATCCTCACCTTTTCCCATCATTTTCATTATAGCACAAGGCCCCTATCTATAACCTATAACCTTATATAACCATTAACCGTTACCCGGTTTCTCTATCCCCACCCTGACCAATTTCGCATCCAGGGTTTTCACTATATCGTGCGGGTCCATTGCTATGAGATACCCGCGCCTGCCGCCGTTTATATAGATCTTCGGAAGCTCGAGGATCGTTTCTTCCATATAAACAGGCATTGCCTTGCGCGTGCCGAACGGAGATGTCCCTCCTATCATGTAGCCGGAATGTTTCTGGGGGTTTGCCGAGGGACCGGTCTTTTTGACGCCTAAGATGCGGGCCAGCTCTTTTGTCGACACCTCTTTATCGCCATGCATGAGCACAATGATGGGTCGGCCGGTATCATCCTCCATAATAAGGGTCTTTATGACCATGTGTTCGTCGACATGGTATTGCTTTGCAAATGTTGATGTGCCCCCATGCTCGACATACTGATAAGGATGCTCGATAAACTCGACTAGTCTTTCCCTCAGGAACCTGATCGCGGGAGTGACGTGTGATCTTTCTTTAGCCATATCTTAATCGTAAGGCGTGAGAGTAGATGTAAAAACAAATATCATTTGATAATGAGGCTTTTTTACTCCTTACTCCTTACGTATCTTAATATTTCCTTTATATTCAGATTAATGAATTTTTCCCCCATTTCCATCCGTACATTTGGCGAGGCGATTATTCTGGAGAGGCCTTCTTGTCTGGACCGGGCCTTTGGCCGGATAGAACCCGTACCATGTCCTGCTGCTCAGGTCCACGATCCTTGTCCTTCCATTGCCCGCCGTATAGACGCCCGCCGTCTCGAAGACAAGGTTCGGCCGGGGGTTTCCAATCCCGAAAGGGCCTATTTGTTCGAATAGCTCCATGACGTCCATCGTCAGTTCGTCAAACCCGGCAGCGGTATCTATATGCACCGAACGTTTTCCTGGAGAGAATTGTGCCCTCAACCGATCTTCTCAAATGCCTCGGCAAAAAGCCCGACATTCTCGTTCCGCAAGCGAGATGCCGCAGGCATATTTGTGGCCTCCGTATTTGAGAAGCAGCGGTGAAAGGGAGCATATCGTTTCAAACAGGTCCATCCCTTCGCCGCCGCGCCCGGACCCTTTCCATATATCCTTGACCTTGGTCAGGACAATGGCCGGCTTTCCGAATTGCTCTGTTAATTTCTGAGCAACAATGCCGAGAACGCCGGCATGCCATTTTTCGTTAAACACAACGATGCTTTTTTTGCCCGACAGCCCGTTGGCTGCAATATTATTCACTATCTCGCCATGGATCTTCTTTTCAAGCACCTGCCTGCAGACTGTTGGCTTTTTGAAGCTCTGCCAGAAGGGCAAGCGCTGTATCATCATCGGGAGACACAAGAAAATCGAGGGACGGGCCGGGCCGCGAAACCCTTCCGGCTGCATTTATCCGGGGCACAATAATAAAACCGAGTGCAAATTCATTTACCAATCCCTTTCGATATGGTTTTATTCCCCAGCATTGAGCGCAGCCAGGCCCTTGGGGACTGGTTCATCACCTCGATGCCATGCCTTACAAGGACCCTGTTATCACCGGTCAAGGGCACCATGTCGCCGACCGTCCCAATAGTTACAAGGTCCAGTTCTTTCTTCAGGTTAATGTGCTTCAGTATCAACCCTTTCTTGTGCATGACCCGCCGAAGCCCCATGAGAAAAAAGAATGTCACCCCGCAGGCCGCAAGGTCCCGTGTCGGAAAGACTGAATCCTTGCGTTTCGGGTTGATGATGGCATTGGCCGGGGGAAGTTCGGCCCCTATCTCATGGTGGTCTATCACTATGGTGTCAATACCGAGCTCATTCGCGCGGGCAATCTCATCAACGTTCGAAGAACCGCAGTCAAGCGAAACGAGAAGGCTTATCCCCTGCTCGTGACAGCTCGTTTATCCTGTCACTATGAAGCCCGTACCCTTCCTCGCGGGTCGGTATATGGACGACGGGCGTGATCCCGATATTTTTCAGGAAATTGTATGCAAGGGCGACGCTTGAGATCCCGTCCGCATCGTAATCACCCCAGATGCATATTTTTTCATCTTTCTTTATGGCATCGATGAACCGCGTGATGCCTTTTTCCATGTCAGGAAGGTCAAACGGGTCGGACAGGTCGCCAAGCCGGGGCCTTAAAAAGACCGAAGCCTCGCCGGGAGTCGTGATCCCCCGGGCAACGAGGATGCGCGCGATAATGTCCGGGATACCAAGGGAGGTGCTTATTTGGGCTGCATGATGCGTCGCGTCATCAACAGGTATATTGCCCGGGTTTGACCCATTGCCGTCAGCCATGGGTAATTCCCGTTATAGCCGGTATACCGGGGCAGCTGTTTTCCTTAAGCCATGAATCGAGGCCGGCAATGATCTTCGGTATCGTAAAAGGGTCCACGAATGTGGCTGTACCGATCTCAATAGCCCGGGCGCCTGCCATCAGGAATGCCAGGGCATCATCTACATCCATTATCCCGCCTGCGCCTATGATGGGGATCGGTATTTCCTTATAGCATTCATAGACAGCCCTGAGGGCGATAGGCTTCAAAATCGGGCCCGAAAGCCCGCCCTTGAGCGGCATGTTCCTCTTCTTTGTATCTATGATCGCGGCGGGCATCGTGTTTATCAATGTAAGGCCGGCGGCCCCGCCTTCATATGCCGCCCTTGCTATCTCGACGATATTTTTCACTTCGGGGGTAAGCTTGGCTATGATGGGGATCGTCGTGGTTTCCCGAACCGCCCGCACGATGGCATGAACGGCCGGGGCGTCTTTCCCGAAACTTATCCCGCCTTTTTTTATATTGGGACAGGAAAGGTTCATCTCAAGGGCAACAATAAGATCGTGGGAAGGGATCTTCCTGGCGCAGGAAACATACTCATCTTCGGTGAACCCGAAAAAATTTACGATAACGGGCAATTTTCTCTCTTCAAAGAACGGGAAATAATGGGAAAAGAAATAGTCAACCCCGACATTTTGAAGCCCTATGGAATTTATCATTCCGTATCGTTCTTCCCAGACACGGGGCGTCTTGTTTCCGTGATGGGGTTTTTCGGACAGGCCTTTTGTGACGTAGGCCCCCAGGGTGTTAATATTCCACAGCGGCTCTATCTCGATGCCGTAACCGAGTGTCCCCGATGCGTTCATGACCGGGTTCTTCAGGGTTTTGCCCAAGTAAGTCTACAGCGAGAGGTCCCATAAGCTAAATACCGGCCCTTCCTTGCATACCCGTTTAAAAGGGTTTATTTTGTCTTTCGTTTCAGCCACACACCCGAAACAAAGTCCCATGCCGCATGCCATCCTTTCTTCGATCGAGACCTGGCACGGTACTTTTTCGGGCTCAAGGAAATGCTTTAAGCTTACGATCATCCCCTGCGGGCCGCATGCAAATATGCGGGGATCTTTCATGCGGTATGACGCGAAATGCTCGCTGAACAGTGAGATGACATTGCCGTGAAACCCATGGGAACCGTCAAGCGTTGCGGCCATAACCTCAATGTCCTTCAGGTCGGAAAGCAAAGAAAGCTCGCTTTTCCCGTTCATTCCCACAAATAATATCGCTTTTTTCCCCAGTTTTTTCAGGAGCATCCGCACCCCGGCCACACCTATGCCTCCCGCTATCACGAGGCATGCACCTCTGTCCGGTATCGTAAATCCATGACCCAGAGGGCCAAGCACCATGACTGGCGCTTTTTTTTGAGCGCGGCTCAATGCTTCCGTTCCCTTGCCCACAACCCGGTACATGATCGTCAACGTGGTAAGCCGTGCATCATAGATGCTGAATGGCCGGCGCAGGAAAATCTCGTGGTCGGGGACCTTCAGCATGACAAATTGACCCGGGGTGACGTTTCCAAGAGGCCTCTCCAGCCGTATCGTCAAGCGATGATACCCTGAGATTATAGAGCTGTTCTCAACGATCTTTCCCGGAATATCATCCATCATTCAGGTCTTTCCATTATACAAGGGTTTTTTGTTTCGATGGGATTCTAACCCGTAAGGCCCGTGGATGGCAAACAGTTTTTGCAACAGATGGTTTCATGTTTCAGGTTCCACGTTTCAGTGAACAGATAATCATTCCAAGATGTTGAGACTAAATATCGGACAATGGCGGGCAATGGCGGCGGGCAAAAGAACCCGCGGGCAGGTGCGACGATCTTACAGGGATAATTGCATTACGATAGCATCTTCGTTCGTTTCGCTGTAATAGCCTTTACGCTTCCCGATATTCTTGAACCCGAGTTTTTCATAGAGGCCCCGTGCGGGGAAATTGGTTTCCCGGACCTCCAGGAAACATATCTCGACCGAATCTGTCCGGGCTGATTCGAGTATTCTCCGCCATCATTGCGCCACCTATCCCCTGTCGCCGGTGATCGGGATGAACCGCTATATTCATGATATGGATCTCAAGCCCGGCCTGGTAAAAGATTATATATCCCGATATCCTTTGGCCGTCGATCATTACAAAGCTATGGGAAACGGGCGAGGCAAGGGTTTGCACGAACATCCCCCGGGTCCAGGGCGATATGAAAGAACGTTTTTCTATTTCGATTATCTCGGGAATATCCCCGGTGGTCATTGTGCGCATGTACGGTTTTTTGTCCTCGTTCATCGTTATCGCTCGCCTGTATTAATGCGCTTAAGTTCCTCGATCGTATTTATGTTTGAGAAGACAAGATCACCGTGATCATTGCGAAAGCACGGGTCATCCTTGATCACCCTCATCGTTACGTAGGGAAATACGCCGGAAATCTTTAGCCTGTCGAGACTTATTAATCGCAAAAAATGCGGCAGGCAGAACCGGCTATACACTGCATGAAGCGGCTCATAATATTCCCCGACCATGGGGATAATTATGTCGCTATTCCCCGGTGCATCAATGAGGCAGCGTATGGCTCCTCGGGTAATAAAAGGCATGTCGCAGGCGACAACAAAGACGCGCGGCTTGTTCGCATATAAAAGAGCTGTTGTGATACCGGCCATAGGGGTCTGGATCGGGAAAAGGTCCTTTACGATGGGGGCATCAATGCCATCAAATGAACCGTGCATCGAAGAAATTATTAATATATCCTCAAACTCAGTTTTGACTATGTCGAAGACCGTCTTAATTAATGTCGTGCCTTGAAACTGAGCCGTCGCTTTGTCGCGTCCCATGCGAAGGCTTCGGCCGCCGGCGAGTATGGCGCATGCTGTATCCACATAAAATACCTATCATCTTTCGAGTGCAATAGCAAAAATGTGCGCCATTGTACCCCAGCCTGTGAACCGGATATGATTTACATATCTTATAAAATGACAGTTTTTACGACTGTTCACACTATTGTTCATTATCTGGGGTACAAATCCCGTTAAAAGTCAATCATTTCCGTATCTTAATTATGAAATTTTTCACTTGACATTGGTCGCCCCGATGACATAAGATGCGGTATTACATCAGGGGTAAAGGTACACTACAAGTTACAATAGGAGGAGCAATGGGAGCCATACTTTGGATTGCTGAAAAGCTCAGCAAATTGATGAGCGTCATTGCTGGAGTAGCCCTTACATTTATTATGCTGCTCACAGTTTGTGACGTCTTCCTGCGCTATTTCTTCGACAGGCCTATTATCGGAACATTTGAGATAGTTGGTTTGGGCGGGGCAGTAGCCATCGGTTTCGCCCTTCCCATCACCACATGGATGAGGGGCCACATCTTCGTCGATTTTTTTGTCGTGAAATTCCCCAAAGCGGGGCAGAACGTAATCAACCTCATTACGCGCCTTGCGAGTATCGGTCTTTTTTACCTTATCGGTCACAACCTGATAAAGTACGGGTATGACCTCTATGTGTCCGGCGAGGTATCGCTTACACGGCAGATACCTTTCTATCCTGTTGCATACGGGATGGCGGTATGCTGTTTTATCCAGTGCCTCGTCCTGATCTGCGACATCTTCAAGATCTTCGGAGGTCAATATGAGTGATCCTATTAGCGCTGGAATCATTGGACTGCTTGTCGTACTCGTTCTATTCCTCACCGGCATAGAACTGGGTTTCGCCATGATCATCATGGGCTTTCTCGGTTTCGGATACCTCATTTCTTTCAATGCGGCATTCAACCTGCTGGCGAAAGACATGTACGATGTTCTCAACTCGTACAGCTTTACCGTTATCCCCCTCTTTGTCCTCATGGGGCAGGTGGCGTTCAACTCCGGCATTGCCAAGCGCCTGTTTGACGCCGCCCATAAGTTCCTTGGCCACATTCCCGGCGGTCTCGCGATGGCAACAGTCGGCGGCGCCACGGTCTTTAAGGCCATTTGCGGTTCCTCGCCCGCCACGTCGGCGACCTTCGCCCTTGTCGCGGTCCCGGAGATGGACCGGTACGGATACGATAAACGGCTCTCGACGGGCATCGTTGCCACGGTCGGCACGCTGGGCATCCTGCTGCCACCCAGCGTCACCCTGATCCTGTACGGCATCATCACCGACCAGTCGATCGGACGCCTCTTTCTTGCGGGCATTCTTCCCGGCCTTATCATCGCAGCCCTCTTTATAGCGGTCATTTACGGCTGGTGCAAGATGAACCCTGCCATTGGCCCCAAGAGCCCCAAGGCAACCTGGAAAGCAAGGTTCAAGACCATACCGGAAGTTCTCATGGTCATGGTCATATTCTGCCTTGTTATCGGCGGCATCCTCGGCGGCGTCTTTACGCCTACCGAAGCGGGCAGCGTCGGAACGTTTCTTGTTCTCGTCATGACGTTCGCTATGCGCGACCTTAATATCAAAGGATATATAAAGTCCGTTGCCGAGGCGGTCAGGACTGCAACAATGGTCTTGATGCTTATAGCCGGCTCGACCGTCCTCGGACACTTCATCGCGGTCACGACGATACCCATGGTAGCCGCTGACTGGATCGTCAGCCTCGCCATGCCTTCCTGGGTAATTGTTATATTCATCGCCCTTATTTACCTCATCGGCGGTTCCTTTATCGATGACCTCGCATTTATGATCCTCGCCACCCCGATCTTCTATCCGGCCATCCTCAAACTCGGATACGACCCGATGTGGTTCGGTATCCTTATCGGCATCACCGTTATGCTCGGCGTTGTTCTTCCCCCGATGGCAATCTGCGTCTTCGTTGTCAAGCAGATCACCAAGACACCTTTCGGTGTCATTTATGCCGGCGTATATCCGTTCCTGATCAGCATTGTCGTCGGCGGCATCCTTGTCTTTCTTTTTCCCGCACTTTCGACATGGCTGCCCCGCTGTGCTGATGCCCGGCTAAAATAAAACATGTTCATAAAAAAACCCGCTTCTTACCGAAGCGGGTTTTTTTATGAACGGTTTGAGTTCTGGGTAATGGGTTATAGGAAAGCATATGCTTCCGCCATCATCAGCATCTGACTACTCTATCTTCGGCTCGCACCCAGCTGGCTATGTCACGACTAAATATCCGCACTCAGCATGACCATCAGGTACACACGGATCCTGCACCGGCTCCAGCCGACTATCCAGCTCCGTCTCGCAAGAGAGTTGACTGATAAATCCCGGTGCTTGTTCCATGGGATGAGCTGTCGTAAGTGCGGGTGACTCTGGTTGGCCCGCATGAGCAGCGCTAGGACTGAGGATCTCGAATGATATCGATTTTCGGGAGTCCGGCGATGGGGTTCCTGCCTATCAGCTATAACCCATCACAGTACCGTCTTAATAAAAAATGGGTTCCTGCCGGAGCGGGAACCCTTTTTATCGACTATCTATCTTTTTTATACGATGCCTTTCAGTTTCTCCTGAAGGTTCTTGGTGAATTCTTTTTCGGTGTCTTTCGCCTTCGCCCTCATGATCCTGTCGCCGAACATTGCAAGCTTGCCAACGATGTTGACGTCGGTCTTGTAGCTGACCTCGACTTCACCATTGCCCTTGTCTATTAAGTCAACGACGGTCTTATTCTTGAAATGGCCGAGCTTGGTCATGTCCTCGCCCTCGCCTTCGATCTCCATGTGAGTCGGTCTCTCGACGACGGTCAATTTATTGACAAATTTCAGCCTGGCCTTGATGGGTCCCACTTTTTGCTTCACGATGCATTCGTATGACGTGTCATCGATAATGGTCACCGACTCGGCGCCCGGAAGGCAGGTGAGGATCGTGTCGGGTTTCAGCAGGAAATCGAAAAGCTTATCGATGGGTGCTTTCAGGGTAAATCCGCCCTCTATTACCATGGATGTTCCTCCTTGTTAAATTTCTATCGCGGCCCCGATTACCGGGGCCGCGTTTTATTACAGCTTATCCTGTGCCTTTTCAATCAGGTCTGAGAGGATCTCATAGCTCTTATTGCCCGCCTCGGTCGTCTGAGCGAGGAGAAGCTCGATGTATGAGTGACCCTGTGATTCGATCCATGCCCTGTGCGCCTTGTCGCCGGTGCCGAACATATGGCGTGCCACCTGTTTGCTGTTAGGCCATTCTTTTTTGCATGCTGGACATTTAAAGCTCACGGTAAACCTCCTTAATTATCTTTGATAATAACTACTTCTGGGCTTCCTGTTCCTTCTTCTCCCTCAAGGCCTTAAGAACCCTTTCCGGGGTGATCGGGAGCTCTTTCATCTGAATGCCCATTGCGTTGTATATAGCATTGCCAAGTGCGGCGGCCGTCGGGTTGGTGAGGCCTTCGCCGGCTTCTTTTGCACCGTACGGGCCCTCGGGCTCATAGGTGTCGATCTCGATAATGCCGGCTTCCGGCATCTCGCGGCGCCTTGATGACCTTGTAGTCAACCAGGTTCGGGTTCATAAGCTTGCCGTCTTCCATCGGCATATCTTCGAGGTACGCATAACCCAGCGCCATGGATGCCGCACCTTCGAGCTGACCGATAAGGCCAAGCTGGTTGATCGGCTGGCCGCAGTCGTGCGCTGTCATAACTTCATGTATCTGTGATCTTTCCGGTTTCCGGATCGACTTCTGCATCAACCGCCTGCATCATGTAGCTGTATGCGGGGGAGATCATGCCTTTTCTATGCGGCGTATAATAGCCGCGGCCCATGATCCGCTGGCCGTCTTTTGCGCGGAGCGCCTTCTTTACGAGGTCAACATACGGCAAGCCCCTTTCCGGACGGGCCACGATGTGGACCCATCTATCCTTGATGTCGAGGTCATAAACGATATTGATGCCCATTTCAGCATAGGCAAATTCGAGAAGCTGTTTCTTTGCATCTTCGCATGCCATCTTGACAGCGTTGCCTGCCATAAGCGTCTGGCGTGAGCCCCATGCACCGAGGTCGGCCGGGCAATGCGCCGTATCGCCGGAGTGGACCCTGATGTCTTCCATTTTAACTCCGAGCGTCTCTGCGGCGATAATTGCCATGGTCGTATTGGAGCCCTGGCCGATATCCTGGCATCCGACATGAAGCTCGACCGTGCCGTCGACGTTGATCGTGACGACAGCGGAAGAGAATGAATACGGTGAATCGAACCAGTTGAAGATACCGCCTGACATAAAACCGCAGGAGGAGATGCCGATACCCCTGTTGGCGGGCAGTTTGCCTTTTGCTTTGACCCATTTTTCGATCTCGTTGATGCACTGCTCAAGACCGCAGCTGGCGATAAATGCCTGGCCCGGGACTTCGTAGCCTTCGGTGTGGCCGTTCTTCCTCCTTACTTCAAACGGGTCGAGGCCGAGGTCTGCGCATATCCAGTCGATCTGCTGCTCGGAGCAGAACATTGCCTGGGGGGCACCGAAACCGCGCATCGATGTGGAGGGAAGGGTGTTCGTGTAGACGCGATAGCCGTCATAACGATATCCTCTCCATTTATACGGGAATGAGTGGAAGAACCCGGACAGGTAAAGCGCTGTCGCGCCCATGCCTGTGTAGGCGCCGCCATTCGAGAACATGCGGGATTCACGGGCACAGAATGTGCCGTCTTTTTTGATGCCGGTGCGGACATAATAGAACATCGGGGTCCGTCTTTTGGAGGCGATGAAATCTTCCTCACGGGTGAAGACAACCTTTACCGGCTTGTAAAGCTTCATGGACATAACGGCGCTGCAGAACATTGCCGCATCAAGCTCGAATTTGCCGCCGAAACCGCCGCCTACGTACGGTGCGAGGACACGGACGTCGCCTTCGCGAAGCCCGAGAACGCCCGCGAGGAGGCCCTGGGTATAATAGGCTGACTGGGTGGATGCCCAGCAGGTCAGTTTGCCGTCGGGGGTGAAACTGGACACGGCCGCGCGGGTCTCCATGCACATATGGGCCTGCCCGGAGCACTTGAACCAGTCTTCCCTGATATAATCCGCTTCCTCAAATGCCTCATCAACATCGCCCCACTCGATATGGCGGGTGACGTTAACGTTTCTTTCAACGCCTTCATGGATCGTGGGCGCTTCTTTCTTGATGGCTTCCAGCGGCTCGTACACGGCGGGAAGGACTTCATAATCGACCTCGATAAGATCAAGGGCGGCTTCGGCGATCTCTTCGGTCACCGCGGCAACTGCGGCTACCGGCTCGCCGATATAGCGGACTTTTTCAACGGGAAGAACCTGCTCGTCGCAGAGCTCTTCGTACCGTCTCCAGATACCCTGTTTGATGCCGAGGGTGTCTTTGCCGGTCACAACGATCTTAACGCCGGGGAGCTCCAATGCTGCTCGTGGCGTCGATATTTTTTATCTTTGCATGGGGGTGCGGGCTGCGGAGGATCTTGCCGTAGAGCATTCCGGGAAGCGTTACATCAAAGGTGTAAGTGGCCCGGCCTGTTACCTTCGCAACGCCATCTATATTGTGAACATGTGTATTGATGACATTATATTTCGCGTGACTCATATCACTCCTCCTTATATTTGCCTTGTGTAACAGCTTCAATGGCCCTTACGATGCTGTTATATCCGGTGCATCTGCAGACGTTGCCCTCGATGCTCTCTTTTATCTGATCTTTGGTCGGGTTTTTCGCCTCGGCTATAAAAGCGCTTGCCGACATCAGCATGCCCGGGGTGCAAAAGCCGCACTGATAGGAGCCATGGTCGAGGAATGACTCTCTGGATCGGGCTTAGCTTGCCGTTTTTCTCCAGGCCTTCAACCGTCGTGACTTCCATGCCTTCACACTGGACCGCGAGGACAGAGCAGGATTTTACGGATGCGCCGTTGACATTTACCGTGCATGCCCCGCACGATACTGTCTCGCAGCCTCTCTTGGTTCCCGTGAAGCCCAGATGGTCCCTGATAACCTCGACAAGCAATGTCTTGGGATGTATATAGACTTCATATTCGTCGTTATTCACTTTAAAACGCAGTTTCTGTTTTTCCATCTCTTATCCTCCTTAAGCAGCCTTCTGGGCTTGTTCAAAGGCCTTCTTCAGCATCCTTTTTGTGAGAACGCCGAGAACGTGTCTTCTGTGTTCTTCGGATGCATGGATGTCGGCAACCGGCTCACACTCTTCCGATGCGATCTTGCCGGCTTCGGCAAACAATGCATCGTCAAGCTTTTTGCCTTTCAACAGGTCCTCAGCCTTCGTTACCCGAAGGGGTATAGGTCCTGCATTACCGAGAACGATCCGGGCGGCCTTGCATGTGCCGTCGGCATTGAGCGTCACGGATGCCGCTGCTGCCACGATGCCCATGTCGCTGTCCAGGAGGTTGAATTTCTGATAGGCGCAGCCGAATTTCGGCTCGGGGGTCGGAACGTGAATTTCCAGGACCAGGTCGCCATGTTCCATCTTCGTTTCAAAATAGTCAACAAAGAACTCGTCGAGGGGCACTGTCGTGTCGCCGCTCGAATTGCCGAATTTGATCTCTGCGTTGAGTGCGATAAGCACGGGGCCGGGGTCGCCGGCGGGATCGGCATGGGCGATGTTTCCGCCAATGGTGCCCCAGTTGCGGGTCTGGATTGATGCCAGTTTTTCTTCCATCGCTACGAGTACCGGGTATTTCTTCTCGATGATGTCCGATTTCTCGATCTCACGGTGAGTTGTCGTGGCGCCGATCCTCAGGCCGTCCTTCTCGTCGAACTTGATGTAGCTCAGTTCTTTCACGTGCTTGATGTCGAGGAGGTATTCGGGAGCAACCATACCCTGTCTCATGACGATCAACAAGGACTGGCCGCCGCAGATGACTTTGCAATCATCATGTTCCGCGTACATGGCAAGCGCTTCTTTCAGGCTTGCAGGCTTCAGGTAATGAAAATCGTTGATCATATTCCTCTCCTTTCTATTGATTCTTTTTCTTTAAACCATTAACTTGATCGTCTACAGTAGTTAGTGTTTTAGAGCAGCAAATTCCTTCTCAATCACATATTCCTCGAAATTATTTATACACTGCGCACTGACCTCTATTTTTTCGGGCATCCCGAACGTCTTGTCGGGCTCATTCTTCTGCTTCTGATTCCTTTAGTTCCCGAATCCGCTCCGGATCAAAAGAGGTTCCCTTGTACGCAGCAGAATAGCACAGGTAGAAATGCCGGCCGCGATAGATCGCACATTCCGTACAGGCAGTGCGTGAAATGGGACATAGTATTTTGTGTTTGGCCACAGATGAACACCTCTAAAAAGATAAAAAATGCCCTGAAAAGCATTATGTAGCAAATTATTGCGGATATTTATACGAAAGTCAAGTTTATTTTTTACCATAATAAACGTTATCGTATAGCATATAATATTGCAGGGTTTTTTTTGATGCGATTTGTTCGATATCATGAACAGGCCTTTGATTTTGTGCAATTCTGTTGACAAAGTGAACCCGGTTTACATAAAATTGAGAAAATATTAATTCAGGAGGGGTTTATGAAACGGTTTTTCGGGGTAAAATCTTTGCTTGTTGTTGTTTTCTTTGCTGCTACCTGTCTCGCTTTTTTCCCGGTAATGGCCTCCGCAGCAGAAAAGGTCATCACGCTCAATTATTCCAATTTCTTCCCGGCACCACACAAGAACAGCGTGCTTGCATCGCAGTATTGTAAAGAGATCGAGAAGAGATCGGGCGGCAAAGTCAAGATAACATATTTCCCTGGTGGAACATTGACACCTGCGGCACAGACCTATGACAACGTTGTAAAAGGCATTGCGGACATCGGCGAGAGCTGCTTCGCATATACCCGCGGTAAATTCCCGATGATGGAAACACTTGACCTTCCTCTCGGCTATAAGACCGGCGTTTCGGCAACCAACCTTGCAAACGCATTCTATGAAAAATACCAGCCGAAAGAACTTGCCGAAGTTAAGGTGCTCTGGCTTCATGCACATGGCCCCGGCATCCTCCACACCAAGAAACCCGTCAACAAACTTGAAGACATCAAAGGCATGAAGATCCGCGCGACCGGCCTTGCCGCGAAAGTCGTCCAGGCACTCGGCGGAGCCCCTGTCGGAACCACCATGCCTGAGACCTACGATGCCCTCCGTACCGGCGTAGCCGACGGCGCAATGGCACCCGTTGAATCACTCCAGGGCTGGAAATGGGGTGAAGTTGTTAAATCAACAACCCAGAACTTTGGTTCAGCTTACACGACCGCCATGTTTATCGTAATGAACAAGGCCAAATGGGCTTCACTTCCTCCCGACATCCAGAAGATCTTTACCGATGTCAGCAAAGAATATATAGCGAAACAGGGTAAAGTATGGGATGAGATCGACAAAGAAGGCTATGCATATTCAAAGAGCAAGGGCAACAAAGTTATCGCTCTCTCCAAGGCCGAAGATGACAGATGGGCAAAGGCAGTAAAGCCTCTCCTCGACGAGCAGGAAAAATCCCTGAAGACCAAGGGTCTTCCGACCGACGCAGTGAAATACGCAGTAGACTTCCTCAAGAAATAGATCTTAAACAGTGAATAAAAAAGGCTCCCGTAAAAGGGAGCCTTTTTTTTCGTGAGGCGTAAAGAGTTTTCCCGTACACAACATTTATCCGGTCGAACAAAACCAGGTTCTAACTTTTACGTGAAATTGCGGACGCGCTTTAGGGTTTTGCGGCGAGTTCAAGGAAGTTCTGAAGGAGCTTCAGGCCTACCGTCTGGCTTTTCTCGGGATGGAACTGGCAGGCAAAAACATTGCCCGTCTCGATCGACGAAGCAAAGGGTTTTTCATAATCCGTTGTCGTGGCAATGACCCCCGGGTCGTCCGGGGCACAATAGAATGAGTGCACGAAATAGAAAAAATCCCCCGACTTGAGCCCCTTGAACATGGGGCTGTCTTTTGTTATAGCGATGCTGTTCCATCCCATGTGAGGGATCTTCATGGAGCCTGTAAACCGGGGAACTGTCCCTTTTATGATGCCGAGGCCCGGTATGCCCGGCGCTTCTTCGCTGGATTCGAACAGTATCTGCATCCCGAGACAAATACCGAAATAGCGCTTTCCGTCCCGGATATGATCTCTTATGGCATCGGCGAGGCCGTTTCTCTTGAGGTTCTCCATGCAAATCCCGAATGCCCCGACACCGGGCAGGACTATCACCGGCGAATCCCGGACAATTTCCGGGTCCGAGGAAATGAGCGATATCGGCGTTAAGCCTCGAAAAGGCATTGAGAACACTTTTCAGGTTGCCCATGCCGTAATCGACAATGACGATCATTTAAAGCACGCCCTTTGTGCTCAGGACGCCCTGGATCCGTTCGTCTTTTTCCACGGCACTCCTTGAATGCCCGCGCAAACGCCTTGAAAACCGCTTCCACCTTATGGTGCAGGTTGCTTCCGTACAAGAGATTGACATGGAGGGCTATTTTGGCCTCGTTGGCAAAGGCCTGGAGAAATTCCTTCACAACATCGACGTCGAAACCGCCGGTCCTTCCCTGAAGCTTTCCCTTAAAAACAAAGGCGGGCCTTCCCGAGATATCGATCGCGGCCACGCACAACGCTTCGTCCATGGGCACGGTTGCCGAGCCATAGCGCTTTATCCCTTCCATGGTGCCAAGGGAATCCCGCAAGGCCTTGCCCATGGCGATGCCGATGTCCTCCACCGTGTGATGGTTGTCGACGTCAATATCACCCTTTGCGGTGAGTTTCAGATCGAAAAGGCCGTGTTTCGCGAAAAGGTCGAGCATATGGTCGAAGAACGGGATCCCGGTGCTGATGGTGTATTCGCCGGAACCGTCCAGTTCCCAGGATACCGAAATTGATGTTTCCTTTGTTTTTCGTTCCACAACTGCCGATCTCGCCATGATCTTAAGCCTCCCGTCTATACATGATGACCTTGTTGAGCGGATACTCGACTATTCCCTGCGCGCCGGCCCGTTTTAGGTCAGGGATTATGTCACGGACCACTTTTTCGTCTATTATGACCTCGATCGCGACCCATTTATCGTCAGAAAGGTTGGAAACGGTCGGCGTGTGCAAGGACGGCAGGATCTGCGTCACTTTTTCCAGTTTGTTTCGTGGAATGTTCATCTTGAGGCCGACCTTCTCTTCGGCGAGAAGGGCGCCCTTGAGGAGGATCATCAGGTTCTCCATCTTTCTCTTTTTCCAGGGGTCTTTCCAGGAATTCTTGTTTGCGATAAGAACGGTCTCGGATTCGAGGATGGTTTCCACGATTCTCAGGTTGTTCGCCACAAGGGATGCCCCCGTTTCCGTCACCTCGATGATGGCGTCGGCAAGGAGCGGCGGCTTCACCTCGGTGGCGCCCCAGGAGAACTCGACGCTTGCCTCGATCCCCTGTTTTTTGAGATAACGCTTTGTAAAGCCGACGAGTTCCGTGGCGATCTTTTTGCCCTGCAGGTCTTTAACCTTCTTGATCGGCGAATTATTCGGGAACCGCCACGACCCATTTCACGCCCCGGAATCCGACCTTTCCGTATCTTAAGCGAACCAGTTCCACCACTTTTGCATCCTGTTCCATAACCCAGTCGAGCCCGGTTATGCCCATGTCAAGAATGCCGTTCTCGACATAGCGCGCCATCTCCTGCGCCCGGATGACGAGGCCTTCCATCTCGTTATCATCAATGACCGGAACATACGAGCGGTCGCGAAGCTTGATCGTATATCCGGCATTCTTGAAAAGCTTGAATGTTGATTCCTGCAGGCTGCCTTTGGGCAATCCGATCTTCAGTTTCATTATTCGAGCTCCTTTCGTGCTTTTATTGCATCGGCATGCGCGGGCAGACCCTTCCAGCCGTGCAAGCCTTTCGGCCCTGTCGCCATATTTTTGTATGAAGCTCCGGTCTATTTTAACAACAACCTTCCTTTTTGTAAATCGATCGACGGACAGCCCCGCGCTGAAACGTCCTGCTCCCGCAGTCGGAAGGACATGGTTTGTCCCGATATAGTAATCACCCATAGCGACCGGCGTATAGGGCCCGACATAAATGACGCCCGGATACAGGATGTCAGGGAGGCAGCCTTCGTCGCCGATAAGCTCCATGTGCTCGGGTGCGATGATATTTATCGCCTCTGACGGCCCGGTCAATTTCCGTATAATGCACAAGGTAGCCGTTTGCCTCGATCGCCTTGCTGTATCGTTTCTTTCCTTACCGCCGAACCAAGCAGCTCTTCCATGCTCTGTTTTACTTCGATTGAGGTGATCGAGCGAGGGCGAGAATATTCCTACGGATGCCAGTTCGTCATGCTCCGCCTGGGAAAACATAGTCGAGAGCGCGATAAGTTTCGGCGAAAATGCTTCGGTGCACAAAATGACGAGTTCGGTGGGCCCTGCAAGCATATCGATGCCGACCGTTCCGTAAACATCCCTCTTTGCCTCTTCAACATAGGCATTTCCGGGGCCCACGATCATATCCACTTTCGGCACCGATTCGGTCCCGTAGGCAAAGGCGTAGATCGCCTGTGCGCCTCCGATGCGATAAATATCCGTTATCCCGAGCAATTTGCGGCCGCGGCCACGTAGTCGTTTATCTTTCCCTTGCGCCCGGGGCTTGCCACGCATATCTTTTTGACGCCCGCTATCTGAGCGGGCAGTGCGCCCATGATGAGCGACGAAGGATATGATGCCGTACCGCCGGGCACATAGACCATCGCGCTTTCCACGGGCACGTGCTCTTCTTCGACGCGCAGCCCCTCTTTCTTATATATTCGTTTCTTCGGCTTTTGCCCTTTATGGTATGAAGCGACGTTTTTTATCATTCCCTTGAGGATGGAAACATCTTCCCGCGGGACCCTTGATGCCGCACTTTCAATATCATCTGCGGAGACCTTGATCGGGTAGTCCTTTTCCCAGCCGTCCCAGGCCTTCGAGAAATCGATGATCGCTCTGTCTCTGTCGTGCGATCACCTCTTCTTTAATTTTTGCGACGGCCTGCGGACATCGCGTTTTTTGCCTTCCCTGCCGGTTTTTACGAACGATATGAGGCTGTCATATTCTCTTTCAAGCTCCCATATTTTCATCTTTCACCCTTTCGATCTTCGCGCCGAGCTTTTTCAGTTTTTCCTCTATGTGTTCGTATCCCCGGTCTATGTGGTATATCCGGGACACCTCGGTCGTGCCGTAAGCCGAAAGCCCTGCAATAATGAGGGATGCGCTCGCCCGAAGATCGGTTGCCATTACTTTTGCCCCCGATATTGATTCGACCCCGTGGACTATGGCGGTATTCCCGACCACCCGTATATCCGCGCCCATTCGCCTCAGTTCCGCGGCGTGCATCATCCTGTTCTCGAATATTGTCTCGGTTATCGCGCTTACTCCTCGCGAGGTGGTCATGGCAGCCATGAGCTGCGCCTGCATATCTGTTGGAAAACCGGGATAGGGAACGGTCTTTATATCGACCGCCATGGGCCGTTTCTTTGACATGGAGGCCTTGATCGTGTTCCCCTCGGCCGTGATCTCCATACCGGTTTCCTTAAGCTTGTCGATGACGGCCTTTATATGTTCCGGCACGCAATTCTCGAGTATGATATTCCCCGCGTCATGCCGCAGGCAGCAAGGAAAGTGGATGCCTCGATCCTGTCCTCGATGACATCCCATGAGCAGGGGCTAAGCTCTTTTACGCCCGTGATCCGTATGACCGGGGTCCCTTCACCGTCAATCCGGGCGCCCATTTTTTTGAGCATTCGCGCGAGATCGACAACTTCGGGTTCCCGTGCGGCATTTTCAATGATTGTCTCCCCTTTCGCAAACACAGCTGCCATGAGAAGATTCTCGGTTCCGCCGACGGTCACTGTGTCAAAGACGATGCGCGCCCCTTTGAGCTTTTTCGCCGTTACGTCGACGTAACCTTCACGGATAGCCACATCACACCCGAGGGCGGAGAGGCCTTTCAGATGAAGATCAATGGGCCTGCTCCCCGATCGCACATCCCCCCGGATACGACACGGTCGCCTTTTTGAGGCCGCCGATCAGCGCCCCGAGCACAAGTACCGACGCCCTCATTTTTTTGACAAGTTCATAGGGGGCGACATGATTGTCAACCTTTCCGGTATCAACGCTTATGGCGTGTTCGTCCTGCCAGGTGCAGCGCGCGCCAAGAAGATCGAGCAGCTTCATCATGGTCGTCACGTCCATAAGACGCGGCACATTGCCTATGGTGTATGTGCCTTTTTCCAGCAAAGTCGCGGCGAGAACGGGCAGGACCGCATTTTTTGACCCGCTTATCCGGACCTTGCCCTTTAATCTCTCTCCGCCTTCTATGATAAATTTATCCATGGCCGGCGAGCACCCTTTCCTTGTTCGCGTAATCGTTTATAGTCCTGATGCTGAGGCCCGCCTTTCCAGGATGGCTCCCAGCTCACGCGCCTGCCGTGCAGAGCCTATCTCGAGGAGGATATCTCCTCCGGGAACGAGGCGGCCCGGCATTGACGCGATCAGCCTGCGATAAACATCGAGGCCGTCTTCCCCTCCGTCGAGCGCCAGGCGAGGCTCAAAATCCCGGACATCGGTCATCAGGCTTTTCCATTCCTCGTGCGTTACATACGGGAAGATTGGCAAGGATCATGTCAAACGTGGTATCGGGCTTGAATGCCTCAAAAAGATCGGAGCAGATGAACTCCGTTAAGATGGCCGACCCCGATCGATTCGGCATTTTTTCGGGCAACCCTGACGCTTCGTATGAAATATCGACGCAGACGACCCGGTTCCCTGTTTCTTTTGCCATTATCGCCCCGATAGCGCCCGAGCCGCACCCCATGTCAAGGATCGCGCAGCCTCTTCTGCCGTTTAACCGGCGAAGCGCCTCTTCTATAAGGATCTCTGTTTCGGGGCGGGGGATCAATACATTTTCATTGACCGTGAAGGTTTCGGAAAAAAATTCGCGCCTGCCCGTAATGTATGCGAGCGGTTTGCCCGACATGCGCTCATTGAGGCAGCTTTCAAGGACCGCGAGGTCCCTGTCGTCTATCTGTGCATCCAGGTTGCTGTAGATCTGCTCGGTGGTGAGATTGCAGGCGTAACAGAGCGCGGCGACATGATCGGTCCTGGAAAGGCCCGTCTGTCCTGTAATGACCTGCCTGATCTTCACTATATTATCCTTTTTTGAGCGCTTCCGAACGGAAATGTGCGTTTACCGGACCGGTCATTTCTTCGATATTCCCGTTAAGGATATCCTGCAGCTTATACAGGGTAAGGCCGATCCTGTGGTCGGTAACGCGCCCCTGGGGGAAATTATATGTCCTGATACGCTCGCTGCGGTCACCGGTCCCGACCTGTTTACGCCGCTCGTCGGAGATCTCCTGCTCTTTCTCCCCTTCCAGTTTTTCTTTCAGCCGGGCCCGCAGTACGCGCATCGCTTTTGCCTTGTTCTTATGCTGGGATTTTTCGTCCTGGCACGTGACGACCATGCCGGTCGGGAGGTGGGTGATCCGGACCGCCGAATCGGTGGTGTTGACATGCTGCCCGCCGGGGCCGCTTGACCGGAAAAGATCGATCCTGAGCTCATCGGGGTTTATGTTGATCTCGAGTTCTTCGGGTTCGGGGAGAACTGCGACGGTAATGGTCGAGGTGTGGATCCGCCCCTGGGCCTCGGTCTCGGGCACGCGCTGCACCCGGTGGACACCGCTTTCATAGCGCAGGGTGTTAAAGGCATCCTTTCCTTCGAACACGGCGATCACTTCTTTGAACCCGCCGAGATCGGACGGGCTCGAACTCATGATCTCCGTCTTCCAGCGCATCTTTTCAGCATATTTCATATAGGACGCGAAAAGGTCCCGGGCAAAAAGCGCGGCCTCTTCCCCTCCGGTGCCCGCCCTGATCTCGAGAAACATGCTTTTTGCCTGTTTTTCGGTCTTTCTCAAGAGGGTTTCGGCAAGATCGTCTTCTATCTTCGCCATTTCCTTCTCGAGATCATTGAAGCTCTTCGCGGGCAAGGTCTTTCATCTCCTCGTCTGCTTCGTGTTTCAAGAGTTCCGAGGTTTTTTCATGTTCAGCCTTCGCGTCTTTCCACTTGCGATACGCATCGACGAGCTCCTTAATGTCTGTGCGTTCCTTGGCGAGCTTTTTATACTCTTCCATATTGGAAAGAACTTCAGGGCTTCATCAGTTCCGCTTCGATGTCATCGAAGCGCTTTTCAAGCTCAACAAGTTTTGCGAACATTACTTCTGTTTCTTTCCGTATTTCCTTTCGAACTTCTCGACCTGACCGGCTGAATCAAGGCGTTTTTCCTTGCCCGTGAAAATAGGATGGCATTTGGCGCAGATTTCAACTGTGATCTTGTCTCTGACCGAAAGGGTCTCGAACGTGTAGCCGCAGGCACATTTCACCGTGGTCGTTTTCAGTTCGGGGTGAATTCCTTTTTTCATTGTTGTTATCCTCCTTTGCTCATTGAATAGAGAAAGTCTTTATTAGAATCCGTATCGGCCAATTTTTCAAGGAGAAATTCCATTGCCTCCACTGTGTTCATTGGCTGAAGCACCTTTCTGAGGAGCCAGATTCGCTGCAGGTCGGCGCTCTGGAGAAGCAGCTCTTCCTTTCTGGTGCCGGATTTATTTATATCTATGGCGGGGAAGACCCTCTTTTCCGCGAGCTTTCTGTCGAGATATATCTCGCAGTTGCCGGTTCCCTTAAATTCTTCGAAGATGACCTCGTCCATTCTGCTGCCCGTATCGATAAGCGCGGTCGCTATTATCGTGAGGCTCCCGCCTTCCTCGATATTCTTGGCTGCGCCGAAGAAGCGCCGCGGCTTCTGCATTGCCGATGCATCAATGCCGCCCGACAGGATCTTGCCGCTCGAAGGCACCACCGTGTTGTATGCCCTGGCGAGCCGGGTAATGGAGTCGAGCAGGATCACGACATCCTTTTTGTGTTCTACGAGACGCTTCGCCTTCTCGATGACGATCTCCGCTACCTGGACATGGCGTGTGGCGGGCTCGTCAAATGTCGAGCTTATGACCTCTCCCTTGACGGAACGCATCATGTCGGTAACTTCCTCGGGCCTCTCGTCGATCAGAAGGACGATGAGATATATCTCCTTGTGATTCTTCGTGAGGCTGTTGGCAATCGATTGGAGGAGCATCGTCTTGCCCGTCCTGGGCGGCGCGACGATGAGGCCCCTCTGGCCTTTGCCGATCGGGGTGAACAGGTCCATGACCCTGCTCGACAGAGTGTCGTGGGCTGTCTCGAGTTTGGCCCGTTCGTTAGGATATATCGGGGTCAGGTTGTCGAATATTATCTTGTCGCGGACTACGCTCGGATCGTCAAAATTTATCGATTCAACTTTAAGGAGGGCAAAATATTTTTCGTTGTCCTTGGGCGGCCTGATCTGCCCGGACGTCGTGTCGCCCGTCCTTAAGCCGAATTTCTTTATCTGGGACGGCGAAACGTATATATCATCCGGTCCGGGGAGATAGTTTGAATCGGTCGACCTCAAGAATCCAAACCCTTCAGAGAGTATTTCAAGGACTCCTTCTCCGTATACGTTCTCATTCTTGTCCACGTATGCCTGCAGGATGGAAAATATAAGCTCCTGTTTTCTGAATCCCGAGGCATTCTCGATGTTGAGATCGCGGGCAATTTGTGTCAGTTCGCCGATCTTTTTGCTTTTTAGGTCGTTGAGGTGCATTGAGTTCTTACCTCCCATTCATTAATCCTTTCCATGAGTTTATCGATTTCCCGGTCGAGATCTTCCCTGGTTCCATTGTTAAGAAGCACATAATCGGCTATCTTTTTCCTTTTCCCCAAGCGGTATCTGGTGGGATATTCTTTTTTCTATATCGTGGGCTTCCATGCCCCGTAATTTCAATCTCTGGCGAATGACGTCCATGTCCGCCGTGACGACGACCGTCTTGTTGAGTTCCTTGTAAAGCCCCGTCTCAAACAGAAGCGGCCCGTCGACAATGACTGCCTTCCGGCCCGCATTCTCGAAGTCCCTGATCGTCTGCCACAACTGGTCGAGGACCCGCGGGTGCGTTATCGCTTCGAGTTTCCGCAATTTCTCCTTATCCGTGAAGACGACGTCCCGCAATTTTTCAACAACTACCGCTCCGTTCTGGACAAATCCCGGGCCGAGCTGCGCGCTCTATATCCTCGTGGACCTCTTTAAGCGCCAGGACCTCTTTGGCCACGGCATCAAGGTCAACGACAGGGATCCCTTTTTTCTTAAGGGCCTGTGATGCGGTTGATTTGCCGCTTCCTATGATCCCGGTTATTCCGATCGTTATCATATATCCAGGTTTCGGACGCTTAAGGCGTTATCTTCGATAAATGCCCTGCGGGTCTCTATATTGTTTCCCATGAGAACGGTAAAAACCTGATCGGCCGCGACAGCGTCATCGATCGTCACCCTGACAAGCTTTCTTTTTTCAGGGTTCATGGTGGTTTCCCAGAGCTGGACGGCGTTCATTTCGCCGAGGCCTTTGTATCTCTGGATGTTTATCCCTTCTTTGCCTTTGTCCAATATATGCCGTAAAAAATCATCCGGGCTTAATATGACGGGCGGTTTGTTGCCGTCGGTTACCCGTACGCCTTCCTCATAAAAATTCCTGACATCTACATATGCCCTGTATGCCTCTTTGAAATCCCCTGCCGAGCATAATTCGTACTCGACGCGAACGATCCTTCCTGCCCCCTTGCCGTTGAGTATCTCTACCTCGATAAAAAAGAGGTTATGCTCCCGGTCCCTGGTGAGTTTACACGTATATCCGCGGGGTGTCAGGTATGCTATAAGGTCTTCCAGTTTCCGGGCTTCCTGGAAATCTTCTCTTTTCGTGATGTCAAAGCGCATGAGGCCAAGGGATATTTCCCGTTCTATCCCGTCGATAAGGGAATTGCGCAGGAAATTTTCGACCAGCTTGATCTTCTCGACCCTCTCGGCAAGCTCCGCGCCTTCCTGGGTGGAACCGTTCACGGCGCACCGCGTTTTTTCCATTCCCCTCTGCGTTATGGTGCGCTCGAACTCGTCTTCATCCTTGGCGTACGTTTCCTTGCTTCCGGCTTTTATCTTGTAAAGCGGGGGCTGGGCTATGAAGAGGTGCCCTTCAGCGAGAAGGTCGGGCATCTGGCGGTAGAAAAAAGTAAGGAGGAGCGTTCGTATGTGGGAACCGTCAACGTCGGCATCTGTCATGATGATGACCTTGTGGTAGCGCAGCCGTCCTTTGCTTTCGGGGCCTACGCCGATCGCAAGATACATGGAGCGTATCTCCAGATTGGTCAGGACCTTTTCCTGCCTCGATTTTTCGACATTTAAAATTTTTCCTCTTAAGGGAAGTATTGCCTGGGTTTTTCTGTCTCTCCCCTGCTTCGCGGAACCGCCTGCCGAATCGCCCTCGACAATGTAAAGCTCGCATTGCACCGGGTCGGTTTCCTGGCAATCGGCGAGTTTCCCGGGAAGGACGCCGCTCTCGATAAGGCTCTTGCTCTTTACCAGGTCTTTCGCCTTTTTCGCGGCTTCGCGCGCCCTGCGGGCCTCCAGGGCCTTTCCAATAATTGCCTTGGCGACATGGGGATTAAGTTCAAGGTATTCGGAGATCTTTTCGTTGAGCAGGGATTCCACAAGGCCTTTTACCTCGCTGTTGCCCAGCTTGGTCTTGGTCTGTCCTTCGAACTGCGGGTTCTGGATCTTGATATTTATTACGGCAACAAGGCCCTCTTTGATATCGTCGCCGCTTAAGTTTTCTTTTATCTTGCCCTGCATGTTTGCCTGGATGAATCCATTGACACACCGCGTGAGGGCGCTCCGGAAACCCGCTACATGCGTACCGCCTTCTTTTGTGTTGACATTATTGACAAAGCTTTGAATATTCTCGTTATACCCGTCGTTGTACTGGAGGGCGACCTCAAGCACTTCGAGGTTTTGCTTCGCGTTCACGACAAAGATCGGCTCATCAAAGAGAACCGTTTTGCTTGCATTAAGATATTTTACAAAGGACCTGATGCCGCCCTCGTGCTTGAAATCCTGTTTTCTTCCTTTTCTTTCGTCATTGAGGATGATATGGATGCCGTTATTGAGGAATGATATCTCCCTCATGCGGTGTGCAAGGGTATCATAGCTGAATTCTGTCGTCTCAAAGATCGTTTCGTCGGCCTTGAATTTTACCTTTGTGCCGGTGCTCTCCGTATCGCCTATCACGGAAAGGTCATTCATCCTGTTTCCCTGTTCATACCGCTGGAAATAGACCTTCCCGTCCCGCTTTACCTCGATCTCGAGATATTCGGACAGGGCATTGACAACAGAAAGGCCGACGCCGTGGAGGCCGGCCGAATAACGGTATGTGTCCTTGTCAAATTTTCCGCCGGCATGGAGCTTGGTTAAAACGACCTCAAGGGCCGACATATTCTCTTCCGCATGCATCGCAACAGGTATACCCCTGCCGTTATCCTCGACAGTGACGCTGTTGTCGCGGTGGATCGTCACGGCGATCTTGTTGCAATATCCTTCAAGGGCCTCGTCGACACTATTGTCAACAAGCTCATAAATAAGGTGGTGCAGACCTTCAACATTCGTATTTCCAATATACATCGACGGAACTTTCCTGACTGCGTCAAGCCCGCCGAGTATTTTTATACTTTCCGCTCCGTATTCACCCATCGTTATATCCTTATCGGCATTACAATATTCTTATATCCTTCCACCTCTTTCGAATGGAACAGGACGGCGCCGTATGCCTTCGGCGCCGCATATTATCACCTGGTCCGTCGTGAGATGGGTTACGAGATCAAGGAGAAATTTTACATTAAAATTCATCGTGGCCGGTTCTCCTTCATATTTTATCGCGATAATTTCTTTCGCCCGCCCGATATCGGATTCGGCCTCTATTGTCATCGAATCCCCGGCAAAGGTGATCTTGACGGGTTCCGATCTCCCGATGATCGAAGAAACCTTCTTGAGCCCCTTAAAGAATGATTCCCTGTCAACCTCGGCTATGTTCGTGTTGCCTGCCGGCAGCACATTTTCATAGTCCGGGAAATTGCCTTCGATTATGCGGGAGATGATCTTCATTTTTGCCGTACTGAACTGAACATGTTTCTCATCCAGCACAATATGAACATCTTCATTTTCCTCAATGACCCTTTCAACCTCGCTTACCGAACGCTTCGGGATCGTCATGCCCTGGAATGATTTAAGGCCATCGATCTCCTTCTGATACAGGGCCATCCGAAAACCATCCGTTCCTACAACAGCCACTTTGCCATCCTGGCCTCTCATATACATGCCCGTGAGTATATATCGCGTTTCATCGACAGAAACCGCAAACTCGACCTTATCTATCATCTCGAGAAGAATGCTGCCGGGGACCACAAACTCTTCTTTGCCGGATATCTCCTTTCGTTTCCGGGAACTCTTCCGGGATCCTGAAGGCTTAAGCGATATCTCCGTCATTTTCTGCCTTATCGTCATGACATTATCTTCAAAAACAAATTCAATCTCTTCATTATCGAGTTCTTTCAGTATCTCAAGAAATTTACGTCCGTGCACGACGACCTTTTTTTCATTCGTCTGTCGTAAAATCTATGTAGGTTATTGCGCTAACTTCCAGGTCCGTGGAATATACGGTTGTCCTCTCTTTACCAAAATCGATCAGTATGTTGGAAAGGATGGGCATGAGAGACCTTTTTTCGGTTATGGAAACTATTTTTGAGATCGGCTGGAGGATTGTATTTTTATCTAATACTATTTTCATTATTAACTCCTTCATAACAGATAAGTGCTGTTAAAATGTTGAAAACCTATGTAATTAATTAATAACATTGAATAAAACGAAAAGATCAATTGTTCAAAAAATCGGCAAATTGTTGAATCATGTTGACTTTAATTTATGAATGATCTTTTCAACAGTACTTTTCAACTCCTTTTTAACATTTAATTCACTTTCTATTTTTCGAATGGAATGAAGGACCGTGGCATGGTCCTTTCCGCCAAATTTTTCGCCGATACTGACAAGGGATGAATCGGTCATTTTCCGGGCAAGGTACATGGCGATCTGCCTCGGATGCATTATTGACCGTATACGTTTGTTCGACTTTATGTCGGAGATGTTCACCGAAAAATGGGAACACACTTCCTTTATGACCATGTCGATGGTGATCTCTTTATTTTTTTCCTTCATGACATGGCTCATGATCTGTTTGACAAGATCCGTCGTGATCGGGGTATTGTTAAGTGAAGCGTATGCCCCGACACGGATCAATGTTCCTTCAAGAGCCCGAATTGAATCCTCGGAATTGGTGGCGATAAAAAACGCCACGTCAAGGGGCAGGTCGATCTTTTCCTGCTCGGCCTTTTTATTGAGAATAGCCACCTTCGTTTCAATATCCGGTAATTGGATATCGGCTACCAGCCCCCACTCGAACCGTGATTTAAGGCGTTCCTCAAAATTTTCTATATCCCTCGGAAATTTATCGCTGGTCACGACGATCTGTTTCATATTGTCGTAGAGGGTATTAAAGGTATGGAAGAACTCCGCCTGGGTCCTTTCTTTGCCCGCTATGAACTGGATATCATCAATGAGAATTATATCCATCTTTCGGAACCTGTTCCGGAAATCATCCATTTTTTCGAAACGTATCGAGTTGATCAGCTCATTCGTAAATGTTTCCGCAGTGATATAACAGATGCGTTCCGGGTTTATGGTTCCATGCTTTACAACAAAATTACCGACAGCATTCAGAAGATGGGTCTTGCCAAGACCGACACCCCCGTATATAAACAACGGGTTGTATGTTTTCCCCGGGTTCGTCGAAACGGCGAGACAGGCGGCGTTCGCAAACTGGTTGCTTGAACCGACAACAAAATTTTCAAAGGTGTACCGGGGATTGAACTGGCTGTAGCTGGCATTTTTCTTAACGATGAACCTTTTTCTTTTCTTCAGCAGCTTTTTCATCCCTTTTCAGGACATATTCGATCTTTATATCCTCTTTCGTAACATCTTTGAGCAGGGTGACGATGATCGATTCAAAATTCTCGGAGACCCAATCCCGGAAGAATGCATTCGGCACGCCTATGCGGCAATTGCTGTTCTGAAGGTCGATAAAAGTTAAGGGTTCTATCCAGGTTTTAAAACTGTCCTCGCTGACAATTGAGGCAATTTTCGGCTTTATTTGAGATAGGATATCAGACATGGCATGGATTTTTTCAACAACTTTTCAACATATGTGGAAAATTAGTAGTATCCCCAGAGGTTAGAATAAACTCATAATATAAAATATAACTGAGAAGCTTGTCAACAGTGTTGTGCCGGGTAACGTATATAATCAATTCTACAGGACAATTTTTCCCAAGTCAACAGTTTTTACTGCAGGGTATCCCACGGCGCCTTCGCCGGCAGCAGAGGCAACATGCCGTGTATGACTCTCAGGTGCAGCATGCACCCGGGGCAAGCTGGCCCCTAATAGATCACAGCACCTGAAGCCCGTGAGATACCGGCGCCAATAGGGCAGGTTGAGAGAGTCGACGGCCACCCCGCGGGATTTTGACGCATGGACAAAATCGGAATTATTTACCATGATCCCTATATGGTCATCATTCTTTATCTTGAAAAGCACCAGGTCGCCCGGCTGGACATTGTCACGCGGTATCTCCGCCCCGAAGCGTCCCTGTGCGTCAGCAGTAAGCGGCACCGAAATGCCTGCCCGCCTGTAGCTGTAGTAGACAAGGCCGCTGCAATCAAAATAATCAGGCCCTTTATTGCCAAGCCGGTATTTCTTTCCCTGCTGAGCAAGGGCCGTCTGGACAATGTCGCTGCGCGCGCCTTCGGGCAGGCTGTCGTAGATTCTGATCTTTTTCGGGGCGCATGAAGGCAGCAGGAATATAAAGGATATAGCATGCAAGCAGAAGAAGCCTTGATGCCGCAATATTCATCAGGCAACCCCCAGGAGGTATTTTGCTTCTGACAGTTCGTTAATATATCGTGTACGGCCGGGAAAATTGGCAGAGCCTCCGTTTATGTTAAAACCGATAGGCAAGCCGACCTCTTCAAACATTCCCTTGTCGCCCTCACCGTCCCCGATTGCCGAAGCCTCGTCAAACTCAAGGCCAAGATCATGAAGCATCCTGCGGACTATCGTACCTTTCATGTCATAATCGACATTTATGCGTATCTCGCCCGAAAGCACGCCCCGGTTGACAAGAAGATCGTTGGAGAACGAGCGATCGATCCCGAGCTCGTCTTTTACCTTATCGACCAGGAAAGACAGGCCCGTGGAAATAATGACAGTTATGATCCCGGCTTTTTTTAAAGAACCGACGAATTCGCGCGCCCCCGGCTGATAGGGTATATCATGTATGATCGGCATGATCGTATCAAGCGGGAGATCCCTTTCCAGAGAAGGGCATCGCGCCGGCAGAACTCATGATAATCGATACGGCCCTGCCTGAAAAGCGCCTGGTATTCATCCGCATTTTCTGTCCAGAGTTCAAGCCGTCTATGCAGGTATTCCCAGCTGCTTTTGACCGTTGTAAGGGTGCCATCGCAGTCCAGAAAGACTATTTTGGTGGCCATGGGTCTTATATAGCACCCTGCATAAAAAAAAGCTATCCATTAACTGCGGGTAATGAACTATAATACTTAGCTCGGAGGGCAAGAAAGTTTGGCGCGAAAAAAAGACGATCCAACATCACCTGATTGGGACGAGAGATACCGGACAGGATTTTACGATACCCTGGGAAACCCCCACGGCCTTCTCGTCAATTTTGAGGGTCTTTTAGGGGGAAAACGGGTCCTCGACATTGCAATGGGAAGGGGCGCGGACGCGCTCTACCTCGCATCCCGGGGAATAGCGACGGCCGGCCTCGAGCGTTCATGGGAGGCGATCAAACTTGCCCGGGAAGCCATGGAATTACAGAATATTCCGATGAATATCGTCCAGGGCGATGCAAGCGAGCTCCCGTTCAAAAAAGAATCTTTCGGCGGGATAATCGTGTTCTTCTTCCTTTTGCGTGAAATTGCCCCGGATATCACGGAAATGCTCGAACCGGGTGGTATACTTATATATGAGACGTTTCTGAAAAGGCAGAACGAGGTGGACAGACACCGGAACCCCGCCTTCCTTCTCGATGACGGAGAGCTTCTTGAACTTTTCCCCGGCATCGAGCCCATTTATTACGAAGAAGGCGCGCATGACCGTGCCGGAAAGACAAGGATCACGGCACAATTGGTGGCGAGAAAGATATGATCGTTGAATGGAACCCGCAAAGGCCGAAAAAGAAGATCACGGACCTTATTGTCCGCAGCCTGCAGGAAGGGGATATCATTGCCTATCCTACCGACACGTATTACGGGATCGGATGTGATCTTTTCAATATAAAATCGATCCGAAAGCTGTATGCAATGAAACGCCTCGACAGCAAAAGCCGGCTCAGCATCATATGCAGGGACATGAAGGACATCAGCGTCTACGCGGTGTTGACCGATTTTTCCTTTGATATTGTGAAATGGTACCTTCCCGGCCCGTTTACTTTTGTTCTGAAGGCACGGAAGATAATACCCAAGCTTCTTATGACAGACAGGAAAGAGATCGGGGTGAGGATACCGGCGCACCCCGTGCCTGTGGGAATCGCCGGCTTATGCGAAAGGCCGGTCATTAATACAAGTGCCCGGATCGCCGGCGAAGACATCATTACGGACCCGCGGTTGATCGAAAAAACATTCGGAAAAAATATATCATTGATCGTGGATGGGGGGATCCTGGGGGGTCCGCCGTCCACGGTTGTCAGACTCGCGGATGATACGGTCGAGATGCTGCGCGAAGGCAAGGGAACGTTGTCCGACCGGATCTCGCGCTAAGGGGGGTTTGATCTATGTCCAGGTACACGCTCAAACCGGGGAGATCATACGAAGCTATTCCGACCTGGCGATCCATACCGAGGTGGGTGCCATTATCCAGCATCACTCCGAGAATAAAAAAGATATCAGGCTGCGTAGTCCGGGATGCGATACCCTGGGAGAATAATATAAAAACCGTTCTCGACCTGGGTTGCGGGTACGGATGGTTTGAAGAGATCATGCCGACCGGGCTCGACCTGATAGGCGGCATAGACTGCCTCGAGGAGAACGAGACACCTTTTCTGGCCGCGGCCAGGCCAAAGGCCCGCGAGGCCTTGTTTCTCAGGATGACGCTTCCTGCGCCGACCGGTCTTTCTGCCGGGCGGTTCGATCTTATCGTCGCCCTGTACTCGCTATACTTTTTTCCGGCTTTTCTGCCCGAGATATCGCGCCTTCTCAAGCCCGGCGGGCTTTTTCTCTGCCTTACCCATAGCGCCTCGATGCTTGAGGAGGGCGAGCACTATTTTAATTTCAACAATCTGAGGAAGGTGATCGAACGCTTCTCGGCGGAAAACGGTTACGATATCCTGCGGCCGTTTTTTAAAGAGATCGCGGTATATCGACTATCCAAATTCACTGGTATTTCACCGGGGGGACGAAAGATCGCTTGCCATGTATATCGATTTCAAGAAGGAATTTATTGAAAAGGACGTTGATCCCCACATTGTGCGTGAGAAGATGATCGCAGAACTTGGCAGAAAAGGGGAATTAAAATTCAATAAGAACGACAGGATATTTTTGGCGCGCACATGAAGACCAAAGTCTATTGCAATCATTGCGGGAAGCTGCTTGGCACGGATTTTCTCGAAGGCAAGCACCGGCAGGTGTGCACCGTCTGCAGAACAATATACTATGAAAATCCCCTTCCCGTGGCATCCGTGGTTCTTGCCAATCAGAAGCGCGAGGTGCTTCTCGTGCGCAGGGCAAAGGAACCCTTCAAAGATATGTGGTGCTGCCCGATCGGTTTTGCAGAGACCGGCGAAAGCATAGAGGACGCCGCGCTGCGCGAACTTAAGGAAGAGGCGGGGGTCGACGGGAAAATAATCCAGCTTCTCGATGTCGGGTCGCATATCAACCCCATGTATGGCGAGCTTCTCATTGTTACGTTCGAAGTCGAAAAAACCGGGGGCGCGGAAAAAGCGGGGGATGATGCCTCGGAAGCGCGCTATTTTCCGGTTATGAACCTCCCCAAACTTGCGTTCGATTCACAGGAACAGGCGATTGAGAAATTTATAGAGCTCAAGAAAGAGCTCTGGAGCATCCATGATTCGTTCGAGTCCTTCGTCGAAAGCACGGTCAAGGACAAGATCGATTACCCCGTAGTCCTCTTGTCTGATGAGCTCGCCCACGCAGTTGAGGAAAATTCGGCCAGGATCGTCGAATTGTGGCTCGACGATATAACGACAAATCCTTCCACCCGCTCTTACAGGTCGGTTGACAGAAAGGGCTTGCACGAACGGGCCATGGTCATAATGGGGCAGTTCGGCACCTGGCTGAGAAAAGAAAAGAGTGAAGGAGAATTTACGAAATTTTATCGCAGTCTTGGCAAGGAACGAAAAGAAGGCAATGTCCCCCTGGAAGAAGCGATCAGTTCGCTCTCCCTCCTGAAAAAACACGTATGGATGTTCACGTATTCCTTCGGAGTTTGGGAAAAAGCTGTCGATATCTACCGCATGTTCGAACTCGGGGAGCGCCTGGTCTATTTTTTCGACAGGGCGGCCTACCACACGGCCGTCGGGTATAGAAAAGAATCGGAACAGGGACAGTCTTGACTTGGGGCCGATGTATAGGCTACCATTCTTTATAATGACGGATTGAAAGGATGAGGAATGAACAAAAAACTCAAGATCTTCGTGGGTACGGCAATGCTCGTATTCTTTGCCGTCATTCTGTTCCAGGCCGCGCATGCCCAGAAGACAGCGCCCCGAATCATTAATGCTGAAGCTTGAAGGCGCCAAGTTTCCCCCGGTGCCTTTTTCCCATTCCGTCCATACCGAGAAAGCGAAGGTAGACTGTGTCACCTGTCATCATAAGGACAAGAATCCGCAGGAGCCCGGCGGTTGCATGCCCTGTCATGACCGCAACGATGTAAAAAACGGAGCTCCCCCGATAAAGGACGCCTATCACAAAAATTGCATCGATTGCCATAAAGAATCGGTTGCGAAAAAGGTGACCGCGCCAACAAAATGCAATGACTGCCATAAAAAACAATAAAGCGGGGAAGGGACCGGGTTTTCGGGGAATCCCGGTCTTCCGTTTTCTTGTATCTGTTCGCCTTACGGTCATAACCCTGTCCTTAATAGCGGCCACATCCATCGTGGGAAGCCTTGTGCAGCAGGGGGCATCGGAAGAAGAGTACCTTGCCCGTTATTCTGAGAGAACATATCATTTCGTCAAGCTTTTCGGGCTCGACGATGCCTACCATTCTCCGTGGTTTTATTTCCTTATAGGCGTTTTCGCGATCAATCTGCTTCTGTGCACGTTTCAGCGATTAAGAAAATTAACGGCATCGAGTAAAAGACAGGTCCCCGACCTCAACGCCCTTGTATCGTCCGGGGCTGGATTTATTACAGGCCCGGCAAATAAAGACGAGGTAGTGCGCAGGATCGGACCTGCATACACGAAAGAAAATGTATCGGAAACAACAGAACTGTTCGAAAAAGGGCGTTTTTCCCGGTACGGGGTTATCATTGTCCACACAAGCGTACTTTTGATCCTTGTCGGGGGATTTGTGGGGAATATATCGGGATTTAAGGCATATCTGGCGCTTCGCCCGGGGGAAAAGGCGTCTGCGGCCGAGTCCCGCAAGCCCGGGCAATCTGCCATCGTATTTGATTTCACAGTAAAATGTACGGATTTTCGGGTTGGTTTTTACCCGTCGGGCCAGCCAAAGGAATATGCGAGCGATATCGAGATCCTGGACAAAAAGGGTAATGTCCTTAAGCAGGGCCGCGTCCGCGTGAATGAGCCCCTTTCTTACAAGGGCATCTACTTTTATCAATCGAGCTATGGACGGTCTAATATCTACTCATTCAAGGCAGACGGCAGGACGATCGCGCTTGGCGACAGGGAGGTTGCCCGGGATGCGAAGGTGCCTTTCATGGTGGTCGAGTATGCAGAGGATGTCCACAATTTCGGGCCGGGCGTAATGGTCGCATATATGGATTCGGATGGGCCGAAGACACTGTGGTTCCTGAGCAATGTGGAAAAAATGAGATCGCATATGGTAAAGGGGTCGAAGATATCCCTCGAAAATATAAGCGGGCAATATTATACCGGGCTCGAGGTATCGCGCGACCCCGGGGTGCCCCTCGTGCTGTGCGGGTTTCTCATGATGCTTGCCGGGCTCTATATAAATTTTTTTATCGCACATAGAAGGATATATGTGGCCCATGGCCCGGATGCGATAATTGTCGCCGGTATAGCGTCCCGAAACAAAGAAAGCTTCGCGGAGGATATGAAAGAAGATCGGCGGAGGCCTTGAATGATGACCGACCACACTCTGCTGGGGCTGGCGACGATTATGTACCTGGCGTTGTTCTTTGTCCATATACTGTATTTTGTCTGGCAAAAAAAGTCTTTGCTCAAGGCAGTCCAGTATGTCCTGTACGGCACCGTTATCGTGCAGACTGCAGGGATGATCATGCGGTGGGTATTGTCATACCGGTTGGGAATAGGCCACGTACCGCTGTCGAATTATTACGAGTCCCTCATATTTTTCTCCTGGTCAATATCGTTTTTTATTATCTGTATGCGAAATAGGTCTCTCTATCCGGCGATCACATTCATCGCTGCCGGCATATCGCTTATGCTCATGGCATATGCCTCTCTTTCGCCGGGGGTCGCGAGGGGCATTCAGCCGCTGATACCCGCCCTGCAGAGCAACTGGCTGCACATTCACGTGATAACATGTTTTCTTGGATATGCCGCATTCGCTGTTTCTTTTATATGCGGGGCCCTGCACTTTTTCGGTCCGGGCAGGATCATTCCGACCCGTGAAAACCTGGAGGATATCAATTACAGGAGCATTATTATTGGCTTTTCGATGCTGACATCTGGTATACTTACCGGAGCCGTATGGGCCCATTTCGCATGGGGATCGTACTGGAGCTGGGACCCTAAAGAAACGTGGTCGCTTATAACGTGGATCATTTATGCCCTTATCCTTCATTTGCGCTTTGCAGGCGGCTTAAAGGGCAGGCGGATAGCGATATTGTCTATCGTGGGATTTGCGAGCGTTATCATGACCTATTTCGGGGTCAATTTCTTTCTGGCAGGTTTGCATAGTTACGCGATATGATACGAAAAAGACCTAAGAGCCTTGTATTTTTTGGAAACGGTATAAACTGCGAGAGCGAGACGGCATATGCCAACAGGCTCGCCGGTTTTGACCCGGAATTGATCCATATCGATGAATTCGCCGAAGATCCGCGCAGAATTCATCGATATGCCTTTATAAATTTTCCTGGCGGGTTTCTCGACGGCGATGACCTTGGTTCCGCAAAAGCCCAGAGCGTCAAATGGAAATACCAGAAAATGGCGGGGACTGACAGGCGGCTTCTCGACGAGCTCGTGAAATTTGTCGATGACGGAAAGATCATTATCGGCATTTGCAACGGTTTTCAGCTTCTGATAAAGACGGGTTTGCTGCCCGCCCTGGGAAAACGGTACGGGTTACAGACAGCGACCCTTACCGCAAATGATTCCGGACGGTTCGAGGACCGCTGGACATATCTGAAGGCAAATCGATTTTCTCATTGCATATTTACGTATGATATGGATAAAATTTATCTTCCTGTTCGGCATGGTGAGGGAAAATGCGTTGTTGATTCAACGGACAGCCTTTCATCGATGCGGGCGGGGGGCAATATAGTCTTGCAGTACGCCGATAATACCGGGGCAGTAACAGCAGCATATCCGGACAACCCGAACGGGTCCGTGGAATCAATTGCAGCTCTATGCGATGATACCGGCAGGGTGTTCGGGCTTATGCCGCATCCGGAAGCGTATGTGCGCCGGATTCAGCATCCCCGGTGGACCCGGGAAGTACTTGAAGAAGAGGGAGACGGGCTTAAGATCTTCAAGAATGCCTGTAAATATATTTCAGAAAGTTGAATAGGAGGGGTCTCCATGAATAAGATGGATATAATCAACAAGCTCGCCACAGATATAAATGTGAACCAGAAGATAGCAAAGATCGCCGTAGATACGATCATTGACAGTATAAAAAAGGCGATCACCAACAATGAACGCGTTGAGATCCGCGGTTTCGGCAGTTTCACCCTCAGGGAATACAAGGCATACAGGGGCAGGAACCCGAAAAGCGGTGAGACGGTTCAGGTAGAACCAAAACGGCTTCCCTATTTCAAGGTTGGAAAAGAACTCAAGGAAATGGTGTGGAAAGACGAGGCCTAAAAGTTTCCCCAATACGGACTTAATTCTCTTTTAATATCTTTTGCCAGCCCTATTACCTCCCGACAGGGATCGCGCTTCTTCTGGTAGTCGAATTCGGGGCAGCCTTTCATCATATTAATGACCGCTTTGACAGAGCGGGCGAGGCCGGGCGGGTCATAACCGCCTTCCAGGGCGAAAAGCGCCCTGGACGTGCAGCAGCGCTCTGCAATATTGAGGATTATACGCGTGAGTTCCGAGAAGCCGCGTTCGGTAACGGACATGCCGCCGAGCGGGTCGTTGCAATATATATCAAATCCCGCGGAAACGAGCACTATGTCCGGTTTATAAAGATAAGCTATCGGGACGAGGATCTCCTGAAAGGTAAACACGTAATCATCGTCGTTCATAGCGTAAGCCATCGGGACATTAACGGTGTATCCTTTTCCCGCGCCGGCGCCCAGTTCTTCGTACCAGCCTGTTCCGGGATAATACGGAAACTGGTGTGTTGAAAAGTATAGGACCGAAGGATCGGAGTAGAAGCTTTTTTGAGTGCCATTCCCGTGATGAAGGTCGAAATCGACTATCAGTATCCGTTCAAGGCCTTTTTCGACTTGAAGATAACGGGCAGCGACCGCAATATTGTTGAATATGCAAAATCCCATCGATCGTGAGCTTTCGGCATGGTGGCCGGGAGGCCGTATCAGGGCAAAACCGTTTGAGATCTCAGTCGAAACGAGGGAGTCCGCAAGGCTCAAGCAGCCCCCGACGGCGAGAAGCGCGGCGTCGTATGTCTTCGGAGATGCGCCGGTATCAGGGTCGAGGGTGGAATAAGCACCTCGGGTGCCGGCAATTCGGTTAATATATGACATATCATGGATGCGTGAGATCTCCTCATGCGAGGCGGGCCTCGGCTTTATATACGTAATGCCGTCGGCATCGATGGAGGGAAGCATGGAATATATGTGGGAAAGCCGCGCGGGACTTTCGGGATGATGCCTGCCGCAGATATGCTTGAGATATAGCGGGTCTTTTACAATGCCTGTATTCACTTACGGCCCTCGATAAAGCATTAATGAAGTTTTACGCGATACGATCTTTTTCGGCAATTAAAAAAATGTGACACAAGAGAAAAAAGGGCTTTCAGTGCGCTTCTAGGGGATCAGTCTCCTGTCGGACAAGTAACAGCTGCCCCATGATTGCTTGGCCTGTTTCTTCATTTCCGAGGCAATTTCCGTCATTTCTCCGAAATGTGAGTAGGACCTGTTCCTGTTGGTGGCTATGCCTATGGACAGGGCGGTTATGGGAAATTTTCTTGTATTTCCCCGGCGGTCGAGGGTTTCGATGAAACCATTATCGCGGTCGGTCCTGTTATATAGGGTCGGTATGATCTTATCAAATGCACTGAGGATCTCTGAGGATGCTTCCTCCACCGTATCAACGGAAGTGATAAATACGAAATCGTCCCCCCCGATATGACCAACGAAACACGTGTGAGGCTCCTTGCTTTTAACAATATTGAGGATAAGCCTGCCCGTTATCCGTATGATCTCATCGCCGCGCGTAAAACCGTAATGATCGTTGAATGGTTTGAAATGATCAAGATCTGCATAAGCAAGGGCGAAAATATCGCCGGATTCAATGCGGGCCTGGATATTCCGACTGATCGATATATTTCCCGGGAGCTTCGTCAGGGGATTTACGTCAACTATTCTTTCGGAGCGCAATATCGCGAGAGAAACCCGGGTGATCCCCTCGCTCTCAATGTCGGATTTTTTCAGGTAATCCTCGACAAACAATGTATTCGAGGCAGGCACATTCATGCTGCTGTCAACAATGAGCAGAATGGGCAGCTGGTAGAAAATAGGGTCTGTCTTGAGATTATTGAGAAGCTCCATTGAATACGAATCTTTTTCCGGTGTATCGAGTATGATAAGACTTGGCGGCGAGTTATAAATATAATCAATTGCGGACCGGATGCTGCGAAAAATAAATACTCCGTAATTCTTCGCCAGAATTTGATCGAGTATCTCGGATAGAACAAGGTCCTGGGAGATTATAACAATGGTCTTTCCGGTATTCATAGCGTGAGGTCGTCCGTCATGCTCAGCGAATCCTCGGCTTCTTTGAATATTTCGATAAGGTCCGTTTCGTTGAGGCCGAGAATTTCCCAGGCTGCCGGCTCTACCGGCATGACAAGGTTGTCCCCGGGAAAGCCGTACCCCCGGGCGCGCACGAGTATATCGGCAAGATGAACGATAGAAGATTCGAGTGGTGTATTTTTCGTCAGCTGGGGCTTGTGATGATACTCGATAACGTCGATAAGCGAGGCGGGGAAGCGCCATTTGCGGGCCATCCAGCCCCCGACGCTGGAATGGGTTGTATTGAATTGATTTCTTTCGGAATTGTAAATTGTCAGACCATTCTCGTGCGATTCGGCCAGAGCCCGTTCATATTCTTCGGGGAACTGCAGGACCAGAAAGACCTTTCCAATGTCGTGAAGCAGGCCATCAACCGATACTTCGTCGGGTTCCTTGTGGCCTTTTTTTACTGCCAGTATCCGGGAAAATATCGCGACCCCGACCGAGTGTTCCCACAGCCCCGATCATTGTTTTTTGCATAAGGTCGAACACTGAAACACCGAGCAGGAGCCCTTTTACAACAGTAAGCCCAAGCAGGATGACCGCTTGATTCACCGAAGAGATCCTTCCGGGAAACCCGTACACGGGCGAGTTGACCATACGCAGCACCTTGATGGTCAGGGCAGGGTCACCGGATATAAAATTACTGATCTCGTTAAGTGATACCCTCGGGTTTTCGATCACAGCAAGGAGTTTATTCAGCACCTTGGGAATGGTGGGAAGCGCAGTTACATTCTCTATCTTTTCCCGTACTTTTCTGACATCCATGTTATTCATAGAGTTTCTCGACATGCCTTGAAACCGCTTTCCTGATAGTTTCCATGTTCGGATCATCCCCGACCAGGCGGAACCGGCCGTTGATCTCCGCGAGAAACTCAGACCTGGATTTGGACGGTTGAGCTGTGCCAAGGACATACACGGTGTCCACGTCCATATTTTTTATCCTGTCGATAAGTTCGGCCGTCAACTCGGTATTCTCGCCAAGGAGAACCATACCGTGTCCATTTACGACCGATCGCTGAGTTATCATCCCGGGTTTCAGTCCGGAGGGAGTTACCTTGGGCACAGGGCCTCCTTTATATTATTAATCGCACAAAAGGAAAAAAACATTACAGGTCTGAACGCGATTATCGCTAATTATGCTTGAGCCAGGCCTCGAGCCTGTTACACCCTTCTTCAAGATTTTCGAGCCTGTCGGCATAGGAGAAGCGCACATGCGATGATGCGCCGAACATGCCAAAATCATATCCGGGCGTTATGGCAACCTTTGCCTCGCCAAGCGCCCTGTCAACGAAGGTCATGCTATCCATGCGGAAACTCTCGATGCCCGCGTAAATATAAAATGCCCCGTCGGGAACACGCGGGATCACGAAGCCGAGGCCCTTAAGACGGGGGATAAGAAAATCCCGCCGTTCCTTATACAGGGCACGCATTGTTGCGAGCCCCTCCTTATCGCCGAAGGCGCTGAGTGCTGCGTACTGGGAAATAGAAGGGGGGGCAATGAAGAGGTTCTGCGCCAGTTTTTGGATGGGACGAACCAGGTCAGGCGGAACGATCATCCAGCCAAGCCGCCAGCCGGTCATGGCGTAAGCCTTCGAGAAACCGCTTACGATGACGAGATGATCACCAGAGAGGGACGCACTCGAAGAGAAATCAAGGTCGTATGTCAGCCCGGAATAGATCTCATCAACGACAAGGAGGCCCCCGGTAGAGGACATGCGTTCGTGAAGGGCAGAGACGGTCTCAGGGCGGTAGACCGCGCCGGTTGGGTTGGACGGGTTTGCTATCACCAGAAGATCTGGAGGCGGTGCCATGTCCAGATACTGCGGCAGGATCTCGTAATTGTTATCTGCGGACACTTCAACGGGTCTTATGGTGCAATCAGTCAGCGAGGCAATATTTCTATAGCATGGATAGCCGGGATCAGACAGGACAAGCGTCCTGCCGGGTTCAAGCAAGGCGTTGAAGATAAGAATAAACGCCCCGGACGATCCGTTCGTTATTATAATGCGGTCGGGCGGGATATAAACGCTGCAGGATTCAGCGTAATCGTCAGATATCGCCTGCCTTAATTCGGGAATACCGAGACTGTGGGTGTAGAAGGTCTTGCCGTCATTGAGGGCAGTTTATGGCGGCCATTTTTATGGCGTTCGGCGTTTCAAAGCCAGGTTCCCCGACCTCCATATGAATGATGCTGTGGCCCTGCAGTTCCATCATACGGGCTTTTTCGAGAAGCTCCATAACATAAAAAGGGGATATCCGGTCAGCTCGTTTTGATATATGCATTGGGCCCCTGATTGCGAATCAGCTATGCAACTCTATCAAACTCACGGCGGACGTGTCAATGAAGCATAATAGTGCCCTTGAAAAACATTGACATTGAAGGGATATCTCTTCATAATGGAAAAATTGCATTGACAGTCGGACAAGGGCTGTAAAGATGAGTGTAAGTCCTCGGATTTACGGGGGAAAAATGATTGGCCGAATAAGGCAAAGGCCGAAGGATTATTAAAAAACGCTTAATTGCCGATATTATAAGAGGACGGGAGGGAGATATGATAGTCAGAAGCTTTAACGATCCCGAAGTATTACGGACGCAGTACCGGGCGCATGGAGGTGCGGACGCGTGGATGATCATGACGAGCCGTTTTATGGAGGGGATCGAATTCCTGGCATACGCGACTCTGCAGCCCGGAAAGGTCATCGAGGAGCACAGGGATGCCGTAGAAGAGATATATCACATATACAGGGGTGCCGGGCACATGAAGGTCGGCAACGAGGTCCGCGAGGTGAAGGAGGGGGATTCCATATGGATACCCGCCGGGGAGCCGCATGCCCTTGAAAACCGGACAGATGAGGTGACCATGGTCCTCGTTATAGCGGCTTATCCGCGTTGACCGGCGGGAGACAAGGAGAAGGATTCAGGCTGCCAGAATGAACATCAGGCCGGGACTTAACATAAATATCGTTTTTAGCGTAGATCACATGAGAGAAACGATCGATATCGGGAACTCGATAATCCACGAAATACGAGACGACGTTTTGATCGTAGCACAGACCGATCCCCCCATATCAAGGACGCGCCTGGGCCATGAGATCTTCGTAACATTTCTCGACAAAACATCGGGACAGGCGCGGCGTTTAGGGTTTGCCGCTGCAGTAGCCGGGTTTATCAAAGATTACGAACTCTCTTCCTCTGTTAAGGGGCAGGCAATCATTTTAAGGGTGGCGGAGGATGCTGACGAGTATAATTTGAGAATGTTTTTCCGTTTGGAACCTCCGGGGAGCTGCGGGCTTCAGCTCTCGATCCACGGTAAACCGGTAAACCTGATCGATGTATCTATTGGGGGCGCCCGATTCAGCTGCGAAAAGTCTCATCCCCTCAATGCGGGCGACGATGTTGCATTGACAATAATTATGGATAGGATCGCATATTCGATAAGCGGCCGAATCCTTCGGGTCTGGGAACCGGAGAATGACAGGATCAGAAAGACCATTGCGATGGCATCGATTCAATTCCTCGACATGGAAGCACAGGTCAAGAATACCCTCGCCAGAAAGATACGGGATATCGAAAGGGAACTGCGTTATAAAGATACAGACATGTCACGGTAGGCAGAAGCATTCTAACATAACGTAATCATAAGGAAAACACAATGTTGCACGTGAAACAAATGAAGAAGAGTGGTAATGGGTCATGGGTAATAGGTAATGGGAATTATCACTGAATGAAGTCCCATTACCCATAACCTATTACCGATTACCCCTCTTCTCCATATTCGTCCAGATATCTTTCGATATATGCGGTCAGCTTCTTATTCGATTGATAGATCCCGAAATGACCCTCACATAAAATATCTGCATTAAGGGCGAGAAGCTGCTTCATTGAGTTCGTCCAGTGGCGCATATTGGCCCCGAAATCAGGAAGGAACGGCCCATGTATGTCCTGGCCGAAGAGTACACGTTTTCCTGATTTATCAATACAGGCTGAAATTGATCCAGGCGTGTGACCGGGAGTATGGAGAAGGACGAGTTCATGGGTTCCTATGGATACTACGTGCCGGGGTCCCGTGAATTTCACATCGATTGAAAGGGGTTTAAGTTTTACGCCGTACCAGTATGCGGCGGTCATTTGTTGATCGCCCCTTTCAAGGGGGGCAGCATCGAGTTCATGCATGATGATCCTGGCCCCATATTTTTGTTGCAAGGCTGCTGCGCCGCCAATATGATCGATATGGCAATGCGTCAGGATAATAGTGGTCAGCGGTGCGGATTTAAAACCCAGCTTATCAATATTCGCAATGATCGATTCGACGCTCGAGCCTGCGCCCGTGTCTATAAGGACAAGCTCCCCAAGATTTAAGACGTAAACACAGCAATCCTTAGCATCTGTGATGTCCGAACTCCCAACGAGATAGATCCCGTCATGGATTTCTTTAACGCCCATTGTTCCTCCTTTAATTCGATTTCATATTGAGCGCTAAGCTTCGTGCCTGCGGTGCCGCAAATTCTACGTTGCCTTCCGCCGAAGCGATCTTGGTCAGCATTGGTACCCGGCATTTGTGACCGCCTACGGGCGATCGTTTCATCATCGAATGGCATTAAATCGCTGCAATGTGAATAGATTACGCGAAGAGGGCTACGATACAAGATGATTGAGCGTCTTTGAGCGAAATCCCGAATAAGGGGAGGATCGGAAGAGCACGGGAGAGAAGTTAACGGTCAGGATCGGACCCGGATGGCCGGCCGTCCTTGACAGTGAAGGAAAGTCGTTGTAATATCAAGGAAAAAAGGGAGGAGTAGGATGAATATAAAATGGTACGGCCATTCGGCCTTTCTTATTACGACGCAGAGCGGAACGCGTATTATCCTGGACCCCTATCAGTCAGGCGCATTTGGCGGCGCCCTCGCATACGGCAGGATAACCGATACTGCGGATATCGTCCTGTCGAGCCATGACCACGATGATCACAATTATGTCGGTGATATCACGGGCAAATTTTCGTTGATAAACAGGCCTGGTAATTATAAGGAACGGGACGCGCAGATCGAGGGAATCCCCACCTTCCACGACCAGTCAGGCGGCAGTGAGCGGGGACAGAACATTATATATATTGTCGAGGCCGACGATGTGCGGGTCGCACACCTGGGCGATCTGGGGCATGTTCTCGACAGTGGTGCGGTAGAAAAAATGGGCAGGGTGGACATACTTCTGATACCTGTAGGCGGGTTTTATACGATCGACCCCGAAGAAGCCTGGAGGATCGTGCAGGACATAAAGCCGGCTGTTACCGTTCCCATGCATTTTAAGACGGACAAGTGTGATTTCCCCATCGCTGCGGTAGAAGAATTCACGAAGGAGAAGCCGGGCGTGCGGAATACCGGCCAGACAGCGATAGATATTACAAGGTCGACCTTGGGCTCGATGGGGAATATCGTGGTTTTGCGTCACGCCCTGTAAGGAACGTGTTTATGCTAAGAAAACTGTTTTCCGAGCAGGATATAGCCAGGACCGTTAAGGGTCTTGCAAAGCTAATAGAGGAAGATTTTGGCGACGAGGAAATCCTTTTCGTCTGTCTGCTCAAAGGGTCCTTTATTTTTACATCGGATCTGGTGCGGCAGGTAAAGAACCTGTCGCGGATCGATTTCATGCGGGTATCATCGTATGGAAACCAGATGACAACACGGGGTAATGTGGAGATAGTCAAGGATCTGGAAGAGGATATAGAGGCACGGAACGTGGTTATTGTCGAAGATATCATTGATTCGGGACTCACCCTTACCCGGGTGCGCGAAATGCTTCGTACCCGCAACCCGAAAACCCTGAAGATCTGCGCCCTTCTCGACAAGAGGGGCCGGCGCGAGGTTGAGATCGAAGGCGATTATGTGGGGTTCACGATCGATGATGGGTTTGTGGTCGGGTATGGTATTGATTATGCCGAATATTACAGGAACCGTCCGGATATTTGCATCGTGGTGGAGGAAGATGAAAATTACCAAGTTTAAGCAGCAATTTGTGGTACTGACACTCGCCAGCCTGGTATGTTTTGCGCTATTTAATTGCGCTGGCATTGCGCGTGCGGCGGCTGCAGGAGGGGAACCGGAGGGTTTTGCCGGTCTCACATGGGGCACATCCCTGGAAGGGCTCCAGTCTATGAAATATATCGGGACCGACAGCGCCGGTATTGCGCTATATGAGAGGCCCGGCGATGACCTTGTGTATGGCGGTGCCGGGCTGAACAGCATAGCGTATGGCTTTAAGAACGGGCGCCTTGCAATGGTCATCCTCAAGGTGAATTCCTTATTACATCATCTTCTCATGAAAGAGGAAGCCTTCAGGCGTTATGGCGAGGGGGAGGAACTGACCGGCCGCACCGATAGTTATGTCTGGAAGGGCGCCGCAACGGAGATCTCACTGATCAGCGACTTCGTCATATCCTGAACGGGCGCCAAAGGGCAGGGGTCCCTTGCCATCAGATCACTAAAGTAATTACTCCAGGAGGAATATTATGCAGGTTCTCGTTGTATACTTTTCGCGGTCGGGAAACACCAGAAAACTTGCCGAAGCCATCCTCGCGGGTGTCGAATCGGTTGATGGTGTAAATGGGCTCCTGAAAGATACAGATGGGGTCACAAAAGAAGACTTCCTGAATTCCGAGGGTATAATAGCCGGTTCGCCGGTATATTTTGGAGGAATGGCCTCACAACTGAAAGACGTATTTGACAAGTTTGTAGCTGTCCGCCAGAAAATGGGGGATAAGATAGGGGCTTGCTTTGCCACATCAGGAGATCCCTCGGGCGGCAAGGAAACGACGATGCTCTCGATCATCCAGGCTCTTATGATCTACGGCATGATCATTGTGGGTGACCCTCTTGATGCCACGGGTCATTACGGTGTATCCTGTACCGGCGCCCCGGATGAAAAAACTCTGGAAAACGCGCGCAAATTGGGAAAAAGAGTGGGGATGCTGGCAAAAAAAGTAAAGTCATGAGAAATTGTTTCACGTGCAACATTATCGGAACAGGCTAAAGTTTTGCCGTAAGCGTCACCGCGTTCCCAGTTGACTGAAAGATCCCGCCAGGAATATGCACATATGAAAACAAGAAGACCAATAGACCAGAATAAAAGACCGGCCAGGATGGATATTGTTGAAAAAGTGGAGGCCGTAAAACAGGCTGCCGCTTTGCTGGAGGCCTCCATTGAAGAATTTAAATCGGTCGAGAAAGCACTTGAATACAGCGAAGCACGCTACCAGCTGCTGGTAAGGCACTCATCGGACGGGGTTCTTCTTTTCAGCCCGGCTACCCTCAAGATACTCGAGGCGAATAACAGCTTTCTCAAGATGATGGGATATACGGAAAAGGAAATAACCAGTATTACTCTCCCCGACATCATTGCGATGAAGAAAAAGGATATTGTTGCGAACATCCGGCATGTCCTTAAACATACCGAACCAGTCTCCGGATTGCGTCAATATCGAAGGAAAGACGGGTCGCTGACAGATGTCGAGATAACATCATCCCTTATACGTTACAAGGGCGATCAGTTCATAATGGTAAATGTCCGCGATGTCACAGAGCGCTTAAGGGCCCAGCACGAACTCGAAAGCCAGGCCAACATGCTCCGCGACCAGGCCGAGATAATCGATATTGCCGAGGATGCAATTATGGTCCGGGACATGAAGAATCGAATCATCTTCTGGAACAGAGGAGCTGAAAACCGGTTTGGCTTCACGAGTCACGAGGCTATAGGCCATTCTATCTCGGACCTCCTCAGAACTGACTATCCCGAGCCGACGGCAGCAATCAGGCAGCATTTCCTTGCGGCCGGGAAATGGGAAGGCGAACTGGTCCATAAAACGAAAAATGGGCAGGAGATCATTGTCGAGAGCAAATGGAAACTCAGGACCGACAAGAAAGGCCGGCCTCTGGCGATCCTGCAGATCGACAACGATATTACACAGCGCAAACTGGCGGAAAATATACTCCAAAAATCCAAAGAGGAACTGGAGCGCCGGGTTGTCGAGCGCACCAGCGAGCTCCTCAAGGCCAATTCCCGCCTTGTACAGGAGCTCAAGCGGCGCCAGCAGGTCGAAGACATGTTGAGGCGAGGTGCCGAGCGGTATAAGAATCTTTTTGAGAATTCACCGATGGGTATATACCGTACAAACCCTGACGGAAAGATCCTTATGGCAAACCCGATGCTTATCCGCATGATGGGTTATTCCTCGTTCGACGAGTTTTATGCGGTAAGATCTTTCAGGAAAAGCTGTGAACCCACATATCTCGGTAAGAAAATAAAAGACAGACTGGAGCGTGAAGGTGTTGTGCGGGGCTTCGAGGCAAGGTGGAAGACCGGCAGTGACGGAGCGGTCATGTATGTCAGGGAAAATGCACGGGCAATACGCGATGCAGAGGGAAAAACGCTCTTTTACGAGGGCACCGTCGAGGACATCAGCGAAAGAAAGCAGGCAGAAGAGAGGATCGATCAATACCAGCGGCAACTCCGGTCGCTGGCATCGGAACTGACGCTTGCTGAAGAGCGGGAAAGAAGAAGAATATCAAATCTTCTCCACGACCATATTGGTCAATTGCACGCAACCGCTAAAATGAAGCTGGGATCCATCGAAAGCGCTATTCAAGACCCTGCCGTTCGAAAGGAGTTAAACGAGATACGGGACCTCATCGGTCAGGCTATCCACTCTGGCCGCACGCTGACATTCGAACTAAGTCCGCCCATCCTGTATGACCTCGGCCTCGAAGCTGCGGTCGAATGGCTGGCAGAACAGGTCGAGGAACAAAATGCAATCATCCGGGAATTTGAAAACGACGGACTGCCCAAGCCGATCAGCGATGAAATACGGGTGCTTCTCTTTACCGCGGTTCGCGAACTGCTCGTAAACGTGGTTAAACACTCCGGCGCGAAGAAGGTAAAAGTTACGATACGGCGCATAGATGATAATATTTCCATCCACGTCGCTGATGACGGGACAGGATTCAATGCCTCGAAAAAGAGTTACCACATAGCCGAAGCGCGCGGCTACGGCCTATTCAGTATCCGTGAAAGGCTCCATTCATTAGGCGGTCACATGGATGTCCGTTCACAGATAGGCAGAGGGACACGAATAATACTGCAGGCACCGCTTGCACGTAATGGAGGCAACAGTTGAAAATAAAGATAGTAATCGCAGACGATCACAAGATCATGCGCGAAGGCCTTAAAGCCCTCATCGAAAAACAGCCAGACATGGAAGTGGCGGCGGAGGCCCAGGACGGCCTCACAGCCACCAAACTGGCGCGCAAGCTGATGCCTCATGTGATCATAATGGATATTGGTATGCCCGAAATGAACGGCATCGATGCCACCCGGCAAGTTATTTCCGAAAACAAAGACATAAAGATAATTGCCCTGTCCATGCATTCCGACCGCAGGTTTGTGCTCGAGATGCTCAAAGCCGGGGCTTCCGGCTATCTTTTAAAGGACAGTGCTTTCGAAGAACTTGTAACAGCTGTACATACAGTTATGACAGGCCAGTCATATTTAAGCCCGAGGATCACGGATATTGTCGTGAAGGAATATCTCTACAATCTCCCAAAAAATGAATCGACCGTATTTACCGTCCTTACCGTGAGGGAACGTGAAGTCCTCCAGCTTCTGGCCGAAGGTAAAAGCACCAAGCAAATCGCCTCCACTTTGAATCTCAGCGTAAAGACCGTCGAAACGCACCGGCAGCAGATAATGGACAAGCTGGAGATACGGACGGTCGCAGAGCTGACGAAGTACGCCATCCGCGAAGGCTTAACCTCTTTGTAGGGACCGTAAGGCGTAAATCGTAAGGCGCAAGGCGACAATAACCAATAAATACGATGATATAGACCATTTAGCCCCAACCTTAACGAATCGCAATTCATGCGTCGTAAGCCTTGATTGAAAAACACTCATAAATCCCAATAATTGCAAGAGCTTGCCTCATTATCGACCAATCCGGGCACTATGTGCTCAATCTCCTTACGTACGCTGGCGCCTTACGATCAGTTCAATTTATAGACTGGTCCGGGCATATGTGTGTCAAACCTCCCTTACGCCTTACGACTGACGCCTTACGGTCCGTCCAATATCAGGGATTTCCCCCCCTTATTTCAGGGATTTCCCGATTACCCCCTTTAGTTGGACCGGCTATACTAAGTACAAGCATCATCAGAGGAGGGGTTGGGATATGGCCGAGTTTTTAGCCGCCGCACACATAACAAGCGCTCTCGATATTTTCAATGCATATCTCAGCGGCGGCTTCCTTGTTGACTTCTCCACGGTAATTATGTCCAACCTTGTCCTGTCCGGTGATAATGCCGTGGTCATCGCTCTTGCAGCCCGGTCTCTGCCGACGAAGATGCGCTTCCGTGGCATCGTGTTCGGCACCATTGCGGCGATAATTATGCGCGTTATCCTTACGTATTTTGCAGCCATGCTCCTTAACGTGCCATATATGAAACTGATCGGTGGGCTCCTGATACTCGGTATTGCCGTTAAATTGCTTCTGGACAAGGAATCGGAGCATGAAGAAAAGGGGACATCAGGCGGGTTGCTTAAAGTGATCGGCGTGATATTGCTCGCTGACCTCGTAATGAGCGTTGACAACGTCCTTGCCGTGGCAGGGGCCAGTAAAGGCAACCCGGCGCTGCTTTTTCTCGGATTGGGCCTGAGCATCCCTATCGTAGCGTTCGGCAGCGGGATAATATCGCGCCTTATGGGACGTTATCCTATTATTATCTATATCGGTTCAGGCATCCTTGGAAAAGTGGCAGCCGAGATGATACTGGCTGATCCGCTTACACTGAGGATGATACATGCTCCCGGCGCGTTCACGCGATACGCAGTCCAGATCACTTTTGCCCTCGGTGTGGTTGGTGCCGGAATGCTTTGGCTTAAGATGCGGCATGCGAAGGAACGTCCGGCTGCTGCAGTATCCAGCCCTTTCTCCATGGCTGGATGGGATATACAGTAACTTTTAAATGAATCTGACTGTATCGTGCAGTGTTATGTAATATAAATAATTGCTCGTATGTAGGGAAGATCCCGGGACAATGACAGGGAGAAGGGGGAAATGAAGCACGTGGTCATACTTTTGGGATTAGCCATTGACCGGACCATCCCGCATACATAGCAATTATTAAAAATACCCCGACGGAGGTCGGCATCGACCATCCTTCCCTGCCCTTGTGATAAAGGTGTTGGCCTCCGCCGCGGCAAAAAAGACAGTTCAGTGTTCTTCAACGATCAACGATCAACGAATATATCATCCTGAATAATTAGATACTGCATTTTTGGTCTGGCGAGGAACTTTCCTGAGATTTTATTTAAATGGAATCGATAGCCCTAACTCCATGCAACTGCCACCTGTATATAATTACACATCGTCTCCGCAACCTTACAAACGGAACCCCACCGGAACGTTGATCATTTGATCGTTGAAACTGTACCGCCGTTACTTCATCCAGCGGTAGAGGAAGAACCAGACGATCTTGCCGTATTCGCTTGCAACCTTCCGGATATCGCTCTGATGGAGGAACCAGAGCCCTTCTGTGCGCTTTTCGAATCGTGTCGGAATAAATACCATTCGGTAACCGGTACCGATGAAGACCCTGTTTGCAATTAATTTAATGCGCCTCATGTGATAAGGAGAACTGACAAATATGGCAGATGTCAGCCCTTTTCCGTCCATAAGTTTTTTGCTTCGAGCACCTCTACGTGGGTACGTTCATATACGGCCGGATAATGTGAGTGCCGTGACGGAACCCCGTTCCGCGATGCTCGTTCAAAATCGGAAGCTCGCGCCATTTTGCCGTAGGCCGGGATGAGAAGATAATCGGCATATCCATTACGTATCAAATGTACGGCTTCAGCCCTCCGTTCCTTGTATTCGTTGCCAAGGAACAAAACGACCGCATCGGCCTTTTGCGGTTTATCGGAATAAGCAAGATAATTGGGAGCATAGATGAAGAGAACGGCAAACAGGATGAGCACACCCATTGCCGCTGCAAACGTTCTCATTTATCTTTCAGGTCCGCCTTTCCGGAAAGCTTCTGTTCCCATTTCCAGGCCGTCTCGATTATAAACGGAAGGTCATCGTGAAGAGGTATCCATCCGGTAAGCTTTTTGAGTTTCGAGCTGTCGGCGACGAGTTCAGGCGGATCTCCGGCCCGACGGCCCGTCAGGTTTACCGGGAAATCGACCCCCGTAACTTTTTTTGCAACATTTATAACATCAAGGACGGAAAACCCGTGGCCGTAACCGCAATTCATCACATCGGACAACCCGGTCTGCCTGAGGTACATAAGGGCCAGAAGATGCGCAGTGCTCAGGTCGGCTACATGAATATAATCGCGTACGCATGTTCCGTCCCGGGTGGGATAATCGGTCCCGAAAACGGATAGCCTGTCCTGGTCACCGCGGGCAGTCTTGAGAGCGCGTGTGATCAGATGGGTTGCGTGACTGTATGCCTGCCCGATCTCGCAGTCAGGGTCTGCGCCGGCAACATTAAAATAACGCAGGGCAATATACTTGAGATCACGGCTGGCAGCGACATCCTGAAGGACCTTTTCCACCATGACCTTTGTCATTCCGTATGGATTGATGGGGCTTAAGGGGGCATTCTCATCAACCGGAATCGTATCGGGAATACCATAGGTTGCTGCAGTCGAGGAATAAATGAAATATCCAATGCCAAGTTCCGTCATGGCTTCAAGAAGATTTATGCTGTTTATGACATTATTCCTGTAATACATAAGAGGTTCGCGGGTCGATTCCTCCACCTGGATGGAAGCGGCGAAGTGCATGACCGCATCGGGTTGGTAATCCTTCAGGGTATCTTTAAGCAGTTGCCGGTCATTGAGGTCACCTTTTACAAGTTTCCCGGACAGGACGGCCCATTCATGTCCGGTCGAGAGATTATCGAAAACAAGGACATTATGACCGTGCTGACCGAGAAGCTTTACCACATGACTGCCAATATAGCCCGCGCCGCCGGTAACGAACACTTTCATGTATGATGCCTCCTGCCTGAAATTCGTTAAACACTGCAAAGGTCATTTGTCCGATCGTAATCGGGAACCCCGTGTTTATACGAGCAGCATAGGAATAACGAACGATAAGCCGCTTATCGAATTATACCATAATCGCCCGCTGGAAGGTAATTAACCCCGTATTCCGGGCCTGCGATAAAGGCGATGCACACAATTATATGAAATGTCTGATCGCGGGATAACCGCATAAAATAAGGTCATCAGACGTGATGCTTGCCGCAAGCGCCGCTTTTCAATAATCGACTTATATGTTATACTGTTGTATCGCAACCGATGAGCGATAGAAACAGTTTCAAGGGGGATGCATGAAAAAAGATGTAACAATATGTTTTAGGACCAATGAAGAACTGAAACACACTCTGGAAAAGATAGCGGAGGTGGAAAGACGTTCTCTCTCTTCGATCATAGAGAATATTCTTCATGGCCAGGTAAAGGACAAAGTAGAGCTGAAAGGCACAAAAAAGGAAAGAAGAAGATACCAGCGCAAAGATGTATCATTGCCTGCCTTCGTCTACAAGCATGAAGCAAAAGAGTCGACGCTTCAAACCGGGATCGTTATCAGTATTTCGCTGGGCGGCCTGAGGGTTTCCATACCTCAGGAGTATGAAGTCGTGAATGATGCGGAGTTTGACACCATCTTCAGTATACCGAATGAGAAAACACCCGTCAAAATGCGGTGCGCGATCAAGAGGATAGTCGAAGGCGGTGATGCGACCAAAGAGCTCGGCGCCGACTTCATAGACGGAGACTTCCCCAGCTATCAGAAATTGCACAGATATCTGGCCTAAAGGCGGGTCCGGGGTGATGGGTTATTGGTTATAGAAAGATCCATTACCCATCACCTATGACCCATTACCTGTCTTCTTTAATGTAGCGTTTCAGGCGGTTTAAGTCCTCTTCCGTGAAGCCTTCCCAGGCGTAAGGGAAAAGCGCGTTATTCTGGTAGATCGCATCCGCGGCAACGGGAAATCGCGCCATATCCTTAAATTGGTCATACATCGGGGTATGGGGGATCGGCGTATATTCGGCAATGTATGGCGTCACGTCGAGGGACCTCAGATAATCTATTGCATTCCTGACATCCTGCCAGGCCTGTCCGGGAAGACCGGCCAGGATATAAACGCTCAATTGTTCCCGGCTATATCCAGCTCTTTTCAGGGTCCGTATGGCACGCTCAAAGATGGCCCCCGTTACCTTTCCGCCCGTTGCTGATTGAACTTTGGGATCGACCGATTCAAGGCCGATGCGGACCTCGCGGAAACCCGACCTGACGAAAAGCTCGGCTATCTCTTCGTCAATAAATGCGGCATTTACGGCGTTGGGATTATAGATATCGATATTGTAGGGCAAGTCGGCTATTTTTCTCAAAAGCGGTTTTGCGAAATTCTTGCCAGAGTACAAAAAACTATCGTCATATATGACAAAACATTTCACCCCCCGTCCATGCCAGTAAATGATCTCACCCAGCACCGATCCGGGGCTTCGGCGCGTCATTAACGGATACATAAATGATGTTGCGCAGTATGTGCAGCGAAACGCGCATCCGAGCGATGTCAAAAGCGGCACGAACGGAATTGTGCCGAGGAGGTCGTGCGCGGGGTAGGGCAGTATGTCAAGATCGTTCAGCATGGGTTTAAATGATAGTGTGAAATTCAATTTGTCTTCGATGAACCTGTAAAATGCATCGATATCGTTCGACGGCACTATAAGGTCCGCAGCCGTGAAGTTTAAGCGGGCCTCATCGTAGCATAATGTGGGGTAGATCCCCCCGACAACTATCTTCGCCCGGGGATAGGCTTGCCGCACAAGTTCTGAAATTTCAACGGCGCCCCTGTACCAATAGGTCATTATGGACGTGATGAGGACAAGGTCGGGCGCCTCGCGCTTTTCAAGGATCCGGGTGAACTCACCGGGAGACATACCGTATCTGCGAAATCGTTTCGGGATCGCCTTTAAGGCTTCCGGTTTCGGGACCTTTTCCTTAATAAACGGTCCGCGCCCATCGGGCTTGCGCTTGTCTTCCCGTACCTGCATGCAGTCTATGACCTCGACAGGCAGCCCGTTCTGTCTCAGTATTGATGAAACATAGAGGAGGCCAAGGGGGCTCGACCAGAAATTATAGGCAGCGAAGTCATATATGTAGGGATTGATGGCAAGCACGCGGGGGGCAGGCATATCAGGCCCCGACCGCCTTTCCGGTTCGTTTTCTTGCGAGAAAAATGAAAGCGAACAGGAGGCCGAAGATAAAACCGCCAACATGGGCATACCATGCAATGCCATCCACGTTCGAATAGAGAAATTGCATGAAGAACCATGCAGTAAGAAGTATGACCGCAGGGATATCGACAATTTTCACGAAGATTATTATAATAAGGATAGTCTTTATCCGGGCATGCGGGTAGCAGACGAGATATGCGCCCAATACCCCCGATACGGCCCCGCTCGCACCGATCATGGGAATTTCCGATGAAGGGTCGTAAAATAGCTGAAAGGAGGCGGCGCATATTCCCGAGATGATATAGAAGATAAAAAATCCTATATGGCCCAGCCTGTCCTCTATATTGTTCCCAAATATCCACAGGTAGAGCATGTTCCCGATAATATGCAAAAAACCGCCGTGGATGAACATTGAAGTGAAAATCGTCATTACATTATAAGGAAGGAGATCGTGCCGTGAAACGAACGATGCAATAAACTCTTTTGGCACAAGACCGAAATAGGTATATAGCATTGCCCCGGCCGAAGCGTGAAGTATGATGTGCTGCCATACAAAAATAATGATATTTACAAAGATAAAACCCATTGTTATAATGGGAAAAGTGCGAGTCGGGATATTGTCTTTTAGTGGTATCATTCAAATACTTTCTTTATCACGCAATACTAGCCATGTCAAAAAACGAGTAACTGGAGTAAAGATATGCCTGAATTGAGAAAAGACCCCATCATTGACAGGTGGGTTATTATTTCGACGGAAAGAGGCAAAAGGCCTGTTTTTTTCGTCGAGGAAACACCTCCGGCAAAGGTTGCCGTCTGCCCCTTATGCCCGGGGAATGAAACCATGACCCCTCCGGAGGTTTACGTGATCCGGCCTCCGGGTTCTCCGGCCGGTTCATCGGACTGGTCGCTGAGGGTAGTTCCCAATAAATTCCCTGCGCTTCGCATAGAGGGCACGCTTGATCGCGAAGGCTTCGGGATCTATGACAAGATGAACGGGATCGGCGCCCATGAGGTTATTGTTGAGACGCCGAATCATGGCGAAACCCTGTCGGATATGCCCGTTAACCGGGTGCAGAATGTATTTATCGCATACCGGGAACGAATACGGGACCTCATGCGGGATACGCGCTTTAAATATATAATGGTATTTAAGAACAACGGGTCGGTTGCCGGGGCATCGCTCGACCATGCGCATTCCCAGCTCATTGCCCTTCCGATCGTGCCGAGACGGGTCTCGGAAGAGATCGGCGGCGGGCTTACCTACCATAAATATAAGGAAAGATGCATATTCTGCGACATCATAACCCAGGAAAAAGAAGAAAATAAACGTATCGTTTATGAAAACGAGCGCTATATCGCGATATCTCCCTATGCATCCCGGTTCCCGTTCGAAACATGGATACTGCCCAAGCAGCATAGCGCGGTGTTTTCCGAACACGACCCGTCCGATAATTATCATTCTCTTGCCGAAACACTTTCAATAATCCTGAGAAAGTACGTAAAATTGCTCAACGCGCCTCCATACAATTATATCGTCCACACCGCTCCGGCCGTTAATGTCGGCATGGAGCATTACCACTGGCACATCGAGATCATTCCGCGCCTTACGAAAATGGCCGGGTTTGAATGGGGGACCGGTTTTTACATCAACCCCACTCCGCCCGAAGAGGCTACGGCGTATCTCAAAGAAACCCAGATATAAGGGGGTATAATGAAGATATTAATTGCATCTCCCGAGATATATCCATTTGTAAAAACAGGAGGCCTCGCGGACGTGACCGGGGCATTACCAAAGGCTTTGAGGGAGTTAGGGATAGATGTCCGGGTCATACTTCCCAAGCATAAAGGGATCGAGGAACTTGGGTTCCCGATGCGATACCGCAATCACCGGATATCTTGCCAGGTTTCCCAGTCTTTTGTGGATGCGGAGATAGTCGAGAGCGAATATGACGGTATAACCACATACCTCGTCGAAAAAGATGAGTATTATTACAGGGATTATCTTTACAGCACGCCGGACGGGGATTACCTTGACAATGCGGAGCGGTTCATCTTTTTTGCAAAGAGCATCCTGGAAACGATAAAAGCAACCGGTTTTGTGCCGGACGTTCTTCACTGTAATGACTGGGAGACGTCGCTCGCCCCCGTATTCCTGAAGACACTGTACAAGACGGACCCCGATCTCGCCAGGGTAGCGACGCTTCTTACGATCCACAACCTGGGATATCAGGGAATATTCTGGCACTACGACATGCACCTTCTCAATATAGGATGGGAATATTTCACCCCGGAATCCCTGGAATTTTTCGGGCATATCAATTTCTTGAAAGGCGGGATCGTTTTTTCAGATATTTTGAACACGGTCAGTAAACAATACAGCAAAGAGATCCAGACCCCGGATTTCGGATGCGGTCTCGACGGCATCCTTACAACGCGGCGGGAGGACCTCTACGGGATCGTTAATGGGATCGACTATAACGACTGGAACCCTGAAACGGACAAATTTATTCCCGCAAAATTCAGTGTCGGCGATCCAGCAAATAAAGCCGCATGCAAGAAAGCATTACAGCAGGCGTTCGACCTGCCCTTGGACCCCGGTGTCCCGCTGGCGGCTACCATATCCCGGCTCGCTGACCAGAAAGGGTTCGACCTTATATCCGAGGCAATGGAAGAAATGGCGGCCCTCGGCATGCAATACGTTATCCTGGGAACGGGTGAGCGAAAATACCACGACCTTTTAATACAGCTCGCCAAAAAGTTTCCGGGGATCTTCTCGGTAAAGATCGCATACGACAATGCTCTGGCCCATCTTATCGAGGCTGGCAGCGATCTGTTCCTTATGCCGTCACAGTATGAACCCTGCGGGCTTAACCAGCTGTACAGTTTGAAGTATGGCACCGTTCCCGTCGTTCGGGGTGTCGGAGGCCTTGAAGATACAATAAAAGATTATACGAAGTTTCCGGAAACGGGGACGGGCTTTAAATTTTATGAATATACGAAAGAAGCAATGCTGGACGCCATTGACCGCGCACTATCCCTGTACAAGGACAAAAAAGCCTGGTCGAGCCTCGTCACCCGGTGCATGAAGGAAGACTTCTCGTGGGGAAAATCAGCTCGTGAATACGTAGAATTATATAAAAAAGCGATCGCGAAGCATGAATCAAGCTGAATTAATCGGCAAGATCATTGAGATCTCGCATTCCAACCTTGATCTGGCCGCCCGGGTCAATGCGATCCTCAATATAATTTCGCAAGACCTTGGTTTTGAAGACGTCATGATCTATACCCTTGATAAGGATAAAAGGCTGACGTGCAGGTATTCGAACCAAAAAAGCATACTTTTTGGAATATTAAGCCATTACCGCTGTCATATCGGAGAAGGGATCATTGGGAGCGTCGCTCAACGCAGAGCTTCACAGTTCTTTACAATAAAAGATATATCCCCGAGGTTCGGATGCCTGTTTTATCCCGAACTTGACGATCAACTCGATAAATTCAGGACCTTTTCTTTCCTGCCGCTTTCTGATGACAGCTATTTGTTCGGCGTTATTGTCCTGTGTTCATACAGTCACGATAATCTGCAGGAACAGGAGAAAGTCCTGCTGTCGGTTATTTCCCGCGAACTGGGAGGCATCCTGCGTTCTTTTGAGCTTATCCTCTCATCAAAAAAACGGATCAGCGAACTGGCGATGTTGTCCGAACTCGGAAAGATCCTGACATCCAACGTCGGGCCGCAGGAACTTCTGAAAAGCATTGCCCTTATAATAGCCAAATCACTCAGCGCGTCATTCGTTTCGGTGAAGCTCGAATATCCGCTCCTTAAGCTCGAGACCCAGCGTTTCACCTATGGATTTATAAACCCCGAAACACAGGAATACGTGGACCAATTGGAACAATCAGCCATCAAACTGCTTCGCCCGGTTTCTCTGCGCAACGGCAGCCAGGAGCAATTCGACCGCCTTCCGGGATACTCGCTATACGCAGCGCCGATCCTTTCAAAGAACAGGGTGCTCGGCACGATCACCCTGTGCGGCGAAAATTCCGGAACAGGCTAGCATAGAGGAAAATGGCCAGTATATAATCAATACGATCTCAAACTATATATCGAGCGGGCTCGAAAACACGCTCCTTAATTCCCGGCTGAGAAATGTGGTAAGGGAGCTTACCGACGCACAGAAAAGACTGATCGAACAGGAGAAGTTCCGCAGCCTTGGTGAAATGACAGCCAATATTGCCCACGAGATCAAGAATCCGCTCGTTATTATAGGCGGCTTTACAAAGCGGCTCGCAAAAAAGATGCAAAATGATCATACGGAAAATCGCTATATTAACATCATTCTTAATGAGGTCGGCCGGCTCGAGACCATACTGAACGAGATACTGCATTATGTGAAGGAAAGCCAGCCCTTCGAGGAATCGTGCAAATTGCAGGATTTTTTCGAGGATATTCTTTACATTTTGTCCTCGGACCCGGCATGGGAACCTGTAACGATAATCAAAGATTTCGATCAGGAACTCGAACCGGTATCGTGCGACAGTCAGCAATTGAAGCAGGTTTTCATCAATTTATTGATGAATGCCTTTGAGGCGATGCGCGGGATGGGAACCATATCTGTCAAGGTCCGCAAGGTGATGCACGACGCACAGCCATTTGCTGCCGCATCTATTACCGATACAGGCGGCGGGATCGACCCCGCTATTATTGACAATATATTCAATCCCTTTTTTACGACAAAAGAGCGTGGAACGGGGCTCGGTCTGGCGATCTCGAACAAAATAGTGACGAACCATAAAGGACACATCGAAGTTGAGAATGTGGCCGGGAAAGGGGTTACATTTATTGTGTATCTCCCTATGAAAAATATTACGCAGCAAGAGGAGCTTACATGAAAAGAAATATACTCGTTGTCGACGATGAGGAAAATATCAGGCTCTTGTTCAAAGAAGAACTTGAAGAAGAGGGTTATGAGGTCGACACCGCATCGAACGGCCTGGAAGCTCTTGAAAAGGTCAAGGCGGCCTCGTTTGACGTCATCGTGCTTGATATTAAAATGCCGGTCATGGATGGCATTCAGGCGCTGAATGCCATAAAGAACATGAACAAGGACCAACCGGTCATTCTGTGCTCCGCTTACGGTGAATTCAAACAGGACCTGTCAAGCTGGGTTTCGGACGGCTATGTTGTGAAATCCGCGGATACCCGGGAACTGAAAGAGACGATCAAGGGAATTCTGGGCGGGTGATATACCACAAATACCTTGCCATGAGGGTCAGTTATGGACTATGATTATGGCAATCCGGGGGTGTAGCTCAGCGGGAGAGCACCTCGTTCGCAACGAGGGGGCCACGGGTTCAATCCCCGTCACCTCCACCATTTTCAGGCATGTCTGTTTTTCACCACGCGCATTCTGCAAATGCCCAAAGCTGCTAAATCAATCTGTATTGTGCCGGATCTTCGTGCTGCCCGCGAGGATCATCAAGTGTATGGCGGTAAAATGACCCTTTACACTAAAATACTTCTTTTCTTTATCAGCCTCATAATCCTGCTTTCGATAGTCACGACCTATTCCGGGATCCGGTCTATTGAACACATCGCAGTGAATGAACTCGATAAGGGGCTGAACTCGGACATTAATCTTTTTTCGTTCGCCGTAGACCGGGAATTTTATCATATCGAGTCCCGCATGGAGCTTTTTTCCATGCGAAATGTGCTTAAAACTGCTGTCTCTCAAAGGGATAAAGGAAAGATCAGGGAGTTGCTCGCAGACCGCCTTCGTGCCGAGAACATCGATATGATCCAGCTTTCCGATGAAAAAATGCGGCCCATCGTTACCCTCACCAAGGGTGGGGCATATGACCCTATCCAATTTCCGGCAATGGATACCGATGCTGTATCGCGCGGGTTGATATCTATCTCCTCCGGAAACCAGCATTTTGCCGCCATGTACGTTTCCATACCCTTTAAAGTGGAAAAGGCCGTATTGACGGAATTCTTTATCTTGGACAACAGTAATTCCCTGGTGAAAAATTTGAGCGACCTCCTTTCACAAAAACGTGAGGAGCCGGTATATGTTTCGATATTCAAAAATGACACGAGAATGTTCAGTACAATTTTCAGTGTGACAGGCGAAGAGACCCAAAAGCTCCCGGAAAAGGTCACGAACGCGCTTTACCGGGAAAAAAGGAACTATATTGGTAAAACACCCATCGGAAGGTCACAGTATTATACGATCTATAAGCCTTCACCTTATAATATAGACAGATCTGACAAATGGTCATACGGCATCGCCGTAAGCGAAAATATATTTCTTCCTTTTAAAAAGAGATTGCTTTTTGTTTTTATCGCAATATCGATCCTGGCAACCTCGGCGGTCATCGGCATCACTTTTTTGATCACGCGCGGCATACGGCCTTCCCTTGAAAACATTCTTAATGCCTGTACGCGCATCGAAAAAGGCCAGACCGATGCCCGGATCGATGAGAAAAAGATAAAGATCCGGGAATTCGGCCTTATTGCGTCATCAATCAATAAAATGTCGGCCGCAGTCTCGGAACGGACCGAGACGATAAAGGACAATATACGGAAGATAAGCGCCATCAATACTGAACTCGAGAAAAAGTCGGCGATGATCAGGCTCGACCGGATGCGGTTTCTGTCAATACTGGAAACATTGAATGAGGGGGTCATCGCTATCGATGAAGGGGGCACTCATTATTTACTGCAACCCGGCCGCAGCGGCGATAATGGGTACGGACCCGGCCGGTGTAATGGGAACAACTATCACGAGGCATTTCCTTCGCTTCGGGTCACCGGGAACGATCATACGGCCGTTCACGAATTCGTAATTGGCAGGAAAGACCCGGAAGAACCCCTGTATCTTAAGGTCTTTGCTTCCCCCTGGTCCCTGGAAGATGCGCCTCCGGGGCATATCCTTGTATTGCAGGATATATCCACGGAAAAGAAGATAGAGGAATTCAAGGCCGACTTTGTGTCCTCGGTAAACCACGACATAAAATCGTTTCTTGTTCCCGTTTCAGGTTTTCTGAAGCGCATATTGCTCGGGAAATACGGGCTTGTCGAAGGGGCGCTCAAGGAAAAACTGACAAATATAGATGAGAATGTGACCAGGATACAGCATCTCGTTGAAAATTACCTGAATGTTTCGCGGATAGAATCGGGCAAGATCGAATTTGCGATACGGCCGGTCGATATAAATGAGATAATACGGGATACTGTCAGTATTTATCCCCGGGTAAAGTTTTCGGAAGAGGGGCACCCGCTGGCCCTTGCAGATAAAGATTACATCGAACGGGTTATCATCAATCTTGTTGCCAATGCCCTCAAGTTTTCGCCCGATGATTCAGAGGTCACAGTCAATACAAGGGTCGAAGACGATATGGTGGTCGTATCCGTAAGGGACAGGGGCATCGGCGTACCTCAGAAAGGAAATACCTCTCATATTCCAGAGATATAACCGGGGAACCCTTGGAATGAAGAAGGAGGGGGCCGGCCTGGGCCTGTTTATCGTGAAATCGGTTATCGAAAGCCATGGCGGTACAATATGGGTCGAAAGCGCGCCCGGAAAGGGAAGCGTCTTTTCTTTTTCCCTGCCTCTTTTTCAAGGGGAGATATGAACGAAAATTAGTACGCAATAATTTGACCGTAATAATTTGACATTTATTCTCGTGTTAACTTATAATCACACGATGCGAAAAATAATATTGATGTTGCTCGTTTTGTCTTTGGCTTCGTGCAGTTATTTGCCTTTCGGCAAAAAAAAGGAAGAAGACCCCTCCAAAACTGCCAACAAATCTGACACCGCTACGGCAAAAAAATCGTCCCGCGGCGACGCTGAGGAGGTAAAAGAGCCTCAGATGGGCGATATAAAGGTTATTGACGGGATCGAGTATATTTATACCCGGAACCGTAAATACATGCTGACGCCCTATGAGCCGCCCTATGTGTGGGTCCGGAAGGACCAGTACTAAGCCGGGCATCGGTGAAGCGCTCTCGTTTAGTGTTGGAGGCAGCGGCGGACCGAGCAAGAAAGAGCGGGATGATCTGGAAAAAAGGATCGCGAAGCTTGAGGAAGAGCTGAAAAAGAAAGGCATCCAGCCGGGTAACGTCTATCCGACCCAGATGGGCTCTTTGCCGGTCGGATTAGGATATATGCCGGGACTGATATCATTCGAATATCCGTCCCCGAAAATGAAACGGCGCATCATCGTCCTTCCTGTAATAGACCAGACCAACTACAAATCGGAAGGCCTGGGAGAACTGGCAACAAAGCGTCTCATCTCGCGGCTTGAAAGCACCGGAACGGTTATATGCGTTGACCCGAACACATTGAATATTCGGGGTTCGTATTTCGACGCTGGCCAACGCCAGGAAAATGAACAATGACTTTGGCGTACAGGCCATCCTCAAGACAACCCTTTCCGATGTATATATCAGTTCCTCACGCATAGAAGGAAAGGATGAAAAAGAGACATCCTTTGCAATGTCAAAGCTGGCCATCGATGTATTCAATACGGAGACGGGCCAGACAATGAAGCAGCTTTCCGGCCGGAACCCGATATCCTTATCCCGCGAAAAAGGAGACTTGAGCACTGAAAAGGCCAAGATCAAGGCCATCGATCTTGCCATCGAGATGATTGCCGAAGACGTCCTGAAAACAGTCCTTTCGCTGGACTGGCATTCGAGGGTCGCTTCGTACGAAGGGACAAAGGTCTACATTAATGCAGGAAGGCTCTCCGGCCTGGAAAAGGGAAAGGTCCTTGAAGTCTACGCGCCGGGCGAAGAAGTTATTGATCCGAAGACAAAACAGCCCCTGGGGCGAAAAAAAGGAGCCTTTAAAGGCGAACTCGAGGTCGTTGAGCTATTTGGTGTTGACGCAAGCTGGGCAAAAACAAATAGCGGCGGCAGTTTTTCTTCGAGTGACCTCGTATATGTGAAATAAGAAGATAGGTCTTGGGTTATAGGTAATGGGTTATAACGGGCCGCAAATCGCGGCCCTTTTTATTTTAACGAGGGGCAAACGGATTTGAATTCATCGGTGCCGGCTTGAACGAGTATCTCGTATATAAACATTTCCGTGGAGCTGATAATGCCCCCGCGTCGCGCATACGTGCCAGGGCGATCGCCTTGTTGGCAGGGGACCGCGATGAGACCGCATCGGCGATAACGTGGACGCTCATATCCGAAGAGGCTGATATGGCGGTCTGGGCGACGCATATATGGGCTTCAACCCCGGCCAGGACGATAGTCTTCCGGTTTGAATCTCTTTACCTTGTTCGCAAACTCGGGATTCAGAAAACAGTTGAAATGAGTTTTGTCTATCGCTGCAAAATCATTCACCGATTCCCTTACTGCGGGCGAATGTGGGCCCCAGCTTTTGCTGTTCGGTGAATATCACGGGTATCCCGGCTATGCCGCAGAATTTTACGAGCCTTGCCGTGTTCAGAATGACCTGTTCCCTGTCATCAATGGCGGGCATCAGTTTTTCCTGTACATCTATCATGATCATCAGGCAGTCTTCCCTTTTTACGAGATGCGAAGCGGCGTTCAATTGCGGCATATTTCTCCCTCCTCATGAATGACCGTCCGGATTTTACGGCAGCGCTTAATATAGTCTTACAACGTGTACTTCGGCTTCTTCGGTTTGCGCGTAGGGGCCGAAGAGGAGCCTGTCGGGCATCCCCTGGACGCGGACGTAGTACGACATTCCGGGTTCAAGCTTGTTCTGGATGGCCCATGCGGTGAACTCATCCTCGCCGAGCCGTATCTTGAGCCCCATCTGGGCATATTCCAGGACGGCCCGCTCGGGCACGCCATTTGAGGGCCCAACGCCGTGAAAATCGATCTCGGCCCCGTGCACGCCGAACATTGCGCCCTGCCATTCCACCAGAGGACGGCCCCGCCTCGAGCCACAGCCCGATGCCGGGAAGGCCATGAACATTAAGACGATACTCCTTTTCGATCTTCTTGAGAGGTGTATTGGCGAAGGAAACCGCTTTTACGCCGAGAGAGGCGCTGGATGAGGGGATGATCTCGGCACCCTTGAGCAAGGTCGGCATCTCGAACCCCGCCGGGAGGTCGGTCGCCGGGGCAAATATGACCGGGAAGGACTCGCCTTTCGACGCGTAGACCTTCATGGCCAGGAGCGAGAGGCCATAGGCAACGGAAGTCTTTTTCAGGTCCTCGTTATCCCCGGCGATGATCCACAGGGCGGTATCGGCCTTGAGCAGTTCCTCGGCTGCTGCCTGCCAGGCCATGTTCTTGATATCGTCCACCCAGAAATGACCATCAGTGGCGAGACCGTACTTCTTCAGTGAGCCCATAAGGCCCGCTATCTTTGCCTCGTCCTTCGCAAGCGCTGTAATCCAAACCCTTTTACCCATTCTTCCCTCCGGAAATTTCAGACATCCTGATATAGAACACTATACAATTCTCACATTTAAAGTCAATTCCCCGGTTTTGTCCTATCGCCTATCGCCCATGACCCATCACCCGGGTTTTTCTATTCCCAGACGGCCATCGAGCATTTCCTGCATATCTCCACGAACGACCTCTCGATCGCTTCGATGTGGTGTTCGGAGAGCCATACCTCCCGCAGCGAATTGCTCGCAAGGTCCCCGAAAGCATAGTCGAAATAGTAATCGTTGCAGCACAGTATGGCCTTGCCGAGGGCATTGACGTGAAGCCATCCAAAGTGGCGGCCGTCGATCCCGGTGAAAGTGTTCGCGCATCCAACTATCCGGGTCTTTCCGGAACATTTGCGCTCGATCTCGTCCCGGTTGGAAAGGACACCCCTGTCGTGGAGCATCCCCGCCCTGTCAGAAAGGGCATCGATTATACGGACATCGACCGAGGGGAACATGCTCCGTGCGATCCCCGCCTGCCTTTCGGCCTCCTCCCGGTCCGGTTCGTTGAGCTGGATGGACACGCCTCCGAGCTTCTTTGCGGCATATTCAATGTTGCCCATCGTGCGGTGGAATCTGGCATTCTTCGACGCCGGTTTTGCGCCGTTTTCGCCGACCGTGTTTTCTATCCATCTGTCCCGCTCAAAAGCGCTTATGTTGATGCATACCTGTCCGCCGATGACGTCGTCGTATTCGGCTATGAGGTCCACCTTCTTCCGGACGAGGGCAATGCCGTTGGTAAGGACCATGGTCCTTAAGCCATATCTCCTGAGTACTTCGAGCATCTGAGCAAGGTGCCTGTAGAGAAGGACCTCGTTGTAATGGGCCGTGTAAATGAAGTTGAAACCGGGGGCGACGAGCCCGCCGCTGTCCCTCTCCCGGCACAGGTCCGCTATTATCTTCTCGAAAAGCCCCATCGGCATGTGCCGCCTTGCATCCGCGGGCTGCGGGTCGTATCGTACCGGGCAGAACCAGCATCTGCCGTTGCAATAGGAAAAAGGGTCGATCTGGGCGGTCCCTATCTTGCTTGAGGTGAGCTTCGACCGTATGGCTTCCGCCCCGACAACGGCGGCGGTGCGTCCGGGTCCCTGACGGTGCGGTTCTTGAAATCAACCCCTGCGTGCCAGTTCGTACTCTTTGAGCGACCTTACGGCCCGAGGCCGTAGGGGCCAAGGTCGGGGACCTCGCCGGTGCCCATGAGCAGGCTTCGCATCCGCTCCTTTGCCGTGACGGACCTCTTCCCCCAGTCGCCGTGGTCGTCCCAGTGCTTGCGGTCGGGCTTGCGCAGGTAATAATGGTAGACGATGGGATAGTGGCAGTGGTAGATGTCGTAGCCGTGCGTGTAGGCCCTGACCGCGTAGGAGAGCTCTTCGCCCTCGAAGTAGAGGTCGGGGTCGATCAGGACGTCGCGGTAAAGGTCGCCGATGCTGAAGAGGAAGGCCGCCGATATCGAATATCCGGGACTGAAGCGTTCCCGGGGCGGATGGGAGACGATCGACGCTTTCAGCTGGATGGAGCCCGCCTCGTTGAAGGGGCCCAGCTTGTAGGTAAGGTAGCGCTGCGGCAGGTTCTGGTCGTCCTCGGGGTCGTAGGAGGGCATGAGGTTGCTGATGATGACCTTCCTGTTCCCTCTTTGCTTAAGGTGCCTGATGCCGTCGATGCAGATGAGGTCCCAGCCGTGAACGAACCGCATGTGGCTGTCGATCTGCAGGACGTAGTCCTCGCCGGCGTAGAGCTTTTGCGCCTCGTGGCGCGCCCAGCACGCCCCGCGCGATTCCCTGTAGTCGGTGTCGATCACCTTGCAGCGAGGGTCGTAGAGCCTGTTCGAAGAAATCGTGATTGTCGTGCTGCCAGTGGATGCCGAAGGTAAGCCTCTCAGGGTGCGCCGCCTTGGCGACGCAATCCGTGATGGTCCTGTCGAGCTCATTGTCCCGGTAGCTGGCGATGCTGACGAAGATGCTTTCCATTTACCCCAGGACGAGCACGGCCACCTGGCTCGGCGCAAGACTTACGCCGGGGGCGTTCATGGAAAGCCCGTTATGGCCCGTCATGCTCGTCATCCTCTGTGCCGGGGTGCCCCCTTTGAAGACGGTGAAACTCCCGAGGATGAACTCCGTGGGTCCCATGACAAGGCCGGAGGCAACGCCGAGATTTACCCCCACATTGTCGCCGCTGCTCAATGTGCCCATGGACATCTGGTTAAGGGACGGCATGCCGTCACAAAGGACGGTGAGCGCCGTTGTTGCCGGGTTCGTCGTCGCCCCCGTGCTTATGTTGGGGTAGGGGATCGGTATGGGCCCGACCGGGGTGGGTGTCAGGCAGACGTCGGGGAAACCGAGGTTCATCCCGCCCGCCATTGTGTTCTGGAACATTGCTTCCTCCTTATCTAGCCGAGATGGATCTGCTCGGCGTCTATCTTTACGTGACCCTCCGCGATGTGCATCGTATTCTTCGTATGCATCGTCAGGGTCCCGTCGACTATCATGCGTGTCGAAGCGGATTGGACCTCTTCGTGCTCCTCGACATACCGGTATGACGACTGAACCCTCTCGACCGTCCGTTTTATGATGGAATCCAGTGGACTCGGCGAGCAGTTTCAATCTTTGCCACATTGTTCTCGACGAGCCTTCCAAAAAAGGATGTCTTGTCTATCTGAACGGTGGCTTCCTGAGCGTCGAGTTCAAAATTCGGCGAAGCGAGGGACATCCCTCATCGCTCGCGAGGGACAGGGAACCCCCGCTCACCCTGATATTCACGTTCCCGTCGAAGGCAAGGTCTGTGTCTCCCTGCGGCCGTCCGGCCCGTTCAAGGATAGACAGGATATAACAGGTTCCGATGTCATCGAGGGAAATAAGGACAAGGTCGCCCGCCTCGGGCGACACGATACAGCTTACCGCGCGGGAAGCCCTGAACATGCCCGTCTCCGTCGAGATCTCAAAAAAACCGTCCTGCCGGGAATCGATGATCCCGTATTCCATTACGGGCTGCATATTCCGTTGTCTCATCTTTCTTGCTGATGTTCTCATTTTGCCTCCTGCGTTTTATATCCGCGATGTTCCTATATCCTTCGGCCTCGGCGAGGTCCGGGTCCGTGCCGTAGGCCGCATCGCGCGTCGACCTCTCCCAGATCGTATGTTCCTCGATGATCCTGTGGAGCTTGGCCCTGTTAAGGGTTGCCGCCGTGAAATCCGCCGCGGTGAGGTCCGCGTGGGAAAAATCGGCATACGTTCCGTTCACATTGACAAATTTTGCGCCGCGGCACTTTGTCTTGATAAAAAGAGCCTGTTCGCAATTGCACCCGCTGAGGTCGGCCACGGTCAGGTCCGCCTCCTCGAAGCAGGATTGAACGAAATAGCTTTTCTTTAAACTCGCCCCGGAAAGTTTTGTTCCCATAAAAACGCTGCGTTCCCCGTTGACGCCCTCCAGGTTTGCCTGCGTCATATCCGCATTCATAAAGTTCGATTGAGAGATGTTTGCGCCTTTGAAATTGCATCCTTTGAGATCTGCTCCGCCCGCCTGCGTCATGGTGAATGTCGCCCCGGAAAAGTCCTGGTTTGCAAGGGCGCAATCCCTGAGGAATGTCTTGTGTATCTTTGCCCCCTTCAGGATCGACCCCGTCAGGTCGGCTTCGTAGAATATGGTCTTGAAAAGGTCCGCCCCCTTGAGGTCTGCGCCCTTGAGGGATGCCTTGTGCAGGATCGCCCGCTGGAGGTCCGCCCCCTGAAGGTCCGCCCCGTCGAGTTTCGCGTTGTCCATCATGGCCCGGGAAAGGTTTGCCCCCTTAAGGTCCGCGCCCGTCAGGTCCGCACCCGACAACACCGCTTTTGAAAGGTCCGCGCGGACAAGGATGGCACCGGCAAGGTTCATGTGCATCCAGAGGGCCCCCGCGAGGTCCGCCCCCTCCATGGTGGCGCCGGCGAAATCGCAGCCCTTGAAGCCCGTCCGGATGATCTTCGCCCCCTGAAGGTCGGCGTTCCTGAAGATGACGCCTTCAAAGCGCGCCCCCGACAGGTCCTGGCCGGAAAGGTTTATCCCGGACAGGTCGACGTTCTCGATCGTGTCATCCCGTTGTATGGCCGAAAGGACCTCGTCCCGTGTCATGATTTCTTGTCCTTCGGCGGCTCCGGCAGGAGGTCCGCCCTTTTGTGCAGTTTCGTCATCTTGAGGTTGGCGTCATCGAGCACCGTCTCGCCGACACCCGTCCGGTAGAATTCCGCCCCATAGAGGTTCGCCCCGGTGAGGTCGGTGCGCACGAGCTTCGATTTCCTTAAGGAACCCTGGAAGAGGTTGATATCCTTGAGGTTGGAGTCGCTCAGATTCGACTTGGTGAGCCTTGCCTGTTTCGCGTTTACCCCGGAAAAGTTCGATCCCGTGAGGTCGCATTCCTGAAGGAGGCCCCGCTCGATCGTCGATCCCCGGAAATCGCTCCCCGACAGGTCGGACTTCATCCAGCTGACCTTCGCGCCTTCGTGTCGGTGAAATTGCTTTGCGTCATCGCGGAGCCCTGCAGGATCCGGGAATTGTGCATGTCGGCCCCGGAAAGATCGAGCTTTTCCCCTTTGGATTCGAGGAATGCAGCCTGTCGCAGCGTGCTCCTGGAGAAGTTGACCCCCCCGATGTTTGTCTTCAGGAAAACGGCCTTCGTCAGGTCGGCCCGTGAGAAATCGGCACCCGATATGTCGGCCGACAGGCAGTACACCTGGGACGCCTTCGCTTCCACGGCGCGGACATTCACGAGTTTTGCCTTTTCGAGAAGGGTCTTCATGATACTTGCCCCCGTTAGGTCAGCGCCCGTCATGTCCGCCTCCGACATCATGGCCCTCGCGAGGTCCGCCTGCGCCATGTCGGCGTCCTTGAATTTCGCCTTCTGGAATATGCCCCTCACGAGGAGTGCTTCCCTTGAGGGAAGCCCGCTGAAGTCGGCCCCGGTGGCGATCGCCTCCCTGAGGTCCGCCCCCTCGAGGTCCGCACCGCTCAAGTTCGCCCCCTCGAGGATCGCCTTGCTGCATGTCCGCTCCTTTGAGGTCCAGCCCGGAAAGGTCGCGCCCTTCATGTTCCGGGTCGAGAGGCTCAGGCCTTTCGCATACCGTTCAGCAACGTCTTCCCGGGTAAGCTGCTTCAAGGGGGCGGGGTCGGTCGGGTCGATGCCGGCGCCGGCCATGAGCTTCTTTGCCCAGTCCGGTGGTCCGGCGGCGACCTTTTCCCGGGTGGCAGCGAGGCGCTGTGTGCCCTCGTCGAACCTCTTCGCCGCGCCGGCAAGGATCTCCTGTGACTTTTTTTCGACCTCGGCCAGCTTTTTTTCGACCTCCGGCGTCATCTTGCCGGCATCAACCACCTTCTGCCTCAGCGCGGCCGTCTCGCGGGCAAACTTTGACTGCGCATCCGTGTAGGGGTTTGTCCCCTTCGGCAGTTGCGGCGCGTCTTTCACGAACGTCGTCGATGTCATGACCCTGCTTCGCCAGCTGTTTCCCGATGACGTCCATGGCGTCTTTCTTCTTTGCCTCGAAGAGGTCTATTTCGGGCTGGACCTTTGCCATGATGTCGTCTTTAACCTTCGCGACGAGGGCGGCGACATCAATGACGGGAATGAGCGAGGCAATGGCGCCCGGCTCCATGACGTCTATGTCCTTCGGCTTCAATGCGGGGTCCGGGGCAACGCCCGCCTTCAGGGCGCCGGCGATCCATTGCCACAGGTCGGCATCGGTCCTTTTTGGCATCGAGGATATTCTTCCCGGCGGGCAGGACTATCGGTTCCGAGCCCTCGCACAGTTTCTTCCAGGGTGTTATATCGAACTCCCCGCCCTTGCCGGGGATGCCGGGGTAGAATACGACGAGGAATTGCGGGGCTTTCTTCACGGCATCTGCCGCGTCCTTCGGCGGCTTGACGGAGGAATCTTGCATAGCGCACAAGGCGCAGAAATCACCGAGTTCCTGGTGAAGGAGAATGGCCTCGATATCGTCGGCGACACAGACGAAAGGTTTTCCCTCTGCCGGGGAGAGGACCATCGCCGTCTCCTTTGACCCTTCGACGAGGTGTCGGACTCCGTGTCCATCAACGCGCCCATAAGAACGGCGGGGGTCGGGATGCCGGGGCCCTGCGGCAGGGGACGGACGGTAATGTGCTCGAGCGCCGCCCCGTTAAAGCGCGGGATGACAAGACCGGCAGGTATGATGAGCACGTCCGGATCGGGCCCTTTACCCGGTTGTGTCAACCCCCAGGTTTTCCTCTCGAGGCGGGCCTCTTCCGGGTTGATACCGACCCAGGAACGTTTAAGCGTGTAGGGACGGAACCCAAGGCCGCGAAAGGCCGACATCATCTCCGGGTCTTTGATCAGGCTGCTCCCGGCATTCCTCGATGAAACGCATGCCCGAGTCATACCAGAGATCGCGCACCTCTTCCTGTTTCGGCATCATGGCTTCAATGTCGTCGAGTTTGCCTTTCGCTATTTTCACAAAGACCGGGTTGTCGTGCAGTTCTTTCAGTTTGTCCTTGAATGTCTTGAGATATGTATCTTTCTCTTTCCTGGCCGCATCGACCTTCCCCGGTATTGCCGCAAAGCTTCACCTTCATGGCATCGAGCCGCTGCGCGGCGACCCCGAAGCCGCTCGTGTCGATCTTCATGAAGTGACCGTAATCGGCCTTCAGCTGGAGCAGAGCGTTTTTCGCCGTCGGCGAGAGCTTCTTGTGATCGTCGATAGTTGCGATCACCTGGGTGACGGCCTCGACGGGGGTCCGGACGGACTTCGGCGCCGTCCCGAGGTTGCGGGCTACGCTATCATTTATCTGGAGGGGCAGGTCGCGGAGCATGTCCGCGAGGCCGGTGAGCTTCTTGCGTGCCTCTTCCATCTTCGGGGCGATATCGACGGTGATCCCGCGGTCAACGAGCTTCAAGAACTGTTCGTGGTACTTCTCTATGGTTCCGGGAAGCTGCCCGGCTACCTCGCTGACAATGTAGAGGTGAGGGACATCGAGGGCCTCGTCGTCCTTCACCTCGATGGAACCCCGCGATATCGCTATACCCTTCTCGGCATGGGGAAAGAGCCAGACGGTGTCTATGTGGCTCAAGACCTCCTTGAAGACGGTCTCTCCCTCGGGCTTTGATTTGTCAGCGAGCTGGTTCACGAAGAAACGGTGCCGTGTCCCGGGTAGGCGCGATTCAATGACGGGCTTCTTAGGGTGCATGCCTGATACGGAAAAGGCCTCGCTCCCGTCGAAAAACCCTTCCATCTGCTGGTCCTCGGGAGCGGCGTTGAAATATGTCCAGTTCATGTCCTCGGGATAGAAGGGCCAGTGTTCCTGGAACCATGCGTTATCGTACGTACCGAGCTTTTTCGCCCGCTGGGGCCACGAGAAATCAAGGGGAGCGAAGCCCGCGGGGTCGGGCCGGTCGGAAGGTGAACCGACGAGGCGTTTCGGGTCCTCGATGTTCGGCAGCGGGTGGCTCTCGGTCCCCGTCGGGCCCGGTGACGGGGGCGAGCCCCATCCGGCAGGGTTCCTGTCAAACCCCGTCCCGCCGAACGCGCGCGCGTACGTTACCGGCATTTCGGTGAAAGGCTCGGGCGCGTCCACGGTGACGGCCATGCCTGCCGCCTTTTTCCAGGAGCGGTTCCCGAACACGTAGAGTTCTTTCTCGATAGGGCCGATCCTGAGGCCAACCCGGGAGGCCCCGCGGGGCTTCCCGTCGGGGGTGAAGCACTTTCCCCAGACCACCCACTCGCCCCGGGGCTTCGGCATGGCCATGTCCAGGATGGCGTCCTTTCCCAGCTCGCCCTGCACGAAGGGCCACATTTCCTGCTCCTTCAAGGGGTTGCCCGGGTCCTTGAGATCAAAGTAGGTCATCACCGTCACGGCGAGATAGTACCTGTTGTTCAGGCCAAAGTAGTTGAGGAGAAGGCAGTGGGTCTGTTCCTTGATAACTTTCATCCTACACCTGCATAGTAACGGCTTCCGCCTCCTCGGTCGGCGAGGCCCGCCATTCTTGATCGCTACGCCGGAGGTTGTCAGGGTCTCGCGAGTCTTTGCAACGTGGCCCCCGACTGTGCCCATGTGTACCCCCGCGGTACCTATTTTATCGCTGACCTTGTCTAATCTGGTGGCAATGGTGCTCATGTTGTTCCCGATGGCATCCATGGTCTGGACGTTTGTATGCAGGTTCTGCTCGGCGGTATCCACACGCTGCCCCTTGGCGTTCAGGTCTTGCAATGCCCCTTGGTCCGCCTGGAGCTCGTGCTGTATCCGGTCCGTGATCACCTGGGTTTTCTGGAGCAACAATCCTGTTCGTTTGTCCGGAGAATCCCTGCGGCATCTTTCATCTGCATCCACCATGCATAGCTCTTCCAATATATGACGTGACCTTCAAATGCTGTTCTTGAACCTCCACGCCACGGGAAACTGGATCTCCCACTTGGCCGCGAGGACGATGTCAAAGAGCTATTCCGGCCGTGATCCAGGCTCTCAGGCCTCCCACGATGCTGGTGATGGGCCCAAAGAAACCTCGTTCTTGAAGCCGACCATCACGTTGAATACGTCTGCCGTGATCTCCTTGATGCCCTCTGTCAGTTCGGGCCACAAGTTGAGCCCCTCGTATTCCTCGGACACCGCGGGTCGTTCGGGGCCCCGATGCGGATATAGCTCTTCTGGTTCGGGGAGTGCAGAGAATTCTCTCGCTCCCCGCTTTGTCCTCGATATGTATCTTGTTCCCTCCCGCCGTCGTTATGGCCGACATGGTCTCGTTGTTCACGTTGACGGGGCTTTGCGTCTGTGGGTTCGGCACCGCCGACTGTATGATCGGCCTGTCCGGGTCCCCGTCTATGAAGGTCAGCAGCACCTCGGTCCCCTTATGGAGGGGGAAGTGCATCCCGTGGTCGCTCCCCGCGTAGGGCTGGGCCATCCGTACGGGGGCGGACGCCTTCCCGTTTTTCCTCCCCGACGTGTCGAAGGGGACGATGACCGTGTACCTGCCCTGGGTGTCGACCTCGGCATACTGCCCGGAGCCCGCCGCATCGATCTTCGCCGTCAATGTCCCCGATATGCGGGGCATTGTGGCCTTCTGCTCGGGCCGGAACTGGACGGAGGACACTATCGAGGAGAAGGAGTTCCGGTAGTAGACGCCCCTGTCCTCGTGCCCCATCGTGATGCCCGCGAGAAGGTACCCCGTCTGGTTCCCCTCGTGGCTGACCCGGGTGACGAGGTAGGTCTGGTTGAAGCTCCCCCGGTAGTGGTCCTTTAAGGTGAAGGTGTACCCCGGCATCATATAGGGCACCGACCCCGCACCCTCGAAGACCTCCTTCCTGCACATGAGGGCCTCCGCCTTGATCTTCGCAATCCGGTTACCCTCCTCGGGGGTCCTGATGTGGTCCCCGTAGGAGTAGACCTGCCCCCGTCCCTTCGCGTCCACGTCGGCGCTCCCCGATACATCCAAGGGGCTTCCTGTAGTTGTAGTCCTTCAGGAGCACGCTCTGGGGGGTTAAGCTCATCCGGCAGGCAAAGGAGCTGACGATCTCCCTCTCGTGCCCCGTCTCGAGCCCGGAGGGGGGTGAATAGGTGACGGTGTCCCCTTGGAATAGGGGTATGGGATATCTGGGTTCGGTGAAGATCACCTTCTCCGCACCGCCCGTCTGCTCGAAGAAGTAGTAGATCCCCTCCCTCGCACCACCGCGACACGAAGTTGAGGTGGCTCTCCGAGTACTGGCAGACATACTCCACAGGGTCGTAGGAGCCCTGGAGCCGGAATTCGAAGTCAGCCCCCGTAATCCCCCGTCCTTGAAGCATGCCTCGATATCTCGGGGACCGCTTGTCCAGGAAGACCTGGTTGTGCTGCGTGAACGAGAGCCAGGTGAGCCTGCGGTACGAGATGGGCCCGTAGAAGGCGAGCCGTTCACCTCGTGAGCTGCTCGAAGGACAGGAGGATGCCGTGATAGGAAACATCGTCCCCTCGTCCCTGTGAAGGACGAGCTTCGCCGGGTTCTCCATGACGCCCTGGAGGTCATCTCGAGGCTGTCCGAACGAGCGTGACCTCGAAAGCATAGCACTGCGACATCCCTTCCTCCCTTCGAACCTGACCACACCGAAGGTATCGGGGAAGGGCATCGGAGAAAAAGGAGAACTTTTGTTGGTGAGGTAGTTCATACCTATATAGCCCTCCGCTAATGTATCAGGGGCGCCGCTAGAGCCATACACCCCTGGGTACACCAAATACCGAGGCGTCAGATGCGAAGAGGCGCCGCATTAAGGCAAGTTAACGCATTGAGGACTTCGTTGTCCCCGCTTGGTGCATTATGGCTCCCCCGCCGGTGCGCACCCCTTCTTTTCCGGCGGCGTCTTATTTGTTTGCCGTGTAACTGCATCGGATTCATGTGGCCTCGGTGTCTAAAGGATTGATATCGACATTCCTCGTGACTATGTCTCTGGCTTGTTCTGTACCTGACTCCAGCATCACCGACGGCCTGATGCCTGCAAGAGGGAGTACCATTCATCGACTAATTCGCTGCGCTCCGTCTCCCATATCCGCTATCCTGGTCTCATTCCCGCGGCCATTGGTGCCTGGACCGCACATGCTGAGCGTCGAGGCCGTGCTTCGAAGTGCGCGTTTTTGAGGGCCCAGCGTGTCGGGGAAATGAGGATTCACCCCGCCTCCGAACACGCCGTCGACGGCGGAGCGGAGAACCAACCAGATACGGAAAAATATCGACGGTCGATGTCGATTCGCCGAGTATGATGGAGCATTCTTCCATTGAGCCTGGATGTCGAGGAGGCCGGCGCAAAATTTCGCTATCCGAGGCGTCCCAATGCCGTGGTATTGTCTCTTCATCATCACCATCTCCCGACACAGACGGGTCATTCGGGGGCCCCGACCGGATGAAGCTTTTCTGATTCGGGGAGTGCATGAGAATCCTTCGCTCCCCGCCTGATCCTCTATGTGTATCTTGTTCCCTCCCGCCGTCGTGATGGCCGACATGGTCTGGTTGTTCACGTTGACGGGGCTCTGCGTCTCCGGGTTCGGCACCGCCGACTGTATGATCGGCCTGTCCGGGTCCCCGTCGATGAAGGTCAGAAGCACCTCCGTCCCCTTATGCAGGGGGAAGTGCATCCCGTGGTCCCTCCCCGCATAGGGCTGCGCCATCCGTAGGGGGCTGAAGCCTTCCCGTCCTTCCTCCCCGACGTGTCGAAGGGGAGGATGACCGTGTAGCGCCCCTGGGTGTCGAGCTCGGCATATTGCCCGGACCCGCCGCGTCGATCTTCGCCGTCAGTGTCCCCGATATCCGGGGTTTGCCGCCGTCTGCTCCGGCCGGAACTGGACAGTCGACACGATCGAGGAGAAAGTGTTCCGGTAGAAGACCTCCCTCTCCTCCTGTCCCCATCGTGATACCCGCGAGGAGATACCCCGTCTGGTTCCCTTCGTGGCTCACATCGGTGACGAGGTATGACTGGTTGAAGCTCCCCCGGTAATGGTCCTTAAGCGTGAAGGTGTACCCCGGCATCATGTAGGGGACCGACCCTTCCCCGTCGAAGACCTCCTTCCTGCACAGGAGCCCCTCCGCCTTGATCTTCGCTATCCTGTTGCCTTCCTCGGGGGTCCTGATATGGTCCCCGTAGAGTAGACCTGCCCCCGTCCCTTGGCATCGACGTCCGCGCTCCCCGACACGTCGAAGGAGGGCTTCCGGTAATTGTAATCTTTCAGGAGGACGCTCTGGGGTGTCAGGTTCATCCTGCAGTGAAAGGAGCGGACGATCTCCCTCTCGTGGCCGGCCTCCAGCCCCGAGGGGGGAGAATATGTAAGGGTGTCCCCCTGGGAATAGGGTGTATGGGATATCTGGGTGTCGGTGAAGATCACCTTCTCCCCCGCGTCGCACTGCTCGAAGAAATAATAGATGCCCTCCCTTTCGCACCATCGGGACACGAAATTGAGGTGGCTCTCCCCGTACTGGCAGACATACTCTACGGGGTCGTAGGAGCCCTTAAGGCGCATCTCGAAGTCTGCCCCCGACAATCCCCCGTCCTTCAGGCAGGCCTCGATGATCTCCGGAACGGTCTTGTCCAGGAAGACCTGGTTGTGCTGCGTAAAGGAAAGCCAGGTGAGCCTCGGACGAGGTGGGCCCGGTAGAAGGCGAGCTTGTTCACCTCGTGGAGCTGCTCGAAGGACAGAAGGATGCCGTGATAGGACGTCGTCTCCCTCGTCCCTGTGGAAGGACAGCTTCGCGGGGTTCTCGATCACGCCCTCGAGGTCGGCCTCGAGGTTATCCGATACAAGCGTGACCTCGAACGCATAGCACTTCGATATCCCTTCCGTCCCTTCGAACTTCACGACCCCGAACGTGTCGGGGGAAAGCGCTTCGGAGGAAAAGGAGAATTTTTTGTTGGTGAGGTAGTTCATTCAATGTCCCTCGAAAATAGCGCCCGACCGCTGGAGCACAGTGCCGGCCAGGTCTACGGAGTTCCCTTCTTCCTCTTCAAGGACCACTCCGTGATCGGTCATATCAGCGCCGTGCGCCTCCAGGGCATCGCCGGCATACTGCATATCCAGGCCCGCATTCTGGAGCGCCAGTCCCACCGCCTGTGTAGTTTGGGCGATTGTCTCCACCGTCTGGCCCTCCGTATGGATTGTTTGTGTTGCGGCGTGCGTCCTTTCTATAAGGGCATTCAGCGCCCAGCATGGTATTTGTGGCATGATTCTCAATGGCGTCAAGTTCGTTGCCACAGACACGGGTCACCTCACCTTTGACAGACTGTCTTTTTCCAGTGATCTGATTTAGTTACGCCACTCAACAATCTGTTTCGCTCTTCCGCGGCTTCCAGCCGGTCCTTTTCAACTTCGGCCATGAAATTGTGACGACAGAACATTTCAGGGCGCTGATACTCGTAACGCCGCCGAAGAGAAGTCATTGATCGCAACGCCGAAGAATCTTCGTTCCTCACCCCAAAGATCGCCCTCGATCACTTCTCCGAAAATTATCTCGTTCTGGGCTGCAGCCTTAATGTCAATATACCCGTTTGTCTTGTCTGCGATGCCGAAATCATGTTCACTGACTGGGGCGAACCCTGTTCCTTGGTCTCCGTCTCCGTGGTGGTAGCGGCCGGCGAATAAGTCGCCGTAGCTGTCTGAGTTGCCGTTGCAGTAGCAGTTTCAGTCGCGGTAGCCGTCTCCGTAGCCGTAGCTGCCTGTGGCAGTCGCCGTGGTCGTCTCCGTAGCCGTAACAGTCGCCGTCTCGGTCGCTGTAGCTGTCTCTGTGGCAGTCGCCGTATCTGTCTGGTCGCCGTCGCTGTCTCTGTGGCAGTCGCGGTCTTTGTTGCCGTCGCAGTAGCTGTCTCGGTCGCGGTAGCCGTCGCTGTCTCGGTTGCTGTAGCGTCGCTGTGGTAGTCGCCGTCTGTCGGTGTAGCCGTCGCCGTAGCCGTGGTCGTTTCGGTCGCCGTTGCCGTCGCAGTTCGGTCTCCGTTGCGGTCGCGGTATCGGTAGCTGTTTCAGTAGGAGTAGCGTCGCTGTAGCCGTGGCTGTCTCTGTCGCGGTTGCCGTGGCGTTTCGGTCGCCGTATCGCCGTTCGGTCTCGGTCGCCGTCGCCGTCTCCGTAGCCGTCGCGTAGCTGTCTCGTAGCGGTCGCCGTGCTGTCTCGGTAGCTGTAGCCGTCGGTTGCAGTTGCCGTTTCGGTCGCGGTAGCCGTCTCGGTAGCGGTCGCTGTTGCAGTTGGCGTCGTCGTCGCCGTAGCAGTCGCTGTCTCGGTTGCCGTTGCCGTTGCCGTTTCGGTCGCTGTAGCAGTCTCCGTATCGGTAGCCGTAGCCGTCGGCGTTTGTCGGTGGCTGTCGCAGTAGCCGGTCGCCGTAGCCGTCGCAGTCGCCGTAGCTGTTGCCGTCGCCGTAGCCGTTGCCGTCTCGGTCGCCGTAGCCGTCGCGTGGTCGTTTAGCCGTCGCCGTAGCCGTCGCCGTGGCAGTCGCCGTCTCCGTCAGTGGCCGTAGCTGTCGCCGTCTCCGTGGCCGTCGCCGTAGCGTGTCGCCGTCGCCGTGGCCGTGCAGTCGCCGTAGCCGTCGCCGTCTCCGTAGCCGTAGCCGTCTCCGTAGCCGTCGCCGTCGCCGTAGCCGTAGCTGTCGCGTTGCCGTAGCCGTCGCCGTAGCAGTCGCTGTTTCAGTTACCGTTGCAGTAGTCGTTTCAGTCGCCGTGGCAGTAGCCGTCTCTGTGGCAGTCGCGTAGCCGTCGCGTAGCCGTGTGCAGTGCCGTAGCCGTTGCGGTCTCCGTAGCCGTCGCCGTAGCAGTTGCAGTGGCTGTCGGTGTTTGGGTGGCGGTCGCCGTCTCGGTCGGCGTGGCAGTGGCTGTCGATGTGGGCTCTTCCGTGGGCGCGATTGACTGAGTGGCCGTCTCTGTCGGTGGCGGCGGCGCTTCGTCGTCTCCGCCACTCCCTTCTGCTGCTCCTGCGGCTATACCCGCCGTCGATACCCCCGCTGCGGCGTATACCCCGCTGGGGAACCGGAATCAAGAGGGACAAAACCGGCCTTGCGGTCATCGTCGTCTTCCTCTGTTTCCGTGGGCGTCTCCGTCGGTTCCGGAGGTTCGTCGTCGAGAAAGGGGTCGTTGTGCGCCCCGATCCTGATAAAGCTCTTCTTGTCGGGGGTATGCAGAAGAATGCGTTCGGTCCCTGCCTTGTCCTCGACGTGGATCTGGTTCCCGCTCGCCGTCGTGATTATTGATTTTGTCTGATTTGATGCCGTCGACGGGCTCTGGCGTCTCGGGGTTCGGCAGGCCGCGGACTGTATGATCGGCCTGTCGGGGTCCCCGTCGATAAAGGTCAGCAGCACCTCGGTCCCCTTGTGGAGGGGAAAATGCATCCCGTGGCCGGTCCCCGCATAGGGCTGGGCCATCCGTATGGGGGCGGACGCCTTGCCGTTCTTTTTTCCCGACATGTCAAAAGGGAGTATGGCGGTGTATCTTCCTTCGGTGTCGAGTTCGGCGTATTCCCCGGAGCCCGACGCATCGATCTTTGCTGTTAATGAACCCCGTATCCGCGGTTTTTGCGCGTTTTGTTCGGGCCTGTACTGGACCGTCGCTGCGATGGACGAAAAACTGTTCCTGTAAAAAACCTCCCGTCCCTCCATCCCGTCGTTATCCCGGCAGTGAGGAATCCGGTCTGGTTGCCCTCGTGGGTTGCATCGGTCACCAGGTATGACTGGTTAAAGTTTCCCCGGTAATGGTCCTTTAATGTGAAGATATATCCCGGCATCATATAGGGGACGGACCCTTCACCATGGAAGATCTGTTTCCTGCACAGCAGGCTTTCGGCCTTTATTTTTGCGATCCGGTCGCCTTCCTCGGGAGTCCTGATATGATCGCCATAGGAATAGATCTGGCCGCGCCCTTTAGGATCAACATCGGCAGTTCCCCGACACATCGAGGGAAGGTTTTCTATAGTTGTAATCCTTCAAAAGAATATTGCGGGGCGTAAGATTCATCCGGCAATGGAAGGATCGGACGATTTCCCGCTCATGGCCTGTTTCCAGGCCCGAAACCGGGGAGTATGCAACGGTATCACCATGGGACAAGGGCACATGAGATAACCCGGTATCGGTGAATATGACCTTCTCACCTTTGTTTGATTGTTCGAAGAAATAGTAGATACCTTCTCTCTGTGCCCAACGCACCACAAAGTCAAGGTGACTCTCACCGTACTGGCATACATATTCGATAGGGTCATACGAAGCCTGAAGGCGAAGCTCGAAGTCCTGACCCGTCAATCCCCCGTCCTTCAGGCATGCCTCAATTATTTCGGGCACTGTATTGTTGAGAAAGACCTGGTTGTGCTGTGTAAAGGAAAGCAATGCAAGGCGGGGAACGAGATGGGCCCGGTAAAATCCAATTTTATTGACTTCATGCAGCTGCTCGAACGACATAAGGATGCCGTGATACGCAACATCATCTCCATTTTCCCTGTGAAAAACAATTTCTGCAGGGTGTTGAATAATGTCCTTAAGGTCAATTTCCAGATTATTGGATACGAGGGTGATCTCAAAGGTATAGCACTGAGATATTCCCTCAGTACCAACGAATTTGACCACCCCGAACGTATCGGGCGCAAGGGCATCGGAGAAAAAGGAGAATTTTTTGTTCGTCAGGTAATTCATAGACCCGCTATTTTTTTATCTCCGTTTCCTTGTATGTAAGTATTTTCGGTGCATCACCCCAGTTGGTATCGACGAGGACCATGTCTACCTGGCACTTTCCGGTAATTTTTTTCCCCGAACGGGTCTTTGTCGTCGACGTTACAACGGCACCCGCCTGATAATGGCCGGTCCTGGGATCAAAACTGACCGTGACCGATTCGACCGTACTTGTGAATGACTCAACCTGATTTGTCCATTTTGCGTACCATTCCTGGAATTCCCTCCAGGAATTTACCTTTTTCTTGTCTGCCATTTCCACGGAAAGGCCTGTTTCTGCAAGATATGTCAGGAAATCGTCCACGTGGGCCTTTTCATCGAACAGGGCGAACCATTTATAAACGATGCTCTTTATCTCGTTGTCAGGAAAGCGACGTACGGAAGGCGCGGTCGGGCGCAGGTCTTCCCGGGGCGGGGTATAGGCATAAGCAACGGTTGTTTTGTCGGATGCGGGGATTACCCCGTACGGCGTATTCGAGGGGACAACGAAGGCGCCGCCCGCCGATATCTGCTTCGTTTCTTTACCGACGGTCACCATGGCGCTTCCGGTCACTATATACCCGATAATGTCATTGAAACGATGGTCCGTCGTGATATTTCCCGTTAGTCCCGACTTGCTTGATTCGACGACCTCGAACGTAAGCCGGTCACTGAAAAATACCCTGCGCCGCGTCGTATCATCGACCTTTATCCAGGATGAATCATCCCCGGGGACTATGCTGGGCGCCGCTTTCTTCATGGGGTCGTGAGCGCTGTAGTCCCTTTTAAGGTCCGGCGGTTTTTTGGTCTTTCCGCCGCTGCAGCCGGATAACGATAAGGGCGATGCAGACGGCGATGCACGCTACCAGGCGAATGTAAATGTTATCCTCCTTGCCCCGCTTAAGATGACAGCGGGAGGCGTGAGACTTATCTCGAACATGAGCCTGTCATTAGCCGTCGACGCATTGACGGAAATGTCCCCCGGAATATGACCGCCCGACAGGCGGAAAAAAGTCTCGAGAGCCTGGGTGAGCCAGGACGAGGGATCGTCTGAGGAGATCGATGCCCCGTTCTCCTCGCGCAGACGGATGAGAAATCCCGTGATTCGGGAGAAGAACATTTGAAATGGCAGCGATTCTCCCGATATGCTCCGGGCGGCCGGCAAAAAAGCAATATCCTTCATTGCGACGCCGGCGAGCGGGGCGAGGCCTATGTCCGCGAGCTGCCGCAGGCGGTCTCAACATGAACACAGCCTCCGTTGATGCCCGGGTCTCGTTTTCCAGGGTAAGAAGGGCGAGCCCTTCAAGGCGAACATTTTGAGGATCGGTAAGGCGTGACGGCCAGCCGCATAGCGAGACGCTTTGAGCGGCAAGTGCGCCGACTGCGAAAACTGGGTGTATCCACGGGATAGACTGCTTCTTCGAAAAAGACACTGCGCGAATCCGGATCTTTTCCATATGCCTCGCGGACACACAGGTTGTTACAGGCGGCGACGAGCCAGTTCGCACGCGGGTCTTTACGCAGTTTGAGCCATTTTGCATAGACCGGGTTGTCTTCGATATAATGGGCAATGAGGGGCAGACGGTCGATCTCATTCCAATTCTTAAGGCCGAGAAAGCCTGCCGATGCGTTGACCACTGTGGGAACTATGAGGTTTTGCGCAAAGGATGCCGCCTCCTCGAACAATTCCATGCTGACAGGGGAATTATCAAAGAGAAAATCAATAAGAATGAGGTCAGGCGGATCATTCTCGCACATCTCCCCCAGTTCACGAAGAGTTCGGATCAGGTTGTCGCGGGACGTGTTTACGATGGACAGGCGCGTATCTTTCGCTGCCCCGGCAGGCCCCTGTTTCGTGATAAGCTCGATCCCGCGCCAGGCTGCCTCGAGGTCCCTGAATGTCTCGTCGGAAAAAATCGCCGTCATGAGGCCGGCCAAGAAGTCTGTCTATCTCAGCTGTCCAGGCCCCGGGGCCTTCCCTGTCGGCGGAATTCGGGGAGTCTGATTGTCCTCCCATGGCAATCATCGAAAGGATATCATCGACCCGCTCGTGCTCTCGTGCGCTTCCCCGACTGCATCGACCGGCAAGATCGAGAGGAAGATCGGGCCATTTTTCCCGAATCGCGCCGGCGATATTGTCGGGCGGCAACCCTGCGGACCTGTTGATCAATTCCCGCGCATCTCCGAGGTCTTCAGGATATTTAACTGATTCGATCATGCCCTGGGGGGTGCAGTCTTTCATCCTTTCCGGGGCTATCCCGATGCCGCCTGCCGGGCATATTTCTTTGGCAACCGGTATCCATACTGCCGGACGAAGGCTGGACAGGGCTTCGTTCGCTGTATCGACCGGGATGATCTTTACGCGTCTGCGGCCCTTCCGGGACTGGCGCAAAAGATCCTATGACAAAAATTGTAAAGGGCTTATGAGGTATATCCATGAGGCATCCTCTCCTGTCGGGCGATCGGTCGTCACGTTATTGTCCGAACTGAAACGTGAATGACCCGGCCTCATCAACATCCAGGTTCACGGTGGCAGGCATTCCTCCTTCGCTCATGTGGCCGAGTATCTCCTGGGCCAGCCGGGGAAGTATGTTCCCGCTCAATATGTATTCGATATTGCGCGCGCCGGTCTCGACCTCGGTGCAGCGCGCGGCGATCTGATCGGCCACGGCCGGGGTGTATGCCATGCGCATCCGGTTGTTGGCCATCAGGGTATCCGCCACCTTTCCGAGCTTCAGTTCGACGATCATCCGCATGGCGTCTTTACCGAGATCGAAGTAGGGAACGATCGACATGCGTGCAAGAAGCGCGGGCTTAAAATGCGCGGAGAGTATCGGGCGTATCGCGCCGGTAAGGACATCGGCAGGGGGCTGTTCATCGGAAGAGGTCATTTCATGGATGACATCTGACGCAAGATTGCTCGTCAGGATAATGATCGTATTACGGAAATTTATCTCTTTGCCTTCGCCGTCGGTCAGCATGCCCTTGTCGAATACCTGGTAAAAGAGGTTCATGACATCCGTATGCGCCTTTTCGACCTCGTCGAGCAGGACGACGCAATATGGTTTCTGGCGCACGGCTTCGGTCAGCATTCCGCCTTCTCCATAACCGACATAGCCGGGAGGCGACCCGATGAGCCGGCTCACCGTATGGCTCTCCTGGAATTCGCTCATATTGATCGTAACCACATGGCGCTCGCTGCCAAAGAGAAGGTCGGCAAGGACAAGGCCCGTTTCCGTCTTCCCGACACCGCTTGGCCCGACAAAGAGAAAGACACCCATCGGCTGGCTCGGGTTCTTGATGCCCGCTTTCGATGCCCGGATCGCCTCGGCGAGGGTCGACATCGCGAATTCCTGGCCTTTTATCCTTTCCTTCAGCCGGTCTTCAAGCTCGATGATCGTTTTGGCCTCGTCTTTGAGCACCTTGCCAAGCGGTATGCCGGTCCAGTCCGACACAACCTGGGCGACGACGTCGGGATCAACTTCTATCTGGATATTGGGCGAGTCGCCCTGGATGGCCTTGAGCTCTTCCGTTGCCTGATCAAGCTCTTTGAAGAGTTCATCCCGCTCGCCGCCGTTGTCCTTTGCCGCCAAATTTATCTTTTCCCGTATCTCGACGACCTTTGCCGCGGCTTCCTTCTCCTTGAGCCAGAACTCCCTCAGGTTATCTGCCTCTTTTATAAGGCCTTCCTTTCTTGCGAGGACCTCTTTATATGCCTCTTCATCGACGAGAACCCTGTTGTCCCTGTCGCGGTCAAGCGCGGTTATCTCGCGATCGCACGCCTGGATAGCCCTCTCCATGTCTTCAAGACGGGCAGGCTTCGCGGTGAGGTTGATCTTGACGCGCGAGCAGCTCGTATCGAGAAGGTCGATCGCCTTATCCGGCAGGAACCTTCCCGTTATGTAGCGGTCGGAAAGCTCCGCCGCCGCAACGGCCGCGTCATCCCTCACGATGACCTTGTGCGCCTTTTCATAGCTTGCCTTAAGGCCCCTCAGCATGAGGATGGTAGAATCGACCGCCGGTTCATCAAGCTTCACAAGCTGAAACCGCCGGGCCAGGGCAGGGTCTTTCTCGAAATATTTTTTATATTCGGTCCAGGTCGTCGCGGCGATGGTGCGCAATTCCCCGCGTGCGAGGGCAGGCTTCAGGAGGTTTGCAGCATCGGACCCTCCCGCGGTCCCCCCGGCGCCAATAAGTGTATGGGCCTCATCGATAAAGAGGATGATCGGTTTTTCTGACGCCTTGATATCGTTGATCACGCCTTTCAGCCGGTTCTCGAACTCACCCTTGACGCCGGCACCGGCTTCAAGAAGCCCCATGTCGAGACCGATAAGGACGACGTTCTTGAGCATGTCCGGGACATCGCCTTCGGTGATCCGAAGGGCCATCCCTTCAACGACGGCGGTTTTGCCGACACCCGGTTCGCCGACGCAGATCGGGTTGTTCTTTCTCCTTCTGCCGAGAATATCGATCATCTGGCGGATCTCGGAGTCCCGCCCGAAAACGGGATCGATCTCGCCCAGCGCCGCCTTATCGGTGAAATCCGTGCAATACTTGTCGATAAAGGTGCCGCCTTGCCTGCCGTCCGGTTCACCCCCGGCTTCCTTGACCTCGGTTCTGTCTATCTCGATGGAGCCCTTGGTTATTGTCCAGAAATCGGAGGCCAGCGCATCGCGGCTGATCGACTTAATAAGGTCGGCATACCGGCCGGATGCGAAAAAGGTCGGTTTGGAGAGAAATGCCAGGAGTATGGCCCCGGAACGCACCTTTTTTTCTTCGAGATCAATGGAAGAGATAAGCCAGGCGTCCTGGATAAGTTCAAGAAGAAGCGGGGAAAAGACGGGTTTTGCGGCATTGCCGGTCTTGAAATCTTCAAGCGTCGCCTCGATCGCCCGGGCGATCTTTGCCGAATCGGCATTGAGCCGCGCAAAGGCGAGGGGCCAATCACTCATCGGGTTATCGAAGAGCTTCGCTATCAGGTGCTCTATGGTTATTTCATAATGGGTCCTCGAGACGCATAAGCCGGCCGCCGCCTGCATCGCCGCCGCACTGTAATCGTTGAGCCTCATAAGAAGGGATTTGATATCTACTGTCAGCATGTCGCTCTCCTTTTCCTAATGTCCTGCCTCGAGCCTGACGATATTTTCGGGATACCCCGCATCGCTCGCGAGCCACGTATTCCATCCCAGCCGGCAGCATCCGGCATCCCCCAGATTAACGGGACGGATCTCTGCCCGATCGACCTTGATCTCCATATCCCAATCGAGCGGCTGGTCGAGGTAATAATCGACGAATTTACCGATAAGCGTAAATGATTCTCCCCCCGGCAAAAGATGTTGAAATTTACTCTCTGTGAGCGGTCCCGCATGTATCCGGAATCTGCCCGTGGAATCCGATACAAACGACCCGATCGATGCATCTTCTCCAAGGCAATGCCCGCTCGCTGCCGAGAATGCAGCGCTGGTCAGCCGGTATCTCGACCATCGCGGGGATGCATTGCTCGATATCCATGGAAGGCTCCGAGATCGGCGTCACTGATGAGCGCGCGCAGGCCCTCCGCAGACCGGGGCATCTGTGTCGCGATCCCGATATAGCGCAGGAATCGTGTCGGATGAAGAACGCTCTGCCGTATTTTTTCGGTACCGAACCCCAGAAGGCAAAAAAGCCGGTCGAGCATATCATCCCGGCGGCTCTCCACAAGATTATAAAGGAGGCTGTACTTGGCCCAGCATTTAAAGAAAAGCACATATGCGGGGGAGTTAATGATATCGATAAAATCGCGGGAGATATTTTTGTCGTCGGACGCTTCTTCGAGGAGGTCCTCGGTGTAAAAAGTGGGCAGAGGTGAAGAAGCCCCGTACATTCCGAGAAAGGTTGCGGTGATGAAATATTTATCCGGATCTTCCTCTTTTTGTTCGATGGATATAATGTCGGTCCCGGGAAAATCAAGGGAAAGATGGGGATGGACGCGTATCTTGCGGCGCATGACGCCTTCATATTCGTCGCCGAGCACATGGACGTAATATATGAGGAGCCGTATCGCCTGAACGAATGTATACGAGGAACTGTTCTCGAGGAGGTCTTCTTTTATACCAGGCATCGCGTCCCCATCCGGTGCGGCCACGTAAACATCTCGCCCGTCATGATCTCCTTCAGGTTCATATGCGTGAAACTATGCATCGCGCTGTACGCCCCAAAAAAATGATCGAGCACGCCGGCAAAAAGGAGAAGGTTTCCCGTGCTCGCAAAATAATCCTTGTTTGCACAAAGTTCGATGCGCTGTCCCTGGACCATATTGCCCCGGACAAGGCGGCGCACCGGCTCGAGGGTAAGGTCGGTTATCCCCTGGATCTCCCGTAAATTTGCAGATATCCGTGTCCTGTCCCTGCCTTCTTCAAGCACGTAAAGCGTCAGAAGTTCTTTGAGGTTCTGCTGCATTTGCGACAGACAGAAAATTGAGGGTAAGATGGGACAGGAATTTCCAAAGGATATTTCGGCCATGGGGAGGCTCGACATAAAAGCTCGGAGGGATCACGTTCCCGAACGTTAAAAGCGCCGGGGAATCTGATGTCTCGATCCGTATATCGCCGAACTGGAGCTTCTCAGGAAGCTGCCCATTCGTACAGGTGATCGATAGGGACAATGTCTGGGCCTTCGGTTCGGGCCCTTTCGTATCGTACGGAAATGCAAGGTATACATCGATGGAATCATCAACCGGCGACCTGTAGCGCATCATCTGGTAGGTAGCTTCTCCGGATTCCAGGGTCCGGAAAAGGTCAAGCGGATAATATGTTGTCTTTTCAACGCTTCCCCGGCTGTAGCCAACCACTTCGGTAACATTATAGACGTGATAATGATCATATTCTTTAGCGGACGGCCTGACGCGTATCCGGCTTTCCCGGTGGTCAAGAAGCACGGGCTCGGCCTCCATCTCGAAAAGATTGATGACCGGCGTGCAGAACAGTACGATATTATCTGCCGTGATCGGGGGAATATTGAGTGACGACGGATTGAATTCGAATATGATCTCGAACCGCGAGCCCTCTCCGCGGTCGCGCCACCTGTCCCATCCCGTGAGATTAAGGAAAAGGAACTTGGACGGCATGATGAAATATTCCTGGAGAAGCCGGTATCCGTAAAAGGACTGTGCAGGGAACGGAAAGAGTGAATTGTGCGGATCAAACCCCGTCGGCACGAGGCAGTCTGCGGGAAGAACGCACGGACTGCCGCCTTCCAGGGGGCGGATAATGATCTGCCTGAGATAACGGGTGAGGAGAGCAAAGACATCGGCTCCCTGTGAATATGTGCCGCCGGTAAGAAACGACAATCCCCTGGGATTCCACCGATCGAGGCTCGGGCCCGTAAGTTCCATGGTCAACTTCATAGATTCGGGCTGCCCGGTGCTTTTCGACCGTGTATCGAGCGAGACAACGCGTAAAGGATGGGCTTCAACATCGAAGCATGTCCTGAATGTGCAGGGTGTGCCGTCAACCGGTATCGAATTAAGGGAAGTCCCTGCCGGGACGGTGACGCTTTCGATAAGACCCGGTTTGGGTTTGAATGAAACTATGGACAGTGACGGGATCGGTTTCATGTAATGCGGAAAGATCACGTCCATAAGATTATGAATAAGCTGGGGGAATTCGTCATCCAGTTTTTGCTGGAGAAGGCCGTTCAAGAAAGCCACGCCCTCGAGCAGGCGCTCAACATCGGGATCAGGCTTGGGCCCGCTCAGCATCGGGGCTGCTATCGGGTGCGTTTTCGAGAACTCAACCGCGAGTTCCCGAAGGTTCTGCAGTTCCTGCTGGTAATACTTGTTAAACAATGGTCCCTCTCGTTATGTTATCTCTCTACCCGGACCTTTCCTTCTGAACTTATCACCGTTTCAAGCTCCACGACTGACTTTTCATCCCTGTCCATGGACAATTTCCGTCTGGAGCTTGAAGCGCAGCGAAAGCAGGTCATTCTTGTCGGGTTCGTATACTACCTGGGCCCCGTGGAGCCTCGGTTCATATTTCAGGATCATGTTTCGTATAGATGTCGGAGATCCCTTTTGCCTCTTCGTCAATGCCGAGGCCCTGGTAATTGGTAAAATCGGGCATACCATAGTCGTCCGCGATGGGTACGCTGCCCTGGCGCGTGTTAAGGACTCTTTGAAGATGATTGATGATGGAATTGACGATATAGGAAAGATCGTCGACAGCCTGTACGCTATCTTTGCGCTCGAGGTTCCGGATTCTCTGGGTCAATCGCTCTTCATACATGGGTGTCTACACAGAGTCAGCAAAGGTATAGAGCAGGGGCCGGAATCGATACCGGCCCCTCGCTTCCTTGAAATCCTTATACAGATCCTGAAATTTCTGCGAAATGTTCGTTCGGTCAGGCACTGACCGGTTTTTTCCAGGAATCCTCGGCCTCGATGCCATCCGGCACATATGTCCAGATGATCGTCTCGTACGTGAAAAGAATATCCTGCATATGTTTATAGGGCCTGTTGTCCTCAACGAATGTCTCGGGATACCATTCGCGTGATTCGACGATTATGGCATCCTGAAGCTTGATAGTAAAATATTTCTCTTCCTGCCCTTTTTCGTTGATCCTGTACTGCTGGAGCTCGACATCCATATGTTCGCCGGTGCAGCATGCCTGAAAGATCTTGGGCGTATGCTTGCCTATGTTCGTAACTACCCGTAAAGGCTTATGAATGCGCTGCCCGGTTGCAAGGCCCGAATGAGTGTCCCTCGGGATCTCGACGGTGTGGTCCAGGGCATAGCAGATAATCGTATTTTCGCGTCCTTGCTGTACGCAGTCCCCCTGGATATCGCCCTGGTTTTTTGCTTTGATGGTCATGTAACAGGTCATTGCCATTGTAAATCACTCCTTGATGTAGTAATGCCGGGACTATCATTCACTTATGAGTCACCGGTTTTTTCCAGGAATCCTGGGCCTCGATGCCATCCGGGACATATGTCCAGATAATGGTCTCATACGTGAAGAGGATATCTTCCATATGCTTGTACGGTTTGTTCTCTTCGACGAATGTCTCGGGATACCATTCGCGCGATTCAACGATTATGGCATCCTGAAGCTTGATAGTAAAATATTTCTCTTCCTGCCCTTTTTCATTGATCCTGTACTGCTGGAGCTCGACATCCATATGCTCGCCGGTGCAGCATGCCTGAAAGATCTTGGGCGTGTGTTTTCCTATGTTCGTGACAACCTTGAACGGTTTATGAATGCGCTGTCCGGTCGCGAGGCCCGAATGGGGGTCCCTCGGTATTTCGACCGTATGGTCCAGGGCATAGCAAAGGATCGTATTCTCACGTCCCTGCTGCGTGCAGTCTCCCTGGATATCTCCCTGGTTCTTTGCCTTGATAGTCATGTAACAGGTCATTGCCATATAGAAAGCCCTCCTTTTTCTATTGAACACCGAGACTACATCATCATTCCTTGTCCAGCTTTCCTACGAGGGAAAGCGTGAAAGAAGCACCCATGTACTTAAAGTGAGGCTGTACCGACATATTTACCCTGTACCAGCCGGGTTCGCCTTCGACATCGGTCACCTGGATGCTTGCCTTTCTTAAGGGGCGGCGCGAACGAACGCCCGGGGACGGGTTGTCCTGGTCCGCCACATACTGCCGGATCCAGTTATTGAGCTCGGTTTCCAGGTCGCCCCTCTCCTTCCAGGTCCCGATATTCTCACGCTGGATGACCTTGATGTAGTGAGCTAAGCGGCTGACGATGAACGTATAGGGCAATTGCGTTCCAAGCTTGTAATTGAGCTCCGCCTGCTTGCCTTCCGGGGTATTTGCAAACACCTTCGGTTTCTGTGTCGAATTTGCGGAGAAAAATGCCGCGTTATCGCTGCCTTTTCGCATTGTAAGGGCCATAAACCCTTCTTCGGCCAGTTCAAATTCCCTCCGTTCGGAGATAAGGACCTCTGTCGGGATCTTTGTCTGGAGTTCTCCCATGGCCTCGTACTGATAGACGGGCAGGTCTTCCACTGCTCCGCCTCCCTGCGGGCCGATGATGTTCGCGCACCAGCGGTACTTGGCGAAGCTGTCCGTTATACGCGATGCGAATGCAAACGCTGCATTTCCCCAGAGGAAGCTGCCATCGCCGCCGGACGTTTCTTCCTTGTAATTGAATCCTTTTACAGGTTTTGTGTCGGGACCGTAAGGGATCCTGAGGAGGAAATGGGGCAGCGCAAGGGCGACGTTGCGGGAATCCTCGGATTCGCGGAATGACTGCCACTTGATATACTGGGGCATTTCAAAGATCGACTTGAGGTCTTTCAGGTTGGGAAGGCCGGTAAAGCTGTCGATGCCGAAAAACTGGGCGCCCGCGGCCGCGACGAAAGGCGCATGCGACATTGTCGCGACACTTGCCATGTTCTGGAGGAGCTTGATGTCGGGAGCTGAGGGACCGAATTCGTAATTGCCGACCATAAGCCCGTACGGTTTCCCGCCAAACTGTCCGTATTCCTGGGTGTACGCAAGTTTATACAGGCCGCTCTTCGTTATTTCCGGTGCATCTTCGAAATCATCAAGGAGGTCCGTCTTGTTGACATTCATGACCTCTACCTTGATATTTTCCCGAAAATCTGTGCGGTCGACGAGGAATTTCAGGGATGTCCATGCAGACTCCAGCTGCTGGAATTCCTTGTTGTGGAGGATCACGTCTACCTGCCTCGACAGTTTTTGATCGAGGTTTGCGATCATTTCATCCACTGCCGATGCCGTTATCCGTATTTCTTTACCGGGTTTGAGCATTTCGTCGATGAAGGCCTGAAGCCCCTGCTTGGTTATCGAATAGGCCTCTTCGGACGGTTTCAGGCGTGTCGCGGCAACGATCTCATCGAGCAGCGAGGTTTGCCCCTCGGCTTGCTGTACCTGTTTTTCTTTCTGTTCTTCAGCCAATTTCCACCCCCTATCCTTCTATCCCGAGTTCTTTTAAAAGACGTGCCTTCACCTCGTCATCCTTGACGATGTCCTGGATCTTCTTCCGGAATTCAGGGATATTTCCCAATGGGCCCTTTCAATGCCTTCAGCGCATCCCTGAGCTCCATGAGCTTTTTCAGCTCCGGCACCTTCTGGATGATCGTGTCGGGCTCAAAGTCCTTCATTTTCTTGAAATCGAGATTAACGCTCATCTGTGCATCGGGTTCATCCGACAATTTGTTATCAACAACGGTTTCGAGGCGCACATTATGGGCTGAGAGGACATCGTTGAAATTATCCTTGTCGATATTGACCGGCTGACGGTCTTCGACGCTCCTTGAATCCTGCTGAAGTGTGAAATCACCCATGACAAGGACTTTCAGAGGAAGCTCGATCTCCTCTTTCGCATCGCCTGTAGCCGGCCGGTAAATGATGTTGACGCGTTCTTTTGGTGCAACGGAACCCTCTTTTGCCATATTTCACCCTCCTTTGCCAGGATCAAATTTATTTACTTATTAAAATATTTGTGATCCACACGCCTGTGAAACAAACTATTAGTATGTCACACTATGACCAATTAAAACCAAGCGTAGCATATTTCAAAAAAAATTTACAATTATGCATATTCCATTGCCTTGACCGGGTCGAGAAGGCTCAATCGCCGGAAAATATCCTGCCCCAGGTCTTTGAATTCTCCATTGCCGTCCGCAGAGGCTATACCGGCAAGTATGACGTCATAGGCTTCGGCCGCCAGGGCCGGTTCCCAGTCGTTTAAACGATACGTATCTATGAACCCGACGATCTCCCGGAAATAGGACCAGGAAAGTTTATTCTGCTTATTTTCACGAAGGAACCGGCAAAACCGGACCTGTCGTATAAAGCGTTCCCTGACAGACGGCGCCCTCGTCAGGCCATCGCGCAGCTGGCCTATTGCCGCGGCAATATTCCCCGAATTTGCGAGTGATCGTGCAGCCGCTATGTCATTTTCTATCCGGGCGATAACCGCATCCCCGCCCTGGGGGGAGGAAGGACCGTCGGGAGTTGATCTGCCTATATCGGATAACCACTGCCGGGTCGCCTGGTCGGCAAAAGGCGTACCGTCGGCGAAGGAAAGTTTCTCGATCCCCGGGAGCCGTTCACTATACAATTTAGTCAGCCCTGCAATTTCTTGTGCAACCGTTTTATATCCCAGCTGGTCGAGGGCATCGCATATATAGCGGGAGAGGTCGAGCCAGAACAGATACTGAGGTATTCGCGACTCGCATGCTGTAAGCAGATTTTTCCAGTTGCCGGACTGGGACATGCTTTTAAAAAGGTCCCGTATCTCTTCATCGGGGGGCTCGATCATCGTCCTGCCGCCATGGCTCGGAGGCGGGGCCGATATAGTCATCCAGGAGATGACCCTGTTGATGCGAAAATAAAGCCCGTCGGGAATATCTTTCTCCATCAGCAAGTCGGATGCAGACCGCAATGTATCGAGGGCGTGTTTTATCAGCGGCTCAGGGTCGTCGCCGGACGGTACGGGCCCGATGACCGGAGCCGGTTTCGCCGCCGCGGGGGCAGTGACCGTTTTTGCCGGTTCGGCCGGTTGGACAGGAGGCGGGGCTGTGGCGGCCGCCTTCTTTTCAATGGGGTTGAGGACTGAACCTACGATTGACATAAGCGGCCCGAGTGCAGGGGCGTCATCGACATTTTCCCTGAAAAACGTATCGATCTCACCCAGGTCGGCGAAGAGGCTGTCTATCTCCTCCTGCTCCCATTGCTCGGGCTTGAGGTCGCGCACTGCCGCGGACGTCATCTGGAGCCACCAGTCTATGGCATTCAACCGGCCGCGCATACGTTTTTTGACCGGGAAAAGAGTATCCCAGTAATGTGTCAGCATGTCGCGCCAGATATGTGCACCGGTTGCAAGGCCTCGTAAGCCTTCGTTTTTGATGAGGGCGATCGAAAGATAGCTTGCCACGAGGAGGTCTTTTGAACTGTTGGCAAGTATGCCGGCGGAAAGATCGAGGACCTTTTTCCAGTCAATGCCGCCCGATGCGGACGGCGATGACATTTTGTCGATCTCGCCGGAGAGCTTTTCGAATTGTTCGTCGGAGCGTATGTCAGAACCCGCAGGTCCTGTCTCCCGGTATTGGGGCTGCTCCTAATTCTTTAATATCCATAGATACGCCTTTTTAAGGTGCCGGTTATTTAAGTGTACATTCTGTTGCAACAGACGGCGCCTTTTTGGAGCTCTTGTTAAGTCCCGTTATGACCGGCTGGGCATTATCGATCTTGTATCGTATCTTTATCCATTTGATCCCTGCTTTCGCGAGGCCTGCCTTGTTCTCGGGGAAATCGGACGGTTTAAAGGTCTTTGCGCCCGAGGCAAATTCCGTAAGGAACACGGCAAAGGCCGTTCTGCCCTTATAGATCTTCGTCAGGTGAAAATCGGGGAATGTTATCTTGAGCACTGTATCCCCGCATTTTTCCGGGAGACCAGAGGAATGACTTCGAATCCGGATAGTTATAATTCTTGAGTATTGCGGTCGCGTCGGAACATTGCAGGGAAAGTGAATTACCTGTCGGTTTGATCGCCGCATCCGGGTTCACCTCGATGGGAACGGTCGCGATCGCCACAAGATGGTCTGACTGGAATTCGACCGGTTGAGTAGGAACGGCATTGAGAAATTTCAGGAAATCGGGTTTAAACGGCACAGAGTATTGAAAGATCGTATTCTGATATGCGACCCTTGGGGCATAGCCCAGTTTCGCTTCGACGAGAAAAGGTTTTGCCGTTCCCTCGCGGTATTTGACCACGACACCGTCGGTTTTATCGAAGAGCGCCTTCAGGGCCTTTTCTTTGGGTACGCCCTCCATTTTGCTCATGACATCGCCTTCCCACTTATCCTGCAGCGAACACGATGCTTTCCCGATGCCGTAGTCGATGAGATACTTGAGCGGGCCCCCGACGAGAGACCAGACGATCTCCGCATTGCCGTAGTCATCTTCCTTCAGCATATTTTCAAGGGAGAGATACTGCGTGTATGCCTGATTAAAAGGCGACTTGTCTTCAGCCAGGGCGGCCTGGCCGGAAAAAAGGTCGGAAACCATGCGCAACGCGGTATCTCCTGATGCAGCTACCGGGGCCGTCTGATTAAGGTCCTTCATATACTCGGTATACACCTTCGCACGGGAGGGGCGCTGCTCGGCGATCTTCGTCGTCCGCGGGTCTGCCTTCTCGACCTGCTGCTGTGCCTGGGTTTCAGCCTTTTTGAATTCCTTCGTGATCTTGGTCCTTAAGGTCTGGTCCTTTTTATCCTTGTTGTCGCCCGCGGCGGACAATTTTGCGATATTGATGAGTTCCGGCGGCAGTTCGGTCCATTTCGGCGGCTTAGCCTTCGGGTCGGATTGTACGGTTTCGTCACTCAATCGCTGAATAAGCTTCCAATACGGGTTATGGTCTGTTGTCATGAGAGAGGCCATGTTTCGCCGGGCAGGTTCGGTCTGGAACGCATCGGCGCCTTTGTGAAAATTGCTGGCGAAATCAAACCAGGCCTTGTAATATTCCTCCTGGTACCAGGACCAGAATGCGGGGACCATGGCCGATATGGATGTGCCTTTCCTGAGATTTTTTTCAAGGTGGGCAATAAAATCCGAGATATGCTTCTGACCAACCTTTGTGTAGGACCCGGGGACTATCACGGTATCATCGTGTTCCCCCACCTCGGCCGCGCCCCAGAATTCCGCGAGCCGGACATCCGGCGCATCGGGGATCGATTTGCGGACCAGCCATTCGAGGGATTTATGGCGTGTTACCAGGGATATGAGGCTCGCTTCGAGCAATTCGCGGTTGCGTTCAAGCTCGGCCCTGTTAATGTGCCACCTGAGGTAATCCCTGTAAATATTTCCGAATAATTGGGACGCTTCGAATGGGAGGTTGGAATAATACAGGTCAATAGCCTGACCCGATGCCTTCCCGAAATCCTTGACGTCAGGCATTTTGCCCTTGTCGAGAAGGCCGTTCACGAGGCCCAGCCGCGCAACAATGTAATCCGCGTACACTGCGATTACATCCGGGTCAGTATCCGCGTCAACCTTGTACAGTTGACCCGAAAGGCCTTTATCGAAATTCCAGAGGAAACCTTTATTAACGAAGGATACGTAATATTCCCGTGCCCTCTGCTCCGCCTTTTTCGACTGGTCAAGCGCGAAACCGGGGAAGTACCAGTGGGAATTGTTCTTTTCGAGCTCTTCGATCTCGATCCTGAACTTTTCGATGGTCAGAAGATTCGTTGCCGTATCTCCCGGCAATATCGGCAAGTTTTGGAAGACATCGGTAAATTCCTTTAGTGTGTGCATATTATGGGCGAACGAAAATGTAAGAAGCCCGAAAAATGCGGCTGAGACGAAAAGCCACGATGTAAAGCCAAGGCTTCTCGTTATGCGGCGCCACCTGAGGAAATCATGGGTATGAGTATAGAGCGACCTGTCTGAAGGGAGTATCCGGGAAAAAATGTCCTTAAGAAACATTCCCTTTTCAACGGGGACCTTCTCTGTGGTGTCGGGGGCAAACCCGGCATGTTCGAGGAATTCCGATGACGGGGTCCCGTCCTGCTTGCCGCTCGAGAAAAAGACACCGCGGAGAAGGGGGGTTTCCTGGTACGGGTTGTCTCCGAAAACAGCCTTCATGAAATCAATGAGGCCAGGCTTTAACCGTAAGAACTCTTCGCGGAAAACGATCATTCCCGGTTTCAGGGCTTGTTTTCCCCTGATCGTCCTGAGCGCTATTTCCCCGATCCTCTCGGAAACGCTCTCGAAGGTTTCATCGAGAAACATGTCCCAGTGGGCCTTTGTGTTCTTGTTGATATATCCCATTGCCTGGCCGGTGTCTTCCGGGCTTAAGAGCTCAAAGGATTCATTAAAACCGTAAACTTTGTCCATTTTCGTGACCAGGATATAAACGGGAAAACGGGCCCCGACGACACGCATGAGCTGGTCTATCCTCTTGCGCAGGTTCTGGCCGTCCTCACGGAGCACATTCTTGTCTGTAGCGATAAGTTTGTCGGCGGATATTGTCGCGATGACGCCATTGACCGGTTCCCGGCGCCGGTATTTTGAAAGAAGCGTCAGGAACCTTTCCCATTCTTCCTTGTCGGGGAGCTCATCGAGAGGTATCGTGTAGCGCCCGGCAGTGTCGAGCACTATCGAGTTTTCAAAGAACCACCAGTCGACATTGAGAGTTGCAGAGATGGTGGCCGCCTTATCGGGGTATGCGACAGGTGATTCGAGCCGGGAATTCCTGATCGCGGTGGTCTTGCCGGAGCCGGATTCTCCGATGACAAGGTACCACGGCAGGGCATAGAGGGGGTTGCCGTGTTTTTTAAGGGTTGATCTCTTGAGGAGGCTAATGGATTCCTTCCAGTTGTCCTGAAGGTCCTGCAATTGCTGCCTTTCGTGGAGAGGGGCGCCCTCGTATGACGCTTTCGTCGAGCTGGACGACGCGCTCGACAAACTTCTTTTCCCTGCGGCGCAGCAGGTATTTCCGTAAAAAAAGGATGCCGACGAAAATGCCGATTATCCCGGCGAATATGACCCCGGCAACCCACAGCGGATATCCCTGCCTCAAAACGAACCAGACATCGAGCCCGGCGAGGATCGCGAGGATGATGACAATAAGGGTTATTTTCAGTATTTTCTTTATCATTTGGTCTTTTCTTGCCCTGAAAGCTCCTGTCCGTTACTGAAAATAAACGGCAAGCATGCCGTTCAGGATATTGTTGTAAAAAATGTAGAGGCCTATAAACAACAGGATCGGGATGATCCCCGCCATCACCGAGAATATCACAAGCCCCGACATGCCCTTGCGGCGGTCCTTGCGGTCGGCTCCGTAGGCATCCGGGAACATGTGAAGGACATCGTGATCGACGCCCGTGCGCTTGAGCAGGCCCTGGTTCTGTTTTGTGATCTCTTCAAGATCGCCTGAATCTTCGGGCCTGAAATAGGCCCCTTTAAAACCCATTGCGAGACACCAGTCATATACCTCGCGAACATCGTCCCGTCCCGGCCCAAGGGTGCTTAAATGCTCGAAAAATTCCGCCCCGGCATTGGTCGTGTTAAAAAAACGATGCTGGAACTGGGTTGTCTGCCACACGTTCCTTCCCCGGCCACGTGCTGCACAATATCATTTCGTCTATAAGGGCCGATACGGCAAAATGTGCTTCATTCCAGTCTTTTTCAGGCACCCGGAGCCTGCTCCTCAATACCTCGGCGCGATTGAGGAGGTCATCATAGCGGGCAATGGCCTCCTCGTAAGACAGGTCGGACGTCGAAGGGCCGCCGCCGGTAATATGAACGGTATAAGCAAGCAGTTCCGAAAAGCAGTCAATTAATCTCATAATCACCAGGTCATGGTTTCAGGATGGCGAGCTCTATCATCGTATCCTCGGGCGCATCCGGCCAGTATATGGCCATTGCGCCATTCTTAAGTATGTCGTGCCAGTAACGGTTTGTCCGGTCTATTTCAAAGCATAGCATGCCGGGTTTTTTCGGCAGGCCCGGCGGCATTTCGAGTCTCTGGTTAAGCGGGATCCCCGGCAATGCCCTCGTGATAAGCGTCGGCACCTCATCTTCGGAACCCGCCTTTACAATGTGGTGGACCATATCGACGATGCCCTGCTGGTCATTCGGCGGATTTAACAATGATGTAAAAAAGGTTTCTGTTATCAAGGAGCTCCTGGGGTATACGGGCCCTGAAATAATTGTCCTGCCTGTCGAAATGGATGATATTCTCCATGCCGAGGATCATCGAGGCGATTATCTCTTCGATAAGGAGTTGTACCTGGGTATAACAAAAATTGAGATTCTCGTGATCATACCGCGGGAACAAGCTCTGTTCCGTTTGCCAGCCTTCCTAACGCGTCGACCCGATCGGTAAATGAGCTTAATTCGCCGGCAAATTGCCGCAGCAGTCCATACCCGGTCCAGGGATGAATATTTGAGACCTCGGTAAAGTGTTCGAAGAGCGGGACATATCTGTTGAGGGTATTCAGGGCAAGGAAAAAATTCAGGTACGCCGCCTGGAGGTCCGCCTTCTGAAAGCCGCGGGGGTTCTTATACTCCTCGAGAATGCTGCACCGTGACAGGACCAGCTCCTTGATGTTGCGCATCACTTTCAGAAGCGGTTCGGCCGCGGAGATGGTCAGCGACGGAGCGACGAAATCGCGCGACAGGGCCACGTCCTGGCCGTTAAATGTGAGGATTGCAAGCGGCATAAGATGATAATCGGCAGCATCGGCGATCTCATTTTCCCAGAATAACCTGAGGAGATGATGGAGGAGCTTGACATCCGTGGTGGAATCACCCTGGTAGAGGTCTTTTACCGCCTCGCCGTCGATACCGTACCGCGCCCGGCCGTCCGGCTGCGGCCTCTTCCCGTACATTTTTTCCGCCAAGGTCCCAGCGGCGCAAGTCCGATGAATACCTTGAAAGGCTTTTCCATGTTGGTCCAGGCGTCCTTGAATGACCGGGGTTTAAGTACGGCATTTTCAGCAGTCTTGACCCAGGTCCCGTCCTGAAAGACAAATTCTCCGTCCGAGATCGTGAAGACCATCTCTCTCAAGGCCCCTTCGTCGACCGTATGGCCGCAGGAACCGTAGAAGAAAGGCTGGAGATAGTCCCGAAAAGGGGCCAGGGATGATTGATGGTAAAGGTCGGTCTGCTGGAAATGCTGAGATTTGAGGAACAATCCCTGGTACCAGAAGACGGGTTTTGTCGGCTGACTCATGGGCTTGGCACCTCCTGTATGCTGCTCGGGCCAAAATAAAGGTTCATGCCCAAGAGTCCCATTTTGGCCTGGTTCGTCTTGAAAAATGTTCCTTTCGTTTCAAAGAGAACGGGCAGTTCATAGCTCCGTGTCACCTGCCCGGGTGTCAGATCGTAATATCCGGCGACGATCCCTACCCATTTTACATTCTCATAGCGGTCGAGCTCGATCTGGTTTACTTCGCCCGGTTCGATAAAGAACCGGTCGACCGCCATACGCTCTGGATCGGGTTTTTCAGCGCTGAGCAGGGTCGTAAGGCCTGCCGCATCCTTTATATTATTGTTAAACCATTTAATATCAGTCATCTGATACACGACAAGCATAAGCGTATGGGGCTTGTCCTCGTACCGGTTGAGGTTCTCGTCTGCACGGTACTGGATCTGGATCGCCTTGGGCGCATACGGCCGGGCAGGGTTAAGGCCGAGGTTCGTGAGTTTTTCGTTCTGCTCGGGCTGCGGGCCGCTTTTTGCTATCGGGGCAGCCTGGGGAGCAGGTTGCGCGCCCTTGTCCTGCCCGCCGCCCTGTGCTTTATTGCTGGAAGAGCAGGATAGCAGAGGAAAGGAGTGAATGCAGAACAGAACAATGAGAAAAGTGATAAAGACCGATCTGCGAAGGACCGTTCTCGTCCGCCTGATACGGGCACCCCTCGTATCTGAATATCATGACGATTCATCCGGGGCCTACCCCATAAACTCACCCGATAATTCACACTGACAAAACCCGATCATTTGCTCTGTTTACAGTAACATATGAGATAAAACAGACATTTTTGTTTAGATAATATTTGGATGTTCATATAAAGTCAAGAGGAAAGACGATCCGCGCCGGCCGCCCGGCAAACTTCTGCAGTTCAATGCAAAAATATCGTCAAACTGCCGCAACTTTTTTTGTGGCATCGTATTTGCTATCCTATTTTCTTATGAATATCGATCCGAAGAAGAACTCTCTTACGCTTACGTCCGTGATGCGGCTTTTATGCGGAGGTTCGTTCATGATAAGCCGCGGTCTCACGATCGAATGGGTAGGTTCTGTCAGCCGGCGCTGGTCGGGCGGCAGGGATGCGGAAGACTTGAAGGGCAGGCATTGTTATGCGGCCATCATGAAAGGCGCAAGCCCTGCGCGAATTGCCCCGTTCTGCGCGCGTACGCAACAGGGAAAACGGAGCAGCTCGAGATCAAGGTGGGTAAGGACCGCTTCGATGCAGAGTATTATATGCTCACGGCATCACCCGTGCCCGATCGCGGCGGGCGCAGCTTTGAAGGGGTTATCGAGGTGATACGGGATGTGACCGCTTTCCGCAGGACCGAGGAGGACCTGAAAGAACTGGGCGAATTCAATTACGAGATCATCGAAAATGCCCCGGTCGCCATCTTTACCATTAATAAGAAGGGCGAGTTTTCGAGCGTCAATCCGGCGCTCGCGACCCTCGCCGGGTTCGATACCGTGGCGAAGGCGAAAGAGAAGCTGATCGGTTTCAACTGGATAAAGAACCCGTATACCAAAAAATGCGGGATGGCGCAGCATATCAAGGACGGTCTCAAGGGCAGGCCGTTCCAGCTGTGGGACTTCCCGTTCATCAATTACTGGGGCGTCCCTCAGTATATCTATTTTAAAGGTGTGCCGATCAAGGACAAGGACGGCAAGGTAGAGAGGCTCCTGTGCATCATCGAGGAAACGACGGACCGCGTAAAAGCCAATGACCAGCTTATGCAGGAAGCAAAAATGTCCATTGTGGGACGGTTGACGACGGGGATCGCCCACGAGCTCAATAACCCGCTGGCGACGATAACGGCCAATGCGGAGCTTGCCCTCGATTCCCTCGAAAACGTGAAGGGAGGGGAATTCACCGGCCGGGACATTGAAGAGTTCAAAGAGAACTTGAGGATCATAGAGGAACAGGCCTTCCGGTGTACACGGACGATCAAGACCCTTCTCGATGTTACGCGGAAAAAGGAGCTCGGGAAGACGAGCATCGATGTGAACGAACTCCTTGACGAGATACTCGATCACATAAATTATCAGAAGCTCCCCGTCCGCTTTATCGAAGACGTTCCGATACCCCTGCCCAAGGTCAAAGGCGATTTCGATGCGATGCGCCAGGTCTTCCTGAATATTATCGTGAATGCCGTGGACGCGGTGGAAGGGGTCGCAGACGCTTCGATCTGGCTCAAGGCGCGGGAGGTTCCCGGCAATGCCCTGGAGGTCACGATCGAGGACAACGGGCCCGGGATCCCTGAAAATATCCGCAGCCTGATCTTTGAGCCTTTTTTTACGACAAAGGGAATAAAAAAAGGTACCGGTCTCGGGTTAACGCTGTGTTATGATTTCCTTCAGAGGATGGGAGGCTCGATCGAGGTCAGTCCGCGCTTTGGCGGCGGATGTGCATTCAAGGTTCATGCTGCCCCGGTATACCAGGCAGGTGAAAGGAGTATAAGGAGGATTCTTGATCCGCGTGTTGATCATTGACGACGAGGAACAGCTCGTTGAAGCATTCAGGAAAAAGCTATCACGCGACGGGTTCTCGGTAAGCTCTGCATTTACCGCCCGGGAGGCATTCGCCGTGATGAAGAAGCATACATTCGATGTGTGCGTCCTCGATATCAGGCTCCCCGATATGGACGGCGTAGACCTTCTGAAATCCATAAAAAAGAACGAACCCAACCTCGAGATCATCATGCTTACGGGGCATGCGTCTGTGGATACAGCGATCCAGTCGATGAAGCTCGGCGCCTACGATTACCTGAGCAAGCCCTGTAAATTGACGGAGCTTTCCAATGTCATTCAAAAAGCCTATGAAAAGAAATCCCTCAAGGAACGCACCATCGTCCTCGAACAACAGCTCCAGAGGGTGGAGGCGCACGATTCATTTATCGGCTCCAGCGAGCCGGTGAATGAGGTCAAAAGGCTCATTCGGCTCGTTGCCCCGTCGGATGTGCCGGTCCTCGTCCTGGGGGAGACAGGGACAGGCAAAGAGCTTGTCGCCCGGGCCATCCATGCTATGAGCCCCCGCTCGGCAAATCAGTTCGTTGCGGTCAATTCCAGTGCGCTCCAGGAATCGCTTCTCGAAAGCGAGCTCTTCGGCTATAAGAAAGGGGCCTTTACCGGGGCACAATCCGACAAGATCGGCCTTCTCGAACTGGCGGACAAAGGAACATTTTTCATCGACGAGATCGGTGATATGGGCATGGCGATACAGGCAAAGTTTCTCCGGACACTGGAGACCGGCATATTCCGGCGTCTGGGTGATACCCGCGAATCGAAGGTTGACGTCAGGTTCATATTCGCAACGAACAAATCACTTGAACACGAAGTAAAAGAGAAGAGATTCCGGAAGGACCTTTTCTTTCGCCTCAATACCTTTATTATAACCCTTCCCCCCCTTCGCGAGCGCAAGGACGACATTCCGCTCCTTGCCGAATATTTTCTCGGCAAATTCTCGCGGGGGGCCGCGAAGAAGCTCCTGTCCCGGGAGGCCATGGATGTCCTGAAAGGTTATCGCTGGCCCGGCAATGTGCGCGAACTGGCGAACGTCATGGAGCGTGCGGTCCTTTTATGCGCGGCCCGCGATACGATCCTGTCGGAAGACATGCCGCAGAGCATGATGGAGGGCAGGGTGCTGGAGAGGGATCTCGACCGGCTGGACCTTTCCCCTGACGAACTGACACTGCAGCGCATAGAACAGGAACATATCGAGCGGGTCCTCGCCCTCGCGAAGGGCAATAAAAGCAAAGCCGCGAGAATGCTCGGGATCTCACGGCGCAAACTTTATCTCAAGACACAGCGAAAGTGAAAGTAAGCAGTATGAGCAACTCCATGTCCGAAGATTTATCCGAATTTACTTCTCACTGTTTACTATCACGCCTTTTATAATTGGTCTTTTTTTATACACCCGTGTATCATTTATGCACACCATACATACTAAATGCCGGATAGCACCTTGAATTACAGGGCATTACATAATTGAACGCAGATGGCATCAAAATTGCTCTTTTTCAGTTCAATAAAAAATATATTCAAGGGGGTTGTTTATGAAACGGTCTTTGGTTGGTGTGTTCGTTGTATGCTTTCTGGCAGCAGCATTTTGCCTCGTATCGGTTCCTGCAAGCGCCCAGGTAAAACTTCGCTTCTCGACATTTTTCCCCGTAAGCCATCCCAATGCCCAGCTCACGGCGGAGTGGTGCAAGGAAGTTGAAAAGAGGACGCAAGGGCAAAGTAAAGGTCCAGCACTTTCCCGGCGCGACGCTGACCTCGCCGCAGCAGACGTATGACAGCATACTTTCCGGTGTTGTCGATCTCGGCAACTGCGTGCTCGGGTACACGATGGGCAAATTCCCGCTGTCGGAAATACTCGATTATCCTCTCGGCTATCCGAGCGGGGTCGTAGCGACGCGGCTTGCGAACGAATTTTACAAACAGTTCAAGCCGAAAGAATTCGATGATGTCAAGGTCATGTTCTTCCATGCGCAGGGCCCGGGCATCCTTCACACGAGAAAGCCGGTGAAGAACCTGGAAGACCTGAAGGGCATGAAGATCAGGACATTCGGTTCGAATGCGAAGATGATGTCAATACTCGGCGCCGCCCCTGTTGCCATGCCGATGGGCGATGCATACGATGCACTGTCAAAAGGCGTTGCAGACGGCCTTCTGTGCGGGTATGAGGCACTGAAGGGCTGGAAGCTGGGCGAGGTTATCAAGTCCACGACCGAGAATTACGGGACAGCCTACACGGCCACCTTCGTCATCGCAATGAACAAGGCGAAATGGAACAGCATCCCTCCCGATGCACAAAAAATAATCGAAGAGATCAACCAGGAATTCATCGAAAAACAGGGCAAGCTCTGGGACAAGATGGACCAGGACGGCAAAGAATTCTCCGTCAAAGAGGGGAAACCAGGTGATCAAGCTTTCCGCTGAAGAGAACGCGAAATGGGTGGCGAAGATCGAGCCCCTGTTCAGCGAATACGTCAAGAAGACCAAAGAGAAGAAACTTCCCGGCGACAAGGCGCTGAAATTTGTCCGGGACTACATCAAGAAGAATACGAAATAGCCCCCATATAATATGCTGCCGGGGTGTCTTCTTACGTCCCCGGCAGCGGCTCCCAAAGGAGGGTCACATGGACGGTATGGTCGGGGCGGTCAGGAAATTCTCAGGCTGGATGAACGGGCTTGCAGGTATCGTATTGTTTCTCATGATGATGCTTACCGTGGTTGACGTCGGCCTCAGGATATTCTGGAAACCTATCACCGGGACGTATGAGCTTGTTGCAATGGCCGGGGCAGTGGTCATCGGGTTCGCCATCCCGCAGACATCATGGGATAATGCCCACATATTTGTCGATTTTCTGATCGAGAACAGGTCGCGCGCGGTAAAGATAGCCTTCGGGTGTTTCAACCGGCTCATGGGGATAATTTTATTCGTTATTGCTCGGCTAGTACCTTTTCATGAAGGCGAACCACCTTTTCAGGAGCGGGGATGTATCCCTCACGCTCCAGATCCCTTACTATCCCGTGGCGTATGGACTGGCATTCTGTGCATTTGTCCAGGCCCTGGTGCTGCTGCTCAATATGGTTATCCTGTTCAAGAGTGGTGAAAACAATGGATGAAATAACGGTTGGAATCGTAGCGGTTGTCATTCTGCTGGGGCTTTTTCTCACCGGGCTCGAGCTTGCCTTTGCCATGGCCCTTATCGGCGTGGCGGGATATGCCTATGTGGTCGGGCCGCAGCAGGCCTTGCCATGCTCGCGAACGACTTTTACGATTCACTGGAATCGTACGGCCTTACGGTCGTGCCGCTCTTTGTGCTCATGGGACAGATCGCGTTCAATGCGGGCATTGCGAAGCGCCTCTACGACAGCGCGCACAAGTTCCTTGGCCATATCCCGGGCGGTCTTGCAATGGCGACCGTTGCCGGGGCAACGATATTCAAGGCCCTGTGCGGTTCCATCGTTGCGACGAGCGCGACATTTGCCAGCGTTGCCGTCCCTGAGATGGACAGGTACAATTACAGCAAGAAACTATCGACAGGGATCGTGGCGACCGTAGGCACGCTGGGCGTTCTCATTCCGCCGAGCGTCACCCTCATCCTTCTCGGGCTCATCACGCAGCAGTCGATCGGAAAGCTTTTCATGGCAGGCCTCATCCCGGGCCTTATGATCTCATTTTTCTTTGCCGTCGTCATATTCGGCTGGGCGCGGATAAACCCGGCGATCGGGCCGAAGAGCGAGAAATACACCTGGCCCGTGCGTATCAGGACCCTTCCGGAAGTGATGTGGCCGATGGTCATATTTCTCATTATCATTGGCGGGCTTGATGAACGGGTTTTTTACCCCGACCGAGGCGGGATCGATCGGCACTTTCGCCGTGCTCGTGCTGTGCATGGTAAAAGGCGATATCGGGTTTAAGGGCATTCGCAAGTCGATCACGGAAGCGCTGAGGACCTCGTGCATGGTCCTTGTGATCGTGGCTTCATCGACCGTTCTGGGTCATTTCATCGCGGTCACGAACATTCCGAATGAAGTTGCGCAATGGGTCATAACCCTCCCGCTCAATCGTCACTTAATAATGTCCCTGATATTCATCATCTACCTTATCGGCGGGTCCTTCATCGACGACCTTGCCTTCATGATCCTGGCAACGCCGATCTTTTACCCGGCCATAGTCGGCATGGGATACGACCCGATCTGGGCATGCATCATGATATCACTCACGGTCTGCGTGGGCTCCGTTATCCCGCCGGTTGCCATGTGCGTGTTTGTCGTAAAGAACATTACAAAAGTCCCCATGAATATCATCTACCAGGGCGTCTATCCGTTCCTCATCTCGCTCATCCTGTGCGTCGTTCTTACTGTTCATCTTCCCCCAGTTGACGTTGTATCTGCCGTCGGTGTTGATGAAATAATGAAGATCGTAAAGCGTAAGGCGTGAGGCGTAAGGCAGTAAAGCCTCACGTACTTCAGCCCTTCGATTCTCGAGATGTGAAATTGCGCGTTACTTTCAATGTGTTAACGCGTACGCTCCTCTACGCCTTACGTATTTTCATATCACAGGAGGATCATTCTACATGATGGGGTCGACAATAATGATTTCCAGACAGTACGGACCCTCATTGACCGCAATGCAGTACTGTATCCTGCAAAGATGGCGATGAAGGAATTTGAGACAGGGAAGAGCTGCACCTTTGCAGAGCTTAGGGAGCGGGCCGTCAAGATCGGCAGCGCGCTTTTGCCTCGGCGCAAAAAAGGGCGACAGGGTTGGCATCATGAGCCAGAACAGCTTCGAGTACATGGAGCTGACTCTCGCTGTAAGCGCTGCGGGGTTTATATTTGTTCCTGTTAATTTCCGGCTGGCAGGCCGGGAGATGGCCGGCGTCCTGTCGGATGCGGAACCCTGCGTTCTCTTCGTTGACGATCAGTATGTTGCCACCGCACAGGAGATAAAAGGCGAGATTCCCTCTGTCCGGGAATGGGTCCATATCGGACCCGGCGGCGACGAGGCCCCAAGGGCTGGCACGGATACGACGAGCTGATGCGGGGCGCAGGGCAGGACGGCTGGAAAGAGCCGGTCTTCGAGGATGACCTTGCTCAGCTCATGTACACAAGCGGGACGACCGGCGCGCCGAAAGGCGTAATGCAGACCCACCTCAACATGTACCATTGCGGCCGTACCTGCGCATTCAACAACCGCGTCGAAACGGACGATATCGGCTTCACGATATGCCCGATGTATCACGTCACGTCATCGACTTCGTTTTTCGGTCCTTTTTACCGGGGCGCCTCAAGTGTGCTTTTTCAGAAATTCGATCCCGAGAATTTGTTCAAGGCGGCTGACGAGGACAGGATCGTCGCCGGAATGCTTGCGACACCCATGGTGCGCATGCTGCTCGACGTCTGGCCGACACTTAAGGACCGGTACGACATATCGAGCATGAACAAGCTCTGGTTCGCGGGGGCAGGGATCATCCCGTCCGTTTACAAGCAGTTTATCGACACGTTCGGGTGCATCCTCGGCGAACATCACGGCACGACGGAAACAACCGGTGTGACAGCCAACCTTTCCGCGGCGGACATCAGAACGGGAGCTTACCGATGACAACCTCAGGATACTCGAATCATGCGGCAGGGATGCCTATGACTGCGAGGTCCGGATCGTCGACGACAACGACAATCCCGTGATGCCTCCCGGGGAAGGGGAGATGAAGGTCCGGGGGCTCGGCACGTCTGCCGGGTACTGGCGTAAAGAGGAACAGACCCAAAAGGTTTTCAGGAACGGGTGGTTCTATACCGAAGATATCTGCCATATCGATGAGAAAGGGTACGTCTACATCATTGACCGCAAGAAGGACATGATCATCACGGGCGGGGAGAATGTCTATCCCGCGGAGATCGAAAAGGTCGTCAACGAGCATCCGGCCGTACGAGAATCATCGGCGATAGGTGTCCCGCACCCTGTGTGGGGAGAGGCCATTGCCGCAATAGTCGTGCTCAATGACGGGGCCGATCTCGACGCTCAGGCGCTGATCCAGTATTGCAAGGGCAAGATAGCCGGATACAAGGTGCCGAAGATCGTCCATTTTATCCCGGAGATGCCCCGGAACCCGGCCGGCAAGATATCGAAACCGGAGCTCAGACAACAATTCGCGTCAGCGTGAAAACAGGGAATCATATTCCGAATACCGTGCGGAGGAATTCATGGAGTTGACAACGGAGCAAAAGGATATCGTAAATGCCGCTCGCGAATTTGCCGAGAAAGAATTCAGAGACAGGGCGAAAGAATTTGACGAGAAAGAGGAATTCGATCTTTCCATTGTAAAAAGGGCGGCCGAGAACGGCTTCATCGGTGTTTTCATCAGGGAAGAGTATGGCGGGGCGGGCCTCGGTTTTCTCGAGCACTCGCTCATTACGGAGGAGATGTGGAGGGTCGATCCCGGCTGCGGCCAGAACATCTGCTCCGCCGGTTTCGGCGCCGAGATGATACAGGCATTCGGCACCGAAGAGCAGAAGGAATTCTATCTGCCGAAGATAGTCTCCGGCGAGGCGATCATCGGTACCGCCATAACCGAGCCTGATGCGGGAAGCGATGTGACGCTGGTGAAGACCCGGGCCGAGAAAAAGGGGACCGTTACATCATCAACGGTTCGAAGATGTTCATTACAAACGGGTGCAACGCGAAGTATCTGCTCGTCTATGCCGTGACGAACCCGGAGATCAAGGATATCCATAAACGATGCAGCGTTATCCTTGTCGATACGGCGACACCCGGGTTCGCGGCTACGAAGATACACGGCAAGATGGGCATAAGGGCATCGAACACCGCCGAGATCACGTTCAGCAATGTCGAGGTCCCTGTCGAAAACCTTATCGGGCAGGAAGGCCGCGGGTTTTACCAACTCATGGAGTTTTTCAACATGACGCGAAATCATGTTGCCGCGCAGGGCGTCGGTGTCGCGCAGGGTGCGCTCGAGATGGCAATATCGCACGTGAAGAAAAGAAAGGCATTCGGCGGGACCCTATCGAAGCTCCAGGGGGTCCAGTTCAAGATAGCCGAGATGGCAACGCGCGTCGAGGCTGCGAGGAGTCTCTACTGGCGGGCCGCCTATCTTCTCGACAACGGCAAGCTCGATCCCGGCCCTCGTCTCCATGGCGAAATGGTTTGCCGGCGAAACCGCGGTCTATGTCGCCAACGAATCGCTCCAGCTCCACGGCGGCTACGGGTACATAAGCGAATACGATATCCAGAGATTCTACCGCGATGCCAAGATCATCGAGATATACGAAGGGTCCAAAGAGGTGGAAAAAGCGGTCATCGCGAGCGAGCTCTTACGAAGGGTATACTAAAAAAATGAAGAATATCCCGGATATCCGGGAAGGCTGCCTTCGTATCCCCAGGAGACATTGTATCCTGGGGATACACTTTTATCGTTCGAAGTCAAATCCAGCCGGAAACCAGTAAAACCGGTCTTCCGCAATCATAATGAATCCTGCCGACACTGTTTCCAATAAATGCACAGGCGTCTCGCCCTTACCGGCCATCATTGTAACATCACGAAATAATTAATTTATTAAATATGGCATCGAAATTGCCCGTACATCCGTCAATTCAATTGAAGGAGGGCATTATGGGAGGAGAAAGGAAATTTTCAACGATACGGACCCTGATCGATAGGAACGCCATGCTCTATCCGGACAGGGTGGCGATGAAAGAGGTCGAAGGACATGGTGAGTATACCTATAAGAATTTGAAGGACCGGGTCAACCGGATGGGCAATGCCCTGTATGCACTCGGCGCACAAAAGGGTGACAGGGTAGCGATCTTGAGCCAGAACAGCTTTGAATACATCGAATCTGCGCTGAGTGTTCCGAATGCCGGGCTGATATTTGTTGTCTGCAACTTCAGGCTCGCTCCGCCTGAGATCGCCGCGGTATTATCGGATGCGGAACCTTCCATCTTAATTGTTCAGGAACAGTTTGCCGAGGTAACGAAACAGATGCTCTCCGATATTCCGTCGGTCCAGAAGATCATCTATTTCGGCACTCCCGAAAACAGGCCGGAAGGGTGGTTTGATTACGAAGAGCTTATCGAGCATTCATCGTCTGCGGATGTTGGAGTGGATGTTTTCGAAGATGATGTCGCGATGCTTATGTATACGAGCGGTACGACCGGGCTGCCGAAAGGGGTCATGCAGACCCATGGCAATTTCTATCACGCAGGGCGCGTATGTTCGAAGAACAATAATCTTACCATGGACGACCATGTCTTTATCGTCTGCCCCATGTACCACATTACCGCGCATTATACATTTTTCGGCAACATCTATACGGCATCCACGGCCTATATCTTCGCCCGATGGGATGTCGACCTTTTCCTCAGCAGCACGGAGAAGGAAAAACTTACGGCGGGAATGTTCGCGACCCCCATGGTCATGATGATCCTCGATTCACCGAATATCGGGAAATATGACCTGACAAGCTGGAGGACGCTATGGTTCGCAGGCGCAGGCATCATCCCTTCGGTATATCAAAAATTTATCGATAACTTCGGCAACATCCTGGGCGAGCATCACGGAACAACGGAATCTACGGGTGTCACGACGAATCTGTCTGTTCGCGACATTAAAGAGGCACACGACAGGGGCGATACGAAGATCCTCGAATCATGCGGCCGGGCCAGTTATGACATGGAGATACTCGTTGTCGATGATGCGGGCAGGCCCGTCGCGCCCGGCGGCATCGGCGAGATGATCGTCCGCGGCCCCGGCATGTCGCTCGGTTACTGGCGAAAGAAAGAGGCGACGGAGAAAGCCTTCAAGGGCGAGTGGTTTCATACGGAAGACGTTTGTTCAATCGATGAGCACGGCTATATACGGGTCATCGACCGCCTGAAGGACATGATCATAACCGGCGGTGAGAATGTTTATCCGGCCGAGGTTGAGAAGGTTCTTCATACACACAGTCATGTGAAGGAATCGTGTGTCATCGGCGTGCCCCACCCGACCTGGGGCGAGGCAGTCGCCGCAGTCGTTGTCCTCAATAACGGGGCCGAGATCGAACCGGCAGATATCACGAAATTTTGCAAGGGAAAGATCGCCGGGTACAAGGTGCCCAAGGTGGTCCATTTCGTGTCCGAATTGCCGCGAAACGCAGCGGGCAAGATCCTGAAAAGGGAGTTGCGCGAACAATTTGCAGCGGTGTAGGTCCGAGGGGCCGGGCTTCAAGGCGGCCCGGCCGGACCAAATTATAAAGGGGGAGAATTATGAGGGAAATAACGAGTCACAGGCCGGGAAAGATATTGATCGGCATACTGGCGATCAGCGCATTATGCTATGCCTTTGTCATTCCCTTTGTATTACAGGGCAGGGAGGTACTCCTTTTCGGCTGGATGCCGCTGGCAGTCGTATTCTGGAACATCCAGACGCTCCTGTGGGCTATTGCATTCTGGATCTATACTACCAAATACTGGCCTTACAGATGAGACAAATCCCGCGGCAACACCGTGAGACAAGGAGGATTGCATGATCTGGTTAGTCATTATCTTGGGTTTTTTGCTGGTGCTTATAAGCGCCTATGGATATAAGCTGTCCAGCAAGACAGCGGCGGATTATCTCCTGGCAGGACGTAAAATAGGTACCTTCGTTATGTTCTTTTACGTTTATTTTGCGATATCCAGCGCCTGGACATTTTACGGTTTTCCGGGGACCATTTATAACACGGGCCCGGGCTTCATGTTATTCTTTACCTTCGTCTCGTTCGCTTTTCTCTATATTTTCCTCGGCCCAAAGCTCTGGGCAGGCGGAAGAAAATACGGTTATCTTTCCCCCCTGCAATATCTTGGCGAAAGGTACCAGTCGACCGGTTTACGGGTACTCCTCGGCCTGTCACTCGTTCTTTTTCTTTTCCCTTACCTTGGGCTCCAGGCGGTTGGCATCGGGGCCGGCATGAAAGCCGCAGCGGGCCTGCCGTTCTGGTTCGGCGCCCTCTATATGTGCGTGATCATGATATTTATTTGCCTTATCGGCGGGACGCGGGCCGTCGCATGGCTTAACGTGTTGCTGGGACTTATCTTTACCATAACATTCTTCGGCTTCCTCGTCTGGATAATGTTCAAAACGGGGAATACGAGCTTCGCGGATATGGCGGCGCGCGTTCAGCAGGCCCGCCCGGGCTTCCTGAGCGTGCCGGGAACTGCTAACGCCTGGACACCCGGCAATCTTGTCGGACTTGCCATGGCGGGCATGACAGTACTGGCATGGCCTCATGTCGTTATCGGGACAATGCAGGCGAAAAGCCTCGTGGTCGTGCGTAAAACCATTATATATATGCTTCTCTTCTCCGTTGTCTTCTGCAATATAGCGGCAATATGGGGATACCTCATTGCCCCGATCCTGGTACCCGGCCTTAAAGGCAAGGCAGCAGATGCGATAGTGCAGATAGCTATAACGACGTATCTGCCGACATGGGCGTCCGGTGCAACATTGCTCGCGGTCCTCGCGGCAGCGATCTCCACCGTTGCCACCCAGCTCATGGTCGCAGGGATCTTCGTTTCGCGGGATATCATATTTGCCGCATCGCCGGACGTAAGCGACAAGAGATTAATATTATGGTCCAGGGTCGGGATGATTATAGCGGCTGTGGGAAGTTTTGCCCTTGCCATGGCGAGGCCCGCCGAACTCGGGCTCCTGCTTTCCAATGTGGCGTCGCCCGGTTTCGCCCTGTGGCTTCCCCCGCTGATAGGCGGCATAATGTGGAAAAGAGGGACAAAACATGGCGCGATATGGGGACTTCTCATAAGCGTGATATGGCTTATCATCGGGTCATTCTTCTATAAACCGCTGCTTCTCGGCATGCATCCGATCATTGCACCTCTGGTGATCGATATAATACTATATGTCGGGATCAGTTATCTGACGGCACCGGTCCCCAAGGAAATCGAGCATAAATTCTTCGAGGAGATCGAGGACTTCCTGCTGGAACATACGGCACGAGAAAGAGCTCAGGCAGCAGCTGAAGGCGAACCGGTAGTAACCCCGGCGCCCTCGATAACGCGATAGCATGACCGGCAACGGGCCCTTTCGTACCCCCTGAACCCCTGGTTTCCCGAAGGGGCCCGGGCACCGGAATCGGATATCAAATACAAAGGAAGGAGATTGGAATGGAACTCACCCGGGAACAAAAGGACATCAAGCAAGCCGCGCGCGAATTTGCTGAAGGGGAATTCAAGGAAAGAGCAAAGGAATTCGACGAAAAGGAAGAGTTCGACCTTTCGATATGGAAAAAGGCGTGTGAATACGGGTTCGTCGGGACCTTTATCAAGGAAGAATACGGCGGGCACGGTCTGGGCTTTTTTGATCATTCCCTTATTGCCGAGGAGTTCTGGCGCGTGGACCCGGGCTGCGGCCAGGCCGTCCTTTCAACAACCTTCGGTTCCGAGATGGTCCAGGCCTTCGGATCCGAGGAATTGAAGAAGAAATACCTGCCCCCGCTTGTTGCCGGAGATGCCATCATGGGCTTCGGCATTACGGAGCCTGACGCGGGAAGCGATGCGGCCGGCATAAAAACGCGTGCGGAACAAAAAGACGGCAAATGGATCATAAACGGTTCGAAAATGTTCATTACGAACGGTTGCCTTGCCAACTACCTGCTCGTGCTTTGCCTGACTGACCCGGACAATTCGAGCGTCCACAAGAGGCACAGCGCAATACTTGTCGATGCAAAACAGCCGGGTTTCCAGGCGACCAAGATCCACGGGAAGATGGGCATCCGGGCCTCGGACACGGCGGAGATCAGCCTCGTCGATGTGGAAGCACCCGTTGAGAACCTGGTCGGCACCCGGGGCAATGGCTTTAAACAGCTCATGGATTTCTTCAATAAGACAAGGAACCACGTCGCGGCGCAGGGTGTCGGCGTCGCGCAGGGGGCATTGGAACTTGCCATAGCGCACGTAAAGAAGCGGAAGGCCTTCGGCGGGACATTGGCCCGCATGCAGGGTATCCAGTTCATCATAGCCGAAATGGCAACGCGGATCGAAGCTGCTCGTGGGCTTTACTGGCGCGCCGCCTATAGCGTCGACAAAGGAGCGCCGGACCCCGCCCTTATCTCGATGGCGAAATGGAACGCGGGCGATACGGCGGTAGAGGTGGTCAACAAGGCCCTTCAACTCCATGGAGGCTACGGCTACATCGCGGAGTACGACATCCAGCGTTTTTACAGGGACGCCAAGATAGTCGAGATATATGAAGGTTCGAAAGAAGTGGAAAAGGCAATAATAGGCTCAGAACTTTTGAAACGCGCCTAAAGGCTGGTCAGGTCCCTCACATCCCGGGGTATCTGGCCGTTTCATACATAACCCTCATCCCGGACCACTCATCCGGGAAGAGGGTTTTTTTAGTTGGGGGTTAAGGAATTTGGTGTTGACTAATTCCGGGAAAGTGTCGGAAAATGCAGGAAACATCACGGGACAGGAGGAGCCATGGGCAAGAAGATAAACGGTGTCGTTCTCGCGGTGACGGGTGTCGTTCTCGCGGTCGGCACAGCCGGCGCCGCACCGGTGACTAAGACGCAGGGTCAGGTTGCGGCAGGGAAAAACGTCCGAACCGCGGACGCTGCGACGCAGCCGAAGGTGAAACAGGGCGCCGCGGCGACCAGCGTCATGGTGAACGCCACCGCGGGAGGGGCGGTTTCCGGCTCTACGGCAGCCGACGTGAAGGTAAAGACAGGGGCCACGCCGTCCACCCCGACAAAAATGGAGCTTGGCAGCCAGGATAGCCCGACGATTAAGCCGGGGTCGACGCCGGGTGAAAAGATCACGGCAAAAAGCGCCAGGATGACCGGATCCGAAAAGGCGAGCCCGAAGGTAAAACCGGGCGCTGCATCGGGAGATGCTGTTGCCCAGTATCTGATCAAGAGATAAACGTCGCAAGATACAGCAATGAATGTAGCCCTCGTTTCGATGCCATGGTGCGATTTCGGAACGCCCTCGGCCGCACTCGGGGCCCTGTCGGCCTATATCCGCACCCGGATGCCCCCTGTGGGCGTCACCTGCCATTCGGAGCATCTGGAGATCTACAGGCGGCTCGGGCCCGATGTCTACCTTATCTTCCGCAATAACCGCATCCTCGGCGAAAACCTTTACCTCTCGACGCTCTTTCCCGAGTATTGCCCGGAGGTGAAACGCGCCTTTGTCGCACGGGCCTTAGCCGAGGAAGGCGAAATACCGGGGACGCCTGAATTCGGCGGGTCATGGGAAGAACTGTTTGATAAGGTCCGCGAATGCCTCATGGAGCACCAGGACGCGCTCGCGGAGGCCCTCGCTGTGGAGTCGGATATCGTGGGGCTGACGACCAGCCTTTCCCAGACATTCTCGAGCCTTTCCCTCGCGCGGCGTGTACGGGAAGCATCCCCCGATGTGCGCATCGTCCTCGGCGGCGCCGCCGTAGACGGCATCAAAGGGCGCGCAATCCTCGGAGAGTTCGCTTTATTGATTATGCTATAGACGGGGAAGGTGAGGTCCCCTTCGAACGGCTGCTTGCGGCGCTCGAGGAGGGGCGCGAAGTTGATCCCGGCATACCGGGGATCATAACCCGCAAAACGTCATCGGACACCGTATTTTCGAAACGTCGACGGGAAGTCCCCGACCTCGATTCTCTACCGTTCCCCGATCACGATGAATACGCGCAAAAGGCCGACGACCTTAGCATCATCTGGAACATTCCTGTGGAAGGGTCACGCGGTTGCTGGTGGGACCGGACAGCGCGAACAGGCAACCCCCTTGACCGGTGTTATTTCTGCAATTACGGGGGCCTCAAGCCCAGGGATAAATCGGCCCGGCGCGTTGCCCGCGAGGTCGACCACCTGACACAACGCTATCGGAATGTGCGCATAGCATTCTGTGAGAATGCCGTCCGTCCGCGGGGTATTCCGGAGTTGACGGCGGCCCTGAAGAAACTTCCGGGAGAATTCTCGATATTTATGAGCCTTCGGGCCAACACGTCGGCACGGGACATTCTGGGCCTGTACGAGGCCGGCATGAATCGCTGCGAGTGCGGCATCGAGGGCCTGTCAAACACGTACCTATCCCGCCTTAACAAGGGTACGACAGTGATACGCAACCTACAGGTCCTCAGAATCTGCCATGAACTCGGGATCTGGAACAACACGAACCTGATCGTCGACTTCCCCGGGACAGAGGCGTCGGAAGTAGAGGAAACTGCGGCCACCATTAAACATTATGCCGCAGCATACTACCCTCCGGGGCACACAATTCCCTTCCAGCTCACCCCCGGCAGCGCCGTAGACACCTTCCGGGAGAGATACGGGATCGGTAATGTTCATAACCTTGACGATTACCGCTTGGCCTGCCGCCCGGGACGGGGGACAATCTTATCCTTGCGGAACGCAGCTGGGATGCGCCGGAACCGGTGGACTGGAGCCCTGTCGAAGAGGCATGCGCTGCCTGGCGGGACCTCCACGAAACCTTGAGGAAGGACGACCGGTTTCCCGCACCGCACCCCCTGTATTACCACGACGGCGGGGATTTCCTCGAGATAGTCGACAGGCGCGACGGGTGCAGGACAATAACGCTCCCCGGGGCCTGGCGCTTGGTGTATCTCTTCTGCATGGAGATGCGAACAGAAAAACAGGTCGCCGAGCGGTTCCCGGCGTGCACGCCGCCATTCACGGAGATCCTGGAATGGCTCGTTGCAGAGAAGCTGGCATACCGGGAGGGAAGGTTGTACCTGTCGCTGGCCATTGCCCTTACACCCGGTCATGCCGTGCGGAGGATGAAAAAGCTTCTTCCTGCTAGGCCTTGAGGGACAGACTTACTCTCGAAACCCCTTCAGGTTCTCGCCTTACTTTGAATCCCAACTTTTTGCATAATTTGATCATTTTCTCGTTTTCGGTCAGCACAGTACCGTAGATCTCATCAATGCCTTTTTCCCGGGCAATGCCGATCAAAATATCGATCAATTTTGCTCCCAGGCCTATTTTTTGGAAATCGTCATGCACAAGGACGGCAAATTGTGCTTTCCGGGTATGAGGTGCATGAATTAACCTGTTTCCACCGATGATCCGTTTTGTTCCGTCCTGCTCGATTTCCGCTATAATTGCAATCTCGCGGTCATAGTCGGTGTTGCAGGAGCGTATAAGGAGATCCCGGGTGATCGACTGAACATTGAAATATCTGACACGCAGAGTTTCTTCCGACATGGAACTAAGCATCTCGTGGGTCATCGGCTCATCTTCCGGGCGAATGGGCCTCAAAAGGGCTTGTGTGCCGTCCGGCAATTCCCAGTTTGTGATGTATCGCGTCGGGTACGGGGCAATCACGAGGTGAGGGTACGGCGAGGCATCGTTTTGAACGGAAGTCGGCAAAATCTTGATATTGCCGGCCTGTACCAAAGACTGTCCGATCCATAAAGTCATGTCCAAGCTCTCAATCTCGGGAAAATCGACTATGAGTTCAGAAAAATTCATCACGATATTCTCCAGGCGTCCCAGGGTTTCGTGTCCTTTGTCTTTTTTTAGAACGGGATATATGCCAGCCCCTTCAATAAGCCGCCTCGCCAGGACTTGATTAAGGGGCGGCATGCCAATCGATGCATCATCGGCACCCCTTAAGCCGGGCCGCAGAAGAATAATGCTGCGAAATTCCGGGTCTCTTCTTAATTCCATCTCGACCCTGCAGCTGCCGGGGGGCGGTGGTTTCTGCAGCAGGATCTCTATCCCGGCCGCATCATTTTTTTTGTGGAAGGAATGGCGTATATCATTATATGCACTTTCAATATCTTTTTTTGTCGTAAGCAAAACCGGAATCTTTTCTGTCGTTTCGCGGGGTTGCCGCACCGTGAGCATGACAGGAGGTTCCAGACCGGGCATAACCGCGAGTTTGTCTATATCGTGCACGATGGTAGTTTCTATCGCTGGTATCCCGTAATTCGCGACGAGATCCATGGAAAACTCCATGCTCAGCCAGCCCTTTTGTTCACTGGCAGCATTGCGGACAGCAGTTTTCAAATAATTCTTGAGCGGAAACCCTGTTTGTGCCTTTTCGGCTGGTATTTCATACAGAAGATCGATGTTTCTGCGATAGCTGTACATATAAAGGTACGTTTTAACGGCCTCTTCCGGGGTCGCATATGCTGGAATATCATTTTGCATCAATATCCGCCGCGCCTCGGCGGGGCGCTCACCACCCATCCATGCGGCAATGACAGGCTTTATTGTTTTTTTGGCGACATCTATGATCGCATGGGCAAGATCTATGGCATCTGCATCGGCCCTGGGGGCATAGACGACCAGTACGCCATCCACCTGGCTATCACCGAGGCAAATACTGACTGTTTTTACGTATCGCTCTATATCGGCATCCGCCACGAGATCGACGGGATTATTGCGGCTCCATTGTTCGGGGAGAAAACAATTCAGTTGTTCTATGCTTTTGTCGGACAACCGGGCGAGTTCGCCCCCGAATTCCGCCAGTATATCGCTTGCAATTATGCCGACACCTCCTGTGTTCGTAATAATGGCAAGTTTTGGTCCCTGGGGAAGATAGCGGGAATCAAGGACCTGCGCCATATAGAAAAGGTCCGCCACTTCCCTGACCCTTACCGCACCGACCCTTTTGAACGCCGCATCGTACACGGGATCATTTCCCGTGCGTCTGCCCGTATGTCTCGCTATCGCCTGCGCACTATTTTCCCATCGTCCGGGTTTAAGAATAACTATCGGTTTGGTCATTGCAAATCCCCGGCTGGCGCTGATAAAACGACGGGCATTATCGATATATTCCATATAGAGCATAATGCTCCTGGTCCGGCGGTCGTAATTAAGGAAATCAATGAGATCGCCGAAGCCGACGTCGATCATCGAACCGAGTGAAATAAAGGCGCTGAACCCTATCCCCATGGCTGCGCCCCAATCCAAAATGGCGTCCCCAAGGGCCCCGCTCTGAGATATCAGGGCTATCTTCCCCGGCTCGGGATTTGTAGGAAGGAAGGTTGAGTTGAGCCCGATATGGGGTAGGATGACCCCAAGGCAATTCGGGCCGATAACCCTTATCCCGTATTTGTTACGGACCTTAAGGATTTCCTGCTCCAGATGTTTTCCTTCCGGTCCAGTCTCTCCAAACCCGGCAGACAGGATGACCGCGCCCGGCACACCCGCCTTTGCGCATTCACGGACTAAGAGCTGGCACGGTATGCGCGGGGGTTATAATGACCGAAAGATTTACACGTGAAGGAATGTCTTTAATTGATGAAAAACAGGGAACTCCGAAAACATGTGTCCTGTTCGGATTTACCGGATATATTGTCTGATTTGAAGACCGGCAGAGATTTTCGAATACTGCCCGCCCCTTGGATCCTTCCCGGTCAGTTGCGCCGATAAGCGCCACGGAATTGGGATTCAACATTTCAATTATACTGCCCAACGATATCCTCTTTTATTTTTCCTTATTCTTCCCTATCCTGCTGTAGAGTTTTTTTCTGCTTATGCCGAGAAGCCGGGCCGCTTCCGATTTATTGCCGCAGACAGAAGCAAGGACATTCCGGATATGCTCGTCTTCCATGCTGGACAGCTCGACCGCAGCTGAAGCCGGGGGAAGATCCAGAGGTATACCGTCCGATCGGACTTCTTTGAATACGCTTTCCGGGAAATCTTCCGATATTATCTCGGCGCGTTTTCCGCTGATCAATACCGATCGTTCGATAACATTGACGAGTTCACGGACATTTCCCGGCCAGTCATATGCCATGAATGTATCAAAAGCCCTGGGCGAGAGATGTTTCTTTGCTCCGCCTGCCGCTGAATTTTTCGAGAAAATAATCGACGAGCAGCGATATATCCTCTTTTTTATCGCGCAGTGGCGGCAGCGTGATAATAAAGGTATTTATCCTGAAAAACAGGTCATTCCGGAATTTTTTCTCTTCTATTTCTTCTTTAAGGTCTTTATTGGTTGCAAAGATAAAACGGACATCTACCCGGGTTTCCTTTGTATCGCCCAGCTTCATAAATGTTCCCGTTTCGAGGACCCTCAAAAGCTTGGCCTGTATGGCGAGCCCCATATCACCTATCTCATCGACGAACAGAGTGCCGTTGTTAGCTATATCGAGGAGGCCGAGCTTGTCTGACTGAGCGCCGGTAAAGGCCCCTTTTTTGTAGCCGAAAAGCTCGCTTTCGAGGATCGTCTCCTGCAGTGCACTCGAATTAATAGCGACAAAAGGGTGTGCGGCACGGGGGCTTAAGTCATGTATGGCCCGTGCGGCAACCTCTTTTCCCGTTCCGGTCTCTCCCTGTATCAGCACCGGGGTATTTGAGGGGGCTACAATTGAGATCAACTCCTTCACTTTTTTCATGGCCCTGCTTTCGCCGATGAAATTGTCGTGAACAGCGACCCGCATTAAATGTTCTTTTAAGACAAGATTATTCTCCGCAAGGGATTTTTTCTCGAACGCCTTTGTTATGATTGCTGCCAGCTCGGATAATTTACAGGGTTTTGTCAGGTAGTCATATGCCCCGAGCTTCATCGAACGGATCGCCGTGTCAACCGATGCAAAGCCGGTAAGCATGATCACCTCGATGCCGGGCTCTGCCTGCTTGATCTTGAGGAGAAGATTTACACCATCCAGGTCAGGAAGCCTTATATCGACCACCGCAACATCAAATGACTCTTTCTTGAGTGTTGCCAGAGGCATCGGCAGCAGTGAACACCCCCGACACCTTCATGCCTTCCTTTGTAAGCTGCATGATAAACGCCTCGACAAGCTTCGATTCATCATCGACGATCAATACCCTGATCATATGCATCATCTCCCGGTATTGCTCACCGGCAAAGTGACATTAAATGTCGTGCCGCATCCCGGTTCGCTTTTTACGCTTATAGTCCCGTTCATGCTCTTAATAAATTCAAAAGACAGAGACAACCCGAGACCGATCCCTTTCTCGGTCTCCTTTGTCGTAAAAAAAGGCTCGAATATTTTTTCGAGGATGGTATGGGGTATCCCCATGCCGTTGTCGCTTACCTCGATATTCAGCATGTCCTTGTCGAAATATGTCCGTACCCAGATGGTCGCATCCATCCTTCCCTCGACGGCATCCATTGCATTGTGTATCAGGTTGACCAATACCTGCCGCAATGCGCTGAGGTCGGCCCGGGCCGCCGGAAGCGAGGGCAGAAGTTCGCATCTGGACCACTACTCCCCGCGCATCGAAATTGATCGATCCCACTATGATCTCTATCAGGTTATTCACATCGACATTAACGATCTCCAGACCGTCCTTGCGGGACAGGCTCAAAAGGTCGCTTATGACATTTTTGCACCGGAATGCCTGCTGCTGGACGATGTCCAGGCAATATGCGAGCTGTCCGGCATCAAGGGGGGCATCACTTTTCTGACTGCGAGATTCGACAATGCCGGCCGCGATCTCTGTAAAGGCAACAAGCGTGGCGAGGGGGTTGTTGAGTTCATGGGCGGCCCCTGCGGCCAGCCTTCCGATGGCGGATATCTTCGTATCCTGCATGAGCTTTCGCACGCGTTTTAACCCGGTCCGTGGTCTCTTCAATAATGCACAGGAGGCCATCGATATCGCCCGTGCGGCCCCTCAAGGGCACGCCTTTGAAATCCATATAAATGCTGCGGTCGCCTTTATATGTTATGAAAGGAAAATCCCAGAGCTGGAACGGCTCGCCCTTGAGCCCTTTCCTGATATGTTTCGCCAGCCCCGATTTTATCGTGAAAGAATTGGTCAGCCAGTTGAAACCGAGCAATTTTTCGGCCGCCCGGTCTCCGAGGCCTGACAGCTCGGCAAGAGCGGGGTTTACACTCGTGAACCGTCCCTTTTTATCAAGGGTAAAGATGGCAACCGGCGCGTTTTCGATGATCGCCTGCATTGAACTCATTCAGGCTTTTTAACCTGTCGGCCGCCTTTTTCTGCTCCGTTATGTCCTCTATCGTCCCTTCGTAATATTTGGTCGAGCCGTCGGGGTTCCGGACCGCGCGGGCGTTCATGACGACCCAGAGCATGTCGCCGTTCTTTTTATAACTGGCATTCGAAGCTCTTTGCGATACCATTCACGCTCGATAGTATCTATGAATATCTGGCGAAGGTCCGGATTGACATAATGCTGGCTCTTAAGGTCGGAAACGGACGCGATGTATTCTTCGGGTGAGCTGTAGCCGAGCATCGTTGCAAGGGCCGGGTTTGAGGCGATCATCTTTCCGTCCACGGTCGTCTGAAAGATGCCCTCTATAGCATTTTCAAAGATACCGCGGTAGAGCTGCTCGGCCTGCTTGATCATAAGGTCGGACTGTTTTTTCTTGGTTATGTCGAGAAGCGTCCCGATGACGGCGGACCTGCCGTTATACGTGGTGGCATATCCATATGCCTCTATATCGATAATACTCCCGTCCTTCTTTACCCCCCGAAATTCATAATGGATCGACTGGGAGTTTGCCGGTTATCCTTCGGTGGATGTTCTGATCGACGATCGGCCAATCTCGGGAATGGACAAGGTGCTCCGGGCCCATCCTGTCGATGATCTCATCGACCGGAATACCCGAAGATCTCGCCCATCCTTTCGTTCGTATACCGGAAGAGCTCATCCTGGATGAGATAAATGCCGACGAGGGATTTCTCGGCGAGGTCCCTGAACAGTCGCTCGTCCTCGTACCCTTTGCCGGGTTTCGGCTGAGACTTTGCACGTTTTGATGGCATTTCACAAGAGTATATCCCACATCGTATCAAAAGGATACACTTGTCACCAAAATAGACATATAAAAAGAGATGATAATTTCAGGATGGCTATGATAACATCTTATAATGATTTGGCATTTAACGAATTTGTTTCTTTGGTATTCCCATTGCATACTCATATTGAAGCCATGGATATCAATAAATGATCGTAAAAGTATTCGGTCAAGCGGGGGTCGTAAATAATGCTTGAACAGACTGCAACGCGGGCTTTGACGTGTATTCAGTGCGGAAAATGCACGGGAGGATGCCCCGAATCCGGGAAAACGCCTTTCAATGTAAGGATGCTCGTTCGAAAAACCCAGTTCAAATCAAATATCGATGAAGTCGCTTCCCTGGTACTGCACATCATGCGGGGCATGTACCTTCCGGTGCCCGAGGGATGTAAAGCCGTCCGAGGTCATCATCGAGCTGAGATCGAAATTCGTCGAAGACGGCGATATACCCGTGGCGATCCAGAAGGCGCTCGAAAATACATTCGTTCAGAAGAACCCGTGGGGCCGCTCGCGCAACAAGCGGGGCGAGTGGGTTGAGAAGCTCGATTTCGAGGTCCCGCATGTATCCGAGACCGAAAGCAAAAGGCTCCTTTTCGTCTGCTGCATCCAGGCGTACGATCCCCGGTGCATGGTGATCCCGGTCAACGTGGCGCGGCTTTTCAAGGCCGGCGGGATGGAGTTCGGCATACTGGGCGAGGAAGAGGCCTGCTGCGGTAACGAGATCCGCAGGATCGGCGAATCCGGGCTTTTTGAGGAGCTTCAGGAAGAGAATCTCGGGACGTTCAAGGAATACGGGGTGAAGGAGATCGTGGCCCTGTCGCCTCACTGCATGAACGCGCTGAAGAAGGAATACGGCGATACGGGCATAAAGGTCGTCCATTATACCGAGGTGCTTGCGCCGATGATCGAGGACGGCACGCTTGAAATTCCCCGGGTCGTATCGAGAAAAAGGTGATCTACCATGACCCGTGTTTCCTCGGGCAAACAGAACGGCATCTTCGACGAACCGCGGTCCATCCTGAAGGCGGTGCCGGGCCTCGAACTCCTCGAGTTTTCCCGTTCGCGCGAGACGTCGCTGTGCTGCGAAGGCGGCGGCGGCAGGATGTTCTTCGAGGTCGAAAGCGTATACCAGCGCAACGCCGAGGTGCGGGTGATCGATGCCGGGAAGAGGGGGGCGGAGATAATAGCCGCCGCGTGCCCCTTCTGCGTCATGACGCTCGAGGACCCGGCGACGGAAAAGGGGCTGGTTGTAAAAGAGCTGTCAGAAATTTTGATGGAGGTCATATAAGATGAATATCCTTGTATTTACGAAAAGGGTTGCTGCAACCCAGGAAGAGGAACTGCGGATCAGGGATGAAGGCGCAGCCGTCGATCTTTCCAAGGTGCCGTTCAAGATCAACGACTGGGACAATTATTCCGTCGAAGAGGCCGTGAGGATCGTCGAGAAGACCGGCGGGACGGTAACCGCGATATCGATCGGTGATGCCGAATCGGACGAGGTCCTGCGCCGGGCGATCGCAATGGGCGCGAAGGACGGGTTTCTCGTCAATTCTGAGGAGGTCCTTCACGATCCGGGCGTGCGGAGCCGCCTGATCCAGAATTTCATCCAGAAAGAGAACATACCTTTCGACGTCATCTTCACCGGTGTCCAGTCGGAAGACGACCAGTTCGGCTGCGTCGGCGGGATCCTGGGCGCTTGCCTTGGATTGCCGTATTCCTCGATGGTCATCGGCATAGATGCGGTCGAGAAGGACCACATGATCGTCCGGCGGGAACTCGAGGGCGGACTGCAGGAAAGGATAAAGATCTCCGTCCCGTGCGTGCTCTCGATACAGAGCGGCATCAACGAACCCCGGTATGTTTCCATCATGGGTATCCGCAAGGCAAGCAAAGTCGAGAGAAAAGTGTTCAAGGCTGCGGACTATGCGGCTCCCGCCTCCGCAGGGATCGAGGTCGTGACGGTGGACGTACCCGGAGAAGAAAGGCGGGGCGACGATGCTTACCGGTGAGCTCGATGCCGTGTGCGGCCAGCTTCTCGGCATACTCAAGGAGAAGGGGGTGTTCCAATGAGTTACGCATTGATAATAGCGGAAGTGCGGCGCGGCGTGTTTGAAGAGAGGAACCTCGATTCGGCCGGTCTTGCGGTCCTTCTCGGAAAGGAAGCGGTCATGATGATCCCCGACGGGGCGTACCCGGTGCCCGCGAACATCGCGGATACGATCGTGAAGGTCAAGGTCGCCGAAGAGGTATTCTTAAACCCCCTCAACCTGAAAAACATGCTGGAGCAGGTCTTTGCGGCTCGCGGCAAACCGGATGCCATCATATTCACCCATTCCTCTTTCGGCATGGAGTCGGCCGCATACACGGCGGGCGCCTTCGGCTTGCCGGTGGTGACGGATGTGAGCGGATACGACAAGGATAGAGGTGTTTTCCTGAAAAGCTATTATTCCGACAAGATCTTCGGCGAGTTCAAGGCGAACGGCGGGCCTGTTGTCTTAAGCGTTCGCAGCGGAAGCTTCAAGGAATTTGCCGTGGACAAGGCGGCAAAGGTTGAGGAGATGGAGGGCACGGCCCCCGTCGAGAACCGGACCTTCGTCGAGTACGTCGAGGAAGAGAAAACGGATATCGACATCACAAAGGCGGAATTCCTCCTCTCCGTCGGCAGGGGCATTGGCAACAAGGACGAGATACCCGCGTACGAGGACCTCGCCGGTAAGCTCAAGGCCGTGCTTTCGGGGTCGCGCCCGGTCATCGACAAGATGTGGCTTCCCAAGCCGCGGCAGGTCGGAACGTCGGGCAAGACGGTAAAGCCGAAGGTCTATCTCGCCATGGGCATATCCGGCGCATTCCAGCACATCGCCGGCATGAAGGATTCCGACTGCATCATAGCGGTAAACAAGGATACGGAAGCCCCGATCTTCCAGTACGCGCATTTCGGGATCATAGCCGATATCCATAAGGTACGCGACAAACTGAAAGAGATCGTAGGGTTAATGGACAATAGCGAATAAAAAAGTGCTTGTTGTGGGCGGAGGGATCGGCGGGATAACCGCCGCCCTCGAGCTCGCCTCGTGCGGCATCAAGGTCGACGATGGTCGAGGCGGGCCCGTCGATCGGCGGCAGGATGATCCAGCTCGACAAGACATTCCCGACGCTCGACTGCTCGACATGCACGCTCTCGCCGAAAATGGTCGAGGTTTCGCTCAACCACAACATCGACCTCATGAGCGTGTCCCATATCACGCATATGACGCGCAAAGGGCCGGGTTTTCTGGTCGGGATAAAGAAGAACCCGCGCTATGTCGACGCAAAGAAATGCACGGCCTGCGGGATGTGCTCCGAGGCCTGCGTCATGAAAGGCAGGATACCGCACGAATTCAACATGCTGCTCGGGAAGCGGGCCGCCATCTACATGCCCTTTCCCCAGGCCATACCCCAGAAATACCTCGTAGACCCGGAAAGGTGCCTCTTTGTGTCCCGGGGCAAATGCAAGAAGGCGTGCCTCGATGCATGCGAGACGGGAGCGATCAACTTCGATGACAGGGCGAAGAACGGGAGATGTACTTCGACAGCATCGTCCTTGCCCCCGGCTTCGATCTCTACGACCCGACCGAAAAACAGGAACTGGGCTACGGCACGCTGCCCGGGGTCGTGACGGGCATCGAATTCGAGAGGATCTGCTCGGTCACGGGCCCGACGGGCGGCGATATCCTGCTTAACGGGAAAGAGCCGAAGCGTTTTTACTTCATCCAGTGCGTGGGCTCGCGGGACCGCCAGAGCGGTGCGCGCTTCTGCTCGCGGGTCTGCTGCATGTACACGGCGAAGCATGCGAGCATCGTGAAAGACCGGATAAAGGATGCCGAGGTCTATGTCTCGTATATCGACGTCAGGGCCTACGGGAAGGGCTACGAGGAATTCTACAAGACAACCCAGGAGAGCGGTGCGCTCTATATCCGGGGCATCCCCGGAGAGGTCGTCCAGGGTGAAGAACGGGCTTCTCGTCCGGGTGGAAGACATGCTGAGCGGCGAGATGCGCGAGATAGAGGTTGACATCGTCGTCCTCGCGACAGGCGTGAGGCCGCGCAAGGCGACCGAGGAACTGTGCGACGATGATGTCCGTCGAGCGCGACGAATACGGATTTATCAAGGTCGATGCCGATGGCGCCGTCCAAGACCAATGTCGAAGGCATCTTCGTATGCGGCATGGGCTCGGGGCCGAAGGATGTGCCCGACACGGTCGCCTCGGGCGGCGAGGCCGCATCGCGGTGCATGGAATACATTGCAGAGGGATATCGGTTCATGAAAACAGGGATATTCATCTGCCATTGCGGGCACAACATCAAGCACACGGTCGACGTGAAGGGCTTGAGCGAGTATTTCAAGAAATATCCGCAGGTCACCGTTTCCGAGGACTATCCCTTCGTGTGCTCCGAACCCGGGCAGGACATGATCACGGACAGCATCGAGAAAGCACGGCCTCGACCGGGTCATCATCGCATCCTGCACCCCGTCGCTGCACGGCGAGCTTTTCAAGGACCTCTTCAAGAAGGACGACCTCAACCCGTTCCTCTTCGAAGGGTCGGCATCAGGGAACACTGCTAGCTGGGTCGGCGACGAATCGGAGCAGAATACCGAGAAGGCGAAAAGGCTCATCCTGTCGGGCCTGTACGGTGCTGCCCACTATGTGCCCCTCGAAGAAAAGCAGGTCGATGTCAATAAATCCGCCCTCGTCATCGGCGGCGGGGTTTCGGGCTTGAGCGCCGCGCTTTTCCTCTCGAAGATGGGCATGGATGTCTACCTCGTCGAAGAAGCGCGGAACTCGGCGGCCATGTCCGGGAGCTCAAAAGCGTATGGCCGTCGCGCGAGAACGGGGCCGACAGATCGTCGAGGACATGGAGAAGGAGCTTCGGAGCCGGGACAACGTCGAGATATTCACCTCGGCGAAGCTCACCAATTTCGAAGGTTTCTTCGGCAATTACCAGGCGACCATCGAAACGCCGGAAGGCGAGAAGAAGATCATGGCGGCGGCGTCATCGTTGCCATCGGTTTCACCCCGTTCGATCCGCAGCATAAAACCGGAGCTCGGCTACGGCAGGGACCCGCGGATCATGACGACCCTCGATCTCGAACGGATGGGCGATAGCCTTGAACCTCCCCGACAAGCCGAGGGTCGCCATCCTCCATTGCGTCGGGTCGCGGGACGAGCAGATCGGCAAGCCCTATTGCTCGCGGATCTGCTGCATCAATGCCCTGCGGGCGGCGAAGGCGGTAAAGGAGAGATACAAGATTCCTACGTGGAATCCTTTTACATGGATGTGCGGGCCCATCCGCGGGGCGGCGAGGAGTTCTTCGAGGACACCCAGGAAAAAGGCGTGCTCTTCACGCGGGCGAATGTCGCGGAGATCATCCCGACGCAGAAGGGCTCGTGCTTCAGGGGCGAGGACACGCTTTTCGGGGAGTCGTTCGAGCGGGAGTTCGACCTTGCCGTCCTGTCCATCGGCATGTCATCCCCGGCAGACGCAGGGACATCGCGACCCTCCTCAAGATCAGCCTCGACAAGGACAAGTTCTTCCTCGAGGCCCACATCAAACTGCGTCCTTTCGATACGGCCGTGAAGGGGATCTTCATAGCGGGCTCCTGCTCGGGGCCGAAGGATGTCGAGGAATCGATAAACCACGGCAGGGCATCGGCCTTAAAGCTCTACGGTTTCCTCAATCTCGGGATACGCCTTCGTCGATCCGTTCATCTCGATCGTCGATCCGAAGCGGTGCAGCGGCTGCCGGATGTGCGAGCAGGCATGCGTGGCCAAGGCGATAAAGTTCGATGAGGACAAACAGGTCGTGCACGTCGAGGAGGCGGCCTGCATGGGCTGCGGGCTCTGCAACGCAACCTGCCCGTCGTCGGCGATCAGCCTGAAGGGGTACGTGGACACGATAATCGACGACGAGATAAGCGCGCTTCTGGAGGCAATGTGAATAAATCGGCAGAGGTATTATGATGGAAGAAAAGATCGAAAAAAACCCTGAGATCGTCGGTTTCGCCTGTTCGTTCTGCACGTTCAAGGCGTCGGAGATGGCGGGAAGCTTGAGGATGAAGTACCCCGACGGGGTCAAGCTCGTCCAGGTGCCCTGTTCGAGCAGGGTCGACCCGGCCTTTGTCATCAAGGCCATATTCGAAGGGGCGGACGGGGTTTTCGTGGCGGGATGCCACCCGGGCGACTGCCATTTCATCAAGGGCAATTATTTCACCCGCAGGAAGATAGCGGCCCTGAAAGAAGAGCTCGACGCCTTCGGCATGAAGGACAAGCTCCGGCTTTTCTGGGTAAGCGCGGCCGAGGCGCGGCGTTTCGTCGAGAAGGTAACGGAAATGTACAACGAGATAAAGGAAAAGAAAAATGGTCGGTAAGAAGATCACGAACGGTCAGATCGAAGGGCCCTCAACAAGCTTCTGAGCGGCGAGCGATTACCTCGTCATGGGTTTCGAAAAAGACGGCGGACGACGATACGCCACCGGGTTTTCAAGGACAAGCTCGAGAACATGTCGCTCACGAACCCATATCTTTGCCGTTGAACGGCGCGCTCTACTTGCGGCGGCTTTTTTCCAAAGGGGCAAAGATCGTCCTCGTGCTGAGGCCCTGCGAGATACGCTCTTATGTCGAGCTGCGTCAAGCTGACCCAGGTCGAACCCGAGAATATCATCGCCGTCTCCGTCGACTGCTTCGGGACGGTATCATCGAAGGACAGACGATGCGCATACCGGCAGACGGACGAGCTCGAAGATTCTCGCGAAGGACGCCGGCAGGGCGCGCTATGCCTGCTCGAATTGCCGCGAGCGCAGGGGCGTCGTCGGCGATGCCGGGATACGGCATCGACGCGAGCGGGCAATTACTGGGCATTGCCGTACACGGAAAAAGGCGGGACATTCCTGTCCCTCATTGAAGGCCCCGAAGAGGAGGTGACGGCGCAGATGGCCATTGCCGCCGGCGAAGACAAAACCCGTTTTCCAGGTCGATATGGAAGAGTTCAGCGAAAGACTTCTCCAAGTGCATCATGTGCATGAACTGCCGGGACATGTGCCCGGTCTGTTATTGCGTCGATTGTGTTTTCAACGGCGACGAATATCTGCCGAAAGGCGACGCGCTCTTCAACAAGATATTCCGCACCGGCTCGACCGAGATGCCGCGGGGCAAGGAACTTTTCCACCTTATCCGGATGTACCATGTGTCGCAGACATGCGTCGGGTGCGGCGCCTGCGAAGAGGCGTGCCCCCAGGGGATACCCCTCACGAAGTATTTCAAGGGCATATCGGAGAGGCTGCAGGGCATGTTCTCCTACATGTCCGGGACGCAGCTTTGAGGAACAGATACCGTACGTTACCTTTCTCGAGGATGAATTGAAAGATGCAGAAGACTGATCACGCACATAGAATTGACCGATTACAGGAGGCAGGATTTTTCCGTGTGCCTCGGCTGCAAGATCTGCGCGTCTGTCTGCACGGTCAATGATCTTGCGGGCAATACAAACCCCCAGGAGATGCTCCAGAGGCTTTTCCTCGGCAAGGAAATATCGGCGGACGACCCGCTCGTCAGGTACTGCACGGGCTGTTACCGGTGCACGGGCGCCTGCCCGTGGGAGATACGGATACCCGATGTCGTGCGGGCCTTGCGCCACGAGCTTGAACATGGAATCGCCGTTCGAAAAGGCATTCAAGGGGTCCGTTGCATTTTCGGAAGGGTTTACGAGCCCTATGTGCTTTTAAAGGCGGTCCCGTTTCTCCTGAAAGGGGGATACATACAGCATATGACGCGGTGGATGGAATACATGGGCTTTCATCTGCCCCACAAGGTAAAGAGGACGTAAGATGGAATACGGTTATTATCCCGGCTGCTCGCTCACAGGTTCGGCGCACAAACTCGATAAGGGCATACGAAAAGTCTTTGCGAAAGCGGGCCACACCCTGAAAGAGATACCCGGACTGGAACTGCTGCGGCGCGTTCGAATACGGCGACCGAAAGGAACTTGCCGGTTTTTCGAAGAGAACCTCGAAAAGGCACGGGGCCATCTTCGACGAGATCGTCGCGCCGTGCCCGGCGTGCTACAAGAACCTGAAAGAGGCGGACGAGGCAAACGGAGTTCGGCGTCACGCACCCGCTCGATCTTTTCGACGAGGCGTTTTTCGCGTGCGATGAAGCAGGGCAGGGATTTAAGGGGCAGGTCTTTACGCCCTATTACGGATGCATCCTGCTGCGGCCGAAGGAGACGGCGATACGCAACAAGAACATCATGGAAGAGACGATCACCCGCTTCGGCGGCGAGGTCGCGGGCGAGGCGGTAAAGGACCGCTGCTGCGGCGGAAACCAGATATTCATCAACAAAGCGGTCACGGAAAAGCTGTCCCGCCTCATCCTCGAGAAGTCGCAGGGAACGCTCGTCGTGTTCTGCCCGCTGTGCCACATGGCGCTGAAGACATTTTCGGGGGACGGAAGGTCATATATTTCACCGACCTTCTCCTCTACATCATGGGAGAGAAGAGCCATTATGAACGTTCTGATAATAGGCGGCGGCATAAGCGGGATTTCGGCGGCCAAGGTCGTTCTCAAGGAAGGCCACAACGCGGTCATACTCGAGAATACGCCCGAGCTTGGCGGGACCATGGCCCGCATCGCCAATTGCCGGATAGGTTTCAAGACATTTTACGACGAGATAAAGGACGATCCCGCGTCTTCGCGTCATCAAAGATGCCTCGATCGCAGAGGTGCAAAGAAGGTCGAGCGGGATTTTCCGTAACGCTCACGAACGGTGAGAGTACTCGAATGCGGACAGGGTCATCGTGGCCGCCGGCCTTTCACCCTACGACCCGGTGGAATACAAGGGAAAACGGGTCCTGACGAGCCTCGAGTACGACGCAAAGATCGATCAGCGCAACGGCGAACTGCCGGAGGATTTCGACAAGATAGGTTTTTTCCTCTGCGTCGGGTCGCGGTCGAAGGAATATCCGCTTTGTTCGTCCGTATGCTGTTCGTACACGATACGCGAGGTCAAATGGACGCTCCAGCGCGCGAAACCGGAGATAGCCGTTTTTTATAACGACCTGAGGCTTTTCGGCCAGGAATTTTACCTCGAGAAGATCTACCGGGATGCAGGCGTCCGTTTTGTCCGGGCCAATTCCCGTTATTTCGAAGAAGACGAGACCGGCGTCACGGTCCGGTACTTCGTCGACGGGGAACTGAAGGAAGAGCGCTTCAATTATGTTGTCCTCGCCATAGGCCTGCGCCCGAACCCGGGCATGAAGGACCTTGGCGGCCTGTTCGGTTTTTCCGTCAATGAATACGGTTTTGCCGCGGAAAAGGCCCCGCTTGCGACCGACGCCGAGGGTGTGTTTGCCTGCGGCGGGGCCCTCGAGCCCATGAATATCAAGGATTCCATCCTGACAGGCTTCGGCGCGGGCGTCCTTGCGGTCAGGGATGCGGACCTCTCATTGCCGATGCGCGCGACAAAGGACTCCTCAGGGATGAAGAGCCTCCGGAGATAAAGATGCCCGAGGGCGACGTCAGTTCCTGCGTCTTCTATCTCGGTACCGACGACCCCGGCGATGCGATGTTCTATGAGTACATGTCCGCGCGCTTCGTCGAGGCGGCCCGGGCGCTCAAGAAGGCCGGAAAGACCGTGTATATCGTAACAAAGAACATCGTTATGCCTTCGTACGATGAGGTTGCCTTTGAAGAAGCCCGGCGTGAAGGCGTCATCGTCATCAATCTCGAAGAAAACCAGTCCTTCGTTCCCGGAAATGGCAGCTTTGCGGTCACGGGCGGCGGGAAGGACCTCTCTTTCGATGTCGACCACATCATCCATTTCAATGACTATACCGGCAATTTTGCAGGGCGGGAGTTCCTTTCCGTGTACCGTTCCGAGCCCCAGCTTCGCTGGAACCCGACGCGATGGAGCCGAAAAAAATATCATGTCGGGTTCCTCCGCCATCCGCGCGATAAACGCTGGAAACCCCGCGAGATCCTGGGCGCCGTCGGCGAGATCATCCTCGACAGGGAAGAGGAGCGCCTTTACCCGACGATGGAGGAAGAGCGCTGCAGCGGCTGCGGTTCCTGCAAGGATGCCTGTCCCCAGAAAGCGATAGATATGACGATCGTCGATACGCAGGTCTCCGTCTTCGGCCCCATAATGAATACCGGTGTCCCGAAAGCGCACATAAACGAAGATGCATGCGTCGCATGCGGGCTGTGCGCATCGACATGCCCGTCGGACGTGATAAAACTCCCGGAACAGGAACAGAAGATCCCGCAATCCTGCACCACGCCCATCCCGCAATAAAACACCCGTAGCGGGCCCGCTGCTCTTCCCGGTCCCAGCCCGGCAATGAGCAGTCCGCAGTCTACCCGCCATCTCACTCCGCTAAATAGGTCGCGTCGCAATTACCTCACAAGTGTGCTTAGTCCGGTACTTTGCACGCTGCTTGCGAGGAGAAAACAATTGCAATATATTTCATGAAATATGAAATATATTGCATGAAATCTCTTGACAGACTTTTTGTTCCGGGCGTAAAATTATAGTTATGATCACAACGACAAAAGTAAGCAAGCAGAGGCTCAGTAACCAGGTTTACGACATTCTGAAAGAGATGATCGCAGATTACCGCTTCAACCCCGGTGCCAGGATAAATGTGGAGATGATCGCCAAGGAGGTTGGGGCTTCGCGTACGCCTGTGTGGGAAGCAGTTCACCGGCTCATACAGGAAGGCCTTCTGGAAAACATTCCCAACCGGGGCGTCTTTATGGTCACCCTGAAGCCGGAAAAGGCCATTGAGCTCTATGAGGTTCGAGACGCGCTGGAGGGCCTTGCCGCCCGGCTTGGCCGCCGTGAACATCGATGCCAGGACTCTGAAGAATATGAAGAAATCCGTGGAGGAACAGGCGAAGGTGGTGGAGAAGGAAGACGTTGTGGGCTATTCACAGCTCGACTACGAATTTCATGCACTCGTTTACGAAGCGAGCAGGAACAAGACGCTCCAGGAGATGCTCCAGGCGGTAAAGAGCAAGATGCGGCCCATAGCCCTGCATATCAATGTCGTTCTCACCGATCTTTACCAGCGACCACGTCGACATATAGAGGCCCTGAAAGACCATGACGCGAACCGACGCCGAGGCTGCTTTAACAGGCATAACTCCCGCATGATAGAGCTTATCGAAAAAAGCGTTGGCTCGGATACATGGAAGGAGGTACAGGAAGATACGAGATAAAGGAAGAAGAAGGGTTAGGAAACTCTACATTATAAAGGAGGAAAGCGATGTCGACGGAAGATCAGAGTTATTTTCAATTATTTGTTCTTGTCGGCCTGTTTGCCATGGCAGGTACCATCTGTTCTCGGGAACGTGAGGCCTTCGCGCAAAACAAGGTGAAGGGTCGGTCTCATATTCGGGCTGACAGGTGCTGCGTCGCCCATCGGTCCCTTGCAGCTTGACGGCGCAAAACTGGCGATAAAGGAGAGTGAATGCCGCAGGCGGGGTGAAGCTCGGCGGCAAAAAGGTCCCCATCGAGTTTTTTGTGAAGGACGATGAGTCGAAACCGGACGTGGCCATCAGGCGCTTCCGGGAACTTGTCGACGAGAACAAGGTGAACGTCGTCGTCGGCCAGACTTTCGCACCCATCTCCGCGGCGCTCAACAAGGAAGTAAAGAAGACCCCCATCGCATATTTCCCCGTGAATGTCGTAGCGGTCGGAATGTTTGATAAAAAGGAAATGGCAGAGACGACCTTCGCAATTCACGGCAGCGCGTATTCCATCGGCTACGCGGGCGCTTCTTATATCGTCGATAAACTTGGGATCAAGAACATCGTATTTTTCGGGCCCGCATATGCCTTCGGCCGCGACCAGTGGCAGGGCGCAAAAGACGCTTTTGAGGCCCGCAAGGTCAAGGTCGAATACTTCGAATCACCCGTTGGAACGAGCGACTACACTTCGTACCTCCTGAAGATCAAGGAAAAGAAACCTCAGATCGTTATGCTTGCCCACTGGGGAGTCGATGCCATCAATGTTCTCAAGCAAACATATGAAGTAGGCATTAAGAAGGACTCAAAGGTATGGTTCAACTGGATGACGAATGCGTTTGGCAGCGGCGTGCCGCCGGAAGCCCTTGAAGGCGTTTATTCACTGATGAGCTGGTACTACGACATGAAGGGTTTTCAGGATGCCGCCATTGTCAAGGCATCGGATGCCTTCACCAAAAAGTACCAGGCAGAATACAAATATCCCCCCGATCCCTATTCGGCAATGGCCTACGAAGGGGTTATGGAGGCTGTCCGCGGTATGGAACTGGCCAATTCCACTGATGGCAAGGCGATAGCAAAGGCCCTTATGGCCAAGCCTGACCTTCAATTCCATGAAGGGTACCGGTACGTGGCGCGCCGATCATCAGCCGCTTTTCAAATACGGTGCTTATGTCACTATCGGCAAGGGTGCCGAAGGAGCGTAAGAATGCGAAATGGGATCTCGTTAAGATCATAGGGGCTTACACAGGCGAGGATTATCTCCCCAATCTGAAGTCTCTCGGATACTAGGAATTGACACGGCTTAAGGGGGCCGAGGACATCCACCCCCTTAAGCCCAAAAGCCACGACTGGAGTTTCTGATGTCATCGAACCCGATAATTGAGACGAAAAAAGCGACAATACGCTTCAACGGGCTCACCGCCGTAGACAACGTAGATTTCCGGATGACAGGTGGGGAAGCGGTGGGCGTCATCGGCCCCAACGGTGCGGGAAAAACGACATTCTTCAATCTTCTCACCGGGCTTTACACCCCGACTGAAGGCTCGATATTTTTCTCCGGCAGGGATATAACGAATGTTCCCCCCTACAAGAGAGTGACCCTGGGGATCATCCGGACCTTTCAGCTCGTCTCGGTCTTTCGACTCCCTTCCCGTTATCGATAACCTCGTGCTATCGACCATTCGATTCGGCGAAAATTACGGATCGAAGGGGAAGTTCTTTTTCACCAACGTGCATAACGATCGCATCATGAAGGTGTGCCTTAATAAACTCGAGGTGCTGGGTATCTCCGACAAGGCTGATCTTATGACTTCGGAGCTCTCTTACGGGGATAAACGAAAACTGGAGATTGCCGTCGCCCTCTCGCTCAACCCCAGGATACTCCTTCTTGATGAGCCTTTCGCGGGACTTAGTGACAACGAGATCGGCGAGGTCTCCCTCATCATAGACCGCGTCAAGACGAATCTCAGCCTTGTCATCATCGAACACAAGATATCGAGGATCGTCGACATGGTGGGAAGGCTCTGTGTCATGCACGAAGGCAGACTTATCGCCGACGGCCCACCGGAAGCGGTGCTCTCCGATGCCACCGTCAGGGAGGTTTATTGGGGAAAAGAGGAGGGACTGACATGCTCAGTGTGAAGAATATCGACGTCGCCTATGGACACGCCCGGGTGCTCCACGACATCTCCCTGGAACTGGGAGCGGGCAGCATGGTGTTCATAGCGGGCCGGAATGGGGCGGGGAAGACGACGTTCCTCAAGTCGATCGCCGGTTTCATGAAACCTGTGGAGGGGACCATCACATTCCTCGGAAAAAACATCACCGGGATGGCGCCGGAAAAGGTGGCGCTGCTCGGTATTACGGTACGTCTTCCAGGATAAGAGGGTTTTTTCGCACCTTACAGTTCGGGAGAACCTGGAACTTGCGGCCTATCCGGTGAAGGAGAAAACGTCGAAGGCCATAGAAAAGGTGATGAGCATATATCCCAAAATGGAAAAATTCCTGAACCTCAGAGCCGGAAGCTTGAGCGGCGGACAGCGGCAGATCCTGCTCATCGGCAGGGCCCTTGTGGGGGACCCGAAACTGCTCCTTGTCGACGAGCCGACGGAAGGTCTTGCCGCCGGGACCATCAATGACATATTGGATGTTCTGGCCATGATGAAAGGCAAGGTCTCCATGATCATCGTCGAGCAGAACCTCTCGGTGGTAGGGATGCTGGCCGACAAGGTATATATCATGCGGGAAGGTAAGATAGTACAGACATGCACGGCAAAAGAAGAGATAACAGACAAATCGAGACTGGAGCAATACCTCTGACGGGCCAAAAGGTCGTCATATCGCAGGGTTATATCCTGCGTGGAAATAGATAAAAGAGATCAAAAAGGAGGCAAGCCATGGCAGCACAAAAAAAGACCGCAAAGATTGATGCCAGTAAAACGGCCATAGTTCTTATCGAGCCGCAGTATGACTTTTTGAAGCCGGGTGGTTCCATGTACCAGTTCATCGCGGAACAGCTTGAAAAGCGTCACGTTATAGAAAACCTCGCGGACCTGGTCAACAAGGCACGCAAAAAGGTGAAAAAGATCATCTATATCCCCTTTGAGGCCTTTGAGCCCGGGTTTCCCGAGATAGACAAGGAAGGTCCCGGCATGGGAGGCTTACGGGGACTTGAGATCGACATGCCCACAGGATGGAAACTCCACGGGAAAAAGGTCTCAGGGGCCTGGGTAGCCGGCACGCCGGGCCCGGAGATCATCCCCGAACTTACCCCCCAGAAGGGTGATATCATCGTAAGGGGAAAGAAAACCCTCGACGCCTTCTGGTCCACAGCCCTTGACTACACGCTGCGGGTCAACATGATCGAGCACGTTGCCATCGTTGGTTTCCACACGAATTGGTGCGTGGAATCTACCGCCCGGTCCGCCTACGATCATGGGTACCGGGTCATCGTGATCGGTGACTGCACCGGTACCGACACCGATGAAGAGCAGAATTACGCTGAAAAATACATCTTTCCCAAGATCGGTCACGTAATGAACTACAAGGAATTTCTCAAGAATCTCGCATGATGTGATAGTGTCCTCCCTGCCGCTTCCTTCGTGAAGCGGCAGGGACTTGAAACGGAGGCTTACGGGCCATGCAAACAGCAGATACGGGTCTGACAAAAAGAAACATCTGGAAATCACTGGATATCCCCATCATTGCCGCCGGGTTCCTGATCATTCTGCCATTGCTCGGGATCAACAGGACCACGGACTTCATGATCTTCTGTGTCTATGTCCTGGGCTTCAATATCCTCTATGGGTTCATGGGCAGGCTTTCTTTCGGCCACATGCTCTACCTTGGCACCGGCGCATACACGTTCACTCTTTTCTCGGAGCACATCTCCCACAATCCCTTTCTGGCCATCCTTGCGAGCCTCGTCGCCGGGGCGCTCATCGGAGTGATCCTGGGGCCCATCATTGTCAGGACCACGGGCGCCTGCTTCGCCCTTATCAACCTCGCCTTCTGCCAGGTTGGATATTTTCTTGTTCTTGTTGCCTTTTCCCGATATACGGGAGGAGAGGACGGTATGTCCGCCTATTTTTCGAAGCTATCCTTCCTCAATTTCGGGAGCAAGAGTGTGGTCTTTGGATTCGTCCTGTTTTGCCTGCTGCTGACGTACTATTTTCTCAAGAAATTCACCGGATCGCCCGTTTGGCGTTCTCATAAGGTCGATCAAGGAAAACGAGACCCGGGTCAAGTTCCTCGGGTACAATACTTTCATATATAAGTGGATCACCTTCGTTATCTCGACAACGGTCTGTGCTTTTTCCGGAGCATTGTCGATCGTCAACTACGGATATGTCACCCCGAGCTTCATCGATCCCTCCCGGGCCGTCGAGGTCATTTTCGCCGCCCTTATCGGAGGTTCCGGGAGCCTTTACGGCTCCATCATAGGCGGGGTCGTTTACATGGCCATCAGCAATTATCTGGCGTCCTACATACCGAGATGGGAGATGTTCCTCGGATTTGCGCTCCTCATCGTTGTCTTCAGGTTCAGGACCGGCGTGTGGGGATTCCTTGTCGGATTGTTCAACAAAAGGCACAAGGCCTTAGCGAGGTAACCATGATAAACACGATCGCATACGGACTGACTATCGGCGCCATCCTCTATATCATCAGCATAGGGCTTTCCCTCACATTCGGGACCATGCGGATAGTGAACTTTGCACACGGCTTTGTTTACACCATCGGTGCCTACCTGCTTATCTCGTCGCTTCCCTTTGTAAGGGGCAACTTCTTCCTCGGAGCCGTGATCGCCGTAGCTGCGGTGATCCCCATCAGCTACGTGGTGGAGCGTTTCGTCATCCGCAAGCTCTACGGGGTCTCCATCGACTATGCCATCATCGCCACCTATGCCGTCGTTCTCATCGGGGTCGACCTTACCAAGTGGATCTGGGGCGCCTCGCCCATTCCCCTTTCCGACCCCATCGGTCGCGACATCACTCTGTTTTCAGTGACTCTTCCCATGTATCGGGTGCTCATCATTGTTCTTGCTCTCATAATATTCGGCGCCCTCACGGTGTTTTTCAAGAAGACCATCATAGGCAAGATCGTGACGGCTTCACTGGAAGACAAGGATGCGGTGAAGAGCCTGGGGATCAACGTCGATAAATACTTCTCCATCGTCTTCGTCATAGGCAGCTGTCTTGCCGCGCTCGGCGGCGTGCTCTACGCACCGATCACCTCGGTGCACCCCTACATGGGGATGATGGTGCTCCTCATCAGCTTCGCCGTCGTTCTCGTCGGCGGCCTCGGAAACATAAAAGGCACCTTCGTGTCGGCCTTTGTGCTGGGGCTTGTCATGGCTATAACGGGCCGTTACTGGGGGCCTGCAGCGGAGACGATGGTCTTTGTCGTCATGGGCATCGTCCTTATCTTCAAACCCGTGGAGGTATGAATATCGCATGCCGTGCCCCGATTCACAATCCCCCTCCGCAGGCCCGGCACTTTTCTTTTCACTCTCAACCCTTTATTCCTGGTGGCCAGGGGCCTCACTTCGGTCGTTGAGTTGCCGAATGTCTCACGGGATGGGAATGATTGTTTTTCCCGGTATACAGGAGGATTAAGAATATGACACCCACCGAACGAAGAGAGACGATATTGATATTTTCAAAACGGCGCTTCGGGCTGTCGATCCCGCCGAATCGGTGCGAGCTGCATATGCCTCACGTGCTTGAAGTCTATCGCAGCCGCGGTTTTACGCAAGGGATGCTGCTCGTAAGTTTTGGGAAGGCGGCGGCTCCGATGGCGAAGGCTGCCCTTGAAGAAGTCCCTGCCGGATATGCCGGTCAGGGGCATTGTCCTCACCAAATACGGTCACATGCACGGGCTTTTCCTTCCCGGAGTCCGATCGAGGTCTTTGAGGCCGGACATCCTATTCCCGACGAGGCCGGACATACGGCGGCGTCAAGAGTCCTCGAGCTTCTTGAGGAGGCGGATGCCGGCACACTCGTTCTTTGCCTCATATCCGGGGGTGGTTCGGCGCTTCTGTCGGCCCCTGCCGAAGGTATAAGCCTCGCCGATAAACAGAAGGCAACGGGCCTTCTCCTGAGATCGGGGGCGACCATCAACGAACTCAATACAATTCGCAAACATTTATCGCGCGTGAAAGGCGGACAACTGGCTAAGGCGGCATACCCGGCGTACGTGATATCCCTTATCCTCTCTGATGTCATCGGCGATAACCTCGATGTCATAGCGTCGGGGCCAACCTCGCCCGATCCGACCACGTACGATGACGCGATCGCTATCCTGAAAAAATATAAACTTCGTCGAGAAGATGCCTCAGAGCGTGATGGCCCGTTTACATGCCGGTTCTTCGGGCGCGATACCGGATACGCCGAAAAAGGATGACCCTGTTTTCGGCAATATCGAAAATATTATCATCGCAAACAATCAAAAGGCAACCGCGGCCGCGCAGCAAAAGGCGTTCGAACGCGGTTTTGTTGCCGTCGCACCGGCAAACAATATCCAGGGTGAGGCCCGGATAATCGGCGAGCGCCTTGCGCAGCCGCCATATCAACGAAAAACAGGCTCCAGGTCCCCGGCAAGCAGAGCATGTGCTTCATCTACGGAGGCGAAACGACAGTTACTGTCAAAGGTGAGGGCGCGGGAGGCAGAAATACGGAAATGGCCCTCGCGTTTGCACGGGCGATTTCGGGGATTGACGGGATAACGTTCCTTTCAGGAGGTACGGACGGGACGGACGGCCCGACCGATGCAGCGGGAGCAATCGTCGACGGGGACACGATACCAGATGCCCGCGCAAAAGGCCTTGATCCGGAAGATTATCTCAACCGCAACGATTCGTACAATTTCTTCAAAGAAGCCGGCGGACTTGTCATCACCGGGCCGACGGGGACGAACGTGATGGACCTGTACATCGCCCTCATCGAAGCCAAATAAGAGCGGATCAACGTTCAATTGTTCCAACGTTCCATGAAAACCCACAGCTCCTTTTCCTATTATAAAGACCCGATGCTGATTTTCGATTTTTCTTTCAGAAGGAACCTTGAACTTGGAACGTTGAACTGTTTCTATTTCGCCGGTTTGAACTTCGGGAGGGTCACCTCCGGGGTGACATCATCGAAGACCACTTCAACGGCCATTCCTATTGTTATGTCGTCGTTCGGGCAATCCACGATATTGCTCATCATCCGGGGGCCTTCTTCCAGTTCGACGAGCACCAGGTTGTAGGGGACAACATCCTTAAAGCCTGCAGCGGGGATATGGCAGATCGTAACCGAATACACGGTGCCCCGGCCGCTCGCCTTTACCCATTCGACATCGAAAGAAAAACATGAAGGGCAGAAATCACGGGGGTAAAAATGATATTGCCCGCATGCCCGGCATTTGCGAAGGAGCAGCTGGTGCGATCTCGCAGCATCCCAGTAGGCCTTTGTCTCATTGTGTATGTATGGCAATGGTTTTTTATATTCTGTTGTCATGGTCTATTCCACCCCCAGGATAACGGTCCCGCTCGATGCGAGGTTCCCGCCTACGCCATTGCAGAGCGCCAATTTCGCATTGGCAACCTGCCGGTCCCCGCATTCGCCCCAAAGCTGGGATGCCCCTTCTATGAGGAGGAAGATGCCGAACATTCCGGTGTGAAGGCATGATAGACCGCCCCCGCCCGTATTCGCCGGTGTGGGCACCACCGGGTGCCAGCCGTGCTCCCTCGACGAAAGAGCCCCCTTCACCCTTTGCACAGAACCCGAGGTCTTCGAGCTGCATCAGGACTGTTATCGTGAATGAATCGTATAATTGCAGCACATCTATGTCCGATGGAGTGACGCCCGCCATGGAGAAAGCCCTGGCCCCCGAGATCTTTGCCGGTGTGACCGTCAGGTCCGGCATCCCGGTGATGCTTCGATGGGTGTGCGCCTCTCCGGTACCCAGGACCCAGACGGGTTTCTTCCTGAGGTTCTTCGCACGTTCCGCCGACGTTATGATAACGGCCCCGCCTCCGTCGCTGACAAGGCAGCAATCGAAGAGGCGGAGCGGCGTACTCAGCATGGGGGATCTCAGCACATCCTGCACCGTAAGCGGATCGCGCATCGATGCAAGGGGGTTCAGAGCTGGCCCATTTGCGGGCGGCAACAGCTATCTCGGCGAGTTGTTCGCTCGTCGTGCCATACTGGTACATGTGTCTCTGGCGGCCAGGGCATACGTCGGGATGGGCACCCACTGGCCATACGGGTATCTCGAACTGTTCCTCCGGTTCGTGGGGGTTTCCGGTCGTGAAGCTTCTTATATGCGTCTCTTGCGGTCAGACAGCGGTGTTTCGGCATAGCATATTAATGCGGTTTCGCATAACCCCGCTGAAATTGCGGCCATTGCGTGCTCGACATGGAACTCGAATGCCGAGCCCCCGGGCAGGGTATTATCCGAATAGACCGGATGAATGCCAAGATACTCGGCAACCATGATCGACTCCATCGTGATCCATCCCGCCGAGAAAAACCGTCAATATCGCTTTTCTTTAAGCCCGCGTCATCGAGCGCCCGGTTTGTCGCCTGTGCGATGAGCTGGAGAAATGTCTTATCCGGGGTATGTCCGAGGTCGGACAGTCCCATCCCGACAATAGCCGCTTTCCGTGTCAATGAGCCCATATATTTTTAAGCCTCCGGAATATTTTGGTTCCGGCGGTCCCGGAACATGAAACGTGAGATAATATTAAACTAACAGGCGATACTGAAATCCACAGCGATATGCTACATCTGAGCTTTACATTATTTTCAGAACATCTTTCGTTATCTTCTGTATCTCTGAAACGGCAAGAAATGAATCCTTTAATAATTGCTTCTGCCGCGTGTTCAAATGTGCGGGATTGATCGTATTGCTGAAATCCCGGCCCTCGTCGAGGTTATTCAGGTTGTTCTGGATCTTGAGCCCGAGGAATGTCTCGAAGGCTTGTTCGATCAATTCGGAACGGTCGGCGGGTATTATACCCTTTTCCACCAGTTTTCTGATCCGCTCGAGAGTATTTGCTTCGGTAACTCTGGCATAAACAGCCAGCAGTTTTACACAGGTCGTTAGCGGAAGCAGGCCGTTGACCTTGATATTGACCGTATTTTTGTATTTTCCGTTTTTTTCGACGGTAAAATTCTTGAAAAAGCCGAGCGGCACCGGAATGTCGACGATAGGCTGGGCGAGCATTCTCAGGGCTGCAGGATTGTGTTCGAATTCATTCATCACATACGACCTGAGAGCGTCATCCAGCGGTTCACTGCCATAGACAGTCCGGAAATCCAAAAAGGTGTATATATCGACGAGGTCATCGCCTTTGTCCACGCTTACCTTGATCCAATGTCTCGTTTTATTCTTCCATGATGTCAGGTCGCCGAAATAACGGGGGTTGGTCGCCATTATGTTGCCCTTGCAGAGCGGGAAGCCGCACTCATTAAGATTGTTGACGACGGTTTCCGCAAGGGCCTTGAAATACCTCTCTATGTCGGCGGGGTCCATGCCTCTGTTCCCCGGGTCGAAAATTATGGCGTTATCCTGATCGGTGAGCAGGGTTTGCTCCTTTCTTCCTTCACTGCCGAGGCCAAGCCACGCGAACGGAACGGGAGGGACGCCCCGCGCTTCCTCCGACAGCCTTATGGTCCGTCTTACAATTTTGTCGTTGAGTTCGCTAACGATCTTACAGGCATGGGAAGGCAGGGCCCCATCCGCTATGAGGGCCCGGAGCACGTTTTCCACATCCTGGCGCAAGGAATTGAGCTCGCCAAAGCTCCTGGCATCTTCAATGGTGCGTATAAGGGACAGGACCTCGCGTCCCCGGAATTTAAGGAGGTCAAGGCTCGACAGTATACCCGATATCCTTCCGGAATCAATCACGACGAGCGTCTCTCTTCCCTGCTTCATCATCTGGTGCAGGGCATCGAAGAAATAATTCTCGCCGTCGATGATCACAGCATCCTGCCTGACGATGGACCGGATGGCCTGATGGCGGTCTTCACCTTTAAGAAGCGAGGCCTCGACAAGCTCCTTAAGGCCCACTGTCCCGAGAAGGCGTCCGCCTTTCTCAAGGACGACCGCCGTTCCGGCCCCGCCGCCGACCAGTATTCCGGCAGCCTCCTCCAGGGTATTTTCGGGAGACAGGGAAAACTGGTTTGGTGACATAAGGTCTTTGACGCGCTTTGTGTAGAGAAAAGGCTCGGTTTGGGCGACTGCCCCGGTACCGGTGGCGAGAAGCTTAGTAAATATTCTCTTGGATTGGCGAACGATCAATTGATTGAAATATGCCGGGAGGCGGGGTTGCGATCCGATCATTGCCGCGAAAGCGCTTTTGTTCTGAACAAGACAGAGAATTTGCTCGATTGCGACCACTGATGAAGGGTAGGCACTATCGGACATAAGCGCCATAGCACCGCAGAGATCTCCCTCACCCATAAAACCGATAATCTTTTCCTGGCCATCCTTTTCGACCAACATTTTGGCCAGGCCGTTTTTAATGATACAAAAATATTCTCCCGGGGACCCCTCTTTCTGTAATGAATTCGCCTGCGGCAAATTGCTTCCATTCCATGGTTTCGCTTATCCCTGCGATGACCGACGGGTCGAAATCGCAAAATGGATCAATGCCCTCGAGAAATGCGGCTTTGTTGGACATCAATTCCGAATCAAGGTCGGATTGAAGGCCGAGCGCCATCTTAAGTTCTGCGTCCTCGACCGCCCCGATCTCGACAAGTATCTCACCGATGGGTTTTGAACTTCCAGCCTGGATCTTCAGCGCCTTTTCTATATGCTCTTCTTCGATGCATCCCTGCTTTTTCAGGATGTCGCATACTTTCACATCGGCCTCCCGCGAATTCTCGTAAAATATCCGCTCTTGAATTTTCCATCAATTCAAGAGAACCTTCAATAGTATTCTCAAAAACCTCCCTTTACCCGATGTAACAAATCGTATTGCAAATATGGTTCAAACGGGCATTATTTAGTCGTAACCTTAAGATATTCTTGATGATAAAGAAAAGGACCTTATTTTTAATAGCAGCCTCTGTTATCGTATCGATCTGTGGCACCTGCAATGCGGACGAGCCCCTTGTTTTTGTGGGGGTTGAAAATGGCGTTCCCTACTCCTATGAGGACAACGGTGTAAAAAAAGGAATATTGTATGATTCGAGCGTATCCAGAATTCATACAGATAATGAAAAACATCGTAAGGCGTAAGGCGTTAAAAATTCCGTAAATATAAGCGAAAAAAGGCCCTGAAACCAGGGCCTTTTTATTGGTATTCTTCGATTTTAGGACCGCGGCGGAAGCAGTTCGGCAAATGCAGAAAGTTCCCGGGACATTCTCTTCAGAGAATCGGTCATGTCGATGTAAAGGTATGATGCCTGGGGCATACAGACGCCGCTGATAAGCCGGTTCTGGTGGACGGAATCAAATTCGTTGATCAGGTTCGTAACCTTTGCAGGTTAGCCTGTATCTGTTTTCTGAGAACGGGGTTCCTGGTCGAGCAGTAATCTTTTACATCGACAAATTCGGCGGCTACGGCGATCATGAGCTGTTTGATTTCGTCAAGGGCCTTGTCGGTAAAGAGAATGTTGGATTCAACCTTGGCTTCCATCTTGTCGAGAAGGTTATCCAGCGCGAGGGCGATACGCTGAAGATGCGGGAGCGCTTCAGGAACAGCTGTTCCGCCTGACGTTTTATCTTTATCTTCGATAATCTGTCTGTACATCCGGAACGTGTTGCTTTGAGCGATTCCCTGAATTGCGTCCTGCTTTCTTTAAGGAGGTTCAGCTTCTGGCCCATAAACCCTTTATATATATTGTGCAATACAGGTACAGTGTCTTCGAAAAGCTTACAAACCCGTTCGCATTATCTCTCGTTCGTCCATGAGCCGTTTCTCCCCTCGTTATTTTATTTAATTCCTTGCTTTTTTTATATCATACGAAACGATCAGTGTTCAATAATTGCTAGCATTTTATCGATATCTTTTCGGACGACTCTGCAAAAAACGATTTACTTTATGGATTCTGAAGCCGCTGATATTCGTCGTTTTTCATGTGCAGGTATTCCTGCCGTCCCACTTCATGCAGCTGCCGGGCATATTTTTCCGTTGCGTCATACCACCGGTTAAGCCGTCGGGCCAGTTGTTTGTCGGGAGGCAGGTATGTGGAGTTCAGGAATGCCTCTATTGCGAGGTAATAACGCATGGTGTTGCGCTCGACGACACCCCTCAAGCCCCGTATGTAGCGGGGCTCGAGCGCCCGGAGGATTATCGAGCCGGGTAAAACCCACTTTGTCCCTGCCTATCGTTGCCAGATATACCTTCATTGCCGTTCGCGCGGCAAACCCATACCCGAGCGAATACGACAGGTGGAGAAAGCTGCGGTTTGCGTCGATACCTACCATTCTGATCATGATGAGATAATCTTTCGTGCTGAAAGGCCCGGTATCCGCCTTAAGCTCTATGCGTAAATACCCGGTGCCTGGAGCGCTGTCATTGCGGTAATTGAAGTCCATATCATACGCATCTTCAAGCGGCTGTTCTTGTTTCCTCCCGATCTTCGTGCTCAATATTTTCCCATTCTTGCCGTTGATGGCACGGCAGTACTTTGTGTTGGGATGAAGCATCATTATCTGGCAAAGGCTGACCGGTGCCTTCTCGGGGTCGTTGAGGACCCTGTTGATATCTGCATACGGGTAATCGATCACCGCGTAAATGTCCCCCCTTATTGAGTAATCCAACTCGACTGAATTAAGGTACAAAGGACGCTGGAATTGGTTGTTCTCCAGATACGGCCTGAGCACCGTAAATTTTTGACGAAGATTTTCGACCTCATCGGTAGCATGGCCCACCGTGATGCAAAGAAGGATGAGCATCACGAACAATATGATCCATGGAGCGTGCATCCATCGTAACAAAGCAGTCACGGGCAGGGTATTTTCCAAGTATTCAGCACTATGCGTATATTCATATAGGCATCCCCTAAGTGTCCTTATTAACAGTCCATCCCGGAATTTTGCAGGCAGCGGAGCCTGAAGAACTGGGGCAGACTAATATCTTAGCATAATTTAATCAGGTTTTAGCACCATGTCCTTCCCGGTAGGCTCTCGGGAGGCGATAATTAGTCTAAAGTACCCGCGGTTTGAAACAGGCATTTTCTTGACGGATGCCCGTTTCGGATATAGGCTTGCAATAATGGACCTTGAGCATCTTCTCAGAACGCATCGCGATGAGATAATCGAAGAATGGTTGATAAGGATCCCTGCGCTGAGCGAAAGGTACTCCCTTCGTCCTGTTGAAGAGCTTCGAAGCAATGTAACACAGGCGACCGACGCAACTTTTACCTTTGTCATAGAAAATGATCGGTCCAAAATGGACATTTTTATCGAAAGGTTCAGCGCAATGCGCCTTGATGTCGGTTTTACCCTGTCAGAGGTGCAGGCCGCGTGGGAGCTTTATAGAACCGTTACTGTGCCCATCTTCCTCAAAGAACTTGATCCTCCTGAGATCCCGGAGGCGCTTGAAAAACTGAACAATTGCCTGTCGTACTCGATCCGTAAATTCAGCGAGCACTTTGAGTCACTTCATGAAAAAATGATCAGGGACCATGCTGAGGAACTTGAAGTAACAGTCGAGAAAAGGACATACGAATTGGCGGAATCCGAAGCCAAGTACCGTATGCTGATCGAGGACATCAACGACGGATACTTTGTGAGCCGGAAGGGACGGGTGATCTTCGCGAACAAGACGTTCTGCGACATGCACGGATACACGGCCGAGGAAGTCATGGGCCGGCCGTACATGGATTTCGTTGCCCCGGAATCGCGCGGCGACCTGGCCAAGATCTATGAAGAAAGGGTTACGACCGGTCATGCACCGGACCAGTATATCTATATGAGGCTCTGCAAAGACGGAAGGAAAATGTACTCGGAAAACAAGGTCAAGGCCATACTGTACGAAGGCAAGACGGCGACGGCCGGGATCTGCAGGGATATCACGGAACGTATGGAGCTGGAAAAACACAGGCTGAGGCTCGTGGAGCTCGAAAATGAAAGAAAGGCCATCGCGCTCACGACACTGCGTCAATTAATGGTTACCCTGTCGCATTATCTCCTGAATGCCAATACGGTGATTGGAGGCATGGCGCGGCGCAGCATACGCGCTGCGTCCGAGGCGGACAGGAGGACAGCGCTCGACGTTATCAGGAAACAGACAGTAAAAACGGAGCGGATAATAGCAGCCTTAAAAAAAATGACCGAGATCCGGACGACCGAATATACCCACGAAAGCCAGACCCTTATGATGGACCTGACACGAGAGATCGAAGAAAACCTGATCGCTGCAGAAGAAAAAGAAACGTCCCAATGACATCTTGCTCTGGCCCGGCCGAGGCAAAACACTTCATTGAGATCGTTTTTCATTATATAATCAAGATATGTCCCTAACGTGACCCGAAGGAGAGATCTGTTGCGCTCAGGGATCATATCCCTACTGGCTTTCGCTCCATGCCTTTAGCCCTGCCCAGCTGAAAATGTGGAACAAGGCAAGGGAATATTCAGACTGGGAAGAGATCGACCTGGGCAAATATTACAAAGTGTAAAATAAGGGCGGGTGAATAAATAAGAAAATGGGGAAAACTGCTAGAAGAATAGCTGCGACAGCCGCGTTATTAATTCTTGTCCTGTTTATTATTTTCGTGATAAACCAAACAATTCTTGTCGTTGGGTTCGCCGACCGCCTTCACCCCATCTTTGGCAGCATAGTGCTCGGTATTCTGGTTGTGATCTACGCGGCCTGCATTTTTGTCCCTGTCTATCTTTTCCTGAGAATGCCTTCCCCGGCGAAGCTTCCCCGGAGCGAAGACGATCCCGGATTTCCCGCGTACCTGAATGATCTGGCAAAAAGACTCCGAAAAAACCATCTTGTTGCAGGCCGGGACCTGGCGTCAAAGGACGATATCGAGGCCGCCCTTAAGATCATTGACAAACAGGCGGATGACGCCATAAAAAAGACAGCGGGCCGCATATTCATCAGCACCGCCGTCTCCCAGAACGGCAAACTGGACGGGATCATAGTGCTCGCTGCCCAGTCAAAACTGGTCTTTGATGTGGCGCGCTGTTATTATCAGAGGCCGACGATACGCAATCTCCTGTATCTCTACGCCAATGTCGCAGCAATGGTTTTCCTTGCAACAGAGCTCGAAGATATGGACTTAAGCGAGATCATACAGCCCGTTCTGGCGGGCGTGCTCGGTTCCGCAACGGGGGCGATCCCGGGTTTCCAGGTTGCGAGCATGATCCTCGTAAGTTCCGTTATATCGGGTTCCTCAAATGCTTATCTCACATTGCGGGTAGGCGCGATGACGAAGCATTACTGCCGCTCCCTGACCCGGCCGTCGCGGCGTACGGTGCGGCATTACGCGACCATAGAAGCCGCGAAGATGCTGGGCGCGATCGTTGCCGAAGGCAGCAAGAAGATCTACGGCGCGATATGGACGTCATCGCAAACGAAGATGGAAGGCATTCTCTCCGAGGTAGCCGACTGCATAAAAAAGGCAGGGGCGGCCATAACAAATAAGATCAGGACGCTGTAACCGAACAGGCAAATATCCCGGCCTTTAATTTCCTCTTTTTTATTCAGTCTCTGATATCAATGCACAGCCTGCCATTCGCCTTGAAATTGAATGTCCACATACCTATATATCTCTTAGGCCAAAAAACCGGGCCTTTGCGGGCGTATAAGATTTTTTGGGGAAGAAACTTCGAAGGAGGAATTATATGGACATATTCAGGAAAGCGATCTTTTTGGGTTTGGGGGCCATCGCCATGACACAGGATAAAGCCGAGGCATTCGTTGATGAATTGATCAAGAAAGGTGAGGTTGCCAGTTCGGAACGGTATAAAACCATTGATAAACTGCTCAAGGAGGCGGACAGGCAGCAAAAGGCGTTTCAGGACAGGGTAAATGATACCGTGCAGAAGACCATTGCCGATATGGGCCTGCCCACCAAGAAAGACTGGGATGACATGATGCAAACACTCAAAAGGATCGAGATGAGACTTACCATGACCGAGCGGAAAGACACAGGCGGCTAAATAAGTGCCTTTCAAAAAACGGGATCTCAAGCGATACAGCAGTATAGCCTCTGTCCTTGCCCGCCATGGTTTTCATGAATTTCTTGACAGATTGAAGGCGCGCTACCATGGCGTGCCCCGGAAGACGTTAATCACGGAAAGACAGGGACAGGCAACCCGTTCAGCCCCGGAAAGGCTGCGCCTTGTATTTGAGGAACTGGGCCCGACCTTTATCAAATTTGCCCAGGTTTTGAGCAGCCGCCCCGATATTGTACCTCCCGAATTTATTCAGGAATTATCCAAGCTGCAGGACGATGTACCGGAATTCCCATTCGAGGACGCCAGAAGATTGGTAGAAACACAACTCGGGCGCCGGCTGACAGATGTTTTTCTGCATCTCGATGAAAAACCAAGTGCGGCTGCATCCCTCGCCCAGGTCCACCGCGCGAAACTGATATCGGGGGACGATGTGGCTGTCAAGGTCCAGCGTCCGGGCATTGACGAGACAATTGAGAACGACATTCGTATACTTCGGGAATTTGCCGGCCTTGTAGAGCGGCGCATCCCGGAAAGCAGGAACTATGACCCGACAGGGCTCGTGGATGATTTTGCCCGGACCATCCGGCACGAACTTGATTTCGTCAGGGAAGGACGGAATATCGACCGGTTCCGCATGCATTTCTCAGATACGCCGACCGTGTATATTCCCAGGGTATACTGGGACCTCACAACGCCCAAGGTTCTGACCATTGAATATATTGACGGTATAAAGATATCTGATATTTCACGGCTCGACGCGGCAGGCCTCGATCGAAAGGCTATCGCTGTAAATGGCGCAAATATTACACTTAAGGAGATCTTCGAGTTTCGGTTCTTTCACGCGGACCCGCATCCCGGAAATATCTTCGTCTGTGAGAACAATGTCATCGCCCCGGTTGATTTCGGGATGACCGGAACGATCGAGGAAGATGTCGTGCAGCAGATGAGCAGCATATTCCTTGCGGTGCTCCGCAGGGACGTCGACAGCCTGGTAAAAAGCCTTCGTGCGATCGGTGTGGCTGAGGATCTCGAAGATGTGCGCAATTTCAAGATCGATGCCCGCGACCTTCTCGAGCGTTATTATGGCGTGCCTCTCGAGAAGATGGAGATCGGGAGCATAATCAGGGAGCTCATGGGCATCATACGAAAATACAGGCTCCATCTTCCTCACGATTTCGCAATGATGGCAAAGGCCCTGATCATCAGCGAAGGCGTCGGCAGGGTGCTCTATCCCGACTTTAACATCATAGAGATCGCAAGGCCTTATGCCCGTCGTCTGCTCTGGAAGCGGTACGATCCCCGACGGCAACTCAATGAATTAAGAAAGACGGCGGCCGATGCCTTCGGGGTTCTCAAGGTCCTGCCGACGGACCTCAAGGAGATATTAACGATGGTCCGCAAGGGAAAGTTTACGATGAGGTTCGAACACCGGGGCCTCGAGCTTCTTGTCGACGAACTTGACCGGTCAAGCAACCGCATCAGTTTTGCAGTGGTCATCGCGGCGCTCATTGTCGGCTCATCGCTTATTTTTCAAACCCGGGTCGGGCCGACCTTTCTTGGTTATCCCATTATAGGCCTTGCGGGTTTCCTCCTGGCGAGCATCCTCGGAATATGGCTGCTTATAGGGATCATGCAGTCAAAAAGATTGTGAGGAGTCAGGAGTGAGGAGTCAGGAGTGAGGCATAAGGGCAAAGAAGGCGGATCTTATTTTGTTTTGTTTTTGTCTTCATTCAGGGTTGCCGCAAATGTGACTGTCTTGTGCCCGAATTTCTCGTTAAGACTATCTACGGCTTGAAATAGGGCCTTCTTCTTATTTCGTTCTTTCTCATCAAACAATGTCATCTGGTTCCCGCTTTGATCTATCCCGGAGAGGGTAATTCCGAGGAGTCTTACGCTGTTTGCGAAGCCGGCCCTTATTAAGAAGACCGGTAGACGCCTTATATATTTCACTCGTATCATTCGTAGATACGGGCAGGGTCATTTGCCTGCTGAATGTTGTAAAATCGGCATAGCGTATCGTCAGGGTCACTTTGTTGCCTGTGTGGCCATGATGCCGTGCGCGATATCCCACCTTTTCGCAAAGGTGTAAAAGACATGCATGTATCTCGTCGGCTTTCCATATATCCCGGGGAAGGGTTGTGCTGTGGCTTATTGATTTCGGCGGTCCCGATCCTCTTTCAACCGACCGTTTTAAAGTGCCGTTTCCCATGGCTTGCAGCTGCTGGCCGAAGATACCGAAGCGCCTGGTGAGTGCTGACAAAGGCATGCGGCCCAATTGCCCGGCAGTCGTAATGCCCATAGACTTCAATTTTTTTTCGGTCTGGGCCCCGATGCCCCACAATTGTTTTATAGGCAGACTCTCGAGTATTGCAGGGATTTCAGAGTTTTCGATCCAGCGAAGCCCATCGGGTTTAGCGAGCTCACTTGCCAGCTTTGCAATGAGGATGTTTGGCCCGATGCCGACAGTGCACGTAACGCCGAGCTCTTTCCTGACCGTATCTTTAAGCGTCCGGGCCATTGCTGTCGGGTTTTCAAAGAGGTGGTGGGACCGGGTCACGTCGAGAAAAACTTCGTCAATCGAATATACTTCAATGTCCGGCGTGAGCCCGAGACATATCTCTTCCATTTGCCTGCATATACTGCTGTATTTCCTGTGATCGCCGATAACGAATATTATGTCCGGGCAGAGTCTTTTGGCTGCGTCGGGAGTCATCGCGGTCTTCACACCGTATCGCCGCGCCTCATATGAGCACGTTGCCAGGACCGTTCGTTCACCCTGGCCTATAACTGCTATCGGTTTACCCCGGAGCTTTGGATTGTCGCGCTGTTCAACCGATGCAAAGAAAGCATCCATATCGGCGCACATTATTACAGAATCCATCGCCTTATTATAACGCCATTGGCAGGGGACAGCCAACTTTCATTATTGCCAGTGTGCAATATCCGATAGGATGGCTAGTGCCCGCCGGGTAGCTGTTTCAGGTCTGGCGAGGCTGGAGATATGTCGGCGTTGACATGTTCTATCCTGAAACATAAATTCAAGTTGATGCCGGTGATGCACCACGGTTTATCCCGTTCTTGTCAGATCGGTCGGCACATTGATCTTCATGCAGCCGGAGTTCTCTTATGACACGCAGATTCAGAATAGGAATACTGGTTGTTATCGTCGCATTGGCCAGTTACCTGGCCTATCTTATAATGGCTCCATTTTTCGCACCGCTCATATGGGCCACGGTTTTTGCAATCGTTTTCTATCCGGTCTATCGCTTTATCCTGCGGTACATTAAGCGCCCGGCTTTAGCTTCCCTGGCGACGCTTTCCCTTGTTCTGATCGTACTTCTGGGGCCCCTTTCATATCTTTCCTACCTCCTGGCAGGTGAGATCCAGGACCTGGCGACGACAACCCTGACCGCCGAGGGCGTGCGATCGGCATACCAGAATTCAATCATTCACGACCTCGCAAATCGGGTTCTGCCTATTTTCCACCTTGATGAAGAGCGGGTGATCGCGTACGTGGTAAACGGCCTTTCGAACTTGTCAAAACATCTGCTTCGTCTGGTTCCCGGCAGCCTGGGTAGTGTTGCCGGTGCTTTCACGACATTCATTATCATGACCTTCGTGCTATTTTTCTTTTTCAAGGACGGCAATATTTACGTCGCAAGGATCCTCGAGTTGTTGCCTTTTTCAGAGCGGCACAAGGAACAATTATCAAAGCAGGCAAAGGATGTGGTCGTATCGACAATTTACGGGGGAGTTGCTGTAGCCGTGGCGCAGGGGATAGTGGGAGCGGTAGGCTTTATTTCGGTTGGGGTGTCTTCACCGGCCCTCTGGGGTTTGGCCACGGCGATCACATCTTTCATCCCCTTCATCGGCTCTCACATCGTGTGGGTACCCATATGCCTTTACTTTCTGGTCACCGGGCACGTAATAAAATGTCTTATCCTCGTCGCTTTCGGAGTCTTCGGTATTGGTCTCGTTGACAATGTTGTCCGTCCCCTTTTTATACGAGGGCGGGCCAAACTGTCTTTTCTTCTCACCTTCTTTGCCGTGCTCGGCGGCATCCAGGTATTCGGACTCGTCGGCATTATTGTCGGACCTCTTATCATGGCCCTGTATGTCTCTCTTATCGATATTTTGAAAGATTTTGACGACGATGGCCAGCACATCACAGTTATCGACCGGCCGGTCATACACGTGACGCCTCCCGATAAAGGGCCCGAGAGTCCGAAGATCGATGAGGGTAAGTAGAGACTGCCACCTGGTATTCCATTTCCCGCGAGCCAATGATGCACGACCAGACAGCTAAATTCCCTGTGTGGATAAATGAGGCAAGGTCTCCTCGGCCCGCTCAATGTCCGGCCTGGCTTCCCCAGAGTTCCTGCAGCCGCTGGTCCCGACCGCATGCGTAGCGGTAGTATTTGTACCTCAGCGGGTTCTTCTTGTAGTAATGTTGATGGTATTCCTCTGCCGGGTAAAACTCGGCAGCCGGGACCAATTCCGTCACGATGGGCTCCTTGAACGGCTTGTTCTTTTCCAGTTCTGTTTTAGATTGTTCCGCAAGCCTTCGCTGCTCTCCGGTATGGTAAAAGATCGCCGACCTGTACTGGTTCCCCACATCGCAAAACTGACGGTCCTTGACGGTAGGATCGATATTATGCCAAAAAATGGTGAGCAGCTTTTCGTAACTGACCTTTCGCGGGTCATAGACGATCTCAACGGACTCGGCGTGGCCCGTCACCCCTGCTGAAACTTCTTCATATGTCGGGTTCTTCGCATGTCCCCCGGTATAACCTGCCGTGACTGAGACAACCCCGGGGAGCTTATCGAAGGGGCCTTCCATGCACCAGAAACACCCGCCGGCAAAAGTCGCTTTTTCCAGCTGGGGAACCCGGGCCTCCTTGCCGGCATTTTCTGCCGGTGCGGATCCGGTCATGACCATAAGGCCGATGAACAGGACGACTGTCGAGATCAATGCACCCATAGTAAAACTCTCCCCTGACCGCTATTTCTTTTCGAAGAGCCTTGCATATTCCCCGTAGCCTTCCTTCTGCAAGTCATCTTTGGGAACAAACCTCAGTGCGGCTGAGTTCATGCAGTACCTGAGGCCCGTGGGCGGGGGCCCGTCGGTGAACACGTGACCGAGATGGGAATCACCGTATTTGCTCCTTACCTCGGTACGGGTCCCGAATAATCCCCGGTCCTGCCGGGTAACGATATTGTCCGGTTCCAGGGGTTTTGTAAAACTCGGCCAGCCCGTTCCCGAATCGAACTTGTCCAGGGAACTGAACAGCGGCTCTCCGGAGACGATATCGACATATATGCCCTCTGCTTTATTGGCGTCGTATTCATTCCGGAACGCCGGTTCCGTCCCCTCCTTCTGGGTCACCGTGTATTGGAGAGGGGTGAGCTGTTTCTTCAGGGTTGCATCATCGGGTTTTTTGAAATTCTTCCAATCAACGGATTGTTTCTGCCGGGATCCCTCGCCTGGCCGTGCTTCGCTCATCATCTTCGTGTCCTTCGTGTTTTTCGCGGCAGTTTTGTCTTGCAGTCCACTCACATCGGAATTCTGACAACCAAGTAGCGCCAGCAACAGAATCACCGTGCCGACCGATAAGCTTTTCATTGTTGCCTCCCACCAAGTAGAACTTTCTTAGTATAATCACTTATTCCCTGCCTTCAAATTGCCTGGCCGCAGAAGCACAAGACCCTTTATTCCGGCCAGGCCGATCCTGTCATATAATATAGGCTATGGAACGGTGTTATCCGTGAATATGCTTGCCATCGACAACTATTATCTGGATCAGACTCGGCAGTTTCTTCGGCGTGTTCCTTCTCATGGCGGTCTGGGAAATTGCCGCCCCGAGGCGGGCCTTGCGGGCTCCGAAGGCCTCGCGGTGGTTCAACAACCTCTCCATTACCTTGCTTAACAGCCTTGTGGGGCGCTTTCTCTTTCCCCTCCAGGCGGCGGCGATGGCCCTCCTTGCACAAGAGCGCGGCTGGGGCTTTTTCCATTATCTTAATGTGCCTTCCCTTCCGGCGGGCGTTCTGTCCGTGGTGCTCCTTGATCTTGCCATCTACCTTCAGCACGTGATCTTTCACAAGGTGCGAATATTCTGGTATTTCCATGGCATGCACCACACAGACCTCGATATAGACGTGACGACGGGGGCACGGTTCCACCCGGTCGAGATCGTGCTTTCCCTCCTCATCAAAATGGGGCTCGTGGTGCTGCTGGGAACGCCGCTCTGGTCTGTCGTCGCTTTCGAGGTGCTCCTCAACGCGACGTCCATGTTCAACCACAGCAATATCTCCATCAGCAGGGCTGTCGACAAGGCGCTGCGCCTCGTTGTCGTCACGCCCGACATGCATCGCGTGCACCACTCGGTGATCATCCGGGAACACGACAGCAATTTCGGTTTCAACCTCCCCTGGTGGGACCGCCTGTTCCATACGTACAAGGACCAGCCTCAGGGCGGACATGACAGCATGGCGATAGGTCTGGCAAACTTCAGGGACCCAAAGAAACTCGGTTTGGTACGGTTGATCCTTCTCCCGTTTGTCCAGCGAAAGAAATTCTGACGGCTGCAGTTTCACCCGCAAGCCCGCAAGGTTCTCCAAGGTCCACGTGAAGACAGATTGCCATTGCCGTACTAAAATTAATACATGCAGCAAGCCGAAGGGTTCATGGCTCTCTATGAAGAACCGGCGCCTTATCGGCTCGCGGGAAAGATGACGATATCAGGGAATTACTTCGGCTTTTTGCGAGAGCGCGGAAAAGAACGGCCGCAGGGCAGACAAGAGGGAAAAGGAGGACCGATGGCAAGGTATGATTATGACATGGGTATCATCGGCGGGGGTGCCGCCGGGCTCACGGTTGCGGCGGGTGCCGCGCGGGCGGGCGCGAAAGTCCTGATCGTGGAGAGCGAAAGGGTGCTCGGAGGCGACTGTCTTCACTATGGATGCGTGCCCAGCAAGACCCTTATAAGGACGGCAAAGATATATCACCTTATGCAGAATGGCCCCCTGTTCGGCCTGCCCGGTGTAACGGTTCAACGTCCGGACTTTCGTCAGATCGCGGCGAGGATCCGGTCGGTTATAGATACCATTCAGAAGCATGATTCCGAAGAGAGGTTCTGCGGCCTCGGCGCGAAGGTAGAATTCGGCAGGGCAATGTTTACAGACGATCATACCATCAGTCTCGACGGCAGGTCATATTCGGCCCGAAGCTGGGTGATATCGACGGGCTCGTCTGCGGCCATACCGCCGATCGAAGGCCTCAAGGAAACACCCTACCTCACGAACAGGGAGGTGTTTTCCCTGGAGGAACTTCCGGAATCCATGGCGATAATAGGGGGAGGGCCTATCGGGGTGGAACTGGCCCAGGCCTTTGCCAGGTTGGGAACGAAGGTCACCGTGGTGGAGTTCCTCCCGCAAATCCTCAGTGCCGACGACTCCGACATGACGGATGCGGTCATGGACATTTTAAGGGCTGAAGGCGTGGAATTCCACCTGGGATCCGCGGTACAGAGCGCCAGAGACCTGGGGGATGAAAAGGAGGTCACCTTCAAGAAGGGCGATCAGACGGGGAGTGTCAGGGCAAAAACGATCCTCGTCGCCACCGGGCGGAAACCGAATCTCGATGGACTCGGTCTCGAGGATATAGGCGTCACCGCGACCAAAAAAGGCCTTGTGCTTGATGAAAAATTGAGGACCAGCCTGCGCCATATTTACGGGGCCGGAGATGTCACCGGCACCTACCAATTTACCCACGCAGCCGGGTACGAAGGGGGAATAGTGCTGAGCAACGCGATATTCCGCTTCCCCAGAAAGGTCAGCTACACCTATCTTCCCTGGGTTACCTACACCGACCCCGAACTTGCCTCGATAGGGATGAATGAAAAGTCCGCAAGGGCCAAAGGCATCAATTATTCCGTCTGGACCGAGGCGTTCGGGGACAACGACAGGAGCCTGGCGGAAGGGGAATTGACGGGAAAGATAAAGATGCTCCTCGATGAAAAGGAAAGGCCCATAGGTGTCCAGATCCTGGGGCCCGAGGCGGGCGACCTGCTCGGCGAATGGGTTGCGGTCATGAACGCGAACGTGAAACTGTCCACTCTGGCAGCGGCCGTTCATCCCTATCCCACTCTCGGGGAGATCAATAAAAGGGTGGCCGGGAATTTTATGTCGACGAAAATATTCTCCGAGACGGTCAAAAAGACACTCAAACTGTTTTTCAGCCTTAAAGGAAGGGCGTGCGAATAAACGCGAGGGGCAATTTCCTGGTTCAGCGAGGATGGGCACGAAGAAAGGTCATATTGCCCGTTATGTCGCCCCGGTATTCACGGCTATATTTTGCAGGTCAAAGTCTGCAAGGCTTCCCTGGAAATGTGCCTTGAATCTTTTTATTATCCTGGTTTGCACCTGCCTTACCCGTTCCCGTGAGATCCGGTAACTATCGCCTAGCTCCTGAAGTGACATCGGTTCCTCTGCTATGACACGATGATCGAATATGTAACGGTCTCTGTCGTCCAGAGTGGCCTTGAACTCATTCATCATTTTTGATAATACTGCAAATTTATGCTGCGCTGAAACTATCTCCTCCACATCCTGGTCCGAGCTGATCCTATCCATAAGCGTTTCGTCGCTTTCATCATAAACGGGGACATCGAGGGACATGTCGTTATGGGAAAGTCTTTTCTCCATGTCTTCCACTTCCCCTTCCTTTAAGCCAAAGTTGCTTGCAAGGATCTTTGGCGTGGGATAAATCCCCATGGCCTCAAGTCTTCGTTTTTCGCTGTATAATTTGTAAAAGAGTTTTCTCTGGCTCTGTGTGGTCCCGACTTTCACAAGACTCCAGGAATCCATGATGTTTTTGAGAATGTAAGCACGTATCCAGAAAGAAGCATACGTTGAGAACTTTGTCCCCTTATAGGGATTATACTTCTTCACCGCGTGAACGAGACCAACATTGCCTTCCTGGATGAGATCGAGAATATTGAGATATGTATGGTAATATCTAAAAGCGATCTTGACCACAATCCTGAGGTTTGACACGGTAAGTTTCTGGGTTGCCGCCATGTCATGATGGTCGAAGACAAGCCGGGAGATCTTATGTTCTTCTTCCCTCGTTAATAACGGGTACCTCCGTATCTCTGCGAGGTATTGTCTCAGTGGGTCAGAACGAATGGGTAGATCTTTATCTTCCATTGATTCTGTCTCGATACCATTATATGAATTTGTTTCTTCAAACATGATCATTGCCCTCCCACGATTTTCTAAAGATGACCAGCCAAGCGACAGTTGGCCAGCATCATAGATATGGAATATACTACCTTCATATAATGTTTTGCTTTTAGTCTTGTCAGTTTGAATTTTCCTATTTTACTCCGGAGAACCGATCTTGACCTGTTCTCTTTTGTACGCCTCTCTACCAGCTTCCACAGCTTTGGTGATAATATGATTTTCTTTTTCTATAAAATCCTTTCCCCTTTCCAAATAAGCCGTCGCCATGTTTTTAACCTGATCAACATAATTTTCCGCTTTTTCTTTTGCTTCTTCGGCGAGCTCTCTTATCATTTTACGGGTTTCTTCCCCTGTTTTCGGCGCTGTAACCATTACAACTCCGGCTCCGATCAGGCCCCCAACCAGAAATGAAAGAAAAACGTTCCCTGCACTAAATCCGTTGCCTTGATGATCCATAACGTCACCTCCGTCTAGTCCCATAATAACCGCCATCGCCGCCGAGCACTATGAGCACCACGACCTTCGGCGTTGTCCCTAATGCTCTATCGCATGGGGTTTACTTCCTATATATGATACCCGCAGACACTCCGTCGTGTCTGTCGCAGAACGAGCAATGTTTTTGTAGCGGGTTCATGCGCAAGGCTGTCATCTTTTTTACAACATGGATTCAGAATCTATTCATCCCGCGAGTGTGTACGAAATTCAGTCTTCGGTCCTGGCATTTTGAACCTTTTCGAGAGCATAACTGCAATGCAGGGTATAGCGGTTTGTCACTTTAACGGCACTGCCGTCGATAAGGCTGCCCGGCGGGGAATATCTGCAGCTCACGGCCTGTTGCCGTGAGCAATTCGCCGGGCCGACACCCCAGGACTGCTGCCGCGAGGGCAAGCCCGGATGTCGTCGCGCCCGACACCCCATGCGTCAGGATGCTTGCCCCACACAGGCAAAGACCGTTGATCTCCGAAAATTGCTTAAAGCTGAACGGGCCGATCTGCCAGAGCGACTTCTCGGTCCCGTAACAACCCCCCCGGGTGGAGCGCACGAAGTGGTCGCTGGTAAGGGGGGTTCCCAGTTCGCTAAAGAGCACATGATCGCCGATCCCCGGGATGATACGTTCCAATGATCTCAGCATTGCCGCGGTAAGCTTGTCCTTTAGAGCCGCGTATCCTTTTGGCCGTTTCCCCGGTGTGGAACCTTCATAGGCGCTGAAAGCCTCATAAGCTATGAAGCGGACGGCTTCAATGGTATGGCGGCCCTTATGGAAGCTGCTCGGGTCCTTGATGCTGGTGACTCCAAAGAAGATGCCGGGGCATTGATCATTTACCGTGTCAGGGTCCTGAGAGCGGGCAAAGAGCGATTCAAGATCGCGGTCGGGAACGTACCAGTAGTTGCCTGAATCCATGCCCATGGATGCAAGGTCAAGGTCAGTGGCCAGAAAAAGGGTCAGTGCCGCTGTCGAGTAACGTGTGCGGTCAAGTTTTCGCCGAAGCCCTGAACTTAAGTGTTCCCGGCCCACGAGACGATCGTAGGTGATATGCGGGGTGGCGTTGGAGATTACCCGGTTGGCGCGAAGTTCAGTACCTGAGGCGAGACGAACACCGATAGCCGATGGCTTCCCGCCCTTCTCTTCGATGAGTATTTTTTCAACCTCCGCAGATAGCCGTATATCCCCGCCTTCTTTGCGAAGGCCCGCGATCAGGGCATTCGGGATGGTTCCTGCACCCCCCATAGGGTAACAGGCGCCGTCCATATAATGTCCCGCCACCGGTGCGTGCATGACAAAGGGGATCCGGGAAGGAGGCAGTCCATGGTCACCGCATTGAATGGAAAAGAGCGCCCTGAGCAGCGGGTCGGATATCCGGTCACTTGAGGATCCGGTCAAGGCTGTAGAGCCCGTAACGGCCCATATTCCAGGTCCGGAAAGGGACGGTCACAAAATCGATGAAGCTTTTTGTTTCAGGGATACACGCCATTTCTCTGCAGACCGTATCGAGGAGCCCCAGATAATCTTTGATCCCCCTGGCCTCACCCGGGAACCTCGTCGTAAAGCTCTCGACCATGGCATCCTTGCCGGCGGGAAGGTCGAAAACCTCGTCGCCGATGCGAATGTGTTCAAATCCTGAGGGGTTCATCTCAAAGAAGGCCAGGTCATCGGCGACGCCGAGCCCTTCGTAGATTCTCCTCAGCGATCCTCCGGGACCGAGCTGCCCGATGTAATGGACACCCGGACTGAATCGGTACCCCCCGCGGTAAAAGCTGTGGCACAACCCTCCCGGATGGGCATGCTGTTCCAGGACCAGCACCCGTTCGCCTGCCCTGGCCAGGGCCAGGGCCGCCGTAAGGCCCCCGGCACCGGACCCGATGACTATCGTATCCGCATCGAGCATGTTGCCCCCCGGGGCCTTTTCAATTTTTCCATTCCGTCCGTCGTCTACCATTGTTCTTCAATATTGGCCTGCTTTCAAGCTGTAAATTACACCATACCATAGAACAGAAACGATGCGCATCTCCCGGAAGATGGCCCCGGGAGCTTTTTAAGGTGCCAGAAGAAATATTTTCGTGTAAATTATTATGGATACTTTCTTCTGCAATGGCTTTTGCCCTACACGAAAGCATGGTGATTATCGGTGCGAAGATTACAGTTGTTTGAAGTAAGCGACCACAGGTGGTGCCCGGAGTCTGTTCGCGCGATCGTTACCGACTATTTGCAGTTTGGCGTAAAGAAGTGGAAAATGGACGCGGTCGATCGCTTCCCTCCTGCTGCGGGCGCTTGAGCACACCGGTCAGCATCAGGTGATCGACCTGTGTTCGGGAAGCGGAGGGCCATGGCTTCACATGATCCGGGACCTCGAAGATGAAGGGTTTCCCGTCAAGGTGCTTCTCACGGACAAGTACCCCAACACGCAGGCATTCGAAAGCGCGCGCGCTGTTTTTGGCGGACTCTTCGATATTTGTCCGGAGACTGTCGACGCCGTACATGTGCCGGAGGGCCTCCTTGGTTTCCGGACCATTTTTTCGGCATTTCACCATTTCCACCCGCCCGTCGCCGGCGCCATCCTTCAGGATGCCGTGAACTGTCAGCAGGGTGTCGCGATATTCGAGGTAACACAGAGGACGCCCTGGGCGGTGTTCAATTTCTTTTTGACCTCCCTTCTCGTGCCTTTTTGCGTCCCCTTTATGCGTCCTTTTCGGTGGTCAAGGCTGGTATGGACATATCTTGTCCCTATCGCTCCGGCGATCATCCTCTTTGATTCCGTTGTATCCTGTCTTCGCACCTATTCCGCCGACGAACTTAAGGAACTGGCGATGGGTACAGGCGCAAAGGGGTACACATGGGAGGCCGGGGAGGTAAAGGCCGAACACGCACCGGTACCGATCACATATTTACTGGGATATCCCGGCTAGATCTTAAGAGGCCTTAAGGTAAGCCGCATAAAAAAAGGGATAAGGCAACCCGCCCTATCCCCGCAGTTTCTTCATGTCAATTGTGTGCTTTTGATATATTACGTCAGAGTTTCCCTTTCGGGATATCCCGGCTCACGCCTCAACGGTAACCGCTCCCAGTTCTCCCCTGCTGCTCATCTTTACGCAGCAGATCGGCCCTGGCCCCTCATGGGCCGCATCAGGTCCCAGGCCTTCATTTTTGCCCGGCGGCATAGGAAAGATCTTCCCGCTCTTTATTGATAACGCCGCTATGGCGATGTCAAAGGCCGGGCCTATCGGCAAACTTCCGTATAAAGGTGTGTAGCATGCCGCCCGGGGATGTCCCGAAAGGAAGCGTTTATAGTGGGCCCCGCATTCCTTGTGCCCATCGGCCCCGATAAAGAAGGCGGTATCCCTGCCCGGGGCTTCGATAAAATGGTCCATCATGCCAAGGCATACGTCTTTTATAGAGCCATAGTGCGAACCGCCGCCATCGTCCCGCGACAGGACAAAGAAGGAGGCCCCCTCTCCGGGGATCGCGCTTTGCACATCGAAGTTAAGGGGGTCCATGTCATGTGCCGCCGTTGCCCTGTCCCTGAAATAGCGATGCCAGCAATAGCCGAGGACATCACAATATTCGTCGACTGCCCCGAAAAGTACCGAATCGACACTGCCATCTTCAAGCCAGCATCGCGCCGTAAGCAGCGCCGATGCAACAGACATCTCGAACTGGCTCACGGTAAGCCCCGGCCCGGTTATGTTAAGGAGTGTGGAAACGTTTGCGACAGCGGCGTTGTGAACGGAATTGGCGAAATAGGTCGGCGAAGAACAGCTGTCGCCGTCCACAATGAAAGAGTCGAGGAAGGCATACGTAGTGCGGGTGGCGCCGTAACCGGTGGCAATGATGATGCCCATCCTGCTCAAGTCCTCCCCCAGTTTCCCCGCATCCTGAAGAGCGAGGTACGATCCCAGAATGGCCATTTTCGAAAAATGATCGACCCGCCTCAAGGCCTTTTTATTGACAAATTCCTCCAGCCTCGATGTATCCGCGCAAAAGGCTGCCATTTCCCGGGGCCCTTGCGATGTTTTAACGGAAACACTCTGCGGCTTGCATTGTCCGCTTGAGAGGGCCGATGCCAGGGCATCCGTGCCGCACCCGAAACCGCCGAGAACCCCTATTCCCTTAATTGAAAGATTCATAGCGGGCCGCCTCCCGCGCCAAAAACAAGCACGCCGTTATGACCGCCGAAGGCAAGGGACTCGGAAACTGCCGCAGAGCCCCTTATCTCCATCTCGCTCTCTGCGGGAGATACGGGAAGCCTGCGGATCGGGATTCGTGAACCCGGCGCTTTTTGGTATTCTCCCCATTTCAAGACAGGCAACCGTGAAAGCTGCCTCGATGGCACCGGCAGCCCCCAGGGTGTGCCCCGTGTATCCCTTGGTAGAGAGAAAGGGAACCCCCGGCAGCATATCATTGAGGACCCCTGATTCTACGCGATCGTTGTCCTGGGTGCCCGTACCGTGGGCATTTACGAAGGCGATCTCCTTTGTTTCAACACCGCTTGAGGCAATGGCCTCTTTCAAGGCCCGCCTTAAGCCCCTCCCTTCCGGATGGGGTGCGGTCAGGTGATAGGCATCACAGGAAGCACCGGAACCCAGAATAAAAGCGCGGGCCCCTTTACCCCTTCCGCGCCTCACGCCTTCCGACTCGAGGACCATCATTGCCGCGCCTTCGCCCAGGTTGAGCCCCTGACGGTCCCGGTCAAAGGGTTTGCAGGGGGAGCTGTCGGTGATCATGAGCGATGCGAAACCATTCCAGGCAACGTGGCTCAGCTCATCGGCACCGCCGGCGAGCACGATATCGCAAATACCCGATTTGATCCAGAGGGCACCGATACTGATAGCATCGGTGCTGGAAGAGCATGCATTGGCAATCGTCTGGCAGGGCCCGGTAAGATCAAATTCTCTTGCCACGACCTCGGCGGGGTTGCTCCGAAGAAACCTCGTTATATCAGCCATGTCGGGATCTTGCCCTTTGAGGTACTGCCCTGTAAAAATCCCTGTCGTTCATAACGCAGCCGACCGTTGTACCCATACAGACACCCACCCGTTTTGAGCGCAGGAATTCCCTGTCAAGCCCCGCGTCCCCGATGGCCTCAAAGGCAACCTTGAGGAAAAGCCTGCCCGTGCGGGATATGTCCGGCGTGTTCCTGGTCTCTAATGATGCAAGGTCATCCGCTACCTCGAAAACAGGGTACGTTATGGCATTATCGGAGGCAAACCTCACGGGCGCCCCGAAATTGCGCTCTCCCCTGAAGAGAGATCCCATGCATTCCGGGAGGTTGTTCCCGGCAGCACTTATGCAGCCCATACCCGTTATGGCGACCGCGCGCGGGCTCATTGGGCCTGCCTCTCTTCAATATATGCGGCCAGGGTGTTGATGCACTGAAACGCTGCCTTGCCCTCATCGAGGCTCTTCACCTCGACGCCGAAATGCTTTTCGAGAAGGACAACGATCTCGACAGCATCCAGCGAATCGAGCCCCAGGCCCTCTCCGAACAGAGGCGCGTCGTCCTCGATATCTTCAGGTGTGATCTCTTCCAGCTTCAGTTCTTCAATGATGATCTTTTTGAGTTTTTCCTTAACCGTCATAGTGCTGACCTTTCTCCATTTAAGATGATTATATATAGCCTCTCGACAAAAAAACGATCGTTGTGCTTTAGTTCTCTTTCCACATATCAAAGAAATTGAAAAACTGGTACGGGTGGCGCTCAACATATGATTCAAGGCACAGGGCAAATTGCGCGGCGTAGGGGCGGAATGCCTTTTCCGGCCGGCCCGGCTCGCGGGGGACGCGTATGATGTCCTCAACGGTGAGTTCGTAACTGTCGGGCCCGGATTTGTGGGAAAACATGACCGCAATGGGGGCGCCCGTCGCCGACCCAAGTTTGAACGGGCTCAAGGGGACCCGGACGGGGCTTCCAAGAAAATCCACGGAGAGGGTGCTTCTGACGTCGCCAAAGACCCTGTCCCCCATTATGGAAAGCACCTCACCCCTCTTAAGTACGTTCATCATTTCGAGTACCCCTCCCAGGTAACCCTCCGGGTCTATAATGCGAAAAGGGGCAGGACCGCCGGTATGTTCAAAATAATGGAGGTCCACGTCACCTTCTTCCCGATGGAGCAAAAGGCTCACCGGCGTATTGAGAGAATTGAGCGCCGACATGGCGGCCTGCCAGCATCCCACGTGGGCGGTAAGGAGCACAAGCCCCCGTCCCTCGCTGATAAGGTCCTTGAGGACACCCTGATCGCCGCATTCGATGCGCATGCGTTCGATGCCCTTGATGCCCAGTGTGGCCCTGTCGATGAGTGCTTTGCCGAGACCGACATAGATCCGGTGCGCGTTGAGCAGTTTCTTGAAGGGGTTTCCCGTTTTGAAACGCCGCGTCAGATAAGGGTCGGCTTTCTTCCTTATCGCCGGCCTGAAGAGGGTATAGTAAAGGGCAACGCAATTAAGGACGGCATATGCCGCTTTATGCCCGCCGAGCCTGATGATGGTATAGAAGATGTTATGCTGGAGCTTTGAACCGACACTCCGGCTGGTCCATTGCCGGCCATCTTTTCTTTCGTGCACATCCTCGAAACCCTTGTCCGTCATTTTCTTTTTGAGCTGCAGGGTGGTCACGTAGACAATACCACCCGTGAGAGCGCCAAGCACCGGGCCCAGGATAAGGGCGCCGATCACCCATTCAAAGATCCTTTCCAGCCCCTGGTACCCGAGGGTCCTGAAAGAGATCTCCGTGAGGAACCTTCCGTGACGGACAAAGTAGCCCAGTTCGATGCAAAGCGCCGGCACAATGGGAGGGATGCACAGCTGGCTGGTACCCAGGGCGGCAAACTTGCTCAGGCGAAAGTAGCTCGCCGTCATCAGGATCGTCAGCGTCTGGCACGCAATGAGAGGAAGACTGCCGAGAAAGATCCCGAGCCCGGCCGAAAGAGCAAGCTGTTTCGGTGATGTGTTCCTCCTCAGGAGCCCCTTAAGGGACTCGATGGGATGGAGGATCGACAACTTTTCAGATCCGTCCCTTTCTGCAATGAAACTCCGCTGCGGGATCGGCAGAATAGCACGAATGGTTAGCCGGGTGTTGAGAAGGGTGAGCGCGAGATTGTCCATCAGGGGGTGAAAATGGGAAATTCGTGCCTCTGGCGCGGGGTAATGGACGGAGATGTCGACATCTTTCAGGGCGATCCCCGCCCAGGCGGCCCTGACCAGCACTTCGATCTCGAAGGAGAACCGCTTCTCGTGAAGCTTCAGCCATTCAAGGACGGCGACGGGATAGGCGCGAAATCCGCTCTGTGTGTCTTTCAGGGAACATCCCGTCTGCACTTTGAGCCAGAAATTCGAGAAACCCCTGCCGAACCGGGACGAAAAAGGAACGGTCCTGTCAAAAAACCTTTTCCCGACCACAATGGCCAGGGGGTCTTCGCTCATCACGGGCATGAACCGGTTGAGATCGGCAGGGTCATGCTGTCCGTCGGCATCGATGGTGATAACGTGGGTCATGCCGAGCCTTTTGGCCTCGCTCGCGGCCCTCAAGATCGCTGTTCCCTTTCCCCTGTTCTTTTCGTGCCGGATAAGGCGGGCAGAAAGGCCGTTTATGACCTCCCGGGTATTTACATCGGTGCTGCCGTCATCGACCACCAGCACGTCGGCGCACACTTCAAGCGCCCTGGCGACGACATCCCTGAGTGTCCCGCCGTGATTGTAGACAGGGATAACAATGAGGGGCCGAATATGCTCCTTTTCCGGTAAATTCATGGATGTTTCAGGCTCGATGCTTATCTTCCCTTGCCCGCGTTGCCGGCAATGCGCTTATCCGTCGCGGCAAATCGCAAGAAACCGCCAATGTTGGCGAAAAACCTCTTCCAGCTGTCGGGGGACCGCCAGATCATGGTGATATAATCAAAGAGTATCTTCGGCCGCATCAGGTGCGTCCTGTAAAATCTCGTAAAGAGTTTTTCGAGGAGCCCCTTCGTCATCCCCCGGGGAATGAAAAGGAAATTCATGCAATCCATCCTTGCCCAGTCTTCTTCAAATGTGCCCAGTTCCCGGGCATTCTCATAGAGGGGCGTACCGGGAAAGGGGGTAAACTTTGACACATTGATGTCATCAATGGGCAGGGAGAAGACGAAATCCATGCTCTTTTTAATGCTCTCCTCGGTTTCACCGGGCAGGCCCATCATCAAAAGGCCCTTCACGCGCATACCCGCTTTCTTGATCACCCTGATCTTTTCAGCAAGCATGTCAAGGTTTGCGTTCTTCCGATGCTGTGCGAGAAGTTCCTCGTCGCCCGTTTCGATGCCGAGACTGATCATCCAGCACCCCGCCTGCCTCATCATGCCGGCCAGGTCGCTGTCGATATGCTCGGCACGTACGGCACAGTTAAAGGTCATGCCGAGCGGCCTGTCGATCATTGTGCGGGCAAAATCCGTGACCCGTTTACGGTTAAAGGTGAATTGGTCATCGTAGAAATTGACGTGGCGGATATGGAAACGGTCCTTGAGGTATTTCAGGTGCTCATAGAGATACTCCGCAGAGTTGTAGCGGAAACTGTTCCGGAAGACGGAACGGTCGCAATAGCTGCAGGAATAAGGGCAACCGCGGCTCGATATACAGCTTGAGCTGGGGACCTTCGGATAATTGAAGATGGGAAGCTTGTACGCCTCAGGGTACCCGGGGAGCTTTTCGTACGCGGGGAAAGGAAGGCTGTCAAGGTCGATCCCCTTCTTCCGGTAGCCGGTAAAGAACGGGTTGCCTTCTTCATCGCGGTACGCAATGCCCTCTATGCCGCGCAGGTCTCCCGTCTGTCCGCCGCTTCGAAGAAGCTCTTCGAGGGTCTACTTCGCCTTCTCCGACAATGCAAAAATCGACCTCGGGGAAGTCTTCGAGGATCCTCGTCTTTAACGCGGATACGTGCGGTCCTCCGAAGACCGTTTTTATACGCGGCTCGATGCTCTTTGCCAGGTTCGCGATGCGGACCCCGTCCAGGAAGCTCGATGTGGTGCAGCTGAACCCGATAAAGGCGGGCCGCTGCCCCGTTAAATAATCCCTGATGAAGGGATCGGACAGGGGGGAGGCGTAGCAGTCGATAATATCCGCTCTGATGTTGTCCTTTTCCAGGAAGGCGGCAATGCTGGCAAGGCCTAGCGGCGGCATGATATTCGCCATTCGCGAGATATCACGCCCGGCATTTTCCGACCCGTAACCCAAGGGGGTGGACGAGCGGGATCCTGTCCTCATTCAACGTCGTCATGTTCCGTCCCTTTTAATTCCTGCCAAAATTAACCAGCCTGTCCCATAAAAGGCCCCGATAACCCAGGCTGTTCATTTTCTTCATCAGCCGGGCCCCTTCCGAAGGGGGAAAGATCCTGTCCATGCGTCCCTGGAACGCGTTCTCGATAGTATCGTTCATGTTCTCCCTGTCTATGTCCGGTGAAAAATAATACAACGGCTCCAGGAGAGGGGTTTCTTTCGCAATGATCCCTTCTTCGATCGCCCGTGCGTGGAGTGTGGTGGCAGGCAGGATGCGGATACCGGAAAAGGCCATGACCATGCAGTTCTTGAGGAGGCTGAGGTTGCTGAGGCCTTCGTCGATGGATTCTCGCGTCTCGCCGGGACCGCCGAACATGACATAGTGGGCACAGGGGACGCGCGCTTCGGCAGCGGCCTCGTTGAAGGTGTAAATGTCGTCAAAGGTAAACCCCTTGTTGAGGCCTGAAAGGGCCGCATCGCTTGCTGCATCGCTCCCGAGCTCGACGGCGTAGAGCCCGGAACGTTTAAGGAGGGCCCACCCGTCCTTGATCGATCCCGGAGGGACGGAAAAAAGCGGTCCATTTGACATTCAACTCCCGCCGCACCAGGGCCTCGGCAACCTTGAGGTAATGGCCCTTTTCGTCATTGAAAACGGAATCAGTGAAATACAGCGTGTCAATCCCGTACGAATCCTTGAGGTGCTGCACGTGATCGGCGACATCGTCCGGCGCCCTATATCGGACCGTATGGCCTTCAATGGCCGAATAGGCACAGTAGGCACAGTGGTGCGGGCAGCCGCGCTTTGTCGCCATGTTCACCATGCCGCTTTGCTCCGTATAGAACTTTACCAGGTCCGGCTCCCACAAGAGGGTTCGTTGCCGCGGCATTCAGGGGCCCGTCCGGGTGGCGGCCCATCGTTATTCGGGGTATCGGCCTTACCTTCGACGAGTGCATCGATAAGGCCGCAGATAACGTGTTCACCCTCCCCGACAACGCCGTAATCTCCCCCAAGGTAGTTCAGGATCTCTTCCGGCATGATAGAAAAAGCCGATCCGCCGATAATGACGGGGGCTCTCGTTGCCTCCCTGACGACCTTCATTAAACGGAGGTCAGCCGAAAGATACCACCTGTCCTCAGGGTCGCATGAGTCAACCGTATCAATATTGCGCAGTGATACACCCACATAATGGGGATCGAAACTTGAGATCACTCCCTTGAGCCGTTCATCCGACCCGTCCTCGGCGAGAAGGTCGAACTGGCGGACATCGTGGCCGCCGGCAGCGAGGGCGGCGGAAACTGTCGCCATTCCGATAGGATAGACAGGATAAGGGTCTTGAGATATATTGGTGGAGATCATCAGGACCCTGCTCATGGGCTGGTGCTCTCTTTTTTGAAAGAACGCGGCTCCCTCACATTGTACCTGCGGTATGTGCCGTCTTCCATCTCCCGGCGGATCACGTTCCTGAAGAGCTCGCCCATTCTGAGCTGATAACCGTTCTTCCCGTAGAAGGTATCCCAGGCGTAATAGTAGAGTTCCTGGAGCTTTTCCGGGGTCATATTTTTCGGCTGGAACACCACCCTGTCCGCCGTGTAGTGCAGCCAGTTGTTGTCGATGATCCTCCCCTCGCTTTCCAGCCGCTCCCTGATGGGGGAGTGGGGAAAGGGCGTCAGGATGGTAAACTCCGCCATGTTGACACCGATCTCCCCGATGAAGTCCACGAGGCGCTTGATATAGTCCTCGTCGTGATCGTCGGTGCCCAGTATGATGGTGCCCTCCACTCCGATCCCGCGGTCTTTCAACCGCTCGACCCTCCTGCGGATCGTATCGGAGGTATCGAAGATCGCCTGGTAGACGTACCAGCACCCGGCTTCGGCGGCAAGGGACAGGACCTCGTCGTCGTCAAGGATGGGATGGCAAACCCACTTTTTCTTGAGGGGGGCCATGGCCTTGAACAGGTCGATCAGCCACTGGCGTTCCTGCGCAAGTGAATTATCGACAAGAAAGAGGCGATTGTTGGGGATCGACATCATTTCTTCGATCACCTTGTCGACCGGCCGCGGCCTGAATTGCCTTCCGCCCAGGAAGCCGACGCAGCAGGGGAAGCAATTGAATTTGCACCCCCGCGACGCGTGGACGAGGTCCACCATCTGGACGCCGCGATAATTGTAAAGGTCCCTTTTGAGAAGGTCGCGCCTTGCCGGGGAAACAAGGCCGATATCGGGACGGTCATCAAGATGGTCATACACGGGTTTGAGGCGGCCCTTTTTCAAGTCATCAATGACCTGCGGGAAGCGTCCTTCGGCCTCTCCAATGAAGACGGCATCGGCGTGCCCGGCCACCTCACCGGCGTGAAGAGTGGTGGCAATGCCGCCGAATACGACCGGTATTCCCCGCGCCCGGTATTGCCGTGATATTGCGAACGCCCGGGGGAGCTGGCATGTCAGCATAACCGACACGGCGACGATGTCGGGCGAATCGGTCAGCGGGTTATCCTCAACGTTCTCGTCGATAAATGTAATATCAACCTCTTCGGGGACGGCCGCGGCAAAGACCACCGGCCCGTGGGGCGGGAGGTGAAACTCCGTCTGCCTCTCAAGCTTGGGCCATTTTGGGTAGATCAGCGTCATCTTCATGATTTATTCAATACCTTTCTGGGTTCCTTTTAGTGTCAGGCCGGCGAAGATCATCATCCGATACGGCGTTGTCGGATCTCAGTGGGGAAGACATCCTTGAAAAAGCGATGCCAGGCTTTGTATCTCAACCCCGTTAAAGAGGACGTCCCCCCTTAAGGTCATGTCGAGCCCGCCGTACGACAATGATGCGTCGAGCGGATATTTCTCAAGGACAAAGAACAACGCACCGACCGTCATTTCAACGTGATAGGGAAAGAGCGGGGGGCATCCGGGATCGGAGGTGCCCACGATCATCATAGGGTTCTCGTCGAGGAACATGCCCTGAAGGGCCAGCCTGAGGCCTTCTATCCCCCCCGGCTGCGCTGCAGTTGACGGCAAAGCCCGGCCCGGTGAGACCGAAACGAATGGCAGCCTCTCCGAGAAATATGTTGGGGAGCGTTAAGGCAAAGAGGTTGGGGCTTGCGAGATTGCCCCCGTTTGCGATCACCTGTTCAAAGTACTCCATGTCCGTGGCAAGGCAGCCATATATCGAGGAAACAATGATGCCCGCGGGGCGCTTTTCATCGCAGTCGGTCCTGCCGTGCGTCTTTCAGGGCAAAGGCAATGGCGGCAAGGCCCAGTTTCGAATACGCGTCAAGCCTGCCGAAACGGGGTAAGACCTCGCCGAAGACCATCCTGCTGGTAATCTTCGGCAGCTCCCCGTCTTTCGATTGGAGTACCTGATGGTGGCGCCCGGACCCCATGCTTTCCGGGGAAACCCACCCGACACCGGTAATTGCCGCGATCATGCCGGGCCCCTTTCAAGGACAATGGCCGCGTTGATCCCACCGAAACCGGAGTTGGTCGTGAGGCACAGATCGCCTGTCAGCGGAACCGCCGACGCGCTCACACAACCCTCGGCGCCTTGTTCCGGGTCCTCAAACCCTGCCGTGGGAGGGACCGTTCTTTCGGCAAGGGCCTTGGCTGCCAGGGCCACTTCAATACCCCCGGCTGCTCCCGTGGTATGCCCTATATTCCCCTTCGCGGAATAAATGGGTATCCTCCGCCCGCCAAAGACGCGACGGAAGGCGTTGAGTTCCATGAGGTCGTTATACAGGGTCCCGGTGCCGTGGGCGCTGACGGCCGAAATGGCCGATTCGTTTAAGGCCGAGCGCGAAAGCGCCTGGCCTATCGCCGACACGAGGCCTGAGCCGTCAGGGTCGGGGGAGGTGATGTGGAAGGCGTCGTTTGACGCACCCCAGCCACGCACCACGGCGACACAGTCACGAGCCTCTCTCCGGGCGCGCTCTTCACTCATTAAGACGAGCGCGGCAGCCCCGTCGCCTAAGGTCAAACCACTGCGGGCCCTGTCAAAAGGCCGGCAGGGGGATGCCGAGACGACCTTCAACGCCGAGAAACCGGAAAAGGTAAATTCGGTAACAACGTCTGCACAACAGACCAGGACCGTTTCGGCCCGGCCCGAAGCTATCAGCCCGGCCCCCCTGGGCGATGGCAATGGTCGACGAAGCACAGGATGCGCTGATATTGATGCCTGTCGTTCGAAGGCCCAGCTTTTGCGAGACCAGGTCAGGCAGAGAGGACAGCAGTATATCCGGGAGATGGGCCGGTCTTTTGCGCTCAAGCTTTTCAAGGTTATCTATCCCCATTTTTGTCGTTGCCGTAATGAGCGCCGCGTCAGGCGGCACCGGCTGCATGTTTGCGAAAAGCGGCTCGACGAGGGCAGTGATCATCGACCTGTCCTGCGAAGCTGCGAGCCCCTCAATGCAGGCGGCCATGCGTGCGTAATACCCTTCGACAGGGAAACGGCTTATCTCCCGGATCGCCGAGACCCCATTGACGACACCTTCCCAGGTGCCCTTCGAGGTCCTTCCCGAGGGCCGTAACAACATTAGCGTCGACGATCCAGATCTTTGCTATTTCAGTTCTCCCGCTTTCCATTTTTCACGAAAGGCTTTAAAAAAAGGCGGTGGGGCAAGGAAGAGATTGTTGTTTGTGTCGAGCAGAACCTGGACCGTGTAGCCCGTCGTCGCCACCTCGTTCGTGCTGTCCCGTATGATGAACTCGTAGTTTATCCTCGTGGCGTCAGACCAGTGGAGGATGCTTTCAATGGTAAAGTGCTCCATCAATCTCAAGGGACGAAAATAGTCGAAGTGCAGCTTTTTGATGGGCGCAATAACCCCGTTGTTGTAAAAATCCAGGTACCCTACGCCGTATTTTTCACCAAGGGCCACCCGGGCATCCTCAAAATAGCCCGGATAACGGCCGTGCCAGACTATGCCCAGAGGGTCCGTTTCTTCAAACCGTACCCGGCGTGAGACCTTGGCCCTCAAAGGCTCCGGGCCTCCCTCTTTGTTCGTAAAATAAGGTTTCTGCATATCTTTTACTTCCTTCCGATGATTTTCATGATGAAAGAGGCTGCCACCCCTTCCGCCGTAGTGATGTTCACGTCAAAGGCCGGCTCGTCCTCAGATCCGTATTCCCTGCATTGAACGGTGATCGTCTGGTCGGGGCGGACCTCTATGCGGAATTTGGCCCTTTCCATGGAAGACAATTCACAGGGACATCCTTTCAGTTCTTCGACGACAGCCATGGCGGCCATGACCTGGACAAAGGCGGGCAGAACCGGATATCCCGGAAAATGCCCGGAAAAACCGATAAAAGATGGCGGGAAACAGTACCGCCTTGAAACTTTTTGAGGTCCGATGACCTCCATCCTTGACTCTGCACACTTCGCGATCTCCGCCTTCAGCCTGTTCATCGCCATGTAAGAGATCTCCTGTCCGTCATGGCGTCCTTCGATAAAGCGCCGGGACCACGAACAATGCCGCCGGAATGACCCCGCCAAGGCCCAGCATGACCGTTATCCCGATGGACTTGAGGGCCGGATGCTGTGCCAGTGCCAGTGCGCCGAGGCCGACAAAACTCGTAAGGCCCCCGAGGAGAATGGCCAGGTTCGCGGTATGGTCGTAACCCTCGGTTATGTTGCAGACCATGAAGATCCCCAAGTCCACACCGAGACCGATCACCAGAATAGCGGCAACAATATTGAAAAGATTGAATTCTATACCCAGGAAGCCCATGGCTCCGAGCATGAATATCAGCCCCGTTGCCACAGGTACAAGAGCGAGGAGGACCTTTTTCAGGTCCCGGAAGAGGACCCCCACCGCCACAACGATAACCAGCAGGGCAAAGATGATATAGCGTGTAAAATTCCCGACGAGGGCTTCTCCGATGAGGCCCTTGAAGCGCCCCTGCGACACAAGCCGGACCCCCTTGGGGCCCTTCTCGTCCTTCTCGAAAAGATCGACCAGGCCCTGCGTGTCCGGTACCAGTGTTAACGTCTGGACTTTGTTATCGTTTTTCAGGACCATCGATCCCATGAGGTCCCCGAAACCGATCGTCTTCATATCATCGAACGTGATAGGGTCAGGATGTCTCTTAAGCATTGCGAAAAAAGGCGCGAAGGCATCGGCAGAGAAGCCCAGCCCAGCACCCTCTTCCGACAGAAGTTTCCTTGCCAGCCTTTCATTGCCATCTGCCCAGAAATCCTTCCATCGCCGTGCGTTCACCTCTTGGGTTGCCCTCGACGGGAGAAGAGGGGCCAGGCTCACGATCTGCCCTGAGGGGAACTTTTCCGACAGGTAGGCAAACAGGGAATCATTGACGGAAAGAGAGGATTCAAGATCGCTGCCTTCCGCGAAGAGGACCGCACTGCCCCTGAAGTCTCCCCATGTCTTTGACAGGTGCTGCTCTGCTTTTTTCAGGTCCTCGGGTACAAAATTGATGGATTGCAAGTCACCGTTGAAATTCAGGCGGCCTGCCTGCCACAGGCCGAGGGCCATGATTATCAGCCAGCAAACGAGTACTCCCCGGCGCGGCAGGCTTAAGGTTCGGGGGGACCGGGCGCCTATATAACGTTTCTCGCCCGGCAAGGTCTGCAAGCAGATGGGGAAGTACGATCAACGAAAAAACGAGGGACACGGCCACGCCGATCATGGAAAAGACGGCCAGTTGACGCTGCCCGGGCAGTGTTGAGAGAAGCATGACGGCGAAAGTGACAATGGTGGTCAGGCCGCCGAACATCACGGGATGCGCGACTTCCCTGACAATCGCCTTCGGGTCGCGCTCCTTGCTGCACAGCGCGAAATAGACGAGGATCGGGTAATCATCGGAGATACCCAGGAGCACAGCGCCGAAAGCCATAGTCACGGCCGAAACGGAATCATAGATCAGAAGCGTCCCGGCCGTTGCCAGGCACAACACCGAAGAAGGGACCAGAAAAACAAGGATACCCTTCCAGCTTCTCAAGAAAAAGAGGATCAGCAGGAAGATCACAACACCGGCGGAACTGAGGATAACATAAAGGTCCTTCTTGATCGTTTCAGCGTTGGCGGTGGTATAGGCGTGAGAGCTGATGACGGATGCTTCGATCCCGCGCGGGACCACCCTTGTGATAAGGGCCTTGAGTTCCCCTGCCAGTTCATTCGAACCCTTTGAATCCGTCATTTTTACCGGTGTTTCCGCGATTATGAGGGTATTTTTACCGTCGGGACTTATAAAGTGGTTGTTATAGAGGGCCATCCCGGGGATAACGTTCATGTGCCGGAGCTTCGCAAGGACAGTACTTTTCAGGTCCAGTGGATCGGACTGCAAGAGAGGTTTCATGAACCACCCTTCGGGCCCGGTGAGCTGTGTATAGACGCTTTGCAGCCGCGGACGGACCTCTTCGGCCGTGAGTGTCTTTTGAAGCTTTATCCTGTCATCGTTGGTAAATGTTTGAGGAAGGACATTCATGAACCATGTATGGAATCCCTCGGGGGAAGGAAGCGACGGCCCCGATACGGCGCGGGTAAAGTAGGGTAAGGTCATGGCCAGGCTCATACGGTCCGCCGTTTCGGTGAGTTCTTTCTTGCTGGTCCCCGCAGAACCTCTCAGGTTGATCAGCACCTTGTTCGCAAAGGGCGTCTTCTGGAGGAGGGCGAAGTCTTTCGCCGCTTCACTGCGGTCATCGGGCAGCAAGGGCGCAATGTCCTCGTTCATCTTGATGTTCCGAAGGACAAGGGCCGCCAGAAGAATGACTACAAAGGTGGCCGAGTAGAGCAGCACCTTGTGCCGGGAAAAAAAGCTGTATATGGAGGAAAAAATGGAAAAATAAGCGTCCATGATCAATCAAAGAGGCCTTGCTGCAACTGGCTGTTGATGACGAGATCAAAAAATTCGATCCTCGTTGAGTCACCGCCTTTTTCAAGGATGTTCACGACGTGCACGTAGTTGGTCCCGGCCTCGAAGGATATGCGGATGTGGTCGACGTACTTTTTCTCCTTTGACGAGCGCGGGACAAGCTTCAATACGATGGGGTCATCCTGCACGAGGTTAATGTCGTAGCGCTGCTCTAACTGTTTGAGATCCGCGGTTGTCCAGGCAAAGATCTGGTCGACGATGAGCTTGATCAACGGGTTCTGTTTGATCTCGAACGCATCCGATGGGCCTTCTTTGCCTTTCCACTGTTTCGCCAGGTTTCCATTCACCAGGAACCCCGATGGTTCGGGGTGGGTGAGTTCCCAGCGAAGCCTGTCGGGTTTCTCGCAGTAAAAACGGCCGGTGGAAACAACGGGGCGGGTGAGCATGGCAAGACGCCTTTCCTGACGGAACTTGCCGGAAATGGTCTTGATACCGCTCACCGTCTTTGATATCCGCTGAAAGGCCCCGGCCTTGCCCGTCCCGGCCGGCTGGTCAGCCGGCTCGCCTTCGGCGGCGTTAAGGGAGGTAGCGGCGAGCATGCAGCAGAGCATTAATATAGCAATGATCGTTCTCATATATCTCTTTTAAGGGACCCACACCGTGATGTTCCCCGAAGCGAGGATTTCTCCGCCGCTCCTGACCACCCCATCGGCAAGGGTAAAATCGCCGAACTCTCCCGTGGTCGTGACACTGATCCTCAACACGTCTCCCACGGCCGCCGCTTTCTTCACCTCGATCATTTTCGCGGCAACGAGGAACCCTTTTTTGACCTCTTCCCCGCGGAGAAGATCGGAGTAACCTCTCACCGTTGCGTAGGATTGCGCTATCAATTCTATGAAGGCGATACGGTCAAGACACGCCGTCCTCGCCGACAAGCGGGCTCTCCTGGCCGACAAGGGCCTCAACAACCCCGGAAGCGTCCCTGAATTCGACAAGTCTGTCCACCAGGCACATGGGTTTCCGGTGGGGCAGCAGCATTTCGACCGGCATCGGCAAAGGGAGGTCGGGCCGCCCCTTCATAGTGCTTCTTTCCTCATTTTTTCGACGTGTTCTGCAATTATCTTCCTTACATGCTTGCGCAAATTGATATGGGCTGTTTCTCCATCGCCAATGAATTCCCGGGGGTAAACGGGGGGAAGGGCGCTTAAGCACACCGTGGCGGGCATCATCCACCACCGGTGAGGAGGCAGAAGTACATCGGTACCGGTAATGCACAGCGGCAATATGGGGACCCCCGTCTCGATGGCGAGCCTGAAAGGCCCCGAATAAAAACGCTGCACCTTTCCGTCGCTGCTGCGATGCCCTTCGGGAAAAACCAATATGGCCCCTTTTCTTTCGAAGACCCTGCGGCTTTCTCTCAAGGTCCCTTCCCATCCGATCGCTTCCAGATCAAGATAGTTCGCAAGACGCATGAACGGCCTGTACCAGAAAAGTTTCTTAAAGGGCCATGATCGGACCGCGAAGGCAATATCGCTAATGGGCAGAAGCGCCATACAGTATGTATCAAAAAAGGAGAGATGATTTATGACTATGATACAGGGCATATCAACGTTGCCCCTTGTCAGCCCTGTTCTTTTGAACCTCACGAAGGGTGACATGATAATCATCCATGCCCTGCCGTAGACCCAGACAAAGTAGCGCATCACACGGTCGTTCTGCCATCCTGTAACGATCTTCCCCGTTATGAAACAGATGGGGAAGAGGACGATCCCCATGACCGTCATAAGAACAATGAGGGGGAACATCACCAGGTTCATGACGACAATGATGAGAAAAGACCCCGCGGCATGCAGGGGACTTCTTTTCTTATCGAGATAAGCGCTCTGATGGGTCAAGATGCCCGGTCCTCACTGCATTTGCTGTTTCTTGTTGATAACGAACGCGTGAATATCGCCCAGCGTCCGGATCGCCTTAATGGCCTCTTCCTCGCCCATCTTGAAGCCGAAGGCTTTTTCGAGGACGATCACCATGTCAACCCTGTCAAGGCTGTCAAGGCCGAGATCGTCTTTCAGGGAGGCCTCGGCGGCCATGTCATCGATATTCAATTCGAATTCATTGACGAGCGTGGTATCGATGAGCGTGATAATTTCCCGGTCAGTCATGCTCGTACCTCCTTATGACAATAGATGTATTTACGCCGCCCAGGGCAAAGTTGTTTTTCACCAATGTCTGAACGGACAGACGCTCCACTGACCGAACATGCCTGATGTTTGCACACAATGGATCGATGGTCGTCGAGGTTGAGCGTCGGCACAATGGCCCCCTTATCGATCATGGCGATGGACGCGATCGTCTCAAGTGCTCCGCAGGCGGCCATCGTGTGGCCGAGATGCCCCTTCAGGCTGCTTACCGGCACGTTGTCGCCGAAAACCCGGTTCAATGCCTCGGCCTCGGCGATGTCGCCCTGCACAGTACCCGTTGCGTGGGCGTTTACGTAATCGATCCGGTCAGCGTTCATACCGGCGTCTTCAAGGGCCTGCCTGATGCAGGCCTCCATGGAATCGCTGTTCGGGTCCGCGATATTGGACGTATCGGTACGCGTTGCGTAGCCCACGATCTCAGCCAGGATCGGCGCGCCCCGCCTTTTCGCGGAATCGAGTGACTCGAGGAGCACAATGCCGCTGCCTTCGGAACAGACAACGCCGTCCCTCTTTAAGTCAAAGGGCCGGGGTGTCCGGTGGGGGGCATCGTTGTATGCGACGGAAGCCGCGCTCATAATGTCGAAGATCGCCGGGCTCAAGGGATGGAACTCGTCTGCGCCTCCGCAGAGCATCATGTCCTGTTTGCCAAAAGCGATCATCTCAAAGCCGTACCCGATCGCCTGACAGGACGTGGAGCACGCCGAAGAGGGGGCCAGGATCCGGCCGTTGATCCCCAGGGTTTGGGCCACGTTCGAAGCACAGGAATGGTTCATTATCTGGAAAAAGGTGGTGGCCCTCATGCCCTCAGTGCTGCGATTGGCCAGGAAACCCCGGAAGAATTCCTCCGTCACAATGGGGCTTCCGACGGTGGAGCCTATGATGATACCCATCCTCCCATTCGTGAAATACTCCGCGGGGGGATTGCTCTGGCCGAGCGCTTCCTGGCACGCGAGGGTGGCGAAAACGGACATCGGCGACATGGACCTTCTGTATTTTCTCGGTATCTCTTTGGGATCGATATAGGGCACCAACGCGGCCACCCTGGGCCTTAAGCCCCCAAGATCGTTCAATGCCGGGACATTGACCACGGCACTTTTCATAGCGAAAAGAGATTCGACGAGGGTTTCCACGCCCCTGCCGAATGGGGAAATTGAGCCCATGCCGGATATCACTACCCTTCTCACCTGCATGCCTTAAGTTCCTCCTGGAGATGATCGCGCCCGAAGATGTTTTCGCAGGCAAGGAAGCCGGACATCACGGCACCCATAATTCCCGGGGCCACTACGGCCTGGCCGGCAAGATAGAGTCCGCGTAAGCGCGTAACGGGTATGGGGTTGTATTGCCCCACCCTGTGCTTTACCCCGTATATGCTGCCATAGGGGCTATTGGTGTAGTCCCGGAGCGTAAGCGGTGTGGCAAATTCCATATCGGTGATCCTGCCTGCTATTTCCGGGCACGAAGCTTCGATGGAACGGCCGATCCTTTCGGCCATTTCATTCTTGAAAAGTCTGTATCCCTCCGGACGCTTCCCTGAAATAGAGTCTTCCCAACGCCTTGTTTGGGCCCCTGACATCGGGCAGATGGCTACGAACCCGTGTTTCCCGGATCCCCCGCTATCGCCTGCGGCAGTTATGTACAGGGGCTGTCTCCTCGATGGGAGAGCTCTCCGTGAAAGAACGAGAAATCAGCGTGCGGGAAAATAAAGAGATTAGACCGGTCAAGGCCCTTTATGGGTTCACTGCACGTTGCGTAAAGCATGCAGGCGGATGTCGTTTCATCGAGTTGTCTTAAGCGGTTCACATAGGCAGGCCGGAAGACCGACTCGGGGACCATTCCCAGGAGCTGATGGGGGTGGACCGTGGAAATACAGCCGCTGCAGCCGAAAGATAGTGCCTCCCTCGAGGGAGATACCTGAAACCGCGCGGTCTCCCGAAACATGTATCTTTTTCACTTCCTGTCCGCAATATACCGTAACCCCCGTTTTTTCGAGCCTCGCCTCAAAGGCCTTCGTAAGGCTCAGGCCGCCGCCTTCGATACCGCTTGCCGATTCATAGTATGAACCTGCAATGCACGCATGCTGGGTAAACGGGGTTTCCTCCGGATGCACCCCGTAGAGGAAGCAATGCATGGAAAGGATGCATTTCAGTAAATCGTTGCCGGTAAGCCCGTCGAGGAACTCCTTGAGGCTCGGCCCGTGTACGGATGAAAGCGCGGCGGGTTCCCTCGAGGAATCAAGGTCAACATAAGGGAGCGAAGCATAGATCTCCCGAACGGCACGGAAGTAGTCGTCGACGGCACCTTTGTCATCAGGGAAAGCCCCGTGAAACCTCTCTTTGAGACTGTCGTACCCGTAAGGAAAGTCGAATTCGAACCGCGGGTCCAGGCAGCGGAATGAGTCGAAACCATCCTTGTTAAAGAGACGCACGTTGACATGGTCCGACAGCCCGAGATATCGGAAGAGGACGTCGAGGGGTTCCCCTTTACCGAGGCCGCCGGTATAATGAAAGCCGGTATCAAAAAAAAGTCCCTTTCTCGTGAAGCCCCTGATGGTAGGTGCGATCTGTCCCGACTTTTCGACGAGAGCAACACTGTAGCCGTGCTTTGCCAGTATCAGGGCCGATGTCATCCCTGATACGCCGCCGCCTATGACCGTATAGTCGTAATTCATGGGGTAAAGTTGAGGATCAGGCAGGAATTGGTACCGCCAAACCCGGCGGCATTGCACATAACTCTGCCGGGGTGGCTTTCAATGGTCTCCCGTACGATGTTCAGCTTTGCGGAGTGCTCATCGGGTTCGTGAAAATTGATGTTGGCCGCGATGAAACCCTGCTCAGCCATTATGGTCGAGTACACCACCTGGGACGCCCCCGACATCCAGAGCTCGTGGCCGGTCATTGACTTGAGCGAAGAGACATACGGGGTGCCGGGCCCAAAGACACTCTGAAATGGCCTCGGCCTCAACGGCATCCCCCAGGGGGGTGGATGTGGCGTGCGCACAGACATACCCGATATCTCCAGGGCTTCATGCCTGCAATCTTTAAAGCCTTCATCATGGCACTCTTAAGACCCTCCTGGCTCGGCATAGAAAGGTACATGCCATCAGAAGAAAAGGCGTAAGAGGCGATCTCTCCGAGGATCCTGGCGCCCCGCCTTTTCGCTGCGTCCAGGCTCTCCAGCACCAGGGCCGCGGCGCCGCCTCCGGGGACAAGGCCGTCGCGATCTTTGTCGAAGGGGCGGCTGGCTGCTTCGGGCTTATCGAAGGATGTTGAAAATGCCCCGAGCGCGTCAAAGCTGCACATGGACTCCCAATTGATCTCCTGGGCACCGCCGCATATGACCCTCTCCTGTTTGCCGAGGGCAATGAGGTCGGCAGCCTGGCCCACCGCGTGGCCCCCGCTCGAACAGGCCGATCCGATGGTCCAGCAGGCGCCTCGAGTCTTCAGAATGGTGTTGAGGTTCATGGTGATCGTTGAGGTCATGGAGCGGAACACAAGGCCGCTCCCGATAGAGTGCGACTCGCCATGCTGCCTGAGAAGGTCTACCTGTTCCACGGCAGCTATGCAGCTTGAATCACATCCGAATATGACGCCCGTCTCTTCGTTCTCAATGTCATCGGGGCTAAGGCCCGACATGCCCAATGCCTCCATTGCCGCCGCATAGGCCTGTATGGCAAAATCGGGCATGGTCTTCCGCTGTTTTTTCGCAAGGACCGTTTCGGGGTTGAAGCCGTCTATGGCCGCCGTCAGGGGACTGCGCAATCCCACTTCGGCGCGCTTATCGTCGTATATGATGCCGGACCTTCCCTGGCGGAGTGATTCCCCTACTGCCTTCGTGTCCGTGCCGAGACAGGATACAATACCGATGCCGGTGATCGCTACCCTATTCATGCCATCCTCTCAATTATGTTCTTTTCGCCTTGTCGTTAATCTACCATTAGCACCGGTTATTCCCGGGGTCATAGCAAAACTCCGGCGAGGTTCTTCACGCGGCCGTCGATCATTTGGCTCGATGTAGCTTCCGTAGGCTTCTTTCAGGGGGCCGAACCTGAAGCGGCCGGCGAGGCGCGTAAGATAATAACGGTATATGCCGAAGTACATGCCATACATAGTGGCGGCAAGGGAGTGGCATTTCCAGGCCTGCCGGTTCGCTCCGCCGGGATCAAATTCGTAAGGATGGCAAAAGTAATTAAAGGCCATTCCCTTCTCATTGAGGCTTGCGTAATATCTTATCTGAAAGCCGATCGGAACGTAGGCGCAGAAGAGGCCTCCGTTGAAAGGCACGGACCGGTTCAGGAATTTGAAAGAAGTAACGGGGATAACGGTCAGGAGGTCTTTGTACCGAAAGGGCACCATGTCCGAGGGGGAACGCCCGAGGTGCTTCAACAAGGACGGCTGCGCCGTATTGTCAACGCTGTATCCCGCCTCGATGAGCACATCGTATGCCCAGGGTGTGCGTGCCGTAATTCCCCAATTGGGGGAACGATACGTGGAAACCTCTCGTGACAGGATGTCCTCAAGCCTTTTTTTGCTCCTGACAACGTCATTACGGAATCTTTTTTGCTGAAGTTGTTCGGCAACGATGTGTTCATATCCGTGAGAACCGATATCGTGACCACCGTCGGCGATCGCCCGTATCAGGCCGGGAAAATGCTCTGCCACATACCCGGGCACGAACATTGTGGCCTTGAGACCCAGGCCATCCAGGAACTCAAGAAGACCGTACGTTTCCTTGTCCACCAGGTATTCCGATGAAAAGCTTACGCCGTTCTTTGTATTCAGACTGTAGGTGAGGTCGTCAATATCAAAACAAAGCGCGTTTATAACCCGGTTAGAGGTCTGTGTGTTCTCGATCACGGTCAATTTTCGCGAATGGGGTTGTCCCAGCATCTCCGAAGGCCTCTTCTGAAGCCCTTAACGGGCCTTCAGAAGTGTGCCTTACATATATGCGCCGCCGTTGACGGCAATGATCTGGCCCGTGATATAAGCTGCCTTTTCCGAGGCAAGGAAGCTGACCGCTTCTGCGACCTCCCAGGATTCTCCGAATCTTCCCAGGGGGATCATGGGCAGGACCTTTTCCTTCGGCAGGCCCTGGGTCATATCGGTCTCAATGAAACCGGGAGAAACTGCGTTCACCAGTATGTGCCTTTTGGCAACCTCGGCGGCAAGGGCCCGGGTGGCGCCTATCAGGCCGGCTTTTGCGGCGGAATAGTTGACCTGGCCCGGCATACCGCTTTGTCCCGAGGTTGAAGCGATATTAATGATGCGCCCCTCGCGTTTCCTTAACATATTGACAAGAACAAGCTTTGTGACAAAGAAGAACCCGTCAAGGGCAACGGAAAGGACGCCCTTCCATTCCGACTTCGCTCATCATGGCCAGGATCGTGTCCTTTGAGTACCCGGCATTGTTCACGAGGACGTAGGGCGTGTCGTTCTCAAGGAGCGGGGTAAGGGCGGCCCTTACGGCTTCGCCGTCAGATACGTCAAAGGGAAGCAGGAGACACTCTCCTCCCCTTAAGCCGACCTCATCGGCTACACGGGAGGCGGACGCATGGTCGCTCAAGAAATTGAGCCATATGTCAAACCCGTCGCGGGCCAGCGCCAGGGCAATGGCCGCCCCGATCCCTTTGCTTCCGCCCGTGATCAATGCAATTTTACGTTTGTCCACGAGGTTCACCTGACGCTCTCGACCTTGCCTTGCTTGTCAAAATGAACGGCAATGGTCTTGAACCTGTTCGTCCAGTAGATCCATGTGTCATTGTCTAGCGATGGGGTCTTGTGGGCCGCAGGGTAGCCGAAGGCGATCCTTACCCCCTCTTTTGACATCCCCTATATACTTTCCCCTCGGATATCCCCTTGCGGTCGATCTCCGACAACCCGTTCAGTGACTCGGGCGCGGGAGAGGTGATCAGGTCGATATACCGATCGGCGCTCATTTGCATATTCTTTTCATCATATTCAAACCAGATCGGTTTTCCGGTGCTCCTGATAACGATCGCGAACCCCCTGCTGAAGTTGTCTATGCCGACAGGTGTATTGACAGGTATGACGATATGGCCCTTTCCCGGATCGGTCCAATTGGCGTAGCTTGCCCGGTATTCATCCTTTTTCTCGTGTTCCTGAACATGGATGTTATTTCTTAAATACAGGGGCTTTGAATCGCTGTCGGTCACGCGATGGACGGGGCCCATACAGCCCTGCAGCGCGAAAAACAAAGTGATCATTATGAAAGACAATACGATCAGTTTTGGTTTACCCATTACTACCTCCCTTGTTTTAAATTATCCACAGGTCCCTTTAAGGGAACGAGAAGACAAAATGTCTGAAAAAAGAAAGGCTACCGCCATCTGCAGGCCAGGATATCTGCACAGTGGTTTTTCATTATTTTCGAGCACAACCATTCACATCAGTGATATATTGCAGATCCGGCACGCACATGCGCTTTTATTCCAACTCAGCACACAACAAAAAGAAGGGAAGGTTACAACGGTTTTCAAGACGCGACCATTTCCTGAGCGTGAGTTGATCAAAGATCCGATCTGACCCAATTTACTTTTCGAAATACTATCAAAAAGCGTTCCTTTTAGCAAATGCCATCTGACCGCACCGTCATATTTCATGAGCCACCCCCTGCCCGCTTAGGGCAATACATATCGCCGGAAATCGGCGATAGCCACGACTGTTCCGCCAGGGCTATTTTCCTTGACTAAACGGAAACAGATATATTATTGTGTAACCTCAAATAACTAAAGAAAGCGCGGAATAATAAATACTTAGCTGGTTTTCGTCCCTGCGGATAGACTGGGAATATGAGGTTATATTCCAGACGCAAAGAGAGCATGAAGGTCCTTCTCGTTAATCCCCCCAATTGCGGGCGCAGCATACCCGAGGAACACTACGGCATCGACTCCTTGAAACTGATCCTTCGGGCAGAGCCGCTCTGTCTTGAGGCCCTGGCAGGCAATCTCGACGAAGAGGAAGTTATGATAGTCGATCTGAAGGCAAAGCCGGGCACCTTCGGGGACGTCCTTGCCGACTTTGCCCCCGATGTTGTGGGTATCACGGGTGTTACCTGCGAGGCAAATACCATGCTGAAACTGGCATCGCAGGCAAAGGAAGCAGTGAATGCCACCGTTGTCGTCGGTGGTGTGCATGCCAGCAGCGACCCGTCTTTCTTTAACAAAGAGGACGTTGACTATATAGTCGTAGGCCTTGGCAAGTTGAGCTTTAAGGAACTGTTGACAGCCATGGCGTCGGGCAGGGCCACCCACGACATCCCGGGTATTGCGAAAACCAGGCCGGGCAACGGGCTTGCCTTTACCCCGCGTGCGTATTCCCGGGATGACCTTGCAGAAGAAAGTCCTCCCCGGTATGACCTCACGGCCAGGTACCGCGATGATTATGTCATGCAGCCGTTCGGGTTCAGTCTCGGTCTTGTTTCCACAGCTTTCGGCTGTCCCCATCGCTGTTCCTTCTGCTCGATCGAAGGCATAACCGGCGGCCGTTATCTCACGCATGATCCCGAGACCATCATCCGCGATATCGGATTACTTGGCGATGCCCCGGTGATACGCCTTGTCGACGCCAATACCTTTGGCAATGTCGCACAATCCAGGATGCTCTGTCAGAAGATAGGGGAGTCGGGCATTAACAAAGGTTTTGTTGCCGACGTGCGTTCCGACACGGTGGTCCGTCACCCGGACCTTTTCCGCGAATGGAAGGATGCCGGGCTGCGCACCGTGATCGTCGGTTTTGAAGAGATAGACGACAAAAGGCTCGGGGCGATGGAAAAGGCAAACACAACAGCCATCAATTCCGAGGCCATAGCGATACTTCACGATATTGGCATCACCATCATCGGTGATTTTATTGTCTCGCCCGATTACGATGAACAACAATTCCGGGAACTGAAGGACTATCTGGAGAAAAACCCCGTGGACCTGCCCATGATCTCCATCCTGACACCCCTTCCCGGTACACCGCTTTATACGTCCATGAAGGAGCGTATCACCATCCACGACCTGGATTACTACACCCTTACCAACGCTGTTGTACCTGTCAGGATGGACGAGAAGGCATTTTATCAGAACTATGCGGACCTGATGAGATCGGGTCATAGAGGGGCAAAACTATAGTGAGGTGCAAAATTTGATGGATGTTTATATAACGGACCTATCGGCATTTCTTCCCAACAAACCTGTTTCAAATGACGAGATCGAAAAGATCATAGGTGCCGTGGACAATCATATCCCTACCAGGATCAAAAAGATCGTCCTGAAGAGCAACGGTATTCATACACGATATTATGCCGTTGACCCCGAGACGGGCAAACCTACCCATACCAACGCAAGCCTCACTGCCGAAGCGGTGCGTCGTTTAAGGCCGTACAATGATTTTTCCCTCAATGACATTGAGTGCCTCGCCTGCGGGACCGCGACCCCTGACCAGCTCATTCCGGGCCATGGCCTGATGGTCCATGGCGAATTACGCAGCGGGCCCTGCGAAGTGGTCAGCACGGCGAGCGTCTGCATATCGGGCATGGCCGCATTGAAGTACGCATACATGAGCGTGGCCCTCGGCCTTTCGAAAAACGCCGTTGCAACGGGGTCTGACATGGCGTCGCCCTCTTTAAGGCCATGGCTCTACAACGCGGTCGCCACAGACAGAAAGAAGACCGGGGGACTCGAGAACGAGGAACAGGTGCCGCTCTTCGACACGGTGTTCCTGAGATGGATGCTCTCTGACGGTGCCGGCGCGGCATTCATGACGGGGGAGAGGGCCGCTGAAGGGCCTGCCCTGAGAATAGACTGGATCGAAAATATCTCCTTTGCCGGCGAGTTCGAAACCTGCATGTATTCCGGTGCGAATAAGAACGCCGACGGCTCTCTGACGGGCTGGCGCAACTATCCTTCCCTGGAAGAGGCTGCCCGTGAAGGGGCCTTTCTCATACGGCAGGATGTCAAGCTTTTAAACCGTGATATCATGAAGGTTTCCGTGGAAAAAGCGCTGCCCTTCGTCATCAAGAAACACGGCCTTTCACCCTCCCAGGTCGATTGGTTCTTACCCCACTATTCGTCGGATTACTTCAGACAGGAGTATTATGATCGCCTGAAAGATTTCGGGTTTGAGATCCCCTACGAAAAATGGTTTACAAATCTGAGCTACAAGGGAAATACGGGCGCGGCGTCGATGTACATCATCATGGAAGAGATCTTCCACTCGGGCAGGCTGTCGAAAGGTGACAGGATCCTCTGTTATATTCCCGAGAGCGGAAGATTTTCAATATGCTATGTAATGCTCACTGTGGTGTAGCTTGAGCTTCTCTGATGTAGTCAGCAAGCGTCCTTACGGACCTGAAGACCACCCGGCTTGATTCATCCACGCCGATCCTCAGGTGATATCTCTTCTCCACGACCACGGCAATCTCGACGGCATCGAGCGAGTCGAGACCGAGGACAGAATCCGGGCCTATGAGCGGATCATCGGGCGATAAGTCATCGGGCAAGGGATCGGGCACCTTGCACACGTCAACGATCATCTCCAATAATTCTTTCTCGAGTTCCAATCCTTTTTCTTCAAAAAGCTTCATTGCCATTCACTCTGGTTATTATTGTATACGTGTTCGTCCCCTCTGAGACATATAAAACCATGCAATGAGGGTCGTGGTCACGAAAAAAAGCAACATCAATAGAGTGTCGGGAAGAACGGACCTGACAGTGCCTCCCCGGACAAAGACCTCCTGGAACGCCCTTAGCCCCCACGAAAGGGGAGAAAAAATGCTGACGCTCTGCATGACCTTCGGCATTACATAAACAGGCACCATGATCCCGCCGAGGGCGGCGCAGATCACCACCGAAACGGCGCCGAACATCGAGGCCTGTTCGTAGGTCCGGGCGACGGTGCCGAGGAGAATGCCATAGCCCGACGCGGCGAGGCCTGCGCTCACGGTGATCAGGACAAGGGCGGCAGGTGATGACCCCACATTAAGGACGGGGGCACCGAAAATGGGGAGCACAAACCTGCCGATCGCCATGATAAGGGCAAACTGGACCATGCAGATGATCACGTAGGAAATGATCTTGCCGGAGATCATGGCCAGGTATGACAGGGGCATGACAAACAGGCGGGTAAGCATACCGGTTTGCCGCTCCCTGATAAGAGAACCTGCCAGGGGAACGACGATGAAAAACATGCCGAACAGCGTCCAGGCGGGGACGTTCTGCTGGACCGTGTTGGGCCTTAAGACCGGCGCCCCGTATTGGGCCGTCTTTTCCTCAACGACGATGATCGGTGTGTTGTCCCATTCGATGCGGGCGCTGGGAACCATTTTCCTCGTCTCCTCCGACCAGAGCGGCCCCATCGCTTTTTTAGCCGCCGCCTCCAGGTGCACCGGAAGCACTTCCGAGAAGACCCGCATCTTTTCTTTCATCTCAATACCCATGACTCACTTTCTCAAACAGGCTGGCCAAACCTAAACGGAGGGTCTCGCTCAAGGCCGGGTCAAAATAGATAAGAAACCGGGGAGCCTCATCCCGGGGTCGTTCTTTTCTGACTCTCGCCTTCGCGGAACCTGTCGACAGCGAGTTTTCCACCGCCGCCCGCGCCTTTTTCATAAAAGCCTTCGTCGTGCCCTCGGGTATAACGACGGCACATTGAAAATTGCCTTTTGCAACGGCCAGCTTCGCCGATTCGACATCGATCTGCTTTTCCGGCGATCTCCTTCACTATTGTGACCGCATCGGACTTCCTTATGATCTCCTCCATCTGGCGGCCCACCTCACTTAAGTCCCTGTCAAGGAAGAGCACCCGGGTCTTCGTTTCACCCATGGACTTCAGGACATTCTCCTGAACAAGGGTTACAACGATAACAAGCACAGCGGGCATAAGGAATATGACGAGAAGGCCGGCACGGTCCCGGCAGAGGAGGAGGAGTTCTTTTCTGACGCATGACCATATTTTAAGCATCGATCGATCAATCCCTCAATTGTTTCCCTGTAAGGGCAATAAAAAGCTCCTCCAGGTTGGCTGAGGAGGGGTCACGGCTAAGAAGGTCCTCAGGTGTTCCCTCTGCTATGATCTCGCCTGCGTCCATGATCACAACATACGAACAGAGCAACTCCACTTCCCTCATATAATGCGTTGTATAGACCATGGTGGTTTTATCTTTCAGGGTGGCGAGCCTTTCAAGGATGAGATTCCGGGATTGCGGATCAATGCCCACGGTTGGCTCGTCAAGAAAAAGGACCTTTGGCTCGTGGATGAGACCGGCGGCGAGATTGGCCCGCCGTTTCATCCCGCCGGACAAGGTGAAGACCCGCTGGTCCAGGTTTCCCTCAAGCCCGACAAACTCGGCACATTCGTTGATCCTCTGCTCAAGCTCCTTGCCCCGTAAACCATAGATCCGTCCGAAAAACCCGAGATTTTCCCGGACGGAAAGGTCCGGGTAAAGAGCAATGTCCTGCGGAACATAGCCGATAAGCTTCTTGGCATGGCGGGGGTATTTCACGGCATCGATCCCGCAGATGGTGACGCCTCCGCTTGTCGGCTTGAGAAAGGTGTTCATAACGGAGATCGCCGTCGTCTTCCCCGCGCCGTTCGGACCAAGAAGGCCGAAGATCTGGCCTTCGCCGATTGACAGGGTCAGTTTGTTAAGGGCCGGCCGGCCTGCGCCCCGGTAAACCTTGACCAGATGATCGGCTATGAGGGTTTCCCCCCTGCAGAGTCCCGCCTCGTTCATCGGGCAGTTTCCGATAGGTCGCTGAAAAAGCGGCGTTCCCGTTCAGAACAATCAAGGACGATGTCGCTCAAGAGGTCGAAATTGTCTCCGGCAGCGGACCTGTTCTTGCATATTCTCGCAGCGTAAAGGGCGAACTCCCTCCACCTGTCGCCGATGGCCGTCATTCTTTTTGACATCTCTAACAAGCGGTCATCCCCCAGGATCTGGGCGGCCTCATGCAGAAAGGCGGCATACATGAGCCTGAACCCGCCCCCGCCCGTGCCGATCTCTTCCTGCATCCTGATGGCATGGCCCAGGTAGAGGATGGCCTTGCGCTGCCCGTACTTTTCCGGCCATCGCCTGAGGGCCTTTCCGAACCACCTGATCCCGCCCGTGCCGATAATGGGGACATGCGTCTTAACCATCAGCCTGCAGGTCTCTTTGATCCCTTTCTTTATGGCAACGGGAATGTCCACTTTTTCCCGGACATCCGACAGGTAGTACATCTTGCCTTTCGGAGCCAGCATCCCTTCTGCAAAACGGGCCTTCATGAGGTCTTTGCGCGAACACGTAACGGGTTCGTCAAAAACAGGATCACTGATGAGATAACCATCCCCATTCCTGCCGTACACGATCAGCGTATGGGCGTTGAAATGGAACCGTAGAGCGTCGGGGAAATAAGGGAGCCAGTATACACCGGTCTGCAGCCCCACGGGTATGCCTTTGTCGACAAGCCTATCGAGGGCGTCCATGGCCTTTTCCTGGTCCTTGAACGTGAATTTTTCAAAGCGGACGCCGAGCCGCCGGGCGGTGTTCTTCAATATCCCTCCGGGCGCACTGCGGTATGTGATCGCCGGCATTCCCTGAACCTTCAAGAAAGGAAAATATCCGAAGAAGATGCCTGAACCGATGCCGAACACCAGGGGCTCAGAGGCGGCGATGCCGTAATTGAGAAGGAGGTTGGATGTGGACCCGCTTTCGCAATGGGCGGACTGACGGTGGATAAAAGCGTCTCCCTTCGGCGGCATTTAAGGTAGATCCCTCATCTGCTCCGGAGTTATGTTGAAAACAGCGGCATAACTTTGAAGTGTCGCATCATCCAATTTTATGAACACGCCGTGTTTGAGGTGGCGCTTTACTCTCCAGGACGCGAATCCGGTGTACCGGGACAGCATCTTTACATCCATAAGATATTTTTTCATATAGTATGCCAGGGGGCTCAGCTCGGCTCTTCTGACCTTTTCCATCACCTCGGCAAGTTCTTCATTGATGAACTCCCAGGCAATGCCGTTGGCGATATTCGTCGGCTCCCACCCTGAGCTCGTCGTGCGCACATATTCGCCGTTTTCATCCGTGACATAACAGATAGCATGCCATTCACCGAAAATTCCATGATCCTGTGGAACATCTTTTTTTTCCATTTATGTTACCGCTACACTCCTTAAACAATTCATCCCGAAAATATAATCAATTTCACCATATCTTGGCTATAATAAAAACAAAGCATATCGTGAACTTAAGTAATATCAATAGATTGCAGTATGACCAGGCTTATCCGTTATGATATTGGATCGTGTTGGATCATGAGACATTCCCGGCATCAATCGGAATTAAAGCCAATATATCGGATGCCTGGTACCGGGCTGGAGGCTTCATCGTGCACGTTAGGATCTTCTCTTTCCAGCCTTTTTATTTCATCCGCAATGGCCCGGGACAATAATACGACCGAACGGCTATGAGCCTCAACAAGATTGGCGTAATCCCCGGTTTTTGAGGGCTCTAAAAATGTTCGACCGTCGAGTCGAGACGACTGCCTTTTCAGTGTTTTGGGTGATGGACCACCATGCTTCCAACAGCGTTCCTTCGCCGAGTGTCCCATCCATCCGTATGATCTCTATGTCAATCCTGTAATCATATTTGACTGAAGATTTCCACGGATACAGGGATATGGCCTTGGTACACAACAGATGCGAAAGATTTTGTGCGAGAATGCGGGGAAAAGTTTCGTCAAGCGGTTCGGCCCACCGGTCATATTGGGCCATGAGAAGCTCATTTTTACCGGAACGCGTGACTATCTGTGGACGGTCCAGATAGTCGGGCAGCCGAACGGGAGCAATCGCGAGACTTATACAGGGTTCAGAAACCGGCCGTTTCGTTTCGGAATCGCCGGGCAGGGGGCTCAAAAGATAAAATCGCGAAGGCTCGGTACCCGCACAGCCAAGTATCATAGAGAGAGCGATAAGGGCAGAAGCGGCAAAAATTCTGAACGGTGAAAAGCTCATTTAGTTCCTCCCCTTGTATTCTTTTTCCCAAAGATCAGGGATTCCGGCTGCTGCTCCAGTGTTTCCGTCAGGAGTCGTAAGGATCGGGAGGCCCGTTGGAGTTCATTTAATGTCTTGTCAAGCTTATACATGAGGACCGAATCATCCCCGAAATTTTGAGAAACGACCTGGATCTTTTTCAATGTGATCCCGGCCTCGTTCGAGGTTTGGATGATGCTCGCAGTAAGAGGTTCTAACTGCCTGTCCAGGTTATGCACCAGCGTTTTGGTTTCTTCTGATGTCCGGCCGATCGATTTTATCATGAGAGACATTTCCGGCGAATTTACCATTCTATCAATTCCATCCAGGGTAGATTGCAGTTTTTTTCCTATATCTTCGATGGGAAGCTGCTCGATCCTTTTCGTTAATTCCTGGAGTTGGGTCGGAATAGTTGGGATCTCGGGATATTTTGCAGGCCCGCCGACAAATTTTGCAGGTTTATTGGGATAGAAATCAATGGCGATCTGCAGCTGGCCGGTGACAAAACTTTGCATTTCAAGCTGGGCCCTGGCCCCGCGTCTGATCAGCGCATCGCTCAGTGAATAAAGCACTTTTTTGCGGTCGTTCTTTTTAATACTTAAATCGCCATCAACCATTTCAATGTCCGCATCGCCGAGTTCCATATAAACGGGAATAAGGACAGATAGATCTGTCGGGTTAAAGCGCATCCCGATCTCGGTCACAGACCCTATCTTTACACCCCGAAAAACGACAGGTGAACCGACCGAGAGGCCCTTTACGGAACCGTCAAAATACATTACAAATTTTGGTTTGTCCTTGAAAAATTTTCCCGATCCGAGCAACACAATTGCCGCTACGATAAGGCCAATTGCAGCGACTACGAAAATACCTATCATTGTCTTGTTTGCAGGTTTGCTCATGGGCGCGCTCTCTTTCCCCGTTCTTTATAGTGAATGCTCAAATGCCCCCCTCACCGCGTGTAAGGAAATTCTTCACTTTGGGATCGGAAGATCCTTCAAGCAATTTCTTTGGATCCCCGCTTGCGGTCATAGTCCTTGTATCGACATCAAGATAAACGGAGTTATTCCCTACGGCGAAAATGCTGGCAAGCTCGTGTGTAACAACAACAAATGTCGTGCCCAGGCTCTCGCGCAATTCGAGGATGAGATCATCAAGATGTCTCGCGCTCACCGGATCCAAGCCTGCCGAGGGTTCATCAAAAAATAATATATCGGGGTCGAGGGCCATTGCCCGCGCGAGGGCGGCCCTCTTCTTCATGCCGCCGCTTATCGCTGAAGGATAAAATTCCTCGAATCCGGCGAGACCGACAAGTGAAAGCTTCAACGATACGATCTTCTCTATCTCGTTCTTACTGAGGTCAGTGTATTGCTCAAGGGGAAGGGCTACATTCTCTGCGAGGGTCATAGAGCTCCAAAGTGCCCCGCTCTGGTAGAGAACACCAAAGCGCCTCATAATACCTTCCCTTTGTTCCGGCCGTGCTTCCCAGAAATTTACGTCTCCGTACATAACCTTTCCCCGCAAAGGTTCTTTTAGTCCGATGAGGATCTTGAGCAACGTACTTTTGCCGCACCCGCTGCCTCCCATGATAATGAAGATCTCCCCTTTTTTGACCGTAAAATTCAGGTTTTTCATCAGGATAAAATCATCATATCCCATATCGAGCCCGCTCACTACTATCTCAGGTAATGCCTCCGCCATTTTATACTCCGTCTCTATTAATTATCCTATATTCCCAGTACATTACAAACTACGGTGATAATAGCGGTCGCAATGATAATGCTGACAATGCCCGTAACGACGGCCGAAGTCGTCGCTTCACCGACGGCAGAAGCGCTGCGTCCGCACTGAATTCCCCTCAGGCACCCGGCGAGCGCCACGATGAACCCGAACACAAAACTGTGAAAAAGACCGATCCAGACATTCGTGAGACTCAGCGCGGCCCGCGTTTGTTGCAGGTATACAGTAGCGTTCAGGTCCAACATGAATACGCCTACGATCAGGCCGCCCAGAATGCCCATGACATCGGCATAGACACATAAGAGGGGCATCATAGCGACGAGGGCCAGCATTCGCGGCAAAACGAGAAATTCCATCGGAGAGATCCCCAACGTCTTAAATGCGTCAATCTCTTCGTTCACCTGCATAGTTCCCAGTTGCGCCGCATATGAGGCACCGGTCCGGCCGGCCATAATTATGCCCGTCATGATCGCTCCCATAACGCGAACCATCGCGATGCCCACAAGGTCGGCCACATAGATCTGGGCGCCGAAAGCCTTGAGCTGGACTGCGCCTACGAAAGCAAGGATCAGCCCGACGAGAAGACTGATGAGGGATACTATAAAAAATGCCTGAGATCCCGCTTCTTGGAAAAAAAGCAACAGGTCGCCAATGCGGAAATTAGCACGCCCTGTTAAAAACTTCGCAAATGCGATAGTGGCGTCCCCCAGGAAACTGAGCATTTCTCTTCCGGAATAAACGAGCCCAAGTGTCTTTTCGCCGGTCATCTCAAAAAAGCTTTTTTTGCCGGGTCCGCTACGGGCTCCCTCTCGTTCCGGGACTGCCGAAGCCAGCTTTAATAATTGCTGTGCGCCCGGGGGAAGACCATCAGCTTCGAAAATAATATTGTTTTTCGAGCATATTTTTTCGATATCCACAAGAAATGTGAGGAGGCTGCTGTCCCATTCCGCAAGAGAGGATGTGTCGAATTGAACCCTGTTGAGAGGCGGCCTGGCATTCAAGGCACGAATGATCTCGTCATTGTCGGGATTCTCGTCCGCCTTTGTCCAGGTGCCGGAGAGATGAATAAGGACTATGTCTTTCGCCGGATTGCTCAGAGAAACCTTATCCACCTGTTCTCCCCGTAAAATCGCGCGTTTTTTGCCCGTTGGACTGCCTCTATTAATTGTATCACCCTCAGCGCCAGACTTCCTCTTGTTTTTTTGAGCCCCTGCGGGAGTCATCTCCAAGTATGGAGCTCTTTGTGTCCGGAGCACATGGTTTATGACAGATTCTCTATTTTACCTATGAATTACCGCGATTTATCTTTCAGACATAACATTATTCTTTTTTGAACCGGAACCGACATGAGTATAAATATAGAAATAAAGACCAGGGGGATATTTTACCTGTTTATGAATTTTGAATAATCCGGAATCCATAATCGCGTCGTGACACACGGGGTGACAGTAAATCAAAGTTAAATCCCGGGACCTTCTATATAAAGATGTCGATAAATTGTCCATGACCTCTTTCACTACAGGGTGAGGAAATGGGTTAGCCATATAAATATGCGTAAAACGGTCAAGATCTGTAAATTTACCGGCATCGCAGGAGACAAAATGTACATTTTTTAAGCCCAGTTTGGCAACGTTAGCTTCTGCTATGCCAATAAGATTATCTGAGATTTCCACTCCGACAATTTCGCTGAACGGAAACATGCTCAGTGTAAGTGCCGCTCCCCCCTTACCGCTTCCCAGGTCAAGGGCCCTGTCGGATTTTTGTATATCCAGTTTCTTTAATACTCTTTTGAGGCGAGGACCTCCTGTCTCTTCATGGCGATGGCAACGGTCGGCCGTAAGACCAAGATTATCGAGCGAAACATATTCAAGATCTAAACCCTTGATGCGTGTGTTAGCTTTATACATTAAATAGTCAAATCTCCCGTTAAGGATGATCGTCCCTATTCTTTTTGTTATTTGCAGAATATTCAATCCGTTAAGCATAGTAAAATTACGTCCTCATTGTTTCAGCATCCGGCCCTGATGCGCTTTTCTTTGTATAATGCAGCAGTCACGTCTTCGCAAATGTTATGAGAAAGGAGGGGGCTTCGTATGCCGGCGATGGTTGTTAGACAGAACTTGGATTCAATAGATTCACGAGAATGATTGAACTGTGACACACCGTTTGATAAGCTCTGGCGAATGGCCGGATCGGTCGGCCGATACAATATCCCTTGTTTGAGGTTTGCGGATGACTCTCTTGAAGCCACACCATCTCCCCTGGTGTCCTGCATTATGCCCACATACAACCGCAGGAAATTTGTTCCCCGCGCGCTTCAATATTTCCTTCGTCAGGACTACGAACCCAGGGAACTGATCATCATTGACGATGGCACGGATGCGGTGCAGGATCTGATTCCCCGTGATGGCCGTATTCGATATATCCGGCTTGCGGAAAGACTGACGATTGGCGCAAAACGCAACCTGGCCTGTGATCTGGCAAAAGGGGACATCATTTTGCATTGGGATGATGATGACTGGATGGCGGACTGGCGGGTAAGTTATCAGGCCGGGGGGCTCGAGGAGGCGGATATTTGCGGATTGAACAGGGTGTTATTTTTCGATCCTGTTGCACAAGCCGCATGGGAATACATATATCCGGGGACAACCAAACCCTGGGTTCATGGCGCAACGCTTTGCTATCGAAAGTATTTCTGGAAGGGAAATCCTTTTCCCAAGAGAGATGCCGGGGAAGATCTGCGCTTTATCTGGAGAGATCCGGAAGCGAAGATCAAAGTGCTTCCCGACAATCGATTTATTGCTGCGCTGGTCCATCCGGACAACGCAAGCTCCAAAAGAACCCATGACGATTGCTGGTTCACAATACCGTTTCCCCGAAATCAGAGCATTGCTCGGAAAAGATTTCGCGTTTTATGCGGATAGCAACCCGGATCTTACTCCGGGGTGAGCAGGGGTGATTATGAGATTGTCTGTGTCCCAATTCTCAATTCCACCCCCCCCCAGGCCATTTGCGTTGTCAGGCACAATATATCGCATCATCCCGGCTTCCCGGAATCGGGGCTTAGTCTTGCTGCGGCCTTTATTTATTTACCGCGCTCTGATTGGTCTTGGTTTCAACGCCTTGCTTCATCTTGATCTGGCTGCTTTCCTTAAACTGTTGCGAGCCTATTTTATCGGTCCGATCCGTTTGACTTTTGAATTTGCCCTGTTTGCTGTATGCAGGCGGGCTTCCGGGGCCGTCGGCAAGGGCATCGGCCACGGCGACGCCCAGCGATACGCCCAGAGAGGCTGCCATGGTTGCAACGGCAAGGTATTTATTAATAGAACGCCCTCCCGTGTTCTTTTCATCTGATGACTTTTTTAGCAATTCCGGTTTCATGATCATTTCCTCCGTAAAGTTATTCCGCCCATGTGCGGACAGCTTTGATGTGCATTTTCATTCTTTCATCCAGGCTTTCCGGAATGGTCAAGCCCGACAGACTGCAATAATCGGCAAGCGCCCGATCCATGTCGATCCACGACAGATCATGACCGCCCTGTGGGCTTTCGGTAACGGTACGCACCGTATCGAGAATAGTTTCGCATTGGGAAGGTTCAAGTTCCTGCTCTTTGATCACCTCCAGCAAATTCCAGAGAAGATTCAAATAAAGGTCTGCGGCGCGCAGAAAGGCAGCGGCACCCTGTTCTTCCAGGTATTGTTCTATCGTGCCGTCTTCATGAAAGGTCCCCCGGCATCCTTCTTCGCGCTCCATTTGCGAAAAGCTTTCCACGCCTAAAAAATCAACGTGACGGCCAAGCGGATAAAGACGGCATACGAGCGGCCGGTCGGCATGGACCGCACAACCTTCCGTCATCCAGAAAAACGCATGTTCCATCCTGTTTCGATAGCAGTACTGTTCCTCCGTTCGTCGTAAACCGGGCGATGAACTCGGTAGTCGAAACGCCTTGATTACTGGACAGACGGGCTATTTCGTAGGGGTTGAGATGTATCGTCTTGAAGCGGCAGCATGCAAGACAACGATTGCAGGAATAACCGAATACCGAATCGCGACTTAATCCGGACTTGCACAGAGAAATTTCCATATGAATCGGTTACCCTGTCATTCAATGTAAAGCGCAACAACATCTTTTAGTCTCTATGAGGTTACAAAATTCCGTTTAACGAATTTATACACGGCCGGACATAACCTGTCAAGGAGAGTTCGCGGGTGGTGGTCAGATCGCCATGCGGCGGAATGAATGCAAAGAGAAATTGTTTATTCTCAGCGGCCCGTCAATTTCTCCAGTTCCTCGGGATATCGGGTCCCTTGCACCGCGATCTTCGATACGGCGGCCCCGATCTCACGAAGATCGTCGGGTGTCAATTCGACCGAGACTGCCCCGATGTTCTCATCGAGGCGCTCAAGCTTCGTCGTTCCCGGTATGGGAACGATCCAGGGTTTCCGGGCGATCAGCCAGGCGAGCGCGACCTGAGCAGGTGTCGCCTTTTTGTCTGACGATCTTGCCGAGCAGATCGATCAGCACCTGATTTGCCTTGAGTGCCTCGGGCGTGAAGCGGGGAAGAATGCTGCGGAAGTCGGTACTATCGAAGGTTGTTTTCTCGTTCATCTTCCCGGTGAGAAAACCCTTGCCGAGCGGGCTATACGGCACGAAGCCGATCCCGAGTTCCTCGAGGGCCGGCATCACTTCTTTTTCCGGGGTCCTTGTCCACAGTGAGTATTCGCTCTGGACGGCAGTGAGCGGCTGGACGGCGTGGGCCCGGCGGATCGTTTGCACTCCGGCTTCAGACAAACCGAAGTATTTTACTTTACCTTCCTCTATAAGGTCCTTGACCGTTCCCGCCACATCCTCGATCGGTACGTTCAGGTCAACCCGATGCTGGTAAAGGAGGTCGATCTCTCGACCTTAAGCCGCTTGAGCGAGCCTTCTACTGCCTGCCTGATGTGCTCCGGACGGCTGTCCAATCCCGGCGGGCCCTTCATTCCGCGCGGATCACGGCCGGGATCGAGGTCGAACCCGAATTTGGTAGCTATGACCACCTGTCCGCGGAATGGGGACAAGGGCCTCGCCCACAAGTTCTTCGTTAATGAAAGGCCCATAAACTTCGGCTGTGTCGAAGAAAGTGATGCCGCGCTCGACGGCTGCCGGATAAGAGAGATCATCTCCTGTTTATCTAAAGGCGGACCATAGCCAAAGCTCATTCCCATGCAGCCCAAGCCGAGAGCCGAAACTTCCGGGCCGTTTTTCCCTAATTTACGCTTTTGCATTGTTTCCTCCCATATTGCTTATAACCGGTAATTTCTTACTCAATTATTTTGATTTTTCGCAGCCATTCAGATACCTCTTTTTGCGAAGTTTTCGCATCTCGTGCCGACACTGCCTTACCGTCCAGAATAATTGATTTCGGGCAAAGTTTGGAAATATCCGCAATACTTCTCCCCAGGCCGCTTCCACGGTGAGTACAAAACGGCACAACGGATTTCCCGGAGAGATCATATTCCGATAAAAATGATCTGATCGGAGCTGGAATAGTGCCCCACCAGATAGGATATCCTATGAAAACAACATCATATGACCTGATGTTCTCAACCCGGCCCTTCAAGGCAGGTTTATAACCCGATTCCTGCTCCTGCTTTGCTCTCTTCTTAGCTTCTTCATAGTCTACCGGATACGACTCAACGGCCTGAATTTCAAAAATATCTCCCCCCGCGATTTTGTGGATCTGATTGGCAATTTCACGTGTCGTTCCGGTATGGGAAAAATAAACAACGAGGATCTTTTTAGGCGGGGGAGTTTTCTCTCCAACTGTTCCCGTATTTGAGGGTCCGGCTTCCTTTGCTGCTGCAACATCAATTTGAGCCCATACGCCCATAGATACAAACAGTGCAGCGATTATAAGGAGAACAAAATTTAACTTTTTCATATCTGCTCCTTTCGTGATGTTTAATTGGTCTTTCCTGTAGCTCTATGGTTGACGAACCGCTCGCGGACTTCACTTATTGAGCGTATCTGTTAACCAGGCAATCCCTTTCCTTGAAGCGTGATCAATTCAACGTGCTACTTCAGCGACGCCATATCAATGGAGAAACGGTACTTCACGTCATCCCTTAAGCAATCTTTCTAGGCCTCATTTATCTTCTGAATGGGGATGACCTCAACATCGGCGGTGCGAAGGTGATAATTTTCTCCTGCTTGATATTTAAGCCTTCATTGCTTCACATAAAAGGTATAAGATCCATATGCCGAAGAACATCCTATCGAATAGATACGATTGTTCAAGGAATTCCTCACACTGTCAGATACCTGCCGAGATGACCGAGAAGGTTAAAAATCTTACTGAAAGAAAATATATTGGCATCATCACGTAGGATTGACGCCACTGCTTGGCTCTCCGGCTGATATTATATCCTTTTCGCAGTTTCAGGAAAATAGGGGTCTGGAGATACATAGTTATTATTATAATATGATGTGTGGTAACATCCCTTAACGGGCCCCTGTCCATAAACCGTTCTGGTCGGCTGCCGTTGTGCAGTCACGGATAGAGGCACAAAAATATAATAGGGGAGGTATCGGAATGAGAAAATTAGTAGTGGTGATGTTTGCAGGTCTGTTTCTGTTCAGTCTTATCGCAACGGGGTTCTGTGCTTCAAGCCAGGCTGATGCGAAGGCCCTCATAGAAAAAGGGGTGGCATTCTATAAGGCCAATGGCAAGGACAAGGCATTCGCTGAATTCTCAGATCCAAAAGGGCAGTTTACAAAAGGCGACCTTTACATCTTTGTCATCGATACAAAAGGTACTGTCTTTGCCCATGGCGGAAATCCCAAGCTTGTCGGCAAGGACATGTCCGAATTGAAAGATGCCGACGGTAAGTTCTTCATGAAGGAGATCATCAAAACCGCAAATGAGAAAGGCAAAGGCTGGGTGGACTACAAGTGGGCCAATCCGGTAACGAAGAAGATTGACAACAAGACCACGTACGTCGAAAAAGTTGACGGCTACGTATTCGGATGCGGCGTATACAAGGAATAGGGGTTGTCAGCGCGTTGCCAGAATGACAGCATCCATATGGTCAGCGCTCCAACCAGATAGCGTAGGGGCGGCAGGAGCCGGAAAATAAGGTTGTGCCGCCCCTTTTTCCCCGTAATGTGATGCCGGGGATGCCCGAAAATGATCTCGGGTCGCAGCCTAAATGGTGATCGTATCTAACTTCTCGTTTTATGTCAGTGTCTGCAATCGCTCCTTAAGCCACGCATAGGACTTAAGTCCAATAGACAAAAATTTCTTGCCGCGGTTTAATTATATAAGATTACTCCAGGGACATTATAACCGGAAGCCAGGAATTTACAGACACGTAATAGCAAACACTCGAGAAGGTGGTGACAGGGGATAAAGAGCTACAAAAAGAAGGGGTATCGAAGACGGACCATTTTGGTAATTGCTTTTAAATAAAAAAATCAGGAGGAGACAAATTATGAGCAACACGTATTCACGGAAACTATTCATGCTAGCGATCAGCTTGGTTTTAATGGTCGGCATGTTCCTGCCGGGCACTGGATATAGCCAGACCCAGCAGGCCCCGCAGATCCAGAAGAATACCGTTCCCGACGGTAAACCCACGACGGTCAAGGGCGTCATCATGATGCGTGATGGCGAGACCTTCATCATGCGTGATATCAACCGCACCGATACAACGGTTGTCCTGTCTGACGCTACCAAGATAAGGACGGAGCGCAAAGGCATCTTCCGCGGACTCAAACCTTTTGACGTCACCGCTCTGATGACCGGTCTTATCGTGGAAGCGCAGGGCAAAGGTGATTCGGCGGGCCGTCTCGTAGCCGAAGACATCCGGTTCTCGGAAGCCGACCTGAAAGCGGCGATAACCGCTTCCGTCAGGACAGCTCCGGTCGAGAAAAAATCGGATGACGCGCTCAGGGATATCGCAGATACCAACAAACGCATTTCCTCCCTCGATCAGTTCGACGTCGTTAAGACCGTTACCCTGCTTTTCCCCGTGAATAGCGCGAAGCTCGGGACCGAACAGCAGAAGCAGCTCGACGAGCTCGCATCGAAAGCACCGGGCGCAAAGAATTACACTGTAGAGATCCAGGGTTATACCGATTCGTCAGGAGATTTCAACAAAAACCTCGCATTAAGCCAGAGCCGCGCTAACGCGGTAGTCAAATACCTGGCGGTAAAGCACAATATCCCCATGCGCCGCATGACGGTCCCCATGGGTTACGGCGAGACCAAGCCTGCCGGTGATGACAAGACAGCAGACGCCCGTTCACAGAGCCGGCGTGTAGAAGTTAAGATCCTGGTCAACAAGGGCCTCGCCCAGAAGTAACGGGTAAAGCTATAGGTTAATATAATTAACGCCGGACGGGCAATGCCCTATCCGGCGTTAATTTTGCCCCGAGTATGCGGCCGCGTAAAGGGCCTTGCTTTTCGAACCTCTGGTTCCGGACGATGATGCATCGAAGCAACGTCATAGCAGCTCCGCAAGGCACTAAAACTGATATCTCTATTATTGAGGCGCGGTTCGTCATCTTTCTCCTTGAAATTTGATGTAGGACTAAAGTCCAATAGACAAAATATCCCATTCAAGTTGTAATGATGAATATTTACATCAACCATGCTTCGGGCGGGATGCTGCATGACCAATAAAGGGGCAGAGCATCCGATCTCCATTTTTGCACGATATGTGTATACGGTCTTTTGGATGTCCAGATCGTTCACAGTTCGTACCGCGACGGATTTCCTGTCGCATGGGCATCATGGTGTGCGTGTTTTGCCCGACATGCTGCGCGAGGTCGGGCACCTGATTCGAATCGCGGGCCATGCGGCAGGCCTGCGTTCGACAAGATTTTTCCAAAGTGTTTCGAGAAAGGTATTGAGGAGAATCATAGCGGAATATTATCTGTGAATGGAGGCCATTATGAATGAAAAGAAAGAAAACCCTGCCGTCTGTTCCCGCCGTAACATTCTGAAAGGATCTGCCGCGGTTCTTCTGGGCGGAATAGCGGGACGCATGAGCAGCGCCTATGCGGCGCCCTGCACCGCAGGCTGCCCCGGCTCCGCCCCTTCCCTGGAAGTGGCCGAATCTCGACCCGATGGAGGCCGGTACGCGGGCCTATCAGAATTACCTGAAGAACAAGGGCTGAGGGAACGGAACGTGGCTGGGGGTCCTCAGCCTGCTGAAAGAGAAAGCCGGTTATCCCTGGACAACCCTGCCGGACTTCATGTTCGAGCACGCGGGGCAAGGCTACGCCGGGCATGGTACGCTTTGCGGCGCGCTGGGCGTTTGTTCATGCCTTATCAATCTCGTCGTCTACGATAATAAATTCACCTATGGGGCAATTATAGACCGGATGATGTGGTGGTACGCACAGATGGAATTCCCGACGGAACGGTTCGACCATATCTCCAAGTTCCCCAAGCAGAAAAAGGTCAAGGCAATGACGCCGCTGTGCCACACATCGGTTTCGAAATGGACGCTGGCCGCCGGTACGCAGGTATCGTCAGCGGAGAAATACGAGCGGTGTGCCAAGGTGGCAGGGGAGGTTGTCTATACCGTGACGCATTACCTTAATGAATACTTCGCAGGAAGATGGAAACCCGCAAAATGGGTCCCATCTAAGGAGATCACCCACTGCATCGAATGCCATGGCCCTGAAAGCTACGGGGAATACAAGAGCGGCATGAACCACCAGCAGGGGCACATGGAATGCCTTCTGTGCCACACCGACCACATGAAGACGTCCAAAAGGTAGAGCATTGAAGGAGCAGGAAACATCCGACCGGATCAGAATCCACAGTTCCCGGTCCCATGATAAGGAAGGAGCATAACAACATGAAGATCAACCGTAGGGATTTTCTCAAGGTCTCGGGTACTGCGGCTGCCGGGACGGTCATCATGAGCGTGTTGGGATTCGACCTGTCCTCGGCGGAAACCTATGCCCGGCAGCTTCGGATCAAAGGCGCTAAAGAGACAACGACCATTTGCTGTTACTGTTCGGTTGGCTGCGGCATTATCGTACACACCAGGGACGGAAAGGTTATCAATGCCGAGGGGGACCCCGAACATCCGATCAGCGCGGGGTCGCTCTGTTCCAAGGGTTCATCGACCTACCAGACGGTTAATAATGAAGCGCGTCTCACAAGGCCCCGTTACCGGGCACCCGGGTCCGCCGACTGGAAGGACGTAGAGTGGGATTGGGCCCTCGACAGGATCGCCCGCAGGATCAAGGACACGCGGGACAAGACCTTCAAATCGACTACAAAAACTAAGGTAAGGGAAAAGCGATTAGCTGACCTGCCCGACGAATCAGGCATGTTCCGCGAGATCGTGGCCGATGTAGAGCGTGAATTTATCGTGAACAGGACCGACGGCATCGCCCATGTGGGAAGCGCGGCCCTGGATAATGAAGAGTGCTATCTTATACAGAAACTCGTTCGTTCCTGGGGGCTGGTGTTTGTCGAACACCAGGCCCGGCTCTGACACTCCGCAACTGTAGCGGCTCTGGGAGAGTCGTTCGGACGCGGCGCAATGACGAACCACTGGGTTGACCTGAAGAACGCAGACGTCATACTTGTCATGGGTTCAAACCCGGCATCCAACCACCCCATTTCGATGAAATGGATCATGAAGGCGAGAGAGCGCGGCGCAAAGCTCATCTGCGTCGATCCCCGGTTTACACAGACCGCGGCGGTATCCGATCTGTACGCACCCCTGCGTTCGGGCACCGACATCGCATTTCTCGGGGGAATGATTAACTATCTCCTGGAACATAACCTTATTTTCCCGGAATATGTCGTCAATTACACCGATGCATCTTTTCTTGTACATCCCGATTTCAAGATGCCGGGCGAACTCGACGGCGTCTTTTCCGGCTACAACGAAAAGGATACAAAATACGACAGGAAAACCTGGGCCTACCAGCTTGACGAGAAAGGCGTACCCCGAAAAGATCCGACCCTGAAAGACCCGAAATGCGTTTTTCAATTACTGAAGAAGCATTATTCCCGTTACACGATCGATATGGTCTCGCGGATCACGGGCACCCCGAAGGATAAATGCCTGGAAGTCTACAAGGCCATCGGCGCGACCGCCAGGCCCGACAAGACGGCCACGGCCTGCTATGCCATGGGATGGACGCAGCATACGGTAGGGGTGCAGAACATACGCGCCTTCACGATCGTGCAGCTCCTTCTCGGCAACATGGGAATGGCAGGAGGCGGAGTGAACGCCATGAGGGGTGAAGGGAATGTCCAGGGATCGACGGACCACGGTATCCTCTTCCATATTCTGCCCGGTTATCTACCCTCACCGACGGAATCGCTGGCAAAGCTAAAGGACTACATACGGACATTCACCCCTGTTACAAAAGAACCGAAGAGTGTCAACTGGTGGGGCAACAGGGGAAAATACATCACGAGCTACCTCAAGGCGATATACGGGGACCATGCCACAAAGGACAATGACTTCGGCTATTCCTGGCTTCCCAAACTCGACGAGGGAATGAACGCGTCGTGGCTGCCTCTTTTTGTCAGGATGTACTCAGGGGCAATTCGAGGGGTTCTTCGCATGGGGCATGAATCCCGCCTGCTCGAGTCCCGGCGCCGGCAAAGTGCGCGAGGCGCTCGGAAAACTGAAGTGGCTGGTGAATGTCAATCTGTACGATAATGAGACCGCGTCTTTCTGGAGAGGGCCGGGCATGAAGCCCCAGGATATCAAGACCGAGGTTTTTCTCCTGCCCTGCTGTTCCTTTATCGAAAAAGAAGGAAGCATTTCGAACTCCAGCCGCCTTGTACAGTGGAGATACAAGGCCGTGCAGCCCGTGGGACAGTCCATGCCCGACGCGGATATTCTGAACGAACTTTATTTCAGGGTTAAAAAGCTCTACGAGAAAGAAGGAGGGGCCCTCCCGGACCCGATCCTGAAACTCACGTGGGACTATGGAGACAAGGATTCGCAGGGTAAGGTCAAGCACCTCGACATTCACAGGATAGCGAAAGAAATAAACGGGTATTATTGCGAAGACGTTTACGACAGTAAGGCGAGCCCTCCGAAACTCCTAGGCAAAAAAGGGGACCTGGTGCCCAACTTCGTCAGCCTGCGGGATGACGGAACAACATCGAGCGGGAACTGGCTCTATTGCGGGAGCTATACCCTGAAAGACGGAAAGGCCGTCAATATGATGGCCCGCAGGGGCAAGGAGGACCCGACCGGCCTCGGTCTCTACCCGAACTGGGCCTGGGCGTGGCCGCTCAACAGGCGGATCATATACAACCGGGCCTCCGTCGACCCGAAGGGAAACCCCTGGGACCCGAAGCGTCCCGTGATCAAATGGAACCCGGGAAGCCCGGAAACAGGGAAGCCCGGCGGATGGGTGGGCGACGTCCCCGACGGGCCTGCTCCGCCGCTCGCAAATGAGAAGGACGGAAAACTGCCTTTCATTATGAAGCCTCTCGGCGTGGGCGCGATCTTCGGTGCGGGACTTGGCGACGGCCCGTTCCCTGAGCATTATGAGCCGCTGGAAAGCCCTGTGCCGGAAAACCCGATGTCGAAAAAGCGGCGGGTTAACCCGGTAATTCCCATCGCGAAACTGCGGGCGATGGCGAAGGACCCGGACTTCCTGTTCTCTTTCGATCATGAGCGGTATCCCTATATCGCAACGACGTACCGCGTAAGCGAACACTGGCAGACAGGCGTTATGACCCGCCACCTGCCCTGGCAGCTGGAGATGCAGCCCCAGATGTTCGTCGAGATTGACCGGGAACTGGCCGCACAAAAGGGGATAAGAAGCGGCGACAAGGTGAAAGTTTGGTCCGCCAGGGGACAGCTCTCATGTGCTGCGATCGTGACGGACAGCCTTAGGCCCTTCAAGGTCATGAACACCACGATACACATGGTGGGGATGCCCTGGTGCTTCGGGTGGCAATGTCCCGCGGACGGCAGCGGAGGGGACAGTGCCAATCTGCTCACACCCTTCCTGGGTGACCCGAGTACATTGATCCCTGAGTCAAAGGCCTTTCTGGTCAACATAAGCAAGGCCTGAAAGTAAGAGGAGGTAACCAAGATGGCGGGCAAATCTTTTTTCATAGATACGACGCGGTGCACCGCATGCCGGGGATGCCAGACTGCGTGCAAGCAATGGAATCAGAACCCGGCAACGAAAACTCTCCAGCGCGGGACCCCTCAGAACCCGGCCGATCTTTCTTCCGCGACATTCAAACTGGTAAGATTCACGGAAGCCGGCGCGGCGTCAGGGATGCCGAAATGGAACTTCTTCCCCGACCAATGCAGGCATTGTATGTATCCTCCCTGCAAGATGGCGGCGGATAAAACAGCAAAAGGGGCCGCTGTCCTCGACGTGAAGACGCGGGCGATTGTCTTTAACCCCAAGGTGAAGGTCACGCCGGCCGCCTTCAATGAGATCCGTAAATCCTGTCCCTACGATATTCCCCGTTACGACGAGAAGACCGGCGGCATGGCAAAGTGCACGATGTGCATCGACAGGGTGAGTCAAGGGATGCTCCCGGCCTGCGTCAAAACGTGCCCGACGGGAACAATGAACTTCGGTGATCGCGATGACATCCTCAAAATGGCAGCCGCCAGATTGGCAGAGGTAAAAAAGGTCCATCAGGATGCCCAGCTCATAAAGCCTAAACAAGTCAGGGTGATCTTCCTTGTTACTGGCGACCCCGGCAAATATCACCGGTTTGCCGCAGGGCAATAGGTGCATCCGGGAAAGCGGGGCGGGCCCGGGACCTTATAACGATGGAGAAGAAATTGGCCGCACTGAGAAAGAGAGCTCAAGAGCTCAAGAAGAAAAGGCCCGGTTACTGGGACATCCTTGATTTTTACGTAAAGATCAGGGAAGCGCAGGCTGCGTCGACGGCCTGCCTCAAATTGCCCCCGATCAAACCCGGGATGCAAGGGGAGGCCGACCGGGCCGAAGAAAATACTTCCCTGATCGGGAGGGAAGATTTTCCCGTCGATTTGCAGGCGTCGGTCGATCTTTTTCATACCCTCTGCAGGATAGGAAGCATGGCGAATACCCGTCTGGCTGAAGAAATGGCAAAGATCGGCGGGGCCCTCAATGACAAAAGACAGACTTTAGAGACATTGCTGGCCAATTCCGGAAAAGAACAAACGATCCGGGAAACAGCCGCAAGCCTGGGTTTGGACGGGCAGGTACTTTCATTCCTCATCCGGAACAGCGTTAAGCCATCGATAGACGCGGGCATGGAGCAGCTTAAGGGACATGTCGAACCTGAAGAATGGCGGAAGAACCACTGTCCCGTCTGCGGTTGCCTGCCATCTGTCAACATACTGGAAGGGAAAGAGGGGAAAAGGTATTCCGTTTGTTCCTGGTGTGGTTTTCGCTGGAGGATCGACCGGTTGTCCTGCGCTGTCTGCGGCAGCAACGAGCAGCAGTACCTGGAATATTTTTACGGCGAGGGGGAAGAGGCCTACCGTATAGATGTTTGCGGTAAATGCCGTCATTATATCAAGACGATCGACCAGAGGGACCTCGAGCCATCGGATCCTTGCCTGGAAGACCTCGCGACACTTCATCTCGATGTCATTGCCGTGGATAGAGGATATGCAAGATGCGTCCCTAACCCGTGGGGGATTTGACAAATGATAGGATTGGTACGGTCAATGGGAGAAAAAATGAATTGTAAGGTCATAGGGGTGTTTTTTCTGGCAGCGGCCATAGCACTTTTGCCTGCGGGATGGGGTGCATTAGCGGCCGAGGATAAAGAAGCGCCAGTTTCTGCCCCGGACGGCAAAACCGCTCAGACAGCCGCCGCACCTCGATCTGAACCCGGATTACTGGAACGCGACACAATGACCGGCGACTGGGGCGGCGGCCGAACCTGGCTGAAAGACCATGGCATTACGGTCATCCCAGGGTCACGATGTTCTACCAGGGAATGACATCCGGCGACGATGATCACCGTTTTGAGTTTGGCGGCAAGGCTGACATCATGCTCAATGCGGATCTTAACAAGCTCGGACTCTGGAAAGGATTCTCCATGACCGTCCATGGTGAATACAACTTCGGCAAGAGCGTCAATGGACGGGGCGGCACGATCGCGCCGGTCAATACGGCGCTGTATTTTCCCGGTATCGAGGGGACAGATCGTACCGACCTGTCGAGCGTTTATTTCGGGCAGACCTTCGGCGACTCCGTTTCCGTATTATTCGGTAAGATCAACATAATCGATCTCGCCGGCAGCAGGCCATTCGCGGGGGGCGCCGGCATCGACTCTTTCTGGAACGTCGTCTTTACTGCCCCGCCCAGCGGGACCGTTCCTCCGTACCTTCTCGGCGCCCTTTCGAGCTGGAAGACAGACCTCGCCACCTTCGGCTTCTGGGTATACGACCCGAACGATATGACGAATAAGTCGGGCCTCGAACGTCCTTTTGCCGACGGGATCACGTTCCGCGGCACCGTCGAATTCCCCGTCACCATTGCCGGCCTTAAAGGGCATCAGGGATTTGTTGCCTGCTACAGCACCAAGAACGGCAATGACCTGGGAACGCTCGATGGACTTCTTCTTCCCGGGTGGCCGGCAACCGTTGCGACCAAGAACGATCGTTACTATTTTGCCTACACCTTCGACCAGTACCTGTATCAGTCAAAAGAAAATCCCAAAGAAGGTTTCGGGCTCTTCGGGCAGTTCGGCGTCTCCGACGGCAATCCGAACAGGCTCTATTGGTCGGGCCATGTGGGGATAGGCGGCAGGGGTCTGATCCCGGGCCGCAGCCGGGACAACTGGGGTATTGGCTACTATTACGCCGCTCCGAGCCCCGATTTGAAAGAATCGCTCAGAACGACATGGTCAGGGACGAACAGGGCATGGAGATCTTCTATAACTTCGCCGTTACACCGTGGTTCGTTCTTGGCGCAGACCTGCAGGTGATCAATCCCAGCCTGGCAGACTCGACGGCCGTCTTTTCCGGTCTTCGCACGATGATCAGGTTCTAAGGGCCGGTGGACGGATCTTTGTTGACGGAATGATAAAGTAAAGTTTCCCTATAGCTCAATATAATAAACGCCGGACGGAATTGCCCGTCCGGCGTTTAATTTTGTCCCGGGATTCCGGGTTATACGTCGGTCCTTTTCCGGAAAAAGAGGTTTTTTATCTTGCCCTCTCCCAACACCCGGCCTAACTCCCTGAATGCGAAGAAGGGAATAAAGGCTACGAAAGTGACGAGACACCCGGCAAGCAGTTCATGGTGTCCTTTCCCGATGAGGCCAAGCAGTCCTCCCATAAGCCCTTCTCCCTTGATGAGGCCGCGGACCACATGCTCGATGACAGTAAAGGCACCGACAAAAACACTGAAAACAACGGTCTTCAAAAGGGTGGAATAAATGAGAGGCTTGTGTTCGAGTCGGCGCCCGAGCCGCATAATGTCGCCTACCATGATGACCTTCGCGAGGACCAGCGCTTCGATCACCGCTATCCAGTAATTCGTGTACGTGATATCATGGGCGGCGAGCACCAGTCTCCGATACTGCGTGAAAGCGGCGAATGCGAGGGTGAGATACCCGACATTTATCCAGTACTCGACCATTTCATGAACTATTTTCTTCTTGAAACCTTGTTTTTTGTTATCTCGCCTGCTCATGATCTACGGCCCTCCGTTGAAATAGTTGCCCATCTTCCGGGTGATTTGTAAAATTAATATCCAGTCGGCTTAAGTCTTCCCGTGTTGAAACTAGAAACGGAAACCTACACCAATGGCCGGGCCGTGGAATGTCATATTATAGATAAACCTGTCTATGCCGCTGCCATCACGATAGTCCACAGACAGTGCACGGTATCCCGCGTACAGGGTCACCATCTGCGATACGGAATAGCCCAGGTACGTGGAAGCGTTCCAGCTAAATTCTGAACCAACACCAAAACCCCCGATATCCCCCCGAAGTGCCAGCGCGAGGTCTTTCGTAAACTGGATCCGGGTACGCAAACCGATGAAGGGGTCAATCCATTGTTTGTTGCCGCTTTCGCTGATATTCCGGGCAATTGTGTTATGGTTCCCGTCTATCACGAGCCCGATATCGATGTCTCCGCTTAAGGCCCAGTAACGCGCGCCCAAAAGCAGATCGAGGTACATCATTCCGCCCTTATCCTGCCCCACAGGGAATTTGGCAAGCTGATAGAAACCTCCAAGTTCAATGACCAATTGCTCCATGCTGAGTTCGGCATCGAGGAGCGTATCCACCGTTATGCGGCCCAGGGGACCCGAACTGGTAAAAGATCGTGTGCCCTGAACATCGGTCTGAAGTTTCATATAGCTGGTATCAAGAAACAACCCCCATGTATCCTTTTTTGCCTGCAAAAACAGCATTCCGCCAAATTTAAGGTTAGACAAGATATCACCAAAGCTCATATCGACGCTGGCATCGATCCCCTTGGTGGTCATATCGCCTTTCATTGTCGGCATAAACATATAGGGAGTCACCTCGAATTCCCACCCGCTTTTTGCCGGGGCAGCCGCCGTGCTTTGGACTGGTTGAGTGGTCTGGCCGTATGCTATCGACCCGGTCAGTATAAATACCGCGGCAGAAACCAATACAAGAAACTTCGTCAACTTTATCATTATTTCCTCCTTCTGATATTTTCCGTACCCGGTTTTTCCCGGTGATCTCCGGTCATTGATTTCTCGGCGCCTTAAGAGTGCGGCTCGCCAGATCGGGCTTGATACTGCGACACGGCATCGTATTGGGTGAGATGGACCCTGCCCGTCAGTTCCTCGAGAAACGAGGAGCGTTTGAGGCGGTCCATAACAGGGCCTTTTACTTCCGATAGATGGAGCGTTATCCCGCCGTCCTTGAGCCGGCTATTGATCGCCTCGAGGCTTTCGAGGGCCGAGGTATCAATGGTATTCACGGCAGCACATTCCATAATGAGGTGGCGGACCTCGGGGTTTGCCGCGACCGCGCTGTTGATAAGGTCCTCGATGAAACGGGCGTTCGGGAAGTAGAGGCTTGTATCAACCCTGAGTGACAGGATCTCGGGATCTGTCACCACGGTGTGCCGTTTTACGTTTCTGAAGCTCATGGTCCCGGGATCTGGCCCACCACGGCTACGTGGGGTTTCGACGTAGCATAGAGATGGAGGAAGATCGAGAGCCCTACACCCACAATTAATCCTATCTCCACTCCTTTCACACAGGTCACGAGGATCGTGGCCGCCATGGCCGCAAAATCGGCCTTGCTGTAAGAATAGGTATGCTTGAGGGCGGCGACGTCGACAAGGGAAATGACCGCGACGATGATGATAGCGGCGAGGGTTGCTTTTGGCAGGAAGAAGATGAGCGGCGTCAGGAACAGGGTGGCCAACGCGACGCCCACGGCCGTAAACGCGCCGGCGGCCGGGGTCTGGGCCCCGCTTCGAAGTTTACCACGGAACGGGAGAGAGCTCCGGTTACGGGAAATGAGCCGGAGATGGCCGAACCCATGTCTGAAAGGCCAAGTGCGATCAACTCCTGGTCGGTTCGATCCTTTGGCGCCGCTTGGCAGCAAGAGTAAGGGCGACCGAAATAGATTCCACATACCCGACGATGCCGATCAATAAGGACGGTGCGACGATCTTCATCCAGAGAACCCCATCGAAGGCCGGAAATTTAAACTGGGGAAGGTCCCGAGGAACCGCGCCCAGAATGCCGACGCCCCGGGCGTGCAGCCCAAAACCGGAGACGGCTATAGTGGTCGCGACGATGATCACTGCCGGGCCGAGCTTCCCCAAGATATCCACAGCGCGTTCGCCGAACCCGAAGCGGCGCAGCATGGGCTTGAGGCCGCGGCTTGCCCAGAAGAGAAAGAGAACGGAGCTAAGACCGATCATCGCCGTATAAGGGTTAATCCCGCCGAAAGTTCGCCCGAGGGAAAGCACGATATCAAGAAGACGTTTCCCCGTGAGCGCGTATACCAAGGAGAGGACCGAGCTGGCCCGCCGCGATCTGCATGGCTGCAGCCGTAATGAATCCCGAGACGACCGGGTGGCTGAGGAAATTCACGAGAAACCCGAGGCGCAACACACCCATTGCGAGGAGAATGAGGCCCGTGACCATGGCGATGGCGATCGCTGCCCCAAGATATTCCGGGGTTCCCTGTGCCGCAACTTGTGCCGCTGCAGCACCCGTCATCAGGCTGGCGACGGCCACAGGGCCAATTGCGAGGGCCCGGGAGGTGCCGAAGACCGCGTAGAGCACGAGGGGCACCATCGAGGCATAAAGCCCGACCTGTGGCCGGCAACCCCACAAGGAGCGCGTAGGCAAGCGATTGCGGGATCAGCATGATGGTAACGATCACCGCGGCGATCAGGTCGCTGCCAAGGGCCTTGCGGGAATATTCAGATCCCCAGGTGACGATTGGGACGTAACGGCGAAGAAGGTGGAGAACGATCCTACCCATACTTCCGGCCCCACTCTTTTCTTGTGCAGGCCATGTTCGGGCTACCCGAGCCGCAGCGTCATCGCATCGTCCAGCGAAGTCGGCTGGGGAAGCCTGGCCAGGCTGCGCTTCGCCCACTCTTCCTCGAGCAGTTCCGCTGCCGCCTTCTCGAGGAACTCCGGCGCAGCCCATGCGTACACATCGAAGTCGTTCTCGATGTAACCGTGGCTCAGCATGAAGTCCTTGTTGACCCGCAGAGCTTCCAGGTTGTAGGGCGACAGGCTCGGCACCATATCTACGCGCTTGATGCCTTCATAGGTATCCTCAACGTCCAGGTAATAGGTCTGCTTGTTGAGAATAGCTGCCGCGGCGTGCTTATGTTCATTAGACCAACGGCCGACCTTGATAAGGCCTTTGAGCAGGGCAACGATAACCTCGGGGTGTTTCTCGCATGCCACGTCGGTGACTGTGCATGTGGCGGGAACGTTAGCCCCTTGCAGCGTCCAGTCGGGATAATTCGCAAGATTCTCAATTGCCTTAAGTTTGCCGGTCTGTTCCTGGATGTGTTGGAAGGGTCCGGACTGGGTGTAGATCGCGTCCACAACACCGCTGAGTAGCGCCGTTTCCAACGGGCGGAAGGCAAGGTCATGCTTGTGGTCACGCTTCAGCCACAATTCGGAGGGGTTTTCCATGGGGGTGAGCATCTCGGGATTGTCGTACCAGTCGTCGGGGTACGGGAATTCCACGATCTGTACATCATCGCGGGTCATGTCGTTCAGCATCAGCATAAGCTCGATGCCTTGTTCCTCCTGAACACGCCACCAGTCGTTCTTGATGACATTCAGGCTCTTGGAAAGGCCGATCTTCTTTCCCTTCAAGTCCTTCATCCGGTATAGCTTGTCGCCGGCGCGGACCATCATGCAGCCGCCTTCATAAACATGCGTCGTCCCGATAAGGCGGGTGCGGCGGATGTCAGCCTGCACGTGAATGGCGGGGAAGCAGCCTCCATAACGCATCAGGTTGTCCAGGTTGTGGACATAGTGCGGGTACCAGTCGTTTTCACGGGTCGAACGCAGGAATTTGTAAGCGACATTGATCTTCTTGAATTCTTCTTTTACCCAGCCGACCTCCTGATCAACATTGCTGGGGGAAACAAGCGGGCAATTGGTGTAGTAGAATTCTTCCCAGTTTACATCCACTGAGCGCATTGCCTTGCCTTTGATTGTCATTGTACTCATGGTTTAAGCCTCCTTTTTTATTTCAGTGTGTCCGAGCCCTTCCTATTCAAGTTCGCTCATGTCGAATGCAATGTGCGAACGCGACAACATGCCGCCGGAGATGTTCCTGGCTTTAAAGCCGTTCTGCAAAAGGATACGTGTCGCATAGTATGCGCGCTGTGCGGACCGGCAGAATGACCATGATCTCCCGGTCTTTGGGGAGTTCGCCGAGTCGCGAGCGCAGTTGCGGCAGCGGGATGTTAAAAGCCCCTGGTACCGCTTCGACGTCCAGTTCCGGAGGATTCCGGACATCGAAAAAAAATTCCCTGTCTGTGTCGAATCCCAGTGGCAAACCGGCATGTCGCCGCGGAGGATATTGGCCGCGATCATTCCCGCGAAGTTGACGGGATCTTTGGCGCTGCCAAAAGGTGGAGCATAGCAAAGTTCGGACTCTTCCAGGTCATAAACTGTGCAGCCCATCTGGATGGCCATAGCGAAGGAATCGATCCGCTTGGCAACGCCATCTTCACCCATGACCTGCGCGCCAAGCAGGAGCCCGTCCGATTTTCTGAACAGGACTTTCATAGGCAGCATCTTGGCGCCCGGATAATACCCGGCGTGTGAATTCGGGTAGAGGTAGATCTTCTCGAAATCCGTATCGCCCAAGCTGAATAAGTGTGCTTTTCGGTGGCGCCGGTCTGGGCAATCGCGGCATCGAACAGTCTGGTAGATCGAGGTGCCTTGGGTACCCCGGTAGCGTGAATCACGGCCGGCAATGACATCGGCGACAATACGGCCCTGGCGATTCGCCGGCCCTGCAAGCGGGATAAGCGCCCATTGGCCGGTGACGAAATCTTTGACCTCGACGGCATCACCGACTGCGAAGATATCGGGATCGCTCGTCCGCATCTGTTCATCGACGCGGATTCCTCCGCGCTCGCCGATCTCGATGCCGGCCATCTTTGCCAATGGGGTCTCCGGACGTACGCCGATCGCGAGGATCACGATGTCCGCCGGATGGGTCTTGCCTGAAACCGTGAGGACTTCCAGGGAACCGTTCTGCGGACTGCTGGAATCCGGCCACACCGTCATTGAGTCGAGGTGTACACCGTGTTTGACCATGTACCGTTCCACGAGGCGCGCCATTTCCGGGTCAAGCGGCGGCATGACCTGGTTGAGCTTTTCGATCAGCGTCACTTCAAGCCCGCGATGGATCAGGTTTTCCACCATCTCAAGGCCGATAAATCCGCCGCCGACCACCACCGCACGCTTGGGTTTGGTCACGGTCTCAATCCCGTGTAGTTATTAATTCCAGAGCAGACCGGCCTTATCCCGGTCAAGCCATTGGCGTATATTCCTGGCGTCCGGCACGGTTCTGACCGAGAAGATCCCCGGAAGGTCAATGCCGGGCAGCGGCGGACGGATCGGTGCAGCGCCCGGGCGAGAGCACGAGTTTGTCATATTTCTCGGTGGTTACCTGGCCTGTGGCATGATTTTTGAGTTCGACGGTTTTCTGTTCGGGCGAGATGCCAATGACCTCGCAATTGGTCCTGCACATCGATCGCAAACTACGATGCGAAACGTCTGTTCCGTCGCGACCAGGAGGCTTGATTCTTGTTCAATCACGCCGCCGACATGGTAAGGCAGCCCGCAGTTGGCGTATGAGACATACGGTCCGCGTTCCACCATGAGGATTTCTGCTTTTTCATCCAACCTCCGAAGACGTGCCGCACACGATGCGCCGCCGGCCACTCCACCAACGATAATAACTTTCATAATATTTCCTCCTTTATATGTGAACAGTAAGGAGTAAGGAGTTTTTACTGTTCACTGTTCTCGTTATAAGCGCTTGCTTTTATCATTGCAGGTCCTTGAGGAGTTGCTGGAAATCTTTCGATTCGGCCAGAAGCCTCTGGGCAACGTCGCGCAGTTTGTCGACCTCGTCGGGCTCGAGGCTGAAAGAGGTGGGCAGGCGCTTGAAAAAGGAACGCTCCGCCTTATCCTTAAGCGCGTCGAATTTTACCTCAACTACGTAGAACCGGATATCACCGCATCCCCCGGGGGATGTATCGATCTCGCCGGAGGCGCACCTTCCCCTCCGTATCTCGTCGGCCCACCGCGGTATCGTCTCTCTCATGAGCGCCACCGTTTCAACGTTATATCGCGATATCGATATGGATGAGAAAGAATCGAGCATGGCCGCGAAAGGAGGTATCGACTCCTGCCGGTCCCATTTTGTGTCGATCTCCGTCTCCGCATTCACCAGGATGATAACCACTTTTTCAACCTCGGCAACGCCGCTCGCCTGGAGGGTTTTCCAGGCGTCTCCCAGGATCGCGATCTTTTCGATCATGACCCTTAACCCGAGATTGTCGGCAACACCCCCGTCAATAAGATGGAGATAAGGCTTTTTCTCCGAATTCAGGAAGGGCAGGAGGTTGTTGGCAAGATCAAACTGGCGGTTCGGCAGCTCCCGCAATTCCATGGCCTTCTTGAGGACCTCCGGCATTTGATAGCCGCATGTCCCGGCATAATTTCGCAGGGTGATAGGTGAAAGCACGATAGGCACTGCCGATGACGCTGCACAGGCCCGGGCTACGGGAAAGGGGGACAGGTCCGAGCAGAACATGTCGAAGCTGTCCTGGGTGAACGCCACCCGGGTTCCGTGGATCATATCCGTGGCATTTATATATATCTGAGGGCCCTTCCGTTTGAGCATATCCCCGAAAGTCGCCCCTTCGAAAACGTTCTTGTCATAGTAGTCTGCTGCCAGGTCGCTCCTGTCATAATAAGCTGAAAAGAGCCTGCCCCAGTTGACCGGATTGAACAGCATGCCCTTGGTCAGGTCTCCCTGGACGTTTTTCTTAAGAAACTTTTCCTCGTAATCGATGAATATGCGGTCACCGAAAAGCCCGTAATAGGCGGCGGTAAAACTGCCGCCGGACACAGCGGATATGGCGTCGACCTCGTCCAAGAGACGGACCTTTTTCCCCTGCAGCGTTACTTCTGTCTTTCTTAAGCCCTCGAGCGCCCCGTATGCAAAGGCTGCAGCCCGAGTCCCGCCGCCGGAAAAGCTGAGCGAAAGAAGGAGCTTTTCTTTCTTGTCAGGCGCACGCACATTCTTGCCCTTGTACCCGTAATCGGGATCATACTTCGCCAGGGGGACATTAACGGGATAGTGAGCGCACCCCGTTAAACCGATAAATAAGAAGAACATGCCCAGAAAATACCGGATCCTAAGGCCCCTGAAAAGTCCCTGCATCAGGGAGGTAATGCGATGTTGCATCAGTCACCTATTTCTCTGCGGTCTTACCCGTCAGGTCCTTGAAAAGCGTATCCGAAAATTTGTCGACAACCTTCCAGTCTCCTTCGCCTCGAGCGCTGCCCGCGCTTTACGGTTCATGATCCCTCCGATCAACAGTTGCTTGCGGTTGATTCCCTTCATTTCCAGAATTGCCTGATGATCACGTGCCCTTCGTTGTCGTCTTCGCCTCGGAGATGGCCCACCAGATGGCATCCAGAAGGGCCTGGTCATCAACCGGTTTTCGGAAAAATGCCGAAGCCCCCAGTTCCCGTACGCGTTCACGGACAAAAGCGTCGTCGCTGGCGGACACCACAATGACCGGCAGGGTTATCCCGGATGCAGCGAGTCTTGTCTGGAGATTGAAACCGCTTTCATCGGGCATCCGGATATCGGTAAGAATACAGGCTTCTCCGGCTTGTTTCGGGTCTCTCAAGAACTCGTCGACCGAAGAAAATGTTTCCGCCCGGAAGTTTGCGGACCTCAAAAGCCTCGCAAAGGCCTTGCGGACCGATTCGTCATCATCGATAACATAGACTATGTGTGCTTTCGCGTTCATTTGCGAACCTCGTGGGAATCCCGTGCTTCTTTGGCTTAAAAAACTCTGGAGATTCATTGCTGGATCAACACAATAGTACGAGATAATGAGGGGGCTGTATATTGGACCTTAGTCCTATACCGGAAGACCGCTCCCTTACCGGGCTCAAGCCACGGCTGTCGGGTTTTGCGTGGGTTATGTATTATTTTGCAGGAGTTTATCGGGTCAGAGCGGTTCAATACCGGCTTTCATGGCAAGGCGGGTAAGTTCAGCAACAGAACCTGCATTGAGCTTCTCCATGATGTGACTGCGATGCACTTTAACGGTCTTTTCGGCGATATTGAGCTTATAGGCTATCTGTTTGTTCAGCATCCCCGACATGACATGACGGAGGATCTCATGTTCCCGCGGCGTGAGGAGTTCTATCCCTGTCAGGATATCATGGACCTCGGCGTAATCCGCCTTTGCTTTTTTGTCCTTTTCAATGGCCCGTCTCACAGCTTCAATGAATTCCTCATCATCAAAGGGCTTGGGAAGAAAATCGGCAGCGCCTTTTTTCATGGCCTTAACACCCATGGGAATATCGCCATGGCCGGTAACGAAAATGATGGGCATGGACCGGCCCGCATCAATGAGTATATTCTGCAGGGCCATTCCGTCAAGCCCCGGCATCCTGACATCGAGTACTATGCATCCGACCCCGTCATAACGATCGCGTTTCAGGAACTCCTCCGCGGAGGCAAAGGTCTCAACCGCAAATTGAAACGACCGCAAAAGCCTCGAAACGCTCCTGCGGACAGAATCGTCATCGTCAATCACAAAAACAAGAGGCTCCGGTCCCGGTGCTGACGGCCGGCTGTCATTCATCGGCTGCTCCTGCCGTCGGGAGGTCAAAGGAGGACGTGGTGCCAGCGCCCGGATTGCTTACAATCATAATGCGGCCGCCATGCGCTTCGATGATGGAACGGCTCAGTGCGAGCCCCATCCCCAGCCCGGACTGTTTCGTCGTATAGAACGGTTCAAATATTCTGGCCAGGTCCGTCTCTTCGATGCCCGGGCCGAAATCACGCACCTCCACCTGCACAACACGATCGGTGGCTGCACGTGTCCTTACGATGATCTTTTTGTTCTCGGAGCGCCTCCAACATCGATTCGGCGGCGTTCATCAACAGGTTGATCATTACCTGCTGCAGCTGTGTTTTGTTTACATAGACGAGCGGCGAGGCATCGGCAAGGTCCATTTCCACACGTATGTTCCGGAGGATCGCCTCGCTGTTGAAGAGCGATATCGCTTCCAATACGATATCATTAATGGGGATCGTCTCGTGGTCTTCTTCATGCGGCTTCAACATCGACCTGAGGCTCCGTATGATATTCCCCGCCCTTTTGTCGTCGTGGACGATATCCTGCAGTATCTCCTGTAATTCCCCGATATCGAAGGAGCCCGATTCGATAAAACGGGCTGCCGCCCTGGCGTTGGAAAGGATCGCGGTCAAAGGTTGATTCAATTCATGGGCCAGCGAAGCCGTTAGTTCCCCCATTCGCACCAGGCGTTCCATCTGCAGCATTTCTCTGCGGGAACGGAATGATTCCGCCTCATTCCTTTTCTTCTCGGTGATATCAATGGTAACGCCCATCAAACGTTCCGCTTTCCCGGAATGACCATATTGCGCCCGCCCGTACGATGCCAGCCAGCATATGTCCCCGTCCTGGTGCACGATACGATACTCGATACGGAAATGTTGTCCCGATACTATTCGCCTCCTCTATCGTCAGCCGGACTCTTTCCCGGTCATCCGGATGGCATGTTGCAAGAAATCTATCAATGTCAATGCCTTCGTCAGGCGGGACACGGAAAATTTCCCGGATCTGCCCGGTGATCCAGAATTGACCGGTGCTCAAATAAAGGACCCACACACCTGCTCTTGCAGCAGCTGTCGCAAGGCTTAAGTCGCTCCTCACTTTCACGCAGGGCCAATTCGTAGTTTCTCCGGGCCAGGGCGTTGGCAAAAACATCGGCCATGAGCTTGAGCCGCTTTACGAATGATTCCTGCCATGTACGTTCTCTGCCGGACCGTGTTAAAGCCAACATGCCAAAAACGGCCCCCCTCCTGCCGACAGCGGGGAAAACCAGGGAGGACTTGATCCCAAAAGAACGAGACGATTCCTGGTCCAGGCCGCCTCCGGTGGCAGCTCCTCAGTGGAAATGGCAATAATCATGTTGCCTGAGCTGCCTGTTCCAGGCACCAGGGAAATATTTCCGGGCATCGATCCGCTCGGGCATCGGCGGGTTCGCCCGTCGTGCTTATAGGAATGGGTTATGGTAATGAATGTCGGGTTTGCCGACGGAAATTGCCAGAGGAAAGCCAGGTCAAAATTGAGGATGCTTCGCAGATCGCCCCATGGCATCATTGATTTCCGATCCAACATGTTCAGATGCAATGTTGACGAACCGTGAAGAAAGTCTCTGACAGCAACCGCTCATAATGCAAGGCCTCCGCAAGGGTCATTTCCGTACCTGGTTCGTCTGTCGATCCCCCCGCATTGATGTTTTGTTGTTTTTAACGGTCCTTGACCGCATGACGGGCCGCTTTCGTCTATTGGCGAAGGGTTTTTTTATCAGCTTTTGGAGCCGGCCCCCGGTATTAAATGCTGATTTGGCTTTGGCCACGGAAACCTCGGTTATTAATAACGGCAACCTTACGAACATTGTGGTGCCACAAAATCTAACATAAGCAGTTATGTCCAATCAAGCGCATCCGGATATCTGACACGAAGCCGGGAGTCCTTTATGGAGAGCAGGATTCCGGGTGGCACATAAGACCAAAGTCCTATAGACAAAATCTCATCGTCGGGTTGTAATCATCTATTGAAGAAATTTCTTTCATGTTCGGGATAAAATGATCAGTGTTATAATGAATGTAAAGGTTATGCACGAACACCGAAGGAAGGATTCCTTCGCTATGACAGGCTACCCATTTCCCCGACGTGTGAGAAGTCATGTGGCGGTGATAGGATCCCAATCCTGCTGAGCGTGCCACCCACGGCGTCGGAACAGGCTGTAATACAGATGAAGCCAAAGGAGTTGCCAAAATGAAAATCAGAACACTAGCATCGCGCAAAGGCCCAGGCTCCTGCGCAACAAGAACTGCTGGTATAGCTGTCACGTAATAAGCAATTCAAAACTGGAGGGTATCTAATGATGAAGATCATTACGGGAAAAAGTACCGGCGGACAAAGCCGTACCGTGCTTATGTGCATGCTTTGTATTGCTGCAGCGATCGTTTTGTCATGGCCGTACGCTGCTCAAGGGAGCGACGCGAAGTCCATACTCAAGGCCATGTCGGACTACATCAAAAACCAGAAGACCATCGAGATCACATTCGACAGCGACATAGAGGTCATCACGCCGCTCCTGGAGAAGATTCAATTCACAAATTCCGGCGATATCCTCTTAAGCCGCCCGAACAAGCTGCGCGCGCACCGGGTTGGTGGATATTCGGATGTTGCCCTGTTTTTTGACGGCAAGACAGTCTCCGTCTATGGGAAACACATCAATAGCTATGCTGAGTTCGATTCACCGGGCACCATCGACCAGTTGATCGAGGCCTTAAGGGAGGGCCACGGCGTCGCACTGCCGGGTGCCGACCTTCTTCTGTCGAACTCGTATGAAACCCTTATGGCCGGGGTCAAGGAAGCCAGATATATCGGCCGCGGCGTCATAGACGGGCGGGAATGCGAACACCTCGCTTTCCGCAACTTCGATACCGACTGGCAACTCTGGGTCGAGGTGGGTAAAAACCCCATACCCCGTAAACTTGTCATCACCAGCAAAACCATGAACAACGCACCGCAATATACGCTGCGCATCAAAAGTTGGAAAACCGGCGTTGAGCCTCAGCAGAACGCTTTCGTCTTTACCCCGCCGGCCAAAGCAAAAAAACTCAGTCCTGATGCTCTCATAGATCTGGACGAACTGCCGCAAAGTAAATAAAAAGGAGAAGATCGATGAGACACGTCATAGGTAAATACATACTCATAATTGTCCTGGCAGCCGCCGGGTTAGTCTGGAATGGCCAGATATGGCCGGCATCCAATACAGGCATGGTAACCACCGCTCACGCTGTCGTGGGCGAGCCAGCCACACCGGTCAGTTACGCAGGTGTTGCCCGACGCTCCACTGTTGGTGCCGGGGCGCCGGGGGTCGGAGTTGCTCCGGGAGTGGGGGTAGGAGCACCGGGTCCGGGTGTTGCACCGGGGGTAGGAGCACCGGGTCCGGGTGTTTCGCCGGTAAACCGGGGCGGACCTGTGAACAGGGTCGGGAGGCGTTGAACGATCTTATAGTTTAGTATTCCCCGATTCGCTTAAAATTGTTACCGTCATGGGACGGAGTAATTTCTTACAGTATCGAAGGAGAATGAGATATGCGTTGTAATAAGAAAAGTGTTTTATCGGGTATTGCAGGGCTGTTGGTACTGTGCGGGGCTATCTTCAGCACAGAGGTTTCATCACAGGAATTTCGAAAAACTCCCATCACATTAAAGGCATCGGAAACCCTTCCCCAGGGTCTTCTGAAGGGCCCTAATTATTCGATCAAGGACACGGTTAGAAGCGACGGCCTTATCAATACCTACGAACTGGAAACAAAATACGGCCCGAACAGCGTGGAGAGCACCGTGTTCCTCCTTAAACGGCTCAATGAGTTAAAAGCCATTGATTCCATGGAGAAATTGCAGGGTACGGACACTTTTGCAAAGGCCGCCCAGGCAGCCGCAACGGGCCCTCTCGCGACGGCGAAAGATCTGGTCGTGGACCCTGTCGGAACCACGAAGAGCATAGGCAGCGGGATAGGCCGTTTCATCAACAACGTCGGGCAGGCCGTGGCGAGCGATAGCCCGGACCAGCCAAGCATAGCCAAGGCAGCACTGGGACAGGCGGCAAGCAAGAGGGCCTTTGCATACGAGTTTAAGGTGGATCCCTATTCCAGCTATAAACCGCTCCAGGAATCCCTTGACAAGGTGGCATGGACCGCCACGGCCGGCAGCCTCACCGTGAAGGCCGCCTTCTCGGCCATACCGGGCGGGGCCGGTGCTGCGGTTTCCCTTACCGGCACCTCGGACAGCTTTCGGTCCATGGTTCGCGATAATACGCCGGCAGGGCTTATTGAGATCAACAGGCAGAAACTTTCCGGAATGGGTATTTCCAAGGCGTGTGATCGATGCCTACATGAACAACAGGTATTACAACCCCTTCGAGCAGACCCTTCTTGTGGGCGAACTGGATAGCATGTCAGGTGTGAAGGGGCGTGATTCCTTTATCTCCGTAGCATCCAGGGCAAGCGAGGAGAGCGTGGCGGTCTATATGCGCGCTACGGCCCAGCTTGTGGCGTTATTCAATAAAAATGTCGCGCCTGTCGAGCGTTTCGTCGAAGCAGGCCGCCTCGTGCTTCTCAAGACCAAAGACAACCGGATGATCGGGGTCTTTCCCATTGACAATGTCGCATGGACAACGAATCTTGCTCAGCGTGAGAAAGAGATATCGCAGGAAATAAGCAAGATGAAGGGAGTGCGAGGCAAAGAATTGTGGTTCGGAGCGACTATCGACCGTACGGCGCGGCAGGCACTGGAGGCCAGGGGCTGGAAGGTCGTTGACAGGTTCACTGAAAAGGTATTCAAGGAATTGGCCGGAAAACGTGCAGGGAAATAACCCTGCACCGCGACGTAAGGAGCGGGGGCTGTCTATGTTAGGGAAGCGTCTGCCTGCCTCTTTCCGTTAAAAGGAGACGGTGATCACGGAAGCAGGTCCCGAAAAGCTTTTCGAGAACGGGTGGCTTCACCGATGCCGCCTGTACTCGGGGAAAGAAAATGGAGCCGTCGATTCGAATTACTTTTCGGCCTTGAAAAGCGAACCCAACACTGATACACCTGTTATTTTTCGGATTCACGAACCCGAGATTGAACGCGCTCAGGTTTATCCCCAATTCCTCGCGAGTATGCTGGAAATCTCTAAGCGCGGATAAATTTCTGGATGGCCGCGGGCATGAGGCAACACATTTTTGTTTTTGCGACTTGGCCATTCCAGAGACCCATGCAAAGTCTACTATTAATACCTCAACCAAAGGAGCATTTTGGTGAGTGATCTGAACGGAGAATGCTGGATGTTTAGCCATCGGCTCTTTGATCTCCAAAAATCTGGGGATGACCACAACGCATGAACCCACATAAGGATAGATAGGAGATGGCCTGTCTGATCGTCCCTGGTCATTCTGCCTCCTTTACGGCCGTTTTATCCCCCGTTGCCGGTATAGTCATCTTATCAGCTTCGGCAACCCAGCCCCCCCCCATCGATTTGTAAAGATTTACAAGGGCCCGGAAAAGGGTTCCCTGGACTTCAGCATAGGACAGCTCAGCATTGAAGAGACTCCGTTCCGCATCGAGGACCTCAATGTAGCTCGTATAGCCTTCCTCATACCGTAACCGTGCAATTCTCGCGTAATCATTGAGGGTATTGACCTGGCTCTTCTGCGATGCCAACTGTTCCCGGGTGCGTTTCTGATCGACTAGTGCGTCATCTACTTCCCTGAAGGCGGTTTGGATAGTCTGTTGATACCGGATTAGCGCCTGTTGCTGACGCGCTTCCGTAGCCATGTAATTGCCGGTGATGGCGCCGCCGGTAAACACAGGCGCCAAGACGTTCCCCGCGTAGCTCCACGCCTGGGAGGGTCCCCCGAAAAGGGAAGACAGTTCAGTACTCGACCATCCGAAGAGGCCGGTAAGAGAGATAGTGGGGAAATACCGGCATGAGAAAGGAAGAGATCCTGTCATTGAGATGGGATCAGGTAAATCTTTTCGATAGGACCATAACTCTTGACGCGGGGACCACAAAGAATGATGAGGCGCGGGTTCTTTACCTAGCGGGGGAATTGTTGAAATGATCCAGGAACAATACAAAAGTGCAAACGGGCACCACGTATTCCACCATAAGGGGCAAAGGATTAAAGACTTTCGCTTTGTCTGGAGTAAGGCCTTCAAGGATGCCAGGATCCCAGAGAAACTCTTTCATGACTTACGGAGAACCGCGGTAAGGAATATGGTTCGGGCCGGTGTTCCTGAACTGGTTGCCATGAGAATCAGCGGACACAAAACAAGAACAGTTTTTGATCGTTATAATATCGTTAACGGAGACGACCTCAGGTCTGCTGCCGAGAAGGTGTCGGGTCTTTACAAAGAACAAAAAAGCCTTGCCGGGGATATCGAAGCAGGCACAATCTTGGGCACAATCGCAATTTCAGGGTACAGGAAGGAAGGGTGAGATGCTTTTCAAAACATTGGTAATAAACACAATGCGAGAGAGGGGACTTGAACCCCTATGGTGTTACCCGCTGGATCCTAAGTCCAGTGCGTCTGCCAGTTCCGCCACTCTCGCATGCTTGATATTATTATGTTCGCTGTTCACTTGTCAATTGCTCTTGAGCATTAGGCGCTGCAAAATCTGGACGCTTGGTTTTGCATGTGTGCTTATTGTTTATTGACTGTTTTATATGAAATGGTAATAATGACAAAGTAACGCATTCCCTCAAGGGAAATGATGAAGAACCGGGAAGGACTGGAAAGCCTGGCATGAAGCTGCAGATAATACCTGTCGGGATTATAGACCCCGAGATACTCGGAACATTGAGACAGGGCCTCGAAGATGTACTCCCGACAGATGTATGCATGGGGGAGGTCCTTGATCCTCCTTTTGGCGCTTATGACAGGGAACGCGGTCAGTATTCTGCCGAGGAAATACTGAACGAACTGGCTCAACGGGGATCGGACGATCAATCTCTGCATATCCTTGGTTTCGCCGATTGTGACCTCTACATTCCCGACCTGACATTTGTCTTCGGGGCCGCACTCGGAAAGGCGGCGCTTATCTCAATCGTGCGTTTAAGGCAGGAGTTCTACAACCTTTTGCCTGACAAGGACCTTTTGATCAGGCGGATAGTAACGGAAGCCGTGCACGAGATCGGCCATTCATATGGAATGAGGCATTGCTTCGACCCCGGATGTGTGATGTATTTTTCCCATGGTGTGAGCGAAACAGACAGGAAGGGCTTCGACTTCTGTGATAAATGCGGGGGTTTAATATCACGCTTATCGAAGCCCCTCCTGGAAATATCCGAGGATGATCCCCGGCTGGCCCCTTCTCTCAATATTATGCTCTGAGAGATCCGCCGCAGGGGCTTTCTGCCGCGCATTCCTGCTTAAATGCGATCGTATTTCCCGATCGCTCCTTTATTCTATCCTCATACATGTATTTCTGGAAATGTTCGACGGTTCTCATCGCCTCACGTATCTGCGCATGTTCATGCCGGGCAAGTATGGACTGGACTGATCCACCCGGCATTATCCCCGGATTCCCCGCGTACATTTTTCGTCAGCAGGTGGTCCATAAAGGATTCATAGGCTTCCGCCAATGCATTTTCCATATCGGCCGATATCAGTCGCTTCATTCTCAGAAGAAATATGCATTTCAGCATGTTGTGTTCTACGATGCCTTTCGATGCCGCAAATGCCCATACGGAAGCTAATAAGAGGATCGATGCCGTGAGTTCTCAGGTTGAACCGGCCGGCATTTCGCACCTTCATCCTCGACGCGGAAATGTCCAAGCAAACCCAGTGCTGTAGGCATAAACATCGCCCAGCTCAAGTGCATCCGTCATGGATCTTCCCTGGCGCGCAATATCGTCAATAATTGTATCTTCCGCTTCGTCGCCGTCAGGCAACAATTGGCCGGTTGTTCTCAGTGCGGTATCCATGTATACCTCATGTACGGGCTGTCTGATATTTTTTTCGAAGCATGAGAGAGCTGAAGGTGCCTATCGTCGAGACGACCGCGCAAAGCAAGAAAGCATTCGTGAACGACCCGGTGAGGTCCTTGATCCATCCGCCAACAGCCGGACCGAAAGCCTGGCCGATGCCAAAGAAGAGGGTTATAAAGCCGAGTGCCGCAGGCGCAAGCTTGCCCCCGACCGCATCCCCCGCCGCTGCGGCCATGATGACCGGAACCGCAAAGGCGGTGATGCCAAACAAGGATGCCGAGACATAAAAACCCAGGCTGCCTTTGGAAAAGACAATGATAAAATAAGCCGCCGTAAGCGTCATATAGGCAAGGAACGAGCCGTAACGCCGCCCCACGAAATCGGAGACCCAGCCCCAGATAACCCCGCAAAAGATGCTGACGAAACCGAGGAATGCAAATATCTGGCCCGCCCGGGCAGCCCCGATGCCGACTTCTTTGTTAAGGTAAGCGACGATAAACGTCAGATAGATGATGTAAGAAAACCCGTACATCATGTAGACGGAGCCCAGCTTCCAGAGTTCCGAGTTCCCGATGACATTCTTGAAGGCGGAGAACATGTTCGGCGCCGGTTCCTTTTTAGGCTCCTCACCGCCGTCCGCAAACGGCGACCCGTATACCCCAAGGCCTTTTTCGCGCGGGTGATCGCGGAGCAGCAAATAACAAATGATGGAAAGAATAAATGCTATTGAACCCATAAGGAACCAGGCATACCTCCATCCTTCGACCCCATAACGTGACAGGAAGAACGGGAGGATGATCCCCGAAAGGGAAAGGCCCATTCCCACTCCCATTGTCACGATCCCTGTGGCAAGGCCCCTTTTCTTAGCGGCAAACCATGCGGCAGGAAGGGCCATGATCGGAACGAAGGCTCCCCCGTTCCCGAGGCCGGTAATAAGCCGGGTAGCGAAGGCATACACAAAAGAATTTGTAAATCCCGTGAGGAAAATACTGATGCCGAGTATGATAAGAGACGCGAACACGACCCGTCTGACACCGAAGCGGGCGGCCAGGAATCCCCCCACGATCGAAAGCGAGAGATATCCTATAAAATTTCCCGTTCCGATCAAACCAAGCTGAGTATAGCTAAAATGAAGACCGTCTCTCATGGCAGGAAGTAATACAGAGTATGACATCCTGCCGAAGCCATGGGCGAGTAAAACAACTAAAGCTCCCGTACACGCAATTATCCACGCATAATGCATAATAACCCCCATTTTCTGTGTAATTTTTCCAACTTTGCCGAAGGCCGTCTTGTCCCAAGTACCCAATGGCCGCGCCATACCCAATTTGGCATTCGGCAAAGTAATAAATACCTCAAAAACGGGCGAGGTATGCTAACAGAAAAGTCATAGACGACTGATAGGACATGCTGGCAGGAGAGTGATAGCAAACGATAGTGTACTGATAGGTGTCTATGCTCGAAAAATTTCCCTCAATTTCCCGAAGTCGTGTGCCAGGAACATTGTAAAGATAGAGTGGACAACGAGGGGCGGTTAACTGTCGAAAGATGAAATGAGGTATGCGCTGAGGTTTACTTTCATATTATTTAACCCCAGTTTGTTCCTCAGTTTTTGCCTGTGAAGGTTGATCGCGCTTTCGGAAACGCCCAGGAGCTGGGCAATTTCTTTGGCGGTTTTACCTTCCCGTATAAGATGAGCAACCCTTAGCTCTGTAGGGGTGAAATAAATGTCGATCGATGTCATTTTCCGGGTAAAAGGTGAAATGATATTTCTGAGGTTTGTTTCAAGTACGCCCAAATATGATTTTTGATGAGTATCAAGCTTGCAGCGTTTCAGCTTGTCTACATATGGCAGGATAAGCTCACGCACATTTTGGAGAACAAGTTCTTCCAGTTCCTCCCGGTCCTTTTCCCTTTGTTTTAAAAGGACCCTCAGGGCAGCGTTGACATCTTCCAGATCCTTTGATCTTTTTCTCGCTTCTTCCTCAAACTGCTTACGGGCGGTAATGTCACGGATGATGCATTGAAGCAGATGCTCGCCTTCGAACTCAATGCCGTTAAGTCCCACCTCTGCATCGAAAAAAGTGCCTTCGGAATGATAATAACGCCATTCGAAAAACTGGAAGCTGCCGCTCATTGCAGCCTTTATCTTTTCCGCTGCGGCTTCAATGGAATCACATCCGTCGCTTTGCAAACGGGGTGAATACATAAAAGGTTTTTGCCCGATCATCTGCTTTTTCGTGCGCCCGAACATTTCCCAGGCTTTCGTATTGCATTCGATGCAGCAATCGTCTTTCATGAGTAAGATGGCGTCATTCGACGATTCGAAGAGTATCTTGTATTTCAGCTCTTCCCTTTTGAGCGCCTTCTCGGCTTCTTTTCGCCGTGAGATATCCCGGACAAATCCCCACATTCTTAAGGGATTACCATTTTCATCGCGATCGAGATGGGTCCTTACCTCGATAGGGAATACAGTTCCATCTTTTCTGATATACTCTTTTTCAAACACATCGGAATATCCCCGGTTCAGCACCTGGCTTTCAATCATTTTATCCTGGCGGGCGTGCCATTTTCTTGGCGTTATTTCCGGATACCTCAGACCGAGCAGTTCCTCCCTGGTGTATCCCGACATTGCCATGAATGCAGGGTTTATGTCGATGAATTTCTTGTCCATAGTCACCAGGGTGAACCCGTCCGGCAGGCTTTCAAATAACCCTCGATATTTTTTTTCCGAACTTTCGAGAGCGTCCCGATACGCCTTGCGTTCACTGACATCGAGGAGGGTGCCTATTATCGCTGTCCTTCCCCTGTATGTTGTCTGTGCACTGTACACCTCGACGTTCCGCATGTCCCCGCTCTTCGCAATAAGCCGGAATTCAGAATACGTGCAATCGATCTCACCCGATAACCGGCGGCGCATGTTCTCGTCCACTATAGGCCAGTCCTCATGAAAAACGATATCCTTAGGCCCGATCTTCCCGGCCATTTTATCCACGGTATAACCGGCTATCTGGGCGAACCTCCTGTTCACATACTGGAATACTTCATCCTGTATCAGGTAAATACCTACTGTTGCCTTTTCAGCAAGGTCGCGAAATTTGCTTTCCGATTCGCGAAGCTGTTCCTCTCTTTCTGCCGCATCGCATTCCAGCTTCCTGGAATAGGCCGAAATACCGGTTTCCTGCAGATGCTGATGATGATCGCTGTATGTCCGGATTATGCAGCTGAGGCAGACATTGAGACGATGGATGGCTGAAATAGCGGGTTCGCGTTCGAGACTGGTAATCAAAAGCGGCATGACGATCGAACGAAACATCTCGAAACTCTTATAGACATCCGAGACAGGCAGCTGTGATCGGAAACCTGCTGCGGCCGCGTCGCGAATAAAAGCATTAATTCCCGAAACATCATCATCGATAATGAATGCGAAGCAGGCATCCACTGTTTGCCGAACGGTATAAGGGAGTGCCTCCGCAGATAGGGCAGAAAAAGTTTGATTCGCTTCAGACTGAAGCCTGCCGGTCCATTCCCGGGCGATAGTGTCTTTATTTTCTTTCAGAACATTAGCGATATGCGTATAAACCATCGGCTCGATCTGTTTTGCCACAGCGAAGAAATTCTTACCTTCTACAATACAATAAAAACGGGGAGTGCAACTCTTGTCCAGTCCTGATTGCCTGTGGCAGCTCGGCTATTTTAGTGATACTGCGCCAATATTGTGCTGTAGAAAAGTCTGATATTGCAAGATAAAAAATTTATTATAAAGAAAAGGGCCGGCGCTCCTCTCAATTGAAGTACCGCTAAAAGAGCGCCGGCCCTTGATGTCTGCCTTCTTAAGGTTCTCCCTATTGGTTCATCCGTGTCAGTCGACCTTTTTCCACGACTTGTCAGGATCGAACATTATCATTGCCTTCGCGATCCTGGCTGTGTCTTTTCCGAGATTCTTCTGATAGACAACACCGTCGTGATTGACGATAAATGTCATGATGCCGGAGACGCCGTATTGTGCCGGGTATGCGACCAAGCCGAAGCCCCCGATCATTTTTCCATTAACGATATAGCTGGTGGGTCCGCCCTGGGCATTTTTGCCCTGTGCCGTCAATATCTTGAAAAGATACCCATGGTAGGGTATAGGCTTGTCGCCCCTCTTGTATCCTTCCCCGGTGGCTTCCGCAAAAAGATCACCAAAGGGGCTTTCCTCTTCGCCGGGTTTCGCTTCCCAGTAAAGACCGTCTTTCTTGCCCGGTGTGCTCACAACTTTCTGCGCATATTCCAGGAGTCCGTCCCCATCGCGGTCCCGCATCGCAAATTCTCTTTGCGCATCGACGATAGGCCAGACAGGTCTGTATGGTGCTCAGTTCATTTCTACCGATTCGGCGGTTGATAAGCTCTTCTTTCCCTTTTTTTGTGTCGAAAGACCATTTTCCGCTTTTTTTCACGATAGGGATCGGGAAGGGCCAATCCTCAGCCCCCAACTGCAGGACGACCCGGGTGTCACCATCCGGTATCAGGGCGTTCTTTGTCTCATATGCCCTGATGAATTGTTCCTTCGCTGCCTTATCCTGCACGGCATCCCCGGAAGACAGGATCTCTTTTCCGCCGGGGCCGAAGATGCTGTTTAAAGCCTTGGTATTGTCGGTTTTCAACGCATCGACCAAAGCCCTTACGGCTTGTTCAGGGGACACAAAGGTCTTTTGCGCGGCTTGCCGCTGCGTGACCCGGTACGGGTACGGACAGGATCATTATCGCTACCGCGAAGAGGCAGATCGATAGCCAGTTTTTTCTTTTCTGCATGTATGAATTCATATCCTCGCCTCCTTATCGTCTTCCGCCGCCGCCACGACCGCCACCGCCGCCACCGCCACGCACCGCCACCGCCACCACCGCCGCCACCGCCACCGCCGCCGCCACCGCCGCCTCCACCTCTTTGCATGGATTGTCCGGACGGCGTGCTTTGCCGGCTTGCTTGTCCTCGGCTGCTATCCATCTTCGCAGCGCTCCCTCTGTCCGCGCCGCCTAAGGCACTTTGCTTTCCGCCGCGGTCCATGGTCGAGGCACCGGTTTACCGCCCCTGTCCGCCTGTCCGCCGCGGTCCATGGTCGAGGCACCCGGTTTACTGCCCGCTGTCCGCCTGTCCGCCTCGGTCGGCCGTGCCCTGCCTGTCCCCGGTCCTCGCAGGCTGCGTTGAAGCCCCGGCACCCTGACCGCTCTTGCCTCTATAGGCCTCCCGGGAACTCGCGCCTGCCCCGGAAGATCCCCTGTTGTATTTCTGCGCAGTCGACTGGTCCCTGTAAGCGACCCCTCCCCGGTGGCTGGCATCATGCTGCCATTTACCCTGGCCTGCCTGGCCACCCTTTGCCTGATACTGCTGCTGGTATTTTTGTCGATTTATATTATTATTCATGTTGGCGTTTCTATTGACGTTGACATTTACATCGCCCCCGTGCCAGTTCGCATCACCCCACGCATAACCCCACGCAGCGCCGATAGCGGCACCGGCCATAAAGGAGAATGCGGCCCCCGTGGCCACGTATCCATAAGGATACACCGGGTATGGCGGATAGGCCGGATATGCCCATGCGCCGTATACGACGGTTGGGTTATAGGCCGGAACGTAGACGTAATTAGGGTTCGTCGGTTCAATGATGATCACTTCTTTGTCGGCTTTGACCACCTGCTCCTTGGTTGTTTTCAAATTGCCCGATGCCTGGGCCTTTGCACGAAGCTTCTGTACGGCCCCCAGTACGTCCTTCTCCTGGGCGAGGAATGCATCCCCCACTTTCTGTGTCCAGTCAAGCTTGTCGCTCATCATGGCCAGCACGTCGGGAAAATTCACCAGGGATTTGACGCTCGGGTCCCAGGGCTGGGCCTCCAGTGACTTTGCCAATGAATCGCCCTTGAGGTTCTTGTTCTGCTTTGCCCAGCGATCGGCCTGGACTATCTCCAGGGGATATGTGGAGGCCATGAGGATCTGGGTCAAGGAGCTCGTCGGGGTAAAGGGCGATGGGAGCAAGTATCTGCTCGAGCTCTTCGGCCTTGAACACCTTGGCGGATTGCGCCCCCTGGGAATACGAACAGGGAGGGACAAGCAGGATCGCCATACAAACAAACAGCAAAACGTTTAAGCATGTTTTCCTTCTCTTCATAATTGTATCTCCTATCTACTTTAGCCCTCACCGGACGGGATTTATATTTCCGGTGCCGGTATATTTAGTTATACATCAATTTCGATAATATGTCTTTTTTCTCCGTCAGGCTGCCGGCTTTTGAATCAAGAGTGCGCCGTGCTTCGTTGCTCATTTTTCGCGAGAGTTTCCCCTGACATACCGAAGATAGCCAGGGCTGCAAGCGCCATCACGGCCCCAAAGATGAACGGTGCGCCGGCACCCGCGTATCTCCAGAGGAAGCCTGCCGCAAGGGAAGCGGGGAAGGCCGCGAGGCCGGTCACGGTCTGATAGACACCATATGTCGTTCCGGCGAATTCATCGCGGGTGTGCAGCGAGATATACGCCTTGCCGATCCCTTCTGTGAGGGCCATATAGATGCCATACAGGGGAAACGCGATCCAGAGAAAGGCCGGGTTGCTGATGATGCCGAGCAGAAGGTATATGAGAGCAAAGAGGGCAAAGCCCCACAGGAGAACCTTCTTCTGCCCCACCCTGTCGGAAACGATGCCGGCAGGGTGGGAAATGACGGCATAGACAGCATTGAACAGGGCATAGGCAAGGATCGTTGTCCCCGCCGTGAAACCGAGACTGTGAGCCCTGAGGATAATGAAGGCATCGGAACTATTGCCCAGGGCGAACACGGTGCTTGCCAGAAGAAAGACCTTGAAACTCCGGTCCAGCTTCATGTCATGGATCCTCCACGACAGACGCTTGCCGTTTCGGCTGTTCTTTCGTACATCCTTGACAAAGATCATCAGGAGGACAACGCCGGCTGCTGCCGGAACAAAGGCAATATAGAAGATGATACGAAGGTTATCTTCAAAGACCTTTAAGAGAAGAAAGGCGAAAAGCGGGCCGATCACGGCGCCAATCGTATCCAGGGCACGGTGGAACCCGAAAACCCTTCCCCGGTAACGTTCCTGTGACGCGCTGGCGATGAGCGCATCGCGCGCGGAGGTCCTGACGCCCTTGCCGAAGCGGTCGAGAAATCTTCCCCCCAGAACGACCACCCAGCCTGAGGCCACGGCGATAACGAACTTCGACAGGGCTGAGATCGCATACCCTCCGGTCATGAAGGGCTTCCTTTTTTGAAACCTGTCGGAGAAATAACCTGAAAAGACGCGCATCAGGTTCGCCGTCGACTCGGCGATACCCTCGATAAGCCCCACGATAGTTACCGGTGCGTTGAGGACAGTGACGAGAAAAATGGGCACCACGGGGTAAACCATCTCGGAAGATATGTCATTGAGAAAGCTGACGAGGCTGATGGCGACTATATTCCTGTTGATGCCCCGGAATATCCTATTCCTTAAGTCCCGCATAGGGCTACTCTAAATCAGCTCCATCAGCAAATCAACTGAGAGTAGCTCATGATATACGAGAATATACCCGGATTACGGCACTTGAATCTCATCGGCCGGAAAATTAAATTATTGGCAATCTGACTGGCATTATCCTGCCGTTTGAATAAGGCTCGGAAAAAAACTCTGACGTAGAACCGGTCTATCGTTCGATATCCCGATTGCCGGTATTAATCTTTTTCCTTCTCTTGTTCATCATGGTTTTTCTTATTCTTTTTTTCGCCCTTCCGGGATTTATCCTCATTTCCGGATTTCTTATCCTCATTACCTGATGAATCGCGATTATCCGTTCCTTTTTTTAGCCTGCCTGTAATATCTTGTGCGCTCTGTTCAACATTTTTCTTAAGTTCCCCGGCTTTTTTCTCAATTTCCGACTGCAGGTTTTTTGCTTTATCGACGGTTTCCAGGGCTTTATCAACTCTATCGCACGATATCATGCCTGTGCCAAATATTACGAGGATTCCGATGATCATGATTATACTGCGTTTGCGAAACATATTCATTCAAGGCTCCTTATGGTAATTATTGAATATTTAATTGTAAGATTTATTACTTTTGATTTTCTCCAGCCAGTTTAATGCATCCAGGGCAGATGGGAATTGGACTTCGGGAAGCAATAATTGCTCGATGAAAGCTCTGAGCTTACTGCTGCCCGGAAAGATATCCTGCCACGGTCTTTTGAATTGTTTTTCATCACCGATCCAATTTGTAAACAGGTCGAGCGCCACCACGCCGGCCCCAAACAGATCACTCCAGGGAGATATTTCTTTTCGAAGTGCGGCATATGTTTTTTTGCCGGGACGATGGCCATCTATACTCAAGTCCGTCTTGTCGGGTCTTTCTGATTGGTTGACTTTCTCCTTAAGATAGCGAGCCATGCCAAAATCAATTAGATGTGCTTTATCTTCAGACCAAAAGACATTCGATAGGCGCAGGTCCCTGTGTATGACCGGGTGTCTTTTATCGAACGGTTCATGGAGGTATGACAGGATCTCAAGTAGTTGGGACAGGACCTTCATGACCTCTTCATCGCCGAATCTTTTGCCATTGACAATATAAAAGCTCAATGGATACCCGTCTACGAATTCCTGCACCATGTATTCTATTTCATCGTGGGTAAATGTCTCGATAAGGCCGGGGATCCCTGAATGATCGAGCCGGGATAAAATGTCAGCTTCGAGATGACATCCACCGTCAATCTCGCCGGGTAGAAATGCCTTTATGGCATAATCAAGATCATGACGTCTTACCCGGGCGACTGCACCGAAACTCCCCGATCCGAGGAATTCTTCTATTTTGTAGCCCCGTATTACGGGACACGCCCTTCAGGACGAAAATATCCTTCCCAACAGTCCCTTTTTCCGATACTGATTTCCGTAATGTCCGCCATGATGTCCGGAACTGGAACCGTGATGATATCCATGCCTTGGCTCATAATTACCCTGAGGTTGTGGGGGCGGGGTTGGCGGTGTTCCGTGCGGTTGGGGGGATAACCGAAAACCGCAGAATGCGCATGCTGCCCAGCCGGGTTCGGTTTGTTTTCCGCAACCCGGGCAAAAAGCTTTTTGCATAGCTGCAGCTGCGGCACCGCAATTAGGACAAAATTTAAATTCGGCCGGTAATTCGGTTTTACAATTCTGGCAAATCATTGTAACTCCTTATTCTAATTTGACGATCTTATCCTTTTCGCAACACGTAAAATGTTACGAGCCCTATAATTACAAGGACAAATATAAAAAAAACATGGGCTATATCAGATAAAGTCATTGGCCTGCAAGGGTATAAATAGTTTATTTTTTGTTCTCCATAATACATGATGGATGATTACAGGATGATTGCTGCAGAATTACAATCTTGTAATGTTCGAAATGTTCTTAAAGCTTATTGAAATACGAAAGTGACTGCAGTTCCCCGGTCCGGTTCGCTCTCAATAGATACGGAACCACCGTGCAGGTCCATTATCGATTTAACTATAGAGAAGCCGAGGCCGGTGCCCTCGGGGTAATAATTCTTCGCCCGTTCAGTCCTGAAAAACCGGTTGAAAATTTTCGATATATTTTCAGGTTCGATCCCGATACCTGTATCGCTTATGCGTATGTGTACAGATCTATCATCCCGCTGTGCTATTTCTATCTCGATTGCGCCGTATTCCGGCGTATACTGGAAGGCATTGGACAGGACATTATTAAGTGCCTGGCGAAAGAGGACGGGATCGGCCTTAAGGACTGCGTCCCCATTGCACGTCACATTTATATGTTTTTCCTGGGATACTGCATCGTAAAACTCGATAAGCGCCTCGATCTCTCTGCGTGCATTGATGTCGGAATACGTAACTACGGCATCCCTGCGTTCAGCCCGCGCGAGAAACAAGAGGTTTTCTATCATTCGCGAAAGGCGCCCGTATTCTTCGAGGCTCGATTCAATGACCTGCCGGTATTCCGAGGCGTCCCGGGTCTTATACAGGGCTACCTCTGCCTCGCCTCTCAAGTTGTTGATCGGAGTTCTGAGCTCATGGGCGAGATCGGCTGAAAAACGGGATAATGCGATAAAGGAATCCTCCAGCCTTTCAAGCATGGCGTCAAAAGACACTGCAAGGGTCATCACCTCCTGAGGCCAATTTTTTGACGCCACCCTCTCATGGAGGCGGTCGGCCCCGATGGTCTGTACGGACCGCTCAATGTCTTTTAGTGGCCGCAAACCCTCCCGCGCAACGAGAAACCCGATAATTGCCGACAAAAATACTCCGGCTATCAGTATTATGAGCATTTTGCGGCGATAACCGTGAATGATAGCGTCCTCGTGCGACATATCAAGCGCTATCTGGATATATTTTTCTTCCGTCCCGGCAGACCCCGGTCCCGCCTGTGAAGCCATAAGAAGAAAAGGCCGTCCATTCTTAACTTTCACCTTGACCCCCTTTGTCCCGGGTTGTTGGGGGCCGCCGGAAACCGGCAAAGGAAATTGCGCCAGGACATCACTCATGCCGGGAGTCTCAACCAGGGACGTGCCTTTCTCATCAAGGATACGGACATAATATTTCAAATAGACCGATGCCGAGGCTATGGTCTCCCTTTCTATCACCTTCTTCCATGTCCCGACATCGCCGGGATGTTCATTAACCAGCAAACGGATGCCCTGTATCTCCGAGGCAAGGAACTGGTTGTCCTCGAACTCCATGTCGCTTACGAGTACCCAATCCAGGATAATTACCGAGACAGCAAGCAGGATGAACGCAGAAATAGCGTACAGGATCGTCAGGCGTTTCGTGATCGAAAGGGATTCGGCTATTTTGCTATTGTTCATTCGACTGAGGAGGGGCTTTCCAGAACATACCCCACGCCGCGTATGGTATGGATCAGTTTCACGGGATACGGGTCATCCGCTTTTTTCCGCAGCCGCCGGATCGCAACGTCTACCACGTTCGTATCGCTGTCGAAATTGATGTCCCACACCTGTTCGGAAATAAAGGTCCGTGTGAGCACTTCCCCTGCATGGCGGGCCAGAAGCCACAGGATCTGGAACTCTTTGGGAGACAGATCGAGGCGCTTTCCCTGGCGCGTCGCCTTGTGGCGAAGATGATCGATCTCCATATCGGCAATGCGCAGGATCTCCGGCTGCCTCTCGGGTTCGCGCCGCAGTATGGTGCGCACGCGGGCGAGAAGTTCCGAGAAGGCAAATGGCTTGACCAGGTAATCATCGGCCCCGAGTTCGAGGCCCTTCACGCGGTCATCCACGGAATCCCGGGCGGTCAGGAAAATTACGGGGGTTGTATCGCCTTGTCCCCTCAATTCTTTTATTATTTTCCATCCATCGGTATCGGGCAGCATGACATCAAGGATAATTACATCGTAATCACCGGTCTGTGCAAGATGAAGCCCGTCCATTCCCGTATATGCGGCATCGGCAACAAATCCATGCTCGGTCAGCCCTTTAACAAGATATTGATTCGTTTTTTTTTCATCTTCAATTATTAATATGCGCATTTCTATGCCCTGTTTTTTTACAGCATCCCTGCCAGGCGTTCACAAAAAACAATCGTGTTTTATCTTTCACCGCATATTATAAGTCATATGCGCCGATAATCGAAATAAAATCGGCGTATTGCGGTCGTCGATGAAGGAAGGGTCGTATTCTCCGGCATGATCGACCTGTAAAAGAATCTGAATTGTATTAGAATTTATATTATGCATGCCTGAGATTTCATCGGCCAGACATCTTTTATGGAGACCGGTATGGACCCTGAACCATCCGGGGGAGAGCAGAGGTTATCGGATAAGATACTGCAGGGCATAGTCGGTAAACCCCTGGACATTCACAAACCGTCTCTCCAGGGCATCTTTTACGGATCTTTTCAGGGCTTCCATCTCTTCTATACCACTGCGACAGAGCTGATTGAGGACATCGTGCGGGAATTTCCCCGGTCGACTGTTTTCACCGGAAGGCTGGTATTCAGGAACGAGACCCCATTTCAACGGATCCTGCACAACGAATCGGCGCATGCCATCCAGCGCCGTCTCCAGTGGGCGGGAGTAACTTCAGTTATTCTTCCCATCAGGGTGAATTTGTGAAATGATAACAGGTACCCAGCAACGGAGGATAATATGAAACGCGCACGTTCTATTGCACAGAAACATTTCCGGATCCTGTTTGCTTCACTGGGGATTTTTTCTTTATTGATGGCGATGGCAGCGACACCGGTCATTGCCTACGAAACCTCAATGAGGGGAAATTATCCCGCCTGTCAAAACAGATGCTTATCTGAACACGCGAAAAAGGTACAAATTATCTGTGAGAGATATGCAACGGAAGGTAATATGCAATCTTTCCAGGATTCAATTGATATTGCCGTGGCACAATATACGGAATGCATCTACCAGTGCAGAATGGTGCTCCCCGTTAAATAGGGGTCTATCGAGCAGGCGGGGTCCGGCATGAGGTCCTGAAACGAAAGATCAGCACGGATCGTTGAGAAGCCGCTTCCGTTGTTTCAATCTCTAGCTAACTTAACCAATAATCTCTTGTAAACTGCTTCGAATTAATTGAAAATGATGCCAGTCGTATCGAGCAATGCCCGCGATGGGTAAATGTATTGTCCTCATAATGCCGGCCGGTTTTTTGTAGCCTGCCGCCAGGGAGCCTTGATGAAGGGAATTAAACACGGAAGTGTCCGGATGATTGATAGGGGATCCATTTCATTTCTAATGAAATGTTCAGCTGATCCGGACACATTAGCCTTGCAAAAAAGGATCGCGCCGTGTAATTGTTATTTACCGGCGCATACATGAATTACAGTCGATCTTTTTCTCAATACCGCACATTTATGCCGTACATAATTGCCGTTATCCTGGCGCTCATACTGCCTGCCGTTGCATCCTCCCAGTCTGACGTATCATCCTGGGAGGAAATGATCAAAAGAGAAAAGATCGCGCTCGACACCCTGCAAACAAACCTGAAAAAATATATCGCCGCCCAGCCGGAACGGATGGGCAAGGTCCACGAGAAAACCCAGCAGCTTAACCAGGAATTAATGAGATTATCCATTACCTACAACATGGTGGAAGCCAATCCGATAGAGATGCGCGACATCCTGCGCCAGATGACAATACTACAGGAACAGGGGACGACAATCGTCGCACCCATAAATGAGGAATATAACGCGATCGTGAGCCTGAAAAAAACATTAACAGGCCATCAGGCTGAGTATGAAGGTCTGGCCAGGGACGATTCCTTGCAGGATGCACGCAAGGCAATTGCCGATCACGCAGCGGACATTAAGAAAACGATTGGGCTTCTGAACACTGCAGGGGGCCTTGTCGATTTAATTCCGAATTCGATCGAGGAATTCAGCGTAAGACTTAATCCCAGAAAAACTCTTATCGAGAATGATCTCAGGGCAGCCTGGAAAAAATATTATCTTTTTCCGCCTACACAGACTTTCTTTGCGGCGGATACCTGGACCGCCTTGCGGTCTGTCCTGAAAAGCTGGTTTGGCTTTTGGGATTACTGGCTCATCCCGTATGCTCAGAACAAATCCGTTATTGTGAAAACAATTGCCAGGGCTGCCCTCTTCGGAGCGGCCATCCTCATCGTGTTCCTGGCTATATTTTTGCACATCCGGCGAAGATACCGATCAGTACCGGTCGGCCGTTTTATGGTTTTCGGTCTTTATACGGGATTTGGCCTGCCGCTGATGATGATTGGCACAACGACAAGCATGGGGATTTTGAGCATACTCACTTTCATAGCCGAGATTGTCCTTGCGGCCGGATTGGTCAGCCTTGGCTGGAACCTTCGAAAGATTTTCGGAGATAATTCATTAATATACAGGCATAACCCGCTCTGGCCCATATGGTTCCTGTTTACCGCGGGCGTATTGGCCCAGTTAGGCCATACACATATCATCCTTTATTCGCTCCCCCTGACGTTAATTTTTATTATCGTCGGTGTCTACTCTTATTTTCTTAAGCTGAGGGATCAGAACGATCTTGACAAGAGACTGCTCGTGATAACATCATGGCTATCGGTCGTATTTATTGGTTTGACCCTCTTTGGATGGTGCAGTATTGCTATGCTGGCGGCGACCGCATGGTTCGCAATCGCCCTGAATGTGGAACTATGGTCGGGCCTGGCCGGATGGCTAAAAAGGGTGATCGCGGCCGGCAGGGAAAATATGACGACGGCCCGCAGGCTTGCCATAGGCGTTGTCTTTCCCATGATATTCCTCGGTCTTTTTTCAATTACAGTCGTGTGGATAATTTTGTATGTCGGAGGCACTCCCCTTCTTGACGATATAATTCGCTGGCACTTGAATATAGGATACCTCTCCCTTAATCTCCCCATGCTGGTCGTGGTCGTGGCTATTCTTGTTATTACAAGATCTCTGGTCATAGCGATAAACGCATTGATCACATTCTTCGCAACACGGCTGGGCGGCGGCGGACTGCTCAGGGAAGGGGTTATCAAATCCCTCCATGCCATATCCACGTATGTCGTCTGGTCGCTCTTTATCCTGCTTTCCTTAAAGCTTGTCGGGGTGAGCGTAACCCACCTCGCTATTATTGCCGGCGGATTATCTATTGGTGCCGGGTTCGGCTTACAGGAGCTCATCAAGAATTTTTTCAGCGGACTCATCCTGCTATTCGGAAGGTCGATCCATCCGGGCGACGAGATACAGCTTGGGGATATCCGCGGCACTGTCATCAAGGTCAACATCCGCAATACTATCATGCAGACGAATGACGATTCGACGATATTTATCCCGAATTCAGACCTGATCAACAAGAATATTGTTAACTGGACCTATCGCGACCCGAAGGGCCGGGCCGAGATAGAGGTGGCCGTTGCGTACGGTTCAAATACGGAGCGGGTAAAAGAGATCCTGATCCAGTGTGCTGAATCAAATCCCGGCGCACTTGAGGACCCTCCTCCCTATGTTCTTTTTTGGGATTTTGGAGATAACGCCCTTGCCTTTCGCCTGAGATACTGGATACGGCGTCCCGTCCAGATGAGGGACAAAATAGCCTCGGCGATTCGTTTTGAGGTGGAAAAGGCCTTTAGAGAGAATAATATCGAGATGGCTTACCCTCAGCAGGACATTCACATTCGCACCGCCGAAGGTCTTAAGCCGTATCTGAGATCTTAGACCCCCAGGTCAACGAAGAAGAACTGAAGAATGGATCCAGAACTGATATGATATATTTAAGAGGAATTGAGGAGCTATTATTATGCTGGAAAATATCGGTGCGTTTAGCAGGGTTCCGAGAGAAGACCTTATCAACAGAACTGATAAACTCCGGAATCTTCTCGCGGGCACCGGTGTTGCTTTCGCCCTGATAATTCAGAATGTAGACCGTTTTTATTTTACCGGTACAATGCAAAAAGGGATTGCCGTGATACCTGTTAACGGGGACCCGTTGGTCTTTATCGAAAAAGGTATTGAGCGTGCGGCAGCCGAAACCCCGTTTGATCTCGTTCCGATTAAAAATGACCGGGAGATAAGGGATATCCTGCTTGGCAAGAATATTCTTGCGGGCAAGGCCGGGCTTGAGCTTGACGTGTTGCCTGTGTCAATTTTCGAAAGATTTCAGCGGATCATTGGATTTCATGAATACGCCGATATATCTGAGCAGATCAAAACGGTCAGGATGATCAAAAGCGAGTACGAGTTGAAACAATTACGGCGAAGCGGTGAGATGCTCTCCCATATTTTCGCCAGGGCCCGAAACGAAATACGTGAAGGACGAACGGAACTTGAGATCGAGGCCGTGCTTGTCGCCGAAGGCAGAAAGCTGGGCCACCAGGGTTTCCTGAGAATGCGGGGATTGAATCAGGAAATGATGACGATGACGGTGCAGGCGGGATTCACGGGCACCGTGACCACATTTCTGGATGCACCTATAACCGGAGTCGGTGTTACCCCGGCGATCCCCCAGGGGTCGTCATTTAAGGGTATCGAGAGGGGGGTCCCGATAACCATAGATTATGGCGGGGGCTATAACGGTTATATCACCGACGAAACAAGGACCTTTGTAATTGGGGAATTGAATGATATTTTCAGGAAACCGTATGATGCTGCCCGGTCCATTATAGAGGATATGCTGGCATTTGCGCGGCCGGGCGTCAACTGTACGGAGATATTTTCCCGCGCTCGGGAAATAGCGCGAAAACAGGGCCTTGCAGATTATTTCATGGGACACGGCGAAGGCCAGGTTGCATTTATCGGTCACGGCATCGGCCTTGAGATCAATGAACTGCCGATACTGACCGCACGGCACGACCGGATCCTCGAAGAAGGCATGGTATTCGCATTTGAGCCGAAATTTGTCCTGCCGGACCGGGGTGCGATCGGTATTGAGATCGATTGCATCGTAGTCAGCGATGGGCTCGAGCGCATCACGTCGGATTCGACGGATATCGTGAGCCTGTGATCTTAAATTAAGATAAAGGAGAACGAGTCGATGAAAAATTTGATGAATGGGTTTATAAAATGTAGCATCGTAGTTATTTGTGCTGTTTTTATGCCGGGAATCATCAGTACTGGCGAATGCCAGGTCCTTTCGAAGAACCTCGGAATTTCCGTTTACCCGTCAAAAGGGCAATCAGGCGATCTACAGGCGAAAGACGAAACAGATTGCTATAAATGGTCTCAGCAGCAAACAGGCATAGACCCTGCTGCCCCGCCCAAGGAGCAGCCTCAGGCGACAGGTCCCGATGGTTCGCGTGTAAAAGGTGCTGCCCGGGGTGCAACGAGAGGGGCGGTCGTGGGTGAAGTGGCCAATGATGATGCGGGAAAAGGCGCGGCGGTCGGTGCAGCTGCGGGGGCTGTAAGAGGCAAGCAGCAAAGCCGCAAGGCAAAGGCTGCAGAGCAGAGTCAGGCCGCCGCCTCGCAGAAAGACAGTTTCAAACGGGGATTCTCGGCCTGCATGGAAGGCAGAGGATATTCAGTGAAATAAAATCGTAAGGCGTAAGGCGTGAAGCGTAAGGCGATAAATTCATATAAAGTAAAAAAAAGCCGGGGAGAGTTCATGCCGGCTTTTATTAATTCTCACCTTACGCCTTACGGCCTTTATTAATGTCCTCCCCCGGTTAATACGTCAGGGGCAGACATCGTATCAAGGGTCGCTCCTTTGGGCAGATTAAATACTGCGTCGGCCGGCATGCCTTTCTTTATATTCTTGTATTCCACGCTCCATTTTCCATTCAGGTTTGCAACCTTGACAGGGAACCGCAGGTCGGTTGCCAGCCATTGATGATACGTATTCGTTGTCTTTCCCTGTTTTACTGAAACCTCATATTTTTTGACAGAATAGCCGTCGATCTTCTCGGAGCCGATCTCTTTCCTGCTCATCTCGCCCGGTATCTTTTCGGTGGTCCAGAGATTGACGAGCCGGTGTGATTTTCCCCTCAACGTACGTATTTTCCGCGCCGTTTATCTGCCAGAATACACCTTTGTCGCCCCTCACGATCGTATAGATCGGTGTATTGCCCTTGTCCGCGCGTATCTTGCTGCCGTTTACATATACCTTTCCTTTGCTCGTTATTTTCCCTTCTTTTGTTATCATGTCCGCGGTAAGGTCCGTCGCCGACGCATACGAAAGCATTATGATCGTGAACAAGAAAACGAGTCCCGACATCACCAAGCACCTTCTCATTACAACCCTCCTTAAAGAATTTGTGTTATTCGATAAAGCCTTTCAAGGCTCTATGTCCGGTATTTACTTGCATTGGCCCAGTGACCCTACGGCACACCTTTTCCCGTTTGTCCAAGTAGCCTGGTCGAAATATGTTTTTGTAAAATTGGTTTTCGTAACATTTGCGCCTTTAAGATTTGCCTCGAAAGAGATTTACCCCCGTGAAATTCGCACCCGGAAGGTTTGCCCCGACAGGTTTGCGCTTTGCATAACCGTATTTGTAGGTCTGCTCCGGAGAGATTGGCGCCGGAAAGATCGACATAGGTGAGGTCAAGATTGCTTGAGTTCGCCCCGGAAAGATCGCACTTTTTACAATTGTTTGTTTTTTTCAATGACTGAAGCTGTTTTTCGTCGAAACCGTAGGATACTGTCGAGGCAGCAAGAAAACATACCGTAAGAGAAATCACAACGATCCAATATTTCTTCTCATGATTTTCCCTCCCTTTTTTATTAGATTCCCCAACAAAAAAGCCGCTCCCGGAAATCTTCCAGGTGGCGGCCCGACCATCCTTAAAATCACCTCCAGGGATACACGAATATCCCTGAACCCGTTTCACGTCAATGTTCCTGGAAAGCATGCTTCAATCATCCCCAACAAAAAAACCGCTCCCGGAAATCTCTCCAGGTGGCGGCCAGACCATCCTTAATATACCTCCAGGGATCAAAAAATTCCTGAACCGTGGAATGCTTTGATCAGTTATTCTCAAAACCCAACAAAAAAGCCGCTCCCGGAAACTTCTTCCAGGTGGCGGCCCGACCATCCTTAAAATCACCTCCAGGGACATTTGCCCCTGAACCCTGCTAATGCCACTATATCTAAAAATATTATTATAGGTTATGAGAAACATGTCAAGATTTTTCAACACAAAATAATTTACCGTTCCCATTCCATGCTTTAATATCAACGACATAGAATATTCAGGTCGAAGGCCCGGGATTACATTTCAAATCCTGAACATTCCCTTCAAGTCGTGCATTTCGGAACCTGCTCTCCTGGGATCAACCGGTCACGTAAGGAATTGAGACGTGACTATTCCGCACTTTTCAGGTTAACGGAAATAACAGGTGCACTTAAAACAGGAAAGCTGATGGTTTTGCTTTACAATGTTAACGGTGCATTGGTACAATCGAGGAAAAATCTCCAGGGGGTATTCATGCGCTGTGAAAATTGTGGCAACGAAAGTCCCGAAGGGTCAAAATTCTGTATAAAATGCGGGAAAGAATTTAAGGCACCGGACAACCTGCCGCAGTGTCCCCATTGCGGTGCAGAGATCGCTCCGGGAACACTGTTCTGCCCGATATGCGGTAAATCGATCGCGGCCCCCGAAGGCGACATCGGAGGCGGGATAGGGGGCGGGGGCGGCGCGAAGTATGAACCATTGCCTCCGATCGCAGACCCGCAATCCGCATCCTACACCTCAAGCATTGCGCTCGACGTTGTCCTTTCATTTATTACATGCGGCATTTATTATTTCTTCTGGCAGGCGAGACAGTTCAAGGCGGTAAACCATCTCCTTGGGCAGGAGAGATACAAGTTCGGGCTGTGGTTCATCCTTACCCTCCTCACCTGCGGTCTTTATAACATTTATTATGAGTATTTTCTCGCACAGGGGCTGACCGAGGCCCAGGAAAAACACGGCAGGCCAAAATCGAAGGACCTTCCCGTTCTGAGCCTGGTTCTGACCATAGTCGGCTTGAGCGTTGTGGCGGATGCGATCCAGCAGAATGAAATAAACAAGTTCTTTGGGAAATAACGTATGCAGCACTACCTTATTCCCAGGAAGATCGCGCTTATATGCGCCGCTGTTTTCCTGCTTCTCATTGTAGTAAACACGACGGGAATGGTGCGTATCGACAAGCTGACGGGCGCCATTCCCGTCTTTTGCCCGTTCAAGGCTATAACGGGCATTGCCTGCCCGGGGTGCGGCATGACGCGGGCAATAACAAGCCTCATCGATGGGCGCCCCGGTAATGCGGCACTTTACAATCCTTTTTGTTTCTTTATTGTTCTCATGTTGCCGTGAGCATATTGCCTGTTCGGTGGCAGACCGGAACGAACCGTCTCGAGCGGGTTTTGCCCGTTTTCTATTCCGCGGTCTTATCCCTTGTCCTGGTATTCTGGGTTTTCGACCGCCTCCTTCCTCATGTGCACTGAAAGAAAAATTTCCTCAGCCGCTTCCTTCGGTTCTGAAGATTAGGAAAGATGAAAACAAAAACCCGGGATCCCGAGCCTTCGCCGGGATGACGATGAGGGGTGCGGTGATGCGAAGAGGGGTTCGGTGATCTAAATTCTTCTCTGGGATGACGCGTCTTTGCGTTCTCTTTCTTGTCTCTAGCCTAGCAAGCCGAAGGAACGCTAGTCTTTTTTAAGTTGGTGGTATTTCCGGAAGGTAATCCTGCCGTATCCTTGTCAGGCTGCGGAAGATGTTCTTTTTCACGTTGCGGTTATGCTTTTTGAGGTCGCCGACAATGCCTTTCACGAGTGCCCGCTTCGATACGTCCCCGTGCGGGCACGACGACGCGATCACAGGGAGTTTGAGAAGGCCCGCCAGGCGTGTCAACTCATACTCCTCGACATACGCCAGGGGGCGTATTATCGCGAGTTCGCCATTAAACATATTCTGGTAGGGCATCATTGTCCCGATCTCCCCCTGAAAAAAAAGATTCAGGAGCATTGTTTCGACTATATCGTCCATATGGTGGGCGAAAGCGATCTTATTGGCGCCTATCTTGCCCGCCAGATCGAAAATGGCCTTGCGCCGGTTCCAACTGCACCAGAAACAATCAAAATCACCTTTCTGTTCCTGCCAGGCATCGGGAGGCGGAATGATCATGTAGGAGATTCCTTCCTTCTCGAAGTGCGCCCTGAGTATATCCGTATTTACCCAGGAAAAACCCATATCCACATGACAGGCTATTATCTCATATTTGATCGGTACAAATTTAAGCCTCTCCTGCATGATCCTGAGGAGGCACAGGCTGTCTTTCCCGCCGGAGACAGCCATGATCACCTTATCCCCGTCGGCGATCATTTTGTAATCCCAGACAGCTTTACCGGTTTTCTTCGTAATGAAATAAAGAGGGCCGCGAATATTCATGCAATGGAATCGGCGAGCTTCTTGGCTTTTTCAATATACTGGCCGCCTATGCCCCCCTGGGGTTGGCATCCGGGCGCATTGACCTGGCCGGCATATGACATGCCAAGAAGCTCGAATGTTTTTGTGAACATATCGATCGCCGGCTGGCATGAATCGATATCTTCATCGCCGAATGTCGTGAGGGTCACGGCTTTTTTACCCTTCAGGCGGGATGCAAAATTCTCATCCATGAAGGCAATGGACCTGTCCATGGCAAGCTTCAACTGTCCCGACGGGCCGAACCAGTATATTGGCGTGGCGTAAACGATGAGATCGGATTCCATCATGTATTTTCGGACATCTTTCATATCATCCTGAATTTTACAGACACCTCCGGGCAGGCATATGTAGCATCCCTGACAGGGCCGGATATTCATATCATTGAGGTAAAGTGTCCTTACGCCCCAACCTTTATCCTTTCAGTGTTGCGATCACTGTGCGCGCCAATTCCGCAGTATTGCCTTTTTTCCTCGGGCTTCCAAAGAGCACCACCGCATTTTTCATAACCGCCTCCTCAAATCTTCAGTGCCTAATTATAACTAAAAAAGATCCCCAAGTTCCATTTTCGGGTAAACTTCGATCGGAGTTTTATGCCCCGGACAGGTCTTATCATCGAGTCAGAGTGCCGGCGAGCTGGGAAAATATCACCTGTTTGCCGAAAAAATATTACACTTCCCGGCCTCGAAAGCTTGTCTTGATGTGATACAATGGTTATAATGTGGTAAGTTATTCCGGCCGGATATGCCCGATTTTAACGGTATCCGGAGATTCAGAGGTCCGCAAGGCAAGGGGAGGGATACTGGATGAATACTATATGGCTGGGTATTATTACCCTGGCAGTGGTTTTTTTGGTCATTTATGTTATCTATTTGATAGTTGGAATAAGGAAAACACTTGCCACGGTAAATGAATTTATTGCTTCAACCGAAGAAACCCTGAAACCGACACTTCAGGAAGTCCAAATGACCCTGCAAAGCATCCGAAAGATAACGGATGATGTGGGGACGGTAACCGATAATTTCAAGGATGTGTCAGGATCGGTCAAACGCATAGGCGAAAACATAGAACAGGTCAGTTATGCGGTAAAGATGCAACCGGTTCATCTATAAGCGAAACACGGGGGATCAAAGCCGGTATAAAGGCGGGTGTTGGATACTTTGTAAAAAATGCCTGGCCTAAACGCGGCATAACATAAAAAATAGGAGGTAATGTAATGGGACAGCAGGATAGCGGTTATGGTGCAGGCGCAGTTCTCCTTTCTTTTTTCATCGGCGGGATCATCGGCGCCGGTGTCGCCCTTCTCACCACGCCAAAAACCGGTCAGGAAACACGGAAGATGATCAGGGATTTTACCGAAGAGGCACGGGATAAAGCGGGAGATTATGTCGGTCAGGTGAAGGACAAGGCCATCTGACTATATGGACAAAGGAAAAGAATTTTTCGATAATCAGAAGAATGTTATCTCGAAAGCCGTTGAGGCGGGTAAAGAAGCGTACGATAGGGAAAGACAGGGCTAGAAATACCCAGGCAGATACTCTGACTTCTTTCGAGGCTGTCTCCTAAAGGCTTAGGGGACAGCCTCTGTGCTTATTGGGGTGGATATGACGACGGAAAACCGATTTTATAGCTTTGTTCTTATTGTCATAGTCATTTTGCTTGGATACCTCTCGTATAAAATAATACAACCCTTTTTGTCGTCCCATCATGTGGGCAATTGTTCTTTCCCTGATATTTTATCCGGTTTACGCATATATCCTGAAATATGTAAAATACAAATATTTAGCATCGATGCTGACACTCCTTATCATCATCCTTCATTTTAATAGGCCCTTTTTCTTATTTTGCATATGTTCTGAGCCAGGAGCTTATTAACCTCGTGAGCCATTTTCAGGGCCAGAACGGCAATGCCAACGTCATCCAGACCCTCCTGTCACACCCGCTCGTCAATTCGGTTTCGTACAGAAAATCCTCTCAATTTTCAACATATCCGGAACAGGAACTGTACAGCACCATTTCCGACAAGCCTGATGAATTTCGCAAAACAATCGACAGGATTAATAAAGTCGGGTTTCGGCAATATACTGGCCGGAGGAATGAATTTCATACTGATGCTGCTCTCGATCTTTTTCTTCCTCGAAGACGGTCCGGCATTTATCGAAAAGCTGGAAAATTTCATGCCTTTTTCGCGCAGGCAGCGCACGAGGCTTCTTAAACAGACCAAAGATATTGTCGTATCCACTATCTACGGAGGCATCGTCGTAGGGATGGCGCAGGGTGTGATAGGCGGCGTTACCTTTGCGATCCTCGGGATTCACTCGCCGGTGTTCTGGGGCCTTGCCATGTTTGTGGCATCGTTCGTTCCGGTGGTCGGTACATTCGTTATATGGGGTCCTGCGGTAATTTATCTCTTGTTCGAAACGATGTATTTAAAAGCAGTTATCCTTCTCATTGTAGGGATCGTCATAATAGGAACGATCGATAACATTTTGAGGCCGCTGATCGTGAGAGGCAAGATGAAGATGCCCACAATAGTCGATCTTTTTTGCCATCCTTGGGGGCATTCAGGTCTTTGGTTTCATCGGCCTTATCCTGGGGCCTTTGGTTCTTGCGCTTTTCGTATCCGTCTTTGAGATATTTCGCTATTCCGAGGAGGAACGGCTGCCGGGTGAACCAGGAAGAATCGCCGCAGGAAAGAATTGACGCATAACTCACGTCACAGCATCTGGTCATCATCTAAATAAGATCCGATATTCTCCTTGAGGATTGCTCGCAGATGAATCTTCATCCGCGTGACGGATGTCGCGGTACATGTCTTCTCCGATGATTGACAACCCGTCAATTATATCAGGATCGAAATGCGATCCCCTGCCTTTTCTCATTATATCCATGGTCTCATCGTACGTCAGGGCAGGTTTATACGGCCGCACGCTCGTCAGTGCATCGAAAACATCTGCGACGGCAAATATCCGCGCATTGACCGGGATCTCCTGTCTCCTTCAATCCCTGCAATATATCCGGTGCCATCGAATTTCTCGTGATGGTGGAGCACAACGTCAAGACAATCACTGAGCCAGGGATAACCGCTGATTATATCTGAGCCGTGCCGGACATGGCCTTTCATGATCTGAAATTCTTCATCGGTCAGGCTGCCTTCTTTCAGCAGTATTGTATCGCTTATACCGATCTTGCCCACATCATGGAGAAATGCACCTTTTATAAGGCTCCTCATGTTTTCCTCGGGATGTCCCGTTGCCTGTCCCAGCTTAACGCATAAAAAGTTACCCGGTAATTATGGGCTATCGTGCCATGGTCCCTCTTGGCTATTGCGCTTCCGAGAACTTCAAGCACGCCGATATTTGCCTGCCGCAAGGCCTTTGATGTCTCTTCGAGCATGGCCTTCTTATGCTTCAGGTCATCGACCAGTGTCTCGAGCCTTTCTTCCCGGGCCTCCACCATGACCATCATCATTCCGAAAGCCTCGGCAAGGTCCGATATTTCAGCAGGATATTTGCCGGATTTGGTGAGCTCAAATATTTCGCCCGCGCTATGGTAATCGCCCCGCGCTATTTCTTTCGCTGCCTTTGCAAGATATTCAAGGAGTTGTCGAAGGTCAAGGTTGCCGTTCATATAGGCTCACGCGTCATTATCCATCAATAGACAGGTCAATAGGCAAGAGGCGAAAAATAAGGCGGAATGTGCGGCAGACTCGATTTCTGTTAATCGCTATCACCTATTGCCTATCACCATGATACTTCACATCAAACACTGCGGATCTTCTTCGAGGAAGTCGTTCCTGCCCTGAGACAGGGAATATGCGTACGCAATCGCCCTGCATCCCCTGCACTCCGCCCATCGGCTGCAGGCGGAGCATTTTCCCTCATATGCCTTTTTATCGCGAAGCGCATTGAGGACATCTGAATTTGCCCAGATCCTCCCGAGGGAATCCTTGAGTATATTGCCGATAGGAATGCCAATCTCCGGCAGGGGGTCAATGTGCCGTCAGGAAGGACCGTGATGCCGGATATGCCGGCCGCACAGCCCCCCAGGGGAAAAGCGCCAGCCTCGGATAGCTCGTGCCGGCTGCCTCGTGCATTTGCGATGCGAGCGGGTCGCCCGTCACGATCTGAAGCCCCGGTGCATCTGATATGAAAGGATCTGTTCGTAGATCGACCGGACCTTTTCGGGCTGCAGCATTTTGTCGATCAGGGACAGATCCCCTGCCGTAGGGAACCAGCCGCGAAAAACCGAGCCTCTGCACGCCGGTATGCGGCGGCAAGCGATATCATGTCCGGGAAATACGCGGCATTGATCTCTGAGAGGGTAATATTGAAAGTGACCGTGATGCCTGCATCGAGAAGGTGACGGGCCCCTCGTATGGCCGATGCGAAACTGCCTTTGCCGCGTATCAGGTCGTGTATATCTTGAGGTCCTTCCAGACTCACCTGAACACCCTTGACAGGGATAGCGGCAAGCATCCGTGACATGTCTTCATCGACGAGGGTCCCGTTCGTTAAGAGAAAGATCGCGAAGCCGCTATCCGAGATCATGCGAAGTATCTCTTCGAGATCGCTCCTCAAGAGAGGTTCTCCGCCCGTTACATTAAAGCTGGGGGAAAAAGGCATGTCGTATGCCTCCGACCATACCTGGATCGTATCGGATATTTTCCTTACTGCCGCGGTGATTTCCTTGAGGGACATCTCGCGGGACGCCGATCCCTTCCTGGTAGCAATGGCTGCATGCAAGATTGCACCGCTCCGTAAGGTGCATCTGGACAAAAAAATCAAAGGGTTCAATCTTTTTCGGGTTCATTATGTTCTCATTCATTCTGGTTAGTCGGATATTTCGGTCTATGGAAAAACCTTAAATAAACAGGCAGCCCGATTTCCTATCGATCCGGCTGCCTGTTTTGAATTCGCGTTGCAGACCTGCAACGTCTAACTCTTTCAGGACTTTCATTTGTGGCATCTTTTGGTGCTGTCTTTGGCAAGCGCTTCCTTAATGCCACGCCAGAACATGGCCTCTTTCTTCAGCGTCTCTTGCATCCTCCACTTTTTTCATCGATATCACCTCCCCTTGCGCGTATTACCGACATGAAAGCATAATGTAAGTATAACACCGCTTTAAGATGCGTCAACCCGGCGAGACGACGTTCATGTTCCAAGTTCCACGTTCAAGTGCGTGAAAAGACGTTATGTCGGGCAGGAACGTAGGCCTTCCGGTTCTCTATTTATTATTACCTGGAACATGGAACGTTGAACATTGGAACAGTCTTTTGTTAGAGCGTTTGTTTTCCGCCGGCGAGCAGTTCGAGGGTGTCGGGGTTGAGGATGGTGATCTTCCGGCCCTGTATTTCTATCAGGCCTTTACCTGCCATCTTCGCCATGATCCGTCGACAATGTCTCCGGTATTGTGCCGAGAAGGCTTGCAAGCTGGCCTTTCGATATGCCGAGGGACACATGGTCCGATCCTTCGCGCCTGGCAAGGAACAAGAGATACGCTGCCAATCGCTGAGGGACTTCCTTGAGAGACAGGTCTTCAATGAGCCGGGTAAAATACTTGAGCCTCTGCGACAGGATGGCAAGCATGTTCATGGCAATCGAGGGGTCGTTGCCGATGAGCTGGCGAAAGGCATTGCGTGACAGGAACATGACCTCGCTTTTTTCGATCGCCTCGGCATACGCGGGAAATTTCGTTTCAGAAAAGAGGGCAACTTCGGCAAACGGTTCGCCCGGTTCGATGATATGGAGGATCTGCTCCTTGCCTTCCAGGGAAAGCTTGTATATCTTGAGCCTTCCGGAAAGCAGTATATAAAAACCCGATGCCGGCTCGCCTTCCGAAAATATGATCTCTGAAGGGGCCATAGTGTCTCCGGGGGAAAGCCTGGCCCATAAGATCAAGCTGTTTGTCGGGACAGGCCCCGAAAGAGGGGGACCATTCCTAGGGCGTCTTTCTTGGTCATTCTCCTTATATCAGTCGCATATTCAGGCCGAAAAGGCAACCTGCAGTTATAGCCGGGACTGACAAAACCTATGTATTCACGTCATAAATATGGTATTACATTACGCATCATGTTTTAAAAAATACGGTCCTCAAGGGGTGCAGCATGCAAAAACCGAAGGTCCTTATTCTGCTTGGAAGCGACAGTGATATCACCATCATCGAAGACGGCCTGAAATTTCTGACGAAGGCACAGATACCGTACATGATCGATATATCATCGGCGCACCGCAACCCGGAAAAAACCGTTAAGTATGCGAAAAATGCGCGTAAGCAAGGGATAGAGGTAATCATCGCCGTTGCCGGGATGGCGGCGCATCTTCCGGGCGTGATAGCGTCCCATACGACACTGCCGGTCATCGGGGTCCCTGCAAGCAGCGGAACGCTTAAAGGGAAGGACGCGCTTTATTCGATAGTGCAGATGCCCCCCGGGGTTCCCGTGGCATCTGTCGGGATCGATGCCGGAAAAAATGCGGCAATACTTGCGAGCCAGATACTTTCCATCAAGTATGAGGAGATCGCTGAGTCCCTGGCGCAGCTCAAGAAGGACCTTAAGCGGGAAAATGAACAAAAATCCGTGAATATTCGAAAAAAATTGGGTAACTGATCAATTTATTATTGAGGTGATCTTTTATGTTTAACGCTATTACCGACGTACCGGGGATCAAGGTCGGGCATGCCTCGGATCTTAATGGCCTGACCGGCTGTACGGTCATTCTCTGCGAAGAAGGCGCTGTTGCCGGTATCGATGTGCGCGGGAGCGCGGCCGGCACGCGGCAGGTCGATGCTCTAAGCCCCGGTCATATTGTGGACCGTATTCACGCGATAGTATTGTCGGGAGGAAGTTCGTTCGGTCTTGATGCCGCCATCAGGCGTCTCAAAATACCTTGAAGAAAAAGGTGTCGGGTTTGACGTGGGCATCACACGCATTCCGATAGTGCCGACCGCGGTTATCTTCGATCTCCTTTTTGGGGACCATACGGTCCGTCCGACGGCACAGATGGGATACGCCGCGTGCCTTAACGCCCAGGAACAGGTTCCGGAAGGTTCTGTCGGGGCCGGGGTCGGCGCGGTCATCGGAAAACTTTTCGAAACATCGCGCGCAATGAAGGGCGGGCTCGGCACGTGCAGCGTCGCCATGCCCGACGGGCTCCGGGTTGGCGCCCTTGTTGTCGTCAATGCGTTCGGTGACATTGTCGATAATATAACGGGCAGGATAATCGCGGGCCTGAGAAAATCCGAAGACAGCATGGAATTTGCCAATACGACCAATCTGCCTTAAACAGGGGATCGTAAAAGAGAAATTTGCCCTCGTCAATACGACCCTCGGCGTCGTGGCCACAAATGCCAAATTTTCAAAAAGGGACATTACAAAGATCTCCCAGATGGCGCAGGCCGGGCTCATAAAGACGATCAATCCCGTCCATACCACGTTTGACGGGGACCTTGTTTTTGCACTGTCGCTCGGTGATATCGAAGCCGATATAAACAAGGTCGGGGTATTGGCGGAATTTGTCGTTGCCGAGGCGATAAAAAGGGCGATAAAGAAGGCTGACGGTTTCGGGCTCATTCCGGCATTTAAGGATATTAATAAAGGCTGGAAGGCCGGCTAAGAAATGAAGAAGCGTATTTTTAAGATGGAGCACGGATGGAAGATTACAAAAAAATAGCCGATATAATCAAAGAACAAAAATATATTGTGGCATTCACCGGGGCCGGGATATCAGTGGATGCCGGCATCCCGGCGTTTCGCGGAGGACAGGGGCTCTGGGAAAAGTACGACCCGATGGAGTATGCGCAGATATCAGCCTTCATGAGGCATCCCGAAAAGGTCTGGGTAATGCTCCGGGAGATGGCATCCGTCGTTTTTGCGTCCGCCCCGTCGCCGGCGCATAAGGCCCTTGCCAGCCTTGAAAAAGCTGGGCTATTTGAAAGCCGTTATTACACAAAATGTTGACGGACTGCACCAGGAGGCGGGAAATACCAATGTCATAGAATATCACGGCAATCATCGGTGGCTCGTATGCATGGATTGCCAGAAGCGGCTTCCGTTCACCCCGGAATCGGCCGCGGTGCACCCTTATCCCCGATGTGAAAAATGCGGGAAGGCATTGAAGCCCGACGTTGTATTTTTTGGCGAAGGCATCCCGATGTCGGAGATGGTTCGCGCGAATAACGAGGCGAATCAATGCAAGGCCATGTTTATCATAGGCACATCAGGTGTTGTTTATCCGGCGGCCGATATACCCTATCAGGCCAAATCCAAAGGTGCGGTCATAATAGAGATAAACGTGGAGAAAACGCCTTTCACAACATCCATAACGGACCATTTTCTCAAGGGGACGGCATCGGATATTCTTCCCCGCATACTTAAATTTTTGTAAGAGTAAATATAGAGTACAGGTCTATGGGTTTGAAAAAAAAGATCGCGACAAAGGACAGTACAAGAAAAAGTCCCGCAAAATCTGATGACACGTACTTCGTCATAATGGCAGGCGGCAGGGGAGAGAGATTCTGGCCTCTGAGCACCGAGCGCGTGCCAAAGCCATTCATCGGCCTGATCGGAAAAAAGACCTTTATAGAATTAACGGTGGAAAGGGCGCGAAGAATAGTCCCGATCGAACATATATTCATCGTACTGGGAAAGGAGCATGTCCCCGTTGCACGCACGTGTCTGCCCGGACTTCCTCAAGGGAATTTCATTGTCGAGCCGATAGGACGCGACACGGCGCCATGCATTGCTTTAGCGGCGTCAATAGTAAAGTCGAAAGACCCGCGATGCGGTCATGGTTATCCTGCCCTCGGACCATTTCGTGCCCGACGAAAAAAAGTTCACGGCCTTGATCAAAAAGGCAATAAAAATGGCGCGCAGCCGCAATGACCTGATCACTATCGGCATCACCCCGGACAGGCCCGAAACAGGATACGGCTATATCAAGAGGGGCAAACCTGTCGCGGCTGCCTCACGGTCCGGACTGTTTTGAAGTGGACCGGTATGTTGAGAAACCGAATATCACAAAGGCCCGGCGTTATATCAAGGAAGGCGGGTTTTATTGGAATGCCGGGATCTTTGTCTGGCGGGCCGCCGTGCTTCTCGACGCGCTTAAGACTGCACATGCCGAAAATGCACGAAGGAATTATGGAATTTCAAAAAGCGGCCGGGTCGCGCCGGTTCAAAAAGGCTGATGCCCTCTTCGCCGGCCTGGAAAAGGTCTCGATCGATTACGGCCTGATGGAAAAAGCCAAAAATGTTCTCGTTATCCCGGCCACTTTTTCATGGGATGACGTCGGCACCTGGACTGCCCTGCGACAGGGTCCTGCCAACCGACAAGGACGGCAATGTAATTACGGGCAATGCCGTGGTTCTTGACACATCAAACTCCGTAATAATATCCGGGGACAGACCGGTAGCCGTTCTGGGGGTATCCGATATTGTCATCGTTGCGTCAGACAATGGTATACTGGTCTGTGATGCATCCAAAGTGCAGGAAGTCCGTCGAATAACCCAGATCCTATCGGAAAAAAACCACAAAAAATAACCGTAACAATTTCCAAACTCCCGACTTCACTCCTTACTATTTACTCTCACTACTTCGGGACTTTTTTGTCCCGCAAAAAGTAATATAGAAAATTAACTACTAAAATAATTCCGAGAGAGGTTACAGGCGTGATAGCACGAGTTCCCACCGCTACTGTGTATGGTATTGATGGAATAAAGATCGATGTCGAGGTGGATATTACCTATGGGCTCCCGGCGTTCAATATGGTCGGGCTGCCGGAAACGTCGGTCAAAGAAAGCAAGGAACGTGTGCGCTCTGCCATCAAAAATGCGGGCTTTGAATTTCCCGGTGACAGGATAACAATTAACCTGGCCCCGGCAGATGTCAGGAAAGAGGGGTCATCGTTCGACCTTCCGATAGCAGTTGGCATTCTTGCCGTAATGAAGGCTATTAATGCCGAATCCTTGCGCGACCATCTGATAGCGGGAGAACTTTCGCTGGATGGACGTGTAAAAGCCGGTTCGCGGGATACTTCCTATGACCATGCTTGCCCGCGAGGAAAAGATCGGAACTATTATCGTCCCGGCGGGGAACGGCAAGGAAGCCTCGATCGTACGCAATATCGAGGTCCTCGGTGCGGATCACCTGCTTGAGATATTTCATTATTTCAAGGGTGACGCCGAGCTCAAAAGATTTGAAGGGGATGATTATGAAGTTTGCGGGTTGCCGGATGCCGATGACCTCGATTTCTCGGACATAAGGGGCCAGGCGCAGGCAAAAAGGGCGCTCGAGATAGCGGCGGCAGGCGCCCATAATATCATCATGGTCGGGCCGCCCGGTTCCGGAAAAACAATGCTTGCGAAAAGGCTTCCCGTCGATCCTGCCTCATCCCGGGTACTCAGAGGCGGTCGAAACAACAAAGATCCACAGCATTGCGGGGCTTTTGGGACCCGGCCGGGCACTCATCACGAAACGGCCTTTCAGGGCCCCGCATCACAGCATATCCGACGCCGGGCTTATCGGGGGCGGGACTGTGCCGAAACCCGGCGAAGTAAGCCTCGCCCACAATGGCGTACTTTTCCTTGATGAGTTCCCCGAGTTCCAGCGCCATGTGATCGATGCATTGCGCCAGCCGATCGAAGACGGCGACGTGACAATATCACGGGTCAATCATGCGGTCAACTTTCCCGGCGCGGTTCATGCTCGTCGCGGCGATGAACCCGTGCCCATGCGGATACCTGGGAGACCCAAACATGCCTGTTCGTGCGGCGCCGCTCAGATCTACAAATACCGCTCGCGCATATCGGGTCCGCTTCTCGACAGAATAGACATTCATATCGAGGTCCCGCCGGTAGATATCCGGGACCTTGCCAGCGACAGGCACGAGGATCCATCACGGGTCATTAAGGAAAGGATAACGAAGGCCCGGGACATCCAGCGAAAACGTTTCGCCGGAAGGAAGATCCATGCGAACGCCCAGATGTCCGTGCGGGACATCCGCAAATATTGCAGGCATGATGCGGACGCAGAAAAGATGCTCGTGGCGGCCGTGGAAAAATGGGCCCTGTCGCCCCGCGCCTATCATCGCATATTAAAGGTCGCGCGAACAATTGCCGACCTCGAAGCTGACGAAACAATAAAAGATACCCATATTGCCGAAGCGCTCAGATATCGGGCGCTGGACAAGCGCCTCATCTAGCGCTTTCCGATATCCAGTACCCGGCGTACGATGTATGCTAATTCTTGTATCATAAGTGGTTTCATAAGGAACTCGCGGATGCCGGCTGCTTTCGCCTTCTCGGCAGAGACCATCTCGCTGTATCCCGTACAGAGTATGATGGGAATGTCACGCCGTAATTCCAGCATTTTCTCTGCCAGCCTCATCCCGGTGATTTCCGGCATGACGTGGTCGGTAATGACAAGATCGAACCGGTGGGGGTCATGCTCGAATTTTGTCCATCCTTCAGGCCCGCTGTTGGCGGCCGTAACCTTATAACCCAGGCGCTTCAGGGTTTCCGAGGTCATTTCCACCACCAGAGGCTCGTCATCAACAACAAGTATCCTTTCTCTCCCTCTGGGAAGCGTCCAACTCTGAACCGGTTCCTCTTTCGTAATATCCCTTGCGACAGGCAAATATACGCTGAAGACCGATCCCCTGCCCATCTTGCTCGCGACCGTCACCGCACCTTCATGGCTCTTGACGATACCGAACGCCACGGCAAGCCCCATCCCCGTTCCCTTCCCCGGGTCTTTTGTCGTGAAGAAGGGCTCAAATATTCGTTGGAGGATGTCATCCGGTATGCCTGTCCCGGTGTCCCTCATGGTCACCTTCAGGTATCCGCCTGAGTGCATATCATGGTCAGGAAGGTTGTCCCCTTCTTCAAAAGTGATTTTCGACAGTCTGATCGCCAGCGTGCCGCCGTATTCCATTGCGTGGGCGGCATTCGTGGCGAGGTTCATGAGGACCTGCTGCATCTGCGACGGATTGGCAAGAAGAGTGTCTGTGTCAGTGCGGATAGCGAGCCTGATATGAATGGTGCTCGGCAGGGAACCCCTGAGGAGTTTTACCGTCTCCTTTAAAAGAGGTGTGAGGTGCATGACTTCTCTCGGCCCTTCACCCTTCCGGGTAAAGGTGAGGATCTGTCGTACAAGGTCACGTGACCGCTCTGAAGCATTGAGGATCTGCTTGAGGAAGTGCCGGGGAGGCCCTTCGATATCATCGAGGGCAAGCTCGGCATTGCCTATAATGACAGCGAGCATATTGTTAAAATCGTGGGCGATGCCTCCGGCGAGGTTGCCCACCGCCTCCATCTTCTGTGTCTGGAGGAGCTGTTCCTCGGCCTGATGCCGTTGTTTGATCTCGGACAGAAGCCGGTCGTACGCCTTCTGCAGCTCTTCAGTCCGTTCCTCGATGCGCCGTTCGAGCTCGTCCCGGGACGTACGAAGATCTTCCTCCATCCGCTTGCGGTCGGTGACATCCTGGGCATAGATAACCAGTCTGGTAACCTGTCCCTTTTCGTTACAGACCGGATATACTACATTGTCGTAATGCCTCCCCAGTCCGTTCGTCCTCGAACGCGGCTGGTCTTCCGGTCCGGATCACTTCTCTTCCGGCAGCCTTTCGGGTTCGTATCACGTCGCCGGGCAAGAAATCGAAGACGCACCGACCGATTATCTCGTGCAGTTCTGCACCGAGCCGGCGCGCAGTCGTTGTATTGGCTGACAGAATGAGCCGGAGGTATCAATAAGTAAAATTGTTTCTTGAGAAGCATTAAGTATGGCCATTGCCGCTTCTTCGCTGGAGCGCAGGGCTTTCTCTATCCGCTTGTGCTCGGTGATATCCCGGATGGTGACCTGTGTAGCAGGCTTTCCATGATACGTAACCACACCTACATTCAACTCGGTTTGAACAGATCTTCCGTCACGGCCTCTCAGGAGCACTTCGTATATCGGCGGAAACTTTTCGCCTGCCAGACGCCTTCGATGCATCTCGGTAACTTTTTCGACATCGACAGGATCTATGTAGTCAGCAATCGAAGACCCGGTGAGCTCATCAACTGTACTGTCGAGGAGGTCGGCCATACGGGGGTTAACATACTTCAAGATCGCATCCTGCACAATGATGATCCCATCATCTGCCTGCTCGACGAGGGTCCGGTACTGCTGCTCGCTCTCTCGCAGTTGCTCTTCCGCCTGCTTACGCTCGGTAATGTCCAGTATAGTGCCAAAAAGTCGCTGAGGTGTGCCGTCTTCGGTTCTACTGATCTCACAATTGCCGCGTACCCAGCGGATAGTTCCGTCAGAACGGACAATTCTAAATTCATCGTCCAAAGCAGCATTTTTTTCAATAGCATCCTGGATATTCTTTTCAATTTGGCGACGGTCCTCCGGGTGGATATGCTCAAGAAAAAAGGGCTCACTTACCTCACATTCCTGAGGCTGTAAACCGAAGATGCGGTATGTCTCATCAGACCATAATACTTTCTGCCACGGGAGTTCTCGTTCCCAGTGACCTATGTGGGCCATCTCCTGGGCACGAGCCAGCATGGCCTCGCTCTTTCTAAGCTTTTCCTCGGCCTGTTTGCGGGCGGTAATATCCATACCCGAGGCAATGATGAAATCTTTACCGTGAATCGTGACGATATCGGCCGAGAAGAGCAGCTTTACAACTCTCCCTGTTTTAGTTCGCCCCGTATACTCGTAGTCTCTCACGGTACCGCGCTCTTTAAGGGTTTGGAGAACTGCGGCGCTATCTGCCGGATCGTAGTACAGGTTTAATTCGGGCGCAGTTGAGCCGATCACTTCTTCGCGGGTATACTCGAACACCCTCAAAAAGCTTTCATTGGCGTCAACGATCAATCTATCCTCAAGCCTGATGATCGCCGCCGCGACAGAACTGTGATAAAACGCTTTAACGAAGGGTTCCGCGGATTGTATCCCTTCTTTATGACGAACTTTTCCTGGCATCATAACCTTCTCAAGGGATTTGTCTTCATGCCGTAAAACAGGCAAAGCGCCGTGTTGCCATTTACAGCATTATAACAGAGAAATCGAAATTGAAAATCATTAATGTCCGGGGGTTAAGATTTTAAATACGGTACAACGGATAGCTGAACATAAAGGTCCGCCGGATAAAAAGCTGACATAAGGCCCAAAAGACGGTATAATTGAGGCCCGGCGGGCATGAAAGCCAGCCGGGTTTGTCTGTTCAAGCATAAGGGAGAATGCGATGTATATTTCAGTTATTGGCCCGGCGCGATCCGGGAAGACGACTCTTTTTCAGGCACTAAGCGGCATTGAGAGCGCGCGGGGTTTTTCGGATGGCGACAATATCATAGCAATCGATGTGCCGGACACTCGCGTCGATGAAATGACGAGAATTTTCAAGCCGAAAAAGACCACATATGCCCGGATCGAACTCGCCGATACCGTTGCGATCGGTGAAGGGAATATAAAAGATTCTACGATCAACGCTAAAACCCTTCAGAAGATGCGTTCAAGCGATGCGTTCATCCTGACGCTGAATAATTTCGAAGGAGCAACGCGGGCCGAGCTGGAGCAGGAATTCCTTGGCATTATCAACGAGTTTATCCTTGCCGATATGATCCAGATAGAAGCGCGGATCGAAAGGATAAAAAGACAGGGCGGAAAAAAAGAGAATACTGCGCTGCAGCAGGAGATTGAACTTCTCGAGCACCTCCTCGAGCACGTCGGGGAAGGCAAGGCGCTCAAGGGACTTCGAGCTTTCTTCGAACGATGAAAAAGCCGTCCGTGGGTTCCGCTTCCTTTCACAAAAACCGATGATGGTCGCGATAAACTGCGCGGAAGATGCGATCGCAGAGATATCTAAGGAAAAAGAAGGACATGCCGAAGACCTCGACGGATATCCTGTATTATACGTGTGCGCAACTCTCGAACAGGAGCTCGCGATGATGGCGGATGATGAACGTGCGGCATTCATGGCGGAGTTCAATGTGAAAGAATCTATCAGGGGACGCATGATCCGCCTCGCGTTTGAAACGCTCGGCCTTATCTCGTTTCTCACAGTGGGCGACGACGAATGCCGGGCATGGCCGGTGAGAAGAGGGGCCAGTGCGCAGGAGGCTGCAGGGGCTATCCATACAGACCTTTCAGCGCGGTTTATCAGGGCCGAAGTTGTCTCCTACGCGGACTTCATGAAGTACGGCGGGATTGCGGAATGTAAAAAGGCCGGTGTCTGGCGCCTTGAAGGAAAGACATATATTGTCCAGGATGGCGATATAATTTCGATACGGGCAGGGGCGTAACGTAAGGCGTAAGGTACGAGGAACTGAGACATTAGCTTCAGTCCTGAGGTTCATAGGTTTTAATGCCCGTGGATCTCACGCCTTACGATCCGATCTATAAATTTCCTTTAAAGGAGGCATGATATGGCAGCTGGACCCGGGTATCGGTTACAAGGTAACGTTGCAACGGTTCTTGAATCAAGAGGCACGTGCAGTGCCGGGCACAAAGCCGGCGACACGTTTGAGATCAGCTGCCACAATCCCGGCGGGCTCTGCGGGTTCTTTTACCACGGCATTTTTCCCGACCTGCAGACCTTTCAATTCGGGGGCAACCTCCCCTGGTGGGAAGGCGATACCATCCGCGTGCAATGCGCGGATACCTCGAATCTGGTAACCCTCGAACTTCACAGAAAACCCAGATAGCATAGAGGCCGTGAGGCGTAAGGCGTGAGGGGTCAATTTTTGTGATTTTAACGCCATTACGCCTCACCATTAACGCCTTACCCTTTTGGTATACCGTATACGGTGTCCCGTAGCTATTGTCTAACAGTATGTATAACAGTAATCATTTCAATGATATACAAATTTAGTCAAATTTTTTCTTGACAGTGCTTTGTGCCTTCTTTAATAATGAGTGTACATGGGGGCATATTTCGGGGAGCGACTGGCAGCTGGTTCTACAATCACCTCACAACTTGATAAAATTTCACGATACCTGCTCGAACTGATTAGCGGCGCGACTGATTTTTTCGTAACGCCACACACGTGTGGCATAGGAGAGATCCATGCCCGAACAAATTCAAAAGGTTCTCGGGAAGCATGGCCGCAGTCCCGACGAATTGATCCCGATTCTCCAGGATGTTCAGGCGGCCTTCGGGTATATCGGGGAGGAATCCGTAAAGGCTATTTCCCGATACCTTCGCATTTCAGAAAACCAGATCTACGGTGTTTCATCATTTTACGCGCAATTCCGTTTTACGGAACCGGGACGCCACGGCATCAAGGTGTGTCTCGGGACGGCGTGCCATGTCAGGGGCGGCGGCACGCTGCTCGACAGCCTTGAACATGGCCTTGGCATTCACTGCGGGGAGACAACCGAGGACAAGCGTTTCGATGTCGATCGCGTCGCGTGTCTCGGATGCTGCGCATTGTCGCCCGTGGTGCAGATCGATCGTGATATTTACAGCAGGATGACGGTCAATAAACTGACGGAGTTATTGAAAAATTATGAATAAACTCGCTAAGAAGATCGATTCGGCAAAAAGTAAATGGGAGAAGCTCAACGACAACAAGGAGCCCATCGTTTACATAGGTGCCGCATCCTGCGGCCGTGCTGCCGGGGCTCTCGACCTCAAGGAAGGGGTCAAGACCTTCCTTGACGAAAACAAGAAATCCGCCCGTATTATCGAGGTCGGATGTATCGGACCGTGCTATCTTGAGCCGCTCGTCGATATCAAGATGCCCGGGCAACCGCGTGTAAGCTACAACAACGTCAATGCCAAGATGCTGGGAATGATCCTGAAATCCCATTTTATTGACGGGACGCCTCATAAGAAGCTTGCCCTCGGTCACTTCGGCACTGACGATTTTGACGGTATCCCGCAGGTTCTTCGATCTCCCCATGCTTAAACCCCAGGTCCGTATCGTACTGCGCAACTGCGGTTTCATCGATCCCGAAGAGATCGACCAGTACCTCGCTGTCGACGGATACCAGGGATTCATGAAAGCACTCAAAACGACGCCCGAGGATGTCATAGCCGTTGTGCGGCAGGCAGGTTTGAGGGGCCGCGGCGGCGCCGGTTTCCCGACGTTCAGGAAATGGACGGTCTGCAGGGAATCTCCCGGGGAACAGAAATACCTTATATGCAACGCCGATGAAGGTGACCCCGGCGCTTTTATGAACAGGTCGCTTATCGAGTCCGACCCGCATGCCGTTCTCGAAGGCATGCTCATTGCCGGATATGCGATCGGCGCGAGCAAGGGTATCGTTTATATCCGTGCGGAGTATCCGCTCGCCATCGACCGGCTCAAGAGAGCGATAGGCCAGATGCGCGAATACGGGCTTCTCGGCAAAAATATCCTTGGCTCCGATTTCAGCTTCGAGATCAAGATCAAGGAGGGCGCCGGCGCATTTGTCTGCGGTGAAGAGACAGCGCTTATCGGTTCGATCGAAGGCAAGCGCGGCATGCCGAAATCACGTCCGCCTTTCCCCGCCATATCAGGGCTTTTCCAGTCACCGACGATCATTAACAATGTCGAGACGCTGGGAACGCTTCCGAACATCCTGAGAAACGGCCCGGAATGGTACAACCGTTTCGGGAAAGAGGGCAACCGCGGGACAAAGACATTCTCCCTCGTCGGCAAGATCCGCCGGCCGGGACTCATCGAAGTCCAGTTAGGCACGACATTGAGGGAGATCATCTTTGACATTGGCGGCGGGGTACAGAAGCCTTTCAAGGCCATACAGACGGGCGGCCCGTCAGGCGGCTGTCTGTCCGAAGAATTTCTTGACCTGACCGTCGACTATGAATCACTTGCCAGCGCGGGTTCCATTATGGGGTCCGGCGGGCTTATCGTCATGGATGAGGATACGTGCATTGTTGACCTGGCAAAATATTTTCTCGATTTCACACAGAAGGAATCCTGCGGAAAATGCGTCCCCTGCCGGGTCGGGACGAGGCATATTCTTGAGATACTCCAGAAGATCACAAACGGCGAGGGCACTCCCGATGATCTTCTTGCATTGAGAACTCTCGGCGACACGATCAAGAAGGGCGCATTGTGCGGCCTCGGCCAGACCGCGCCCAATCCGGTATTAACGACCCTGCGGTATTTCCGGAACGAGTACCTGGAACATATCAGGGACCATAAATGCCGGGCAACCGTATGCAAGTCTTTGATCGAATATCGTGTCATCAAGGAAAAATGTACCGGATGCCAGTCATGCGTCCGGGTATGCCCAACGGGGGCAATTACCGGTCCGAGGTCAGAGCCTCATAATCTCGACGCCTCAAAGTGCATAAAATGCCGTTCTTGCTATGAGATTTGCCGTTACGAAGCTATCGCGGGCGACGCCATCGTGATCAGGACAGCGGAGAGACAATCATGACCAAGGAGAAAAAGGTTTCCATCATAATCGATAACAGGAAGGTAGAGGCGAAGGCCGGTCTGACGATTCTCCAGGCGGCGCGCGAAGCCGGCGTTGACATACCGTCACTGTGCGCACTGGAACACCTGCCTTCTTACGGCGCATGCAGGTTATGCGTCGTTGAAGTTGACGGCATCAGGGGTTTCCCGACATCATGCACGACACCGGTAGAGGAAGGCATGGTGATCAGGACCGATACCGCAGAGGTAAAGACGCTCCGGCAGGAAGTCCTGAAGCTCCTCTTGAGCGAGCATCCTGCAAGCTGCCTTTTCTGCGGTGAACAGGATGAATGCAAGGATTTCCAGGGGACGATCCGCAAGGTCGGCGTCACGACGGGCTGCCGTTACTGCCCGAACGACTCGCTGTGTGAGCTGCAGGATATCACGCAGAAAGTCGGCCTCACGGAAACATCATACCCGGTGTATTACCGGAATTTTCCCGTCGAAAAGGAAGACCCGTTCTACGACAGGGACTATAACCTGTGCATACTCTGCGGACGCTGCGTCAGGGTATGCAATGAGATCCGGCTTAACGGGACATTAAGTTTTAAACAGCGCGGCAAGCTAGACGACGATCGGCCCGGCATTTGCGCGGACTCATCTCGAAGCGGGCTGCGAATTCTGCGGCGCCTGCGTTGCCGTATGCCCGACAGGCGCATTGTCGGCAAAGGTGAGCAAATGGTCGGGAAAACCGGACGAGATAGTCGAAACGACATGTCCGTACTGCCCGACCGGGTGCACGCTCGACCTGAAAGTAAAGGGCGGTGAGGTCGTCGACGTCAGCGCCGACTACGACTCACCGACGGAGCACGGCCTGATATGCGTTAAAGGGCGGTTCGCCATTCCGGAGTATGTGCTGAGCCCGGACAGGCTGGCAACTCCGACCATCCTCGGGCCTGAAGGGTATGACCTTGTAGACTGGGACGGGGCCCTCGATCTGGCTGCGGAAAAGATAAAAGAGGCCGGGGCGAAGGGTTCATGCGTTGTTGTGTCCCCGGACCTTTCAAATGAGGACCTCTTCGTCGGCCCAGCGGTTTGCGCGGGAAGTGATCGGTACAGAGGCGATCCTTTCGCCGGTCCTTTATGACCTGGGAGGCGACCTCAGGGCCTTCGTTGACCTTGTCCTCACGTCAGAGCCGATCGATTCCGTGGAGAATGCGAAGGGCATTCTCTCTATCGGCCTTGACACGACCTACGGCTTCACGCCGCTCGGAATTGCTGTCAAGAAGGCAGCCCGTAAAGACACCGCGCTCATGACCATCGATGACGGGGAATGCAACCTCGATTTCCTGTCGGAAGAGGCATTTCAGTCAGATCCTGAAAAATGGCCGGAATATCTTGACGGCATTATGAAATCAATGTCGGGCAACGGCAAAAAAGGCAAAGTGCCGTCATCCTTCTTCAAGAAGGGCGAACGCAATGTCGCGATTGTCGGGCCCGGTGCGATATTCTCGAAAAAACGCAAAGAGATATTCGAGCGCGTTCTTTCGATGAGAAACGATCTGGGATGGAAGGTCATAGTCTGCCATCCCTACACAAACCTGCTCGGCATGCTTGCCATGGGTGCATTTCCCGGACTTATGCCCGGCAGCATCAAATCCGACGGGGTACTGAAATTCAAAGACCCCGCTGCGGTTGTCGACCTTAAAGGCAAAGTTCAAGGTCGGATATTTTATCGGCGAGGTGCCCTCGGACGCCATGCCTCAATGCGATTATATCATTTACCAGAATGCGCTTCCGGCACCGGAAGGGGTTAAACCGAACATTAACCTGCCCGCGGCCCTGTTTACCGAAGTTCCCGGAACAACCATCAACTTTGAGGGCAGGATACTTTCTTTCAACAAGGCGTCGGAACCATTTGCCGATTCAAGGGCAGACTGGTGGATCATGTCCGGCATAGCAGGAAGGATCAAAAAAGGCGCGTTGAAATATAGCTCGCTCGCAGGGATACAATCGGAGATCAAAAAGGCTGTTCCCGGTTTTGCGGGAAAAGACAAGAAGGTCCCGAGGAAGAAGGTAGTCATGGAAGGCAAAGCCGCCGAGAAGGCCGTATCCCGTAAAAATACGGCCGAGGCGCCGGCGTCTTTCCGTGGTGTGCCCCTTCACGATCACGTCGCCGGTATGAAGGCGATAGAAGAAAGGAGGCATAAGTGAATAAAGTTATAGAACGGTCCATGATCGTTCCCAATATGCATGTCCTTGTGGTGGAAGCGCCGGAGATCGCGACCAAGGTCAGGCCCGGTCAATTTGTCATTGTCCGCGGGGCCGAAGAAGGCGAACGCATCCCGCTTTCAATAGCCGATTATGACCCCGAAAAAGGCACGATCACAATAGTCTTTATGGAGGTGGGCGCCTCGACATCGGTGCTTGCGGGACTCAATGCAGGCGATGAACTCCTGACATGTGTCGGGCCATTGGGGAACGAAACGATAATCGATACATTCGGAAATGTCCTCCTTGTCGGCGGGTGCTACGGAATTGGAAGCCTGTATCCCGTCGCAAAGGCACTCAAAGCAAAAGGGAACAAAGTATCAGTTGTCCTTGAAGCCAGGAGCTCATACCTTATCTACTGGCTCGATAAGTATGCCCATCTGGCGGACAAAATATACACGATCACCCGTGACGGCAGTATGGGAACGAAAGGTCATATAAGCCGCCTGCCCGATGTTATTCACGGCATGCGGGAAAAGCCCGACAGGATCATAGTCAACGGGTGCACATATCTCATGGCGCATACGTCAGAGGTCACGAGAGACCTTGCCATCCCGACCGTGGTCAATTTGAACCCGATCATGATCGACGGTACGGGAATGTGCGGCGTATGCCGGGTAACTGTCGGCGGGCAGATGAAATTCGCCTGTGTCGATGGCCCGGAATTCAATGGACACGACATTGACTGGAAGGAATTTCTCGCGCGCAGAAAGGCGTACCTGAGAGAGGAATCTCTGTTCTTCCGCAGAAGCGACGCCGCTTTCGCGCATAAAGAAGGGAAGTGTGCCTGGCATGAATGACGATAAAAATCAGGAAAAAACAAGCAAGATAGATCTCAACCGGAGGGCGATGCCTCATCAGCCCCCGAAGATCAGGCGAAATAATTTCGAGGAAGTGGCGCTCGGCTATACACAGGAACTGGCCCAGGCGGAAGCCTCACGGTGCCTGCAGTGCAAGAAGCCGCGATGCCAGACAGGATGCCCTGTCGGGATCGATATCCCCGCTTTCATCGCCTGCGTTAAGAAAGGCGATTTTGCGGCGGGCATAAAAAAGCTCAAAGAAAAGAACTGTCTTCCGGCCATCTCCGGCAGGGTATGCCCGCAGGAATCACAGTGCGAATCAAAATGCATCCTGCTCAACAAGGGCGGTGAGATCGCGATCGGCCGTATTGAACGTTTTCTTGCCGACTGGGAAGCGGCCCAGGGGAAGATCGACCTTCCGGAGAAGGCGCCGCCGACAGGCAAGAAAGTGGCAATCGTCGGTTCCGGGCCGGCCGGGCTTACCGTGGCAGGCGACCTTATCATGCTCGGCCATGAGGTGACGATCTTTGAAGCGCTTCACAAGGCCGGCGGCGTGCTCGTATACGGCATTCCGGAATTCCGTCTGCCGAAGGCGATCGTGGCGCGCGAACTTGACTATCTGAAGATGCTCGGCGTCAAGGTGTTTACCGACTTTGTTGTCGGGAAGACCCGGTCCATCGACGAACTCCTCCAGGAATTTGATGCCGTTTTCGTCGGTACCGGCGCGGGGCTTCCCTGGTTCATGAACATCCCCGGGGAAAACTTGAACGGCGTTTATTCCGCCAACGAATACCTGACGCGTATGAACCTGATGAAGGGCTACCTGGCTCCGAAAGCGGCAACGCCCGTAAAGAAGCACATTAAGGTTGCCGTTGTCGGCGGAGGGAATGTTGCAATGGATTCGGCACGGACGGCCCTTCGCATGGGCGCTGCCGAGTCTCACATCGTATACCGGCGCTCTCACAAAGAACTGCCGGCTCGCGCCGAAGAAGCCGAGAACGCTGAAGAGGAAGGCGTGATCTTTGACGTGCTCACGCTGCCGCTTGCGTATATTGGCGATGAGAACGGATGGATAAAAGAGATCGAATGCCTCAAAATGGAACTTGGCGAACCGGACGCGTCGGGGCGGCGCACGCCGGTAGAAGTGCCCGGTTCCAATTTCCGGATGCCGGTAGATGCCGTAGTTGTCGCGATCGGCAACAGCCCGAATCCCCTGGTGCCCGCGACAACCCCCGGATTGGATACAACGAAACGGGGAACGCTCGTAGCAGACCAGGAAACAGGCAAAACAACGCGCGATAAAGTATGGGCGGGAGGTGACATCGTGACAGGCGCCGCAACGGTTATCCTTGCTATGGGAGCAGGGAGAAAGGCGGCAAATGCCATACACGAGTACCTGACGACGGGAAAGCAGTAAGATGGTCTGAACCGTTTAAAACCGCTTGAACGTGGTTTATTTATGATCGTCTGCCGCCTTAGCATGGCGGTATCCGGGCACTGGAGGGGACCAGAAACCGGACCTTACGGCCAATATCCGTAAGAATGATGATCAGGGGGGTTTTAACATAAGCAATACTATTTACAGCGTTCAAGCGGTTTAAGCGGTTCATAAAAAAACCGTAAGGAGTGAGGCGTAAGGCGTAAGGCGAAAAAAGCCTTTATTTCTGTTTGTTCTATGTTCGAGGTTCCAGTTCCAAGTTTTAAGTTAAACCTCCATCCGTTTTCCGCCGGGGTACCCTCTGGGCGTGTGAATCCACCAATCCATCATTCCAGCGTCTTTAAGTACTGAAATAACTAAGTTAAACTCAACTATCCTCGTATTTTTCGTCTCGCTCCATCATGCCTTACGATATAATTTAAAGAAGACAGAAATAGAAAGGAGGGTAATGATGGAACGAGTATTTGTCGAGACGAGGCCTGAGGATATCGGGCATAACCCGTTTAAGCTCATCGGTGCGGACTGGATGCTGATCACGGCCGGGACGAGAGAATCATATCAATACCATGACGGGCGCCTGGGGAGGCCTCGGGATCATGTGGGACAGGCGCATCGCCATGTGTGTCATCCGGCCAAACCGATATACGTATGAATTCATGGAAAGAAGCGAATATTTCAGCCTGAGTTTCTTTGAGGAGGAGTATCGCGATGCCCTGACATATTGCGGAACGCATTCGGGAAGGGATGTTAACAAGGCCGCCGAGGCCCGGCTTAATCCGGTGTTCGGGGAAGACAGCATCTATTTCGCCGAGGCCCGGCTTGTCATCGAATGCCGAAAGATATATTTTCAGGACATTACACCGGCGAACTTCCTTACCCCGGATATAGATGGTTTCTATCCGAAAAAAGATTACCACCGGATGTATATCGGCGAGATATTCCGCTGTCTTTCGAGGTGATGAAAAGACGTCTCACGCCCGCTTCGCTGGAGCCCGCCGAGAACCGCGGAGAAAGACTCAAGATCGCCGCTTGATCCTGGAGCCGACCAGGATCAAGCGGCACTTCGATCCTGCCTTGAGGCAGGATGAAAACCCCTCTTAATCCAACCGTAAGCGTACCCGTTGCGGCTCTAAGTATTTTCTTTTCTTCCGCGAAGCGGACGAAAGCGCCGGCTGATCTTGGCAGGCTCCAAGATCAGCCGGCAAATCTTTTTCTTCGCAGTTCTCCGTGTACTCAGCGGGCTCCAGCGAAGCGGGCGTGAGATGCCTTTTTTCAGCATGCTTCTATCACCTTGACATTTATCAGAGGAAAGAATATAATTGCGATATAATGAAACTAAGCAAGTAAGAAACAAAGGAGCGAACGATGGCTGATCAGGAGATGAAGATTTTTGAGATGCAGGCTGATGTCTGCCTGGCGCTTGGTAATCCGCGGCGTCTGCAAATATTGAGCCTTCTTAAGGATGGCGAAAAGTCTGTGTCCGCAATGCTCGCTACAATGAATATAAACAAGGCCAATATGTCGCAGCATCTTTCGATCCTGAAGCAAAAGGGCTTGTCCTTGCCCGCAGGGAGGGAACAACGGTCTATTACCGGCTTGCAAGCCCGCGAATAAGCGAGGCCTGTTCGATCATGCGGGACGTCCTTCGGGAAACCTTGCGAGGAAAAGGAGCGCATAGCGAGGCAGATGCGCGTAGCAGGAGAAGGAGGTGTAAAGAGGTATATATGAACGGAACAGCAGAAAATACGATCGGGAAAACGGTAAAGTACCCCGGCAAAAAAAGAGCTCGAAGCCGCACGGCGGTCAAGGTTCGTTAAGCAGGCCATATTCGGGACGGTGTTCATTGCGCTTGTCATCGCCGGATGGTTCTATTCCCTGATAGGCTACTTTATTCCCCTGTGCATGGTCGCGGGTGTCGGATTGCTTCGGTCCGCGGACGCACATGGTGCAACTGGATGTGCCCCCGCGGATCTTTTGCAGACACCTACATGAAGGCAATAAGTCCCGGAAAGGATATTCCCCCGGCTTTACGCAAGGTCCCGGTCCGGCTCGGCGTCATAGCCTTTCTCATGGCCATGCTCACGTTCCAGATCGTGCGCCTGTGGCCGGACCCCTTTGCTATCGGCAGGTTCTTTATTACCTTCTGACGGTCACGACGATCATCGGAATATTTTTGGCGATATTCATCCATCAGCGCGCCTGGTGCTCGATCTGTCCGATAGGCAGCCTTTCCAGCTGGGTCGGGGCAAACCGGTGCCAATTCAAGATGGCCCGCGATTCCTGCGTAAGTTGCGGACTTTGTGCAAAAAATTGCCCGATGCAGCTAAAGCCTAACGCCCTGAAAGAACAGCCCGCGATGGAATTCAAGGGCGATTGCCTCAAATGTGGGTTCTGCGTCAAAGGATGCCCGAAACAGGCGCTCGAGTTGGGCGAGGGGTAAATAGTCCTTTTATTTCTCGCAGTTTCCCATGTATTCCGGAGGTTTGAACGAAGGGCGAGAGGATTTATTTCCTTTAAAAAATTTCCTTGTCCTGCTTTTCACATGCGTCATTGACAAAGCCCTTACTTTACTGTAATATTTGTGGTAATTTATTAAATTTCCTGTGTATTTGAATGAATACCGTGCGCGAACTGATGACAGAAAAATGCCGGGGAGGCTCCCGGGTAGAGGTCAACAACCGTAAATGCCGCAGGTGTTTTTACTGCGTACAGCTGTGCCCGGCGAAGGCCATCAAGCTCGAGAAAGAATCTATACGCATTATCCCGGAAAGATGCATATTATGCGGCAATTGTATTACCGGCTGCCCGCACCGGGCAATGACATATCAGAGCGATGCGGCAATTGTCAAAGCGCTGATAGAATCCAATGAAGATGTTGTAGCATGTCTTGATCCTTCCTTTCCGGCATTCCTGGAAAGTGTATCGCCCGGCGGTTTCAGCTATGCATTGAAAGCACTGGGCTTCAAGGAGGTATGGGAGGGTGCTGCAGGCGCCGAGCTGATCGCCGGGCCCTACCGGAAGCTCCTCGCCGGAGATATAAAGCAGCCCGTTATATCATCCTTTTGTCCCGTCATCGTCATGTATATCGAGAAATACCTTCCCCAGCTTATCGATAATATTGCCCCCATCGTTTCACCGATGATCGCAGCGGGCAGGATGATAAAAAAGGTAAAAGGTTCCGGTTGCAAGGTTGTCTATATATCACCATGCCTTGCACGCATGGGGGAATTGGATTACGATGGCGTAGCCGACGCGATCGATCACGTCATAACCTTTCGTGACGTGCGGCTTATGTTTGCGGAGGCGGGGATCAATCCGCGGAATATCGCGGAAGCCACGTTTGACGGCGAAGGGTCGGCATTGGGAAGGATCACCCCGGTTATCGGGGGTCTCAACCGGAGCCTCGGGCACAGTTTTGATGTCCTTGTCGGCGAAGTAAGCGTGGCCTATGGTCGGCGCCGTGTTATCGGCGCACTAAACCAGCTGGCTCAGGGATCGATACAGGCGAAATTCCTTGATCTTGTATTTTGTGACGGCTGTGTGGACGGTCCGTTTATCGAACGGGAAATGGGTGTTCTCGGGAGAAGGCAGATCGTATCCCGCTATGCAAACGCCGGATTTAATGCCGGGACGGCCAATATGCTTCAGAAGATCCAAAAAGATTACGAAGATATAGACATTTCACGCACATATCGCCCCGGCGTCGAGAAATTGCCCGACCCTACCGAGAATGATATACGGAATGTTTTGAAGAAGATAAACAAGCTCCCTCCCCACAATAACCTCGATTGCCGCGCCTGCGGTTACAAAACGTGCCGGGAAAAGGCGGTCGCGGTCGGACAGGGCATATCTGAGGCCGAATATTGCCTTCCGTATCTCCTTGAAGAAAGCAAGCGCATATACCAGCAGCTTGAAAGGTCTCACAAACAGCTTCAGCAGTCGCTTCAGGAACTCGAACAGGCGCAGTTCCAGCTTATAAGGACGGAAAAACTGGCGGCACTCGGCCAGCTTGCTGCCGGAGTGGCCCATGAGATAAACAACCCGCTCGGCACAATAACCATTTATGCCCATATTCTGAAAAGGTCGCTCGAACCTGATGACCCACGGGGCGAGGATATCGACCTTATCATCAGCGAGGCGGCACGGACCAAAGAGATCGTCCAGGGGCTTTTGAGCTTTGCCCGGGAAACGAAGCTCAAACCAGGTGAAACGAATATTAATGAGCTTGTCGAAGAGACGCTGGGCCTTATCGTAAACCAGGTCCTCTTCCAGAATATCAAGATAAAGAAGAACCTTCAGGCGGACATGCCCACGCTTTTCGCGGATGCAACCCAGCTGAAGCAGGTTTTTCTCAATATTGTTCTCAATGCTGCCCAGGCAATGGCAGGAAAAGGTTCCCTTACTATTACGACATCCCACGATGCGGGTTTAATAATTATCCGGATCAAGGATACAGGACCCGGCATACCGCCGGAAAATATCGGGAAACTGTTCAATCCCTTTTTTACGACAAAGGAAAAGGGCACAGGGCTCGGCCTCGCCATTTCATACGGCATCGTCGAGAGGCATTCCGGCAAGATCGATGTGGAAACTGAGTTAGGCAAGGGAAGCACGTTCATCATAACCCTTCCCGTTGATGGTAAAGCTATTGGGATAGTGGCACAGGCTAATGGATTAGCGGCAAATCAAAATATAAATACAGGGAGAAGGAATTATGGCAAAAAGAATTCTAATCATTGATGATGACGTCGATTTCGTTGATCTCAACAAGGCAGTCCTTGAAAACAACGGTTTCGAGGTCGAAACGGCATTCTCCGCCCGCGAGGGAATGGATAAGGTTCAGTTTGAGGCGCCGAATCTGATACTTCTTGACCTTATGCTGGAGAAACACGACACCGGTTTCAGTTTCGCGAAATCTATCAAAGCGGACCCGCGCTACAAAGAGATCCCGATCCTCATGATCTCCGCGGTTGCGGGCGAGACGGGCTATGATTTTTCACAGGATCAGGACGGTTATTGGATGAAAACCGATGATTTCGTGCCAAAACCGGTGGAGCCCGATGTACTCGTGCAGAAGATAAACGCGCTTCTCGACAGGAAATAAGGAACATTTCATTAAGCCAATGGCGGAACCTGTCAATATACTGGTTGTCGACGATGAAAAAGGCATTCGTGAAGGATGCCGCAGGATCCTTTCATCGGAAGGGTTCAATGTCGATACAGCCGAAAATGGCAAACTTGGGCTGGAAAAGGCGAAGGAGAATTCCTTCGACCTTGATCCTTGTCGATCTCATGATGCCCGTGATGGGCGGACTTGAGATGATGGAACAGGTGAGGCAGATAGATCCGGGTATCATACTCGTCGTGATCACGGGTTTCGCAACTGTTGAGACGGCAGTAGACGCAATGAAGCATGGCGCTTACGATTACATACCGAAACCGTTCAATCCCGATCAGCTCCTGGCTGTCATAAACAGGGGCCTCGATAAGAGACGGCTTACCATAGAAAAAGAAAAGCTTCGCGAAGAGCGGGACCAGAGGCTCCTCGAGGTGGCGAGCGAGAAATCCAAGCTGCACACTATCGTAAACTCGATGGCGGATGGCATCCTCGTGATCAATCGCGAACACCAGCTTGTTTTGTGGAACCCGGCCGTCCTGAAAATGCTCAATGTAACGGGCAGGGTTGATTCCGGCGTCGGTATGGACTATCAGAAGGCAATACGGCAAAAAGATCTTGTGGAAGTGATCAATAAGGCGTTTTCTCCCGATTTTTCCCAATATACGATCATCTCCGAAGAGGTGGTCCTGTCGGGGGAAACGCAGAAGACCTTGATGGTCATAGTAGCGGGGGTGCGTGATGAAAAAGGCGAGAATCTGGGTGTCGTCTGCACGTTCCGCGATATCTCCGATCTCAAGGAGGTAGAAGAAATAAAGTCACAGTTCGTGAGAATGGTCGCGCACGAGATACGGGCACCGCTCGGAGCGATCGAGGGATATCTCAATGCCTATCTCACGGGGGTCGCGGGCACGGACCCGCAATTCAACAGGCAGATGCTGGAGCGGGCAAAGCTCAGGGCCCATTCGCTGATGGACCTTGTCAATGATCTCCTGCTCTTTGCAAAATTGGAATCGAAAAAAGTGGTAAGGAAAAAAGAATTTCTCGACATGACAGAGATAATCGAAAGCACCGTCGAGCTTTTCAAAGTTCAGGGTTCGACGAAGGATATCTCTTTCGGCGTGGAGATCCCGAAAAAGCTGCCCATGATCGAGGCCGACCGGGCCGAGATGGAGCAGCTCCTCACCAATCTCGTGTCAAATGCCATGAAGTACAATGTCAAGAATGGCAAGGTAACCGTCAAGGCCGTACCGGACGGGCATTATCTCAATATAGCAGTGAGCGACACGGGCATAGGTATTGACGAGAAGTCCCTTCCCTGTATATTTGACGAATTTTACCGTGTGCAGGGACCAAACACGCGGTATACGACAGGCACCGGATTGGGGCTGTCGATCGTGAAAAGGATCGTGGAATCACATTTCGGGGAAATAACAGTTGCCAGCAAGGTCGAGGAAGGAACGGTCTTTACCGTTAGGCTACCTTTGAAACAGGTGAACGAAAAGTAACCGTTTTGATAGAATTAAACTTTTAAAGGAGACGTTATGGCTACCAAGAAAGCAGCATCAAAAGTCAACCAGATCATGGAGAAGAAAATTCTTGCTCCGTCTATCACCTTGTACAAGCTTTATGTTCCGGACATCGCAAAGAAAGTAAAGGCCGGACAGTTCGTCGTTGTCCGCGGTGACGACATGGGCGAGCGTATCCCCCTTACCGTTGCAGATTATGATGTGAAAAAAGGAACGATCACGATCATCTTCCAGGAAGTCGGAACATCAACCCAGAAGCTCGCGAAGTTCGAGGCAGGCCAGGCCCTTCTCGATGTCGTCGGCCCATTGGGCAAACCGAGCCATATTGAAAAATTCGGCACAGTGATCTGCGTAGGCGGCGGCGTCGGCGTGGCACCGGTGCTCCCTATCGCAAAAGCGCTGCTCGCGGCAGGAAATGAGGTTATTTCGATCATCGGCGCCCGCAACCAGGGCATGCTTATTCTCGAAGACGAGATGAAAAAGGCAAGCACGACCCTTCATGTCACGACCGATGACGGTTCGTACGGGACCCACGGTTTCGTCACCGACGTCCTCAAAAAGATAATCGAAGAGCGCGGCAAGGAAAATATCGCCCTCGTAGTCGGGATCGGCCCGGTCATCATGATGAAGGCCGTAGCCGAAGTAACGCGTCCGTACGCCATCAACACGGTCGTCAGCCTCAACACGATCATGGTTGACGGCACCGGTATGTGCGGCTGCTGCCGCGCCTCTATTGGCGGCGAGACCAAATTCGTCTGCGTCGACGGCCCGGAATTTGACGCACACTTGGTAGACTTCCCGGAGCTTGTCCTTCGTCAGAAGATGTACAACAGGGAAGAGCGGCGCGCCCTGTGGGACCACAAATGCAAGATCGATGCCCAGGAAAAGGCGGTAAAGAAGGCCCGCAAACGCGTGAAAATGCCCGAGCAGGCACCGAAGCTCAGGATCCAGAATTTTTCGCGAAGTCGCTCTCGGATACACGAAAGAGAACGCAATGATGGAAGCGCAGCGCTGCCTTGGCTGCAAAAAACCGCCGTGCGTTGAAGGATGCCCCGTCAACGTCCAGATCCCGCAGTTCATCGCAAAGATCAAGGAAGGCGATTTCATGAGCGCCATCCACCTCATTAAGGAAACGAACAGCCTTCCCGCAGTGTGCGGCAGGGTATGCCCGCAGGAATCACAGTGTGAATCGAAATGCATCCTCGGCAAGAAATCAGAGCCTGTTGCCGTCGGCCGCCTCGAGCGCTTTGCCGCCGACTATGAACTGGGCCTCGGCGATGTCAGGGTCCCCACAATGCCGAAGAAGACAGGCAAAAAAGTTGCCATCATCGGCGCCGGTCCTGCCGGTCTCACCGTTGCAGGCGAGCTGACGCAAAAAGGGCCATGAATGCCATATCTATGAAGCCCTTCATAAAGCGGGCGGCGTGCTTGTCTACGGGATTCCCGAATTCCGTCTTCCGAAAGCGATCGTGCAGCGCGAAGTTGACTATCTCGAAAAACTTGGCGCAAAAGTTAAAGTCGATGCCATCGTCGGCCAGACAGTAACCCTCGACGAGCTTTTTGCACAGGGTTATGATGCGGCATTCATCGGTACCGGCGCAGGCCTTCCGTACTTCCTCAATATCCCCGGCGAGAACCTGAACGGCGTTTATTCGGCGAATGAGTTCCTTACCCGGGCAAACCTCATGAAAGCATATCTCTTCCCTGAATACGACACACCGATCAGGGTCGGCTCAAGGGTCGCAGTCATCGGCGGCGGCAACGTGGCCATGGACTCCGCGAGGGTCTCCAAACGCCTCGGCGCGGATGTGTACCTTGTCTACCGTAGAAGCGCCGAAGAAATGCCGGCACGTGCGGAAGAAGCACACCACGCACGGGAAGAGGGAATTGATTTCAGGCTGCTGACAAACCCGATCAGGGTAGTCGGCGATGATAACGGCTGGGTCAAAGGATTAGAATGCGTCCAGATGGAACTCGGAGAACCCGATGCATCAGGCAGGCGCAGGCCGGTCGAAATCAAGGGCTCCAACTTTGTACTCGATGTCGACGTCGTTATCGTTGCCATCGGCCAGGGCCCGAACCCGATCCTTACCTCAACGACACCGGACCTCGAACTCAAGAAATCCGGCAACATCATGGCGGATGAGGAAACCGGTCAGACAAGCCGCAAGGGCGTATTTGCCGGCGGCGACATCGTAACAGGCGCAGCTACGGTCATCCTCGCAATGGGCGCAGGACGCAAGGCTGCAAAGGCAATCGACGAGTATCTCCAGTCAAAGTAATTTAACAGTAAAGGATTCAGGCGGGGCTTAAATGCCCCGCCTTTTTTTTGCACCGTCGCTCTTTGCTGTCCAAAAGCACAATATTGACATATTTGGTATACTTCCTATAAGAGATATCGGCCCGGAAAGGCAAAGAGCGTTTCTTATCACTCCTGCATCTGGCAAAGCCCGTATGGTATTCCATCAGGGGATGATGAGACAATTGAACCGGAAAAGCTGCCATGAAGATTTATACCTTTCACGAACGTCACGTCCCATTATCACGATCATTTCTGTCGCCATCCTGAAATTTCCCATGTCCGGAAAAAAACATATGGTGTTTCGATAACAAGGGGGGTATTGTGCGCGATGTGATCCACAAGATAGTTGCAACCGAGAACCAGGCAAAACGAATCGTTGAAGAAGGCAGGGTGCAGGCGGACCGCATCCTCTCTGACGCCCGGAAACAGGCACAGGATATTAATATGAAGGCGTACCAGGATGCAGGCAGGGAAGCACAGGAAATTGTCGCCGAAGCGGTCCGGGCGGCAGAGGATGAAAAACAGGAAAGTCTCGCAAAACGCTTCCGCCGCAATTGAACGGGAAATAGTTATAGACGGAGGTTCAAGGCAAGCGGTCATTGAAGAGATCATCCGGCACGTATGCGGACTTGAGGGCCCCGCAAGGAGACGTATTGAGTAATCTCGATTATCTGGCTGCCCGCTTGCACGGCAGCCGCAGTAAAATGGCGGAAGGCGAAAGGCTCGACGCCCTGTGCCGCATCCGCAGTATCGAAGAATATGGACGGACCATATTGCCCGACAGAGAATTTCGGGGCATCGCCGACCTCCAACGGCAATTGATCGAAGAATTTATTGAGGAAATAACGCGAATAACGGCCCAGCTTAACGCGGGCAAGGGCCCACCTTATCGAATGGATGCCCGTCCGTTTTGAATCGGAGAATCTTAAAGTGCTTTTGAGGGCCTCCATTACAAAAGTGAATCCTGAAGACGCGGCCGGGCACCTTGTTCATGTCCCGGGACTTAAACCCACCGATGTCCATGCGCTCGCGATTGCAGGATCTGTCACGGATTTCCTGCGTGCGCTGAAGGAGTGGCCCTATAAAGAGAAGCCTTGAGAAAGCGGTGAGAGAATATGGTGAAGATGCCCGGCCATTCTTTTTCGAGGCAGCCATTGACAGGGGATATCTGACTGGAACTCGTTGCTCGCTTCAACGCCCTTTCAGAGAGCGACCGCGCCGAAGTCGGCAATTTAATACGCAACGAGGCTGATATATTCCACCTGGTCCTTATGCTTCGCGGCCGGTTCAATTACGGGCTTGCATCGGACCAGCTATTGTCCATGCATGTTCCCGGGACATCGATCAGCAACACTACCTTTGCGGATATGCTGAACGATACCGATCCTTTAACCGCCGTGAACCGTGTCGTTATGCGCGTTCTCGATCCCCTCCCATTCGAAGGGGGCAAAGGAGGTCCGGCCATTCCGGTGACAGTCCTCGAAAGGCTCGCATGGCGCCGTTATCTCCGCATAGCCAATATGACATTTCGGAAAAGCCACATGGGGTTCGGCGCTGTTGTCGCGTATCTCGTGATTCGCCGTATCGAGATCGCAAACCTGATAACTATTTCCGAGGGTATACGCACCGGGATGGACCCTGATGCGATCAGGGCGCGAACTATTCCGCGGGCTGATATGGAAGGTGCGTATGTTTAGAGCGACCCCGATGATGCGTATCAACGCGGTTGTTCTGGAGCGGGACGAGCGCAGGGTGCTGGAGAGCCTGGGAGATCTCGGGGCAGTACAGCTTGCGCGTGTTGGCGAGGACGAGGACATGCCTTTTGCAACCCGTGATGCGAGCCAGGAGATAATGCGGTATGACCACCTTCGCCTTCGGGTCGAGGAGATCCGCCGTCTGCTCGAGGTCCCGGCCGCTTATGCGGTAGAACAGCCAGCGGCGATGGCCGTGGAGGAGATCGAAAGCCGGCTTCAAACAATAGAAGGCCATATTACGGAACTCACCGACCTTCGCAGGGCTTACAGGCAGCGCCAGCGCGAAGCTTCCGTTTTATGCCAGCAGGTCGAGGGTTACCGCGGGCTCGATATCCCGCTCGAGGGCCCTGATAATTATTCCTTCCTGCATTTTGTTACCGGAACCCTCCCGGCCGAACATATCGAGGACGTACGCACTGAGCTCGGCAGAGACACGGCGCTCATGACCCTTCCCGAGCAGAAAGGCCGTTATCCCGTTATAGCCATGACGACGCGCGGGCAGTCCGCTACGCTCGCAGACACCCTCCAAAAGGCCGGTTTCCAAAGGGACATCCTTCCTGTTCATGATGGGGCGACGATCGATTCGCTATGCTCGGAGAAGGAAAACGAGCAAAACCGGCTGGACGAAGAGGTTGCGAGGCTTGGACTGCGGATCCGGCAGCTGGCTGAGGAATTCTCACCGGAGCTCGACCGGATGGAATCAATAATACATGCGGAGCTTGGTATTGCAAAGGCGCAACAGAGCCTTGGGCGCACCGATGCCGCCGTTCTTATCTCCGGATGGGTGCCGGGCGTGAGGTCGGCGGATGTTGCCGGGACCTTGAATTCAGTCACGGGAGGTCATTGCGTGGTCGAGCTCAATTGGCCCGGCAAAGGGGAAGATGTCCCGACGCTGCTTGCTCATTCAAGCCTGCTGCGTCCTTTCGGCATGCTCATGTCTTCGTATGGGGTACCGAATTACCGTGAATTCGAGCCGACGTTGTTTGTCGCGATAAGCTATGTCCTGATGTTCGGGATAATGTTCGGGGATGCGGGACAGGGGGCTATACTGGCAGCGCTTGGCATTGCAGCGTTCTTTAAAGGAAAAACGGAAAAAATTCGGGATGTCGGGGTACTTTTGTGCTCGTGCGGTGCGTCGAGCATCATCTTCGGCGTAATCTACGGAAGCGTTTTCGGCCTTGAATATTTCAAGCATCACGCCCTCTGGCATGACCCCCTTGAAGGGGACCCCATGGGCCTTATGTACGGCGCGATAGCCGTGGGGATCGTCATGATCAGCCTTGGATTAATATTGAATATTGTGAATCGTCTCCGGCGGGGCGACATTATCGGGGCATTCTTCGATAAATTCGGCATTGCGGGCATTCTCTTTTACTGGGGTGTCCTCGCGATGATCATCTTCACGAAATTTTTTGAAGCGCGGGGGCTCATGAAGGCCGCGATGGATCGTTTTTCTTGGTATTCCGATACTGGCATGGATAATGAAAGAGCCTCTTGAATATTTCCTTCACCATTCCCAGGGAAAAGAGGAAGAACATACATTTACGTCCGCGATAACGGAATCGTTTGTCGGGGCATTCGAAGGGTGCTTGAGTTATCTCGCGAATACGATCAGTTTCGTGCGTCTCGGTGCATATGCCATGAGCCATGCGGCGCTTCTCGTCGCTGCGTTCATGCTCGCAGAGCAGGTAAAGCACCTGGCCGGGGGGACAGTGTGGAACGTGATCGTAATAATCCTCGGCAACCTTGTAGCTATCGTCCTTGAGGGGATCATAGCGTCCGTGCAGGCACTTCGTCTCGAGTATTACGAATTTTTCGGAAAGTTCTTTTCAGGTGATGGCCAGGCGTTCGAGCCGTTTCGCCTGACACGAAAAAAGCAGGCTTAAACTGTCCTGATCCGTAAAGGCAGGACGATAGAGCCGGTCAAGGGCCGGCAAGGGGAGGTGTCAAATGAGGAAGTTGCTCCAATGGTTCGTTGGTGCCGTTCTTGTTCTGATCACGGTGTGCCTGCCGGCCTTTGCCGAGCAGGCGGCCCAGGATGCGGGCGGTGTTCAGGCAGCGGCGCGGACCATCGGCCTTGCTATCGCAGCGGCCGTAGCCGTAGGTTTAAGCATCCTCGGGGCAGGGTATGCGGTCGCGAAGATAGGTTCCGCGGCACTCGGCGCTGCAGCCGAGAAGCCCGAATTGCTCACGCGAAGCATCTTGTTCGTCGCGCTCGCTGAAGGGCTCGCAGTCCTTGGTTTCGCAATTGCGATGATGCTCCTCCAGAAGATCTAGGGGGATTTGAAGTGAAATTCTTCTGCATCGCGGACGAGGATACACTTCGCGGTTTCAGGCTGGCAGGGGTCGACGGCCGGGTTGTCTCAACGGCTGATGAGTCCCGTCAGGCTATCGAAGACGCGTTAAGAATGCCCGAGTGCGCCATTATAATCATTACCGTCGATGCAGCGGATGCGGCCCGTGATATGGTTGACACCGTCCGGCTTGAACGCGATTGTCCGCTCATTATTGAGATACCGGGGCCCAGGGGAAAGCCGGCCGAATCAAAAGGCTTGAGGAGATTTGTCCAGGAGGCAGTCGGCATTCGACTGGGCCAAAGTGAGGTACCATAAATGACCATGACCGATCCGGATTCTTCAGAAGCCCTGTGCAAGGAGATACTCGCGAGCGCCGAGCGTGAACGCGACGACATCGTAGAGCGCGCGATGCAGGATGCTGAAGACGTGCTCAACAAAGCAAATGCCGGGGCGGATAATGCCCGGCAAAAACGTATAGACGAGGCACGGGCAGAGGGTGAGCGCATTAAGGATATTACCCTTGCTTCCGCTTCTGTCGAAGCCCGGAGGCTTCGGCTTGAACGCATCGAGGTACTGCTTGAGTCGATCCGTGGGGAGGTCCGGAAAAAACTTCCCGGGTTGCGCAGCGATGGCAATTACAGGGATATCGTTATAGATCTTGTCGTAGCGGCGATACAGGGGATGACCGGGGATGATTTTATCGTTCGCCTGCCGGAGGAAGACCGTTTGATCCTGGGAAATGATGTGGTCCGTCTGATAGCTTCGAAGACGGGACGTCCCGAGGAAAGTATAAACATCTCGTACGAGCCAACAGGACCGGGAGATGGACCGGTAATACAGGATTCGGATGGGGCCCGGGTATGGGACAACCGGCTATCTGCGAGGCTCGACCGTCTCTGGCCTCAATTCAGGCGCCTCATAGCAGAAAAGATGTTCCCCGATGCCAAAGAGGGAAGCTAAAGGAGGTGCCGTGTGACGACTGTCAATAAAAATGGAGGATCTTCCGCGACCCGTATCAGCGGGCCCATTATCACAGCCAGGGGGATGAGTGAGGCCCAGATGTACGAAGTCGTCCAGGTTGGCTCTCTCGGCCTTGTCGGAGAGGTTGTCAGGATTATCGGGGACGTGGCCACAATCCAGGTTTACGAGGATACAACGATGCTGAAGCCGGGCGCACAGGTAGAACGTACTGGCGCACCGCTTTCCGTTTCACTTGGCCCCGGCCTTATCGGCAACATCTATGACGGCATACAACGCCCCCTTCCCGGCATCGAGGCGAAAAGCGGAGCATGGATCCGGCGCGGGGAAAAGGTCGATGCCCTCGACAACCAAAAAAAATGGACCTTTGAACCGCTCGTCAGCGCGGGAAGTGTAGTAAACGGCGGGCAGGTCATAGGCCAGGTTGCCGAAACACCGCTTGTCATGCACCGGATAATGGTCCCTCCCGATATATCCGGCATCGTCCGGTCGATCGTTGAGAAGGGGGAATACAGCCTTGCCGACCCGGTCGCGGTCATCGAAACTGCGGACCGGTCCCCGCGATGTCGTGATGATGCAGCGCTGGCCCGTCAGACGTCCGCGCCCTATCCGGGAGCGTTTAAGGATCGTTGAACCGCTTATTACCGGCCAGCGCATTATTGATACGTTCTTTCCCCTGGGCAAGGGAGGAGCTGCGGCAATACCCGGCGGGTTCGGCACCGGCAAGACGATAACCCAGCATCAGCTTGCAAAGTGGTCCGATGCCCAGATCATTGTCTTTATAGGCTGCGGCGAGCGCGGAAATGAAATGACAGAGGTTTTGCGCGAGTTTCCGGAACTCAAGGACCCGAGGTCCGGCCGGCCGCTTATGGAACGGACGATCCTTATAGCCAATACGTCCAATATGCCGGTCGCTGCACGCGAGGTCTCCATCTATACAGGCATCACGCTGGCCGAGTATTACCGGGATATGGGGCTTTCCGTTGCGGTCTTTGCGGATTCTACAAGCCGGTGGGCCGAGGCCCTGCGCGAACTTGCGGCCCGTCTTGAGGAAATGCCGGCCGAAGAGGGTTTCCCGGCTTCATTGCCGACACGGCTTGCCCAGTTCTACGAGCGCGGCGGTGCCGTAACCACACTTGCGGGCGATTGCGGCTCGGTAAGCATCGTCGGAGCGGTGAGTCCTCCGGGAGGTGATTTTTCGGAACCGGTCACCCAGCATACCCGGCGCTTTATCCGCTGTTTCTGGGCCCTTGACACGGAACTCGCGAATGCGCGTCACTACCCTTCGATCCATTGGCTGCGTTCTTATTCGGAATATTCCGAGGACGTCAAGTGCTGGTGGGAAAAAACAGCGTGCGACTGGGAAGCGCTCCGGACCGAGGCATTAACCCTTCTCCAGCGCGAAGAGCGGCTCCAGCAGATCGTGAAGCTCGTCGGCCCCGACGTTCTGCCGGATAATCAGAAGCTGATCCTTTTCATTGCAGAGGTTCTCAAGGACGGGTTTCTCGCGCAGAGCGCATTTGACGACAATGATGCATACTGCTCGCCGGAAAAGCAGGTCGCCCTTTTGAGGATAATGCTCGGCCTTTATCACAGGGGAAGGGACCTCATTCAGGAGGGTGTCCCTCTTGGAATGGTCCGCGGCATGGAATGCGTCTCGGAGATACTGAGGGCCAAGTCGGCTCTCAGCAATAACGAACTCGATAAATTGGCCGATATCGACAAAAAGCTTAACGAAGAGGCGGACAGGATAGCACAACAATATATAAAGGGGACGTCCTGCTATGGATAATCTATTTGCCGGGATCGAGGATCAGGGACTTCAATACGTCGGCGCCTCGCGCATTGAGGGGCCGCTGGTCGTTGTAGAAAATGTCCGCGATGTGGGTTTCGATGAAACGGTCGAGATATTAGACCCTCAGGGGAACACCCGTCTTGGCCGCGTGCTCGATGTTTCCGGGCCCCATACGGTCATCCAGGTGCTCGAAGGGACAACCGGCCTTGCCACGAAATCGCTTCGTACCCGGTTCCTGGGAGAGAGTTTTCGCCTTCCGGTATCCCGCAGAATGCTGGGCCGCGTGTTTGACGGGCTCGGCCGTCCCAGCCGATGGCGGGCCGCCGCCTCTTTCCGCAGACAGGCGCGATGTCAACGGCATGCCGATCAACCCGTTTGCCCGGCGTTATCCCCGTGAGTTCATCCAGACGGGCCTGTCCGCCATCGACGGGATGAATGCGCTTGTAAGCGGCCAGAAGCTTCCCGTCTTTTCGGGAAACGGGCTGCCGCATGACAGGGTTTCTGCCCAGATCATCCGGCAGGCGCGGCTTCTTGACGAACAGGTAGAATTTTCCATTGTATTTGCCGCAATGGGCATCAAGCACGACGTCGCGGAATTCTTTATCCGCAATTTCCGGGAATCAGGTGCCCTGGCCCGGGCAGTCATGATATTTTCCCTGGCGGATGCGCCGAGTGTCGAACGCCTCCTGACACCGCGGGTCGCCCTTACCCTGGCCGAGCACCTGGCCTTTGACTGCGGCCAGCATGTTCTCGTTCTCCTCACCGATATGACGAACTATTGCGAGAGCCTGCGCGAGGTCGGAACCGCGCGGGGCGAAATACCGGGCCGTAAGGGATATCCGGGTTACCTGTATTCGGACCTTGCCAGTCTTTATGAACGCGCGGGGCGCATCGAAGGCTCCCCGGGCTCCATTACTCAGATGGCGATATTGACGATGCCTGCGGACGATATCAGTCACCCTGTCCCGGACCTGACAGGCTATATCACCGAAGGACAGATCGTCCTTGACCGCGACCTCTTCCAGCGCGGCATTTATCCGCCGATCGCGGGCCTGCCGAGCCTCTCCCGGCTGATGAAGGACGGTGTCGGAAAAGGTTTCACGCGTGAGGACCATCCGTTCCTCGCGAGCCAGCTGTTTGCCTGCTATGCATACGTCAAAAGGGTCCGGGGGCTTGCGGATGTCATCGGCGAAGAGGAACTGAGCCCGCTCGACAAACAGTACCTGAAATTCGGCGAGGCATTCGAGATGGATTTCTTAAACCAGGGCGAATATGAGAACCGATCCATAGAAACAACCCTCGAACTCGGGTGGGATGCGCTGTCTGTTCTTCCCCGGGAAGAGCTCCATCGCGTAAGTGATGAATTGCTAAAAAAATATTACCGCTTCAAACGCGAAACTGCAGCGCAGGAGTCTGGGAAAAATTAATGGCCAGAGGCTAAAATGGCGAAACTCACTATTGCACCGACGAAATCCAATCTCCTGAACCTCGAAAGACAGCTCGATTTTGCGCAAGAAGGCTATGATCTCCTTGAACAGAAACGGCAGATCCTGATCTTTGAGCTCATGAGCCGTCTCAACTGGGCCGAGGAAGCGGAGAGGAGAGTGGACGAAGCCTTGAGACAGGCCTTCGAGGCGCTTCAGGAAGCGACTCTCGATACCGGATCGGAGGCGATCGACCGGGTTACGCTGGGTATAGCAATGAAACATGAGGTAGAGCTCTCGAACGACAGGCTGATGGGAATGGGAGTCCCGAAGGCGGCTGTCAGAATTGAACCGATGGGTGTGCGTTTTGGCGTTGGCGGGACATCATCCAATACCGATATTGCCATGAGCCGGTTCATTGATGTCCTGCCGCTTCTCGCCGAGCTTGCAGAGCTCGAAAATGCCGTCATGCGCCTCGCGCGGGAGTTAAAGCGCACACAGCGCCGCACGAATGCCCTGTCGAAGATATTCATCCCGCAGTACCGGGAGACGATCGATTATATCATGGGCTCCCTCGAAGAAAGAGAGCGCGAATCGCTCATCATCCTCAAAATGATACGGAACCGCCTGGCAACGTGAAACCGTTCGATGTTCTAGGTTCACGTTCTAAATCGGTCTGTAAACTCGGTCACCCTATTTGTATTTCTTATTCCTGGGCGTTGCCGACCACGAAGAACTAGTTTTTAACGTAGAACGTAGAACTTAGAACCTCACATGCCAGTACTGTCTTGACACGTATGCATAAAACAGGCATACTTATGCATACACATTGATGGAGTGATTTTATTTATGAGAACGACCTTGAATATTGACAATAACCTTATCGCGAGAGCATCCGAAATGACAGGTATCAAAGAAAAAACAACATTGGTCAGACTTGGACTGGAAGCGCTTATAGCGCGGGAAAGCGCGAAAAGGCTGGCGAGATTGGGCGCATCGGAAAAGGACCTCAAGGACATACCACGAAGGCGTACTGATTAAATGGTCCTTGTTGATACATCGGTTTGGGTTTCCCATTTCAGGGGCGGGGATGAACAACCTGCCTTGATCAAACTGCTCGATGACGGGGCCGTTTTTTGCCACCCTTTCATTATTGGCGAACTGGCCTGTGGAAATCTGAAGAACAGGAGCCTGATCATTTCCCTTCTCGAGGCTTTACCCGCATCACGTGTTGCAGAACATCGGGAGGTCCTTGCATTTATCGAAAACCATGACCTGCAGGGAAAAGGCCTGGGATACATCGATATGCATCTTCTTGCATCTGCCATCTTAACCGGGATTCCGCTCTGGACAACGGACAAGAAACTGCAATCCTGTGCCGACAGATTAAAATGCAGATATAAACCCTAGAAACTTGAGGCGTGAGGCTTGTTTCTCACCTGTCATATTCTTTGAAAACGCCTTACGCCTCACGACTCTCACGCCTTACGTTTTCATTTCAGCTTAAATTCCACCCGGCTTTCCTTTACCTTCTCGTTCTTCGGTGGGGTGAGCGATTTGTGTCGACGATAAACAGGCGCCCCGCCTCGATCTGTCCGGATCTCATTAATTGCTCCATTACCCTTGATGCCCGCCGGCGAGCGAGGGCATGAAGATCGTCCTCGGTGACTTGAGTATTCGTTATCATAAGCTTCTCCATTTCGGCGACCGGGATGCTCTTTTCGAATCCGATCATGTTCCTCGGTTTGGGGAATTTTTCAGCCTTATATGCAAGGCGCAGGTATTTTTCGTATTCTTTTGGTTCTATCTGCACATCATCCACGTCGATAGATTCCTTGCTTTTCTTCATGAGGTCTTTAAGCTTCTGTGCCCGTACTTTCTTCTGGACCAGGTATTGCTTCAATCCCTCCCGGTCGCGCTCTTTATCGACGTATCCTTCGATATCTATCTTGAGCGACGGCTTTTCTACGAGTACTTTATTCAGGGTGTCGAGCTTTTTGGAGCTTGCTTCGGTCACAATGGCGCGTCCATAATCAAATTCGATGTAGCCCAGTTCCTCGCTGCCTCCGAACATTGCCCCGATAAGAGCAAAAGGGGCGGTCGCTGCCTTTGTGAGCAGGTTGACAATGATCTTGAGAATGATCCGGCCGACGCTGAACTCAGGGTCGTCAAGGCTCCCGGTAACGGGAAGGTCAAGTTTGATCTGGCCGTTCCTGTCTTTAAGGAGCGCCACGGCGAGGCGCACCGGCAGCTTGGTTGCATCGGGCGATTCGACCCGTTCCCCGAATGTCAGCTGGTCGATGAAGATCGTATTCTTTGAATCGAGCTTTCTCTTTTCGATCAGGTACTGGACATCGAAGGAAAGCTTTCCCTTGTCTACCGTGTAGCCGGCATATTTGCCGGAATAGGATGTCGTTGGCGTCAGGTCGATATCTTTAAAGCTTGCCTTGAGATCAACATAGAGGTCTTTGCTCAGGGGATTTATCTTTCCGGTGATCTCGAGGGGGGCGGTATTGTTGAGGGTGCCGCGCAGTTCAACATCAGCGGTGGAATTCTCCTTTGAAGACAGTCCCGATATCCTGCCTCCGATATGGTCGAGCTTTGTCGCGAAGGCCGGGCGAACCGAATCATCACGAAACCGGATCGTCCCTCCCTGAAGCGTGACGGCGTCAATCGTGATCGGGACTGCTTCATCATTGGAGGATGACGCCTTGTTTTCCAAGGGCCTCACGGTTTTATCCTGTTCCTTTGCAGGAACGGTGTCTTTTACCATAATATGCTGGAGATTTACGGTCCGGTCTGCTTTAACCGCAATATTGGCGTAGAAATCGCTCAGCGATACCCCGCTTGCCGCAACGACAGTCGGGTTTAAACTGAGATCAAGACGGCGGACATGGAGAGACTTAAATCTAAGCAGGCTGTCCGTCGTTTCTTTATCGACGGATGCCAGATTGGTGATCGAGACGGTACCTTTATAATGTATCTTCGGCCCCTTCTTTTCTTCTTTTACGGTCAGATCCCCGTTTACCTCGGCAGCACCGCTCATCACGGATATCCGGACTTTGTCCGTAAAATAAGGCTCGAACGGGCGTATGTCTATGCCTTTCAGATCGACCTTTGCGTTCACGAGAAGCGGGTCCATTCCCAGTTTCCCCTCAAGTTTCACCGCACCTCTCTTGTTGATAAGAGCGTTGAGCTGGAACGATCCGGGCGAATCCTTCGCAAGGGAGAGCTTCTCGCCTTTTATATCCAGCTTTTCCAGCGTTACCTTTGCCGGGTCTTTCAGGGAATTATCGGAGAAAACAACCTTTCCCTCTTTAAGTTCCAGGACATCGATAACAAGATGAAGCGGGATCTGTTCGGTTTTCTCCGTTGAAGCTTTCGCCTGAGGTCTTTCGCTGTTTTTCTTATCTCTCGTCGCCTCGTTTGCCTCTGGTATGAGCTTCAAAATATTGATGATCCCCGTTCCTGCCGCGTACGACCGTTAATTCGGGCGATTCTATGGATACACGGGAAAGCTCTATTTTCTTCGCAAGAGGCTCGATAGACCGGGATGTTACCTTGAGGGCCGGAAGATCGATGATCTTTTGGCCGCGAGCATCATTGACAATGAGCTTCGATATCGTGAGATCCCCCTTTAGACCAAGCGACGGGGTCCGGTCCCTGTATTGTCTGAAAGAAAATTGCAGCCTGGTATCGAGAAAACCGGACGGAACCGAAAAATTTATTTTCAAGGGGATATATGCGAGATAATGCGGGATATCGACATTCTCGAAATTAATATCGAAATTTGTTTCGAGCGAATCAATGAAAGGCTTGGTCGTGCCCCGGATAAGATACGGATCATCATTAAGTTTTAATGAGAGTACAGGCTCAACGGGTTTATTTACATTCTTGTCGAGATTCGACAAGAGGGGTACCGCCAGGTTCAACTCCCTCAGCGTATGTTTCTTCTCAGCCGGGCCGTCCCAGAAATCGGCGCTCCCATTCTTAATGGAGATGTTGCGGAGTGAAAAGCGGAGTGTATCCTTTATCGTCTCCTTTTTTTCTACACGGTTTTTCCTGAGTTCAAGCAGGTCCGAAAAATTATACGTTTTATCTTCTTTACGGATTATGTTGATGTATGGATCCCGTAAAGAAAGGTCATGCAGCGTTACAATGCCCCGAATAAGAGAAAGTCCGAGCCTGGTTTTGATCTCACTGACCGAGAGAAACGTGCCTGTCCCGCCGCGCTCCTTGATATTTATTCCCTGGATCCGGACGCCGAGCGTATAGGGATTGATGCTGATCTTCTCGATCTTGACGGGTCTGTTAATCGCTGCCGAAAGCTTTTTTATGAGAATTGATCTCATAACGGGCGGTGCAATGAAAAAACCGGATATGGTAAAGATGACGAGCGCGACGAAAAACCAGACAATAGTCTTCTTGAAACGTTTCATGAACTCCCCCCTGTGAATACATAGCACCTGGGATGGAAGAAGTGCCACATTTTTTTTCTCAAATATTTACGGATATTTAGAAGGCACATTTAAAGCTGCTTAATCTTGAATAATTATCAGCAATACCCTTATACTAGGGGGATGAAGGTCCTTCTGGTCCAGCCCCCTGTGGAAGATTATTATGATACGTCGATCAGGACATATCCGCTGGGGCTCGCATATATAGCTGCCCGGATAGCGGATGTCTGCGACGTGGCTATTCTCGATTGCAGGACAGGGTACAAAGGACGCGCATCGAAGAATGAGTTTTCCGGAGCTTGATGAATTTTACCGCGCGGACCGGCGAACCCCTTTTTCGCTGTTTACCCGAGTATTCGCGTTACGGCATGGAAAAGAAGGAGATATGTGAAGCGATTCCAAAGAGAAAAGTCCCGATCTCATCGGGATATCGTCATCTTTTGCGGCTTATTCCCGGGAAGCATTCGAGATCGCGGCAATAGCGAAAGAAATAGATCAGCGGATTATTACGGTTATAGGCGGAACGCACCCACACTGTTTCCGCATAGCGTCCTGAACGATGGAAATGTAGATTATGTGGTGCGCGGGGAAGGGCGAGACACCGTTTTTTGAACTGGTTCGAGAATCTTCGACCGGTACCGGTTCTCGATCGACGATAGCGGGCATTTCTTTCCGCCGCAACGGGAGGCATCATATCGGCAATATACACACTGAAGACAATATAGACACAATACCCGCAGCGCAACCTCCTGCCCGTTGGAAAAATACCGGATCGGCAAAAAACCCTACACATTTCTTCTCACATCGCGGGGTGCCCGTTCAATTGCAGTTTTTGCGGCAAAGCCTCCTGTACCATATCGGAGGCGAACGCTTAATGAGTATCGAAAACGAGGTGGACCAGATCGATAAAATGGGGATCAAGGCAATTGATTTCGAGGACGACATGCTGAATCTCGATATCACCTTTTTCCAGAATGTGCTTGATATCATGCAAGGACGAGGTATTGAGTTATCGGCAATGAACGGCCTTTACAGCCAGACGCTCGATATTGATACCTTGACGAAGATGCACAAAGCCGGGTTTTCGCGCCTTAATTTTTCCCTGGTCGACACATCACATGCTGTCAACGCGACCCAGCGGCGTGCATATCCGGCCAATTTCCTCAAGATCATGGATTGGTTAGAGGCATCTTCTTTTATGGTCGAGGCGCATTTTATCATAGGCCTTCCGGGACAGGCCCCGGCCGACATAATCGATACGCTGATCTTTCTCATGGGAAAACGGGTCCTGCCCGGGCCAAGCATATATTATCCCGCGCCGGGCAGCCTTCTTTTTGACAGCCTGTGCGGCGATCCTTCAACCAGCTTCCGTTATTGCCGCTCGAGCGTCATGTTTGAAGCGAATCCCTGTTTCCCCGTCAGACGACATTCACATTCATGAAGCTCCTGCGATTCATAAATGCAGTAAAATCCTTGTTGACGATGGTCCCCGGCGCATCGGGCATCGAAGATCTCTTCTTAGCGCCGCGCATAAAACAAATGCCCTGCACATGCCATATATTCGATACTTTGCTCAAGGAAAAACGGTTCATCGCATTCGATACCCGCGGAAACGAATATGTTGAGGAACAACAGGACAAGGCCCTGGTAGGTTTTTTTTCAACGCAATGAAAGGCAGGACAATAAAAGGGTTCCGAACGCATAACCGGATAATGATACCGAAAATTTAAAGCAGGAATCAGAATTTTGCACGGAAGTATCGATTGAGCTGTCCGGGACGATCATCCCCTGACTCTTATTTTCAGTATCAGGTTTCCCAGGATGAGCGCTGCGCATAATGAGGCAGATAGACGGCAAGACCCGTCCCTTCTCCCGAATCATCCGGAATGGTGAGATACGCGGCGAAAAAACCTGCTGCAAGCCAGGCTGCAAACCAGAAAACATGAAGAACAAATGGCGGTTCATGAGCTTAACCCGCGTTTTCTGGTCTTCGATCTGCTCCATCCAGGACCAGGAATTCTTGCGGTTTCATGGTCTTCCTGTTCCCCGTCGGGGAACTCAAAAAAATATTCTTCGTCGTCGCGCCAAGAGGCACCTTCCATGTAATCCGTCAGTGTTCTCGACGGCAATTGTTCAACCAATGTGATCTCGCAATATCTGCAAACGTCGGGCGGGTCCTGATATTTCGTTCGACAGCGGGGACAATACATCACGGGCACAAGGCACTATACCATATTTATTAATCTGATCTTTCAGCTTTTTCATACATTCCGGGCAGATGCTGCCTAACCGGACTTCCTCGGAACGATCATTTCCTCTCAATTTTCCAGGGATCGAATGTTTTCGGTCAGTTCTTCATATGCCAATTTTTTCTTCGGCATGATTTTCCCATAAATTCTCCCTGAATATACATGAATTATCAACAGGAATCCATTGAACCTCATAGCAGCCTTAGCAATCGATACCGTAGGTGCGCCTGGCAATGGTGAGCCGACGCAGGGTTCCGTGAAGCCTGGCACTGGACATATTGCCGACGGAATGTATAGTTTCAAAAATAAGGCGGAAGTCATCCACTTTCCACGGTCCAGGAGGTACGATGATAGCACTTAACCTTGTTCCCGGAGTACATCACAGGAATTTATCAATCGACAATTTCGTCGGAAAGCCTAAGCGGTATCGACACATCTTGCCTGAGATCCCAGGCGCTGTTGCGGGATATATAAGTAATATCAGGCACATAAGAGTGATATAAGCTGTGGTACACAGTTTGCTCATAGAATGCATTATGAAACATTCGAGGGAGCTTATGAGACGATCATATTTCTTTATGGCGGGTTTTCTGGCGGTGCTCATGCTGGCGATTATCCCTGCCAATGCGGCAGACCCCGACACTATATACGTTCGGCATATCGAGGGCGTTGTCCGTCTTTCCGAGGCAGGTTCCCCACAGGGGATGGAAGCGGTCGCCAACACGCCGCTTATTGAAGGTGATACGGTCGCAACGGGCCCAACGGCAAGGCGGAACTCTTTCTGAAAGACGGAAGCATCGTCCGCATCGGGAATAACACGGTAATAAAGATTATCGCAGTCGATGATAAAGGAATACAATTCAAGTTAGACCAGGGCACCGCTTATATCGTTTCGCAGGGATCAAGAGAGGTCCCCATATTTTTCGACGCGCCTTTGGCCGCTGTCGATATTACCTCGCCATCTACCGTCCGGATCGACGCATATTCAAATGGGATAAACGAGATATCGGTTCTGAAAGGCGGTATATTTGCTTCCCAGCGTTCGGGCAGAATGCTCGTCAGCGAGGGGGAACGCCTGGTGCTCAAGGCGGATGCGTCAATGCCGTTAATGGCCGCGTCTTCGTGCGCCGGATGAATGGCTGCGCTGGAACACATACAGGGATACTACGACAACCGCAGCAGATACCGGATCGAGTGACAGCTATGCCTATCTGCCTGAGGAACTCAGGACATATTCATCCGATCTCGACACCAACGGCCAGTGGATATATACGCCAGAGTACAATTACGTCTGGGTCCCGACCGTGATAACCGTGAGCGAGTGGTCGCCCTATCGCTACGGCAGGTGGGCCTGGATACGCGGCAGCTATGTGTGGATAGGCTACGAACCATGGGGATGGGCGCCGTACCATTATGGCCGATGGGTACATCATCGTCAGGCCGGCTGGTGCTGGGTGCCGCCGAGGCACCGGGATGTCAGGTGGGAACCCGCACACGTGGCATGGATCAATTCATCGCGGCATGTCGGCTGGGTGCCCCTGGCCCCGGGCGAGCATTATGACCGCCGCAGCGCCCCTGTCATCCATCAGACCAACATTTACAATACAACGTACAAGAATGTCACGATCGAAAGATCTGCCGCTAATGCGAGAACGAGCTATAAAAACGCTTCCGTTGCAAACTCCATGGTTACCGTGGAGAGCAGACCGCATGGTGCGCGAGAAAACGATCAATGTGGCCGCTTTGAATAAGGGGCCCGCCACGCTGAAAAAGGTGGGTCTCCCCGCGAATGTAACTCCCGCCCGGACAACACACGGTATAACGAACCGGCAAATGACGGAAGGAAAGGCCCCATCACCTGCACAGCCCAATAATGTCCCATCAAGGGTGTCCGGCACGGCATCGAGAGATATGGCAACAATCGTCAGGGCCCCAAATAATTCACCGGCCCGGATATCTCAACCGCCGGTCAAGCACCAGGCAATTGTCGGGATCGTCCTTAAGTTCCCGCATCGAAAATGCCCGGGGTACCCCTCGCAAAGATGACAGGACATCTGTGGGAGCGCCGGCCGCGGAACCCATGAAAACGGCCACAGTGCCTCGTGCCGAGAAGACGGCCATCAACGACGGACCGGCTGCAAAGGCAGATTCGAGACTGTCACCGCCTCAGCCGGCAGGTTTCAGGCAAGAAACAAATACGCGAAGCACTTCAAGTTACCGGCCACCGGTAAATAGCGCCGGACCATCTCAGGCGGATCAGACATCGGTCAGGCCAATGCCCCCGCGGGAACCTCAAAATATTCAACAGACGGGCAAAGAGTCGTCAGTTCGTGCCGTAAATGCCACAGGCCCAACAGGTCAAACCAGTAAGCCTTCGGTCAGAGTAATTCCTGCTGAGTTCCCTGAAAAAGCGGCGGCGAACATGGTCCCTGCTGCCGTCAATCAAACTAGCCGCCCGGCCCGTCCCGAAAGACAGCCATCCCCTGTTGTTTCGGCGGCTCCTCAACCGGCAAGCGTTCCTTCCGTGTCCCGGCCGCCACAGGTTCGCAGCGAGCCGGCGAGAAACCCTGCGCCTCAGGCAGTGAATCAATCATCCCATGCACCGTCTCCCAAAGCCGCTGTAAGCCAGGCCCCTGTTTCCGCTCATGCTGCAGCGCCTCACGCGGCACCGGCGGCTAAATCGGTATCGGTCCCGGCGCAGCCTTCAAAAGATGAAAACAATTCGGTCCCGGAGAAAGGTAATAACAACAAACCGCATGCCAGAGAACGTTGAGCCGACTACCGCACGTACCCGTCCATGATATGGGTACCACGTTGGCTACAGCCCCCGCGGACTGTTGTATGGCCCGGGGCCCTACCGGCACCACAGACGTTGATAAGCCGAATGCCTTGAAAAAATAAGCTTTTTCTGTTATTGTATCGCTGTTTGGTTGGTCATACACCCGCACCGGAGAGCCGCTAAGTAATGGAAGATTTTTTTGGTTTCACCCTCACAGACCTGGAAGCGCAGATCGGCGCGCTTGGCAAGGAAAAATACCGCGCCCGCCAGCTTTTCCGCTGGGTCTATACTCAGGGAAATCTGGACTTCAACGAAATGACAAATATCCCGAAGGGGCTGCGCACGGTCTTTTCGGAAATGTTCTCCCTTAGACTGATGCCGACGATCGGTGAATACCCCTCTGATGACGGTTCGGTCAAGCTCGCATTTACGGCGGGCGATGGGGAGACCATCGAAAGCGTTATCATGCCTGAAAAGAACCGTATGACTCTGTGTGTATCAACCCAGATCGGATGCCGCATGGGGTGTAAATTTTGTGTAACCGGCAAAATGGGCTTTCGGCGCAACCTTACCCCGGGGGAGATAGTAGGGCAGGTCATAGCAGTACGTGATTATCTCAAGAAAAAGGGTAAGAACCCTGTGACCAACATTGTCTTCATGGGCATGGGAGAGCCTATGGACAATAGTGAAAATGTTATAGCTGCGCTCGATATCCTCAAGGACCAGAATGGCCTGGATTTCTCATATCGGAAGATAACCCTTTCTTCCGTCGGCCTTATCGAGGGGCTTAAGGAACTCGATTCAAAGGCAGCGGTCCTGGCCATTTCACTTAACGCCGCCGATGATGATACCCGGTCCATGCTTATGCCCATCAACAGGCTTTATTCCGTCGGCAAAATCATGGATTTCGTCAGAAATTTCAAGGGAACGAAAAGGACCAGGATCACGTTCGAATACATCCTGATCAAGGGTATCAATGATTCCCTTGAAGATGCCCGGCGTCTCGCAGACCTCTTGAAAGACGTAAAGTGCAAGATCAACCTGATACCGTATAACCCATCATCATATACCGAGTTTGAAAGGCCGGACAGAACTGTGATCGACAAGTTCCACGAGTATCTCCTTGACCGGCATTTTACAGTGATTATACGTGACTCACGAGGGCAGGATGTTTCAGCCGCCTGCGGTCAGCTCGGGATGAGCTACCTCGACCATGCCTCTTCCTCCCGGAAGAAAAGACCATCAACTCCTGAGGTTGCATCATGAACGGCAGGCTTCCCGCCTATAAGAAATCTTTCTTTTTGAGCCCGGAAAGAGAAGACGGGCTTCAGCTCCAGATATTCCACGAAGATGGCATCGTGTATTCGACCTCTTTCGATCGATAACCGGTTCGAGGGATATGCGGAGGTGCTCCACGGAGGAATGATATTCGGCATACTCGACGTGCTCATCTGGTATGCGATTGTCATGAAGACAAAGAAGTCGCGATGACAAGAAAGGCCGATATGCGAATTTTTCAAACCCATCATATGCAGTACGCCCTACCGCGCCAAAGGTGAGATGTCCGGATCGAAGAGAGGGATATTTTCTCGACGGCATGGGTTGAAGATGCGTCCGGCGAGGTATATGCGCGGATGAACGCGACATTTCGTGAAGGTAAAGGGTTTGCAATGGGTGCATTCATAGACCGTTTCGATTTCTCGTCAACGACGCCAGCGATCAAGGAATATTTCCTGTCCCTTCTCGAAACAAAATAAAAAAAGCTTGCTTGACAAAATAAAAAGGTCTGCTACACTTCCTTAAGAGCTATTCCGACCCGAGCGAAAACACCGCTATCGGCCCGAGTCTTAAAACTGGTAGTGGAAACGGGGCTGGTTGACCGGAATCAGCGGTACGGGCAAAGTACAGGAGTAGCCTCTCAAAGGCCTTGGACAGTCGCTCCGGGTGAGAACATTTACCCGTCTGATAACGACCCGTTCAAGGCTTCTTTTTTTGCCGTCTGTTTCTATTCCCTGACCAGGACCGAGGATTCTTTGTTGAACGGATTGGTTCGCAATGCGAGGGAAAAAAGGAACGGGTAATTATTCTTCAAAAAGCTCATGTAAACGAGCCATTCCCCCACAATAAAATGATACGATCGCTTGATATCCCCCGCGAGGTGATTAACGTCCGATGCCGGGATGCCCTCAAAATCTTTGCGATAGGCCAGCTCCTCGGTAAGGTGGAAGACGGCCCGCAAAAGGTCGGTAAAAGATTGATGCTCAAGAAGAACAGGATTTTCGAGGAGCCGTACAAGAAAATCACGGCGTTCCAGGAGAAAGCTTTTCAATACGGGGAAATCGATATGTCCCATCTTTGCCCCGTAATCATGCCTTCGGGCTTCCTTTATCGCTCTTTGAAAGTCCTTCTCGGTCCATTTGGCTTCGACCATGAGCCCGGGACGTATGGCGTCAAACTCGGGGTCATACCGGGAAAAGATCTGCATGAGCCCTATCCCTACCTCACTGAAGAAGACGCCAATCACCATGTTCAGCTTCTGCATCCGGCTTTCCATTTCCCGCTTTGCAAGCATCATTTCCGTTATATTGGCAATGACACCGAGGAAAGTCCCGACTCCCATGACAATAATAATGACCGCAAGGCCCTTGCCGAGATCGGTTGTTGGGTGAATATCGCCGTAACCGACCGTTGCCATGGTCACAATAACAAAATAGGCGGAATCAATGAGCGATTTCTTTTCGACATACATGAAACCCAGCGTCCCGAAGATCATGACGGTAAGGAAGACTACGAGGAATACCTTAAGTCGCGTGGATATGTTCTGCACGGTTCAATTGTATATGATGCCGGAACGGTTGGCAATAGAGGAAAGGGTTGCGGGCCGCATTAACGCGGTTTTTGGCTGGCCCGGCGAGACCGCCGAGGACAGGACTTTTCAGGTTTTCCCGGCTTGACAACCATAGTCCCGGTACTTAAGTCTTCTCAATGAGCAAAATAACTGGAGGTGTTGCTATGGCCGAACAAAAATACATATGCAGGCAGTGCGGGGTTACCTTTTCGGCCATACCCGGGGCCGAGGAACCTCCTGAATGCCCGGAATGCGAGAAGACCGATGTGGAAAAGCTTGAAGACGCCAGCATCATGACCCATCCGGAAAAGAAAGACGCCTGTTAAGCGATACTTCGAGCCAGGCTGTTACCCTTCCCTGTTCAAGTCCTTTACAACCTGCCGAGTCGGGATCGGGAAAGTTATATTGCACGAGCTCCTCGCGCGTGACCCACGCGATAGCGTCATGGTCTGTCAGGACGATCTCTCCTGAAATATACTCCGCATAATAGGAGTAAAGCATAATGGCTGATTGGCAGTTCAGGACATGTTTTCGTGACGAGACGAGCCTGCCCACGGCGATTATAATGCCCAGTTCCTCCATTATCTCCCGCTTGAGGCAATCTTCAAGACTTTCCCCCTCTTCCAGTTTCCCTCCGGGGAATTCCCAGTGATATCCCATAAAGGGATGCCTTCTTCGGGCGATCAGTATCTTGCCGTCTTTTTCTATAATGGCAGCCGTAACAGGGATATAATCAGGATCGTGCATTTGAGAGTTCCTTCAATGAATAATGAAATGGTGTAGTGCAATTATTCTATAACCCATAACCTATTACCTATCACCTATATTCTTATTTTTCCATATTCCCCGTCATATCCCGGTTCAATCGATATCATCCCGGTGCGGACCCGTTCAAGCAGTGCGGCTATTTCCGGGTATCCAGCATCAGTGATGTGCGATGCCGGGACATTGAGCAGGATATTCAATTCGTTTCCGAGTTTTTCAAGGATATCGAAATAAACGCCGTTGACCTTCTTTGTCTGGATGCCCTTGCCAAGGGTCTGTGCAATTATATTTTTCAGAGAAACAAGTGAACGGTAGGGCTTTGCATTGCCGGGGGGTTCATCGTGATCCCGGTCGGAAAGCGCCAATACCCGGCCAAGCACGCCGAGTGTCATCTTCTTCCCGCAGGCCGGGCACCGGACAATGCCGGTGCTGAGGGTTTCATCAGGGGAAATCCTCACTTTGCAGGGCCGGTGGCCGTCATAATGATATTTTCCTTCCTCGGGAAAGAATTCTATCGTACCCTCGAAGCCTTTTCTTGTTTCGATCGCCTGCATAATACCGTCGAATGAGAGCTCTGCGTCGAAGATATTTGCCTCCCTGCCCAATTTTTCCGGTGAATGAGCGTCTGAATTGGAGATCAAGGTCAGCCGGTCAAGGGATGATACACGCCAGTTCATTGCGGGATCGGAGGAAAGGCCTGTTTCGACGGCATGGATATGACCGGTCAGGTCCTCGAAGCATTCCTCCAGCGAGTCGAAGCTTGAAGCGCTTCCCAGTACCGAAAAATGGGGGGTCCAGATATGCGCCGGGACAAAAAAGGCGTCGGGGCATTCTTCGGTCACGATCTTGAGCAGGAGTTTAGCATCCATGCCAAGGATGGGCCTTCCGTCCGATGCTATATTGCCTATCTTTGCAAGGCGCCTCTGGAGCCTTAAGGGGCCTTCCATATCCTTGAAAAGGACAATGCAATGGACCTTTCGCGTTCTGCCGCCCTTCGAGTATATGCAGCTTATCTCTGTACTCATCAGGAAATAAATATCGGATGTGCAAGACGAGGGGACCGGAATTTCCTCCCGCAATTCGTCGCGAAGCACAAACAGGCCGTTCCCGGCAAAGTCAAGCTTACTGCCAAGCTCTTTGAGCCATCCGGGATGTATCGCATCGCCCGTGCCGATCACTGTTACCCCTTTAAGCTGGGCCCACCGCTCGAGCCCCTCAGGCGTCATGTCCCGGCTCGTTGCAATGGAGTAATGGGAATGAATATGAAGGTCGGCAAGAAATTTCATAGGACCGTAAGGGGTAAGGAGTGAGGAGTAAGGTGTGAGAAGATGGAACCTCCGCCGGAGATTGGAAAGATAAAGGTATTAAAAAAATTTCTGGATTGCATTATATATTGCCTTTGCCCGTGGATTTTGGATATGGACCTGGTTATCGTATTTCGGCAGAACTGCGCCTTGTCCGGTCAGAATGACCGCCGGGGTGCTGCATAAGCGGGAGGCATAGAGCATTAGTGTATCTGTGGTAACGACTGCATTGAAATGCCGCGGCAGGGAAATAAGCTGCCGGGACTCAAGAAGCCCCCGGATGTCATAAGCGCCGCGAATATACGCGTCTCGTGCGTTCCCGGCCTGGATGACCGGGACATCGTCTTTCGCCAGCATCCGGACCAGCGATTCCCATTCATTGGATGAAATGCCCTGGTCAGGATCATTCCCGGTAACGATGAGAACATTCGTCTCTTTTCGCGGAACCATGGCGACGAGGACAGGATCGTCTTCGAATTCCCACGGGACATACATCGTCTCTTCGACAGGGATCTCGCGGCCCAGGTCACGGGCGGTGGTCTGGCATGGTGTGCAGCCGGACGATATTCCGGCGGCCAGGGGATCGATACGCAGTATCTTTGCATCCTTCGGCGGATATCCTGTCTGCGATATGGCCGGGTGGCCTGCGAGAATAGGACCGTGCTGCGACCGCGAAACGAGCGCGTACCGTTGCGAGGGATCTTTTTCGATGATCTGTTTCAGGACGGACGACAATATGAGGGCTTCGGCCGCGCCGCCTTTCAGGTCTATCCATGCCGGGGTATCCGGATCTGATTTTTTGGGGCCATCCGGAGGCGTCTCAAATGGCAGTTTCACAATCTCATCTTTACCGGCCGGCGTATTCCTCTTCGCATCAAATTCCGGCGGTGTTATTTTTTCGCGTTGACCGCTCAATGCTGTCGACCAGATCGAGAAAAAAATCTGCGCATTCCCCTGAATATGCCCCATCCATAAATCTGCCATGGCAAATACTCCATCCGGCACAGCCATGGCAGACATGGTCCCTGTCGGCAGGCCGTTTTTGTTTGTTAAGGCCGGACGGTATGGCGTTGACCCGGCCTCCTTCGTCCATGCGTACGAAACGTTTCGGGTCCTCGAAATAAATGAACTCCCAGTCGATGTATCTGGACCGGCGATAATGCTCGGCGATATAGGCGAACGGTTCCATGGGCGCGTGGGAAGCAGGTGACAGGAGCGCATACGCTGCGAGGTCCGCCAGAGATTCCCAATCCGGGTCCTCTGTCCAGATCATTGCCGTAGTATGGATACCGAGAGATGAAAGGATCTTAAGCCCTGTAATATTTGCCGCTGAATTGCATGGCAGGTGGACCTTAATGTCAAGCCGGCGCATCAGATCGATATGGTGCTCGAAATTGCGAAAGGCGCCAAATGATCGCGGGATAACAATGATCGGGATATGCATCCAGTCTTCTTGAGGCGAGAAGCGATCAAGCGAATCCATCGTAATAACTATACTCAACAGGTGATTCCCCGATTGAGCGACGTTTTCTGCGAGCAGTCTTCAGTCCCTTCGGGTCGGTTACCTTAACCACAAGAGATCTGTTCTTGACTGTTTGGAATGATCTTCTGTCGTTATGACAGAGTATAGCCGGAGAGCTCATGTTCGATCTCCTCACCCCTCACCGGTGCCTCCTGTACGAGCCGGTTCAGCACCTGGCATAGCCCGCCTGCGCTGCAAACCCCTTCATCCCGGTGCCTGCACCCGTCACATTCCTCGTATATCCCCGGAATTTCCCGTTTTATCTCATCATGGATCTTTTGATAATGATCGCGCATTGCGTTCAATGAGTCAAAATCGAAGACCGATCGCCTTTTGAACCGGGACAGGGGAAAACAATGATAAACATTCATGTCGGGCGTGATATCAAGCCCCGGAGAGCACCTGAATTGCACGGGCCTTGAGAAATGATGCAGCCATCCGATCTCTTCGTCGGTAAATTTACACAGAGGAAACCCGCAATCAATGCCCGGGCTCACCCTGAGGGCGTCAAAGACAGGACGGTAGGAATAAAGCCGTTCGATCGCACACCTGATATCTTCGGTACGGATAAAACCGTCAGACCTCCCCGGTATCGGATGAGTGATCCCGAGACGCATATGCCGTTTCATCCCGAAACGGTTGATGAGATCGAAAAGAAAATCGAGTGAGAAATCAAGGCGGTAAATATTGAAACCGGGCAGTGTCCACGGTCCCATGAGCGCAAGGAAACGCTCTATCTTCCGTGCATGTTCCTCTGGTGCCGGGGTTTTATCAGGATCGTTGAGGTTGCAGACGAAGCTTAACTGACCGGTATCGAATTTCGTAAGATGCCGCCGGAATTCCGCGAGCCTTCTGTCGCTTACAATCCCGTTGGTAAAAACTGTCACGAAAAAATCGCGCCTGAGAAGATATGCAATGAGATCGACAATATCCGGGTGCAGTGTCGGCTCACCGCCAAGGAGCGATATGCCCTTCTGGCCGGAAGCGATATGCATGTCCGCCAGATAGATGAGATTGTCCCACGACATGAATGTTTCCGCGGGTCCCCCGGCCATTTCATTTTGAGCAAAACAATAGGGACAGGACCGGTTGCATCGTGTAGAAAGAATGATATTTGCCATATTTTGCCCGTATTATATCACGGTCGGGAGAGAAATAGATATCCGGGATTCCCTTAGGAAAATCCCGGATCAAAATGCGCATTAATGCGTAGCCATCTAATGGCAGCAGTTCTGACGAATATATCAAAAAATTCCGGCTGCTCGTCTTAAATGATCAATTTCTCGTATCTACGGGTATGCAATATCCGCCGTAATCCTTGGAATCGCCGCCGCCGCCGGCGGTCACATCAACTACCTTGCCCATATAGGTCAATGCAGGTTTTTCGGATATTTTTTTCAGTGCTTCCCGGCGTTTCAGGCTGTCTTTTTTTGTTTCCATCTGTTGTTCCTCCTTATTACTCTTCAGACTGATTTTAGAGACGTTTTGTTCCCGTGTCAATAACAATTAAATTGATATTTATTACATTGCAATAACAGTAAAATACATAAATAACAAATGATTTGTCGTATCATTCCAAGAACTTCCGAAACAAGGGAACGGTGTTATTTTTCGAGCAGGTGATGAGGATCTCCGTTCTGGATGGCTTCGATCTGGCTGAGCCATATCTCGAGGGATGCGGCGGCTTCGAACTGGGGAAGGAAATGCGTGCGCCCGAGGCGGGCCTGAGAAACGGCTTCCCTCCACTTCTCGGGATCGACAATTCCCCTTTTTACAATGACGGGATCGTCCGTCAGGGCGGACGTAAAATCTTTACCCTGGCGCAATCCTTCATATGCGGGTTGATCGTAGATCGTTTTCCTGAGCCGCAGCCGTATTTCATCGGGCAATATCCCGTTCAGTGCCTCACGCTGCTGAATGCGGTCCATGTCGGGGGTGAATTTAAGGTTCTGGGGCAGGGACATCATGAATTCAACGAGCGGCCTGTAAAGGACCGGGTGCCTGAATTCAAAGCCGCGCGGGATCTGATTGATCTGCGCTATCTGTCCGCATATTACGGATAGCTGTTCCATGAACCATGAATGCTCTACTGTTTTCATCGCCCGGGGCCTTCCCCGGCCGCGTTCCTGCAATGACCATTTTTTTGCATATTCAGGGTTTATAAAAGGAGACATGCCCTTATGCCATGCCGGCAGTATCGGCTGTCTGCGAAAATGCGATAAGAGAGGCCGCATGACATAATGTATCAACCAGAAAAGGTACGAACGCCGGTGACGGTCGGAAGTCTTCCATCGCCCGATCTCCCGTAAGAGCTGACCGGCCTTAAGGGTCTTCGCGAGATCGGCTAAATAATACGGCAGGGGACCGATACCGTAGAATACGAGGTCTCCGCCCTGGCCGGTTAAAACCACGCTGACGCCGCCGTCGGCTGCCAGTTTCTCGTAGGCACGCCTTCCCGCCCAATCTACGAGATGAAGCCCCGGTTCGGGAGAAAAACGGTCGGGGACCTCGGAGTATGGCAGGGCTTCGTCGCCCTGCAGTATATGCCGGGGAACAGGATACCTCTCGAGGATCGACTCGATCCATTTCGTTTCGTCGGCCTGTCCATACCGGTTATAGACTATCGAAAAGGCGCCGAGGCGTCCGGTACCCTGGCGTTGAGCCAGCGAAAATATGGATGAAGAATCGAGCCCTCCGGAGAGTTCGCACCAGACCTTCCCGTCAGGGGGGATTGCCGCTGACAGGCCTTCACCAAGGAGTTGAAGAAACCTTTCATCATGGTCCCTTCCTGCGTACGGTTTCGTCTCGACCGGGACAGGCCCTTTAAACTCTTTTTCTTTTTCGGGCGTGCATATGAGGGATGCTTCCGGCGCAAGGCGCGATATATCCGTATACGCGGTCCGGTGAGACATGAACGACGGGTTCGCTATGTAATCGGCGATAAACTCATCGTCGAGTTTTCCTATCCCGGTCCTGATGACAATATCCTCGAGATGCGACGAAACGGTCAATCTTCCGGGGTGCCTGCCATAGAACAAGGGGACCAGGCCGAATGCATCATGAGTGAGAAAAAGCTCCGATGCCGCTTCGTCAAAGATGGCAATAGCGTATTCCCCTGTTATATAGTGTCTGAAGTTTAACGCCCCACAGCCGGTAGGCAAGGACAAATAGGTCGCCGGTCGAACCGTCGCCGGGCCCAATGCCGCGTAACCGGGCTTCGCGCTTGATATTATCGGGATTGCCGATATAACCGCGCCAGAGGATCAGATGATCCCCGTATCGTTCGGGAGCAGGGTATCCCTGAAATTTCCCGTCGCTGAATATGCCGACAAATCTCATCACAGGCTTATCCTCGCGATTACCGAGAAATTTTCCTGATTAGAGGAGTCGTCGTGAACCACGCGCCCATTGCACTCCGTCCACGCATGTGCGGTGAAAGGAAATTGCCTGATGCCTATGCAGTGTTCCGCGGGCAGACCGGATGTCCGCAGGAAGACAAAAAGGGCGAGCGACCGGGGAAGGCAATCGAGGGGCGCTTTCTTCAGATGAAAAAAGTTTTCGGCCCGTGAAAAGGCTTTCACTGCCCTGTCGAAGAGGGGTCCCGGGTCTGTTACATCGAAGACGGCAGGGACGTTCAGCGCATCAAGGTAAGTCCTGCAAAAACCTCTATGCGATAGTGACCGGGTTGCCCGGGCGAGGCACAGCCATGCCCTGACTGCCGCAAACCGCCATCTCCTGACGGCGCCGTTTTTTGACCTCTAAGCGAGGCAGGACATCAGGGACCAGCGTCAGCAATCCCTTATCGACACACTGTCCGGCAAACGAGGCAAGATCTTCGGCCAATTCGGGATCATCGGATCCGGTCTGCCGGATGATTCCTGTCAGGCTTTGCGCTTCCGTATTGCCTTCGGCCAGTTCCTTCCACATCATTGAAGCCAGGGGCTCCAGGGCAAAATATGATTCGCTGCGTATATCAAGGATCGTGATGCGGCCGGAGATATCGACATACCGGACATACGGCGAAAGATAATACACACGTTCAGCCTGCGGTTTTGATAGTGTCCTATCCAACGGGCACCTCGATGCAACTGTGTATCCTGAACCAGGTTGAGCCTCGCGTAGACCCCGCTTAAGCCTATAAGTTCGCTGTGAGTGCCGCGCTCGACGATCTCGCCGCCCGCCATAACGACGATCTGGTCCGCATTGCGCACCGTGCTCAAGCGATGGGCAATGACAAAGCTTGTCCTCGTGGCCATCAGCCGTTGAAGGGCATCCTGGATCAACATTTCCGTCGCTGTATCGACACTGGCGGTCGCTTCATCGAGGATCAGGACCGGCGGGTCTTTCAGGAGCGTGCGTGCTATGCTTACCCGCTGTTTCTCGCCGACGCTGAGTTTAATCCCTCTTTCGCCTACCCGCGTATCATAGCCGTGCGGCAGCCGGGTGATAAAATCGTGGCAATTCGCGGCGCGGCAGGCGTTTTCCATTTCCTCCGCCGTGGCATCCGGTTTGCCGTACAATATGTTCTCACGCACTGTCCCGTTAAAGAGAAAGGTTTCCTGGCTTACAATGCCTATCCGGGACCGTAAAAATTCAAGGGATATGTCCCGGATATCCTGCCCGTCGATCATTATCCGGCCCGACCGGGGTTCGTAAAATGCGGGCAGCAGATTGACAAGGGTAGTTTTTCCGGAACCCGTCGCCCCGACGAGCGCTATGGTCTGTCCCGGCTTCGCGTGGAGCGATACATTTTTCAGCGTCTCGCGCTGGCCGTCATAAGAGAACGAGACATTTTCAAACCGGATTTCGCCGCGGACCGGGCCTTTGAAAGCGGACATTCCTTTGTGCTGCCGGCTTTCGTCTGTGGAATCGAGAATATCGAAGATACGGTCCCCCGCCGCCCGTCCTGACTGCAGCAGCTGGTTAAGGATATGCAGCCTGCCGATCGGCTCATAGAGCAATGATAGATAAAAGAGGAAGGATATAAGCTCCCCGAGGGTCATTTTTCCCGACAGTACCAGGGGGCTGCCCGCGAAAAGGACAAGGACAATGCCGAGGGAACCCGTAAACGCCATCACCGGGGAATATACCGCCCAGACCTTCATAACGCCGAGGGTGCGCCTGCGAAGCATGTCGGCGGCGTTTGCAAAACGGGCATCTTCATGATCCTCGTGACCATAGGCCTTTATCTGGCGTATACCCTGAAGATTGTCGGCAAGAAGGGCGCTTATTGCGCCAATCGCCTGCCGCTCACTGCCGTAGAGCCGATGAGCGAAAAATGTATACCATGCCGAGCCAATGACAAGGATTACAAGGGGTGCGAAGGCATACAGGGCCAACGTGGTATTTTTCGCAAGGAGGATAATGATAATTGCAATTATGCTTACAATAGCCGTCGTTCCCTGCTCAGAGCCATCGATAAGCACCCGGTTAAGCGCGACAACGTCATCCGTCACGCGCGTCATAATATCGCCGGATGCCCGTGCGTCAAAGAAACCCAAGGGCAGATGCTGCAGCCTGGCATATACCCCGTTGCGCATATCGAAGACAACATTCTGCTCGAACCTCGTATTGCACATGATGCTAAGGGCCTTAAAGAGGTTGCACAGCACATATGCCCCGGCAAGGCAGGCGGCGACGGGCATTAAAAGATGCAGCCTGCTTCTGCCGATAATATCGTCGATGATATATTGGGTTACCTGGGGAAAAATAAAATAGAAGCCAAGCGATACCGAAGCAAGGATTATGTCGGTGAGCGCAATGCCGATATATGGCCGGACATACCCGGCTCCTCGGCGAAGGAATTGACCGGTTGTCCGTGTTTCGCTTCTCGGTGCGAAGGTGTTCAGTGCGTCCAGGTCTTCGGGTTGGGAATTTGCTCTCATTTTTTCATCATCGGAAAGCCCCGTCATTGTACCATATAACGGCGCAGGCCGCGATTGTATATTGCAAAGGTACGAGATAACGGTTATGATTTTCATCAGGTTTACCTGATTGTGATCCGCTTATCCCGCAGTCGTGACAAATCGTCTAATCCCCGGAGGTGATCGGGCATGGATATCCAGCCTCGATGTTATGATAAAGTTGTGCAGATGATGAATAAAGGGATCGACATCCCGAACCCGCTGACGATAGATGTCGGCGACGAGGTGAACGTCGGCCATATATCCGGAAATGATGTGAGGATCTATCCGGGTTCGCGGATCTATGGCGCGAGGACCGTCATATCGTCCGGCGCACGGATAGGCTACGAGGGCCCCGCAACCATAGACAATTGCCAGCTGGCATCCAAAGTGGAGCTCAGCGGCGGATACTTCAAAGAATCCGTATTCCTTGAAAAGGCGGCAATGGGCCTCGGCGCACATGTGCGTGAAGGATGCATTCTCGAGGAAGAGGCGAGCGGGGCGCATTGCGTCGGTATTAAACAGACGATACTTTTTCCGTTTGTCACCCTCGGGAGCCTGATAAACTTCTGCGACTGCCTGATGGCCGGCGGGACGAGCAGGAGTGATCATAGCGAGGTCGGCAGTTCCTACATTCATTTCAATTTCACGCCGGACGGCGACAAGACCACCGCCTCCTTGATAGGGGATGTCCCCCGCGGCGTCATGCTGAACCAGCCGCCGATCTTTCTCGGGGGCCAGGGCGGCATGGTGGGCCCTGTCCGCATGGGCTACGGGAATGTCGTTTCGGCAAACTCGGTCATCAGGAATGATTACCTGGCTGAAAATAAGCTCATCATCGGAAAGACGCATTCCGCAATGACAATGGACCTTAAACGGCACGACTATGCAAACTTGGGCCGGATCATCGAAAATAATACCGTATATATCGCTAACCTTATGGCGCTCCAGGAATGGTACGTTCATGTCAGGCGCCCTTTTATTGAACAGCAGGAATTCGGCGGGCTTATCTTCTCCGGGCTTCTCGATAAACTGGCTCTCGCCAGGAAAGAAAGGCTGAAGCGCCTTAAAATTCTCGCCGAAAAAGCGCGGAACATCTTCCGGCGGGGACATGGCAGGACGAAATGAGCTTTATGAAAAATTTGCAGAGATCGAGTCGTTGTTTGCCTTAAGGATTGAATGATGACGGTATAGACCGATTCCGTGACGATTTCCTGTCATGTTTTCTAAAGGCAGCGGGCTCAACAAAATCGGCGTATATAGAATCGATCAAAAGCCTGGATGCGGAAACCACGGGCGCCGGGGTTGCCTGGCTTCAAATGATCGTAGACAAATATTGCGCCTTGATGCGGGCCATCGTACCGTCTTTAGGCATCTTCCGCTTAACCGGTACCGGCGCGAAACTGGCATGATGGTGACCATTTTTGGTATAATGAGAAATACTATACGAGGCAACGGGGTTGAATGATGGGAAAACTTTTTGGAACGGATGGCGTGCGCGGAGAAGCGAACCGCTATCCCATGAATGCTGAAATTGCTTTTGCCATCGGGCAGGCAATGGTTTACATCCTCAAAAAAACGCACGATCGCCCAAGGGTGGTGATCGGGAAAGATACACGCATCTCCGGCTATATGATTGAAGGGGCCCTCGAATCAGGGATCACCTCCATGGGAGGAAATCCGTACATGCTCGGCGTTCTGCCGACACCGGGCATCGCATTCATTGCCCAGAGCATGCGAGCCGATGCAGGGATAGTCATTTCCGCATCCCACAATCCTTATCAGGACAACGGGATCAAGATGTTTTCCGGCAATGGATTTAAGCTTTCGGACGAACAGGAAGACGCGATCGAGGAATTGATGATGAGCAATACCCTGCACAAACTGGTCCCGCCGGTGCGTGATATGGGACAGGCATTTCGTCTCGACGACGTCCTTGGACGTTATATCGTGTTTCTTAAGAACAGTTTTCCCCGCGACCTTTCTATCGAAGGAATGAAAATAATCATAGACGCGTCGAACGGGGCCACATATAAGGTCGCTCCGGACACTTTTTGGGAGCTTGGGGCGGACATTGATGTGATCCATAACAATCCGAACGGCATTAACATAAATGATAAATGCGGTTCCCAGCATACCGAAGACCTTAAAAGAAAGGTGCTCGAGACGGGCGCATCTATCGGGATGGCATTTGACGGAGACGGCGACCGCCTGATAGCAATTGACGAAAAAGGGCGCGAAATAGGGGGGGACAGGATACTTCTCATGTGCTCTAAAATGCTTGCCGATCAGGGTAAGCTGAAAAATAACCTTGTTGTCGGCACGATCATGAGCAACCTCGGACTGCGCGTTGCATGCTCAAGATACGGTTATACGTACCATGCGGCCAAGGTCGGCGACCGGTACGTTCTTGAAGATATGCTGCGGCTCGGCGGGGTCATCGGCGGCGAGGAATCGGGCCACATGATATTCCTCGATCACCACACGACGGGGGACGGCATTATCACGGCACTCCAGCTCGTTGCCTGCATGGTGCGGACAGGAAAGCGCCTTTCGGAACTCGCCGATCTTATGGACATATATCCCCAGAAATTGATCAACATCAACGTCAAGCGCAAACCGGACATATCGACGCTCCCGGAAGTGATGGCAATAATAGAGCGCATTGAAAAGGATCTCGGAGACGATGGGCGCGTTCTCGTCCGGTATTCAGGTACGCAAAACATGTGCCGGGTCATGGTGGAAGGCCCGACCGATGCGATCACCGAGGGTCATTGCGCCGAGATCGCCGGGGTCATAGAGAACCTACTCGGTTCGTAAAACAAACAGGCAGTGGATCAATAGAGAAAAATGCCCGGTATTGATAATGAAATAATCGCGTTCGTGCGTGCCAACGGGCCCTGCACGGGTTCCGGGGTGGTCAAAGAGATAGACGCCGACCCTGTTATCATCTGGAGAAAATGCCGGCTGTCAGAGGGGCTCAATGTCCGGACGGTGGGTTCACGATACATGAGGCTTGACCGTCACGTGGAAGGATACGCCCGGCTTTCTCCGTCGATCTTACGGGAATTCCTCACATATTCTATCATAGGCACATCGGATGCCGTGGATACCGTGAATGAACAGTGCCGTGCCCTTATCGACCGGATCCATGCGATCAGCAGGCGGAAACTGGAGCTTTCCCGGCAGATGGCCCGCGAGATCATAGAGGAATTTGACCCAACGGGGCAATTTGATGACGCGCTGTGTTTTATTATCGCAGGCGATATCGTTTATAATATGGCCCACGATGTGCCGCGGCCCGAACGCAGCACCGGAAAGCTCGTCAGGGGTTCGGATATTGACCTTGTGATCGTTGTCCGGGACGATTTTCCCGATGCCGAAATCAAACGGCTCGACGATATCGTTTATACGAAGAAGTATAGAATGCTTATAAACCCCGCAGTCAACGAAGAGGTCGACTATACGATAAAAAAGGTAGGACGGATCAGGGAGCAATGTTCTTTCGATAATTTCAGATACATGGTTGCGATAAAAATACTCGACGAGGGGCAGCTCCTTGCGGGGAATGAGGAGATATACGGCACCATAAAATCGATACTCGAAGAAAATGGCCTCCCCGGGAAGCTTAAGTCCCTTGAGGAGCACGCCGTGTTGTTCAGGAAAAAAGCCGAGGAAATAATATTGAGTGATAGGGCTGACGAAAAAATGATAAAAGATATGCACCTCTTTTATTCTGCGGAAGAATACGAAGAGTTCGAATAAAGAAATATAACGGGTGAAAGTTATGAATGACGCTTTAATTGGAATAGATGTCGGCGGAACATATACCGACGGGGTCCTCTTTCATGACGGGTCGGTCCTTCACAGCGTAAAGCATCGTACCGACGAAGACGATCTGAAGGGCACACTGCTTCTCGTCCTCGATGACCTTCTTGCCCACAGGCAGTCAAAGGATATCCGCAGAATAGTCCTCAGCACGACGCTTGTGACAAATCTCCTTGCCACCGGACGGGGAGAGCGAACGGCGCTCATTCTGCTTCCCGGGAAAGGATTGCCCTATTCGGCATATGACATCAGCCCTGATACGTATTTTTTGAAAGGCTGGGTCGATTTCAGGGGCAGGCAGATAGAAGCCCCCGATCCCAAAGAGATCGAGGACACATTGAAGAAGATCCATGGATCGGGTATTGAAAGGGTTGCCATCGCGGGAAAATTCTCAAACCGCAACGACTCGCATGAAAAGGCCCTGAAAAAAATGGCCCAAACCCTGTTTCCCCACATGGATGTCTGTACAAGCAATGAGATCTCGGGAAGGCTGAATTTTCCCCGGCGCGCCGTAACATGTTATTACACGGCAATGACTATACGGGAATGGAACCGTTTTGCCGATGAGATGGAGGCAGCGGTCCATGCAAGGGTCCCGCATTGCGAGCTGCATATATTAAAGGCGGATGGCGGGACCACGACACTCGCGGCAAGCCGTAAGCGTCCGTGCGAAACAGTTTTTTCCGGCCCCGCGGCGAGCACGATGGGCACTCTGGCGTTAAGCCGGGAAGAGCTCAATGCCGTTTCGATCGATATCGGCGGGACAACGTCAGATATCAGCCTTCTCATCGAGGGAAAACCTCTGTACGCATCGCGGGGGGCGCTCATCTCCGGGCATCTCACGCATATAAATTCATTTGCTGTGAGCTCCATAGCCCTTGGCGGAGACAGCACTGTTTATGCCCGGGATGGTAAGCTCGAAATAGGTCCGATGAGACTTGGCCCTGCCGCCTGTTTCGGGGGCGAAGTCCCGACGGTTACGGATGCTTTTAATGTCATGAACGATCTCGGCCTCGGCAATCCCGAGGCCTCGCACGCTGCACTCAATGCCGTGGCGGCAGGCCTTAAAATGCCGCTCGAGGGCCTCGTCCGCACAATTGCCGACAAGGTCATCGAAAGACTGGAAAAAAGCATAGAGGCAATGTTCAGACTCTGGGAGGATGAGCCCGCGTACAAGGTGTGGGAAGTCGTCAACAGGAAGAAATTCAATTTGCATCAGGTAATAGGTATAGGCGCGGCGGCCCCGGCCATCGTGCCGATGCTTGCCGAACGAATGAAGGTCCCGCATTTTCTGCACCGCCTGTCTCCCGTTGCGAATGCACTCGGCGCAACGGTGGCGCGGCCGACGCTCGCCGTCGAGGTCCATGTGGACACAGGGCGCGAGACATATTCCGGTTCGCCCGGAGGCTTTGAGTGGAAAGGTAAACAAACGCAATTATCAGCTCAAGGATGCTAAGGAGCTTGCGCTAAGCTGCCTCAAACAGGTTTGCGCGGATCGGGGCCTTGCCGATTATGCCGATGATGCTGAGATCTACAGCGAGGAACAATTCAATATTATCCGGGGCTGGGAACAGGAAGGAAAATTGTTTGATATAGGGATACAGATATCCCCGGGCTTCATTCATGAATATAAGGGGGTGGAAAATTGAAACCGACAGGAGTGATATTTTTCCCCGCCTTTGACTGGGCCATAAGCCCTACCCACCCCGAGAGGGAAGAAAGGCTTCTTTATACGCGGGACCAGATTTTCGAAGAAGGGATCATGGACATGCCCGGGGTAGCGGAGTATCATCCCCGGCTTGCAACGCCAAGGGACGTCTCCCGTGTTCATTTTTGTGTTCCCGATGTTGCAAGCCGTGTCACAACTGCCCACATGGTATCGGCGGGCTGTACCCTGGTCATGGCCGACGCGTTCATGAAGAAAGAGGTCAAGAACGCCTTTGCCATCGTTCGTCCGCCAGGCCACCATGCAATGACCGTGGTCCATGGCAACAGGGGGTTCTGCGATATCAACAACGAGGCGGTCATGGTCGAATACCTGCGCCACACGTATGGTGTCCGGCGGATCGCCATCGTGGACACAGACGTTCATCATGGGGACGGAACCCAGGAGATCTTCTGGCACGATCCCGATGTTCTTTTCATATCGTTTCACCAGGACGGCCGGACACTTTACCCGGGATCGGGTTTTGTCGAAGAGCTTGGCGGGCCGCTCGCATACGGAACTACGATAAATATACCTATGGCGCCGAAGACGACGGATGAGGGCATTCATTATATAATAGATAACCTGGTCCTGCCGATACTCGATGAATTCAAGCCGGAGATCATTATAAATTCCGCCGGGCAGGACAACCATTACAGCGATCCGCTCGCCAATATGAGCTTCACTGCACAGGGTTATGCCATCCTGAATCAAAAGTTAAAACCCGATATTGCCGTACTGGAAGGAGGGTACTCAATAGAAAGTGCATTGCCGTATGTCAATATGGGGATCATTATGGCAATGGCCGGTATAGATTTTTCAAATCTGCGCGAACCGGATTACGATCCGTCACGTTTTAAAGAATCTCCGAAGAATTGGACCTACATGAAATCTCTCGTTGACCATCAGCTTGCCGTTTTTCGCGGAAGGGAAGCCGTGGTCGAAAAGAACCGTCAACAGGAACGGGAATTTTATGGCAGTTCGCGAAGTATATTTTACGATACTGAATATCTTCAGGAAGAGCAGCGTCTTGATCTCAGGATGTGCCCCACGTGCTGCGGCTTTCGCCGAATATCGTCGGGGTGCGCGCACCACAGCGGGAGGAACTATTCCGTGGAGTGCATCGCAATTCCCGCCGCCTGCTGTCCGGACTGTCTCACGCGGGGCTTGACTGAATATGATTCTTTAAAGAAAAAGAACGGCGGTGATCATATCTATCTTCAGGACAGGATCAACGATGATTATCGCATATTTGAAACAAAGACCGGGCAGGAGACGATCATCTAAATACCGTAAGGCGTGAGGCGTGAGGCGTAAGAATTTCGGTTATCCACGCTTTTCCCAACGATCAATCGGCGTTTGTTCTTGTCTTTTAACGCCTTACGCCTCACGCTCCTCACGCCTTACGGCATTATCATGGAACTTTTTCGTGATATCGTTTGTCCTAAAGAAAAAAAGATGGAGGACAAGATGATGAAAAAGATCCTGAGTGCAGCAGTTCTTACGGCAAGCCTGGTTTCGAGTGGATTTTGTTACGCTGCAGATACATCGTTCCAGGATTACGTAACGAAAATGAACCGGGAAGCGCAAAAGACGGATTCCGGGATTTCCGCCGCCGAGCGCGAAAGAATGAGAGACCGCGTAGCGCATTCACCCCGCGTTTCTTATCCCATGATAAACCACAAGGGAACCTACAGTCAGGCAAAATAACTACGAATCGTAAGGCGTGAGGGCGTTAGGCGTAAGGCGTAGAAAAATTCATAGAAAAATCTGCTTTATCCACGCCTTTCCCGGTGATCGAATCGCGTGATTATTCTTGCTGTCAACGCCTCACGCCTTACGCCCTCACGCCTTACGATTCCAGGCAGTTGACAAATACTCAAGTTTTCTTGATAATTATGAACCGGAGGATGCCGAATAAGGAATTATGGGAAAAGGGAAACATATGCGCAAGATAATGAAGTCGAACAAAATGGAGAACATCTGCTACGAGATACGCGGCCCGCTTCTCAAGGAAGCGAAGCGTCTCGAAGACGAGGGATACACGATAATAAAGCTGAACAGCGGAAACCCTCCCATTTTCGGACTTAATGCGCCGGACGAGATAATACATGACATCGTACTGAATATACGGTCGGCCCAGGCATATGGCGATTCAAAAGGACTTTTCGCTGCCCGGAAGGCGATCATGCAGCAATGCCAGCTCAAGGGCATCGAAGGCGTGGAGATCGAGGATATTTATATAGGCAACGGCGTTTCGGAAATGATAGTGATGGCCATGCAGGGCCTCCTCAACAACGGCGACGAGATGCTCGTGCCGACGCCCGATTATCCGTTATGGACGGCCGCTGTAACATTGTCCGGCGGTAAGGCAGTCCATTATATCTGCGACGAGGAGTCGGCCTGGGTCCCTGATATCAAGGACATGGAATCCAAGATCACCCGCAAGACACGGGGAATAGTCCTCATTAACCCGAACAACCCGACGGGGGCCGTGTACCCGCCGGAGATTCTCGAGAAGATCGTCGCAATGGCAGTAGAGCACGATCTCATTGTATTTGCCGATGAGATATATGACCAGATCCTCTATGACGATGCGAAGCACTTCCCATTCGCGTCACTGACGAATGAGATTTTCTGTGTGACCTTTAACGGACTTTCAAAATCCCACCGCATTCCCGGAATGCGTGCGGGGTGGATGATCGTAAGCGGAAAAAAGGGGCATGCAAAAGACTATATTGAAGAAGGCCTGGATACACTGTCCAATATGAGGCTTTGCGGCAACATGGCCGGCCAGCTTGCTATCCAGACCGCCCTTGGGGGATATCAGAGCTTGAAGGAGATGATCAGCCCCGGCGGACGGCTTTACGAACAGAGAAACGCCGCCTACGAGGGTTTTCGTTCGATACCCGGGATTACATGCGTCAAACCGATGGGTACGCTCTATCTTTTTCCCAAGATCGATATCAAGAAATACAATATTCACGACGATCAGAAGTTCCTTCTCGATTTTTTAACAGAGAAAAAAGTCCTGATGGTACAGGGCACAGGGTTCAACTGGCCTCATCCCGATCATTTCCGCGTGGTCTTCCTGCCAACCGTCGAAGAGATACGGTCCGTAGCGGAGCGCATGGCCGACTTCCTGAAAGAGTATAGCCAATAAAAACAGTAAGCAGTAAAGAGTAAGGCGTAAGGAGTTTATTTGCTACACCTTACAATTAACGGCTTACTATCTTTCTTCCGCCAAACATATCAACTATCTTCCTGACCAGGGCAGGCAGTGACGGGTCGCGTGCTCCCATGACCATGACTGAGTCTCCCGGCCGGGCGCTCGATCGTATTTTCTCCAGAAGTTCATTTCGGTCCGTTACAGCCTCGGCATGGAAGGGGACCTTTCCCAGGCCGTCGATAATATCCTGAGATGAGATGTCTTTTTGTGCAGTTCCTCCTGCGTAATAGATCGGCAGGAGATAGAAGTGATCGCCGGGGCGGAATATCTGTTGAAATGAGGCGATATATTCATCTTTGAGAAATCGTGTCGGGCCGAAACCATGCGGCTGGTAAATGGCTGCGATATGCTCTGAAATGCCGCGCGCAGCACTGACGGCAGCGGCAATTTTCGCCGGGTTATGGGCAAAATCGTCAATTGCAGTGATCCCGCTTTCCGTCTTGAATATCGTAAATCGTCTCGCAACTCCGGCAAATTCTTTTACCGCACGGGATAACAGCCCTTCGTCGCAGCCGAGGTGTTCGCAGGCGCACAGCGCTGCCCTTAAATTTTCACAATTGTGCTCTCCCGGGAACCGGCAGATGATACTCGATCCCGCGGCGCAGCAGCCTTACAGATGTCTTGAGAAGCTCTTCGTTATCGGGATGCCATGGCGCGGCCGCGTCCCTGCCAAAACGCACGGTCGCCGGAAGCGTGGCGAGCCAGGGATCGTCGAAATTCGTCGCAGTCCACGATGATCGTGCAATGAGGCCGGCGAAAAGGGCCGTGACTTCCTCTATCGTTTTGTGGTCCTTCGAAATATTGAGGATCACGGATATATCCGGTGAATACTTCGCGACAGTGCCGTCACTCTCATCCGCCTCCACGACGAGCAGGTCGGAGCCCCCTGCAAAAGCATTTCCGACAAGTCCATCTTTTTCGAGCCTGATAAGCGGCGCTCCGCTGATGAGAGAAGGGGATTTTCCGCATGCATGGAGAAATTCAAATATCATTGCGGTGACGGTCGATTTACCGCTTGTCCCGGCAATGGCGATCGTCCTTTTGGATGCTATTATGCCTGCGAGGAGGTCCGAACGATGAATGATCGGGATGCCTAGCTGACGCGCAGCGGCAATATCGGGATTCGTTTCTTCTATCGCGGTTGATACGCACAGGACGTCCGTGTCCCCGGTAACACCGGTACCGTCCTGGCTCCTTATCACGCACCCGAGCCCCTCGAGCATTTTTCTCATTTCCGCCGTATCAGGACTTCCGAGCAAACGGTCAGAACCTGAAACCTCCCAGCCGCAGAACCTCAAATACTGGGCAAGAGCACTCATTCCGGTTCCGAAGATCCCGGTAAAGTGGAAATTTCGGGACGGAATTTCATTTATTATCATTGCCGGCGGGTCTATATAGAGGACCGTCCCTTCCGGGACAGAGTCGAACAACGCGACAATATCCGTATTACTGAGGCAAATGCACCCATGTGAAAATGGGGTTCCGATGTCCTCTTCGCGATTTGTTCCGTGTATGTAAACATACCGTTCGTATGTATCGACCCCTCGGCCGCTATTGATCCCGGGTTCGAGCCCTTCAAGGCGAAGGATGCGGGTCAGGATGATATTCTCTTCGTCGGATGTATGGTCCCAGTTTATCCCGGTGTCTTCACGGTCCCTGAAGATGCGGCCGATCGGGGCTCCGGAGCCGATCTTCTCGCATATCCGATGGATCCCGGGGGGAGTTTTCAAGGAGTCTTCTCTGATGCCGACCCCGAGGCGCGATGAAGATGCCGGGTAATCCCGCATAACCCGGTCCTTCGTGCACACATGAAGTTTTTGATCCCCGATCGATGCTATCAGGAACGTTTCGTCCGGGTCCGCGAGATGCTGCGCTATTCTTTTATAGATCTGATGTAATCGAATGCTTTCCATGCAGGGCCTTTAAAATATTTTAGTTGTAAGCACCTATTCATTACCTTGCCCATGTGACGATTTCAAGTTAATTTGCATCTGTCAGCACTGTGGATACGGGTCATCGCCGTTTAATTTTTGACACAATGTTTTACGTCTGCTATAGTGTCAGATTATGTATTGCCCCGTCTGTTCTGGAATATCGGGTAATCTTCCAAAAGAATACATCACCTTCAAGTGTGTACGGAATCGAAGAACAAATACAGGAGAGGTTAATGAAAAAATTACTTGGTCTATTTATTATCGCGCTTTTTCTGGTTGTCCCGATCGGATTTGCCTCTGCTCAATCCTTTCATGATAAGGCCGATTCCGATAAGGATGGGGTCGTTACTTCGGCCGAGATGCAAAAAGCGGTTGACGATAGATACAAGAATGAAGATGCCGATAAAGACGGGAAAGTGACCGTCGATGAATACAAGACCGCCCGTCAGAAAAATTTTGAAGACGCTGATACTGACAAAGACGGTTCAGTTACGGTCGAGGAGTGGGCAATTTACTGGTGCGGAACGGATAAAGATGCGGGAAAAGTAAAGAAGCCTGTCAAAATGGGGAAGAAGAAATCCCGGACCAGACTTATGGATGCCAATAAGGACGGAACACTGGGCAAGGACGAATGTGTCCTGTTCTGGTCGGGCCGTTTCATCGATCTCGATGGTAATAAAGACGGTAAACTGTCCCGGGAAGAATACATGGACAGGATGAAAGAAATGGCAAAAATGATGGATATTGACGGTGACGGGGTCATTACCATTGAAGAATACTACGTGTCCTGGCTGGGAAAAGATAATGCGAAAATATCGGGCAAATCAGCCGGTAAGCAAAAAAAGCCGGGTGCCCAGAAGGTGCCATCCGCCAAATAACCCATCTTATAAAAGGGCCTGCAGGTTTGACCGGCCTTCCTGCGAGATCCACTCCACGTTCTTAAGGTCGCTGAAATTTGTGCTGTACAGCAGTTCGAGCACTTCCTCGTATGTCGGAGCAACATGGGGCAATAATGACGATGTCCGCACCGAGAGGTCCACTTTTTCTTCTACCGGCTTGTTCTGTTCCTTGTTGTTCGGCGCCTTTTCCTCGCGTGTAAACTTCGCCTGCCTTAAGTGATTGCTGCCTTGCGAAATGTTTTCCGTTTTCATAATCCCTCCATTTATAACAAGTATATATTAAAACACAAATGTGAATTTATGTAAACCATTGTATTACATATTTAGCCCGATATGGGCAGTGCAAGGCCGACGGATCTTTTCCAGGCAGTCATACACCTGCATCCCCCGTCAATATAATAAAGCCGGTTGCAAAAATCTCTGAATTCACAGGTATTTTCTTCACCGCGGATTTCCGGGTTCCCATGCAACTCCTGCATGCCGCTATATCGTAAAGACCCTTCTTTTGAAATTTTCCGGCCCATGATCGCCCCCATTTATTTATGTTATACAATGAAGCAAAATCCATGCCGGTTATCGCAGCGTTAATATTATCATGATGTTACAAAATTACGGGCCCGGATGGAGACGTTCCGGGTGATCTCAATTGACAGGTGAGCGTCGCAGATCTTGACACTCACCCCGAAGGTGTTCATTTCCGGATCACGGAAGATCTTTTGATATTATTTCTCATTGAGATATCTTTCAGGAGGCGCCGTGGCTCAACAGACGCGAGGCTTAGAGGAAATCGCCCCAAGTTGAGCCACGGCTTAGATGAGCCACTTAAAAAGGATCCAGCGATATGATAACGCGAATGCACCCCCCCCGTCTGTCGCCCGAATAGCTATTTCTTTTGTAGTTCGTTACGAGAAATTCTGTCATCCCTGCTTTTCCGACGTACAAAAGGACGGCTGCGGATATTAGAATTGATTACACAAGATTCATTCTTTCTGCGACAGAATAGGGAGGCCCTTGACCATATATTAAGAACATAGACAGGGACAGTTCCGCCTCGTATGCGGATTTTCGCAATGCCCCTATCGGAAATGAGCGGAAAAAAGCTCACACAGGCAGCATTAACTGGAGGTATCTATGGCCAAGAATATAGCAGTCTACGGGATCTATGCAAACCGCGATATGGTCGAACGGGCTGTGGAGCAACTGAAACTGGCGGGTTTCCGCAGCGAAGATATTTCGATCCTCTTTCCGGAGGGCGGAGGGACTAAGGAATTCGCAGTAGAAAAGGAGACAAAGGCGCCTGAGGGTGCAGTAACAGGAGCCGGCACCGGCGCTGTTCTCGGGGGTATTCTCGGATGGCTTACAGGTATCGGCATGCTGGCCATCCCGGGTGTAGGCCCATTGTTGGCAGCAGGCCCTATCGTGGCGGCTCTCGCGGGTGCCGGGGCCGTGGGAATTACCGGCGGTATAGCAGGGGCATTGATCGGAATGGGTATACCCGAATATGAAGCCCAGCGGTATGAAGGACGTGTAAAGGAAGGCGGGATCCTGTTGTCGATCCATGCCGACAATAACGAGTGGAAAAAGAAGGGTGAATATATCCTGAAACATACCGGGGCCGAGGACATTAGCGACAAAAAAGAGGCAGATGCCGACTATGACATAGGGGACAGGCCCTATCCTCAAGGGGCAAAACCGCATGACAGAGATGAACATGCGCATGCGGCATCGAGAGACGACCGGTCGACGCCGTCGGAGCGAAGAGAATCCGGCGAACCGCCGCGCGTAGAGCCGGCCGAACCGGGAACGGTCAAGCCTGTCGATAAAAGTGCTTCATCAACCGCCAGATCGGCCGGACAGGACGAAAAAGAAAAGGCTGAATCGAATGAACCCGCCGAAAAGGATTATCCGGAAATGGATGACCCCCTGGGCACGAAGAAATAAGAACAGCCATCCTGTGCACATGGGATGACGGGAAATAACAAAATGGCCATGCCTCGACGGCATGGCCATTCTTATTTCTCGCGGAATGCTGACCGGCCATTATTTCATACCGGAACGGAGAATACCCAGTATAAGGGGTTTGTCCGGCATGACGAGGTCCAGCACCAGGAGGGCTGCCAGTACGAAAAGAAAGACAAACCCCATTCTCAGACAGATCGACCCTTTATTCATCTCCCCTTTTTGTGATGCATTTCTTCTGCTCCATGATGCTCTCGTCCTGCATTATACGGTCCGGCGATCGCATGGTGTCCCTGCGACATATGGTCCCAATGACGATTCTTGTCCCAATCTTTCCAATGTTTCTTCATCTGACCGTGTGTCACCTTATAATGCCCTGGAGGTACGTTCCGATAATCGGCTGGAAGCCGAAGGATTGGGGTAGGCGTATGGTTGTTATCGATGTACCTCCAGGGTCCTTTATATGAATGTGCCCTGTACCAGTGACCTTCATGGGGACGCCACCAGAAACCCTGGTAGAAGAAAAGGCCGACTGAAATATCAGGTGCATAATAAACGTATTGAGTCGCCGGGATGACAGCCATGGCGGGAGGACCGGGTATGACTATCGGAGGCGGGGGCGCAAAGACCCCTATATTGACATTCACCTCAGCGATCGCCAGTCCGGTCCAGGATCCTCCGGCGCACAGGCACAGAACCAGGGCAGTTATGCCCATCGTTATGCGGAAAGAGTTATTTCTTCTTTTTACAGTCATCATAAATAAGTCCGCCTACGCACCGACTCCTGCTCCTATGGCAGTTCCCGCTAATAAACTATCCCCCCCGTCAGGGCCGATAGGCTAAACCGCCCCCGGCCCCGATGGCTCCTCCGCTCAAGGCCCTTTGCTGCGTTGTTGTCATATGCGAGCAAGTCCGGCTGCTAACGTTGCTGATCATCTTGAGCTTCTTCATGACATAACTCCTTCCGGTAATGCATTACCTATATACAATTAGCGTGCCACATAGATAAGTTAATGTAATTATTGGAAAAAGACAAAAGAGTGGTCGTGCCTGATGTATGACTTTTCATACATATGTCATACCCGGGAAGAAAGATCCTTCGGTCAGATCATTGAAAATATTACAGAATGTTAGATGTATAAAAAACCATACACTATTTTTTGAATGATTCCGGTTTAAGATCGTACTTTTTAAGGAGGTTGTAAAAATCAGCCCGATATTTTCCTGCAAGACCGGCGGCTTTGCTTACATTGCCCCTTGCCATCTCAAGGACCCAGCTCACATATTCACGTTCAAAATCTTCTTTGGCTTCCTTGTATGGTTTAGGGGATAGAGTGGCTTTTTCCTTTAGAGGAAGGATGCAATCGTCGGATATCAGGTCCATCCGGCTGGTGACCACAGCATACTCGACGGCATTTTCCAGTTCCCTGACATTTCCCGGCCAGTCATAAAGCATCAATTTCTGCAAGGCCATAGGCATAAACCCTTTGATGTCCTTGTTCATTCGTTCGGATGCTTTTTTGAGAAAATGTTCCGCAAGCGGGATGATGTCTTCCCTCCTTTCCCGTAATGGCGGGACATATACAGGTATAACATGGATCCTGTAAAAAAGGTCTTCGCGGAAGCACCCGTTCTTCACTTCCTCTTCCAGGTCTTTATTGGTGGCGACGATAAGCCGGACGTCGACCTCAAAGGATCTTTCGCTTCCCAGGGGGTGAACTTTCCTGTCCTGCAGGACCCTTAAGAGCTTTGCCTGAAGTGACAGGGGCATATCACCGATCTCATCCAGAAAAAGCGTACCGCCGTCTGCCTGCGCGAAGAGCCCTTTCGAATTCCGGATGGCCCCTGTAAATGCGCCCTTTTTCATATCCGAAAAGTTCGCTTTCCAGCAGGGTCTCCGGTATTGCAGCGCAGTTAATTGCAGTAAATGCCTTTTCTTTTCTGGAGCTCGCTAAATGAAGGGCCTTCGCGACAAGCTCTTTCCCCGTTCCGCTTTCACCGTGGATGTATACCGTGGAGTCGATCGGGCCGACCCGCGAGATGAGGCTCAAAACGGCCTTCATCCTGGAACTGTTGGCGATAATATTTGAAAAGGTGTATCGCTCTTCCAAAATGCCTTCCAGCCTTTTGACCTCGGAATGGAGCCTTCGGTTTTCAAGCGCGCGTTCGAGCTGCAAAAGCAGAACGTCCGAGTCAAAAGGTTTCTCAAGATAGTTAAATGCGCCCATGCGTATCGCATCTACGGCGCTCTTAACACTGCTGTGCGCGGTAAGGATGATAACGGGCATTTCGGGATTGATACTATGAATGTCGCGCATCAGGGTTATGCCGTCGGTTCGCGGCAGCCTGAGGTCAATGACCGCCAGGTCGAAGACCTCATTCCTTACGAATTCGAGTGCGTTTTCGCCTTCATTTGCCGTCTTGACCTCGTATTCGAGCTGATTGAAGGATCATGCCCAGCAATTCGAGAAGGTTCCGATCGTCATCGACGATCAATATTTTTCCCCGTGGCATGAACCACTATAATCGAGTCGACCTCATATTTCAATTGAAAATACGCAAGAAGCGATCGAAACTATCGGCGGCCTCAAACCAGTATTACATTACTCTAAGGAGAGTACCTATGATTCCCGGCAATCCAGTTTGCAATGTCGATACAGTCCTTTTCGATTTTGGCGGCGTCCTGGCGGAGGAAGGTTTTGCGAATGGGCTTCGCGCAATCGCGCAGAGGCATGGGATGAACGAAAATGAATTCTTTGTACTGGCCCGGGAGCTCATATACGGGACCGGATATGTGACCGGCCGGTCTGACGAAGCTGCATACTGGCAGGCAATAAGGGATAGGACGGGGATAACGGACAGCGATGATGACCTGAGAAATGAGATCCTGTCGCGGTTTGTACCGAGGCCCTTTATGTTCGACATTGTCAGGAAATTGAGGGGATGCGGGTATAAAGACGGCGATTTTGAGCGACCAGACGAACTGGCTTGATGAACTTGAAGCCAGGCTTGATTTTTTCAAGTTCTTTGACGCTGTTTACAACAGCTATCATCTCGGGAAAAGCAAGGCCGAGGTATCCCATTTTTCCGAGATCACATCCCGGATGAAAGACACGCCCGGACGCGTGCTCTTTGTCGATGATGATGAAGCGCACTGTCAAAGAGCCCGCAAGGCGGGGCTCAATGCGATCCGCTATGCCGGCCGCGACCATTTTCTGAGAGATTTCGCGCAATATTGCACATTCAATGGATCACCGGCGTTTCCATAAGCTATTGCAGGATTAAGCCGGAAAAGCTTTTCGCAGAAGCTGCATAACCCTGAAAAGCATTTTCCGGCCAGGAAGTATCTTTTAGCGCAATGCCTGCTCCAGGGCGACAGCCACCGCCACGGTAGCGCCGACCATAGGGTTGTTGCCCATACCGAGGAACCCCATCATTTCCACGTGTGCGGGGACTGACGACGAACCGGCAAACTGGGCGTCCGAATGCATCCGCCCCATCGTGTCTGTCATTCCATAAGACGCAGGCCCTGCGGCCATGTTGTCGGGATGCAGTGTTCTTCCGGTTCCACCTCCCGATGCGACCGAAAAATATTTCCTGCCCTGTTTCAATACATTCCTTCTTATACGTGCCGGCAACGGGATGCTGGAACCGTGTCGGATTGGTCGAATTACCCGTGATCGAGACATCGACCCCTTCGTAGTGCATGATGGAAACGCCTTCGCGGACGTCATCGGAACCGTAGCACCTTACAGCACCCCGGTCGCCTTTTGAATATGGCCGTTCTTCGACGATCTCAAGCTTTCCGGACAGATAATCAAAACGGGTCTTAACATACGTGAAGCCGTTGATCCGTGAAATGATCTGCGCGGCATCCTTGCCGAGTCCGTTCAGTATGACCTTTAAGGGTTCTTTTCTGACCTTGTTCGCCGATTTCGCTATCCCGATGGCGCCTTCGGCAGCGGCAAAAGACTCGTGTCCTGCCAGGAAGGCAAAGCATTTCGTATTTTCACGCAAAAGCATGGCGGCAAGGTTCCCGTGCCCGAGGCCGACCTTTCTGTCATCCGCAACCGAACCGGGCAGGCAGAACGCCTGCAGTCCTTCGCCGATGGCCTCGGCCGCCTCGGCCGCCTTCGTGCAGCCTTTCTTAATAGCGATGGCCGCCCCGACCACGTAGGCCCAGCCGGCATTCTCAAAGCAGATCGGCTGTGTTTCTTTTGCTATCTTGTACGGGTCTATTCCCTTTGCATCGCATATCTGTTTCGCTTCCTCTATCGAAGCGATCCCATATTTCTTTAATGTTTCGTCTATCTGCCCGATCCTTCTTTCGTAATTTTCAAATAGTGCCATGTCCTGCCTCCTTATTCATGTCTCGGATCGATGAGTTTCACTGCTTCGTCAACGCGCCCATATTTACCGGATGCCTTTTTCAGGGCCTCATTCGCGTCCATGCCCTTTGCGATCATCTCCATCATCCGGCCAAGGCTCACAAATTCGTACCCGATAATTTCATTGTTATCGTCGAGGGCTATTTTTGTAACGTATCCTTCTGCCATCTCGAGGTACCGGGGGCCTTTGGCCACCGTTCCGTACATCGTTGCCACCTGGCTGCGCAGTCCCTTGCCCAAGATCTTCGAGTCCGGCCCCGATCGCGAGCCCGCCTTCAGAAAATGCAGACTGGCTTCTGCCGTAAACGATCTGCAGGAACAATTCCCTCATTGCCGTATTGATGGCATCGCATACGAGATCCGTATTTAACGCTTCGAGTATGGTTTTCCCCGGGAGGATCTCGGCGGACATGGCGGCTGAATGGGTCATACCCGAACATCCGATAGCTTCGATCAGCGCCTCCTCAATAATGCCGTCCTTTACATTAAGGGTCAGCTTGCAGGCACCCTGCTGCGGGGCGCACCAGCCGATACCATGGGTAAAGGCATTGATATCTCTTATCTCTTTTACCTGTGTCCATTTGCCTTCCTGCGGGATGGCTGCCGGACCGTGATTCGCTCCCTTTGTGACCGGGCACATGTTTTGAATTTCCTGAGAATAGATCATACGTCGTTCCTCCTGTGATGATTTACGAACCATGGTGAATTCGATTAAAGTCCATCGTTGTCAATTTATGTTTAACAAAAAGTCTCTGTGATATTTATACGATATTGAGAGAGCAAAATCCAATCGATATGCCCGGCATTGCAGGATCAACGGTTCTTCGGCCGGTCCAATATGATCACGGGAGCAAAAAAGGGGTGGAATGGAAGATATTTATTTCGCTTTCAGAAAATCCGCGATCTTCTTAAGCAGCGGTTTTGTGATCTCGACTTTCAAATAAAGATCGCCGGCCTCCCATCCCCGCAAACGAATGACCTTTCCCGGGGTTATGCCGGGCGGGACGGTGATCAGGATGGTACGCGCATAATTTTTATCTGTATAAGGGACTTTGCCGCCCTTTTTTGCCTGTTCGGGCGTCAGCTTCAGAACATCGAACTGGTCTGTTTCCGGCTGGGCGCCGATACCGGCGATCTTTTTCAGCGCATATCCTGCCAGTTTTCCCATCAGGCCCGAAAATATCCCGCGCCGGGACCCTTGGGAAAAAGCATTTCGGTTCGTGCGGCCGGTAAAGACAAAGCCGCGTCCGAAGGCATTTCCCTGCCTGAACTGAAATGTCCGGTACCCGGGACCGTATGCTTCTCTGAATATGTCTTCGAAATTCCTGAAGCCGAATGACCGCGAGAACTCTTCGAAGATCTGGTTGATATCCGAATCCCTGAATATATCATTCTCCGAGTGGCCTTCCCGGAACCTGTCATACGCCGAGTTGCCGTAGGCATGCTTGAGATTGTCATACTGCTCCCTTTTTACCGGATCAGACAGAACGGCATACGCCTCGTTGATGCCTTTCATGCGTTCAAGCGCGGCCGCATCCCCTGAATTCCTGTCCGGGTGGAACTGAAAGGCGAGTCGGCGATATGCTTCCTTTATTTCTTTGGCGGAAGCATCATTTTTTAATGCGAGTATTTCGTAGTAGTCTTTCCGGTCCACCGGTCCATCCTATTAAGATTTCACACAGCATACTGCAATTACGTCCCGCGGGCAACAATGCACGGGAATGTGTTGCGATGAGACCTTCGTTTCCAAGGGAATCTGCTAACATAGCCCGGCGCGGCCCTCAATGTCCTTATGAAATATGGCTATCAGGATCATCATCGTCAATTCCCTCATAAGATCTCATCATTTTGTTAACGAAAAAATTTATACTCAGATCTGCAGTGCCTTGCGCATCAGTTTTTCGGCGGCGCTTTTCTGTGCGGCCTCGGTTGACCCGGGTATCATCATCGTGATGATAAAGTATCTGGGACCCTTGAATGTGTTGAGCTGGATCATGCCGTAACCCGGACTGCTGAAAAATGAACGATCGCCGATGCCCGGAACATCGGATACGGCTATTTTCATTTTTTTGAGTTCCGCCATCATCTTGTCGGCGGTTTCGCCGGACGCCGCCGCCTTTACCAGAATACTGAACGCGCCGCCTGTGCCGACCGCGTATTCGCATGGAGCCCCCACTAAAGGATTGGCTTTGGCATTAAGCTTACCATCCCCCACATTCTGGCCGACAACCGCCTTGATATCTGCCTTGGTCAAAAAGGTGCACGAGTCTATCTTCCGGATGCCCTGGGCACAAGCGAGACCGGTGAAAAAGAAGATCGCGGCCAGCAGCACGAGAACCATGCCCGTTATGTGAATAATTCTGTTCATTATGTCCTCCGGGGGATATGTAGGATAAAGCCTTTCGGCATAAAATAGGGATACCACAGCAAAAGCGAACTATCAATACGAACATGGCGATCCAATCCCAATATGAGTACCCGAATAAACGGATTATTCACGGGTACAGGTTGTTAGCTTTCCGTTAGGGGGTTCTATAATATTGCGATATCAGAAATCTTCCGGAGACAGGCGTGATCAATATGTATGCGCAACAAAACACAAAAAAGGTTGACTACATTAAAAAAAAGGTGGTAAAAACCATGCATAATAAAATAGCAAAAAATTACCAAGACATGTATGAAGTAAAAAGGGAGGAATCTAGTACGTAACAGAGAAGATGTCCGTTCGTACATTGATATCAAAATTGGGGAGGTTTGGTAAATGAGCGATCAGAATTTGGAGAGTAGGCGTTGGTTTCTCGCCATCGCCGGTGTCGTCATTATGCTGATTTTGGGCACGGTTTACGCGTGGTCCGTTTTTGTTAAACCCATCGTGGTCGCCCAGGGGTGGGAGACGAAGGTGGTACAGAGAGTATTCATGCTGATCATCGGTGTGATAGGTGTTTCTGCTGCCTTCGGCGGCATGCTGGTCGATAAAAAAGGACCAAAATTCGTGGCCATTATGGGCGCTACTTCTCTACGGGTTGGTGTTTTGCTGGGTGGCATAGCATTGCATGTTGGCAATTTCTGGTTCCTTCTTTTGGATATGGCCTGATCGCCGGTATTGGCAACGGTCTGGCCTACGTCGTACCGATCGCCACACTAATCCGTTGGTTCCCGGACAAGCGGGGCTTAATCACCGGCCTCGCCGTCATGGGATTCGGGTTTGGCGCCTTCTTTATAGGTAAGATCATCCCCGGTCTCATCAATAAGGTAGGTGTGGCTAATGCGTTTTTTATACTCGGCGGCGTTTATCTGGTACTTAATTTAATTGCTTCCTCAACCCTCAAAAATCCACCCGCAGGATGGCTTCCCAAAGGCTTTAAGCCGGCAGCCTCAACTGTCAGTGCGGCCGATTCCTTTAGCTGGACCGAGGCCAAGCGGACTCGCCAGTGGTACATGCTCTGGTGCATGCTCTTTTTGAATGTTACAGCAGGCATGGGACTTCTTTCGAAGCTTTCGCCCATGGCGCAGGAAGTCATCAAAGTTGCACAAAATATTGATGATGCCGGCAAAACTGGCGGTGCTTGGCGGCGGCGTTCTCGCGACTGCCTCCATTTTCAATGGTCTGGGCCGTCTTTTCTGGGCTGCCGTTTCTGACAAGATCGGTAGGAAAGGCACGTACATAGTGATGTTCATGACGCAAGCAATTCTTTACGTCCTTCTTCCTCAGATTAGCAGCGTGCTGGTATTCACGATCATTGCGTGCTATCTTCTCGCGTGTCTCGGTGGTGGGTTTGCGGTTATGCCAGCTTTCGCAGCAGACTCATTTGGCCCAGCCTACATCGGCAAGATCTACGGCTTCCTGCTTACGGCCTGGGGCGCAGCGGGTGTTGTCGGCGGTTTTGTGTTCGCGGAATTCAACAAACAGCAGTCACTATACACTGCGGCGGGCTTACTGGTCGTCGGCTTTATCATCGCCTTGATGTTTAAACGGCCGGGTCATGTATCGGAGTATAAAAATTAGAGTAACCACGTTTTTCCAAGCATAGATTAAAGAGCGCCGGTTGTTCAACCGGCGCTCTTTTTTGACCGTCTCTAACATGGGATATCGCACTATCCGTCGGCTTACGCAAGGCATGGCGGTGAAGCTTTTGTGCCTAATGGCACCCCGTTATCCTGACGTAACTCTTTCCTTCCACCGGATTGCCGTCGGTCTTTTTACCTTTGATGGTCCCTGATGTGTCACCGCATATGAACCCGGCGGCGGGTATCGAGAACTTGCAGATGATATCGGCATACCCGTCATAATTGACGTCGTCATAACGGGTTGTGCTGCAGGAGGAGAGGCTTGCCTCATCTCCTGTACGTCCGAATGTAAGGGATGTTGTATCGAGAACATTGAAGGGCCGGAATGAATAACTGCCAAGGATGCCTACAGCAACAGTTCCTGCATCCCGGTAATTGATATGGTTGGAGTTATTGTTCGGCTTGATATCGATCATGACCGATGTGACGGGTTTGGCCAGAAATTGGCCTTCCTGGCCATCTTTCGTAAAGGAGCCTACGATCCAGCCATTATTGTTAATAAGGCGGGCAGTTGTTTCTGCCGCTCCAGGGTAATCGATTCGGGACCATACCCCGTTTACGTATGAAAAACCATGTTGTTGACCATTCGTATCGACATATGTCCCGACGATCACCCCTTTGTCGTTTATATCATATGCGCGGGTCTCAATGGCACCCGGATAATCCCCCGATATCCACGATATACCGTTGTACCTGAACGCATGGGTCTTGCCGGCCGAATCGGTCCACTGGCCGACGATAACACCGAGATTGTTTATTTCCGATACGTCCGTTTTCGCCGACCCGGGATATTCCAGCAGGGTCCATATGTTGCCGCGCACAGAAAACCAGTCACTTGCCACTTGTCCGACAATGGTCCCCTGATTATTGATATATGACGGCCAGAAGCCCTCATCAAAAGGTTCAAGCCATGGCGGCTTAAGCCACGTATAAGTCGTTCCGTCAAAGGAGAATCCTTGATAACCCCCAAAGCCGGGGACCCAGGAAAGGGAGCTTCCGACGAAAATTCCCTGATCGTTCATATCAAAGGGCTTAAATGGGCAATAGATTACTTCAAGAAGTATAGGACGGCGGTGGATATTTGTATGTCGACTTAGGGGACAGTAATTTAGTATTCAAAATGATATATCATCAGCCTGCCGCTGAAGTAAGGTTGATGCACAAAAGAGATTATTCCATTAGGGGTGGACCATCGAGGAGAGCGTATCCCTTGATTATGTTATCCCATGCACAGGGTAGATACTGTCTCTGATGAAATCAATCACGCGCCGTGCGTGGATAAGACATCGTTCTTTTTCCCAACCCTCAGTGATAAATGGAGGGTCATCGAGTTGGCCTGCATCAGCCTCGGGCCCATACATCATTCCACCTATGCTACCGGAGTAAAGATCCTGAGGCTTAAGCCCGCAGAACGTGGCCCAGGCAAGTGTCCAAAGGGCAGCCGTCCTGGGCACATTGTAACCCCCGGAACCGAGCGCAAGTGTTTTGGGTGATAGGTCATTTATGATCGAGATGACCTTCTTGTACCCGTTGCTTGTCAGGTTAAGATGGGCGAGGGGATCGTTCCTGTGGGTATCGCACCCTATGTTTGCCACTACAATGTCGGGTTTGAATTTCTTGATGAGCGGCGGGACGAGAGACTCAAAGGCAAGAAGATATACCTCATCATCTGTCCCCGCCCGAAGGGGTATATTCACATTATACCCGATGCCTTCTTCTGCCCCTGTTTCAGTCTCGGATCCTGTGCCGGGATAAAGGGTTTCACCCGACTCATGAAGTGATATGGTCAAAACCATATCCGTCTCATAAAACGCATCCTGTATCCCGTTGCCATGATGAGCGTCTATGTCCACGCATGCAACCCTTTGTCCTTTTCTGATAAGGTCGGCAATAGTGACTGCAATATCATTTATGTAGCAGAACCCTTCGGCGTGGTCTCTTCCGGCATGATGGAATCCGCCGAAAGGGTTAAATACGAATCTTGCCTCTCCCGAGCAAAGCATCGTGGAGCCCGCGTAGGTTCCGCTTGACGCCTCGAGAGCATATTTATACATCGCTTTGAAAAGAGGATTATCGTCAGTTGCAAGGCCTGCATAAAGCATTTCAACACAGAACTCCCCTTTTTCTCCTTTCTTCAGGAGCTCTATATACTCTCTCGTGTGAAACAAGTACAGCAACTCCTCATCCATCAGCGCAGGTGTTACGATTCTCTGATCTTGTTCTGAGATAAGGTCGTATCTGTTCAATAGCTCGTACATAATTTGTGCCCGCAAGGGTTTGAACGGATGGGAAGGTTTATATTCATGTCGGGCGAGATCGTATGAATATATTAAGGCATTGATGGACATGGATATCCTGAGTGCTAATCTTTTGTTCTGTCTGCTGCAAGGTTCTTCGTAATTATAGTAATAACTCTTTGGTCATTACACAACTTATTTTGGCGGTATACGTGTCGCATTTAAACGGGGCACTATAACAATAGATAGGATATCAGTCATGATTGACCTGTACGTCCTTGGGCCATGGATGCCCCGCGCCCTTTTCCAAAAAATCCTTGAGACTTAACATGAAAACAGCCCATTTTGTTGAGGAGTGCGGAAGAATTCCGCTCTGGCTGCGCCAGCCCGAGTGACTGAAATGGACATAGCACTGATTCCCGCCGGTACTCAAAGAAAAGGCTATCTCAGTTCCAGCCCATTCATCCGCGCCTTCTATGGTATCAGCTTTCCAGCGAACGAGCTTGCCCGGTTGAAGCTCTACGACTTCAAACCTGTGACAAATGTCGCCGAACCAGAACTCAAGTACGCCTCCGACCTCCGAACCGTTGCCGCGGGTATCGGAAGTCCACCACCGCGCGAGTTTCTTTGTGTCCGTTAATGCCTGGTAAACCGCTTCCGCTGATGATTTGATCCCGACTTCGTGAAGGATAGTGTATGTTTCCAATTTTTTGCCTCCCTATTTATCGAACCGTCCACATAGGGCCAATATATAATACCATGAACTGCATTCCCCTAACCCTACCTGTCCAGCACCTCCCTTACCTTCTGAAGCAGCGTATTGAGCGATAGCGGTTTGGCAATGAAATCAAATTCTTTTTCCACAATCCCCTTGTCGAGGACGACATCTTTTGTGTGTCCGCTGGTAAAGAGCACTTTGATGTGGGGGTCTATGCCGCGAATCTCCTCATAAGCCTCCCTTCCGTTCTTTTTCGGCATCACAGAGTCGATAATGATAAGGTCTATATTCCTGTTTTCTTTAAATCTCTTGACCGCATCTTCACCGTCTGAGGCTTCTCTGATGGTATAGCCATGTCCCTGGAGCGCTTCCCGCATGAAGCGTCTCGCACCTTCATTGTCTTCGGCAATAAGGATCGTCTCTTGTCCTCTTTCGATGGGGACTGCTGTGTCTTCTGCTTCCTCAATTTTAACTTTGTCGCGGGGAGATAGATATGAAAGGTGGTACCCTGGTTGGAGAGTGCTTTCTACGGTAATGTATCCGTTGTGTTTCTTCACGATGCCATAGACGGTAGCGAGACCCAATCCCGTACCTTTTCCAACTTCTTTAGTAGTAAAGTAGGGTTCGAAGATCTTTGACCGTGTTATCTCATCCATGCCTATTCCCGTATCGGAGATGTCTATCTGTACATATTTCCCCGCCTCTCCAAAGCCGTGGGTGGTGATGAAGTTATTGCCTATGGCAGCAATAGCCGTCCTAATGGTAAGTATTCCCCCCTTCGACATGGCATCTCTCGCATTAGCAACGAGGTTAAAGAGGATCTGGTCCATCTGCGACTTATCGGCCATGACGATCGTGTCATCGTCTGTCAAGGATGTGGAAAGCTCAATGTCCTCGGTGAGGAGTCTCATCAGTAATTTCTTCGCCCCTTTGATGGTGTTGTTCATATTGAGGGGCATAAGGGTGACGGACTGCTGTCTGCTGAAGGCAAGCAGGCTCTGGGTAAGATCAACTGCCTTCTCAGATGCTGAGAGGACTTCATCTATATATGCCCGCAAGGGGTGTGCTGTATCCAACTTCATCTGTATGAGGGCGGCGTATCCCATGAGGGCAGTGAGGATATTATTGAAGTCATGGGCAATGCCTCCCGGCGAGAGTACCAATGGCCTCCATTTTCTGGGCCTGGCGAAGCTGGTTTGTGAGCTGTCTCATCTCGGTGATGTCTTCACAAGTAATCAGATAATCACCGGAAATAAGGACCGAAGAAATGAACTGCACAACCTTCTGCATTCCATCTTTACAGGTAACGGTAAAAACCCTTGGTTTGCGTTCACCGGGTTCGATATCCCCCAGGTCCGCTATCCAGGTTGAGATCACCATATGCCTGTATTCGGCATCGGGATAGGCCTTTCTGCACCATGTCCTGCCATCGGGGATATTGGAGAGGTTATAGCCAAAGAGCTCTGTGAACTTTCTATTGATGTATGTAAAATGACCTTCTTGCTCGATGAGGATCATACCGAAGGGGGCATTATCGGAGAGGGTTTTCAGCTTCTCTCTTTCTCTGGCGATCTCTTCTTCGGCATGCTTAAGCTTTGCAATGACCCTTGATAGCTCCTCGGTCTCTCTAAGGCGCAAGTTCCCCGCCTCTTTCGAGAGCCTCTTGTAGTAGGCTATCTCTTTCTGTGCTTCTTCTAGCTGGGCTTGCAACTCAGCGCATACTTTGTCTTCCAAATTTCTTACACTTCCTCAGTGAGGACCAGCAAAACTCCTGTCCAATCGAGCCCTCTGCTCTTTCCGAGCAAGGGAGCAATTTCAACTCCCGAATAGAATCCCAAAAGAGGAACATTCGCCTGGTTAAAGACATTACAAATTTCCGAGGCTTCTTCGACGAGAGTGTCCGAAAAGCTCGCAGTTCTGCCGGCACAGTCAATATACATGCCGAAAACCGGCCTTTCCCCATCGGTTTTAATCCGTGTCATCAATTCAACCGGGTTCTTTCTGGCTGACTCAATCATCTTTTTTGAGTCTCTTAGCATAAACTGTATCTCGGTGCCCGGACTGAGATCAGGTTCAAAAATGACAATGCCTTCACCTTCAGGTAAAACCCCTGTAATAAGTCTGTTCACATACTCTTCTTCGTTATACTCCCCGTATTTCTCACCATGATTTATACCTATTGCAAGACGCCTGACCGGAAATTGTTTCTGCCAGTCCTGGTTGCCATATATATCATCAATCACTTCAACAACCCGTTTTCCATCAATTTCATAGATGACGGGTCCTTCTATCTTTGTGATGGTATGATAGATACCGTCCTTGGGGGTGCACCCATGCATTATCTGGTAATAGCACTTGAAATCTCCCTTAAAAAAAGTTCCAACAATACTCTGGCTGGCGACATAAGATCCACAGAACTGAGTTGTAGGGCTAAAGTCATAATTGCCCACCAAACCCGCACCTATAATTGAGATTGGTTCCATGAGCGTTTCTTCTATTCCTTTGATCAAAAGCGGAGATGCGTTCATGACCGGAGGGGTGGTGGCCGTTGGTGAAAGCTTTACTGAATCATAAAAAATGAGCAGAAGCTTTCCTTCTTTTTCGTCCACATAGTGGTCTGCAAGTCTTTTTCCGGCTTGCATTTCATCTTTATCCAGATTACCCGAACAAGCCACCTTACATGTAAGTTTATCCGACTGTAAGATCGCAGCGGCGGCAGGGAAGCCTTCATAGGATAAATAGTCGTTTGTGATTATCCCGATAGCTGATCCCCCGATAATGGGCACTTCGGTCCCCACAATGGATTGAAGCCCTCTGAAAAACTCATTGGCATCAACCTGCCCGGAGCAGAAGGCAAGGACAAGGCAAGGGTTTTCTATCCCTCCGTTTCTCATGGCGGATTCAGCTGTTGTTCTACCAGACACAAAGGCATCTTTTTTATTGCAGTATCCGACTCCTGCCTTCATTTTAGTCCCCTTCCGGTAAGGTGTTGACGGGCTAACTCCTCGTATGCCTTATTGTGTAAAAGGTTGTGCAGTATTAAATATATCGGTCACTTCCAATGTCAACTTAAATCTGTCACGGACAACCATAAATACGGCGTTTTAATCACTATTGTCCGCCATTTGTGACAAAATATTGCAACCCACTGAAGACAAGGAATGTATTTCTGTCGTCGAAGATTGCCACTTATAATACGTTCTGGTGAGAAATCCGTTTCATCGACTTCAGGAAGAAGTGGGGAATTCGCTCGCACTATCCGTCGGAAGCGCCGGAGGAAGAAGGGATTGCCTGGAGAAAGAAAACGTTCATCGGATATTCCGAGAAACAAAGGGTAGATTTTTAAAAGCGGGATTATACGGGACAGATCGCCTTAGAAATAAAAAAGGTTAAGCACGTGATGCCTAACCCTTTGAGTTTACTGGTGGAGCTGAAGGGGATCGAACCCTCGACCTCTTGACTGCCAGTCAAGCACTCTCCCAGCTGAGCTACAGCCCCTTAAGACTAGTGTTATATCAGTCCGGAATTTAATTGTCAATGGTTTGCTTTGCGGCAGTGGCACTTCCTGATGGTTGCAAATACAGGGAAAAATTATTACCATGTGGATAGTCCATTTATCCCCGGAGGTGAAGTATGAAAGCGATTGCCTGTGTGATGACGGCAATGTTGTTGTGTGTTCTGTCATCGGCTGCTTTTGGCCAGAGTGCTCCATCCGGTGCTCAGATAAAGCTGCCTGAGCCGAAATACGACGGGACTGTGTCTGTTGAAAAGGCGCTTAAGGAGAGGCGTACAGTAAGGGTCTATAAAGAGGCCCCTCTTTCCATGAGCGATGTATCGCAGATACTCTGGGCTGCGCAGGGTATAACCGAGACTGGCCGGGGCTTAAGGACCGCGCCATCGGCACGCGCCCAATATTTCCTTACAGTCTATCTTTTCGCGGGGAATGTGACGGGGTTAAAGCCCGGAATGTACCGATACATTCCATCCGGCCATATGCTTGAAGCTGTCGCCGAGGGAGACATGAAGGGGAAATTGTACAAGGCGGCAGGACAATCCGCGATACAGAAGGCGCCGGCGGCGCTTGTCATAGCGGGGGCGAAGGACAGGGCAAAAAATGAAAGCTGGATGTACCTCGAAGCGGGCCATGCCGCACAGAACATATACCTGCAGGGGGTATCGCTCGGAATAGGGACGGTCGTCATGGCGGGTTTCGATCCCGACGCGACGGGCAAGGCTGTCAATCTGCCGGCAAATGAGAAGGTCCTTTATGTAATGCCGATAGGCAAGAAATAGATTATAATGTAGTCCCGGCAGGGGTTTGCCGAACTGAACAGAATATAATGAGGAAATAAGAATGCTGCTTTACCTTGTGCGCCATGGCGAGGCGAAACCGGAAAATGAAGATCCCGAGCGCGGGCTTACCGACAAGGGAATGGAACATGCCCGGAGGATGGGGGAATTTCTTTCATTCATGGGTACCGAACTCGATACCATTATCCACAGTACAAAAAAGAGGGCCTGCGAGACCGCGCAGGCTATCACTCGATCATTAAGGCCAAAGAAAGAGGTGCGCGAGGAAAACGGCCTCGCACCCAACGATGATCCGGCTGCCTGGGTTGCCAGAATTAATGAAATGACTGAAGATACCGCGATCGTGGGGCATCTTCCGTTTCTCGACAGGCTGCTCGGCCTTCTTGTTCTGGGCGACGCGGACAGGAAAATGATCGACCTTGCGCCGGTAGGCACGGTCTGCCTGAAACCCCGAGGGGACGGAAAATGGCTCATAATGTGGGCGATAGGTCCCGAGGTTATCTGGTGAACTGGCTCGGCGCTTCTCTTATATTTTGTGCAGGAATTGTTCTCGGCGGCTTCATCTTTTCACTCATAGTCACTTTGCGTTCACGTTCGCGGCAGTCCCGGCTCGAAACCAGGGCGGGTTCCGCCGAAGCTGTCACGAACGAACTCAGGCAGCAATGCCAGCAGGGCCAGGATGAATTGGAGCGATGCCGAAATGAGCTTATTCATGAGCGGGAATGCGAAAATACAGGCAATAACGCAATGCGAATCCGCAGACAGGCGCCTCAAAGAGGAAATGGAAAATTTCGAGGCGATCAGGAAAGAATTGAGCGAAACCTTCAAGGCATTATCCCACGATGCCCTTGCCCATAATACGGACCAGTTCAAATTATATGCCGATGATTTCATAAAGCTCGCCGAAGAAAAGATCAAATCCCAGAGCGCCGAGGGCAAAAAAGAGCTCGAAGGCAAAAAGGAACTTATCGACAAAAATATCGAATCGATCGGCAGGACACTTGAGGAGGTCCAGAGACGCGTCGAAGAGGTCGGGAAGATAAGCGGCGACAAGATGGCTGAGGTAAATACCCTGATCCGCAAGCATGAGGACGTAACATCAAAACTTAAAGATACCACCGAACACCTCGGGAGGGCGCTCGCAAGCTCCAAAAAACGCGGCGAATGGGGCGAGCGTATGGCCGAGGATATCATCCGCCTCGTCGGGATGGTGGAGGGTGTCAATTACATCAAGCAAAAGACACTCGAGAATGCTTCAGGGAGGCCGGATTATACATTTTTCCTGCCGAATAACCTCCTGGTCAATATGGACGTGAAGTTCCCGCTCGATAATTTTACCCACTACCTCGACGCCGAGAACGACAATGACAGGAAAAGGTACCGCGACGAACTTCTCAGGAACACAAAGATAATGATCCGCCAGGTAACGTCCCGTGAATACATCAATCCGGCCGAGAATACGGTGGATTACGTTATTATGTTTATCCCCAATGAACAGGTTTACGGTTTTATCCAGGAATCCGATATGACCATCATGGATGAAGCGCTGAAACAGAAGGTGATCCTGTGCTCGCCATTCACTCTGTATGCGGTCCTCGCCGTTATCCGTCAGACGATCGAGAATTTTAACCTTGAGAGGACTGCCTCCGAGATATTGAAGCTTCTTGCGGAATTCTCGAAGCAATGGAAGATGTATAAGGAAAAATTCAAGGTCATGGGCGACCGGATCGACGCGGCAAAGAAGGAATATGATACTCTCACCACGACACGGACCAACATGCTGGAGCGGCCGCTTAAGAAGATCGATGAATTGAGCATGCCCGAAGCGATCGCAATTGAAACGGAAGGACTTGTGCAGGATGAACCATAAATTGTCGTGCATCGTTTTTCTCGTCCTTATGCTGCTCATCTTCGCGATCCCTTCTTACAGCGCAGAAGATAAGGACCTTTCCGGTTTCTTGAGCGCGACGTACGGCCTCATCGGAAAAAAACCCGGAAGCAGCCAGACCTATTCCGGGGCGGTAACGATCAAACCGCACGGCAATACGATCGAGGTTATTCGCTGTATCGGCTCATCGCGGATTAAAGGCAACGGATCGATCATTCCGATAACAAGCGACAGGGTACCGAATCTCAAGGTAAAATGGCGTGACGGAAAAGACGAGTATGAAGCACTTTATATGATCCATTCGGATGCAGATAATTATGCCCGTCTTTCCGGCCCTTATGTACGGCTCCACGACGAGACAAAATTCGGCTGGGAGCTCCTTTATGTCGATCCGGATGGCCTGGCGGTCTGCAAATAATGCCGGACAAGAGACGGACAGGGCAGGGATAGGATTGATCTAAAAAGGAGGATCTGATGGAAGAAGAGAGCCGTTTGCGTATTGTCTTGAAACAGCTGATCGAGAACAATGAATATCTCGCCGAGAATTACCGCAAATGGGCCCGTGTCGCTGCAACGGGCGGGCTTGACAGTGTATCCAAAGACATAGACGAGGCAGGGCAGTTGATCCAGATCGCCACCCAAAAATTAAGGGTGGCCCTCAGCACTATTGAACCGTCATGATCACCGGGTCCCGTTTGTCGGGCCCCGGTCCTTGTTCTGAAATCTCCCTGAAAAACGCCAAATTCGATATATCCCGAACTGCCGGTGAGGCAGGTGATCTCCCCCTCATAATAACTTTGACTCAGTGATGTAAAAGACAGATCGTTGATAGTGATCCTGTACGGCCTGTCCTGAACAAAGGATTCAAATTGCCCGCGGTGTATGTTCGTGATTGCGTTCCCGAAATGATCAAACCGCACAATATCACCGGTCATACTACTTCCCGTTATGACGGGATAAATATCGTGAAGTACGACCGGGTCCGTTATTTTTGTTCCGAGAAGCGACGGTCGAAGCCCTGAAGACAGGTGGGCTGCCACCGGACTGAATATATCCCGGCCATGAAATGTGGGGCTTATCTCTTCACGCATATAGTCCCGGTTTTCAATGACGCGGATCTCCGAGGCGCCGCCGGCAATGAATGAGAATACGCCGTTATCCGGCCCGACAAAAAAATGCCCGTCTGAGGACACAACAACAGGGCGGCGCAGACTGCCTACCGTGGGATCGACAACAACAACATGAACGGTGCCGGCAGGGAAATACTTCCAGTAATCGTTCACGATAAATGCGGCCTCGCGTATATCCTGCGCCTCGACCTCATGGGTGATGTCCACGATCTCAGCAGCGTGATCTACGGCGAGGATAACGCCCTTCATGATCCCAACATAGGGGTCTTTATTCCCGAAATCGGTGCAAAGGGTGATTATGCCCATGATTCGCGCCGCCGGCTAGAAAAGCATGCTGATATATTTCTTGAAAGGTTTCTGGATTATGCCTTTTTCCGTTATGAAGCCGGTTATGTTGCGCGACGGCGTAACATCGAACGCAAAATAACGGGCCCGGGCGTCTTTGACCGTCAGGAGCCTGTCGTCGAGATATTTGACCTCGCGTGAACTGCGTTCCTCGATCACGATCTCCCTGCCCGACTGGATCGACGCGTCAAAAGTGGATACCGGCGCCGCGATGTAGAACGGGATCTTGAATTCCCGTGCAGCAAGCGAGATCATGAACGTTCCGACCTTATTGGCGGTATCACCGTTCAGCGCTATCCTGTCAGCCCCCGTGATAACCTTGGTGACAGTCCCATTCGAACATAATAACCCGGCATGGTTCTCGGGGACGAGTTCGACGGGGATGCCTTCCTGCATCAGTTCCCAGACGGTAAGACGCGAACCCTGCATGTAGGGCCGCGTTTCCGTGGCGATAACCTTTATCTTCTTGCCTGCCTCATGTGCCGCACGGAGGACCCCGAGCGCTGTTCCGTATCCCCCGGTCGCAAGTGCGCCGGCATTGCAATGGGTGAGAATGGTATCGCCATCCTCGAGAAGTTCCGCGCCGTAGAGGGAAAGGATCCGGTTATTCTCGATGTCTTCAACATGGATTGCAAGCGCCTCGCCGAGAAGGTCCTCGACAAGGTCCGTATCACCGGCATATCTCTTAAAGGCATCCTTCATCTTTTCGAGAGCCCAGAACAAATTTACCGCCGTGGGACGCGTGTCCCCGAGTTTTTTCGCGATGCGTTCAATATCGGCAGCCGCGACAGACCTCAAGGCTTCCTTGCGCTCCTTCACGCCAAGCACGACGCCATAAGCGGCAACGATCCCCAGAAGCGGAGCACCGCGGACCGTCATGTTGTTTATGGCCGTTATGACATCGGCAGCGGTCGAACATTTGACGTATGTTTTTTTGAACGGAAGTTCCCTCTGATCGAGAAGAAAAAGAACGCCATTTTTCCAATAAATATGGTCTGTCATGTTAGCTCCTTGAATGAGGAGTGATGAGATTGGTATCTAACTCCTTACTGTTTACTCCTTACTCCTCACTGCTTCAATTTCTTCAAAAGGATCTCATTAAGCAATGCCGGGTTTGCTTTTCCCTTTGTTTCCTTCATTGCCTGTCCTACAAAAAATCCGATGAGTTTTTCTTTTCCGGCCTTGAAGTCAGCAACTTCTTTGGGCGACCGGGCCAGTATTCCATCAATGATCTTTTCGATAGCCCCTTCATCCGATATCTGGAGGAGCCCTTTTTCCTTCACGTATTGGGCGGGAGCAGCGCCTGTGCGGTATATCTCGGGGAATATCTCTTTTCCGATCTTGTTGCTTATGGTGCCATTTTTTATAAGCGTAAGGAGATCGGCGAGCTCAGCAGGTTTAACAGGCGAATCCTTTGGGGATATATTTCCGTCTTTCAGTTCCCTCAATAATTCCGTCATGATAAAGTTGCTGACCGTCTTCGGCTCGGGAAAGAGCTTAAGAACATCCTCGAAATAGCGGGCCAGTTCCATGTCGGATGCAAGGATCTCCACATCGTAGCGGGGCAGGCCGTAATCCGTCATGAAACGTTCCATCTTTTCGAGCGGCAGTTCGGGCAGGGTGCTTCTCACACTGTCGATCCACGCATCCTCTATTATCACGGGAAGAAGGTCGGGCTCCGGGAAATACCGGTAATCATGTGCCTCTTCCTTGCCGCGCATGGAGTAGGTCACCCCCTGCTCGGCATTAAAAAGCCGCGTTTCCTGAACGACCCTCCCGCCTTTCTTAATAAGGGCTATCTGGCGCTCGATCTCGTAATCGAGGGATCTTTCGATGTTTCGAAAGGAGTTCAGGTTCTTAAGCTCCGCCCTGGTGCCGAAGGCCTCGTCGCCTTTCTTGCGCACCGACACATTGGCATCACACCGGAAGCTGCCTTCTTCCATATTGCCGTCGCATATTTCAAGATACATGAGAATATCACGGAGGGCCTTGAGATATGCCGTGGCTTCCGCGGGTGTCCTCAAGTCCGGCTCGCTGACTATCTCAAGGAGCGGCGTAGAGGAGCGGTTATAGTCGACCATGCTGTAGCTGCTCGTCTCGATCGTCCGTTCATGAACGAGTTTGCCGGCATCCTCTTCCATATGTATCCTGAGGATCCGTATACGTTTCGTCTGCCCGTCCACGATGATATCGAGCCAGCCTTGTTGCAGATCGGTTCCTCATACTGCGATATCTGGTATCCCTTCGGAAGGTCGGGATAAAAATAGTTCTTTCGCGCAAAGACGCTCTTATGGCTTATCGAGCAATGAACCGCCAGGCCAAGCTTGATCGCAAATTCGACTACTTTTTTATTGAGTACAGGCAATGCTCCGGGAAGCCCCATGCACGTCGGGCATGTATGGCTATTGGGCTCGGCCCCGAACTGTGTCGAACAGCCGCAAAATATCTTGCTCTCGGTCAAAAGATGCGCATGGACCTCTAAGCCCATCACGCCTTCATAATCCCCATAATCCACGATACACCTCGTTAATATGCTTAAAATTGCTCAAGAAATATCGAAACTATACACCAGGTGGACCTCTTATTTCAATAAACGGCATCGGGCCTCGAGGAATATGTTCCAATGATTTGCCGGATATGATAATAATTAGTGCTTGAAAAAGAAAAATAAGAAGAAGAAAAGCCGGGCCGATTTTTCCGGTTCATCATATCGATATTCATTCTCGGGATCCTGCTCATAGCAGGATTCGGCGCATTTTACCTTGTCTATCCCGATGTTGCGAAACTCAAAAAACAAAACCCGGGCAAAACATCCTTCATGGAGTATCGTGAAGATGAATACAGGGCAAAGGGCAAGAACATAAAGATACAGCAAAAATGGGTGCCGCTGGGATCCATATCGCCGTATCTCATGAAGGCAGTTCTTATTGCGGAGGATGACAAGTTCTGGAAGCATCATGGTTTTGACAAAGAAGCCATCCAGAAGGCGTTTGAAAAGAACCTCGAATCAGGCAAGTTCAAACTGGGCGGAAGCACGATAAGCCAGCAGCTTACGAAAAATCTTTATTTACTCCCGCAAAAAACCCCGTCCGCAAGCTCAAAGAGGCAATAATCACGTGGAGGCTCGAGCGGACGCTGACAAAGCGGCGAATACTGGAGCTTTACCTGAATGTCGTTGAATGGGGTGACGGCATATTCGGAGCCGAGATAGCCGCCCGCAGGCATTTTGGCAAGCCGGCCGCGGCATTACGGCCGAAGAGGCGGCAAAACTTGGCGGCTGCGCTTCCCAATCCGAGGCGCTACCGTGTAGACGGCACATCGCGGTATGTCGAGACGGCGGGCAAAGATCATATACAACATTATGGCAAAAAGGGGTATCGTCGTCCCGGAATACGAAGAAGTGGTAGCCAGTCCGCCTGAAGAGATCACCGAAGCGCCAACGTCGGTTACAAATGAAACAGAGAATTTACAGCCTGCTAAAGAAACCCCCGTATCCGACCAGCAGGACCCAAAATAGGCCCATCTGCCTATTACCTATAACCCAGTACCCGTCTTCTTCTACATCGGTACATCATCTTCCGGTACGAAATCATCTTCATATTGTGGTTTGGAAGGAACCGTGAACTCTTGCGCTCTTCCTGAGGATAAGCGCTGATTTTGGCCTTGGCCCAGGTTGGGAACAGTTTTCATATCGGAAGCGATAATTTCATATACTCTTCGTTTGATGCCGTCTTTTCCTTCATATTCCCGTGACTGTATCTTGCCCTCAACGTAAACAGAGCTTCCTTTCTTCAGGTATTCGCCGGCACGTTCAGCCAAGATTGCGCCATGTTACGATGATGTGCCATTCCGTTCTCTCCTGCTTCAGTTGCCGGATTTGTCCTTGAGATGTTTCGATGTGGCCATTGCGAAATGTCGCGACGGGCTTTTGTCCGATGTATAGCGTAATTCAGGGTCAGTCCCGAGGCGGCCGACAAGCAATACTTTATTAAGATTAGAACATTACTCATCCCCCTTGGATTATTCACGGAAAAATTATTGCACAATCGTATAGTATGAAAAGATAAAAGTCAATGACGCGTTATATCGCTTTAATATGAACATATTTCAAGCCTATTGCGTAGTTTTTCCTTTGAAACAGGCCCCAGGATGAAATCCCACGGGAAGATCTCATCGGGCCGCCCGCTCCCGCAGGGCATAGAAATTCAGATTGATCGAGCTTTCCCGGATTATCCTGTTCAAGCTTTCGCCGTGTGACAGGCGGACTATTATGTCGGATACACGCCGGTCGCCGCGGGACAGGACAGCCTGCAGGAAACTGAACTTTACCGAATCATGCGTGAACACGGTGTTGTCTATTTTCCTGAAGGCCGCCTTCAGGCGATTGATCTTCTGTTTCAGTTCATCCATATCCGCCATGGGAAGCCATTGAAAAGGGGTTGCTGCTTTCGGTACCAAAGGGCTTGCATGGATCGTGATATTGCCGAGAGAACCGCGCGGGGCCCCGTGCTTTATCATGATGTGGCGGACCTTTTTGACAAGCTCCGGTATCGCATCGATATCATCGAGGCTCTCTCCCGGGATGCCGATCATAAAATACAGTTTAAGGTTAAAGGACTTCAGCTCCATTATCGCATCGATACGGGAGATTATTTCATCGTCGGTGATGTTCTTGCCGAGAAATGCCCGTAAGGCGCTCCGTGCCTGCCTCTATGCCGAATGTAAGCGTCTTTACATCATCCTTGATAAGCTCAATAAGTTCAATGGGGACCTCGTCAAGGCGAAGCGACGGCAGGTGCACCCCGATGTCCCGCTGTCGGAGGTTCTCGACGATTTCGACGATGTGCGGGTGAAATGATATCCCTCCTCCGACAATGCCCACATCCTTTGCATTGCCAACCGCTGCCCGTATATCCTCGGAACGGAATCTGTAGAGATTGCCGAGAAGGCAGAATGAACATCGGGACGGGCAACCCCGCGTTCCCTCGATAAGGGCCATATCGCCGAACTCCGTGTCGGGCGAAATGATCGTGGATGTTCCAAGGGTGTCTCCGGAATAATGTTCAACCGTAACTGAAAAACCGGGGGGTTGAAAGGCGTCGATCTGTCCGTCTTCCCGGTAATGTACTGAGATAGGCGGCCGGATCATACACGAAAGCGAAAGGTACCAAGTTCGGCAATGAGCTTTTTCCTGCCGGATGCGCGCCAGTTTGCGAAACAGTCCATGAACTGCGATAGGGTGGCTTCAATATCACCCAGCATCATGAGATCGAAAAATGGTGATACAGGCTCGGGATTGGCCATGACGCAGATCCCGCCGGCAACTATCAGCGGGGATCGTTCGTCGCGGTCCCTCGAAAAAGCGGGCAGGGAAGACCGCTCGAGGATCTTGACTAATATTGGGATAATCCAGTTCGAATGAAAGAGTGAAAAAGACTATTTCGAATGATGAAAGGGACCGGGAACTTTCGACAGAGGCAAGCGGCATCCCTTCTTCATAAAAAAACCTCTCGCAGACGACATCATCACGCTCGTTAAGCGTCCTGTAAAGTATGTGAAGCGCAAGGTTCGACATGCCGACATGATATGAATTCGGGAAAACGACCGCTACAGGGATCCTGTCGCCCCATTTTTTCCGGACCGTCCCTGTCTCCCGGGCCAGATAGCTCTTTCCACCCCGGATTGTCTTTGCCTTTGCGCCTTTGCAACATATGTAACACCATAACATAAATCAGTGAAGCGTGGTAGACACCGTCAAAAGGTGATCAGAATGCTGCCGCATCTTTGAAAAAAGAATGAGAAGACGCGGGATTCCGGCGGAAAATGCCCCACCGGAATGACAGCCTGGGATTTCGGGACGATGCCCTTTTGCGGTAGGATCACCTTCGCTGCAGTAAAGGATAATCGAAGAATCGTCTCCCGCCCCGGTTTAAAATTGGAGAATTATCGAGGCGACAATGAGGAGCCAGCGGAGGCGTATGAAAAGCCGGGTACCCAACTCCAGGCTTTGCCAGGTTGGGTGGCAAACGTCGAGCATGGCGACGAAGCAGGCAACGAAGATAAACTTCAATTTTAAACGGGACGAGGTGGGGGCGGCGGGACGAGAGTATTCGCCGCCCCCCGGAAAGGAGGTTATTGCAGGTCCATATCGAAGCGATGCCTTATTTCGCTGCCTCCAACCCGGTTTTGCCGGTGTCGGGAAGCACCGTCTTCGATCTGGACCCTGAGCGGTAACATTAATCTGCCTGCTTTCTGAGAAATGTCGGGATATCGTAGCGGTCATCATCAATATCGATGGTTTCCGTCTTATGCCGTATCTCTTTGTAGTCGACCTTGTAATCGATAGCTACTTTCTTCTTCATGAACGAGGGGACATCATCATCGCCGTCCTCGAAAAGCTTTCCCCGCCGGATCGGCTCGGCTGTATCTATATTATCGACGGCTACCCGTTCTTCAAAACCGGTTGCTATGACGGTGATCCTGATCATATCCTGCATTGACGGGTCATACACAAGCCCCCAGATGATCTTCGCATCTTCGTGGGCCTGTTCCTGGATAAGCGTCGAGGCTTCGCTTACTTCCATCAATGTCATGTCCGTATTGCCGGTGACATTGATGAGGACACCGCGTGCGCCGTGGATGGAGATATCTTCGAGAAGCGGGCTGGAGATCGCTTTCTGCGCCGCATCGCGGGCCCTCGATTCGCCCTGCGCCTCGCCGATACCCATGATGGCCATTCCCCGTTCGCTCATGATCGTCTTGACGTCGGCAAAGTCAACGACGACATGCCCGGACCCAACAATGAGATCGGAAATAGATCGCACCGCATTGAGAAGGACTTCATCGGCTTTCAGAAAGGCTTCCATGATCGTCATATGTTTCCCGCCGATCGAAAGGAGCCTCTGGTTGGGTATCGTGATCAGTGAGTCAACCCGTGATTTAAGCTGAATTACGCCGTTCTCCGACTGGACCATCCTGTCTTTCCCCTCGAAAGCGAAAGGCTTTGTCGTTATCGCGACCGTAAGCGCCCCTAATTCCCGCGCTATCTCGGCAATGACCGGTGAGGCGCCCGTACCCGTCCCGCCGCCAAGTCCGCAGGTAATGAAAACCATATGGGCGCCCTTGAGATGGTCTTTTATCTTATCGACATCTTCGAGCGCTGCCTTTTTGCCAACCTCGGGATTTGCGCCTGCGCCGAGCCCCTCGGTCAATTTTGTCCCGATCTGGATCTTGACCGGTGCCTTGCACGTGCTCAGGGATTTAATATCGGTATTGACCGCGATGAATTCAACGCCCTGAATACCTGCCTCGACCATGTTATTGAGTGCATTGCACCCCCCTCCGCCTACCCCCACGACAATCAGTTTTGCCGAAAACCCGTTGCTCTCGTCCATGTAAAACATTCCGCTCACCTCGCACCTCCCTAGAATATTTCTTTAAACCAATCTCTCATTTTTGTGAGCAAACGCTGGTTGCTGAATAACCTTCTCATCGACCGCGCAGCGTCGAACCCGCGTTTCTTTCCTCGACCCTCCTTGAAACCGAAAAGCAAAAGCCCGACAGCCGTAGCATATGCCGGGTTATTCACAACATCGATCAGGCCCCCGACTCCGATCGGGTCGCCTTTCCTCGACGGAAGATTGAAAATGTTCTCCGCCATCTCGGGCAGCCCGTCGAGATTCGAACAGCCGCCTGTCAGGACAACGCCCGATGCCAGCAGCTTTTCGAGACCTGATTTCTTGATCTCGTCGTATATAAGCGATGATACTTCCTCCACCCGGGGCTCGATTATATCTGCCAGGGTTTTGCGCTGAAGGGTTCGCGGCTTCCTGCCGCCGACACTCGGCACATCGATCGTTTCGTTCTGACCGACGAGGCTGGCCATGGCGCAGCCGTATTTTTTCTTGATCTTCTCCGCGTCATCGATCGGTGTCCTGAGTCCTATCGCTATGTCGTTCGTAATATTGTTCCCGCCGAAAGGCAGGACGGATGTATGTTTTATTGACGCCGTTCGCATACACGGCTATGTCGCTGGTACCGCCGCCGATGTCCACAACGGCCACGCCGATCTCCATTTCTTCCGGCGTAAGGACCGCCTCCGCGGATGCGAGCTGGCACAGTATCACGTCGTCTACATTAAGCCCCGCCAGCTTGCAGCACTTGATGATATTCTGGGCGGAGGAGATGCTCCCCGTCACGATATGCACCTTTACCTCGAGCCGGACTCCCGTTATCCCGACGGGGTCGCGTATCCCGTCCTGATCGTCTACGATAAATTCCTGCGGGATAACATGGATCAATTCCCGGTCGGCGGGTATGGCCACCGCTTTTGCCGCATCGATAGCCCGGTCTATATCGTCGGGACGGACCTCGCGGTCCTTGACAGCAACAACACCGTTGCTGTTGAAGCTCTTTATATGTGCTCCGCCGATGCCGGCAAGACACGAGTCGATCTTTATACCGGCCATCAATTCCGCTTCTTCAACGGCCTTCCTGATGGAATTTACGGTGCTGTCCATATTGACGACGACGCCTTTGCGCAGGCCGGTTGAAGGATGCGATCCGATGCCGATAATATTGACCTGGTCCTCCGATGCCTTTCCCACGACAACACAGATCTTTGTTGTTCCGATATCGAGCCCTACAAGGAGCTGTTCCTCTTCCTTCACCCGCCTCACCCCTTCTTTTCCTGGATTATGGCGCCTTTTTCAAAGCGCGCGTCGATGCATTTTATGACGAGGCCGCGTTTGCCCGCATCTTTAAGGACGGTCATGGCCCGTTTCAGTCGGGTTTTGTGATCTTCCTTGCCGAGTATGATCTCGACACCGTCATCGAACCCGAACATCGTAAGATTGCCGTTGTTGTAAGATATCTCGGAAAGCTGACCTTTTTTGATTATCCCTTCCGAGATAAAACTGTTCGTTTCTTGAAAGACGCTCTTCGCATCCGATTTCTCGCGGGTGTTTATGATGTAAAGCCCTTTAACATCATCTTTTCCGAGGGAACGGTAAGACTCGCCATTCTCGTCAAGAACGAGTATCGAACCGTCGTTCGCGACCCATAACGCCGACGGCTTTTTTTCCTTTACATCAATGACAAGGGAGAATGGATATACCCTTTTTACGCTGACCTCTTTGACGAACGGGTGCGCTGTAAGCGTTTCCTGAACCTTCCCCAGGTCGACCTTGAAAATATTTTGCGTGAGGTACGGCTGGATCTTGGCCATGGTTTCTTTATCCCCAAGCTGGCTCAACCCGTTCACCTTTATGTTCTGCAGGAAAAAGAGCGGTTCTTCCCGGGAGAAGAGGTATGCGATCGACAGCATCGAGAGCATGCAGACCGGCCCGAGAAACAGTATGTACAGGAACTTTTTCATATCTTGAGCGAAACTCCTGAAAGTATCTCTTCGATCAGTTCATCAAATGTCCTTCCTTCATAGGCCCAGGCTTTCGGAACAAGCGATGTCTCCGTCATGCCGGGTGACGTGTTGATATCGATCACGTAGGGGACCTCTTCCTTGATAAGCATGTCGATGCGCACGCATCCCGACAGGTCGAACCTGCGGCAGACATCAAGGGCAATGGCCTGAGCCTTTTTTGCGATGGCCTTGGATATCCGGGCAGGAACGATATACTCGGTCATTCCCTTTGTATATTTTGCCTCGTAAGTCATAAAATCCCGAAAGCGGCCTTACCTCGATAACGGGAAGCGGCCCGTCCGTTGATCACGGCAACGGTGATCTCCTCGCCCGCAATAAACTCCTCTACGACGACCTTTCTGTCATATTTGAGCGCAAGCTCCATCGCCGCCGGGATATCCTTTTTCTTCTGAACGAGGGATATGCCGATCGTCGATCCTTCATTCGCCGGTTTCACAACAAAGGGCGGCTTGAGCGTAATCTGATCGCCGGAACCCGCTATGACATAGCTCGGGGTGGGGATATGCGTTGCCTGGAGGATGAATTTCATTATGGCCTTGTCCATCGCCGCGGAAGATCCAAGGACGCCCGGGCCCGGTGTAGGGTATGCCCATTATTTCGAGGAGGCCCTGGACTGTGCCGTCTTCTCCCCATCTGCCGTGGAGCACGATGAAGGCGGCCTCGATCTTCTGTTTCTTCAGCCTGTCAACAAGACGATTCCGGGCATCGATCGCAACTGCCGTGTATCCCAACCGCACGAGGCTGTCGAATACGGCCTTCCCGCTTTTTAACGATATTTCCCTCTCGGATGATCTGCCGCCGAGCAGCACGCCGATCTTCATTTTCCTCAATGTCTCTTTATCCATTGAACCCCCAGAGCTCCACCTCTTCTTCGAGTGTGACACCGAGCTTCGAGAGGACCTCATCTTTTATCTTTTTGATGAGCGCTGCGATGTCCCGCGCTCTGGCATGCCCCATATTAATGATAAAATTGGTGTGTTTCTCCGAAACGCATGCATCGCCGATCCGGTACCCCGAAGGCCCGCCTTTTCCACGAACCACCACGCCGATTGCCCGTCCACTCCCTTAAATATGGAACCGGCGGACGGGTATTCCATGGGGTGCCGCTGCCTTCTTTCCTGGTAAACGTAGTCCATGTCTCGTCTGAAGCTGGTCCTTATCGGCATCTTTCAGGCGAAATCGTCCGTTAATGACACATTCGGATGTCTTTACGATGGATGCGCGATATCCGAAATCACCCGGCTCCGTCTGCTTTTTCGATGATCTCGCCCCGGTCGTTCAGAATATCGATACCGGTCAGCGTATCGGATATTGACTGGCCGAAGCTTCCCGCGTTCATCCTGATGCCGCCCCCGACGCTGCCGGGTATCCAGTACAATTTTTCAAGGCCGCCGAGGCCCCGTTTTGCACATTCCCGTATGAATCTTTTGAGGGAAAAGCCTCCTCCAACCTCGGCGATCGGCGCCATCTTTCGTCTTCGTAAAATGCAGCCTGCTCATCCTTGCTATCCGTATGAGCGCATCGTTTATGCCATCATCGCTCACGATAATGTTCGTTCCATTGCCAAGGAAACGATAGCGGAATGCCGGAGTCCTTTAAGACGGGATACCATTGCCAGAAGGTCTGTCCTGTCTGCCGGGTACAGAAGCATCCTGGCCGGCCCGCCGACCCGCATCGAGGTGTACCGTTTCATGGGCACGTCTTTCAATACCGCTCCTTTTATTTCTTTCCAGTCCATGCGTTTCTCAATCTTTCGTCGATCTTGTAGAGGTCCCCGGCCCCGAGGGTGATCACGACATCCCCGGGTTTTGAATTTTCCAGGATCTTCTCGATGACATCATCCCGTGTCGGGGCGAATATCACATTCTTATGCCCGCTTGCGCGTATCTTTTCGGCAAGGCTCGATCCGCTGATACCTTCAATGGGGTCTTCCGATGCCGCATAGATCTCGGTCACGATAAGGACATCGGCCTCATTGAAAGAACGTGGCAAAATCATCCATGAGGCCCCGGGTCCGCGTGTAGCGATGCGGCTGAAAGGCAACGATGATCCGGCCCTTCCACATCTTCCGCATGGCGGAGAGGGTCGCCTTGATCTCTGTCGGGTGATGCCCGTAATCGTCTATGAGCTTGATGTCGCCGTCCTATTTAATTTCCAGCCTGCGATGGATGCCCGAGAAATTCTTCAGGGCCTCCTGGATGGTATGGAAAGGTATGTCGAGTTCTATGGCCACCCCGCAGGCAGCAAGCGCATTGACGACATTGTGCGTCCCGGCAAGGTTGAGTTCGATCTCTCCCAGATCGTACCCTTTGTATATGACCTTGAACTTTGTCACGAACCCCTCGTACGAGATATTGTCGGCCCTGAGGTCGGCCTGTTTTGAAAGGCCGTAGGTCATGTATCGGCGCTTCAGCGAAGGTATAAGGCTCTGAATGTTGGCGTTGTCTATACAGAGGATATTGACGCCGTAAAAGGGCACCTTGTTCAGGAACGCAAGGAATGCCGCCTTTATTTCGTTTATATCCTTGTAAAAATCGAGGTGTTCGAGGTCGATGTTCGTTGCAACGGCAATGGTGGGGAAAAGAAGCAGGAACGTGCCGTCGCTCTCGTCCGCTTCCGCCACGAGGAACTTGCTGTCGCCGAGTTTCGCGTTGCTTCCCAGGCTGTTCAAGCCGCCCGCCTATGACGCAGGTCGGGTCAAGGCCCGCATGGCCGAGGATGGAGGAGACGAGGGATGTCGTCGTGGTTTTTCCATGCGCCCCGGCGACCGCGATGGAATATTTCATCCGCATCAGTTCGGCCAGCATCTCGGCCCGCTGAATAACGGGGATGAAAAGCTCCCGGGCCTTCTTTACCTCGGGATTGTCGGGCCTTACCGCCGAAGAGACGACGACGACATCGGAGTCGATAATGTTTTCCTCCCGATGGCCCTGAAAAATGACGGCTCCGAGGGATTCGAGCCGTTCGGTTATATCGGTCTGGCGAACGTCGGAACCGGTCACTTTAAAACCGAGGTTGATCAGCACCTCGGCGATGCCGCTCATTCCAATGCCGCCTATGCCCACAAAATGGACGCGTTCGATCTTATGAAAGACCATGTTCTATTCCTCCGATGATACGTAATGCGGCATTGTCCACGAATATCTTTCCCAGGTTCTCGCCCATTTGTTTTATACGCTCTTTATCTTTCATGAGCTGTTCGATCATGCCGAACAGTCTTTCACCCGTGGCTTCGTCATTATTTACCAGGTGGCACCCGCCTTGTCTTTCCACGTATGCCGCGTTTTGCCATTGATGATTGCCGGCCGAATACGGGTACGGTATCAATATTGCCGCCTTGCGGAAAAAGGCGAGCTCGAAGATGGTCGTGGCCCCCGCCCGCGCAATAATGACGTCGGACAGGGCATAATATTTTTCCATCTCGTTCGTGAACGCAAATACCTCGTGGGCCACGCGGGTTTTGGAATACGCTTCGCGTATCCGGTCAAGGTCGTCCGTGCCGGTCTGGTGATAGACAGCAACATTTTTATGCTCCGCGAGAAATGGCAAGAGCGATACAACGGCATCGTTGATGCTTTTTGCGCCCCGGGAGCCTCCGAAGACAAAGATGCCGAATGATGCCGGGTCTTTGATGCCTTCGAGTCTTTTTCAGCTTCTGGCGCAATGGATTGCCGCTATGCACTGCCCGGCCCGGCGGCTATCTTTCTTGCCGTTTCGTCGAAGCTCACAAAAACGGTCCGGGTTATCCGGGACAAAAGCTTGTTTGCGAGTCCCGGCTCGACATTCTGTTCGTGAATGAAACAGGGTATGCCGAGCATTTTTCCTGCGAGAATAACGGGCACCGAGGTAAACCCGCCCATCCCGAGTATTGCGTCGGGTTTTTCCATTTTCAGGATCTTGAGGCACATGATCATGCCTTTTGCAATCCTCAGGAGGGTCACCGCTTTATGCATCACGGAACGTCCCAGGAATTGGTGGGCCTCGATGAGATGGAGCTTGAAGCCGGCGTTCGGGTATGATGGATTTTTCAAGGCCGTAGGGTGTTCCGATGAAGACGGCGCTATTGCCGGTATTCTGGGCCATGAGGGATTCTGCAACGGCTATTCCGGGGAAGATATGCCCCCCTGTTCCGCCGGCGCTTATCACGAGCTTCATGACCGCCCTCCTTCCGTTTTCATCATCGTTCCCGCGAGCGGGGCGATAATGGCGAGGAAAAGGACCGGTTGATACAGGAGCCCGGCTGAGAATTTCATCCCGACAACCAGGAGAATATCCATTGCGACATAGAGAAAACCAAAAAATGGCAGCATGCTGGAAAAGGTGCTTTTCTTCACTGATCACGGCGAAGCTCATAACGAGAAGGGCAAACGATGTCCCCAGGAGCATGTATTTGTTGATCTCCGAAAGGCCTGTAAGGCCGCTCCCCAGGATCGCTGTTTTCTGCCGGTATATCATGAAGCATGCAATGAGGGTATAAGCCGCGATAAAGGCAATAATACGATACCTGCCCAGGATGAAGAGGAAACAAATAAGGGCGAGCGCGAACGAGATCAGGTATATGAGGTTTCCCGAGACGTAAAGATTGAAGCCTGACGAGAAGAAGAGGATGGAGAGCGCGGTAACTTCCTTGAAAAAATCCTGGTCCTTGTTCTCGATGCCGATGAGATAGAATGCGAATCCGTAAAAGGAAACAAAAACCACCGCCATTCTTGCGATTTCGGGGATCGCTACCTTCGGGTAAAAGAAGAAAAGGACCGTAATGGCGAAGGAGATAATAATAAGGGGATACTTCATCGCCTCGATCGCGCGCTGGGGAAGGCGGAAGATGCCGAAGCCCGCGGCTGCTCCGGCAAGGATGATCAAGACCCTCACGAGCGTAAACTCGCGGAAAAAGCTGTACACGAGGATAAGAGACAATATGGCGATGCAGATCTTTTTCACAGCGATTCCACTATTCTCCTGAATGTATTTCCCCGGTCCTTGTAGCTCGTGAACATATCAAAACTGCTGCACATGGGCGACAAAAGCACGACATCTCCCGGCTGATGCCTGCGAAAAGGCGGCATACACGGCCGATGTCATATCGCTTTCGCCGTAGGTCGGGATAACATCGAAGAGTTCCGCAGCGATCCTGTCCCTGGCTTCGCCGATAAGGATAAGGGCCTTTATCCGTGCGCTCATCTCGCGTATCGCTTTATAGCTTCCGCCTTTGTCTTTTCCGCCGGCGATCAGGATGACATTCCTATCGAAACCTTCCAGGGCCCTTTTTGTGGCATCGACATTCGTTGCCTTCGAATCGTTGTAGAAGGCGACATCCCGGACGGTGCGGACGAACTCGACCCGGTGGGGAAGCCCCTTGAATGTCTTAAGGGCGCTCTTCGATGACTGCGTCGTCTATCCCGTGGATACGGGCCGTAAGGATAGCCGCGAGGATATTCTCGGTATTATGGATGCCGACAAGCGGCGAGATATTCCGCCGGAATGAAGATTCTTTCCCGTCAAACCGCACGTAGCAGCATCCCGTCCTTCGCGAAGGCGCCTTCCCGGACCTCTTCCGTCGCCGAGAATGTAAATATGCGCGGCGAGCCTTTCATCGGGACATCGAGCCCGTTCCTGACGATGGCGTTGTCCCCGTTTGTCTGGTTGTCGAAGATGCGGTATTTTGCCGCCTTGTATTCATCGTAGCTGCGGTAGCGGTCAAGATGGTCCTCGGTAATATTGAGAAGCAAGGCCGTCGACGGTTTGAAGCTTTCTATCGTTTCGAGCTGAAAGCTGCTCACCTCGACAATGACAGCCGGGGACCTTCTGCCCTCGGCCACATAATTGATGAGCGGATTGCCGATATTCCCGCCGACAAAGACATGGCCCGAAGGCCTTCGTAAATATCTCGCCGATGAGGCTTGTCGTCGTCGTCTTGCCGTTCGTTCCCGTGATCGCGATGATCGGGTCGCTTACAAAGGACGATGCCAGTTCCATTTCGCCTATTACCCTGACGCCGGCCCTGCGGGCGGCCTGAATGACGGGCAGTTCCGTGTCGACGCCGGGGCTCAGGACGATCATGGGATACGCGGTAAAATCGGCTTCGCGGTGCGGGCCGAAATGGCCGGTGTATGTGATCCCCTCAAGCGAGGCAAGGGCATCTGGCCAGATCTTTTTCATTCTTTTCGTCGGCAATGCCGATCGTTTTCCCGAGCCGGGAAAGGAACCGGGCAACGGCTATTCCCGAGGTGCCGAGGCCGACGATAAGTATGCGGTCAGGTATTTCCATTTTACCTCAGTTTCAGCGTGCTCATAGCAAGGAGCCCAAGGATCACCGAGATGATCCAGAACCGGACAACTATTTTTTCCTCGTTCCATCCCTTCAGCTCGAAATGATGGTGGATGGGCGCCATCCTGAAAACCCTTTTTCCCCGGAGCTTGAACGAATAGACCTGGATGATGACGGACAGGGTCTCCAGGACAAATATCCCGCCTGCGATAACGAGAAGGAATTCCTGTTTGATGATGACAGCGATAGTGGCGAGCGCAGCGCCCAGCGAAAGCGACCCCGTGTCGCCCATGAAGAGTTCTGCGGGATGGGCGTTGTACCAGAGAAAGCCGATGCCGGCCCCGAGCATGGCGCCGCACAGGACGGTCAGCTCTCCGGCGCCTTTCACGAAAAATATCTGGAGGTATTGCGAGAAGATCGCGTTTCCTGCGAGATAGCAGAATATCATGAAGGTCGTGCAGACCGTGAGGACCGGCCCGATCGCAAGACCGTCAAGCCCGTCGGTGAGGTTCACGGCATTCGACGTCCCGGCGATCATGAAGACGCACAGGGCAATATAAAAAACCCCGAGATCGGGAAGCAGGTTCTTGAAGAAGGGTATGGTAAGCTGCGTATTGAAGCCGAACTTGAAGAATATCATCGCGCCGATGCAGGCCGCGAACAACAACTGCAATGACAGCTTCGTCCGTCCGGTTATGCCTTTCCCGTTTATCCCGCGAAGCTTTTTCACATCGTCCATGAACCCGATGATCCCGAACGACAGGAGGGAAAAGATGACCACCCATATATAGTAGTTGCTGAGGTCTGCCCACAGGAGCGTCGGTATAAGCGTCGCAATGAGAATAACGAACCCGCCCATCGTCGGGGTCTCCTTCTTTGCCTCGTGACGGTCGGGAACATCCTCGCGCTTGCCGCTGCGTATCTTCCATTCATGGAATTTCCGGATAACATAGGGCGTAAGGATAAAACTGATGATAAGGGCCGACAATATCGCGAGGACGGCCCTGAACGTTATATAGCGAAAAACATTGAATGCGCGTGATCTTCGTATGCAGCTGATAGAGCAGGTAATACAGCATTACTTCAGGGCCTCCACTATTTCTTCCATCTTAAATGCCCGTGATCCTTTGACGAGGACCGTATCGCCTGGATTGAGGTGCGAGCTCAGGTATTCGATGAGCTGTCCTTTATCGTTGAAATGTACAGCCCGCCCATTGCCGAGTTCCGAAAACGTGTCCTCGGTCTCTTCGCCGAAAAGGGCAATAAGAGCCGATATCTTTCATATTCTTAAGGAATTTGCCCATTTCCCCGTGATAGAAGGCGCTGTCCTTTCCCAGTTCTTTCATTCCGCCCAGCACAGCCACCTTTTTGCCGTGTGACGGGAGGTCGCTCAAGCGTCCGTATGGCCCATTGCATGGATGAAGGGTTCGCATTGTACGTATCGTCTATTATGATGAACCCGCGGGAGCTTTCGATGGGTTGAAGACGCTTGTCGTATGAAGTGAATTCCTCGATCGCCTGGGCGATCAATACGTGGTCCACGCCCATGATGGAAGCGGTGGTTGCAGCGGCAAGCAAATTATAGTAATTGTGCCGGCCAAGCAGTGAGGTCCGTGCTTCTATCGTACCGGCCGGGGATATTATGGATATAACGGAACCTTCCCAGCCGAGGTCGCGTAGTACGCGCAGGCGGTAATACGCATCATTTTCGATCCGAATGTGATCGCGGCATGGCCCGTTTGCCGATACCGCGCCGCAATGCCGGGATCGTCGATATTTACGAGGATCTTCCCGTGGGGCCTCGTGTACCGGAAAAGATCGAGTTTTTCTTCGAGGATCCCGTCAAGCGATTCAAGCCCTTCGAGATGCGACGGGTTGACATTGGTGATAAGGGACAATATCGGGATCGGTGGTTACCGCGAGTTTTTTTATCTCGCCGGGCATATTCGTGCCCAGCTCCAGGATGCATGCATCGGGTTCGCCCGTTATTGCCAGAATACTCAAAGGTACGCCGATCAGGTTGTTCAGGTTTTTCTCGTTGTAGTGAACATTGAATCTTTTCTTCAGCATGCCCGCGAGGATCTCTTTGGTCGTTGTCTTGCCGTTGCTCCCCGTAATGGAGATGAATTTCCCGGAAAGGGTTTCCCTTTTGAACCGTGCAATATCGAGAAGGGCCTGGTTCGTGTCTTCAACAAGGATGACCGTCCCCGGGGCATCGGCAAGGGATACCGGATAGTCATTCCTGCACAGGGCTCCGCCGCGGGATATCTTCAGCGCCTGTTCGATAAACGAATGGCCGTCAAAAGATCTTCCCACGATAGGGATGAATAGTTCGCCTTCCCCGATCGTGCGGGAGTCCGTGGAAATGCCCGTAAAAGACCTCCCTGTCCTTTTTCAGGACCGTGCCTTTTGCCGCCGTGATGATATCTTCAAGTCGCCACATGAAAATACTCCTCGACAACTTCACGATCGCTGAAATGCAGGATGCTGTCCCCCACGATCTGATAGTCCTCATGGCCTTTGCCCGCCACGAGCACAACATCATCGGGCTCTTGCTGTGCGGATGCTCTCGAAGATAGCCTCCCGCCGGTCTTCGATGATCCTGTACCTTTTTCCTTCGACCCCCCGCGTGATATCGGCAATGATCTGGGCCGGGGTTTTCATTCCGCGGATTATCCGATGTGATAATGACCTCATCCGCGAGACGGGAAGCCAGCGCTCCCATGATGGGCCTTTTCGCTGCATCCCTGTTCCCCCCACATCCGAAAACAACGATAAGCTTTCCCTTCTTGAGGCTGTCCAAGAAGTGAAAGCACATTCTTGATGGCGTCCGGGGTATGCGCATAATCCACAAAGACTGAAATGCCCCTGTCATTAGCTACTCGTTCTAGTCTTCCCGGAACGCCCGTTAAGCGCTCGATACCCTCTTTGATCGCGCGGTGCGATATGCCCGTTGCATAGCCTGACAATGTTGCGGCAAGAATGTTGGAGGCATTGAACATGCCAATTAAAGGTGAGACGATGGGGATCTTTTTCCCCGGCAGGTTTATGGTGAGGGTCAGGCCATCAATACTTTCGGAGTATTCCGAAAGGCAGGCATCGGCAAAGCCCCGCGTGCTGTATGAGAGCATTGTTACAGGCGCGGCTATCATGAAATCCCTTATCGAGGGATCATCAATATTCATGATCGGCATATCTTTTCTTTTTCTTGCTTCGTGGCGAGGTAATCTTCGAAAAGGAGTCTTTTCGATGCCCCGTAGTTTGCGAAAGTGCCATGATAATCCAGGTGGTCGTGGGTAAGGTTCGTAAATATCGCAATGTCAAAATCGATACCTTCGACCCGCGCCTGATGAAGCGCGTGGGACGAGACCTCCATGATAACGTGGCTGATGCCGGCGCTGACCATGTCGTTCAAGAGGCCGTTTATTTCGCTTGCCCCGGGCGTCGTATTGGCCGCTTTAAAGGTCTTCCCGGCATAGCGGTATGAGATCGTGCCGATCACCCCGGGTTCTTTGCCGGCCGACGCGGAAGATCGACTCGATAAGATACGTCGTTGTCGTCTTGCCGTTCGTTCCGGTGATGCCCGTGATATGGGCCTTGCGCGAGGGATGGTGATAGAAGTTCGATGCAGCCTGTCCGAGTGCTTTCATGACATCCCCGACATGAACGACGCATCCGAACGGCTCGGTCGATCTCGCCATCGGTAACTATCGCGCTGGCTCCCCGCTTGAAAGCATCTTCAGTATATGCGCTGCTCGCGGATGTCACGAAAAAGAGAGAGCCTTCCGAGACATTCCGCGAATCTTTCGTAATTCCCGTTATTTCAAGGGAGGTGTTTCCGCGGATACTTATCGTATCCATTCCCTTTATTATGTTGCCGAGTTTCACTTTTGGTATGACCTCCCGTAAAGAATGCACCGGGTCTCTTTTTCAACTTTTTCCTTAGATTTGGGGAACTGGTCGACTACGATACCCGAACCGTAGATTTTCACCTGGGCCTTCGATGATATCCTGTCGAGGGCCGCTTTCATGGAGAGTCCCGAAAGGTCCGGCATTGAAAAGGCGAGTCTGTCCTCCGCGTTCTGCAGGTTTTTTCCATTCCGGACCGCATTGATTTGGAACCCGTTATTTTTTCTTGAGACTTCAAAACCGCCAGAGGCATAAGGCATGAGGGGAGCGAAGCCTTCACCGACATACTGTTGTACATACTGACAAGCAAATTCTTGTCAATACTGTAACCGATTCCCGGTGATAGTATCAACAGACAGGGATTTATCAGGAATTTTCACGCCTTGCCTGTTCAAGAAGACCTCGATATTCTTTTTCCCGATGATGCGCGAGATGGCCTTAAGGCCGTCCTTGTCCTTGTCTTTCAATATATCCACGGGTTTTTTCAGATATACCGACGATGCGTCATCATCATTTTTCTGTACTACGATCATTCCATCTTTTTCTATGAGGCCTTCCTGTATAGCAAAGGCAATGATGGGGACTGCGATGAGGAATGAAGGTTCTATTCCGGTATTGTTATCTGTGGTCAGGTTTTTTTTCTCGGGTACAGGCGGTTCTGATTTTGGCTGGGCAGCGGCAACGCTAAGGCTCCGGGGGGCTCTTGCCCGACGACCGGTCCGGACGTCCTCTTCATCGAGAACCGGTCTTGAACATTGAACGCAATCCCTGCATACATGATTCCGATAAATGTGCATACAATGAAGGCTTTCCTGATCGCCGGTTTGTTCATTTCAAGACGAGAACCTCTTCATCCTTTGGTTTTGTGAGACCGAGCCTTTCTTTGGCTTTTAAGGCAAGAAGCCGTGACCGGGTTATGCCCGCCATGTCGGACGCCAGTTTCTGGTGTGTATCGCGTAATTGGCGTTCCAGGGTGAGGGTCTCAATAAGGTCCTGGCGCGCACGGTCATGGGCGTTCACGAGAAGGTAGCTGGCAATGAAGACAAGCGCGATCATGAATCCCAGAAAAAGAATGGGCTGAAGGCTATCGAAGAGTTTGTCTCCCGATGTGTCTATATATACCTTTCTCGTTCTGTACATCATGATGCACCCCCATTAATTTTTTCTGTGCGATGCGCAGTTTGGCGCTGCGTGAACGCGGATTTGACCGGGTCTCGTCAAGCCCCGGCCTGACGGGTTTACGGGTTAATACCGTCAGTGCCCTGTCATTGCGAAAATGCTCTTTAACGATCCTGTCCTCCAGGGAATGGAACGTTATTATGCCTATTCTCGACCCGGGCGACAGGAGCTCTATCGCGCCGTCCATTCCTTTCACGAGGCTCTGAAGCTCATCATTGACGGCGATCCTCAAGGCCTGGAATGTTTTTGTGGCAGGATGGATCTTGCCGGTCCGTTTCTTCACCGAGGCGATAATGTCGGCCAGCTGCCTGCCCGTCCGTATCCGGTCCTTTTTACGGTTCTCGAAAATGGCCTTCGCTATCTTGCGCGATTGCCATTCTTCGCCATATTCATAAAGGATCCGTGCAATCTCATCCTGACGGTAGGAATTGACGATATCGTATGCGGTAAGGTCCTGCCTTTTGTCCATCCTCATATCGAGTTCCTCGTCATCGTTAAAGCTGAATCCCCTGCCGCTTGCCAGTTGATAACTTGAGATACCGAGATCAAAGAGGGCCCCATCGATGGATTCCACCCCTGCACTGTGGAGCAATTCCTTCATGTCCCCGAAGTTGCCTCTCAGTAAAGTCACCCGGTCGCTATATGCTTTCAGTGCTTCGCGCGCCCGTTCTAATGCTTCCTGATCTCTATCAATACCAATTAAATGTAATTTTCTGTTTCTTCTCAGCAAGCCGAGAGCATGTCCCGCTGCGCCGACTGTTGCATCGACGAAAATTCCGCTTTCGGTGCTGATCAGGTTTTCAAGTACTTCCTGGAAAAGAACTGAGATATGTTCCCGGCCGCTCAAAGACCGAGTTCCGATACGATATCAGCTATCTGATCAGGATCGGCAGTGGCCAGCCGTACCAGTTCCTCCCATTTTTCTTTCGCCCATACCTCTATTTTCTTCCCGACGCCGACTATGACGACGTTCTTCTGGATATGCGCATCTGTCTTGAGGGTCTGGGGGATAAGTATCCTCCCCAGTTTATCAAGAGAACACTCAGTCGCACCGGAATAAAAATAGCGCAGGAATGCCCGTGTTTCTTTTCGCATCGGTGAGGCGGAGACCTTATCCTGGATATTGAGCCATTCCTGGTATGGATACGCCACTATGCAGCCATCGAGATTGGTAAGAATGAGCCGGGAGTCGGCACTCTGGGAAAGGGCTTCCCTGAACTTCGCCGGGATGCTCACTCTGCTCTTGTCATCGATCGAATATTCGTATCGTCCTGCGAACAATCTCCCACCTTTTTACACCATTTACCACTTTAGTCAGTTATACTGGTAAGTCCATATCTTGTCAAGGATTTTTTCCTGATTTTATCGACATTCCGGCCATCGCCGCTGCCAGGCGATATGACCCTTAAATTGTGCCATAGATGTTTAGCCGGTTGAGGAAGCAGACTGACATAAATCTGTTGATAATTTATCCCGGCTCAGGTAGTCTTTGTACTTCACAGAACATAACCGGAGCGTTAATGAAAGTACCAATCACGAGGGAAGGCCACGAAGCATTAAAAAAGGAGCATGACAACATGCTCAGCGTCAAGCGTCCGCAAATCCTGAAGGCGATCGAAGAAGCACGGGAACACGGCGACCTTTCAGAAAATGCGGAATATGATGCCGCCCGGGAAGAATTCCAGTTCTTACAGCAAAGAGTAGCAGAAATTGAAGAACAGCTGAGGAATTCGGAAATTGTCGATGTCAGGAAAGGTGATGGGGAGACGGTAGCGTTCGGATGCACCGTGACACTTGTCAATCTTGATACCGATGAGGAATCGTTGTACCGGGTAGTCGGCCCCTACGAATCCGACATAAAAAGGAATACCATATCTTTTACATCGCCTCTCGGACGGGCCCTGATGGGCAAATGCGTCGGCGATGAGGTGAATTTCAATGCCCCCGGCGGCAAGCGGACATACGAGATAGTAAAGGTAGATTAAGAGCGTAAGGCGTAAGGCGTATGCTTCTCTTCCCCACTGTTAAAAATAAGGATATTATTTGGGTTCGATTGTATTCGCGACAGGGTTCCAGAATTTCTGGTCCAGTCGTACCGCGAATGTTTCGGGCTGTCTTCCCTCGTTGCGTATCTCAGCGTATACTGTCGGGGCCGACCCGGGTTCCAGTCTTAGTATCCAGGTTGCCAGGGTGCGGATGCCCGGCCCTTTTTGGGAATTCCTCATTACCGCGCCCGGCCCTCCCGAATTACGGTCCCGGCTCATGGATATAAAATCATCGAGAGTATACGCCCTTTGCAACCCGCCGAGCAGCTGGTTAATTCTTATAAGGCGCAGCAGGCTTTCCCGGCTGATCTTTTCATTGGCATCTGCGAGGCTCCGGGACGTATAGTGATTCGTGAAGGCCAGTATTCCGTTTTCCTTTACAGCGATCACCACATTGCCCCGCGGGGCCACTTCGACGGACATGATCCTGGCCGAATCGGCAATGATGTATATTGCCGGGTGGGTCTTTCGGAAAAGATCTTTTTCTTTCGCTAAAGAATCTACAGAATCAAACTTTTCCAGGATCCTTTGCGTTACATCTTCGGTCGCGACATGACGCTTGCTGCGCTGTACACTGTTCGCGGAAGCATTTATAACAACCAGCCCCTTCTCATTTATGCCAGCCACAACATAGCCGTCGGCTTCGATATCGAGAATGCCGAGAAACCGGAAACCCTTTGCCGGAAAGACAAGCCCGAGCCTCGAATGCAAAGAGGACACATTGTCCCTATTTTTCGCAATGATAGCTCCCCCGCCTGCAACACTATCGCCGGCAGAAGCCCATAGAGTGCATGCTGCGCCATATGTCGTCAGGGTCAGAAGAAATATTGCGCAGAAGACATATCCCCGGAAGACTCGCGACAACTTCATAATCCCCCTTGATTCGGGAAGTATAGCATAAAAACGGGTCATGGGTCATAGGTCATGGGTGACGGGAAAAAGAGGATGAGTATTGAATTTATTCCCATAACCCATAACCCATTACCTATCACCTATCTCCTTGCCATTATTGTTTGGTTTTCATAAAATACATCCATGACCAAACTCGCACAGCATGATTCACCGGACGGAAGGCTTGCTGCATTTCTTCTCGACCAGAGGCTGATCTCGCAGGAAGTCCTCGATAAAGCTCTCGAGATACAGCAGGCAAGCGGCGGGTATCTCGGTGAAATTCTGGTTAATAAAGGGTTGATAGCGGAGGATGATGTTGCTTTTTCCCTGTCGGAGGAGTTTGACATTCCGCTTTTGTCTTCACAGAATGGTTCCCTCCAGCCCGCCGAGGAGCCAGGAGCTAAAAGAGCTGATACCCAAGCAATTCGCATTGAGGAATACTATCTTCCCGCTGTCCAGGGAGAACAATGTCTTTACCTGCATAATGTTCAACCCTCTTGACGTTATGCTCATCGATGAATTGAAAAAGATAACCGGATGCCAGGTCAGGCCGGTCGCTGCTACCCGGTCGGACATCCTGAGGGCAATTGAGGGATTTTACGATACGAGCGTAACTTCCCGGAAATACAACCGAGAGGGGCATGCAATAAACAGCATTGAACTGCAATCCCCGTCGACTGTCGGTGAGTCGACAGGTATCGAAGGCATGGTTGCAGCGCGCCAGGGCGGCCCCGTCGTGAAACTGGTCAACCTTATGCTCTGGCAGGCAATCGATAAGCGTGCGTCAGACATTCATTTAGAGCCGTTCGAGGACCACATTTCACTCAGGTACCGCATTGATGGAAAGCTTTACGAAATGACTCCTCCGCCGAAGCATATGCACCTTCCTATTGTATCGAGGATAAAAATTCTTTCGCGCCTCGATATTTCCGAAAAGCGGCTGCCCCAGGACGGAACATTCATGGTAAAGATCCATGACCGTACAATAGACCTGCGTATATCGGTCCTGCCCACGATATATGGCGAAAAAGTGGTTTTACGGATTCTCGATAGAACAGGGGTTGTCCTCGAATTGGCCGAAATGGGCTTTGAAGAGGATGATCTTGAGAAACTCAAAAAAGCCATTTTCAGCCCTTACGGTCTCGTTTTTCTCACAGGGCCGACAGGAAGCGGAAAATCTACGACACTCTATGCAATCCTCCAGGAGATCAAATCTACCGAGAAAAATATTCTTACTGTCGAGGACCCCGTTGAATACAGATTGGCGGGAATCAACCAGGTACAGGTAAAACCGGAGATAGGACTGACATTTGCTTCATCGCTCAGGAGCTTTCTACGGCAGGACCCCGATATCATGCTGGTCGGCGAGGTACGGGACCTTGAAACAGCGGAGATATGCGTCCGGTCCGCCCTGACAGGCCATCTTGTCCTGTCGACGCTCCATACGAATGATGCGCCGTCCGCAGTTACGCGGCTTATTGATATCGGCGTCGAACCTTTTCTCCTGGCGCCAACCCTTCTCGCTGTCGTCGGTCAGAGGCTCGTTCGAAAACTGTGCCCCGAATGCAAGGAGGCCTGTGCACCGGAGAAAAAAGACCTGGGTTTGGCGAAGCTTAACACGGATGTCATTTACCGCCCAAAGGGATGCCCCGCATGCAACAACACGGGTTACCGCGGCAGGACCCTTGTCGCGGAGGTAATGTCTACGTCTGAAGACCTGAAGTCTCTCATCACGAATACTGTTTCATACCGGGATATGCGTCAGCGTGCACGGGACCTGGGCATGAAAACGCTCTACGAATCAGGCCTGAGAAAAGTTGAGAAAGGCATTACAAGTCTTGAGGAAGTAATGCAGGTAACTTTCGGAATTTGAGGCCGCAAAGCGGATTATCGTGCTGTCCCGGAATACGGGGTTTATCTTAGAATTTCTGGGTACTGGCCTGATCGGCTTTGAACTTATTCTTGAAATAATCAACGACACGGTCTGTAAAACCCGGTCTCAGGGGATCATTGCCGGGTGATGCGGATGATTTTTGAGTCCTGGCAAGGCTGACGTCCTCCGCAACGCCGGATTCTTCTTTGAGAAGCCTGTCGATCTTTTGCCAGTCGACCTTATCAGACATGCCCCGCGCCTCGATCAGTTTTGCGGCGTAGTTTTTCAATGATCTATGTTTCCTGTAAATATCCGTTCGTATCTCGACGAAGGTCCTGCCATCCTCGGTCCGGGCGATCTTGACAGGTTCGTAGATGATCTCCCCCTGCATGTTGACCTCGACGAGAGGAAACAATTGCTCGATATGTTCGCGCAGCATCCGGATGCATCCATGGCTCATATAACGGTAAACGCTTCCCGGCCAGATGGTCTCATGGATGAGGACGGCCGGCAATGATGTCTTTATCGCGTATTTCCCCAGGGGGTTCTTGGGGCCCGGCGGGACCGATTCCTCTACAGTCTTGCCTTTGATCGCATATTCTATCTGGATCGATTCCGGAACATACCATGTAGGGTCTTTTCTCTTGCTCACGATCTGGAACTTGCCTTCCGGGGTTTTCCAGTCGCTGTATTCATTTTTAAATATTGCTCCCAGACCGACGGGAAGGGCCATCAACTGCTTTATCCCGGAAAAAATACAGGGTCCTGTCGGGGATATTCACGATGATGCCGTTGTCTATCACGCGGGGCACTATCTTTCCGGGTATTAAGCTTGAGGACCGTGCCTTCGACGAGGGGATCCTTTTCATTGAGCCCGTTTACTCTGGCGATCGTTTTCCAGTAGACGCCGTATTTGGCGCCGACCCGGTAAAGATTTTCCCCTTTGCCGACGGTGTGCGTGACATCCCCGCCTATGATCATGTCTGCAGAGGCATGGGCGGCGAAAAGGATGCACGCAATAAACAATACTGTTTTAATTAATGATTTCATTCGTATAACAGGAGCTAATTCTATTATACATCCCGGCAATTCACAACAGAAAAAATGAAAAAATAGCATGGTGCAGTTTATTATTTTTTCTTGAAACGGCCCGAAGGTCCATGCGTTAATTTTATGATGGCACGTGCTGCTACCGAATATCTCCGGCGATTTCTTCATGCTTGGTATTATTCACCGGGATGAGCGCAACCCGGAAATCCTTCGCACGATGGCTGGAAAAGTTAAGGCCGGACGTGATCACTCTCGAAATATCCCGATATTCCCTTGATTTCCGGCGCTCAGCCGGTAAGATCTATCGCGAAAGGCTGGATGGTATATGCGCCTCGCCTTTACTTCGAAGGCAATGATGACGCGCATCGCACCTCGAAAATTTTTATTCGTTCATCGAGATGCCTCCTGGAATTCATGATCGCTGACGATTATTGCAGGCGGAACAATATCGATGTTTATCCGGTTGATATGGATCTTTTCTCATTTTTGAAGCTTCGCAAGATCGATGAATTGATCGACAGGCAGAACATTGTAAAAAAGCCTGGCCGAAGATGAGAAACCGCGGACCGGCGGAACAGGTCCTGGCGGACCTTTATTTTCATAAAGGCGTAACGGCTTTTTCGTATGACGAGGAAATGGCGATACGGGATAATTTTATGTGCCATAAGATCGGCATACTCAGGAAACGATCATAAGAGACGGGCGATTTCTCCATATCGCCGGTTGGCAGCACTTGAGGGACCCACTGTCCCTTTATGACCCATTTCAACCTGTAAAGATATTCCCCTATGATTAAGCTCTTTGTTTTCGATCTCGGGAATGTGATTCTTCCCTTTGAACATCATCAGATCGCCGATAAACTTTATGAAACATCCCTGGTCAAGGACCGCTGCACGCCCGACGATATCTTCCGGTTCCTGTTCGATCATCAAAAAGGGTTTATAAATGATTATGAAACAGGCCGGATATCGACGAAGGAGTTTTTTGAAAAGATCAAACAGAAATATAAGCTTGAGCTGGAGCCGGAAGAGTTTAAAGACATCTGGAACGATATATTTGATGAAGACCCGGCAGTAAGCCAGATCATACTGTACCTGAAGAACAAGGGTTACCCGATCTTTCTCCTAAGCAATACGAACGAACTGCACTTTTCCTATATAATGGAAAAGTATCCCATAATCCATCATTTCGATGAATGGATACTTATCGTTTGAGGTCGGGGCAAAAAAACCCCACGAAAAGATATACGATATGATATTTGAAAAGAGGTCCGTTGAGCGGCATGAAGTGCTTTATATTGATGATATCCCGGAATACATAAGGGCCGCTGCCGATTACGGCATCCCCGGCATAGTGTTCAAGGAAGCCGCGGATATCTGGAAAGTAATTAATGAAAATTGTGTATAGAAGATAGGTGATAGGTAATAGGTAATAGGTAATGGGAGAGAAACGGAAGTTTTTCCTATTACCTATGACCCATGACCTGCCGTAAGGAGGTTTTTTATTATTCAGTTTCCCGATATAGATCCTGTTATTTTCAAAATAGGCCCGTTTGCCATGCGATGGTACGGGTTGATGTATATCCTCGGGTTTTTTGCATCGTACGGCCTCACCGTTTACCAGCTGCGCAAACACCCGAGGCCCGGAATAACGAAAGAGGCCATAGACGACCTGTTCTTCTACCTTATTATAGGCCTTATCGTCGGTGCGAGGCTCGGATATGCCGTATTCTATAACCTGGGCTTCTATATTGAGAATCCTCTTGAGGTATTCATGGTCTGGCACGGGGGCATGTCTTTCCATGGAGGGCTGGCAGGGGCCTTCATTGCCGGAGTTATCATTATTGTCAGAAAAAAGCTTCCCTTTCGCGCAACGGCGGACCTGATCATCCCGACTGCGCCGATCGGGATTTGCCTGGGGAGGCTCGGCAATTTCATAAATGGTGAACTGTTCGGCAAACCGGCGTCTGTCCCGTGGGCGATGGTTTTCCCGCAAGGGGGGCCCATGCCCCGGCATCCCTCACAATTATATGAGGCATTCTTTGAAGGCCTTCTTCTTTTTGTCATTCTCTGGTTTTATAAAGATAAGAAGAAAAGGAACGGCGACGTTTTTGCGATGTTCCTTATACTCTACGGGATATTCAGGACATTTTGTGAATTCTTTCGATTGCCGGACACCCAGCTGGGATATGTCCTCGGGCCTTTGAGCATGGGACAGGTCTTGAGCCTCGATCATGGTCATCGTCGGGCTGTTCCTGAAATTTTATCTGTTTCCGTATCTTGAGAAACGTAAGGCGTAAGGCGTGAAGCGTAAAGACGTTAAAAACGTTCTAAGTAATCTAATGATAAAAGGCATGACCTCGGCATTTATTACGTCCTCACGCCTTACGTCTTACGCCTTACGGTCTTTAGAGCAGTTCCACCACCCCCGTATCTATATCGTAGTATGCCGGGACGACGGCTATTTTGCCTTCCTCGACCATTTTTGACAGAATGGGTTTCGAAGAGGAGATGGCCGCAGCGACAAGCCGGGCATTTTCCCTGATGGCATTGTCGACGAGGTCTCCGGATTTGTCCCTGGCCCGTTCCACTGCGGGGATTATAAGCTGTACGATGCTCCCTATGTGTCCGTGTGCTTCGCCGCCCCCTGCCGCCGCGGTGACCGCGCCGCATTTTGCATGGCCAAGAACGACGACGAGGCGGGTGCCGAGATGATCGGCCGCATATTCAATGCTTCCGAGCGCCGTATCATCGACGATATTTCCCGCGAGCCTGATGACAAAGAGATCGCCGATCCCCTGGTCAAAAAGTATCTCCGGGGGAATGCGCGAATCGGAGCATCCTACAATAATGGCAAAAGGCTTTTGGCCTGTCTTGACCTCATCCCTGCGGCTCTTGTCCTGGTTGGGATGTGTCTGTTTCATTGCGGCAAACCGTCTTATTGCCGTCAATAAGGGTTTGAAGCGCCTGGTTAATTGCCGGATCATAGATCATAGGTGAACTCTCCCTCATTTTATTATTTTAATTATCATAATTGATTTACCCTATTCGGCAATATCAAACCGAACCTTACCCATGGCTGATTGGGCCACAAGTATTGTGAAAAGATTAACAAAATTTTGTTGACATCGATTTACCTTGCCTGTTTAAAATAGTCTGTTCAATAAGCTAAATACGGGTAGCTTAAGCTGAATAAGCTGAATACGGACAGCTTCATTTCAAAATCAATAAGGAGGTTATGTTATGGCAGACGTAACAGATGAAACCAGGCTGTATCCCCCATCAAAGGAATTTGTCGACCAGGCGTATGTAAAGAGCCGCGACGAATACGAAAAGATGTGGAAACAGTCGATCCAGGATCCCGAAACATTTTGGGGCGGGATTGCAAAAGAGCTTCACTGGTTCAAACCCTGGCTGAAAGTCAACAGAGAAGACTTTTCCAAGGGCGAAGTAGAATGGTTTATCGGCGGAAAAACCAACATCGCATACAACTGTCTTGATGCCCAGGTTGAGAAGGGCAAGGGCGATAAGGTTGCAATACTCTTCCAGGGCGAGCCGGAAGACGACGTAGTAAAACTGACCTACAAGCAGATGCTCTCCATGGTGTCCAAGTTTGCAAACGTCCTGAAGAAAAAAGGCGTCCGCAAAGGCGACAGAATTGCCATTTATCTTCCGATGATCTGGCAGCTCCCCGTTGTCATGCTTGCATGTGCAAGGATTGGCGCAGTCCATACGATCGTTTTCGGCGGTTTCTCAGCTGAGGCGCTCCGCGACAGGATCATCGACGCCGGCGCAAAATTGCTCATCACCACCAATGGTTACTGGCGTTCCGGCAAGACCGTGAGCTCCAAGGCAAATGCTGACATCGCATGCGACCTCTGCCTTGCGCAGGGCCACACGGTTGACAAAGTCGTCGTCGTTAAGAGACTTGACAATTTCGACGTCCCGATGAAAGCCGGCCGCGACACCTGGTTTGAGGATGAACTGGCAGCAGCAGATATTACCGAAGATTGCCCCGCAGAGCAGATGGACGCAGAAGATCCTCTGTTCATCCTCTATACCTCCGGTTCAACAGGCAAGCCGAAGGGTGTTCTTCACACCGTCGGCGGCTACATGGTCTTCACGTATTCAACATTCAAATATATCTTTGATTACAAAGATAAAGACATTTTCTTCTGCACCGCCGACATCGGCTGGGTAACGGGCCATTCATACATCGTTTATGGACCGATGGCCAATGGCGCAACTTCAATAGTCTTTGAATCAGTCCCGACATTCCCGAATCCCGATAGATTCTGGCAGATTGTCGAGAAATTCAAAGTCACCACCTTCTATACCGCTCCGACAGCCATCAGGGCCCTCATGAAAGAAGGCGAAAAATGGCCTCAGGGCAGAAACCTGTCCTCCTTGAGACTTCTTGGTTCAGTCGGCGAGCCGATCAACCCCGAAGCATGGCTCTGGTATCACAAATATATTGGCTCAGAAAAGTGCCCCATCGCAGATACCTGGTGGCAGACAGAGACAGGCGGCATCCTCATCACCTCACTTCCTGGCGCATGGCCGGGAAAACCGGGTTACGCAACCCTTCCGTTCTTTGGTGTTGAAGCCCGTGCACTTCAGTCACGTTCAGACGCATCCAAACCCGCAGTCGACGCACCCGTCAACGAGCAGGGCGAACTTTGCATCGGCAGGTCATGGCCTGGCATGATGAGAGGCGTCTTCGGCGAGCCCGAAAGATTCTTCAACACATATTTCGTCCAGCAGCCGGGCTTCTATTTCTCCGGCGACGGCGCATTAAAGGATGAGAATGGCTATTTCAGGCTTATGGGACGTATTGACGACGTCGTCAACGTTTCCGGCCACAGAATGGGTACCGCAGAAGTCGAAGCAGCCCTCAACTCATTCAATACAGCAGTTGCGGAATCAGCCGTTGTCGGCTTCCCGCACGAAGTCAAGGGCGAAGACCTTTACGCATACATCATTCTTAAAACAGGCGTCGAGGGAACAGATGCTCTTAAGAAAGAGCTCGTTGCCCATGTCAGAAAAGAGATCGGCCCTATCGCATCACCGGGCAAGATCCAGTTTGTCCCCGGTCTGCCGAAGACACGTTCCGGCAAGATCATGAGAAGGATCTTAAGAAAGGTCGCCTCCGGCGAGCTCGATCAGCTTGGCGATACCACGACCCTTGCCGATCCGTCAGTTGTTGACGATATCGTAAAAGGCCGTCAGTAAGAACCAGGTTTATTCAATGGCAATTCGAGCCCCCGGGTAATCCCGGGGGCTTCTTTTTTATGAGGATATATGGATACGGATAATAACGAGTTTTACCGGCTAAACAAAACCGATGATTACCACAGGCAGGATCTCGAAACACTCGGCTGGGAATTGACGGTCTGCAATTCATTGCATCCCGCCAATACGCCGATACGAAAGATCCTTAAGCAGAATGCCTCGTACGGTGATCTCCTGTATCGTTACCTGGCTCAGCACATTCCGCTCGATGCTGTTACGAAGGTCTTGGAAATTGGCGGGGGGTACGGCTATCTGATGAAGGATCTTCTCAGGTAATGACCCGGACCTGGAACCCTCAATGCTCGACATTTCACCGGCCCTTTTGAAAAAACAGCAGGAAACACTGGTGGACTATAAGGTGGAATACTACCTGCATGACGCGCTGGAAATGGACAATGCTTTTTTTAACTCCTTTGACCTTGTTATCCTGAACGAGAACCTGGGCGATTTCCCGACACTTGCCGATATCGACCCCGTTATCCTGAGCGAAAATTATATCCCGGGGCCTGATGATACAGTCCGGCAGGTCCGTCATTTTTTTGAAGCGTACGGCCTTGAAAAACCAGCCTCTCCTTTCAATTTGAATATCGGGGCGGTTCAGATGGTTGAAAAGGTCTGCGGGGCGGGCATACCGTACATTTTTATCGGTGAGCATAGCTGTGAATGGCTTTTGCCGTCGGACTTAAAGCCTTTTTTTGATATTTCATCGCCCGGTAACCCGAGGAGGATCCGCTTAAAGGGCCACGACGAATTCACCATAAAATTTTCGTATCTGCAGGAAATAGCGGGCCATCTGGGATATCAGGCAAAACGCGGCCCCTTTGCCGACTATATTGTTCCCGATATTAATGATCATGTGAGGGCCGTCCTGGCATCGAGGGGTTTATATAGCGATTCCGAGGAGATAATTTATCAGTTCATCGGGGATGTTTACGAATATGAGTATCTCATCTTAACGAAACAATGAAAAAAGAAGACACGCCGCCGCACTCTCTGTTTTGAAAATATCCTGAAAAGCAGTCTATTAAAGTCAATGATATCAAGAACATTTGCTTCGACTCCTTCACAAGCACGCACATCGTGATAACATTAGTATATATACAGACCTGTTTTGTGAAAAAAAATATTTTGACTTTTTGTCTCTTTATTTCAGGCACTTACAAATATTTGAGGCGACGGGTCTTATCAAATGGAGGTTTTTTTCAGTTTTTCGGTAGTGCGTGAAGGGCAAAAGACGCTATTTTTCTTGCGGGTATCCCAAAAAAGTCTTGACATTAAAAGGGGTATTCGTTTAATATAGCAAACGTTTTTGCGCCACACATGACCTACATCCCTTGAAGATAAGGGATTATTTTTTTGGAGGTATTAATGCCTACTATTAACCAATTAGTAAGGCTTGGGAGAGAAGCTGTCAAAAAGAAGAGCTCATCTCCTGCCTTGACAAACTGCCCTCAGAAACGAGGAGTTTGCGTAAGGGTCTATACAACGACACCGAAAAAACCTAACTCGGCGTTACGTAAGGTTGCCCGTGTAAGGCTCACGAACAGTATCGAAGTGACGACATACATCCCCGGTATCGGCCATAACCTTCAGGAGCACTCCGTTGTCCTGATCAGGGGCGGCAGGGTAAAAGACTTACCGGGCGTCAGGTACCACATAATCAGAGGCTCGCTCGATGCCAGCGGCGTTGCGAACAGGAAGAAGAGCAGGTCCAAGTATGGGGCAAAGAAACCGAAACAATAAGGGAGCATAAGAAATGCCACGCAAAGGACATATATCAAAACGGGAAAAAACGCCCGATCCGAAGTTTAACGATATGATGGTTCAGAGGCTTATCAACTGTGTCATGCTCGACGGCAAGAAGAGCACGGCATCCGGGATCGTGTACGGTGCAATAAATCTCATCGAAGAAAGACTCAAAGAAGAAGGTCTCAAGGTTTTCCATAAGGCCCTCGACAACATCAAGCCTGAGATCGAGGTCAAGGCGAGACGTGTCGGTGGTGCTACCTATCAGGTACCTGTAGAGGTCAGGCTCAACAGAAAGCTCTCTCTTGGCATACGGTGGCTTATCAGATATTCGCGGGCGCGTTCAGAAAAATCGATGATGGAGAGACTGGCGGCAGAATTGATCGATGCTTACAACAACAAGGGAAGCGCGGTCAAGAAGAGAGAAGACACACACAAGATGGCCGAAGCCAATAAAGCATTCGCCCACTACAGGTGGTAACAGTTTACAATGAACAATAAAGTACGAAATGTGGGGATCATGGCGCATATCGATGCAGGGAAGACAACTGCAACGGAAAGGATCCTCTTTTATACAGGCGTCAACAACAGAATAGGCGAAGTCGATGACGGCGCCGCAACAATGGATTGGATGGAGCAGGAGAAGGAGCGGGGGATAACCATAACTTCCGCGGCAACTACATGCTTCTGGCGTGACCATCGCGTTAATATAATTGATACACCGGGCCATATAGATTTCACGATCGAGGTCGGCAGGTCCCTGCGTGTCCTGGATGGGGCAGTAGCTCTTTTTTCAGGTGTCGAGGGCGTCGAACCGCAGTCAGAAACAGTATGGCGGCAGGCGGACAGGTACGGCGTGCCGCGCATAGGTTTCATCAATAAGATGGACAGGCCCGGCGCAGACTTCGATAAGTGCACCGCGATGATGCGGGACATTCTCAAGGCAAATCCGCTTACTCTTCAGATACCGGTAAAGAAAGTTGATGAATTCATCGGCGTTATCGATATCATTGACGAGAAGATGAACAGATATGATAAGGACCATCTCGGTCTCGATTGCGCGGACGAGGAGATCCCTGAAGAATATAAAGCCAGGGTCCATGAACTCAGGAACGCCATGTTTGAGTCGCTTTCAGAGATCGATGACGCGCTCATGGCGAAGTATCTCGACGGTGCGCATATCGGCAGAGAGGAAATACAGAACATTATCAGAAAAGGCACGCTGGAAGGGACAGTTCTTCCGGTGCTGTGCGGAAGCGCATTCAAAAATAAAGGCATCCAGCCGCTTCTCGATGCCATTATCGATTACCTTCCCTCTCCGGATGATGTGTCCCCGTATCAGTGCTGGACCAGCGAAGGCGAAGAGTTGAGTCTCAAGGGAACTGCTGAAGAACCTATGAGCGCGCTCGTTTTCAAGATAATGACAGATCCTTTTGTCGGCCACCTGAGCTATATACGCGTCTATTCAGGCGAGATAAAAACCGGGGATTCCGTCACCAATACATCGCGGAACAAAACCGAAAGGGTCGGCAGGATAATCCGGCTGCACGCGAATAAACGCGAGGACGTCAAGCGAGTCCAGGCAGGCGACATCTGCGCCATCGTCGGACTGAAAGGAGCCATTACAGGCGATACCCTTGCGTCCGGCGGTCACAATGTTGTCTTCGAAACGATCGAGATCCCTTCACCCGTTTTATCGTGTGCCATCACACCGAAAAAGAAAGATGACCTGAAAAAGATGTGGCTGGTATTCAATAAATATACCGTTGAAGACCCGTCGCTCACCGTCAAGCTCGATAGCGAAACAGGTGAGGTGATCCTGTCCGGAATGGGCGAGCTTCATCTGGAAATCATCATGGACCGGGCGAAGAGAGAACATAACCTGGACATGCTGACATCACCGCCGCAGGTAGCCTATCGCGAGACAATTACAAAACATGCGTCAGCGGTCGGGAAATATATCAAGCAGTCAGGCGGCCGCGGCCAGTACGGCCACGTCGTAATTAATATAGCCCCCCATGATGGAGCCGAGTTTATATTCGAGAACAAGGTCATCGGCGGCGCCATCCCCAGGGAATATATAAACAGTATCGAGGCAGGCATCCGGGAAGCCCTCGAAAAAGGCATATATCTCGGATATCCCATGATCAATGTGACGGTCGAACTTGTCGACGGATCGTATCATGATGTCGATTCTTCCGAACTTGCATTCAAGATGGCCGGATCGATCGCCGTGAAAGAAGCGGTCTCCCGGGCTAACCCTGTTGTCCTGGAACCCATCATGAAGGTCGATATTCATTGTCCTCAGGAATCCATGGGCGCCGTGATCGGCGATGCCACGTCCCGCAGGGGAAGGGTTCTCGAGGTAGATGAAAGGAATGGCTTCAAGCATATCCTTGCACATATCCCGCTCGATGAAATGTTCGGATATACGACACAGCTTCGCTCGCTTACGCAGGGACGCGGATACTCAAGCATGGAATTTTTCCATTATCATCCGGTACCCTCGAATATATTAGAGAATTTAAAAAGAAAAGATAAATTTGCAACGGAGGTCCTCTATGGGTAAGAAAAAGTTTGAACGGACGAAACCACATGTGAACATAGGAACCATCGGACATATAGATCACGGTAAGACCACCCTGACGAGCGCCATCACACGGTGCTTGTCCCAGAAGGGTATGGCCAGCTGGATCCCGTTCGATCAGATAGACAAGGCACCCGAGGAGAAGGAAAGGGGCATCACGATCGCAACCGCCCACGTCGAGTATGAGACGGAGAACCGTCACTATGCTCACGTCGACTGCCCGGGCCATGCCGACTATATCAAGAACATGATCACGGGGGCCGCCCAGATGGACGGCGCTATCCTGGTCGTTGGAGCCAATGACGGCCCCATGCCCCAGACCCGTGAGCACATACTCCTTGCCCGCCAGGTCGGCGTACCTTCCATGGTCGTCTACCTCAACAAGACGGACATGGTCGACGACCCCGAGCTCATCGAGCTCGTCGAGATGGAGCTGCGTGAGCTCCTTACCCAGTACGAGTTCCCCGGCGACGACATCCCCATCATCAAGGGATCGGCCCTAAAGGCACTCGAGCACGGCTGCGCAGATCCCAACTGCCCTGACTGCAAGAGCATCTACGAGCTCCTGGCCGCCGTCGACTCCTACATACCGGAGCCGGCCCGCGATACCGAGAAGCCCTTCCTGATGCCCGTTGAGGACGTCTTCACGATCTCCGGCCGCGGCACCGTCGTTACCGGCAGGATCGAAAGGGGCATCGTAAAGCCCGGCGACGAGGTCGAGATCATCGGCTTCCGTCCCACCCAGAAGACCGTCACCACCTCCGTCGAGATGTTCCGCAAGATCCTGGACTCCGGCATGGCGGGCGACAACGTCGGCTTACTCCTTCGCGGCACGAAGAAGGACGATGTCGAGCGCGGCCAGGTCGTCGCAAAGCCCGGGTCCATCACCCCGCACACGAAGTTCAAGGGTGAGGTCTATATCCTGACGAAGGAAGAGGGCGGCCGCCACACACCGTTCTTCTCCGGCTACCGTCCCCAGTTCTATCTCAGGACGACCGACGTGACCGGCGTAGCCAAGCTTCCCGATGGTGTCGAGATGGTCATGCCCGGCGACAACGTGACCCTGTCCGTTGAGCTCGTCACACCCATCGCACTTGAAAAGGAACTCCGGTTTGCCATCCGCGAGGGCGGCAAGACAGTCGGTGCCGGCGTCGTCACCGAGATAATCGAATAAAGGGGAATTACAATGCGGCAGAGAATCAGGATATGCCTGAAAGCGTTTGATCACAGATTGCTCGATCAGTCTGTCAAAGAGATTGTCGATGCAGCCAAAAAGACAGGGGCGCAGGTGATAGGACCAGTTCCGCTCCCCACGAGAATACAGAAATTCACAGTCTTGAGATCGCCGCACATCGATAAGAAATCACGGGAACAGTTTGAGATCCGTACACATAAACGGTTGATGGACATCGTTGATCCTACTCAGCAGACGGTTGATGCCCTTATGAAGCTCGAACTGGCAGCCGGCGTCGATGTGGAGATCAAATCTTAGGAGCAGGCTATGGCGGTTACAGATATATTGAACATAGATGGAGCAAAGGTCGGAGAAGTTGAGATCATGGACGAGATCTTCAACTGCGAGGTAAAGAAGCATCTTATCCACGACGTGGTAAAGATGCAGCTTGCAAACCGCAGAAGAGGGACCGCGAAAACCAAGGGGCGGAGTGAAGTCTCTGGCGGCGGGCGTAAACCATACAAACAGAAAGGCACCGGCCAGGCGCGCCGCGGCTCATCCCGTTCGCCGGTAATGGTTGGCGGTGGAACTACCTTCGGGCCCCAGCCGAGGGATTATAGCTATTCAGTTCCGAAAAAGGTGCGCAGAAGCGCATTACGGTCGGCCCTTACGGTCAGGAATACCGCTTCGAACATGAAGGTCCTCGACAAACTGGAATTGGCCGACATCAGCACGAAAAAATTCTTCGGCATTGTTACTACGCTGGGACTTACAAAACCTTTATTTATCATAGGTAAAAAGGATGAAACGGTCGAGAAGTCAGCCCGGAATATCCCTTACGTGAAGGTTCTCAGGGTTGAAGGCTTAAATGTCTATGACATCATCCGTCACGAACAGCTTATCATGACGGTCGATGCATTGAAAAAAGTTGAAGAGGTGCTGGCATCATGAACGAATATGACATCATCCTGAAGCCGATCATTACCGAGAAAAGCACGCTTGTCAAAGAGACGGGGAACCAGTACGTCTTCGAGGTCTTAAGAAGCGCGAACAAGATCGAGATCAGAAAGGCGATCGAAAAGCTTTTTAAGGTCAAAGTAATAAATGTCCATGTATCAAACATGGAAGGAAAGAAAAAACGCCTCGGACGCTACGCAGGCAAACGGTCAGACTGGAAAAAGGCCATTGTAAAGCTCAGTCCGAAGGATAAAATCACGATTTTTGAGGGTGCGTAATGGGCGTGAAAGAATATAAGCCAACCTCCGCCGGACGGCGTTTCATGAGCGGGCTTACCTTTGACGAGATATCAAAGGACAAGCCGGAAAAATCGCTTCTGAAACCCATAAAAAAGACGGGCGGACGAAATCACAGCGGAAAGATCACCACACGGCACATTGGCGGCGGACATAAACGTCGTCTCCGTATCATCGATTTCAAACGGGACAAGTTTGAGATCCTGGGTAAAGTCGCCGGTATCGAATACGATCCGAATAGATCGGCAAATATCGCCCTCATCAATTATATCGATGGCGAGAAACGCTATGTCCTGGCACCGCTTGGTGTAAAGGACGGCGACACAATTATCGCCAGCATGAAACCCGATACCGAGATCAAGGAAGGGAACGCCCTCCCCTTGAAGTTCATACCTCTGGGAACTTTCGTTCATAATATCGAGATGAAGCCTGGAAAGGGCGGGCAGCTAGCGCGGAGTGCCGGAAGCTATGCACAGATCGTTGCCAAAGAAGGCGATTACGGCCACTTAAGGCTTCCATCAGGCGGAGTACGGCTGGTCAATCTTACCTGCATGGCGACCATAGGCCAGGTAGGCAATATCGACCACGAGAATATAACAGTCGGTAAGGCTGGAAAGCCAAGATGGCTTGGTGTAAGGCCTACTGTCCGCGGCACCGCGATGAACCCTGTCGATCACCCCTTAGGCGGCGGCGAAGGCCGTTCCAAGGGTGGCAGGCATCCCTGTTCACCCTGGGGCCAATTGGCAAAGGGTAAAAAGACGCGGAAAAATAAACGGACAGACAAGTTTATTATCAAACTGAGAGGTTAGGAGGTTTTTGTGGCACGTTCCGTCAAAAAAGGGCCATTCTTAGAAGACAAGTTATCGAAAAAGGTCGATGAGGCGAAGGAAGTAAAAGGTTCAAAAGTTATCAAGACATGGTCACGCCGTTCGACAATAACACCTGACTTTGTGGGACTTACTTTTGCTGTTCATAACGGGAAGAAATTTATACCGGTTTTCGTATCGGAAGAAATGGTCGGTCATAAACTCGGTGAATTTTCACCGACACGGACATTCCACAGCCATTCCGGCGATAGAAAGTCGAAAGTGGCGAAGAAAAAGGATTAATTTATGGAGATCAAGGCGAAAACTCGAATGATACATATATCACCCAGAAAGGTGCGGATCGTCGCTGACCTTATCAAGCAGAAAAATGTCAACGATGCTTCGGGGCTTCTGACCTTTATGCCGCAGAAAGGCGCTTTCATCTTGAAAAAGCTTCTTGACAGCGCCGTAGCGAACGCCCGGCAGAAAAAATACGTGGATATCGACAATCTCTACGTGAAGAACATCATGGTGGACGGCGGCCCGGTAATGAAACGTTTTATGCCGCGGGCCATGGGCCGTGCGACGAAGATACGGAAAAGATCAAGCCATATAACGCTCATCCTGGATGAAGCATAGACACTTTTGGAGGTTAAATGGGTCAGAAAACTCACCCTTTCGGTTTCAGACTCGGGGTCATTAAGACCTGGGATTCCAAATGGTTCGCGGCACGTAATTACGCGAAATTCCTTCATGAAGATCTTATAATCAAGAAATTCCTGAAGAAGAAACTGTATCAGGCAGGTATATCGAAGATCGAGATAGAACGTGCGGCAAATAAAGATAAAAGGGCCAAGATAAATATTCATACATCAAGGCCGGGTCTTGTTATCGGGCGTAAAGGCGCCGAGGTCGAGAACCTTAAAAGGGAATTGCAGAGAATCACGGATAAAGAAGTGATCCTCAATATAACTGAAGTCAAAAGGCCGGAAACGGACGCTCAACTCGTAGCAGAGAATGTAGCATTGCAGATCGAGCGGAGGGTTTCATTCAGAAGGGCAATGAAGAAAAATGTACAGCAGGCCCTGAAGTTCGGCGCCAAAGGCATCAAGGCGATGTGCGCCGGCAGGCTCGGCGGGGCTGAAATGGCCAGGACCGAATGGTATCGCGAGGGTAGAGTGCCCTTACAGACGATTCGCGCCGACATAGATTACGGGTATGCAATTGCATCGACAAAGTACGGTGTGATCGGTATAAAGGTTTGGATATTTAAGGGAGAAGTATTTCAGGAGGCACGGTAATGCTTGCACCAAAAAGGGTAAGATATAGAAAAGTAATGAAGGGTACCCTTAAGGGCGTCGCCCACCGGGGTAACGTGGTCAGCTTCGGCGACTTCGGACTCCAGGCCACCGAAGGCGGATGGATCACCGCCCGGCAGATCGAAGCGGCTCGTATCGCTCTTACAAGATATGTCAAGAGGACCGGAAAGGTCTGGATCAGGATATTTCCCGACAAGCCGATTACGAAGAAGCCGGCTGAGACAAGGATGGGAAAGGGAAAAGGCGCAAACGAAGGCTGGGTGGCAGTTGTTAAGCCTGGCAGAGTTCTCTACGAGATCACAGGTGTTCCCGAGGATAAAGCCCGCGAGGCATTAAGAATTGCTTCTTTTAAACTTCCTATCGGCACCAAGTTCATTGCACGAAGTGAGGAACAATGAAAGCGAAAGACTTCAAGGAATTGACGAAAGAAGAGCTGATGAAAAAAAGGAAGGATCTCAAGGAAGAACTCTTCAATTTTAGATTTCAGCATTCTACCGGGCAGCTGGAGAATACAGCGCGTATGAATACCTTAAAGAAAGACGTCGCCAGGATAGAAACCGTCTTGAGCGAGAAGGAATAAATGCTTAAAGAGGTTCCCATGGAAGCCAAACGTGAAATAAATAAGCGAAAGATGGTCGGCAGGGTCATCAAAGACAAAATGGATAAAACGGTTGTCGTGGAAGTTGAAAAATTTCTCAAACATCCGAAATATCACAAGTTCATCAAAAGGAAACTCAGATATAAAGCGCATGACGAGAATAATTCCAGCAAGACGGGTGACAGAGTGTTGATCGTCGAGACAAGGCCTATGAGCAAAGATAAGCGGTGGCTCGTGAAACAGGTTGTCAGACACGAGGAACTTTTCTTGGTCAAGAACGAGGTGGCGCATGATTCAGGAGAGATCTAAGCTCGAAGTTGCCGATAATTCCGGTGCAAAGAAACTTGGCTGCATCAAGGTGCTCGGCGGATCGCGGAAACGGTATGGAACAGTGGGCGACATAATTGTTGCATCCGTAAAAGAGGTCATCCCGAACTCCAAAGTCAAGAAAGGTGAAGTCGTTAAGGCCGTGATCGTCAGAACGAAAAAAGAGATACGCCGGAACGATGGTTCCTACGTAAAGTTCGACGATAATTCGGCAGTTATAATAAATCAGTATAACGAACCTGTCGGGACGCGTATCTTCGGCCCTGTAGCACGGGAGTTGAGGGCAAAAAGATTTATGAAGATAGTGTCGCTGGCGCCTGAGGTTGTGTGAGGTAATTATGGAAAAGCTCTATCACGTCAAGAAGAATGACCTTGTTATGGTGACAACCGGAAAAGACAAGGGAAAAACCGGGAAAGTCCTCAGGATAAACAGGAAGAAAGACAGATTGATCGTTGAGAAAGGTCAACATGGTGAAAAAACATGTCAAGCCAAGCCAGAAGGCTAAAGGCGGCATTATGGAGATGGAAAGCTCCATCCATGTCTCGAATGTCATGATCTATTGCGAGAAATGTGCGAAGCCTGTCCGGACGGGAAAAAAGATCCTGGAAGACGGCAAAAAAGTCCGTTTCTGCAAGAAATGTGACGAGGTCATTGATAAGTAAGCGGGAGGCGGTCGTTGAATACGTATATGGAGTTTTACGAAAAAGAAGTCAAATCGGCGATGATCAGACGTTTCCAGTATAAGAACGTTATGGAAGTGCCAAAGATCGTAAAGATCACCTTGAATATAGGCCTCGGTGAGGCCCTGCAGAACATAAAGGCCCTTGATGCGGCATCAGGTGACGTAAAAATAATTACCGGTCAGAAGCCGGTTATTACCAAGGCCAAGAAATCAATAGCATCCTTTAAGCTGCGCGAAGGAATGTCCGTAGGATGCATGGTCACCCTGCGCCGGGAAAGGATGTATGAGTTCTATCGGAAACTTGTAACGATCGTTCTGCCCAGGGTCAGGGACTTTAAGGGTGTATCCCCGAAATCCTTTGACGGCCGCGGAAATTACACTCTTGGCCTGAAAGAGCAGATTATCTTCCCCGAGATCGAATACGATAAGATCGATAAGGTCAGGGGTATGAATATAACAATTACAACAACCGCGAAGACGGATGAAGAAGGCCATGAGCTTTTAAAACTCATGGGCATGCCTTTCAGGAGTTGATGGAGGACTTTCATGGCAAGAAAAGCAATGATAGAAAAATCAAAGAGGGCGCCAAAATTTAAAGTGCGCGTGCGCAACAGATGCGCCGTCTGTGGTAGACCAAGGGCATTTATCAGGAAATTCCAGATGTGCAGGGTCTGTTTTAGGCTCTATTCCCTGAGGGGCGAAGTCCCCGGTGTTCTAAAATCAAGCTGGTGAGGTGGTAATATGGGTATGGTTGATCCAATAGCAGACATGATGACAAGGATACGGAATGCCATCATTGCCCGTCATGAAACGGTAGATATTCCTTATTCAAATATAAAATTCTCAATATCCAAGATCCTCAAGGAAGAAGGATACGTGAGAAACTATAAGACGTTTGTTGATGAATCCAGGAAGAAATTCCTCAAGGTATACATCAGCTATGACGAGAACTCGAAGAGCGTCATAACCGGACTGAAGACTATCAGTAAACCGGGCAGACGCGTGTATGCCGGCGTTGCCGATATGCCGAGGCTCAGGAACAGGACGGGAATAGTTGTCATTTCAACGTCGAAGGGTCTTATGACCGACAGAAATGCAATGAAGAACAAGGTCGGGGGCGAACCCCTTTGCGTAGTCTGGTGAGGTATTTATGTCGAGGATAGGGAAAAAACCAATAATACTGCCGCAGGGAACGAAACTGGAGTTCAAAGACGGCGAAGTCTTTGTCACGGGCCCGAAAGGTTCACTGAAAAGGCCTTTTTTAAGAGGATTGGCGCTTGATATTGACGGCAATAACGTAACCGTTTCCCGGACGAGTGATGAAAAAACGATACGCGGTTACCATGGCCTGATGAGAACCCTCATAGCCAATATGGTCGATGGCGTATCAAAAGGATTTGAGAAAAAGCTTGAGATAGTCGGTATCGGTTACAGGGCGGAATTTCAGCCCGGGGCCTTTACATTTTTTCTTGGCTATTCACATCCCATCGTTTTTAATCTCCCGGAAGGGATCAGCGGACAGCTTGAAAAGCAGACCCAGGTTTCCATACAGGGTATTGATAAGGAATTAGTGGGACAGACTGCAGCAAAGATACGGGCTTTACGGAAACCGGATGCCTATAAGAACAAAGGCGTCAAGTATGCCGATGAAGTCTTGAAGAAGAAAGCAGGCAAAAGCGGGAAATAAGGAGTAGCGGTATGCATAGAAAGGACAAAGTCGAAGCCCGGCAGAGACGTAAACGGAGAATACGGAAAAAGATCCAGGGTACTCAAACTAAACCGAGGCTCACCGTTTTCAAGAGCATCAAGCAGATCTATGCACAGTTGATCGATGATACCCAGCAGCGGGTCCTCACCGGAATCTCAACCCTTAACAAGGAAGTTCAGGAAGGGTTGAAATCCGGCGGAAATAACGATGCCGCCAAGAAAGTTGGCGAGGCGATCGGTAAAAAGGCGATGGGGCTCGGAATAACCGAGGTCGTTTTCGACCGCAATGGGTTCAAATATCATGGCAGAATCAAGGCGCTCGCTGACGGAGCTCGTGAAGCAGGGTTAAAATTTTAACGGGAGGTTGTGTTGGTTGAAAGAAAGCGAATAGACGCAGGCGATCTCGAGTTACAGGACAGGCTGGTTTACATTAACCGTGTCGCAAAGGTTGTTAAAGGTGGCCGCAGGTTCTCCTTCAGCGCCATCGTTGTTGTCGGCGACGGTAATGGAAAAGTCGGCTTCGGACTGGGCAAAGCCAACGAAGTCCCTGATGCAATACGAAAAGCCGTTGAAAGGGCGAAGAAAAGCCTTGTAGACGTCTCCCTTGAAAAGGGAACGATCCCCCATGAGATCATGGCAAAATTCGGAACAAGTCAGGTTTTTATGAAGCCGGCGCGGGAAGGCACAGGCGTTATCGCCGGCCGGGCCGTCCGGGCTGTCGTTGAAGTTGCCGGGATCACAAATATCCTTACGAAATGTTACGGCTCCCGGAATTATCATAATGTTGTGAAGGCAACGATCAAGGGCCTGTCTCTTCTGAAATCACCCGAACTGGCGCTGAAACAGAGAGGCAAGTTAAAAGTAGAAGAGGGTTAAAATGAGCCACCTCAAAATAAAATGGACAAAAAGCTTCATCGGGTGCCCCGAGGACCAGAGGGCAACCGTCAGAAGCCTGGGATTCAAGAAACTCTATCAGGAAAGAACAGTCAAGAACACTCCTGAGATAAGAGGCATGGTAAAAAAGGTGATTCACCTTGTCACAGTATTGGAGGATGCTCGGTAAATGAAACTATCAGACCTTAAACCAATTCCGGGATCAAAAAAGAGCCGCAAGCGTGTTGGCCGGGGGACCGGGTCGGGCCTGGGCACCACAGCGGGCTATGGAAATAAAGGACAGCGGGCAACGAGCGGCGGGACAAAAGGAAAGAGTTTTGAAGGCGGTCAGCTTCCTCTGACGAGAAGGATACCGAAACGCGGTTTTAAAAATCCTTTCCGCAAGGAATACGCGATCATCAATATTGCCGATCTTGAAGCATTCAAAGGTATGGAAAAGGTTGGGATCGAAGATATCCTGAAAGCAGGGTTGTTTAAGAAATTGAGAGACGGTATCAAGCTCCTTTCTATGGGAGATATTGATTTCCCTATAAAAATTTCGGTTCACAAGGCATCACAGAAGGCCATCGACAAGATCAAGGCCCAGGGTGGTGATGTGGAGGTAATCGTTTAATGGGAGGTTTCCAGAACATTGGAAAGATCCCCGAGCTAAAGCGAAGAATTATATGGACGCTGGCATTGCTTGCCGTTTATCGGGTCGGCATCCATATACCTACACCAGGAATTGACGGAAATGTCCTTGCGGGGATTTTCGAACGCGCCAAGGGGACTTTGCTCGGGTTTTTCGATATGTTTGCCGGCGGCGGCCTCGAGCGGCTATCTATTTTTGCGCTCGGGATCATGCCGTACATCAGCGCCTCGATCATCCTGCAGCTCCTTACCGTTGTCATTCCGACTCTCGAACGGTTGTCAAAAGAAGGAGAAGCGGGCAGGCGAAAGATTACCCAGTATACCCGGTATGGTACAATTGTCATAAGCATAATCCAGGGGCTTTTCATAGCTATAGGCCTTGAACAGATGCGCGGCGCCGGCGGCGAAGCGGTCGTTTTCAATCCCGGTTGGAGCTTCAGGCTGATGACAATGATAACCCTGACCGGCGGGACATCATTCATTATGTGGCTTGGAGAGCAGATAACGGAGAAAGGTATCGGAAACGGGATCTCCCTTATCATATTTGCCGGTATTGTTGCCCGGATGCCGAATGCTATTGCAGGGACATGGAGCCTCGTTAATACAGGCGAGCTTAACTGGTTCGTTGTGCTCATCCTTATGGTGATGATGCTGGCTGTTATCGCCTTCATCATATTTATGGAAACATCACAGCGCAGGATTCCCGTGCAGTATGCGAAACGCGTCGTGGGACGCAAGATGATGGGCGGGCAGTCGACGCACCTTCCGTTGAAGGTCAATACGGCAGGTGTTATCCCGCCGATCTTTGCATCGTCTATCATTATGTTCCCGGCAACGATCTCGAATTTTATAACGCATCCCTATGCCAAGAAGATTAGCGGAGCTTTTCACGCCCGGCTCGGCACTACACGAGATCTTTTATATCGGGTTCATTATCTTCTTCTGTTATTTTTATACCGCCATTGTATTCAATCCGGATAATGTTGCAGACAATATGAAAAAATATGGCGGGTATATACCGGGGATCAGGCCGGGAAAACGCACCTCGGAGTATATCGACAAGATACTCACAAGGATAACGTTTATCGGCGCGATATATATATCGTTCGTCTGTGTGTTGCCGACATTGCTCGTGAAAAAATTTAATGTCCCCTTCTATTTTGGCGGAACGGCACTTCTCATTGTTGTCGGCGTCGCCCTGGATACTATCCAGCAAATAGAATCGCACCTTATTTTAAGGCACTACGATGGTCTGGTGAAAAAATCGCAGAGGATGAAGGGAAGAAGATAGCAATGGTCCGGCTTATGTGTCCGGACATTGGGGTTCGCCTGAAAAAATGGCGTCCAAACAGGAATGATCTTTTTAAAGACGAATGAAGAGATTGAGAAGATGCGTATCGCCAGCAGTCGGGCGATGGAAATTCTCATTTATCTCAAGGATTTTGTAAAAGCCGGTATCAGGACGATGGATCTTGAAACTGTCTGTGAACAAAAAATAAAAGAGGCAGGGGATTTTAAAGCTGCTTTCAAGGGTTACAATGGATTTCCCTATTGCCTCTGTATCTCGGTGAATGATGAAGTCGTTCACGGCATGCCGTCCGAACGGCAGCTTAAAGAGAATGATATCGTCAGCATCGATTTTGGCCTTCTGCACGAAGGATATTATGGAGACGTCGCAATGACATATGCCGTGGGAGGCATTTCGAAAGCCGCGCAGAAGCTTCTTGACGTTACCCAAGAAGCTCTTTCCCGGGGTATTGTTGAGGCCCGGGAAGGCAATCGGCTGCACGACATATCTCATGCCATACAGCAGCATGTCGAGGCATTCGGGTTTTCGGTTGTTAGAGAATTCGTAGGCCACGGAATAGGAAGAAGTCTTCATGAAGATCCCCAGTTGCCCAATTACGGGACGAAGGGGACAGGGATCAGGCTAAAGCCGGGAATGGTTTTTGCTATTGAACCAATGGTAAACATGGGAAATAGCGATATATATATTAAAGAAAACGGATGGACGGCCGCAACAAAGGATGGAAGTCTGTCAGCTCATTTTGAACATACGGTTGCCGTTACAAATAACGGGCCCGTTGTATTGAGCAAGGCATAGAGAGGTAAAATGCCAAAAGGCGAAGGAATCGAGATTGAAGGGACGGTCGTGGAACCGTTGCCGAACGCGATGTTTAGAGTAGAACTCCCCAACGGCCACAAAGTACTGGCCCACGTATCGGGAAAAATGCGTATGCATTACATAAAGATACTGAGGGGAGATAAGGTAGTTGTAGAATTATCACCGTATGACCTTACACGAGGCAGAATCATTTATCGGGTTAAGTAGGAGGAGATCATGAAGGTAAAACCTTCGGTGAAGAAGAGATGCGACAAATGCAAGATCATTAAGCGTAAGGGCGTTGTCAGGATCATTTGCGAGAACCCCAAGCATAAACAGAAACAGGGCTAAGGAGGCAAAACGTGGCACGAATTGCAGGTGTTGACATACCCAGAGAGAAAAGGATTGAGGTTGCCCTGACCTATATTTTCGGAATCGGAAGGACGCTTTCCAATAAGATCCTTGCCCAGGCGGGGATTGATCCGAACAAGAGAACGAATACACTTCTTGACGATGAGATCGCCAGGATCAGGGATATACTCGAGACCGAGTATAAGGTCGAAGGTGACCTGAGAAAAGAAGTGAGTATGAATATAAAGAGGCTCATGGATATCGGATGTTACCGCGGCCTTCGGCACAGGAGAAGCCTTCCTGTCCACGGGCAGAGAACGCGGACGAATTCCCGGACCCGAAAAGGCCCGAGAAAAACATCGATGAAACGAAAATAACGACGAGAGGGCGTAAATGGCGAAAGTCAGAAGAAGTGGAAAAAAGAAAGTAAAAAAGAATATACCCGTCGGCGGAGCATATATACAGTCAAGCTTTAACAATACCATTATCACGATAACTGACCCGCAGGGTAATGTCGTGTCCTGGTCGAGCGGCGGAGTTGTCGGGTTTAAAGGATCGAGAAAAAGCACCCCGTTCGCTGCTCAGCTGGCTGCAGAAAATGCCGCAAAAAAGGCAATGGAACACGGGCTCAGAACAGTAGACGTCTATGTTAAAGGCCCGGGCGCGGGACGTGAAGCAGCTCTTCGGGCACTGCAGAGCGCCGGTCTGAAGATACACCTGATCCGCGACGTTACGCCTATTCCTCATAACGGGTGCAGACCGCCCAAACGCAGAAGAGTTTAAAGGAGGCAAAATTGTCACGTTACGTTGGACCAGTATGCAAATTATGCAGAAGAGAAGGTATAAAGCTGTATTTAAAAGGCGAGCGATGCTTCACGGAAAAGTGTGCGATTGAAAAAAGGAATTACCCGCCTGGACAGCACGTCGATACGAAAGGCAAAGTCATGGAATACGCTATGCGGCTTCGTGAAAAACAGCGTGCCCGCAGGATGTACGGACTGAGCGAAAAACAGTTCAGAAGATTTTTCGTGATGGCAGAGCGCAAAGATGGAATTACCGGCACGAATTTTCTCATTCTTCTTGAAAGAAGAATAGATAATATGGTGTTCCGCCTGGGTTTTGCGACGTCTCACGCTGAAGCCCGGCAGCTCGTCTCGCACAAGCACATAGCAGTTAACGGCAGAACGGTAAATTCATCTTCGTATATGGTTAAGATCGGAGATGTTGTAGAGGTCAGGCACAAAGACCTTCCTTCAGTCATTAATGCGCTGGAATCTGTTGTTCGCAGAGGTATCCCTGCATGGATCGACCTCGACAAAGATAATATGAAAGGTACAATAAAGCTATTTCCGACACGTGACGATATTTCATTGCCCATTAAAGAACAGCTGATCGTAGAATACTATTCCAGGTAGTTATTACCCCAAGGAGGGTACATGCCTATGTTTGAAAAAAACTGGCAGGAGCTTATCAGGCCAACCAAGATCGAGATCGAAAAGAAGGAGAACGATTACGTAAAGTTTTCCACCGAGCCCTTCGAAAGAGGGTACGGCGTAACGATCGGCAATTCTCTTCGCAGGGTATTGCTTTCCTCGATCATGGGCGCTGCTATAACATCGGTATGGATAGACTCTGTTGATCATGAATTTTCAACAGTTCGCGGAGTCAAAGAAGATGTTACCGAGATTATCCTTAATCTCAAAAAAGTTGTCATCAGAATGACCGACGATAAGCCTGCTCTTTTAAAGATTGATACCAAAGGTAAAAAAGATGTTAAAGCGGGTGATATCACACATGATGGCGGTGTGGAAGTTGTGAACCCGGATCTTCATATTGCAACATTGGCGGGCGATGCCAGGCTGTACATGGAGATGAAGGCAAAATTGGGGCGCGGCTATCAACCGTCCGAGCAGAACGTCGATGAAGCGGAACCTATCGGAACCGTACCAATCGATGCGATCTTTTCCCCGATAAGAAAAGTGAGTTACAATGTGAGCCAGGCCCGTGTCGGCCGCCGCACTGATTATGATAAACTTACCATGGAGATCTGGACTGACGGCAGCGTGGACCCGCTCGATGCCCTTTCATTTGCAGCCAAGATAATAAAAGAGCAAATGAGGATCTTCATTAACTTCGATGAAATAGAAGAAGCTGAGTCCGCAGAAGAAAGAGGCCAGGATAAGACCGATTTTAACGAAAATCTTTATCGCAGCGTGGATGAGCTGGAATTATCGGTGAGAAGTGCGAACTGCCTGAAGAATGCCGACATAAAATATATTGGCGAACTTGTTCAGAAGACAGAGCAGGAAATCCTCATGACCAAGAATTTTGGACGAAAATCATTGAATGAGATCAAAGAGATTCTTTCTTGCATGGGGCTTCGGCTTGGTTTAAAATTAGACAGCTTTCCTTCCAGAGAAGAACTTGATAAGATGGTTCTCAAGAAAAAAGATCACATGTAGGGGTTGACGATGAGGCATCAGAACAGAGTGAAGAAAATGAATCGGACAAAGAGCCACAGAGAGGCATTGTTTATGAACCTTGCCAACGCTCTTTTCGATCATGAGAGCATAAAGACGACGAATCCGAAGGCAATGGAACTGAGAAGAGTGGCCGACAGGCTCATCACGCTGGCCAAGAAAAAAGATCTTCATTCCCTGCGGCTGGCCTTTGCTTTCCTGAGAGACAAGAAGATAGTGCGGAAGCTGTTTAGCGATATCGGCGACCGGTACACCGCAATAAACGGCGGCTACACCCGCGTTGTTAAGATAGGCCTGAGAAAAGGCGACGCCGCTCCGATGGCTATCATCGAGCTGACGCAGAAAAAAGAGCCTGAAAAAGCGCCGGAAAAGGGCAAGGCCAAACCAAAGAAAGAAACAAAGGCCAAAGAACCGAAAGAGAAAAAAGAAAAAGCACCGGCGAAGAAAAAAGCTGCCGCGAAAGAAGCATCGGGCGAGGAAAAGCCGAAGAGAACGCGTAAGCCGAAGGCCGAGAAAAAAGTAGAAGAAGCCAAGACGGAAAAAGCATAAATCGAAAAATATTGGGAGATCGTTCAACGGCAGGACAACGGACTCTGACTCCGTGAATCAAGGTTCAAATCCTTGTCTCCCAGCCAAATAAAAATCGAGGGATGGCGCGAAAGCGCGACCCCCTTTTTTTTGTTCTCTTCTTATAGATCTCGTTTACCGTGCTTGCCAATTGACGAAGTGCTGAAGGATAAACATATTGCTCTAAGAATGATTCATTCATGAAAAGAAGGTCGTGATGAAGTGGAAATGGAGCCTGGCGATTGTTTGCGTCGCATTTCTCCTGTTGTTCGGTACGATTTACCTGATCCTTCTGAGTTACGATTATAATGGCCTTAAACCCCAGATCAAACAGGCAGTCCAGGACGCCACGGGAAGGGATTTGACCCTGGGGGGCGACATAAGGCTTGCAATGGGCCTTAACCCAACCCTTGTGGTCCAGGATGTGAGTTTTCAGAACGCAACCTGGGGTTCGCAGCCTGAAATGGCTAAGATCAAACGTTCCGAAATAAAGGTGCGACTTTTGCCCCTTCTTTCCCATCGGCTGGAAATCGTGCGGTTAGTACTTATCGAACCGGAAATCCTGATCGAAACGGACGCCTCAGGTAAATCAAATTTCCCCGTCCAGGCCCTGGCGAAAGATCTCCCGCGAAAAAAAGATGGGACCGAGGCCGGCGGTTGGAAACTGTCGCAGGTGACGTTCAAAGACCTGCGGATAGAGAAGGGTCTCGTAACCTACATAGATCATGAATCGAACAAGAATTACGCCGCAACAGTAACCGCTCTCACGGTGAACACCATGGGGCCCGCAAAAGGTCCTATTCGGGTCAAGGCAACTGGGTCATATAACGGCGAATCCTTTAAAATAGAAGGAACCACGGGCTCCCTGGAGGCCTTTGCAAAACCTTCTCCAGCATGGCCCGTCAATCTTACGTTGTCCACGGCGTATAGTGCCCTTACCCTTGACGGCAGCGTTGACGACCCCTTGGCGGGGCGCGGGATGACATTGAACTTCAGTCTCAAGGGCAATGATCTGGCTGGTTTGAGCCGGTTTTTAGGAGAATCGCCGCGGCTTAAGGGCCCGTTCGATTTCTCTGGTCAAATACGCGACATCGGCAGTAAAGCTTATTCGATCTCGAATCTCAAGATCGTACAGGGTGAAAGCAACCTGAGCGGTTCCATCGAACTAAACCTGGCAGGCAAGCGGCCGATGGCAAAGGCCTCTCTGGAGGCCCGGAAACTGGACCTTCGCCATATTCAGTTTGGCCCGGACAAAAAGAAGACATTAACGCCTGAAGGCAAGGTCTTTCCGAATGAGCCCTTGTCTTTTCAAGCCCTCACAAAAGCTGATACGGAAATGAGGTTTCGGGCGGCCGAGGTCCGGCTGCAGGAGCTTTCTTTGAGCAGCCTTGATATAGACATGGTTATCAAGGATGGGCAACTCGATGTGCGAACTCTCAAGGCGGGTCTGGGAAGAGGTTCAATTAACGGCAAGCTCATTGTCAAGCCTCAGGGAAAGACGGCATTGGTGACATTGATCATGAAACTCAGCACTGTCGACATAAAATATCTGGCGACGGCGGTCAAGGCGGTCAAGGGTGTCGAAGGAAACTTTGACGCAGATCTCGACATCAGGGCCCGTGGTGGGTCGGTGGCTGGATTGATAGGGGGATCGAGCGGTAAGGCCTTTTTTCTGATGGGCCGGGGAAGGGTGGACAACAAGTACATTGAACTACTCGGCGGCGACCTGGGCTCCGGCCTTTTTCGTCTGCTCAATCCCTTTGAGAAGGAGAAACCGTATACCTCGATCAGTTGTTTTGTCGGTGCTTTCAATATAAAGAACGGCCTGGCCAGGGCCGGCACACTGGTATTGAACACTCAGTACATGGTTGTGGTCGGTGAGGGTGACATCGACCTCAGGACAGAAAGGCTCAATCTGTTTCTCAAACCTGTCCCGAAGGAAGGTGTCGGGGCCTCTATGATCGGCAAACTGGGTATGAGTGTAAGCGAATTGACGAGACCATTAAAGATGGGTGGGACGCTTGCGCGTCCCAGGCTTACGATCGACCCGACCCAGACGGCTATCGCTCTGGGCAAAACGCTCGGATCGGTTACACTGTTCGGACCGGCGGGCATCGCCGCCGCACTTGTGGGGAGGTCATCCGATGATGAGACCTCCTGCGCGGCGGCCATCCTGGCAGCAAGAAAAGGGGTCAAGGTCGAAAAAAAAGGTATCACAGGGGAAGCTCAGGAAAAAGCCGGTGAAACCCTCAAAGGCATACAGGAAAAACTTAAAAATATCTTCGGCAAGTAATATTGTTGCCATAGCACCAGGGGAATTTCGTCGCCCGCTCCACTGAAGCTGCAAATGAGGTCCTTATTCTTTTAGCTTTAACACGGCTTCACTTGCACCGCCGGGAAGTGAGTTGCAAAAGTGAATATAGAACACTTGAAGGTTTCACAGGAACCAAAGGAGAAACAGATCTATGAATATATCAGACTGGTTGGATGAAAAGGAAGCCGAAGGCGTTGATGTTTCTGAAATTGTATTGCCTGGCGACCTGGCTTATGACGAAGCCCCCGAGGAAACGATTTTCTTTGAGGAGATACATCCCTGCGAAACTCTCTGTGCGGGTAATCATCCGTTTTCTACCGTCGAACGCTTCGGGCACTGGTATTATAGCAGAGGCCAGGATAAGAAGGCTGGTATTCACTCGTCAGGAATGGAATGGAGGTTATTTACCAGGGATAGGGACCTTGCTCTCAGGACGGCTAAATCACACATAGAATAAGTTGATCGCCGCCAGGGGTGGGCAATGAACACGCCTGGCCCTTCTAAAGCCGATAGTTTGAAAATGAGAAACTGAAAACGAACATCACCTGTTTGATAATGAACTGTCAGGTGAAGGCGGATTGTGACGATCTTTTTCGAGAACGTAAAGCAACTCCCCCCCCATAACAAGAATCGTTGACGAATAATAGACCCACAACACAAAGCCAACAAGGGCGCTGAGAGAGCCGTAGAACATAGAGTACGAGGCTATATTGGCCACGTACCAGCCGAACAGGTGCTTGGCCAGTTCCCAGAGTATACTGGTGAACAGGGACACCTTCATCGCGGAAATGAAATTTATCGGGTTAGTGGGAATAATTTTGAAAATCAAAAAGAACATGCAGCAGGTAAGCAGGAACGGAACCAGGTACTTTAAAATCCATTGAATCGCAGGTTCGGTAACAGCAAGTATCCCTCCTTGACCCTGAAGAAAGGTAAGCAGTGAACTCAGGATCATGTTGGCAAGGAACAAAACTCCGACGAAGCCAACCATGAAAAGATCAACAGCTATGGCCCGCATTGTCGTCCGCGGTTTCGTCACCCTGAACACGATATTCAGAGTGATCTGCAAAGAAGAGAAGACCCACGTGGAAAACCAGATCAGTCCCGCAAACCCAAGGATCCCTATGGTTTGACGATCTTGAATTACGTCAATCAGACTGCTCGTTATTTTAGGATCCATAGTCGGAGCTACGTTCTTCAAATAAACACGTATCTGAATAAGCACTTCCTGGTCATTATAGAGATACGATCCGATCAATGCCAGGAGGAGGATCATAAAAGGTATCAAGTTGACAAGAATATTAAAGGCGATCCCTGAGGCTAAGAAAAAACCATTGTCGTTTTTAAACTTGGTCCCTGCAACCCAAAGGAATCGAAGGTTCTTTTGTAATTTTCTTAATAATCTGAACACTACGGTGTGTTTGTGAATATAGTGAATATACGTCTCCTGCAATATGATGCTTACAATCTTCAACAATATAATACCGGATGTTTTTAAGGACAACAGGATGGCGTCTGTGTATCAAACGCAACAAACACCTTAGGTTTGATTTCGCCGGGAGACGTAACGTTTTTATTAGCGTCTAAACGCTTTTTTATCGCCTTTTCTCGAACACTTTCTTCATTTTCTCGACAATATCCGGTGACTCGATTTCCGTCACTCCCAGGAATAGATATGAAAAATTGTCGGCCAGTATTTCTTCGGGATGTATGGTATAATCGGTATTCATTCCTATCTGCTCGTAAAGGCCCTGCAATTCTTCCTCTTTATACAGGGTCATATCCTTTTCCTTTAACATGACCGGCTTTTGTCCTGGTTTATTAATGCGTGCAAGGGAAAGAAATGCGGTTTGGAGATAATCGAATAATTCCTCGCCATCCCTTTTGCTATATGCATCGACCTGAGAATAGAGAAGCGGGAGGACAATAAGATCTTTTTTGGCTGCCTTTACCCGGATGCAATATTCATTGAGCGGGGCATCGGGATTGGTGATGCGCCGCTTTTCCAGTGTGTCGGAAAGAGTGTATGAAGGACACTTCCTGAAACCAATGACACCGTAAAATTCCTCTTTGATATCTTTATTTTGCCGGCTGATAATGTGGAAAAGCTCGTGGGAGATAAGTTTATACAGACCGACCATGTCGGTCATAGCCAATCTGCGTGGAAATACTATTGCGTTTCCCCGGGTATAGGCCACACCGCCCTCCTCATTGCCCGTCGTTCTTATCAGGTAGATCCTGTCGGGCAAAAAGGACGCATACTGTTCGAATTTCGGTGACAGGGAAGCCAGGACCTTCTGGACCTGCTCTTTCTCTTCGCTATCCCACGATCTAATATTATTCCCGACAAATGTCAGAAAATCATTCACGGAAACGGGTTTTTCTGACCGCATGCGAACGGCCCGGTCAAGAGGGCTCATATTTTCGATAAAATCATCCCGCCCTGTAAGTATCGAACGTCCTTCTTCCTCGGAAGCAAAAATGAAAAGGGGTTGTTTATCTGCGGCCCCTGCGGAGGCGGATAAGAAAAACACAACAAAGAACGCAAACAGCGCTGCCTTGTAAAAAAAGGACATAGATGTGCTCCTTGATCTCATAAAATAAGAACTCCGGATATCAGTCTATTTCGTCGCTATCTTCGCCCATGAGTCGCGAAGTGTAGCGATCCGGTTGAATACCGGCTTTCCGGGCAATGAATCCTTCATGTCGCAGCAGAAATAACCGAGACGTTCAAACTGGTATTTCTGCTCAGGCCCTGCCTGACCGAGGCCCGGTTCGACATACGCGGTATCGATGATCTCAAGTGATTCAGGATTCAAGAGGTCCGCCATCTCACCTTCGGTGCCGGCAGGATCTGCCACTTTAAACAGCCTGTCATAAAGACGGACCGTAACGGGAACGGCGTGAACTGCCGAGACCCAGTGGATGACACCGTCAACTTTCCGTCCGTCGGCAGGAGCGGCGTTCCTTGTGTCAGGATCATATGTGCAGTGCAATTCTTTGATCTCGCCCGTGACATCATCCTTAAGCATCGAGGCGAAGCGGATTACATATGAATTTCTTAACCGGATCTCGCGGCCGGGACCGAGACGTTTATATTTACGGGGAGGATCTTCCATGAAATCATCCTTTTCAATATAAATGACCTTCGAAAAGGGTACTTTTCGGGTTCCCATTTCCGGTTTCTGAGGATGATTCGCACATTCCATATCCTCGGTACCATCTTCGGGATAATTATCGATGATCACCTTGAGCGGGCGCAATACGGCCATTGCCCTCGGAGTCGATTCGTTCAGGTCCTCGCGCACGCAATGTTCGAGGAGCGCGATATCTACCAGATTGTCCTTTTTGGCAACACCAATACGGGAACAGAATTCCCGTATTGCGCGGGCCGTATATCCGCGCCGTCTCATCCCTGCCACTGTCGGCATGCGGGGATCATCCCATCCGTTCACGAGACCTGTTTCGACAAGCTCGATCAATCTTCGTTTGCTCAGGATCGTATAGCTGAGGTTAAGCCGGGCAAACTCGATCTGCCGCGGTTTGGGGCCTTCGATCAGCTGATTGACAAACCAGTCGTAGAGAGGCCGGTTATTTTCAAACTCCAGCGTGCATATTGAATGGGTTATCCCTTCGATCGAATCCGACAGGCAATGAGCAAAGTCATACATGGGGTATATGACCCAATTGTCCGCCATGCGGTAATGACCCGATCTCTTTATCCGGTAGATCACGGGATCGCGCATGGTGATATTGGGAGAGGACATGTCTATTTTTGCCCTGAGGACATGGGCTCCGTCGTGAAATTCACCTGCTCTCATACGGGAAAAAAGGTCTAGGTTCTCTTCAACCGATCTATCCCGATAGGGGCTGTTCTTTCCGGGCTCCGTCAGAGTGCCGCGGTATGCCCGTATCTCGTCCGCGTTAAGGCTGCAGACAAAAGCCTTTCCCGCTTTAATGAGATCGATAGCAAACTGGTATATTTTTTCAAAATAATCCGATGCAAAAAATAACCGGTCGTCCCAATCGAATCCCAGCCACCTGACATCATTTTGAATTGACCCTACAAATTCCATAGATTCGCCCGCAGGGTCGGTATCGTCCATGCGAAGATTGCAGGTGCCCTTGTACTGTGCAGCAAGGCCGAAGTTGAGGCAGACCGACTTGGCATGCCCTATATGGAGATACCCGTTCGGTTCGGGGGAAAACGGGTGGCGATCCGGTCATGTTTCCCCGTTTTCAGGTCATTATCAATAATTTCTCGTATAAAATCATTTTGGGTAGATGTGTCATCCTCGATCATATATTCCTCGCGTTCTCTCACGCTTCTATCGTGTTGGTTCCCGCTCATAGTGCGTTTCAGGGGTGAACATTTTTACCATAAATGACTTTCATTATCAATGTGTTATAGGCAAAGACCAGATCGGTGCCACACATTGGGAAAGCCCCTGGATATTCTCCGGCAAGCCGTTTATTGCGTTTCAAAAACAATTGCTTTACTATTCATAGAATGAAACTTCATATTCTGGGCACAGGGACGGCTATTCCGCGCATTGAAAGAAATTCCTCGGCTTACCTGGTTACGGCCAAAGGCTTAAAGATCCTGGTTGATGTCGGCCCGGCCGTGGTGCGAAGGCTCCTGGAGAAGGGTTTTGAGGTGGATGATATTGATGTTGTCATGATCACGCACTTTCATGTGGACCATACGGCAGATCTCTCCACATTCTTCTTCGCCTGTAATTACGGCAAGGTGGCACGTGAAAAACCGCTTACGATAATCGGCGGGAGAGGGATTACACGGTTTTACAGAAGGCTTCGGAACATTTATCCCTGGATCGAACCGAAATCATATGATCTGGACGTAAGGTCCCTCGTAAATCAATCACAGGTCTATAATGGAATCACGATCACGACCGCGCCTGTCAAACATAATCCCGAAAGCATTGGCATCAGGCTCGATGAAAAAAGATCACTGACATTTTCGGGCGACACCGATTTTTCACAAAATCTTATAAGACTGGCGGACAGGACGGACCTGCTCATTGCCGAATGTGCCTTTCCGGAACGCAAGGTAAAAGGGCATCTTAACCTTGAGTCCCTTGATAAAATAGTGCAGAAGGCGCTGCCGAAACGTGTCCTGCTCACACATTTGTATCCCGACTGGGATACATATAAAGGTGTCCTTCACGCCCCGTACCTGCTGGCTGAAGACGGTATGGAAATAGATATTTAGGTGATGGGTTATGGGTAATAGGTAATAGGAATAAACCAAGCTAGTTTTTCCTATAACCCATAACCTATCACCCATTACCTGTGTCCATGATTTTCTTCTTATGGAAAATCATGGACATATCGTATACAATCACTAAAATGGCAAAATTCAAGCGGGATAGGGCGGATCGGTGTTTTCTTGTCTATCGGGGGGAATGCACCGATATCGCGGCTTTTATTAATAAAGCAATGGCTCCGGACAGGAGATTAAAGGCGGGCCGGGGCGCGCCCGGGGTGTTTGATTTTGATGGAAATACCTTTGTGATCAGGCAATACCTGCATGGCGGCTGGTTGCGGGGGATCACGCAAAGCGCATTTCTGGGGGAAAGGCGTGCGTTTGATGAATTGGATATTACCGCATATCTTGAGGAAAACGGCTTTCCCGTTGTGAAACCTTTTGGATATATATCCCGAAGAAGGATCATTGCAAATGAGCTGTTTTTCATTACTTTCTTCGTAGATGATGCCCGCGACCTCGTCGATTATTTCAGATCGTCGCATGCACGGGACAGATTGAGAATGGCAAAGAAACTGGCCATTTATTTCTTTAGACTTGGAGAGCTTGGCATATACCATCCCGATCTCCATCTCAAGAATGTGCTGGTTGATAAGGACAACAACTCTGTTTCTCGATTTCGACAAGGCGCATCAAAAAAAGATCACGCTGGATGACTATGAAAAAATGTTCTGGCGGCTCGACAGGTATGTACGAAAATACAGCGGCCTATTCGGGCGCCCCGTTGATGACAGGGAACGGCTTATTTTCTTACGGACATTTGAACGACTATCCGGGCAAAAGATAATACCAGGATGCAAGAAAACCGCGACAAAAAGGCAAGATCATCCAGACTAGGCTGGTTCATAGACCGGATGTTGTATAGTCGGAAAAAAAACGGTAAAAGCAAAGATTGCCCAGTAGCCGTCATTCCGGCCTCGGACGGCGGTATTTTATGCTCGGAAATTGCGACACAGTCTCAAAATAGCCGGAGTGGCAGACCGGGAATATGTGAAATCAATGGGCTCAAGCGAAGCGCGCGTGAGAGATATCTTTTCCCGTGCTAGTGCTTATGATGCCGATGCTTACGGTCCTGGCGTCCCCATCTCTGGTGGACCCAAAACCATTCATCCGGGTACTGGCGGATTATGTCTTCAAGAAACGCATTTATCTTTCGGGTGTTTTTCGCGATGAGCTCTTCAATATCGCCTTCACGTTCCATAACGATCGGTTCACCGCACATGATCGTATATCTCAGGAACCCTTTCCGCACAGGATAGCAGGGAACGACAAGACATCCCGTTTTCATGCCGATCATCGCGGTGCCTTTCGATGTCGGGACCTTCTGCCCGAAGAGATCGACAAAGACTCCGCGGGAACGTTTTTCCCGCTGGTCGCCGAGGATAGCGATAATTGCATGTCTTTTGAGGAGGCGCAGGACTTCTTTGGCAGTATTCTCATTGACAATTATTGTAAGGCCCGTCGATTCGCGAAGGCTATTGAGGAATGCGTTGAGACGGGTATGTTTCTTTAAGGGGCGTGCAAGCGCAACCACGGGCTGGTTAAGAAGTTTCGAAGTAATTCCCATGATTTCCCAGTTTCCAAAATGAAATGTCAGCGCTATTACTCCGCGACCCGAACCAAGGGTCCGGGAGGCTATGTCTTGCGGCTCGAAAGAAAACCTCCGGGATACCTCTTCCGGAGGAAGGAAAGGCACCACAAGTAATTCGATCACATTCGTGCCGAGATTTTTAAAACATCTCCGGGCGATATCTGCGGCTTGACTGTGAGAATGATCCGGGAATGCGCGGCGTATATTTGATATGGCAACATTACGCCTGTTCTTGAACATAGCGTAGCCGAGCGAACCCAGGAAGCGCCCCGTGCCGCGCCGGGCATTTTCCGGCATGGCTCTCAGGGCGTATTGCATTAGTTTTATGAGGGCAATAAGAACGAAATCGATGAGCGCGTCCTGTTTAAGGCTTTTCAGGCTTTATGGGAATTGCCTCGCTGGTGAGCATTATGGGGATCCCGTCCCGTATAGGATAGAGAAGACCGCATTTAGCGCACGTAAACCCTTCAGGCGAGGCTGAAAGCCTCAGATCGCCTTTGCATTTAGGGCAACACAGGACATCGAGTAAATCCTTATTGATGGTCATAATGTCTTTCCTTTGGATCAATCCGTATTTTCGCTATTTTTCTTCATTGCCGGCTCAAGGATATCGCCGAGTGTAGAAAATGCGCCGCCTGATTCCTCACGAACTTCGGATACGGTCTTGGTTTCCCTTTTTCTTAGCACTTTCGTGCTCAGGGCTATTCTCTTGTCTTTTTCATCTATATTAAGAACAGCGGCCTGTATCTTGTCATCCAGGGTGAATGCTTCGGATGGCTGTTTTCCCTGCAATTCATCCATCTCGGACACATGAATGAGACCTTCAACCCCTTCTTCGATTTCGACAAAGACCCCAAAATCGGTAATGCTGGTAATATGGCCTTCAACGACATCACCAACTGAATACCGGCCCGAGACTCCTTTCCAGGGGTCTTCTTTGAGCCTTTTTATGCTTAATGAGAACTTTTTTTGGACCTTATCAATATTGAGAACAAGAGCGTCTATCGTCGTGCCCTTTTTAAGCTGCTCCTGCGATCCTTTTTTCTTCGCGACCATGACAATTCGGACATATGGACCAATCCGTCAATGCCGTTTCCGATGCCTACGAACATCCCAAATTCGGTAAAATTCTTTACCTTGCCCTTCACTATCGAACCGGGGGGATAATTGGCCTCCAGTTCATCCCATGGATCGGGTGCCAGTTGTTTCAGGCCGAGAGAGATGCGTTTCTTGTCGAGGTCGATCTTGAGGACAACAAGCTCAAGAGCGTCTCCCTTGTTGACGATCTTCGAAGGATTCTTGAATTTCTTGTCCCAGCTCATTTCGCTGACATGAAGAAGGCCTTCCAGGCCCTGTTCGAGTTCAACAAATGCACCGTATTCCACGATCCCGACAACCTTGCCTTTTACCTTGGTCCCGGCAGGATATTTTTCATCTATTTTCAGCCACGGGTCTGTTTTAAGCTGCTTCATTCCAATAGATACTCGGCCTTTTTCCGTATCGATCGTGAGGATCTTGACCTTTACCTCATCGCCTATCCGCAAGTATTCCTTGGGATGAGTGATCTTTCCCCAGGTAATATCATTGATATGCAAAAAGCCGTCAACGCCTCCGAGATCAACGAAAGCGCCGTAATCGGTTATGTTTCTGACAAAGCCGTATATGATCTGGCCGTCTTTAACATTTTTCCAGAATTCCTGTCTTTTTCTGTCACGTTCTTCTTCGAGGAGAACCCGCCGTGACAGGATGATACTGCCTTTTCTCCGGTTGGATTTTATGACCTTAAACTTCAGGGAACGCCCGACAAACGAAGACGGGTTCTTGACCGGTTTTATGTCGACCTGCGAAAGCGGAAGAAAAGCGCTGATTCCCATGTCGACTATGAACCCACCCTTTACTTCGGAAATAATATGACCTTCCAGCGGTGTCCCGTCTTCAAGAGATTTATCAATTTTTTCCCATGTCTTTATCTCATCGACCCGTTTTTTCGACAGCCTTAAAAGTCCCGATTCTTTTTCGCGGCCGACGATCATTACTTCAACCTCATCGTCGACGCTTACGGGATGCTCGCTGCCTTCACGCGGTGAGAATTCACTGAGCGATACTATGCCTTCCGATTTTAAGCCGACATCGATGATAACAGAATCCCCCGCGATATTTATTACCTTTCCTGTAAGTATATTGCCTTCCTGGAGGCTTTTCATCGACGTTTCGTATAGTGTCTGCATGTCCTCCTGTGTGTTATTATCTTTTGGTGTCGCGGTATCTGTCTCCACCATCATCGTGTGCCCCCTAAAAATTTTTTACGCGCCCTTCAACAATATCTATGATAAGATCGGGTGTGGATGCTCCCCCCGTTAAGCCTATCCGGGATACATTCGTGAACCATTCGGGACGAAGGTCATCAACAGTTTCAATATGGTAAGTATTTGGCTGGACTTTATGGACGACTTTATAAAGCTTTGTGCAGTTTGAACTGTTCTTTCCCCCCACTACCAGCATCATGTCGACTTCGCCCGACAATTCTACGGCTTCGTTTTGCCGTATTTGAGTGCTTTCGCAAATCGTGTTATATATCCTGAGCTCCTCCACTCCGGGGATAAGCTCTTTTACGATCGATACAAATGTACCTTTATCGAGGGTGGTTTGACTTACAACTCCCACCTTTTTGGCAGTTAATGTTGTTGGTTCTTGTAGTACAATACCATCATTATCCAAATAACTCAATACACTTTTGACCTCAGGATGGTTCCTGTCCCCAACGATTACAACCTGATAGCCGCTCTTTTCGAGGTTCCTTGCATGCTTGCGCACTCGCTTCACGAAGGGGCATGTAGTGTCGATCGATTTGAGCCCGCTATTGCGAATATAGTCTTCTTCGTCTTTTTTAATTCCGTGCGTGCGGAACACGACCGTACCCTCTTTGACCTGGTATACGTCATCTACGGGAATTATCCCCTTTTCCCTCAATAGATCAACCATCTGGGGATTGTGGATGATCGGGCCTATGGTAAAGACCTTTCCGCCCGCATCCGTAGCTTTTAACACCATCTTGATCGCCCGTTTCACGCCGAAACAAAAGCCGATATTCTTCGTCTTGATCACGTTCATTGCTTTTGGCCTTCCCTGTCTTCAATGTGGGCCAGGATCATCTTCAGTACCCCTTCGATATCCTTTCCTGTCGTATCAACAATAATGGCCCCATCCGGGATGATAAGCGGCGCAATCGCCCGCGTGGAATCATCTGTGTCACGTTTTTTCATTTCCTCTTCGACAGTGGCCATCGCCGATGGAGAACCTTTCGAAGCCAATTCGGCGTATCGCCGATTTGCCCGTTCGTCGGGCCGCGCATCAAGATAAAACTTCACGTCGGCATCAGGAAAGACAACGCTCCCCGTGTCTCTTCCTTCGAGAACGGCGTTCTTGTCTGCCGCGAGCTGGCGCTGAACGGAATTTGCATAGTCACGGACAGGCTGCTGTTGGGAAAGGGATGAGGCAAGAAGGGAAATATCGGGCTCACGTATTTCCCGGGAAATATCTTTACCCGAGAGCTCTACCCGGGTATTTTCGCCGAATTCAAAAGTGAGGGGGAGATCGCACAGAAGTTTCTCGATTGGTGCCCCGTCGTTTCGTGCCTTATAAGCATACGCTACGCCGCGATAGATTGCGCCGGAATCGATATAGATATAGCCGGCTGTCGAAGCAAGCAGTCTGGCGATCGTGCTCTTACCGGCACCGCTTGGACCATCAATCGTTATGATCTTGTTTTTTCTCAAAGTCACGTTGTTTCCCGCAGCCTTAAATGCCCTTAAGCCAAGTAATCAGTATATACCAAATTATCGAAAAATACAAAGCGTATCGCGGGGATAGGGTGATTAGCAGCGATCCGCACATGACATGACTGAAATAAGAAATTTGCCGTCCCGTCCTTTCACGGCATTGCTCTTGCGGCCGATAATCCCGGAAAGGAATATCGGTTGTGCATGACCCGTGAATATTCAATAATATGGAGCGTACATCCGTATTATTTACATAGTAAATCATCGTGATTATTCTGATGTTTCGTGCTATATTTCCTGGAGTATCTTAGAAAATGAAGAGCCAACAAAATACAGAGAAGATCGCAGCTCTAAAAAAAACCGAAATTTTCCGGGACCTTCCGGACCATGAACTTGAGGAGTTGGCGGCGCACATGACAAGCCGGACATATCCCGCGGGTGTCATGATCCTTCGCGAGGGTGCGCGGGGCAACGCTATGTTCATTATAAGATCGGGTGAGGTTGAAATAAAAAAGAAGAAACCTGAATTAGGAATCGATCTCACCATAGCTAAATTGACCGCGGGGGATATTTTTGGCGAAATGGCGCTCCTGACCGGGGCGGCGCGCTCTGCGACAGTCGCCGTGATAACTCCGACGGAATTGCTGGTTCTCAAGAAAGAAGATTTCGACTCACTCGTCCTTGATCACCCGCATATATCGATGCTGATCAATACGATGGTAAACCAGCGCCTTGCATCCATGAAAAGCCAATTCTCTTGATATGGTAATTTACCCCATATTTAATCAATGATAAATCAATGACAATTATGCGCATTTTTATGCTAATATCATCACGCAGTACAGGGGAAGCGGGGGTTACGGGACAATTGGCAGTGCGGCTTACCGGAAAGTATCTGTAGTCAAATAATATTACATATAAATAACTTCTTGAGCGACAGACATTTTTGCGGCGTTTCATTAAAGTATAAAAACAGGTCGCTTAATGAGACGGAAAATAAGCAAAAAGTCATTATCGACATATCCGCAACGAGCAAATTCTGATCGGCGCGTTTCCACCGTTCGATGCAGCCACTGCGGCAAAGAAGTCAAAATTATCCCGTTTGGCTATGGGTATATTGCAGCGTGCTGTAATCGTGTTATCTACAGTGACCGGAAATTACCCCCGCGACAGGTCGCCGGGGAACATGCCCGGAAGATCGATAATTAACCGCCAGTCCTTTTTATAGTTGATTTTCTTGCATATCTGCCCGACATCATATTAAACATACGGTATATGGAGCCCACGGGAATAAACTCGAGCACGTACTGGGCAAAAGAAGCGAAACGGCTTTTTAAGACCAACAAACCGGAACATTTCACAAATTATATGCACTGTTGTGAATGTGCCGAGCATGACGAACTTCTCAGACAATACGATATCGACTCTATAGGCATTGCCGAATTGGGCAACCCCGGATGGGACCCCATATGTTTTTGCACTGATGAAGGGAAGAAATACTATATGCCGGCGCTTATACGGCTCAGCCTGGAAACAATATACGACCATTTCTACCTTGATCAGTTTTTGTTCCACCTGGAAAGTGACGGCAGGAAAAACAGGTTCTTTCTGAGCTGCTCTCCTGCCCAGCGTAAATTTATCGCTTTATTTGTGGAATACGTGATCAATACATTTCCTGACAAATTTGAGGGTGGAATTTATGCCGATCAAATCCTCAAGGTACACGAGATCTGGTCAGACGACGGCTGCATCCCATAATATTGCCTTGACTTCAAGGCCATCATTTAAGGAAAATAAAGAAAATACGGTAATATAGAGAGGCAGTCATGATGCGGTCAATAGCGGCGATCATAGGTACGGCATGTGCTTTATGCCTGTTGTATTTTCCTGTATATGCAACAACCTCAGATACGTTCAGATGTCCTAACGGCGCCATAATCACTGTTCATGACAGGCTTTCCACGGTAATGCTCAAATGTGATATCCCTACAGTGATATCCAGAAGAACAGTTACCCGCGGGCTTCCTTTCGGCTATTACGAAACAGTCGAAATAGAGGAGTGGACGTACAATCTTGGCCCGTCTTCATTTATGTATTATCTTCAATTCGACAACGGGTTTCTCGAGAGAATAGAAAGCGGAACATATGGAAATTAATGTATTATCTGTTCTCGATGGTTTGTCCGGTCAATTACCATCCAGGCAATTTTGTGACATTCATTAATGTGATGCCGGATTATGAGCATCATGCCCCCGTAGCTGATGCCGGCTGAAACAAACTGCCCGATCAGGGGTATATATTTGGTTACCTGTTTTGTGGTCAGTCTCTTTATCCCCATTTTTTTCATGAGGTGAATGATCAGTTCCCTCGTGAGATACCTGCCGATAATTTTTGACCCGACTTCTTTAGCAGCCCCGTAAATCATGATAGATAATTGCGGGTCATACCCGTCTATCTGTTCTTTTGAAAGTCCGAATCTTTGCGTTATTTTCGGGACGATATCCCGCAAAACCATAATATCGGTTGCGATATCCGTAAACGGGATAGGCAATATCGAAGCGGCTGCCGAGATCAAAGCCCGTTTGGCGGACATCTTCATGCATTCTTTTCTTATATTCTCAAGTTCTTCTTTTGTGTACGTAAGCATACTCATTTATAGTATTTAGTCGTGCATCAAGGCAAGGATTTTGTCGGGAAAAATTACCGCCTATTCTGATGACTCTTTGATATTGAACAACGAGGACAGGCCGGGTCAGGACCGGTATATATGCTCCCGCGTCCATGGGATGGAATTATTCAGGCCGTTCGTGAATAATATCTGGTACAGCCGTATATCCCCCCATCTGAAAGCGGCCGCACTGCCGTTTAAAAATAACCGCCACGTCCGGACGAGCCTTTCATCGAACATTTCGGCAATCTTGCGCGTATTGTCTTCAAAACGTTTTCCCCATTCATCCAATGTTGCGGCATAATGGATGCGAAGATTCTCTATATCCACGGGAACGAGCTTTTCCTTTCCCATGGTCCGTACGACGTGATCCAGGACGGGAAGATAGCCGCCGGGAAAGATATATTTCATCGTCCAGGGATCGAAAGCAGTGTCTTCCTCTTTGCCTATGGTGTGGAGCAGGCCTATGCCTTGCTCCTTCAAAAGCGATCGGACCTTTTTGATAAAGATCGGGATAAATCCCTTTCCGACGTGTTCGAACATTCCAATGGAGACAAATTTATCGAATTTTCCCTCGATGTTTCGGTAATCTTCCTGAAGGATCGTTATCCTGTCCTTAAGACCTTCGGCGGCTATCTTATCCCTGGCGTATTGAGCCTGATTCGGTGAAATAGTACAGCCGACACCGGTGACCCCATAGTGACGAGCTGCGTATATAAGCATTCCACCCCATCCGCAGCCGACATCTATCAGCGATTCTCCTTCCTCCAATCTAAGCTTTCTGCATATATGCTCGTACTTATGTTCCTGGGCATCCTCCAGGGTGTCTGTTGTACTGCGGAAATAGGCGCAAGAATACGCCATTGTTCTGTCAAGATAGCATTTATAGAAGTCATTACCGAGGTCATAATGATGTGATATATTCGCACGCGCCCGGCGGACCGTGTTCAAGGATCCCATATATGAGAAAAGCACGGACGCTTTTGTCAGAGGAGAAAGCCTGATATCCTGAAATCGCGGGTCAGTCCCGATGCGCACGAGTTTTTGAAAATCACCCTGCACATCGATGTTGCCGGCCACATATTCTTCCCCAAAACCCAGGGTTCCCTTGCCAAGAAGTCTTTTTACAGCGGCTTTGTTGTTAAAGCTGAGGGTGAATTCAGATTTTCCGCTGCCATAGTGTTCGGTTTTACCATCCCAGAACGACACGTCAAAAGGAATATCGGGAAATCTCTCGCTTAGAGCCGCAAGCAGGCCTTGAAGGGTCTTTTTCATGTCTCCTCCTATCGGCGTACAACGTGAGCTTTCAATGCCGCATAATTAATATTTATATCCTGGCCATGATAAGGTCAAGCAGTATATGCTAAGGATAACCCGCTATGATCTGATGCAAACTTAATTCTTTCTTGCAAAACCAACCTCATTGCAGGAGAATTCATGAAAGCAGGTTAATTGGTATCGAGCCGTGAAAACTTACGCCGGACCCAACGATGGGCATGATATCACACCTTCGAAAAATCAAATGGTTGTTTTTGGGGATATGCCTGATGCTTTTGTTCGTTCTCAGCGGTTGCGTTGTCCTATATGAGCAGCGCGGGAAAACCCAGGGGGATTTTGACCGGGATAAAAAATACTGCGAGTCAATAGCCGAGAAGGACTATCAGCGCAAAGGCACGCGGATTTGCGATGAAACCGACGTATGCCTGAAATCTCTGGGCTGGACAGCCAGTTCACCGGGGCTCTGGTGATCATCCCGGTATAAGACTATGGATATTGCGAACAAAGACCTTAAGGAAATCCTGCTCCAGCATATGCGATGGCTTCGTAATCAGGGCGGCGCGTGCGCCAACCTGTCTGGCCTCGATCTGTCGGGTTCTGCAATGGCCGGGGTAAATTTGTCGCATGCAATGCTATCCGGTGTGAACCTTTCCGGTGCAACCCTTGTAAGGGCTAATTTATCCGGTACCGATCTGTCGGGTTCAATCCTTGTTGGGGCGGATCTGTCGCGAGCCAACTTCTATCGGGCAACTCTTTCTCAGGGAGACCTTTCGGGGGCCAAATTGATCCGGGCTAATTTATCCGGGGTAGACATGTCGCGAGCCAATTGCGCCGGTGCGAACTTGAGCGGTGCCAACTTAAGCCGCGCCAATCTGGCTGGAGCCGAACTCAATGAGGCCGATCTTACAGGGACAGATCTCGAACGGGCGGACCTTGCCCTCGCCGAACTCATCGGCGCCGATCTTACAGGGGCCAACCTTGCATATGCTGACCTTTCCTACGCCAATCTTACACGCGCCAATCTCGCCCGGGTCAATCTTGAAGGTGTCGACATTTCGCGGGCCAATCTCGCCTATGCCAATCTCGCCGGAGCAAATCTGACACGGGCGGACATGACCCTCGCCGACCTCAATGAGGCGGACCTGACGGGTGCCACCTGGCCGGACGGAACAAAAAAATGAAGTGACCTTTTAGACTATCTGCTTTACCTTATATCGAAGAACAAATCAGGAGGTATAATGCGTTACAGGGGTGTTATTTTTGATCTTGACGGGACGCTCGTTAATTCGCTCGAAGACATAGCGGACTCCATGAATACCGTCCTGAGAACATATGGTTTCCCAACCCACGATGTCGATGATTATAAAAGCTTTGTCGGCAGCGGGATGACGCAGCTTGTCATCAGGGCTCTTCCCGAAGATGCCCGGGATGAAGCCCGGATCGCACTGTGCCGCGACGCGGTGCTGGCTGAATATGGGGCCAACTATCTCAAAAAGACGCGGCCGTACGATGGGATCATTGATCTCATCACTCAGCTTTCTCGAATGAATATCGAGCGGGCTGTATTTTCGAACAAGGTTGATCATTTGACAAAGAAAATAATGGCTGAACTTTTTCCCCATTGTCATTTTGCGGTCGTCCTGGGATCGGGCCCCGAATTTCCTGAGAAACCGGATCCGAAAGGGGTCCTTGCAATAAGCAGCCGCGTGAAGATCGCGCCGGAGAACCTGATCTATGTTGGTGATTCCGACGTTGATATGCAAACGGCCCGCAATGCAGGCATGAGCCCTGCCGGTGCCCTGTGGGGTTTCAGGACGAAAGATGAACTGATGGCAAACGGGGCCGAATATCTGCTCGGTCATCCAATGGACCTCATCCCAATCCTGCGATAGAGGAAATCCCTCCTTTAAGGGCTTTTTTCCTCTCTATTGAAAATATCACTTATGGGGTTGGACAAGACACTTTTCTTGAACGCTGCTGCGCTTGCAATTACGTTGTCCGCATACCGGTCGTCTTTTGCTCCCAGGTATCTATACAAGGCTGAGCGCAGATCGTTATTTGATCTCGTCATGTACTGGCGAAGTATGTGCGCGCCCACGGAAAGGTTCCGGTTAGGATCATGCGCCTCTTCCTGCGACGAAAAATACCGGTTCCAGGTCGGCCAATGGACCTGCATCAAGCCGCGTGCATTCTTGCCGCTTACGGCATCAGGGTTAAAACCGCTTTCAACCCGCATGATACCCATAATGACCGATAAGAAATTGAGCCTGTGTTCACGGGTGGTAAAACGATATTTCTTCCAATGCACGTGGTCCGCTACGGCTTTGGCAACAAAGATAGAGGTGGTCTCTCCCTGTTTTTTGTTGACGCTTCGTATATGCCGCAGCACATACCGAAAATCTCTGTATTTGTCAGGATCGTTCTTTCTTCATGGATTCAAATTCCCCACGGATCCGCTCCATATCCTTATCATATGCCCTGCCATGACGAATACCGCAGATCAGCACAAAAAAAATAATGACTGCAATTTTCAATGCATTCAAAATGACCCTCCGTCAGACAGAAACGCATTACGAGGAATGTAATGGATAATTTCCATGTCCTTTCCTGGCTATACTTTATATAGCGTTCGTTCCAGGCGTTAGCTGCTCGGAACGAGTTTTAAGAGGCTTGTATGTTTTATCTATATTTTTCTTGACAACATTTGTTCAAATATATTTTTATAAATCTCACTAGTTGCTTCCCGTAGTAAATTTCAGAGTAAATTATCGCATTTAATCCAGATCAAATGTAACGTAGTTCAATTCAGTCGGGGGATTGTATTGGAACGAAACGAGACAAAAAGCTCGGATCATATCGTCTATGTCGTTGCGAGCCTGATCATACTGGCCTTGCTTGCGTATTTCGCGTCGCGAATCAGTTATCGTAACCCATAAGATCGAGTTGCCTATCTTGCGGTTCCAGGCCGGTCTATTCAGTTATGTCTTTCCCGGCCCGGATTACGAGATCGAATCGTACAGGATCCAAAAGATTAACAATGTCCTCGATTCAGAGTTTGTGAAAAAAAAGAACTACTCGACGATCAAGGCGGATAAATTGAGGAAAGCCGTCATGGCTTCTTCAGTCCATACAAGAAATTGCGCGCGCATTCTGGCATCTCTCTTTCTCGGGTCCTTTGGTATGGTCATAATAGTTAAAGCTATGCGGGTTCGAAACCGTCTGTATGAAAAACGCGGAAAATATTAGCGCTTTTCAAGGCAACGGTGTCGAGGGATTTATCCAGCTGGTCGGGAAACACGTGGAGCCCGGTACTATCGAGCTGATAAAAAGATCTCCGACCTCCTGCAACCTTGGACAAGCTTTCAGGGCAGCCCGTGAAAACGTGAATATCCCATGTTCGGCAGCAGCCCGGTTATTTCCGCGAGGATCACGTGAACGCCTGGCCTTGCTGGAATATGGAAAGGCAAACGTCAGATTTGCTGAAGATCCGGAAGATAAATGCAATGCAAAAAGGGGGTAGCGGTATGGTAACAGATCGGGGAAATGAATCATTGATGAATACAGGCCATGAGCGTGCGCAGGCCATGACATTATACGTCAGGGCTCTTTTCCGGTCCATAGATACCGAGAAGTTTTCCCGGATTAATTGCGGAAGCTCAAGTGCACGGACAACAGAAGATAGTTGAGGAGCTTTATTCGGCCGGAGTGATCAGCAATGTAGTCAGGGCAATTCTCGGGAAGGATCGACAAGGGTCATAATATTGGGGATCACATCAATGATTATATACAGGATGCGACGGTTGTGCTTATACAGATCGCGCGGCAGGACAGATTGGATCTTGAGAAGTCGGCGGGTGAGATTGCTTCCTATATTTGTCTGTGGATAGAGCAAAGAGTGAAAAGAGTCGCGAGAAAAGATCAGCGTTGGCGATTTTCACTGGCCGATTCGCCGGGTGATATAGAAAAAATGCTCGATATGAATGATCATGCAATCGGATTTGGAGGAAGCTCCCTCAGGTCAATTGATGGACATCGAGGTACGTGTCGAAGACAAATTGCCTGACGAATCACCGGCGCCATTGATGGAAGCAGGGTTTAATCTTGTCGCCGGACATGATCTCAAGAAAAGTGAACGCAACATTCTGTCAATCTTCGGGTCATCGAGGTCGTGTGAAACATAAAAACCCAGCCGGAAATGACGGAAATAACGGAACATTTTCTCACCCGAGGATCGCAGAAATAGTCCAGCATTATGTGGATCATCACATGGCATATCTGGGACCATTCGTGTCTGCGGTATTTTTTACACTTATCTCACATTCCGAAATAGATGAAAAAAGACCCGCAGCCTATATAAAAAGCATGAATTCATCTATCGCTGAGATAGCAGACATGGCAGGGATGTCGAAAAGGAAGAGTATTGATGCGCTCAAGGTTTTGAAGGACCACTGGATAATAATGCGGCGTACCGGCAGGGGCAGAGGGAATATGAATCGTTATTATTTTCTTCCCTGCGAAACCTGGTTCCATCCCGGCCAATCTCGTGGAACAGGCGGCACGGGTCATGAAGGCCGGTGTGACGAAAGAAATATTGATCAATAGGGTTCAAGGATGCATCTTTTATTTCGGCTCGACCGGTTTATTTCCATTTTATACCGGGCTGTTACGCGTCATTAAGGATAAACAGCCCCTGTACAAATTGTACATTGATTTAATCTGAAAAAGCCGGAGGAGGCCTATGAATATAAAGGATATTATTGTCGGAAAACGGCACAGGATCAATTTGGGGGATATAGAAGTTCTGAAGCAGTCGATATCCGAACTGGGATTGATCCATCCGATCGTTATCAAAAAGGGGACCAACGAGCTTGTTGCGGGCTTTCGAAGATTGAATGCGCTCAAAGAGCTGGGTATTACGGAACTGGCCGAAGGAACCCACATTAATTTTATTGATATCGAAAGCATCATACGCGGTGAGCATGACGAAAACATATGCAGGGAGGAATTCACGATATCGGAAAAAGTGGCCATCTTTGAAGCCATGAAAAGCGAAAAAAAGCGAATCGGCATTGCCAGGCAGATAATGCATGAAAAGAAACCTGAGAAATGACGGATCAACACAATTCAACAGTTCAGATACAGCTGTAACAGGGCCATGCAAAATTGAACCTGCAAGTTTTCCGGGACGAGCATTCGGGTATGGGGTCCGCCCGGTCACAAGCGGCGCGCGCGGTCGGCCTGCACTACAATACGCTGAGGAAAGCAACGGAGATCGTGTCGGCCGCCAGGAAAGAGCCGGGGCGATACGATCATCTGGTCAAGGAAATGGATATGTCAGGAAAGGTCGAGCCCATTTTCCAGAAATATATCGAAGAAAGGTCACGGCCCGCCATTGACGAAAATCGACTGAGCCCGGCCCTCTCAAAACTTATGTCGGATAAGGGCTGTTCAATACCTGAATTCTTTATCACGCGCATATCCAGGGTCTCTCCGGACCGCCAGGAAGATCTCCTGCAGCATTATGCCGATATCCTACGGACGGTCAAAGCGGAGCGATATTGAACGTTCATTCAAAATTTTCTCAAAAGGCCATGACATAGAAGCATTGCCAGAGAATGATATCTTTGAAATGCTCGGAGCTATCCTGGAACATGCCGGGGCCTTTGCGCGGGAATGGGTCTTTCTTCCCCAGGTTCGACAGGTCGCGGCATTGATGATGAACGTTGCGAAAACGCAGGGGTCGGCATCCATCCTCGACAAACTGGATTTCTTTATGATCGGCCTTGCGGGGTTTGTCGACATGGCCTGCAGTTATCTTCAGGTCGCCAATAAAGATGGCATCCTGAGAGATATCCCCGCCGATGCGCTTGAAAAATATCTGGCGGCGATCGATGCCTTCCAGATGCTGTATGAAAGCAAACTGCCCCGGCAGGTAGGTGCCCTGCGCGTAAAGGAGAATGAGCTTGCCTCCGGTAATATCCCCGGACATCCCTACCATCCGCGACCATGTGAACGCGATGAAGGCGAACGAGATGATAACGGATGCCGCGGAAGGGTCGATGCCCTATTACCGGAATCTGCTGGCGGGCCTTATACAGAACTTCCGTGAAGGGGCGCAAAAGCTCAAAGAGGCGCCGGTCGCCTGATTCAATTGCTTTGACAAGTCCGCGATAGCTATGGTAAATATTAGGTCAACGCTATGGCCCTGAAGGTTTACAATACAATATCCGGAAAGAAAGAAGATTTTACCCCCGTTACCGAGGGTAAGGTAAAACTCTACGTCTGCGGTGTGACCGTATATGACCATTGCCATATCGGCCATGCCCGAAGCGCCATTGTCTTTGATACTATTTTCCGGTATCTGCGCTCAAAGGGTTATGATGTTACATATGTCAGGAATTTCACCGATATCGATGACAAGATCATCCGCAAGGTCTCATGCTGAAAATATAGCCTGGCAGGAAATCGGGCAAAAATATATACAGTCTTTTTATGAAGATATGGATGCGCTTGGCATTTTGAGGCCAAGCCATGAGCCGCGGGCGACAGAACATATCGGGGACATGATCGCGCTTGTCGATACCCTGCTCAAGAAGGGCCATGCGTATAACATCGACGGCGATGTTTATTTCTCTGTCGACAGCTTCAAGAATTATGGTCAACTCTCGAAGCGGCCGCTTGAAGACCTGATGGCCGGCGCCCGGGTAGAAGTTGACGAAAAGAAGAAAAATCCCCTTGATTTTGCACTCTGGAAGGCCTCCAAAGAAGGCGAACCTTCATGGGATGCCCCATTTGGGGCAGGACGTCCGGGATGGCATATAGAATGTTCCGTCATGAGCACGCTCTATCTCGGGAATCCCTTTGATATCCATGGAGGCGGAAAGGACCTCGTTTTCCCGCACCATGAAAATGAAAAGGCCCAGACGGAAGCGGCAACGGGAGAAAAGTTCGTAAATTACTGGGTCCATAACGGATTTGTTAATATTGACCGCGAGAAAATGTCGAAATCTATCGGCAATACACTTTTGATCAGGGATTTTCTTAAAGAATATCATCCCGAAGTACTTCGGCTTTTTTATCTCTCGAACCATTATCGCAGCCCGGTCGATTATAACAGCCAGTCTATTGATGACGTAAATACGGCCCTCCATCGGCTTTATTATACCCGTGAAAGGGCAATTGAAGCGCAAAAGGGAAAAGCAATTCGAGCCCCGGCCATTTGCAATGGCTGAGGAAATGGTCAAGAAATTTGCCGAGGCCATGGATGATGATTTTAATACGGCCCTCGCCATTTCGTATATTTTCGATCTTTCAAAGGAAATTAACCGGATGGTGGAGAAGAAAGACGAAAGCGCTCTCGCGCTTATAGCATCCGCGGAAGCCGCATGTTTGAATCTATGGCAGGTACCCTTGGGACTTCTTGAAGACACCCTTGAATCGCTTGAATCCCAGGATAAAATTGAGGCACCTCACACGCATGGGCCTCGATGTTTCGTTCATCGAGAATGCGATCAATGACCGGATCGAGGCGCGTAAAAATAAAAACTTTCAAAAAGCGGACGAGATCAGGAATATGCTGGCCGAAAAAGGGATCATGCTTCTTGACACTCCAGGCGGCACACAGTGGCGGATAAAAACTTCAGTTTCTTAAAAGGAGAATATATATGCTAGAAGTCAGATTTCATGGAAGGGGCGGACAGGGAGCTGTAACATCCGCGGAGATCATCGCCCAGGCCGCGATCAAACAGGGCATGAGCGCACAGGCTTTTCCCAGTTTCGGGCCTGAACGCCGCGGTGCTCCGGTGCAGGCTTTTCTGCGCGTATCGGATAAACCGATCAGATTGAGATCAAAAGTTTACAAGCCCGACAGCGTCCTGATCCTCGACCCGACGCTGGTCGAATCCGCGAACCCGACCGCGGGCCTCAAAGAAGGCGGCTATATTATAATCAATTCCAACAAATCGGTGGAAGAGCTGAAGAAGACTTTTCCCGGACAGAATATAATCGCCGTGGACGCTACGAAGATAGCCAAGGAAGAACTTGGTGTCCCTATCACGAATACAACGATGCTCGGCGCGCTCGTCCGTGCAACGCAGGTCGTTGAATTGAGCGCCCTCGAAGAACCCGTCCGCAATCGTTTCGGGGTCAACGGGCAAAAGAATATCAATGCCTATACCCGGGCATACAACGAAGCAACGATGATAACCGCGGAATAACGGATAAAAACATGAAGGCATTGCCAGATAACCGCCAACCGCCGATGATGGATCGATATGTTAGATTCATTGGGCGATTGCCGGTTATTTTTTTATCGTTCGGGTTAGTATGTGAAGACAGCGCAATACCATGAAGGGGCCTATGACCAGCATATCCGGCAATATCGTCGATATCCATAACGAGACCATCTTTCCCGGTACCATCCATATAGATAACGGCATCATCACGGGGATCGAGAGGGAGCGATACTGGTACGACAGGTATATCCTGCCTGGTTTTGTAGATTCGCATGTTCATATCGAAAGTTCCATGCTGACGCCTGCCGGTTTTGCCCGGCTTGCCGTGGTCCACGGAACGGTCGCTGCGGTGTCGGACCCGCACGAGATAGCGAATATCCTGGGTATGCAGGGCATCGATTACATGATCGAAAATGGGGCCGGCATACCTTTCACTTTTTGTTTTGGAGCGCCGTCATGCGTCCCGGCAAGTCCTTTCGAAACATCGGGTGCACATATCGGCGTCAAGGAAATACGAGGCCTTGCTGCTCCGGGATGACATCGGGTATCTTGGCGAAATGATGAATTATCCGGGGGTTATTAACGGTGATCCCGAAGTGCTCGCAAAGATAAGGCCGCTAAGGCATCGCGGCAAACCGGTCGACGGTCATGCGCCGGGATTGCGCGGTGAAGACGCTTCGGAAATATATAGAGGCCGGGATATCGACCGACCATGAATCTTTTGAGATCGACGAGGCGCGGGAAAAGATTATCACTCGGTATGAAGATCCTTATACGGGAAGGGTCGGCTGTCAGGAATTTCGACACGCTCTGTACCCGCTGATGTACGGATCATCCCGGAGCAATGCATGCTCTGTACGGACGATACACATCCCGACACGCTTGTACGCGGCCATATCAATCTGCTTGTGGAACGGGCGGTCCGCAGTGGGATCGACCTTATGAAGGTCCTGCAGTGTGCTTGCCTTAATCCGGTCAATCATTACAGACTTAATGTCGGTCTGTTGCGTATTTCAGATCCCGCCGATATGATCGTCGTGGATAACCTGGAATCATTCAATGTCCTGAAAACGATCATACGGGGACAGGTTGTTGCTGAGGACGGGGTAAGCAGGATCGATCACACGATGCCGAAGCCCATCAACATTTTCAACGCGACGCCAAAACGACCGGATGATTTCAGCATTCATGGGACATCGGGCGCGATCCGGGTCATCGAGGTCATCGAAGGGCAGCTGATTACCGGTTCCGCCACCGGCGATGTCCCGGTAAAAGACGGCAAGCTGATATGCGATACCGATCACGGACCTGCTCAAGATATCCGTCGTTAACCGCTATTCGGAGAACCGCCCGCCGTCGCATTTATACGGGGTTTTAACCTGAAAAAAGGGGCGATCGCCTCGTCGATAGCACATGATTCCCATAATATCATCGCGGTCGGCACCTCCGATGAAATGCTCTGTGATGCGGTGAACTGCGTCATAGAGAAAAAGGGCGGGATCTCGCTCGTATCCGATGATATGAAGATCGTATTGCCCCTTCCGATAGCGGGAATCATGTCCGATGAAGACGGGTACAGTGTTGCTCAGAAATACGGCCGTATGAACACCTTTGCCCATGAACTCGGATGTACCCTCGATGCTCCTTTCATGACGCTTGTCTTTCATGGCGCTTGTCGTCATCCCTAAGCTTAAGCTCAGCGACAGAGGGCTTTTTGACGGTGAACGTTTTGCATTCACAGACCTGTTCGTATAGGTAGATAATTGCTCAGGATACCGCTCTGATAAATGTTGCGACCAGATCCGGGTCGAACTGGCTGCCGGCGCATTGTTCCAGTTCCTTGAGGGCCTTTTTCTTGGAAACTGGCCTTGCGGTACGGCCGCCCACCCGTCATTGCCTCATACGCATCCGCTACCGCCATGATCCGGCTTTCAAGAGGAATATCGTCGCCGGAGATACCGAGAGGATACCCACCCCCGTCCCACCATTCGTGATGCTTCAGGATAAATTCGGCTATGTGTGTCAGGCTTGCCGACGATTGGGCGATACGATGGCCTATATCGCAATGCTTCCGCATTTCGAGAAATTCTTCCTGGGTCAGGCTTCCTTCCTTAAGAAGCGTCCGATGATGGATATTGATATTGCCTATATCGTGGAATTGGGCAAGAAGAACGAGGTCCTTCAGCCGTTTCTCGGGCATCCCAAGCGGCAGTCCCCAGGACCGTTACCAGCTGCTTGAGCCTTCGTGCCGAATGCCGTGTCGTTATACCTATATCCTCGATCGTGCTCAAAAGGTTTTTCACGATCACACTGCGGAACCGCTGGCTTCCGAACAATTTTTCCTTATACATGCTGTTATCGGCTTCCCTGTACAATTCAGCCATACTTTGCCCGGGGCCGCTGCGAATAGAGAAACCGATAGAGATCCCAAGCGGAAGATGTCGATTCTTTTTATTATAATCGGCAACACTGCTCTTGATCCTGGCACACATCTCTTCAACCTTCGACCGCGGGGTATTGGGAAGAAGGACGGCAAATTCATCCCCGCCGACGCGGGCGACAACGTCATTTTCGCGAAATGATCTTCTGATGATCTGCGATGCCCTGGCGAGAAGTTCATCGCCTTTTTCATGCCCGAGCGTATCGTTGATCAATTTCAGCCCGTCTATATCGCACATGATGAGGCCCACTAATTCAAAACGGTTATTGTCCAGGCGATGCATCTCTTCTTCGAAATATGCCCGGTTATAAAGACTTGTCAGGGGATCGTGAAGGCTGAGATATTTCAGTTTCTCTTCGGTCTTCTTAATTTCCGTAATGTCTTTCGATATAACGGCGACACATTTTATCTCCGGGATTTTCGGGTCCGATTATCGGGCTTAAGGTCCTCAATGTACACCGCTTTCCGTTGTCGCTCTTATGTTCGTAGCTCAGCGATGTGCCCCATTCAAATACCTTTTCGACATAATCGGCGAAATCAAATGTATCATCGGCATTGTGAAAATCAGCATACTTCCTGCCAATGATGTCGGATTCGGCAGCAGAAAGCCGGTTCACTACCTGCCGGTTCACAAAAAGATACGTGCAGTCACGGTCGATCATATATACCGAATCATCGGTGGATTCGATAAGAGACCGGTATTTTTCCTCGCTTACGCTTATTCTTTTCCCGGCTTTTACGTATTCGGTAATATCGATAAACGATACGGCTGTATATCCGTCGTACTTTCAACCCGTTACGGAAAACCAGGACGTCCTTGAGCGATCCGTCCTTTGTCGCGAGCTTGAAATCGGTGGTCTGGGCTGCATCGGGGATATTACCGTCGATAAATTCCTGGTGCTGCTTAATCATCTTGGTCAGATCGCCGTTGACGATAAGCTCTGGCCATTTCTTCTTTGTTATCTCGGTCTTTTTGTATCCTGAAAGTTTGATGAATTGCCGGTTCGCGTGGAGTATCGTACCGTTTGTACCGTGCTATTACTGCGGCTATTTCTGACGATTCGAAAAAGGCCTGATAGAGATCAATAATGTTCGGGTTTTTTTGGGCCATGCCTTAAAACTCTTCCGATTATATCATGCGATTACCGGCATATTCCATTGTTATACAAGTTTCAAGCTTCTTTTTTCGTCCCGTCTGGTCTCCTTGAATATCTTGCCGGGATTTAAGAGTCCTTTCGGGTCGAAGGCATCCTTGATCCTTTTCATGAGAGGCAATGTCTCGCCCGTCAACTGCATCGGGAGATAATCCATGACAGTAAGTCCCACGCCGTGTTCGCCCGTAAGGGAGCCTCCCATTGCGATCGTCTCTCGTAGATCTTTTCAAGCAGGCGATATGCCTCGTCAAGTTCGGCGAAATTCCTGCGCCGATAAAGTATCGTGACGTGGAGATTGCCGTCTCCCGCATGGCCGTATGTCGCTATCCTCAGGGCGTCGCTGTGTTCGAGGCCCCGTACGAACCGGACGAGAAAAGGGAGCTTGTACCGGGGAACAGCAACATCCGCCTCGAGGTGGTCTTTTCCCAGGGCCTTTAACGAGGGCAGCACTTCCCTGCGTGACAGCCAGAACCTGTCGGCTTCGGCATCATCGGCGGCGAGATGCACATCGAAGGTCCCGGAGGAATGTCTGCACAGGGAATATATTTCGCAGGCCTCGTTCATTTACGGCGTTTTCATTGTGCCCATCCAGTTCGATAAGGACCATGCGGCGGCTGAATCCGGTTGAGAGGGATGCCCAGATGATCGGCAACGGTATTTATTGCGACCGTGTCCATCAGTTCCACGGCGCACGGCATAATACCGGACTTGAATATGGCCACGATGAGATCGGCCGCGGATACAAGGTCATCGAGATACGCGACGATAGTCCGGCGGACGCGCGGTCTTGTCAGGATGCGCAGCGTGATCTTTGTTATTACCGCCAGTGTGCCTTCCGAACCGGTGATAAGCGAGATAAGGTCATACCCCGCGACATTCTTGAGGGTTTTTCCGCCAAGGGTTATTATGTCGCCCGATGGAAGCACGGCTTCGATACCGCGGACGTAATCCCGGGTCACGCCATATTTTACTGCCCGTGTATATCCGGCATTTTCCGCCACATTGCCGCCGAGCGTGCTGTCGACGGTGCTCGACGGGTCCGGGGGAAAGAAAAGACCCCGCTCGTTAAGCGCCTTTTGAAGATCGTTCGATATGACGCCCGGCTCAACGACGGCAAACATATTTGCTTCATCTATCTCGAGGATGCGGTTCATCCGTGGGAATGCGAGGACGATGCCGCCGCCTATCGGTACCGCGCCGCCCGACAGGCCCGTCCTTCCGCCCTGCGGGGTAACGGCGACATTATGCCGCGAACAGCATCGCAGAATGTGTGAAACCTGTTCCGTATTCTCCGGCAGGACGGCGGCCTGCGGCAGGGAATGCCTCTCCGTTGCATCATAGCGAAAAGTGAAAAAGATTATCACGGTCAATAATGACCTGATCTTCTTTGAGAAACTCCCCGATCTCATGAAAGAAATCTTCGATGGCCATACAAGCCTCATTATATCCGGCGAACGTAAAAGGGGCAATAAAATTAGCTCGTCTTTTAATTGTTTCAGGGCATAAGCCGCGAGCGGATAAGCCGGATAACGTCGGTGACCTCGTCATCCGATGCACGGCCGAGGTCGATCCTGTCTCCGACAACAAACGGCATGATGGCCCGCATGATCTCCTGGGTCACCCCACCGTATTGGCCGACGAAGGATTGAAGCCGTGACGCCAGGCTGAACTCGAGCTTGCCCCGGGAAGGCAGTTCCAGGTATTCATCGATTACGGAGAGCATTTTCGCGCGGTCGCCGGGAAGTTTTCCGGATACATCAAGCAGGTTTGAAGCGCTGTCGCTGACAATTGACGTATCTGTGTCGATTTCCTCGACGAGTATTCGTATCTCACGGACAACCTGTTCCTCGGTAGCCTCGGTAAACGACCCTTCACGGGCGGCATCTGCGAGGCGCGTTCCGGGAAATATCTCGAGCGTCCTGAGCCTCACATAATCGGGCGAACTGGCGCTCAAGACCCGGGCCGTGTCTTTGGCGTGTTGTGTCGACCATTTTGCTCCGCCCAGTCCGGGCATTATATATACGCCGCACGATATGCCGGCCTCGATGGTCTTTGTACAGCCGGCAATATGCTCGGCGGCAGTGACACCTTTTTTCATGAATGCGAGCACTTCATCGCAGCCGCTCTCAAGACCGAAATGGACCCGGTCGAGCCCCGCGTCCCTGAATATCCCGAGGTCAGCCGCGGTCATATCGGAAGCCGATTTTGTCCTGCCGTATATGGTAAAGCGCTTAAGTTCGGGAAAGACATGCCGTATGTATGATACGGCGTCGCGGAAAAAACCGGGTACGAGAATGAGGGAATTGAAATCGCCGAGAAAGCACGTGTTCCCGCCATGAAAACGCCAGGCTGCGACATGCTGGACACTGTCATCAATTGAAGGCTTGTCTTTGAACCATGAGGAAAACCAGTTGTCAGACCGATCCGGACCTTCATCCGGCCCTGCCGGGATCGATGAAGGTCCTTCCTTACGTTTACTTGTTGGTCCTGCCCTTTCTATCTGGCGAATGAGTTGCCCGGCGATGTGATAGATGTCCTGGCCCGGCCCATCGACCATCGCCTGCATCAGGAGATCGTCGATTATCTTCGCGCTATCGACATCGTTTTTTATTTCGTCGAGGCTGCGCCGGGAAAATTTGACACCCTGCTTGTAGACGGGACAAAAAAGACAGCGGTTCCATCCGCAATTGCGTGTAAGGCGAAAGGTCAGGCTGAAATTCTCCGTCGGCGGCCGGATCGAGCAGATCTCAAATGGTTCAATCATAAAAAAACCCAGGTAATGGGTACCGGGTCATGGGTAAGGGGTAAACAACAAGGGTGATTGTTTTCCTATCACCTATAACCCATTACCGATTACCTAATCATACATATACTATATCAAGCGGCGTTTTCGTCAGCCTTTCGAGCCCGTTCTTTCTCACCACAAAATCCACTTCAATGCCTATCGCGCCTTCGCCGGGAAAGATGAATTTCGGCTCGAAAGGCAAAGACCATGCCTTCCTTGAGTATTATTTTATGGCGCGGGGTGATGACGGGCAATTCATTGATCTCGAGCCCGAGCCCGTGGCCGATGAATGACACCTGTCCCTCTCCATGTCCCATGAAATGGTCTTCAAGGCCCGCCGCTTTGACGCGCTTGAATGCCCTGCCGAAAATTTCCGTGGCGTCGATGCCTTCTTTTCCGAAGCCCTCGGTTTCTTCGATAATATCCCGGGAAACCTCGAACGGTTTATGAAATATTTCCTTCAAAGGCGCCGGTTGCGTATGCGCGTGTCTCGTCGGTGATGTACCCGTTGATATCCTCCGCCGTAATCGATGATCACAGGGTATGCCGTGCCTGACCACATTGATGGATGCGCCCTGGCCGATCGCGTGTGTGAGGCCGATGCCGGATATCGGCACATCCGCGCCTGACGTGATCGTCGTTGAATATCCGTGGGTGACATAACAGCTCATCATCTCCTGATTGAGGCCGCGCATTCTCAAAAATCCCTGGTGCCCCCATTTCCTGCCTTCCGCAATGAGTTCCGCGTCGATATCGACCTCGCGTATCCCTTCTTTCACGACTGGACTTTGCCTTTTCGAACACGTGCTCGCAGATCTCGCCCGATCTTTTGAACTGATCGATCTCGAACTCACTTTTGATGAGCCTGCAATCCCGGATGATCGCGGAGAGATCGCCAACATCGGCAAGCCCCAGGAGGGACTTCCACCGTTCGTATATCGCGACAGGAATGACATCAAGTTCCATCGCGCATCGCGCCGGGAACATCTTCTTCTCAAGGAGGATATCCTTTACCTCCTTGTCGCGCTTGATGGGAATGATATCGAGGGGGGTTTCGACCTGTGCGCGGTAGATGCTTTTTTCGACAAAAAATGCCGGCCCGTGTTCTGCGGAAACCGCAAGGACGCCGCGCTGGAGTGTTCCCGTGAAATACAGGATGTCGACATTCTGGAGAATTATCGCGAGCTCGATACCCTTCGCCGCCATTCCCGCCCGAAGCTTGTCGATCCGTGCGTTTATCTCGTCTTTCGGTGTGAGATCACCGGTGTTTAGCGTCGTCAACATAGCGTATGATCCTCCCGGCCGCCTCTGCAACAGGCACCTTTTCAAATTCCTTGCTATCGCGTCGTTTGATCTCCACGATCCCTTCTTTTAGTCCGCGCTCCCCTATGGTTACCCGAAGGGGTATGCCGATCAGGTCGCAATCTTTGAATTTGACGCCCGGACGTTCGTCACGGTCGTCCATTATCGCATCGATGCCTTTCTCCAGAAGCTCTTCGTATATTGCCCGCGCGACATTCACGCTCTCTGCGTGGCTCGTATTCACGGGCAGGACATCGACCTCGAACGGGGCGATCGGAAGGGGAAGTATCATGCCGTTCTCATCATTTCCCTGTTCGATGGCCGCCGCGACGGTCCTGCCGACGCCGATCCCGTAGCATCCCATGATCATGAACTGTTCCTTGCCTTCATTGTCAAGGAATGTCGCGTTCATGGCCTTCGAATACTTCACGCCGAGCTTGAATATGTGGCCCACTTCGATGCCGCGTGTCGCAACGAGCTTGCCTGTTGCGCACCGGGGGCATTTGTCCCCGGCCACTGCAACTTTTATATCGTAAAATCCCTTTACGGAGAAATCACCCAGGTTGGCATCCACGACGTGGACATCGCGCTCGTTGCCCCCGATAACGAAATTTTCCATGAACTTGAGGTCCATGTCCGCATAAACGGGTATTTTAAGGTCGATCGGGCCGGAGAAGCCAAGCGGGCCTCCCGTGACCTCCTCGATCGTCCGTTCGTCTGCAAGCTCAAGCTCATCGAGCTTCAGGAGATTCTTTAATTTTGTGTCGTTTATCTCGCGGTCGCCGCGGACGAGGACGCCGATCGTACCCTGATCGGTATTGTAAATAATTGTCTTGAGGAGCTTGTCCGGGGTTATCCCGAGGAATTTTGAGACCTCGTCTATCTTGCGCTGTTCCGGTGTGGGTACGCGCCTGTGCAGCCCTATTTTCGGTCCTGACGGGGCTTTCCCCGAAATGCCGACCTCGGCCCGTTCCAGGTTCGCCGCGTATCCGCATGCATCACAGGATATGATGACGTCTTCGCCGGTATCCGCGAGCACCATGAACTCATGGGAGAAGCTTCCGCCGATCTGGCCGGTGTCGGCCTCTACAACACGGAACTTGAATCCGCACCTCTCGAAGATGCTCACGTACGCTTCGTACATCTCCTTGTAGCTTTTTTCCGCTGATGGTTCGTCGGCATCGAAGCTGTACGCATCCTTCATGGAAAATTCACGGGAACGCATTATCCCGAACCGGGGGCGTATCTCGTCGCGGAATTTGTTCTGGATCTGATAGAGATTGACGGGCAGGTCCTTGTATGATTTCACCTCGCGCCTGACGAGATCGGTAACGACCTCTTCGTGCGTGGGCCCAAGGCATAATTCACGGTTGTTCCGGTCGACGAAGCGAAGGAGTTCTTTGCCGTATTTTTCCCATCGCGTGCTCTCGACCCACAGTTCCTTCGGCTGCACGGCAGGCATAAATATCTCCTGCGCCCCCTTCTTGTTCATCTCCTCGCGGATGATCTGCTCAACTTTCCTGAGCGACTTAAGGCCTAAAGGAAGCCAGGTGTATACGCCCGATGCGAGGCGCCTTATGAAGCCCGCCCGCAGCATTAACCGGTGGCTTGCAACCTCGGCTTCTTTCGGGTCTTCTTTGACAGTCGGAATGAACATTTTGGAAAACAGCATGATTGCTCCTTCAGATGATTTGAAATCCTACGATGCTTGCTGCATAAGAGATTCGCATCACTACGTGGGACTTGAATGCGCAGATCTCAAAAAGCACTGAAAATCTACCATTATTTGACGTTTCGGGCAAGACTGGAAAACCGTAAGGCGTGAGGCGTAAGGCGTAAGGTGAGAAAACAAGCCCGGTGAAAGGTTTGTGGGTTAGCGTTTGAGGACGTGGACGGCCGTTGCCTTGAAGGAGGCATGTACCTTTTTGCCCCTTTCGATGCCCAGCTTTTTCACCGAACCGGGGGTGATGTATGCACTCAGGATGAAACCGCAGTCGACCGTTACGCGATAATAAAGGCCGAGAGATGTCACGTCGACCACCGTGCCCGCCAGTACGTTGCGTTCGCTCGTCGCATCGAGCCGGGATTCGGCAGATAACGCTATCCGTTCGGGGCGTATGCACAGGACCACATTCTGGCCGGGCTTTGCCTCGCCCACGGCCATGACGTTCTGACCGCCTACATTGACAGAGATCGTACCCGCATTGCCATCGGTTACAATTCCCGGAAGTACGGTTTCAGCTCCGACGAAAGAGGCGATGAACTCATCGGCGGGGTGGTTCATGATCTCGTCGGGCGTGCCGATCTGGAGTATTTTTCCTCTATCCATGACGCAGATGCGGTCGGAAAGCCTCAATGCCTCGGACCGGTCGTGCGTTGCAAAGACCGTTGTCATGCCGGGCCGCCTGAGAATATGGCTGAGATCGGCGACGATAGATTCATGGGTTGGCGGATCGAGCGCTGAAAAAGGTTCATCAAGGAATATGATATCCGGCCTGACGGCAAAGGAACGGGCAAGGCTCACCCGGCGCGCCTCGCCGCCGGATAATGTCCGGACAGAGCGGCCCTTAAGATGGGCCACGCCGAAAAGCTCAAGGTTCTCGGAAACAACCCTTTCGATCTCATCTTTTCCTGTATGGCGGAAGCGCAGGCCCGATGCGACGTTCTCAAACACGGTAGTATCGAAAAGAAGCGTCTCCTGGAATACCATCGTCACAGACCTGCGGTATTCGGTCGCAGAAAGATCGGCGCCAACCCTTTTGCCGCGAAATAACAGTTCTCCGCGCGGCTTCCTCTGGAGCATGGCCAGCCGCTGGAGCAGGGTCGTCTTTCCCGCGCCATTGGGCCCGATGATGGAAAGGACCTCGTCGTTGCAGACTGTCAGACTTTGGACGTCGAGCGTTACGGCGCCCCTGTTTTCCGTGCGTATGTCCCGTGCTTCAAGAATAATTGTTTTCTGATCGGCCATCAGGTCTAGAAACGTCTTTCCCTTTGCTGAATATGGGTAAGAATATAATTGATGCAATATGCGAGGGCAAGAAGAATGATGCTGAGCGCTATCGCAACCTCAAAATTGCCTTTTCCGGCCTCCATTACCGTTGCTGTCGTGAGAACGCGCGTATATCCCTTGATGTTCCCGCCGACCATGATGGATGCGCCGATCTCCGAGATAACGCCGCCGAAGCCGGCCATAACCGCGGCAAGGAGCGGCAGCCGCGCCTCACGGATGAGGACCCAGACGGACTGCAGCGGTGTTGCCCCCAGGGCGAGCACCTGCAGCCGCATTTTTTTCGGGAGCTGCTGCATCGCCGCCAGCGTAATGCCCATAACGATCGGCGTTGCGATGACCGACTGAGCAATAATAATGGCGGTCGGGGTATAGAGCATGCCGAGAAACCCGAGCGGCCCGCTTCTCCAGAGAAAAATTGTTACGAAAAGGCCCACAACGACCGGCGGCAACCCCATGCCGGTATTGATGAGGCTGACCACAAATTGTTTCCCCGGGAATTGCGCAAGCGCCACGAGGGTGCCGATCGAGATGCCGATAAAAAGGCTGATAATTGTTGCGGTACCCGATACTTTCAGGGAAAGCAGGGTTATCCTCATCACCTCGGGATCGAGTGTGATGAGGAGTATGATTGCCTGCTTTATCCCTTCGTAGATCAGGTCCATTTATTTCCCAAGGTCCTCAACTTTTTTGCCTGCGTCAGGGAAGAAGAGAGGGGAACCGAATTTATCGACTCCGAATGTCTTGATTATGTTCTGCGTCTCCGGCGAAACCATGAAATCGGCGAAGGCCTTTGCGCCTTTTGCGTTTACCTTTGGCCATTTCGCAGGGTTCACTTCGATCACGTGATAAATGTTGAGCAGGATGGCGTCGCCTTCTGCAAGTATGGGAAGGTCAACCCTTTTTTTCAGTGCAAGGTATGTCCCGCGGTCGGCAAGGGTATACGCCCGTTTTTCGGTCGCTACGTTCAAGGTCTGGCCCATGCCGAGGCCTGTCTGCTGGTACCATTTCTGGCCTTCATATTGCACTCCGGCCGCTTTCCATATCGCCTTTTCCTTGGCGTGCGTTCCGGAATTGTCCCCGCGCGAGATGAAAAGGGCCTGTGCGGCTGCGATCTTCTTGAATGCCTCAACGGTGGATTTCGATCCCTTTATCTTTGCCGGGTCATTTGCCGGGCCGACAATGATGAAATCATTATGCATAACGAGCCTTCTATTTATTCCATACCCCCCTTCCACAAACTTCTTTTCAGCATCAGGTGAATGGACGAGCAGGACATCCGCCTCGCCCTTCTGTCCCATTGCCATCGCCTGTCCCGAGCCGACAGCTATCGTCTTGACGAAATATCCCGTCTTCTTCTCAAAGATGGGGATCAGCGTGTCGAGCAGGCCGGAATCCTGGGTGCTCGTCGTTGTCGAAAGAATGATGTTCTTTTCGGCTGATGCCGCCATGCCGGCCGGTGGTGAGGCCAGGATTAAACCCAGCAACAGGACTGTGATCAAACATATGCCGAATCGTTTCATAACTGCCTCCTCTTTATCATGCTATATTGCGACTATTTTTGTACAGCATTGCGTGCGCGCCATTCCTTCGAATTGGGGAAAAAGAGCGGGCTTCCGAATTTATCCTTGCCGAAATCACGAATGATGAGCTGGCCTTTGTCGGGGCTGGTAAGCCATTTGACGTATGTCATTGCGGCCTGCGCGTTTACCCGGGGGAATTTCTTCGGGTTTACCGGGATAAGGGTAATGAAATTGAGAAGCGCCTCGTCTTTTTCAACGAGCACGACAAGCTTGATCTCTTTTTGAAGGCTCAGATAAGTCGCCCGGTCCATGAGCGTGTAAATGCCCCGTTTGTCTGCCTCGCGCAGCGTGGGCATGTTTCCCTCGGCGCCTTTCTCATACACGATATACCAGTCGCCGGCGGGTTTCATCCCTGCTTTTTCCCAGATAACAAGCTCGGCGACGTGGGTGCCTGATTTGTCGCCGCGTGTAAGAAATGGGGCCTTCTTGTCGGCGATCTTCTTAAGCGCCTCTCCGGCATTCTTCATGCCTTTGATCCCGGCAGGGTCGGATTGAGGCCCGACGATGACGAAATCATTGTACATGAGGTCGATCCTTTCTGTCCCGTATCCTTCCGCAACGAATTTTTCCTCAAGTGATTTCGCATGGACCAGAACAAGGTCAATATTGCCTTTCTTCGCGATATCGAGCGTCGCACCGGTTCCCGCGCCGACATGCCGGACCCGTATCCCTGTGTCCTTTTCGAAATGGTCCTCAAGCGTCCCGACGATCCCGGAATCGATCGGGCCTATCGTGCTTGCCATGAAAACAAAATCATCCGCTGCGCCGCAGAAAAATGCCGGGACAACCACAAAAGCAAGGAAGAAGAATAGAATCTTGATCCTGGTGTTTTTCACGATACCCTCCTTCGCAAATAGGAATAAATACGGCGTAATATACCATATTGAGTACCTTTTAACCAGAAAGATGAACAAAAGACCTTAAAAAACCATGAGTTTGTAGTTCTGAGAAATTATCGATACGCGTCGAGGTGCTATTTCTCTAACAAATGTCACGATCTATCAACGACAGGGCCGAACGCGCAAAGATCACGCCAGCCTCAAAACTGCGCCCCGACACCTGGCTTAAGATCCGCTGGGTAAATCCGTTCGTCATGACGGTATGCTCGGCGGCGGCGGCCATTTTCAGTCCTCTCATTGCACTTTCTCTATTTATCGCCGGCCTTATCGTTCAGTTCATGGCATCGGACAATTCGCCCGGACCGGTTTTTACCAGAAAACCTGAAGATTCCGCCATTTTTCTTGGAAATGATGAATACGGAATACCCGTTCTGCTCCCGATATCCGAGATCACCCGGCATGGGATGCTGATAGGAACGACCGGATCAGGCAAAACAACTGCCATCAGGAGTATCGCAGATTCAATTATGAGACTGGGCGGCGGGTTTTGTTTCATAGACGGCAAATCTGATGTGACCGATACATACGAAGTGCTTTACGAAATAGTGGAAGCCTGCGACCGCCTGGAAGATCTTCTCGTTCTCAATTTCCTCAATCCCTCACAATCCCATACATTTAATTTCATGACCTATGGGGATGCCGATTTTCTCGCCGAGATCATGATGGGGTTCTTGAAGCAGGCCGAAGGTGACCAGGTCTACTGGCAGGAGCGCGGAAAGATCCTCATGAAGGCGGTGCTTACTCAACTGGTATACAGAAGAGACAACCCGGATGTATTCGGCGATTACGTGCTTACCCCGTCGGAAGTCCGCAATCATCTTTCGTTCGATTCAGTCCTTGCCCTCGAGGCGGATGACAGGTACCCATTGTATGATAATGGGGTGCCCGTAAAGGCCCGACTGAGGGCACTGCTCGGCGATCTGCCGGGTTGGGAGGAGTACCGCAATAAGGGCCAGGGAGGCAGAATGTCGCCGGCTGCGGGCGAAGCGCTGCGCCAGTATGGGTTTTTTGTTCAGCAGTGGGGAGCTCCCCTCGATCTTCTTGCGGGCACATTTAACCGGATATTCGATACCGATGCCCCGGAGATCGATATGGTCGATGTGGTTTCCAATAGCCGTATACTCGTTGTTCTCCTGCCATCACTATCCTATTCGCTGTCAACGCTTCAAGCGTTGGGAAGACTTACCCTCAATGCTTTTAAGATTGCCCTTACAATCGCCCTCGGAACAAGGGTCGAGGGCGATTATGAAGAGATCCGACGCGAGGTAAAAAGGCGGCGGCCGGATGTCCCGTTCACACTCATTGCCGATGAATACGGTTCCTATGCCGTCGAAGGTTTTGACACAGTGCTTGCGCAGGGAAGATCCTTGGGGTTCGGCGTCATCATATCGGTTCAGGAATTGGCTTCGCTTTTCAAGGCATCCGAAACTGATGCGAAACGTCTGATCGGCAACACAAATTACAAGATCATTATGAAGATCGAAGATACAGATACCGCAAAATTTCTGGGAGAACGAGCAGGGGAATCATTTTTTATGATGCCTAATATCCGAAGTGAAGGCAAATTGATGGAGAATCTCGGCAACTGGGATGGCACATATGCTTTTCAAAAGGGGAATCGGATTGATGTGAGAGACTTGACGAGTCTCAAGATAGGCGAAGGTTATATTTTTGCCGGGGATGAGGTCAGGCGATTCAAAACCCGTTTTATCCCGCCCAAAGGTAATGTAAAGGAATTGAGGCTCATGAAGTATGTCAAAAAGGCGTCCGGTACCGATAATGCCGGACAGCATGCAACCGAAGAAGGCACATTTACCAGCTGACCTTGATTACATTACCCACCTCAAGTCCGCAGTTTTGCAGAGTGCTGATAACAACGGACGACAGTGTCTTGTAGCATGTCAGGCATGACCCGATAACGATGAGCTTTCCTCCCCCGGCACCCCCCTTTGCCGCTTCATTGCCATTTGCGAGCCGGATGAGCCCCCTGATAATAAGAAAGACCCCAATTACCGGCATGACGGGTGAAACCGTCGACTGGGCATTGTTCAAAAATTTCGTGATCATTTCATTCATATGAGATACCTCTTGTTGTGATATGTCGCTATTTAACATATAGCGAAAAGGGAGCATGTACGGTGAATGAAGAGAAAAACGATAGCCCGAACATGACCAGAGATGGCAGCGAAGCGCTTGCGATTGAAATGGGGATCTTCAAAGGTCTCAAGTTTTCTTCGATGGCCCTCATTATACTCCCGGCAGCGATGCTGGTGTTATCAATGATCATTGTTGTGGCATCGATCGTGATTGTGGCCGTAGGCAAAGGGAAGGACAAGATCGTATTCATGGATGCAACGGGCAGGCCATCATTGATCAGAGCAGATGATCCGGACAAGATATACTGGCCGGAACTTGAGATCTTCTGCAAGGATGCAATAAAGGACATCCTGGCATGGACATATGTCGAAGTGAAATCAAAGGATGATCTTGCCAACCGGATGGGCCGCATGTCGCGTCACTTCGATCCGGCGTCATTCAAGGCATTCTACGAGCCATACCGGGATAATTACCTGAAGTCGCTAGCCGACCAGAAATTGGTCGTAACTGCTGAGTGGCATAACCTCAAGGATGCGAAAATGCACGGCAAGGAAGCTGTCGTGCTCGTCGCCGTTCGGCTCAATGCGGTGCGTGTTGTCGGTGAAGAGGCTGCCAATGCGGACATCAAGATCAAGATGTACGAGATAAAGTTATATAAAGGAGCGCGCAGTGTGGAAAATCCTTTTGGCCTTTATATTGTTCGTTTTTCTGAGCCTGTTGCCGGCTAATGCTGCACCGGATAAGGCGCCCGAGACAGAAAAACAACAACTGCAAAAGGCTCAACAAGCCGGAAGACCAGATAATCGTGCCGCCGTTCGATATTCCCGAAAAGGACATTCTCGAAATGAAGGAGAAGGCACAACGCCTGAAACCGATCATCGAAAAAGATAAAGAATTATCACGGATGAAAATTATCGATATTGATGAAATGCCGGAAATGGTACCAAGGCTGCGTCTTGCATATGGATATGGGACCGTTTTGAGCCTTCCCTTTTCCTTTGCCGGAGATGATGTTGCAATTGGAGCCCGGGAAAAATTCAATATCGAGGTCAAGGATGGCACCCTCGTTATCTTTCCCATAAAAGAGTTTAAAGCCACCAATCTCATCGTGTTCGAAAAGAAGGATGAAGATCTCAATACCGCATCATTATCTCCTGGTGGAGGATGGGGCTTCGGGAGAGGCCGACTTGACAGTAAATGTGAAAAGACGCGACATTACCGATCTTAAGTCCGCTACAGATGCAATGGTGCGCATAATCACTTCCCAGCAACTTCCCGAAAAAGGCTCGGCCGAAGACCGGCTCCTTGCAGGATCGCTCGCTTCAATTGATGAAACTTGATGCATACCCTTTCATACGCATGATGAAGCTTGCAAAGCCTGATCTCTATATTTTTATGATTGCCGGCAAGGTAACTCCTGTCGGTAATGCCGACTTCTGGCTTGATCTCGGGAATGGCACGACCATAATTGCATCACGTCAACGTGAATTGACGGTACGGAGGATAAATGATGGAAAGACTTTTAAGCATGCTCAGTAACTGCAGTGCTTTCATTTTATTTACCGTTCTTATTCTCATTATAGCCCAGCCGGCCATGGCGGGGAAAAAGGATGAAGAGATCGAACCGTCTGTGGCCGCCACGGTCCCCATAACCATAAGCGCGCTTGCAAGACAGATAGCTTTTGTAAAAACCTTTTCGGTTGAGTATCCCTATCAGTATGAACCCGAATCAACACATAATGAAAAAGCCGGAGAATGAAGCCCGAATGAAAATAACGAAGCTACATTGTTTACTGATCCTTGGTATTTTGATGGTGATCTTGATGAACGGCTGTGCCCCGACCATCAGACAAATATCAGATGATGCCATCGAAACGGAAGCTGTCCTTAACGCCCGGGACGAGGGAAGGCAACAGGGAAGACAGGAAGGCATAAATTTATGCAGGCTGGAAATGGACGAACGATTACGGGATTTCATCCGAAAATATCGCGACCAGCTTCTTTACCTCGAACTGGTAAAAGGTGGGGCCATACTCCCTGCGCAAGTCCGGTTGGTCTATAATCCGGCAAACATAAGCCGTGATGGAAGCAGCTTACTCGGCGCCGAACCTGACATGGAAGATCGTTTCACCACCTCAGTTTATCAGTGATGATTCACAGGGAGACTGGTTGAAAAAGGACAGAGCAAATTTTTGCTACTTTCTGGTCGAATCTTTTGCAACGGAGGCCGAGGCTTTTTTATTTCTCGGTAATACAAAAAAACCCGATGAAGTGTTTCTCACTACGGCACCCCATGGAGACAACGGAAGATGGGCAGTCCTTGCTAAAGCCTTCAAATCAAAGTGCGATGATGCCATGTCGTTTTATAAAAAACTCGGTCGGCAGCCGATCAGAATCGATTAGAAGAACAATGCTGATACGATACTTACCAGGCAAGTACGATGAAAGGATTTCGGTCCCGGTACAAAAAAAGGTTATTTCCTGTAACCGTAAAGAGAATAACGGGGGGTGGCTTATTTTTGAAATTACTGGCGGCAAGAGACAGGAAGTTAAGCTCGAGGAATGCAAACCATTGATGTCGAGGGTAAATAAGGTCAGGTCATGCCTAAAGCTGGGAGGGCTTTTTGTGCTGCTTATCGCCTTTTGCAGCGGTATCTGCAATATCATTTCCCGGATCTATAATGATGGTCAGATAAGCTCAGGCATTGTCATTATCTTCCAACTCCTTACAAGCCTCCTGCTTCTTGCTTATTTGACCTGTATTTTCAAAATGAATATCGAACGATATCTCTTCGGCGGGCTCTCATTCAGCCGGGGAGAGATTTATTTCCAGTCCGATAATGAAAAGGCCCTTTTTTATGACGTATTGAAAAAATGAAAGGAGAAGAAAGAATGATTCAACTATTAAGACGATCAAAAGGTGGAACGAAATAGCCGCCTTGTCCGCGGGACTATTCTCGCCTCCTCAATATTTTTCTCTGTATCTCACAAGAATGCGCTGGCCGATTCATTCAGCGTAACATGGGGCGAAGGATCAAACACCGCTGAATCATTCCTGACGAGCCTTTCTACAATGATAATGAACGGGCTTCTGGCAATCTCCTTCTGTGCGGGAACGGCCCTCATTATTTGGGGATTCGTTTCTATGGCAAATAGGGACAGTAATCCTCAGGGTGCACAGGGTGCCTGGAAGAAGGTCGCTTTTGGGGGATGTCTCGTTTCTCTTTCATTTATCCTTGGTATTGTCAAGGCAACCATGAAAAGTGCGGCAGGATCGTGAGCAACAAAAAGCGAAACTATCAGAGCATAAATAGCCCCATCATTGTGCCGAAACTTAACGTGACGATGGAAGACCTGATGATCTCCATCTGCCCCGCAATGCTTGGAAATGGCATATCAGGTCTTTGCTCGTATATATCCGATATAATGGGGATATTTGTTGGTATGACCGGTGTATCTGGTTCTCTGGCCCTGTTGATATTTGCGCAGAAAAAACGCAAGCAAGAGATCAGGCAGCGAGGATATTGCCGTTCAAGTATTTTGAGGCGGTACCTGACATATCTCATGGGAACGGATTGGCTGCATTGCAGATAAAGAACATTCCCGAAATGAAGTTTACCGATGCATAATTTTTTTGATGAAATAACCGACGAGGCAATTCGGGAGAATGCCTCTGATATTTACATACAGTCGGAAAGCCCTGCATTCCTGAGGATACATGGGCATATGATTCAGGCAAAGGTACGGCCCCCGGAAGGATATGAACTGGATGACGCGATAGAGCAGATATTGAGGATCTCGGGTGCCAGAGCCCAGCTTTACGACAGAGAGGAAAAAGACCTCTCGTACACAAAACAGATAGGAAGCGGAAGGGAAAAAAAGACATTCCGGTTTCGTGTTAATGCATGTCTTTCAAAAAAAGGCGTAGCGATTGTCATGAGGCGCCTCAAATCTGTAGAGCCGGATCCGGTCAATCTTGGTATTCCGGATAATCTCATAAGGCTTATCATGGATAGTTCCGCAGGGGGTATTATATTCATCGCGGGACCAACAGGGAGCGGAAAGTCAACGACGCTTGCATCTATTATTGCATTTCTCCTGCAATCCAGGGCACTGAATTGCGTCACGATCGAAGATCCTATTGAATATGATATACCTGAGGGAAAGGGGAACATTATAGAGCGCGAGGTTGGCACCACGACATTGTCGTTCGAGAGGGCCCTTCGGGCCGCAATGCGTCAGAGGCCGGACATAATCCTTGTGGGAGAGGTCAGGGACCCCGAAACGTCGCTGGCAGCAATTCAGGCGGCCAAAACAGGACATCTCGTTTTTACAACCATTCATACTCTGATGGCAACCCAGGTTCCATCACGAATAGCATCGATGTTTCCAATCGAAAAACAATCATGGATAATCCAGGAACTCGCAGACGTCCTGTTAGCGATCATGGTGCAGATCCTTGTGCCGGCCGGCAGGTCAAGCCCAAAACAAGGACAATTAGTCCTCGCTACTGAATTGCTCGATATGAAGAGAGCATGTACACGGGAACTGCTTCTTAAGGGACATTACGATCGGCTTCGCGATGAGCAAAGGCGCTCAAAAATAGGCTGGACCCTCAATCAGACCCTGAAGGAACTGATTGCTTCGAATAGTGTGGATGAATTGGACGCCAGGAGGGTCACAAATGACCTTGCACGGTTCATGCAGGAATGAGCAAAACCATCTATGTGAATAAGATGCATATCTTCTGACACTATTAGTCCGGGGGCAAAAGCTTACCCAAGGATTCCCGGTCCGGGGCCAAACTCTCTTGCGGCATTCGTTGCGTTGCTTAAAACCTTTGTCCAAATCACGATTTTATCAAATTCCCGGTCAGATTAATCCAAAACATCAGTCCGATCAGGTGCATGCCTGGTATCGGATGCTATTAATTATTTTGGAGGAATAAAGTTCATGAAGAAACAATTGCGGAACTATTTCGGGACAAGAACGGGAAAGATCTCTGTGTGCATTTCTGATCTTTTTTACTTTTGCGACGAGTGCGTTTGGGACGGCCGTTACGGTCTCCAATTATCAAATGCTTATGCAGATGATCCAAAAAATGGTGACCCAGGTAATTACTGAAAAAATACAGTCGGTGTGGAATGAAGAGGTGAAGATAAAACTCGAAGCAGGAAAGCTAAATCCGAAGGGAGTTACATTCGTCAATTACGACATGTCATCTTCCATAAAAAACATGATATCGGACTACATGACAAACAGTACCGGAGCGTTTTCAAATGCAAGCGGCAAGTATTATAACGAAGTGGCAAAATCGAAAGTTCAGCTCAGTATACCTTTAACCGGTTCTGATTTTTCACAATTCCAGAAAAAGGCCCGGGAAGTATCAATCCTCATCGCGGGGGCCCCGGGCGGAGGTACTATCGAAAATGAAACATTTTTCGACGGCGGATTTCGCTGCGCTCAAGCTTCGGGATGTCTTCAATCAGGCGTCTGTGGCGGCATACGAGAGAGCTGCCCAGGGAACATACGTCGCCGAAAAGTTTCGCAGTCAATTATCCGCTTTTAGTCCTTCTGCATTCGATTCAGGGAAATCCGATCAGGCCGTGAAAGACCTGGCCAAACTGACATATTACAATGCCATGCTCCAGTCAGAGATACTTGCAGTTATATCGCAGGGCGAGATGCGCAATGCCCTTGAAGGTAAATGATCATGAAAGTACGGCTTGGCAACCAATTAAGGCTTATTCTAATATTCGCCTCGATCATTCTATTATTTGGTTTGATGCAGATTCTTATGGAGTTGAATGCCATGTCCCGTGGTGGCGGAAACTACCCTGGCGCAGAAGGCAGCCCAATGGGTAACGGCATTCCAGAAACCTTATTGCGATTATCTTAACGATTACAGTATATCAATCGTCAAGCAGAGATTCGATCCGGGTGTTTTTCATCTGGCCTCGAGCGCATCTCAGATATTTAAGGCGTCAGGTGCGATCGGAGAATCCGATGGCCCGGCCGCACTGTCACGACTTTCCGCCGTTATAAATCTCAAAAGTACGACGCTAGCCGAGATGGCTTCGGTCAAGCTGCGCGCAGTACGGGCGGGTACGGCCATAACAGCATATGCCTCCGGCAAAAAAGCTTTTAGTATGGCCAGTCAGATCGATCTTATTCTTTCCGGTTTTTCGCCAACATCATTCGATTTTGTATCCAAGCACCAGACACATAAGGATACCGCAAAACTTGCCCATCTCAGGGGTTTGGTCCAATCCCAGGAACTCAGACTGGTCTCACTCATGAAAATGCTGGATTCTCTGGCCGAGGGAAAATGACAATGAATCTATTCCAGACCAAAAGAAGGCTAATAATCTATTTTTTGTTGATCTTGAGTGCGATATTGCTCGCATCTTACGTTTTCGCCCTCCGCAGGGCTGATTGTGCTCCATATTGCTCGCCTGTGATCGCGGTGACGAACTATCAGCATTTCTCCGAATTATTAAAAAATATTGTAAAAAATCTCTTGGTAACACAATTGAAAACGCATGTATCGCAAAAACTTAGTTTCTCGTACAGAACCGGCAATTTCATGGGCTTTACAAATAATAATCTTATCCATACCACCGATTTCCCGTCCATGATCACTACTATTATCGGTGAAGGACTAAAGTCCCAGACTGATTTTGTACAATCAGGGATGAGTGTCGCAAATTTTACTAATATGATCAATAATGCGGCCTTAACCGTTCTCAACAATGAATTACGGCAATACGGGATTAATAAGAAAGATATCACAGAAGCAGTTAATAATTATCAGAAGGCCCTTAACTCCAATTTCATCGTTGCTACATACTCCGGCCAGGTAAACGAGTATCGGTCAATGGTATCTGAATTTTTACCGGTCGGCATCCAATTTAATGACGCAGATGACCGGGTTATCAGGAAAAATTGATGTAGCTTCTTCGATCAGATCAGCACAAAAAGACGTGATAAGCACAACCCGGGAAGCACTCAGTGAATGCTTCGCGCACACCCGCGATGGCCTGAATATTTTGGCAAATATTGCAAGATTGACAATCGGTGATTCGGTGAATGTTAACTTCATTGCAGCAAATAGCAAATTATCTCAAGGAAAGACTTCGGAAAATAACATCCCGCAGTGGTAAGGGGGTTTTGACCGATGAAGATATAAAGAAGATAATTCTCAAGACAAATAACGCGGCCGTACAAACCGTTCCGCAATATATAACACAATCATCGACCGCTTTGGCCAATATATCTTCGGGGACAATGGCAGCAGTTGGTATGACGATGAAGAATAAAGTTCAGTCAGCACTTACTGATATAAATAAAACAACAGAAACTGAAAAAGAAAAAGAGAAGGCGTCTAAGAGTATTTATTCTTCCATGGAAAAAGATATTATGGACCTCACCCATAATCCGCGCAATTATGAAACATATGCCCGTGAAAAAAGCCAGGGATCCCTTTTTGACGACAGTAGTTTGAAGAAGATCATGGTTCTTCTTGCAGCACGGGAATCTTCGGCAACCCTCAAAAAATTGGCCATCAAACATTATATTACTGCGCGTACATCGTTGGAGATGGCCGCGAGTATCAAAATGCAGCTGAGTAAATTTGATCCGGGAACTATGGATACCGGTTACGAGGACCAAGCATGGAAAGACATTGCACGTTTTCAATATTATCTTCTTAACCTCGAAAATCAGCAGCTTAAATTAATGGCAATCCGAGTCAATGGCGCAGGCAATTGATACGGATGATCCGGATGTCTTAAAATACGCCGCGAGCAGCGGATTGCCTGCAGATTGAGGGACATACGGCGATCATGTTTAACAGGTCATCTCCTTTCTACCGGCGTATACCGATCAATATGGTCGGTGAGAATTATCTCATTCTCGAGAGATTCGAAAAAGCACGGGGTTTGGAGATAATTCAGGCTGGAGCCGATGGAATTGATAGGTCCGTCATGGAAATGGAAGTCAATAAATGCGCGGAGTTTCTCAAGAATATTACGGCACAGAATGTATTCATTCAGTTTACCACGTCTTTTAGCCGTGATATCGGACCATTGCTTGATAATTACATGCGATTAAATAAAGATCCTATCCTTCAATCTATGGCTAAGGAAAACATACAGGAATTAACATCAAACGGCGGGATAATAGATACATCCCTGTATTGCACGATAATTATGCCTTTGAATGCCGAGGCATCTATTGACGGCAAAAAAAAGAGACAACCCGGGTCAACTGATTTTCTGGAACGCGACAGAAAACTGGATGAAGCTGTTGCAATGCTGCAAAGATACATTGATACCGCTTGGCTATCAGATGAAAGATCTTACAGGGGCAGAGATGATGCATAACATATCGAAGATCGTTAATCCGGATAATCCTCCGCCCTTTATGGGGCTTTCGGAATGCGGTGCTCTGCTTCCCTTAAGGAAACGAATATTCAATGCCGATTTCTATGCGAAAGATTATTATCTGACAAATGGCAGGTATTTTTTTGCGACGCTGGTGATGGACACGATACCGAATATAATCCCCGTCGGATGCGGCTCCAGAATTCTTCAAAATATCAATTTTCCTCTTGTGATGAATACTACTATCCTGTGCGAGGACGCTGCAAGAATAGCGAAAGACCTTTCCAGGATGAGAACGATGGCCAATATTTTCGGCGGGAAAAAGACATCAGCTGCTATCGAAAATAAGGAAAAGATCATCTCAATAGATGATCTGCTTGAGGACCGGGCGCGAGAAGGATGGAAAATTGTAAAATGTTTCAACAGTTACCTCATATGGGACGCAACCGTTGAAACATTACAGGAAAAGATACAGGCGCTGCGTCTTGCGGTTTCTAAGGCTGTTGATGGGGCAGGGGTGTTTGCAGAATGGATAAGAAAAGAGAATGCCTTTATTGCCTCATTTCCCGGATGCGCTACGAAGAGTTACGATCCCCATGTAATTTTTGGGCATGACATCATAAAATTTGTGCCATTTCGCGGTATGTACCGGGGGGATAGAGCGCAGCCTGCCATCCTGCTCAGAAACCGATACGGCGGCGTGACTGCGCTTAATCCATTCAGTTCACGGCAAAACAGATGGGCAGGGCTTGTGATCGGGCCCACAGGCAGCGGCAAATCCGTCCTGACAAACGGCATAATTGCGGGGGCAGCGGCGTATGGTCCTGTCATTGTTATCATCGACATGTCGAAAGTATCTTCGTATGAACCTATCGTTTCAAATTTTGGGGGCAGTTTTATACCGGTTACATTTACGTGACAGTGATAACCGGGTGAATATGTTCGATCTCAGGGTCGGATTTGAACAGCCGGTAGGTTCAAAAATACTGTCTCTAAATGCCATTTTTAGCGCAATGCTAAGTGAAAATGGCAGCAATATATCGAAAGAGACGCTTTCCGTTATGCAGCGAGCCATAAAGAGGACATATGACATGCTTTTCAAGGAAGAACCACGGCTGGTTCGCACAATCAGACTGGCAAATGAAGCCCAGGAACAGGTTTTGAGCGGGACCAGCTACATTTGATACCTATTTGGAATACCGCAATTATTACATAAAGAAATTTTTGTCGACTCTGGATGAAAAAGATTTTCGGCTTGCCGAAATGGCGCAATGCCTTGCGACCCCGACACTCAATGATTTTATGCGGATCCTGGCATCCGACCCTGCCATAAATACAAATTCCCGGGACCGGCAGATTGCCGAAGATATGAGAAGGGTCCTGAACCTTTATGCACAGGGTGAGCAAGCTGTATTATTAAACGGGGTAACTAATTTTATTGTTGAAAGGGATATTTTCTGCATTCACATGGGTCTTGTTAGCGAGCGCAAGGAAATACTGGCATTGTTGCTGCTCCTATATCGTGATTTTGCCTATCGGAAAGCGGTCTACCTGCCGGGAGAAATGCCTCCTTTTCTCAGTGCTGCATCTATCGACTGGATGCTTACCGCACAAAAAAGGCCGAAATTATTTGTCTATGACGAATTTCACAATTTGAAAAATAATGAGCCTATTCTGGATGTCCTTGATAAAGATGCCCGACAGCAAAGAACTCTCGGGATCGCAACATATCTCGTGACCCAGGATATCCTTGATGTGGCTGAAAAGGGAAAACATTTCATATCGGCAGCTTCTAACAAATATTTTACCCGGCACATATCTCCGGATAACCCGACAATGGAGGGCATAGATAACATCGTGCGGATATTGGGGCTCGAACGCGAGGAACGCGAATTGCTCCTTTCTCTGAAATTCCATCCTGGCAGATATGCGGAAATTCTTGCACTCAATGAGGATATAGGGAAGGGCGTTCTGGTAAATGTTCAGACTCCGAGCAGCAGGTGGCGGTATACGACGCATAAAGACGAAAGATATTTGAGAGAATCGGTGGCATCCACTTTAAAAGACCACTATGGCGTGCCACACACGGAAAGCACAAGCGGTGGCCATAGAGGTTCTTTCCGACATGTTTCCCGGGGGAAGCATTGGACGGACGGTAGATATTAACACCGTTATCAAGAAAATAGAATTTGACGGCTATTTATCCTAAGTATGAAAGAAAGAAATATGATATTTGTTCGGTCAATAATAACTGCACTAATTGTTGGATTATTCATATCGACACCGTCCGTTTGGGCTCAGCAAAGCCTGCGGGTTCCCGAAATCGCAATAGATGCGATCGGCGAATTTCTGCGGGGGATAAATATGCTCTCCGGTGGGACCCGGGCCTTGCCTTCAGGCGATCCTTTTCTTGAAAAGGTCAGGACACGTTATGAAATACCGGAAAGGATTCCGATACTTTCTCCGCACGGAGGCAGTTCCATAATTGCATTTATCTTTGACAGTGAGCAGCTTCCGGTTATAAAAGGCTCATGGAGCGAGATATCTCCGAATGACTATAAGTACCTTCAGACGCACCATAACCTGAAGGTTGTGTATTGTCTCCATGAAAAAGAACCTGTCGATCTTGGGGACATTGTAATTGCTGCCAGGCCGGACAATACTGGAGAAATGTCCGTCTATTTTAACGACAAAAAGGGCATGATAGATTCAATCAGAATATTGGCAGGGAACTCGGTAGTGTTCTCGAACTCCAAATATATTCTGAAACCTGTTGGAGTAGAATTTTAGAAAATGAGAAAACCTTCCAGACCGGCAATTATTATTACGATCGGGGTGCTCGCCGCGGTACTGGTCATATCTGTCACGATTGGAATGTTGATAAAGAATTCCGGAAAGACGCGGATCTCTCAACTTGAGATCGATAAGAAACAGACTGCCAAAAAAAGCCCCGCTACTGATTGAGCGGAACGAAAATGACCCATTAATGGACACTAAAAAGAAAGATGACAGCACGATCGGCGATGCCATCAAAAAAGAACAGCAAATGCTTAAGGAAAGCGAGAAGGGCGGGTATGTTGGAGGGGTTTCGCCTTCGAAGAGGAAAAAAAATAACCCTGATCCTGATGGCATGATCTTCCCGGAATCAGAAGAAGAATTCATGCCTTCCACAAAAAAGAACGGGAGTCAGCCAAATATTTACAATGACGGCTGAACCCGGCATTGACAAAACCTCTGACGGAAATAATGAACAGAACCGGAAGAAAACTTGGGAGTACATGTATCTTCGAAAAGCCTCGGGCGGTTTCGTCAATTGCAACCCGTCGCCAGCCGCGAATATAGCAGCGGCTGCCACCGAAAATTCAAAAACAGCCGTGGGTAATGAAAAAAATAAATCATTCGCCGTCCAGGCACCGAAGGTCCAATATTTCCGGCCATACCGTGCGGTTATTGACAGGACATTTACATCAGCCGATACGAAGGCAATATTCGTAGCAACGGGCAGCGAAATTCCCTTCAAAGGCTGGAAAATCGTGGGGAAAGCAAGTCCTAATTTTAACGACAACAGGTTTCATATAGAGGTGTCAGGTGTGCTTAACCTTGATAATGTTTATTACGCCATGAAGGGATATGCTGCATCGATAGATCAATCGGATGGCATTATCTCAAAAGTAAGGCATGATGATATTGCCGGCACTATGACGAGCAGCATCCTGTCAGGTATGTCAGCATTTCTTAACGCGCTGAGAAAGGACACAACAACAGTAGAAGTGACATCAGGAACTACTGTAACAGGTCAGACAAAGGATGACAACCGACTGAGGGAAGCCGGTCTAGCTTCGGGCGATACGATGTTTCAGGGCATGGCCAAAAAAGCAGAGAATTCCGCAAAGAAGGCGCCGACACTTATCATGGAAAAAGGCGTTCCCGTGCTCGTCTATTTCACACCATAATTATAGGACTATATATGAACCCAAGATCATACATTTTTAGTATTATTATCGGAGCATTATTAATCAGTTGTGCTGGTAATCGCACGATGCTGGATGAGAATGTCCCGCCCCCGACAGCATCCGACATGTTTAATATACTGAGCGATAATGAGCCTTCCCGCCCTTATTCCCGCTACATTTACAAGATTGCTGGAAAAGATGGAGGCCTTCCTTTCAGCGGAGACATTTCAATGTCACCCGTGACTGAACAAGGTTTGCGGCTCGTAATGACGGGATCGAAACTCAAAGTTATCGGCGGATCGATCATTCGTTAATTCCCATGATCTTGAGATCTGCGATTCGGAAGAAGTGCCATTCGGCGGAGGATTTGCTGCCGGGGGAAGACTTGAGATAGTACCGGGGCTTATGAGGCCTGTTGAATTTCAGCCAATCTGGTTTCCGGCGAATGTGATTATCAGTGTAGATAACCAATGTAATTTTCTCATAAAACTGAAAAAACTACAGGGGACTGAAATGCAGAAACTTGTTGCGTTCATTGATGCCAGGACCAAATTGGACAGGACACACTGCGAATTTCTTGGCACATTCCAGAGTATTTCACAGTTAAGAAAGCTCGTGACGGATCTCAGTAACCAGGGAAAATACAACACCAGGCTAACCTATGTGCTGCGTCTGAATTGGAGCGATACATTCGCTCTTGTCAGGATAATACGGGAAGGCGAGAGGACAATACCCGGTCAAGAATGATGTAGATCTAGCCAGGGAAACTAAACGATTGGTATATTACTTCTTCGGCGGATAAAATTCCTTGGGGATATGGATGAGCATCTTCAGGTGGGTGCCTTTGCCGACCTCCGAAATAATGCGAAAGGTGTCGGAAAATCTTTTCATATTGGACAGGCCGAGGCCGGCGCCGAAACCGAGGCTGCGGATCTGGTCGGTCGCGGTAGAATAACCGTCTACCATTGCCATTGCGATGTCCTTTATTCCCTGTCCCTCGTCTACTGCTTCGATCGTGATGAAATGCGGCATAACGCGGACTGTTATCGTGCCCCGATGGGCATAGGAGCAGATATTCATTTCGGCTTCGAGGGTTACGATCGATGCACGCCTGATTATGTCCTTGGGAAGATCGCGTTTCCCGAGGAGGACCTTTACCTGGCTTGATACCCGGCCGGCATTTTCAAACCCTCCTTCTACAGGATAGGTTTGTTCTATTATTTCATGAGAGGTCACGTGTCTCGCCGACCTTTTCTATGCAGCCACGGATTCCCTTAGCATAGAGCCGGCCGACGGCTTCAAAGAGTATAAATTTAGTGGTCAAAAGAGGTATTCTTAATTCCTCCGCAAGCTGTATCGTTTCCGATAAGGGCCTTTTCCCGCGCACCAGAATGATCGCTGCTATATCAAGCACGTCGGAGGTGCGGATGACCTGAGGATTTGTAAGGCCCGTAAGCAGAAGGCTTCCCGGTTTTGCGAAGGCGAGAACATCGCTCATCAGGTCCGCCCCGAATGCCGTCCTTACTTCCATGTTCATCAGGTCTTTTCCGACAATGATCTCGGCGTCAAGTATATCTTTGACTTCCTGTAGCTTCACTCAATTCTCCTTTTGAATTAGAATATGGTAAAAAAAAGATGTATTCAACCTGAATTTTACCTTTCAAATTCCTTAGCATTATACTTCCGGAACCTCTTTTATCGCCTCGGGTTCAAGCCAGTGCTCCACCAAAAAACAACACCAATGCTGGCTTCCATCATGCTGAACCTGTAAATTCGCAACAAAATAAGCCCTCATGCCTGAAGCATACGGCAAGAACGGCATTTCTATTCACAATCGATACTTATTACGTCTAATGGGCTTTATTCCGAGGACTGGCAGTGTACCCCCATTTCATTGCATATTCGCATTATGGCTTTTAATACGAGGGACGAATCCGCTTTTCCTGCCATTGTGGAGACAACGAGGAGCTGGCTTAAGTTTTCGGAGAGGGAAGTGATCTGCATTCCGGCGGCAAGATTGCCGTGAGTGAATTCGATAGAGAGAGCTTTATCGTCCTTTTTATTTATCCGGGTATCCTTGTTTTTCTGCATTATATTAATGGCTGTCGAATAGACCTTTTCCGCGGGCGCTTCAAGAAGCACTGTGGCCGCGTCATAACCTTGTTTCGGCATATTCTGCTGCCCGGCGTCAAGTGACTGCTGATAACTGTCGGCTTCGCTTGTCAGCTGCTTTACTTTGCCGAGGGCCTTTCTCCCGACCATTACCCATTGCGCATGTGCGATCCCTGAGAAGAATACCGAGAGTGCCACGCATATCACAATTAATCTCATGATCTTATTCATACAAACGATTGCCTCCGCATTGTCTTATCGGGCAGATGCTTTGCCGGCCCGCCATAAAGCCCCCCGGCTTTTCCCAGGCGCGGCCGAAAAAAGTATTAGTGTGATTATCCATACAAAACCGAACTTATACAAGACTTTTTTGCACATATCTTATCACAAGACTGCCCGGGCCAATTATGATAAAATCATCCCAGAAAAAGCCGTGCTATAAGATTATGGGGCAACGATATGAAAAAACCGCTTCCGACAATTGATGGTGTAAGCCCGAGCTGCCTGAGAATTATGCATGGTTCCGGCCGCACTGTCCTTGACTGCCTGAAGCAGAGGTTTCCCAGGATGGCGGCTGAGACCTGGATCTCCCGGATGGAAAAAGGCAGGGTCGTCGACGAAAACGGGATGCGCCTTGCACCGGATTCCCTCTGCCGGACGGGAGGTTTCATCTATTATTATCGGGAACTTGATGAAGAGAAGCGGATACCCTTTGAAGAATCAGTGCTGTACAGGGATGATCATATAATTGTCGCCGATAAGCCGCATTTTCTTCCCGTGGTCCCGTCGGGCAAATATCTCCAGGAAACACTTCTCGTTCGGTTGAAGCAAAAGCTCATGCTGGATCACCTCGTGCCCCTTCACCGTATCGACAGAGAGACTGCCGGGTTGGTGATCTTTTCCCATAATCCCGAAAGCAGGGGAAAATATGCATCGTTATTCCAGAAGCGAAAGGTGCATAAGATCTATGAGGCCCTGGCGCCGCATGCGCCGGATATACAATTCCCGGTCGAACGTATAAGCCGCATGGCCGCGGGAAAGCCATTCTTTAGAATGGAGGAAGTTAAGGGGACCGCCGAATGCCGAGACGCGGATAAGCGTCATAGAAACCAGGGATGGAATAACCCGGTACAGGCTTGAGCCGTTGACGGGAAGAAAGCACCAATTGCGCCTGCACATGGCGGCCCTCGGGATCCCTATTCTCAATGACCGGATCTATCCCGTTACGATGCCTGCCGGAGAGGATGATTATTCACGCCCGTTGAAGCTTCTGGCCCGGTCGATCGCATTTTCTGATCCCCTGACCGGGCAGCCCATGCATTTTGAAAGCAGGATGAAGCTTATTGAGTGATGCGAGGATAGCATGAAAAAACATCGGGAAATAATTCAAAAATTGTTTGAAAACGATGAATACGCCCGGTCGCTTGGTATTGTCCTTGATGAGCTTACTGATACGACGATCAGGATGCACATGAGTCTTGGCAAGGCCACGCTCAATTTCTATGGGAGGCCGCACGGGGCCGCCATCTATTCCCTTGCCGATGCGGCATTTTCTGTGCTTGGAAACAATACAAACAATGTCTCGGTTGCCCTCGATTGTTCCATCACATATCATGCGAGCCCTGAACCCGGATCCCTTCTTGTGGTGGAAGGCCAAAATCTTTCAACGAACAGGCGACGGGTTCCTATATATTTACTGTTTATACCGAAAAAGATGGTGACCGGACATTGATCGCGACGATGAAAAGCGTATCATACCGGACGGGCACGGCCCATTGATCCCGACGCGGACCGATAGGATTGAGAGATTCATTGCAGGAGACCGGTTTGTGCGGCAATTCGCGGCATTCCTTTACGCTGAAGCGTTAATCTTTCGTTTTCGTTAAAGAATTCCGTGCCGACAGGTAAATTCAGGCCAGGGTAGTTTTCCCGGCCTGTTTTCGTCTGTTTGAGGCTATTTCATATTAAGGATCATTTCCAATAGATCGAATGAGGCGATATGGATCCAACGGATGTTCTTGTTCAAACAGCAGGTCTTGTTTCACAGGTGGAACAGCAGGTAGCTGCCATCGTCACGGCCATTGCGTTTGTGATGGGGTCTTCCCGTGTTATTTTCACCGCGTACAAGAAAGGATGGGAGAATATTGTTCCCTATCTCAAGGACCAGGGCAGCAAGTTTATGATCATTGCCTCATTGTGCACGCCGGTCCCCTATCTTGCGGGGGTTGACGGCAAACCGGGGACTTTTATCGGGGCATTTCCCAGAATTGTGATATCTGCGGGTTTTGAGCAGATAGGGAATGACGCCGTATTTGATAACCTGGAAAGAATAAAAGAAAAATTGAAAGAAAATTCGGATTCGCTTGAATTGTCGGAGCAGCTGATAGCCGTCAAGGAGGCCTCCCCTTTGGGAGATCAGAAAATCAAATGGACAGATGCCATCAAGGTGCGCCTGGCGCAATTGATCTTTCTTCTCCCGCTGATACCTCCGCTGGCCTGTCTTGCATTTTTCAATACGGCACTGGGCGGGTTCATGATGGCTATCAGCTATACGGTATCAGAGTATATGGCCGTGATCTCGTGTGGGATTGGTGTAAATATAGATGCCCAGAACATGATAAATATTCTGCAAATCGTAAAGCCCAGGTATCCGACAATATCGGGTCTTATCTCGGGTTTTATTTTTTATACGCTGCTCCTGTTCACTTTTACGGGGGTTATCATCAGTGCTGCGGTCAGGGCATCCGTATTTTGCGTTACATTCCCTTTTTCGGTTGTGAACATGGCTTTTGATGCCCGGAGAGAGGTATTTTTTCAGAACATCGTCAAGGCGTTCGCCATTGCCCTGACACCGATCATTGCGGTCAACATCCTTAATGTACTCACCACGGCCTTTAATCTGTGCATTGACGGCGGGGTTATTACAGACATGGTAGAGGCCTACCTCGCAAGTGACACGACGGCTCTCGGAAGTTCGGACGTATTTGCGGCTGCCAGTGAGATGTATGGATTTATTTATCGGTTGTTTATCGCCGTCGTGCTGGCCCCGGCGGTGATCTCCATGCCGGCGATGATCTTTCTTATGCGCAGTTATCGCATAGCGTGCGATGCGATCGGGGCGGGATACGGCATTATGGGAGGCGGGGGAAATGCTCAAAACGTTGCTCAATGACCGGCTGTCCGGTCCGTTTTTTCTATCATCGCATCGGAAGCTGTCATTTATAACGATGTGCCGCTTCCCATCGAGAGGTATGACCATCATAAGGACCGGGGTAAGAATGAAGGAATAATTGCTCCAGCCGGGATGAAAAAAAGAGAAAATTATCGCGATGAGGGCAACGAAGCAGCTGATGATCGACCGTACTATGCCTCCGCGTACGATCCGGTGCTCAATATCTTCCTCTACGAGCCTTCTTTTGTGTGTGGCATAAAGCCAGCTTATCAGGAATAGAAAGCCAAGGATAAAAAGGTTCAGATCGAATACGAGATTGGTTATATGAAAACTGCTGTATGCGCTCATCCATGCCGCGGTAAAAGGCACCATGACAATGAACAAGAGGATTGCAACCTGTATCCAGAGGAAACGGCGGTCAGTCCGTTTGATATGGTGAAATTGCTGATGATGACCGATCCAGAGGATGGCGAGCAATATGAATGTCAGGACATAGCGGTCAAATTTGTTAATTTCTTTCAGGAATAACTGGGTTACCTGCCCGTCATTTACCAGGGCGCCTCCGGCGGGAAATGTAAAATTCATGACAAGGAGTGTCATGGAAAAAGCAAAAATGGAATCCGACAGGTTCTCGATCCTGTGCGTCGTCATGACGAATCTGCTGCCGGAATAACGGGAATGTTCCATATTTCAAACGCTTATATCATTTCGATATAATGCTGTCAATTAAGGTTTTCAAATTGGAATACTTATTGCAAAATAATTTGAACATTTTAATTTCGCACGATCCGACAGGAGGAAAAGGTGAAAGGTCTTCGGTTTTTGCGCCTGCATTTTGGCAGGCCTTATCTTTGTCTTTGCATCAGGTGCGTCAGTTGAGGCTGCGCCGCCATCAAGTGTCTATAAATGCGGCAGAGATGCTTCCGGCATTTTAAATTGCCAGCGCATTACATCCGTGGGCAGATCCGGTCAGTCAGGTACATATGTCGATAATTCATCCGGAAAGATGTGCAAGTGGAAATGCCAGACGGACCAGGGGATAGAAACATGCAAGGCATCAGGAAATGAATGCAATAAACAATTACCGCCGCACTGGAGGTAAAAGCGCACCCGGAAAAAGCCGGGGCTTTAAGAAGAGATCGTCACGTTTTAAAAATTATGCCGGCCATAAGGGACAGGCCGCACACAAAGTAGATCATCCGGACGTATTTGCCGTACTGGTCGAGCAATACCCAGTCATGAGTAGATCGTACAATGCGGAGGATCTTCGCGCACAGGAATATGCTCAACAAGGATATGAGGGCAAAAGGTGAGACGAGCCCCGCCAGAACAAGGGCGACAATACTGCCATATATCAGGACGAAAAAGACAATAAGCCCTGTGAAGGCCCTATTTTTTCCCAGTCGGACAGCAAGGGTAATTTTGCCGGAGGCTTTATCGGTGGTCATATCAGGCAAACTTTGGTAGTAGAGGATGGAAGCAACCATAATGCCTACGGGTACTGAGACGAGAAGCGGTGCGATAGCCGGGGCGCCCGCAATAACCCAGTACGTTCCTGCCACCATTACGGGCCCCATATTGAGCGCGACAAAAACTTCACCGAGCCCGTGATATCCATACCGTATGGGAGGCGCAACGTAAAAGAAGCTGCTGAACGCCGAAAAAAGTATGGGGATAACCAGAAGGTGGAGCCCGAAATAAAAAACGATAATTGAAGCTATTATAAAAGCGATCACGTAGAGTGCGATAATAACCTTAAGCAACAGGCGGGGGGTTATCTTTCCTTCCTGTATGACACGTGACCCCCCTATGGAAACCCCGTCATCTGTGCCTACCATGTGATCGAAATAATCGTTGGCAAGGTTCGTTATAAGGTGGACGACGAGCGAACCGAGAAGGACCAGGAGAAACCTTGAAGGCCGGACCAATCCGGTCTGCCGTATCGCCATTGACCAGCCCAATAACAGAGGAATGAAGGTAGCGACGAAAAAAGGGGCCCTGCTTGCCTGTATCCATGCTTTTAAGGTGTTCGATCTCATGATATATGCCCTAAAGGTCTGTTCCCGGCATCGGGATATCCTGCATCAGACGCCGGATCTACAGGCTTTTCCATTTACAGAATTTCCTTTCAAGAAGGTCGAAGATCTCATACATGACAATGCCGATCATGGAGAGTGCTATTATACCGACAAACATGGTCGGATAATCGGCCCGGCCCCACGAATCGATAATATAAAAGCCAAGTCCCTGGTCCGTTGCGATCGATTCGACCAGGAAAAGCACCGCCACCGCGGTCCCCACGCCTATACGCAGGGACGTGAATATCCCGGGCAGGCTGACCGGCCAGACGACATGGATGAAGAAATCCATCGAACTGCCCCCGAGCGACCTCAGGGAATATACGGTCTCCCTTTCGATCTTTCGGGCGCTGTCCCGGGTCGTGATGAGAAGCTGAAAGAATACGATCATACCGAGCAGAAAAATTTTCCCCGTGTCTCCCAGGCCAAAGAGAACGAATATGACAGGCATAAGGACGACCTTGGGTATCGGGTAGCCCAGGTAGATGAGCGGTGCGAATATCTTATCAAGCTTCTCGTTGCTGCCCAGCAATAACCCGGCAGGCACCGCGAGAATAAATGCAAAGAACAACGCTGTAAAAAGCCTGAATATGCTCGCCCTGACATGGACCCAGAAACTGCCGGTCATTATTTCCGCAAAGCCTCTCCGGAATACCTCGAATGGGTCGGGAAGGATGGTGCCGCCGAGAATGCGCGAAAGGCAATACCAGGCGGCGAAAATAAAAAGAATGGTCAGGGTATAGATGATCGCGGTCCGGCCTTTCATTCGAGTTTCTCGAGGATATTCCGGAGCTGTGTCGTGCGCTGGAAAAAAACCGGGTCGTTGCGGTAATCAGGGCTGCCCATATCCGGGTTATCCATAACAGCCGCTATCCCGCGGCGCGTATTGCCGAGCACGATGATCCTCCGCCCGAGAAAGACGGCCTCTTCGATATTATGCGTAACGATAATGAAGCTGAATTTTCTCTGGGCGAACACGGCGAGCAGGCTATTCTGGAGCCTCTCGCGTGTAACGGTGTCTATGGCCGCAAAAGGTTCATCAAGAAGCAGCATGAGCGGGTTTAGGAGCAATGCGCGGGCAAGGGCGACCCGCTGCCTCTGGCCTCCGCTCAACTGCGCGGGATACAGGTGGTCGAGGCCTTCGATGTCCAGTTCTCTCTTCACGGATCCCAATTTTTCCTCGGGCAATTTGATCCCCTGAAGCCGGGCACCCAATGTGATATTATCCCCGACCTTCTTCCAGGGGAATAGTCCGTAATGCTGGAGCACAAGGGCGATCCTGCGCTGCGGGCCGGACACCTGATTGCCCCGGAATGTAATGGTCCCCCCGGTTGGATCGATAAGGCCGGCTATGGCGAGTAAAAGGGTGGTCTTGCCGCATCCTGACGGTCCCACCACGGACAGGCAATCTCGGAATTCCACATCGAGATCGATCCTGTCAAGAACAAGATTCGTGCGCCCGGCATTGTGAAAGCTTTTCGAGAGTTTCTCTACTGACAGGAAATTACGGGATGAATCCATCTGCCACCAGGTCTTTGTACGAAAGGTCCGTCTTGATGATGCTTTTCTCTCTGAGCCAGCGGTAGACGTCCATCACCCGAGCCTGGTCAGGGAGAGTTAATGCCGGGAACCGCGGTATGGGGAAAGATCTCTGGAGGGCCTCCGGGACCTTGCATGATCTGTTCATTATTCCCCGTACTTCATCGGGGTTCTTGTTTATGTAAGCAGAGGCCTTTTCGACGGCCGCAAGGAATGACCTGACCCTGGCGGGGTCATTTTTCAAAAAATCCGTATTGAATGCAAGAACGGTTGCCGAAAGGCCGTAACCCCTATCATCGGCGAGCACCTTCGCCCCCTTAGTTTCTGCAAGGGTGGCGAGCGGTTCAGGCAGGAGAGCGCCCTCAACCTGCCCGGAAAGAAGCATTTGCATCCGGATGGGTATGCTTTTGATATCGATCAATTTGATGGATTTTCGGGGGATATTCTTTGCTGCTAAAAGACGGATTATAAGATATTCCGGTATGGCATTTGAGCCGGTCGCTATGCCGGCCCGTGCGACAGCTGCCGGTTGCGGGTCTTTGGCTTTGGGCGACGCAAGTACGGCAAACATCCTCTGGGTGGATGTAGTGTTGAAATTGGTTGCCACCATTTTGATCCTCGCGCCGTTGGCCGCGAGCACCGCAGGGGTCATAAGGTCTCCGAAATATCCAACTATTTGCCCTGACGTGAAAGCGATATCTTTTTCCATAGCTGAATTGAATAACACGATCTCGACATCCAACCCCTGTTCCTTAAAGAAACCTTTTTGAGCCGCGACAAAAAGCGGTAATGACTGGAGCACAGGGATCGTGCCAAATTTGACCGGCTGAGGTTTGTCGGCTGCCGCGGCCTGAATAACCGAGAAGAAAACGAACGCGCAAAGGAAAATAACAGGGATCCGTATGGACTTCATAGCTGTCGACCGCCCTTTCATGCCCCGGGTTTTCTCCCTGCATGAAGATATGTGACGCCGAAGGTCAGGGGATATTTCTTAACATCAACCATGCCTGCTGTCTCCATCATGGCGGCGAAGGCATCGGGATTCGGAAAATTCATGATAGAATCGGCAAGATAGTGATATGCCGCCGGATTGGGTGAAAAATGTTTCGCAAGGCGCGGCAGAAGATAATTTAAATAGATATGATACATTATCTTGAATATACGGTTCTGGATGAATGTCATTTCAAGGACCATAACGGAGCCTCCGGGCGCCGCGACCCGAAGCATCTCCTTGAGGGCTTGTTCCCTGTTCGGCATGTTCCTGACGCCGAAAGCAACAGCCACCACATCGAAGGAATTGTCGCAGAACGGAAGCTCTAATGCATCTGCCTGCATGAGCTTGATCCGGCGGTCAAGCCCTTTTTTCTGTATCTTTTCTTTTCCCGCATCAAGCATTTCATAAACAAAATCAATACCCGTGATCTTTATCTGGTTGTACCTGTGTGCCGCATCGATAGAAAGGTCCGCAGTGCCGCATGCGACATCGAGCAATCGGGCCGTTTTGGAAAATTGCATTTTTTTGACCGTGAACCGGCGCCACGCGACATCGCGCCGAAGGCTGAGCAGGTGATTGAGAAAATCATATTTCCTCGTGATGGTCGAAAACATTTCTTTGACCATAGTGACGCGCTCTGTATCTGAAACGTTTCGAACCGATGGGTATTTCTTGTCCTGGTCCCTGTTCAACTATGTATTCCTTTCGCAACAATATTCGGCCTATTAGTCTACGGAATTTTTCATCAAATAGAAAGTATTTAGGATTTTAGAAATAGGAGAGTACGGTATCCGGAGCTTACTCTAAGGCCAGTTTTTCCCCGGCTTCCCCCAGTCGTATTCATCATATGTGCCGTCTTTATAATCGTACATTGCTTCATATGCAAGGAACTCTTCATCTCCGCCTATTTTTTTCCACTGTGGGTCATAACCCCAGTATGTCTGAAATTTACTGGCGTCGAACTCCATGCCGGCCTCGAGGTTGTCCGGGATGCCGTCAAGATCGGCATCTTGCGTCTGCCATTGAGCCTGTGTCTTGCCTTCGCGCCAGGTATGATAGGCGTTGTAATGGATATATTCGTGGCGGACGATGACTGCAAATGTATCGATATGGTGCGTGCTTCTCAGGTTCTTTACCGTTACTGTTTTTGGTACGCTGCGCTTTACCGACGGAAACGTTGTTTCAAAGGTGTTCCCCAGCTTTTGTGTAAGGTCGCAGATGTGTATTGTTTTATACATGTAGGCAGGCTTGAACATGGCAGGCACGTGGAAATCCTTGCATGCATCGAACTCGGTTCCCCCGAATTCGATATTGATCGTCTGTCCGAATGGTTTTGCCGCCGGCGTCTGTCTCCAGTAATAGAACCAGTTGTAATATTCGCCGCCGGGGTTACTTTTGGCATCCCTCGGGATAAAAAAACCGGACTTCCCGGGTTTCACTGGCCGTGCAGGACCCCACCTTAAGCGTGGCGGTAATTTTTTTCCTGCCGAACTGGTTGTTGTCACTCGGCAGATTTTTATACACCACGTCTAATGTCCGGCCCGTGGTGCTTCCCTGAAGAATGGTACGGTTAACGCCTTCCATTTCAGGAATGGCCCACTCAACCGAGTCGGCATACCCTTGAGGTTTAGTCCTGGCCTCAAGTTTTATTGTGAGAGTCGGATCCAATATCCCGTAAACGTAACGGGCCTTATTCTGCGGTTCGATGATAGTGAGTTCGATCGGGTCCTTCGGGGCCTCGGCGATAATCCCCTTTATAACCGGTTCGGCTGGATTTTCAAGGTGAAACTTCCAGGTCATTGTCTTGTCTGTTACTAGTGCCATTCCACGGTTGAGTGCGCTCCATCCGAACCCGATTGTTTATTACCTCCAGGAACATTGTGTCGGACACGCTGCGGCAGGTGATGGTGTTTCCGGCAACGGCACATGTGGAATGCATTGTAACGCCATTGCCGAGATCATGCACAGCGTCGTTTGTTAACGGGAAATTCAATGCCGGGGATATGTAATGATCTGTTCGAAAAGGTCGACCTTCCATCGGCCGTTATATCCGGACCCGCCGCCGACCTTATGTGCATCAAGCCTTTCTTTATAGCTTACGCCCATGATACTGTGGTGCCTTCCATTGATACGCTGTAGCGGGGGCATTGTGCAGTTGCCCCGAAGACAACGGCCGGGACCAGGAGGATGCTAAGAACGACGATCATGCATTTCTGCAATCCGGGCTCCTTGATCTATATTGAGATATATTGAGAAAATAAAACGTAAGATTATCGGACGTTCTGGTTGTACCGTATGGTGCGGGCTTCGATGGCCTTGGGACGGATCGGGCCGGTTGCCGGGATCTTTCCCGAGATATTGTCTATTCTCTCTGAGGTCCCGGGATGTGTCTGTGTTATTCCGCCGCCCGACGATTTCCCTCGTTGTTCGAGGCGCTTAAGGAAAGAACCGAGGGCCTTCGGATCGTAGCCGCATTTTGCAAGCGTTACGACCGCTGTTTCATCGGCGGCATATTCCTGGGACCGGCTGTACCCGTTCACGACAAGGGTCTTGAAGATAGTCATCGATGCTTCCCTCGAAAATACTTACGAGCTGGGATATCTCCGACGACGTGTAGTTCTTGGCGGCGCTCGTTCCGATCAGCGTGAGCCGCCTGGGTCCAGCGTGCGCTCTTTATTGCGGCGATGCCGTCGCGTTTGCTGACATGCGCGACCTCGTGCGCAAGAACTGCGGCCAAGTTCATCTTCGTTGGACGTTGTCCTGATCATTCCCCGGGTAATGAAGATCGTCCCGCCGGGCGCGGCAAAAGCGTTTATTTCATCGGTATCCAGGACCGCGAAATGATATCCGCCGAAGGTGAACGGCTTGTCGGAGTTAAGGGCGACGGTCTTGCCGATCAGGTTAACGTACCGGGTAAGGTACGCATCCGTCGACATCTGGTAGGAGCCGAGTATTTTAGCAGAGACGGCGCGCCCCACATAATATTCCTCTTCCTCTGAAATGGGGCGGGCAGCACTGGACGTGGCATCCACAACCGTCATGGCCGTGCCTGAAATGCTGTGAGATATTCCCGAAGCTGGTCGTGTCGCATGAAGCGAACATGGCGAGCATGGCAAGCAAAGCGAAGAGCAGGCCGAATTTCCTGATCATGGCTGCCGTAACCCCCCGTTTGTTATGAACTGGGCGACCTCCCGGTCGGGCACGAGATAACGTTCAATATTGTCCACGAGATAGAACTTCATCTCCGGGTGCTGTCTCTTGTACGATGCTTCGACCTGGGGATTGAATCCCTTTCCGGCGAGCGCAGCTTCACTTTCGCTGACGGAAGATCTTTTGCCCGAATACGACGCGGCATGATGCAACCCTTTTTTCTACGGCGCTCTTATGTATGTATCCGATCGAGGAGCCGTATTTCACTTTATACCAGTCGCCCTCGGTCGCCAAAATTTCCAGCCTGTCATTATATTTAACATTGGCTTTTACGGGGGCAAAGAATTTGGCATATTCGCGTATTGCATTGTCTTTGGTGATCACTGTGACGGTCTCGGCAAGGAGGCTTCCCGCAACAAATATCAACATGAGCGAAAGTATTACGATTCTTTTCATTTTTCGGTCATTTTAATAATATCCCATCTTTTTGTCAAAGGAAAATTGTCCTTCAGGTTTTCGGCTCGCTTTTTATAAAAAAGCGATGGGCCGTCATCCGGAAATTCCGAAAGCACGGCATCAAAATGGAGAATCGCTTCCGCGAATTTTGCTTCACGGTAAAGATCGAACGCTGTGTTGTACATGGCAGTTACCTTTTTAACATCCGTTAGCAGCGGCGCTGCTGTGCTCAGAGATGATCTCGTGGATCACTACCGGTTCGGATTTTCCTTTAACCTCGATAGGGCCGAGGTTGCGGGTCAAAAAAAGACCATGCGTTCTGGCAAGAGTATGCTCGCTCGTTATGATGCGCGTGCCGAACACCTTGTTGACCGATTCGAGGCGTGATGCAAGGTTGACCGTATCGCCGACTACCGTAAAATCAAAAAGACGCACGCTGCCCATATTGCCGGCGATGGCATCACCCGTGTGAAGCCCTACCCGGATCGCGATCGGAGGGATCCCCTCCAGCGCAAAGACGGCATTGATCCCGGATATTGCTTCAATAAACCGTAATGCGCTCCGGCACGCATTGATCTCGTCTTCCGGCAGGGCAAGGGGTGATCCCCAGAATGCCATGATGCAGTCCCCGATATATTTGTCGACCACCCCTTTCTCCGCGATAACAACCTCGGTAAGTTCATTGAGTACCCTGTGAAGCATGAGGGCCGTATCCTCAGGAGTGTTTCGCTCGGAAATGGTCGTAAATCCGGCTATGTCCGCGAACAGCACCGTGACAAGCGGGCTTTTTTTCCGCCCGGTTTTACTAACTCGGGATTTTGAAGGACATAATCGACTATGGTTTTATCCATGTATTGAGAAAATGTCCGCTTTATGAACTGCCGTTCCCTTCCCTCAACTGCATAACTGAAGGCGACAGACAGCAGAAAGCTCACGATGACAGTTACCATGAGGTATGTTGTCGGCAGGTAATACTGATGCGAAAAAACACTGCAGCGATGCCGATGACGATGAGAGAGGTCCCGACGAAGGCGGAGAGATTTTTGAGTATCGTATGATAGTTGATCACGAAGGATACGATGAAGACACGAGATAAGGAGCATGAAGGCAAGGACTATCGGCCGGGCAAGGCCGGGCGCATGAAGGTCCCGGATTCGAGATTTTCGAACATCGTGGCATTTACGTGGACACCTGTTGACACGGACATGGTCGGTGTTGCCTTGAGATCGAAAAGGCCCGGAGCGGTCATCCCGAGAAAAACGACCTTTCCTTTGAAAAGATCCGGCGTAATTGTGCCCGCCCGCGTTCTTTCCTGTCCGGTACGCCTCGAGTATGTCGATTGCCGGTATGGTCCTGTAGGCATTTTTCCCGCGCGGAAAGCGAAGGAGCAGTTTCCCGTTCGTAAGGGGTACGTATCGTGTCCCGAGCATCAGCCTGCCGGATTCAACTTTGCAGTTTTCCGTATGGCTGAACGAAGAAAAGATAAGGCTCGGAAGTGTCATGTCCATCAATTTGAAAGAGACCGGGACCCTTCGATAAACCCCGTCACTGTCCGGGGAAATCGCCACATTTCCCGAACCCCGCACACCGTCCCTTAATTGATCGATGGGTGTCACGGCGGACCGGTAGGATGCACTGAGAGGAACATCTCCCGGCATTGCAAAGCGTTTCAGATAAGCGAGATCATCACCGCCCAGTGGTTTCTCGTTCATTGAGAGGAAAAACGGCAGATAGACATTCGATGCCTTCGACACGGCATCGCCGAGTATCCTGTCGTCTTCCTCGCCGTATGATGACGGTTCGGTAAAAAGGATATCGATAAAAACGGCATCGGCCCGTGAAACAAACTCTATTATGGGCGCATAAACCTGTCTCGGCCAGGGCCAGTTGATCTTTTCGGCGCTCAAGCGCGTCAATCGACTGCTGATCGATCTCGACAATGACAATCCGGTCGGACGCTTTTTCGGGATTCAGATAGCGTGAAAATAGATCAAAGGATTTGTTCTCGTAAACTCGAAGGACATCGAAAAGGAAGATAGCCGCGACAATGGCAAATGATACCGAGGTAAGCAATGTGATATTACGCAGACGATGTCTTCTTTTCGCCACGACATTCTCCGGTCATTGATTTTCTGCTGTAGACCCTTTATACCACATTGGCGATGCATATGAGAAGCTTAGCATTTGCGGGCGCTTTTTCCCCTTGAGCACCCCTGCCGCGATTTTGTATCATTAGTCGAAGGAGAGAACACCATGAGACTTAAAGACAAGATCGCCCTGCTGACCGCTGCCGCCGGTGCCGGGATAGGTCAGGCAACCGCACGGACAATGGCAAAAGAAGGTGCGTCCGTCGTCGTGACGGATATGCATGAAGAAAGGGCAAAAACAGCGGCTGACGAAATTTCCCGGGAATTTGATGTAAAAGCGATCGGCTTGAAATGTGACGTAACGGACAGGGCAGAGGTGACCCGGGTTGTTGAGGCAACGCTTGATGCGTTCGGCCGGATCGATATCCTGTTCAATAACGCGGGGACCAATCGGCCTTCGCGCGTTGTGGACATTACAGACGATGTCTGGGACCTTGTGCTCGCCACGACCCTTACCGGCACCTTTTATTGCTGCCGTGCGGTCATCCCCGCGATGATGCGGCAGAATTTCGGCCGGATCATAAGCGTGACATCAGTCGCCGGTTTCCGCGGGCTTGCCGGCGGCCATGCCCATTATGCCGCGGCAAAGGCAGGCGTCATGGCATTCACGCGATGTCTTGCCATGGAGGTCGCCCCCCATCGCATAACGGCGAATACGATCGCTCCCAGCTTTATTTTCAATGAGTTCATCCCGCATATATACCCTCAGGATGAAATTGAGCGCATGTTCGAGGAGATCCCTTACCCGCGCAAAGGCACTCCCGACGATGTGGCAAATGCTGCCCTTTTTCTTGCCTCGGACGAAGGCGAATACATGACGGGGCAAACCCTGTGCGTAACCGGCGGCAGCTGGATGCGATAGATATAAAAACATTTTATTCGCCTGAAAACTGAAACTTAAAAACTGAAACTTGATTATTACCGATGACGTGTTATTTTTGTATATAGTGAATCACAGGATTGACGTGCGAATACCAGTATAAAAACAGGAGGCGCCCCGTGATAACCAAGTTAAATCCTGACAAGCTGTATAGAGAAATGCGACCCCGGGTCTTTCACATTTGCAAGGACCGATACGATCGCCGAACTGCCCATGACGATCGGACAGGAAAAGGCATTAAAATCGCTTGATTTCGGCCTTAACATGGACAGCCAGGGTTTTAATATCTTTGCTATCGGCGAAAGCGGAACCGGCAAGATGTCGACGGTTATGTATATGCTCAAGAAAAAGGCTGCCGACGAAGAGGCTCCCGCAGACTGGTGTTATGTTCATAATTTCAAGGACCCGGACAGTTCGATAGCGTTGTCCTTCGGACCGGGCCAGGGAGTAATTTTTCAAAAAGAGATCGATGAAATGCTCAAGATCCTTAAGATCGAGATACCAAAAGCCTTCGAATCGAAGGAATACGAGACCCAGAAGAGCAAGATAATCGATGAATTTCAGCAGAAGCAGGCCGAGTACCTCACGCGTCTCGATACTGAGGCAAAAGAGCGCGGTTTTACGGTAAGAAGGACCCCTACGGGCGTGCTCATCGTTCCCATCAAAGAGGGCGGTGAAATGATGGCGAAAGAGGAATTCGAAACCCTCGATGCCAAGGCGAAGAAGAAGATCGAGGAAACGGGTAAACTATTCCAGGAGAAACTGAACGACGTTGTCCGTATATTGCGTGAGGCCGAAAAGATCGTCAGGGAAATGGTCACCCGGCTCGACAGGATGGTTGCGATCGACCTGATCGGCCCGATGATCGACGTTATTCAGAAGAAGTATGCAGACCAGGAGAAGGTCGTAAAATATCTCGAGGACGTTAAAGAGGAGATATTGAGCCATCTCGACGATTTCAAGGCGGCACCTGAAGAGCCGCCGTCGCCGATACCGTTCATGAAGATGCCGAAGCCGGAAAACAATCTTGCGCGATTCGCGGTTAATGTCATTGTCAATAATGGCGACAGCAAAGGTGCACCGGTTGTTTACGAGAGCAACCCCACGTATCTCAACCTCTTCGGGAGGATGGAATACAAGGTGGCGTACGGCATGGCATCAACGGATTTCACGATGATCAAAGCCGGGTCTCTCCATAAGGCCAACGGCGGTTACCTCGTGGTGGATGCCCTGGAGCTGCTCCGAAATCCGTTCTCCTACGAGGCATTGAAACGGGCCCTTAAAAATAAGGAGATCCGTGTCGAGGATGTCCTTGAACAGTACCGGATGATCAGTACGGCCGGGCTAAAGCCGGAGGCGATTCCGCTCGATGCCAAAGTCATACTGGTCGGGAATCCCTATCTCTACTATTTGCTTCATGCATACGATGAAGAATCGCGCGAGTTGTTCAAGGTAAAGGCTGATTTTGACAGCCGGATGGACCGGAACCAGGAGAACATGGAGAAGTACGCCATGTATGTTGCCCAGTGCCAGAAGGATGAGAACCTGCTCCCGTTCGATAATACGGCGGTTGCGCGGCTTGTCGAGATGGGTTCGCGGTTTGCAGACGATCAGGACAAGCTTTCGACACGTTTCAGCGATATCGCCGATCTCATCCGCGAGGCGCATTACTGGGCCAAAAAAGATGGGAACGGGAATGGCACCGTAAGAGGGGAGCATGTCACACAGGCGGTCAAGGAAAAGATCGACCGGGTCAACCGCATTGAAGAAAGGATCCGGGAGATGATGCTCGACGACACCCTTATCGTTAATACCGCAGGGCGAAAAGGTGGGGCAGGTGAACGGCCTCGCTGTCCTTGATATCGGGGATTATTCTTTCGGCAAACCATCGAGGATAACCGCAAAGACCTTTATGGGCCGTGCCGGGGTCGTCAACCTGGAACGCGAGACAAAGATGAGCGGAAAGATCCACGAAAAGGCGATCCTGATAATAACGAGCTATCTCGGAGGGAAATACGCGATGCGGAAGCCGATCAGCCTTTCGGCATCGATCACGTTCGAGCAATTGTACGAAATGGTCGAGGGCGACAGCGCGACATGCGCCGAGCTGTATGCGCTCTTAAGCAGTATAAGCGGTGTCCCGCTAAAGCAGAATTTTGCGGTGACGGGTTCAATGGACCAGAACGGCGATGTCCAGCCGATAGGCGGGGTCAACCAGAAAATAGAAGGGTTCTTCCACCTGTGTAAAATGCGCGGCCTTGACGGATCGAACGGTGTGATAATCCCGAAGCGCAATGCACGAAACCTTGTCTTGAGCGAAGACGTAAGGGAAGCCGTAGAGAAGGGGCTATTCAACATATATACGATCGACAGGATGGAGGAAGGCCTCGAGATACTTAACCGGGATGAAGGCCGGAGAATTACAGGACGGACGGGACATACCCCGAGGGTACGATCAATTTTCTTGTTGAGAAACGCCTGACAGAGATATCCGAGGCGATGGAGAAGAAAAAAGACGAGGAGCAGGATATGCTTTCTAAGAGAAAGAGAAGAGGATCACTGAGGATTTATAGCGTTCTCGGCTATGTTCTCGTAAAAGTCTTCGGGCGGTTCCTCGTACAGTTCCTTAATGATCCTGAGTTTTGCTTCCTCTATCAGTTCAGGGTCGTCTATCTCATCGTCGGTCACGAAATCTGCTTCGCCATCCTTAAATTCAATTGCTTCGAGCGAAACCTCGTACCATTGCGCAACAAACTCATCGATTGCCTGGTTCGCTATTTGTTCGATCACGGCTTTATCAGGTTCATGCCCTTTTTCTTTCAGAAGCAAGGATACGTTCTTGATGACATTGCTAACCAGCTTCGGTCGAAGGTCGGTAGTTCCTTCCTTTTTTTTCATCGCTCATTTCCTCCGAAGAGATTGCTTTAAGCCGTGATTGTATTTAATATCCCTCTTCATTTTTACACAAAAGATGCCGCGGAGTAAAATATTTTTTGAGCCGTGCATCTAAAGGCCTGACAATACAGAATTGATTTGACACCTTCTTCACGTTACAATACCCAATGCTTGATATTATCAAACAACGCGTAATGGATTACCGGCCTCGCCGGATACCTTCAGATGAAGATGTCCGGGCGGCCGTAGCACGTCCTCCTTGTTGAACGGGAAGGGGAAGTGTTTACCGTGCTTACCAAGCGTACCGATACGGTCCGGCACCATAAGGGAGAAGTATCTTTTCCCGGAGGCATGTTCGAACCAGGGGACGCGGACCTCGAATATACCGCCCTCAGGGAATCGCATGAGGAGATCGGGATCGATCCGGGATGCGTTGAGATCATCGGCAGCCTTGATGATTCATGGACATATACGGGATTTGTTATCACGCCCTATGTCGGGATCATCCACGCGCCGCATGAATTCGTCACGAATCCCCGCGAGGTCGCATATCTTATCTTTCTTCCCTACAGCCATTTAAAAGACGATCAATTCTCGCCCGTCGAAAGAGGACCGGGATGGACGTCATTCCATTTCAATGGCGACAGGATATGGGGCGCCACCTGCCGGGTTCTCATGCACTTCAGGGATATTATCGAAAATGAAGCGTTTTAATCTCAGGGTCCTCCTTATTCTGTCACTGGGGCATCTGGTGGTGGATATATATCAGGGTGCCCTTCCCGCAGTGCTCCCGTTTCTGAAAGACAGGTTCGGTCTGAGCTATGCCATGACCGGGCTCATACTCATGGCATCGAATTTTACGTCTTCCATCCTTCAGCCTGTCTTCGGGTATGTTTCCGATAAAAGGCCATGGCATTTTTGCTTCCCCTCGGGCTTCTGGCTGCCGGGATCGGTTTTTCCCTGCTGGCATATTCCCCGTATTTTCTGTTGATCCTCGGCCTCGTTGTTGTGAGCGGGCTCGGTGTGGCATCGTTTCATCCCGAAGGGTATAAGACGGCCCATTTCTTTACCGGCAGAGAGGGCTGCGACAGGGATGTCTTTTTTCTCCGTCGGCGGGAATGTCGGTTTTTCCTTAGGCCCCATCATTTCCATGTATATCGTCAGTTATTATGGTTTTTCCGCTCTTCCGGTGATCATTGTGCCGGCCCTTCTATGCGCGGTGCTGATCATGGTCAACAGAAGAGCGATAATGATGCCTGTTGAGGACCACGAGCAAATGATGAAGCAGGATGCCTCGAAAGTCCCCGCGACGGCATATATTTCGCTTGGCATGGTGATATTGATCGTGGTCATGCGCTCATGGGCGCAGATCGGTCTCGTTACGTATATACCTTTTTATTATATCGATTATCTCAAGGGAAGCCCTCTTTTTGCGGGCAAACTGGTCTTTACTTTTCTTTTTTGCGGTGCCATAGGCACATTGATCGGCGCCCCGGTTGCGGACCGTTTCGGGCACCGGTTCTTTGTCAGGCTATCGATGCTCCTGTCAACGATCACCCTTCCGATAATGTTTGTCCCTGCAATACAGAACGGCCCGCTTCTTTTCGTTGCACTCGGCGTGCAGGGAGATGCTTCTCGTATCAACTTTTTCGGTAACTATCGTCATGGCGCAGCGGCTTCTTCCCAGTAAACTTGGCATTGCATCCGGTCTCATGGTAGGATTTGCAATAGGGACCGGCGGTATTGGCGTCACGATCCTCGGTTTCGTTGCGGACCATTTCGGAGTGCCGATGGCCCTTTATTCAATATCGATCCTGCCTTGCGCGGGATTCCTGTTAAGTTTATTATTGAGGTATCATGACGAGAAAACAACGCCTGATTAGCATAGTCGGCAGACCGAATGTCGGTAAATCTACATTTTTTAACCGCGTAATAGGGTATCGCAAGGCAATTACGGAAGATACGCCCGGCGTGACGCGTGACCGGAACTACGGCACGTTTGACATGAACGGACGCAATTATCTCCTTGTCGATACCGGCGGTTTCTCCTCGTCCGAAGAAGACGGGTTCTCGAAACTGATCATGAAGCAGATAGAGAGCGTCTCTTGAAGAATCGGATGCGGTGATATTCCTTCTCGACGGCAAGGAAGGCTTGATGCCTGCAGACCGGGACATAGCACGGATGCTGAGGAAGGTTCATAAGCCGGTCTTTTACGCTATCAACAAGGTCGATTCGAAAAAACGTGAAGATGACCTGGTGGAATTTTTCGAGTTCGGAGCGGATAAGATTTATTCCATAAGCTCTGCGCACGGCCTCGGCATAGGGGACCTGCTCGATGATGTATGTTCGGCAATCAGAGACGATGAAGAGGAAGATGAGGACATTTCCGATGCGAAAGCGACGGGGATAGCCCTGGTGGGAAAACCGAACACCGGGAAATCGTCCGTGGCGAACTGCATGCTTGGCTCGGAAAGAATGATCGTAAGCGATATCCCGGGAACAACGCGCGATTCCGTAGATTCCGGCATCATTTTTGAGGACAGGCAGCTGGTTCTCATAGATACCGCGGGCCTGCGCAGGAAGGGAAAGATATATGAAAAGGTCGAGGAATACTCGGTATCGAGCGCCGTCCGAAGCATTGAACGCGCCGATGTGGTGAACATGATCATAGACGCCGCCGAGGGTCCGGGACACCAGGAGGGCAGTATTGCCCACCTTATAATTTCGCGCGGGAAAGGCCTCTGCATTGTCGTCAATAAATGGGACCTCGTTGAAGGGCAGTTTACCCAGGAAAAATACCGGGACATGATCTATGAGCGGATCCCGCACGCATCTTTCGCTCCTGTGGTTTTCTCATCGGCGAAACTCGGAACGGGTATCGATGACATCCTGAGAATGGACCTTGCCGTATATGAACAGTTGATGAAACGCATCCCGACCGCACAGCTCAACAGTGCATTTGCGGAATTTGTCGCCCGTCATGGCATTTCCTACCAGAAAGGAAAGCACGTGAAGATATTTTATGCCAGCCAGGCCAAGACAATGCCTCCGACATTCGTTCTTTTCTCGAACCAGCCCCGCCTCGTTCCCGATGATTACCGCAGATACCTGGAAAACAGCCTCCGCGACTATTTTGGTTTCATGGGGGCGCCAATACGGCTCGTGCTAAAGAGAAAATAATAGGGACAGTAAACAGTAAACAGTAAACAGTGAGGAGTGAAAACAGTAACAAAGAGTTGATCCGATGGCTCTTGTATTTACTCCTTACTCCTTACTGTTTACTCCTCACTGTTTACTGTTTACTAAACGATTATGCTTGAAGACAACCACGGAATAATATCCGTTATACGTAAGTTGGGGGAGCTTCTTGAAGCCCCGTTGCGCGCGCAAAAGAAACCGCTTTTTATAGCATCATTATTTATTGTCATATCTACTTTTGGATCATTGCTTGGCCCTTTCCTTATCAAGGTCATGATCGACACTGCCATTCCGAAGAAGGATGCCGTCCATCTTCTTTATCTCAGCGGCGCCCTTATACTGACCTTCATTGTTTCGTACCTGTGCTGGATCGCACATGTTTACTATTCCATAAAAGCCTCGGAGAAGATATTTCTGGAATTCCGGCAGCAGCTTTTTGAGGGGATCCTGCACAAGGAAAGAGGCTTTTTTGAAAAATTCAAGCCCGGTGACATCGTCACGCGTATCACGGGCGACCTTGAATCGATAAGCGCTTTTTTCAACCAGACCGTCCTGCGCTCGATAGCCATAGCGATGTTTGCCTTCCTCCTCGTTGTCGGTCTCGTCATATGGAACTGGAAGCTTGGCGCTATTTTTGTGGCCTCGCTGCCTTTTCTCTATGCGTATGCACGGTGGAATTACAGGTCTATTGCTGAGAAGTACAGGCTATCCCGTGAAAAATTGACGGTACAGAATGATCTCATCGTGGACGCCGTGGCGGGTATCCGGGAAGTGCGTTTCTTCCAGCAGGCATCGAGCATGGCGGGCCGGTTCTTCAAGGCATCCAATGATTATGCAGAAGCAAATATCAGCAATCTCACGATCTCCAACCTGACATCCCAGGGGCTTGAACTCCTCGGGCTGATAGTGCGGGTATTGCCCTTTATCATCGGCGGCCTGATAATATGCCGGGGAAGTTCGGATATTACGACAGGCATGCTGATCGCATATTTCATGATCTTTTTCCGGTTGTCCGTCCAGGTATTCCTGATATTTCAGAGTATGGTGGTTTCCGCACAGGTCCTGCCTTCGATAAACAGGATCGAGGAGATGCTCACCTTTCCGGAGATAGAAAAAAATAAAGATATGGGGCTCGAGGACGTACCTCATTCGACCGGCATAACATTCCAGCAGGTCTCATTTGCCTATTCGCCGGGAAAGGCAGTGCTGGACGGATTTGACCTTACGGTATCCCCCGGCGAAAAGATCGCCATCATGGGGCCGAGCGGGTCCGGCAAGAGCACTCTCGCTCAACTATTGCTGCGTTTTCTCGAGCCGACGCGAGGTTCCATCGCATTTGGCGGTAAAGATATCGCGTCATATCCCCTGCCGTTTTACCTCAGCTATTTCGCGTACGTCAGGCAGGAAACGCATCTGTTCCATCAGACCATGCGCGAGAATATCGCTATGGGATGGTATGGCGTACCCATAGAGGATATTCGCAGGGTGGCATCCCTGGTAAGGATGGATAAGGTCATTGAACAAATGCCCCAGGGGTACGAAACTGTTTTTGGCCGGGACGGGCTCAATTTTTCCGGCGGCCAAAAGCAGAGGATCGCCCTTGCACGGGCTTTAGTCCGCGATCCCGAGATATTGGTCCTTGATGAATTCACTTCAGGGCTCGACCGGCAGGTGGAGCAGGAAATTCTCGACGATCTCTTTAAGATTTTCCAGAGTCAGACCATAATCTGTATTACGCATAAGAGGTCAGTGGCAGACCGTTTTAGCACGGTGATCAATCTTAACGGCCATACGTGAAACCCCCGGTCGAACGACCAAGACGGATCTTTTATCCATTTTCGTTAATATTGAGTTGTTTTTTCGGCAAGCCTGCCATCGCAAATGCACAGCAGAGCGCATATACCCATGGTTATACGCGCCCGGGATACGTGCCCGCTCAATAATAATATCGGGTATTATGCTCACCTACCATCGTGTAATGCGTTCGAGGCCCCTGTCATTTTCAAGGGCAGATGAATATTTTTCTTCCGACAGGCCGAGCGCGGCAAGAGCACCGATCAGGCCTTTCTTCCCCGGCCCGGGGGAGATAAGCTGCACTCCTTCGCATCCATCCAGTGCATATGCCTCATTGAGCGAGACCATTCTTTTTTTTGCCTCCCATCCGAAGGCATTCACTTTTTCAGGCACGCCGATACCCTTCAATACGGCTATGCCGGCATCTTCCGAGCGGGCCTGGGACTTGATCACGTCCACGACGGTGTTGATCAGGACATCTTCCAGCCCGGGCCTCACCGCAAAAGAGATGAATGATGACGTGCAATTGGTCGTCTTGTACGGACATTTCGGGAAAAGCTGTGCAAATTTAACGAGAAGCGGTTCGATGCCCTCGATCTTTTCCGCCTCATTCCGCGCATTCAATATAAGCGCAAAAGTTGCACCTCCCGACGGGTCATCGGTGTCGTCTATCCCGAAACTCAGTTTCTCATAAAGCGGGGTAATTATCTCAACCTGCCCCGTCTTGCTGCCCCCGACGTTAAGGTCGTCTTCCGTAGGATACCAGGCCTCGATAACCCCCGGAGCCTGGGGGAGGGACCCGCATGTGCTCAGGCTCATCCCTGCGATGCCGATCCATTTCGTCCTCACGCGGTCGCCTTCCACAAGCGCCGCCTTCAAGGCCTGTCCACCCTGCTCGCGATCTGCGGGCCCGAAATGCACCTCGGCTTCGCCGATCCTTGCATGTATGACCGACGTCTTACCGTACAGTTCACAGGTCTCGATGACGCCCCCCGCCCGGCAGCGGTTTATCGCCGTCCATTCGGCGCTTCCGGGATAATACCCGAATGTCTCGACGATCTCGATCACATTCTTTGACGTGTCGACTACCGTATGGAAGGATTCATAAAAAAATCGTCCAAACCGTTCCCTGACTTCATCCGGTGTAAGCCTGATCATTCGTTCATCTCCCGAATATTTTTAGAAAATTATAGGTAATTAGAGCGTATATTTCATCTCTTATCAAGGGTCGAACTTTAAATCAACATATATCTACATGAACATTCTAAAGTGGGCTACGCACAAGAGTGAGGAATAAATTAGTGAAGAGTAAATAGTGAGGAGCAGGGAATTTCTCCTTACTCTTCACTCTTCACTGATTTTTATAAAGGGGGAGGGTTCAGGGGAGGAAGGGGTAACCCCTGAGCCCTCGTGAGGCATGATTAGCCTCGGATATGACTATATTTAAGTTCTGCCCGTTACATCCAATGTCCGTTTTACCGGCAGATTATTTCGTGCATACTTTTATATATCGGACACAATCCTATATCAAGCAACAAACGTGCCAAAATCCATCATTTTTCCAAAATTTCATAATATCTGGGGCTTAGGGAAATAAGAGCACATGATAAAATTAAGATGCCGGGCAAGAAATGTCGAAGCGCCCTTGAATAGCATCGACAAAAGTGTCGATAATATCAGCTATTTCACTCCCTGCAACGGCCTGATAATGACAACAGGGGAATTTCCTTGATTATTTCACCGAAAATTATAAAATAATGGTCTATGGATAAGCAGACCATCAAGGTTGTCGCGAAAGAATTCTATAAATATCTCGACAACGAGAAAGGCGCTGCTCACAATACCATGCGGGCGTATCGCAGCGATATTGAGGACTTTGTCAGGTTTATCGAGAAAAGCCCCGCTGAGATAATCGATCACAATACGATACGCGCCTATATTGTCGAAGTATATAAGGACCTGAAAAAATCTTCACTGGCACGGAAGGTGTCCGCTATTAAAGTTTTTTTTAGATTTATGAAGAAAAAGGGCTACATGGACGAAAATACGGCGCTTATCATCCGGAGCCCCAGGATAGAAAAACATCTGCCCAAGTTTTATACGATCGACGAGATGTTCCATTTTCTCGATTTCCTGCCGAAGGAAGGATGGCTCAATATCAGGAACCTGGCGATATTCGAGCTTATGTATTCATCCGGCATGAGGGCGAGCGAAGTGCTTTCCATGGACCGGGAAGACCTTCACCTTGAAGGAATGTGGGCGCGGGTGATGGGCAAGGGCGGAAAAGAAAGGATCGTCCCTTTCGGGGAAAAGGCGAAAGAGGCCCTTGAAGCGTACCTGGAACTTGCGGGCAAGATCGAAAAATTCAATGCAAACAAGGCCCTTTTTATTAATTTTCGCGGAGAACGGCTCACATACCGGGGCCTCTTGAGTATCATGAAGAAACATCAGATCAAGGCACAGCTCTTCAAGAACCTGGCCCTGCACGGGATCAGGCATTCATTTGCCACGCACATGCTGGACAACGGTGCCGACCTTCGGGGCATCCAGGAATTGCTGGGCCATTCCAAGCTGTCCACGACCCAACGATACACCCATATCTCCATGGACAAGCTCATGGAGATATACGACAAATCCCATCCAAGAAGGTAAGAAAATGGAAGCCACAACTGTTTTGTGCGTTAGACACAATGGAGGAATTGCTATTGGCGGGGATGGTCAGGTTACGCTGAATGCAACCGTTATGAAGCATACCGCGAAAAAGGTGCGGAGGCTTTATCAGGATAAATGCATTGCGGGTTTTGCCGGGGCGACGGCGGATGCATTCACCCTTTTCGAACGGTTTGAAAAGAAACTTGAACAGTACAATGGCAATATTATGCGGGCATCGGTCGAACTGGCGAAGGACTGGAGGACCGACAGGCTCTTGAGAAAACTCGAGGCGCTCCTCATCGTCGCAGACAGTGACCATACGCTCATCCTGTCCGGCAACGGCGATGTTATCGAGCCTGACGACGGCATAGCGGCCATCGGTTCGGGCGGTCCCTACGCACAGGCTGCGGCGAAGGCACTTGTCAAGCATACATCGCTTTCGGCGGTCGAGATCGTTAAGGAGGCGATGGCCATTGCCTCCGAGATATGCATTTATACCAATGACAAGGTAAACATAGAGGAACTTTAATGAAACAGTTAACACCGAAAGAGATCATGGAGGAACTTGACCGGTTCATCATCGGTCAGCATAAGGCGAAAAGGGCCGTCTCGGTCGCGCTCAGGAACCGGTGGCGCCGCCAGATGATACCCGCAGACCTGCGCGACGAAGTTTCTCCCAAGAACATCATCATGATAGGCCCGACAGGCGTCGGCAAAACCGAGATCGCCCGGAGGCTCGCAAAACTTGCGAATGCCCCGTTCCTCAAGATCGAGGCGACGAAGTTTACCGAAGTCGGTTATGTCGGCAGAGACGTGGAATCGATGATCAGGGACCTTACCGAGCTTTCGGTCAACATGCTCAAGAAAGAGGAGCATGAGCGTGTCAAGGAAAAGGCGACGCTGGCAGCGGAAGAAAAAATACTCGATCTCCTTATACCAAAAAGGCGAAGCGCTTCAGGCGAGGAAGAGGAGACCCCCGACCAATCACGGGAAAAGATCCGCATGCGCTTTAAAGCCGGCACCATGAATGACAGGCTCGTGGAGCTCGAGGTTCCCGACAGGGCGCTTCCCATCATAGAGATATTTTCATCGCAGGGCATGGAAGAGATGGACATGCAGCTTCGGGACATGTTCGGCAACATGATGCCGCAGAAGACGAAGAAAAGAAAGATGAAGGTGGGCGAAGCATATGAGCACCTGATCCAGGAAGAGTCGCGCAAATTGATCGATATGGACCGTGTGACATCAGAAGCGGTTGACCGGGTCGAACAGTCGGGGATCATCTTCCTCGACGAGATAGACAAGATCGCAAGCCGGGACCATGGGCACGGGCCGGATGTCTCGCGTGAAGGGGTGCAGAGGGATATCCTTCCCATCGTTGAGGGGACGACGGTCACGACGAAATATGGCATGGTGAAAACGGACCATATCCTTTTCATAGCGGCAGGGGCGTTCCACATGTCAAAACCGGCGGACCTTATCCCCGAACTGCAGGGGCGTTTCCCGATCCGCGTTGAGCTCGACGCCCTCACCAAGGATGATTTTTACCGGATCATAACCGAACCCGAAAATGCCCTCATCAAAGCAGTACAAGGCCCTTCTCAAGACAGAGGAAGTCGATCTCGAATTTGAGGAGGAGGCGATACGCGAGATAACCGACATTGCCCAGCGGATAAACGAGATGACCGAGAATATCGGCGCCCGCAGGCTCTATACGGTCATGGAGAAGCTTCTCGACGATATATCGTTTACGGCCCCTGACCTGAAAGGCCAGAAGGTCGATGTTTCGAAAGCATACGTCCTGGAAAAACTGGGCGAATTCCTCGATAAAGAGGACCTGAGCAGGTACATCCTGTAATATTTACGTATACCGGGGTATTTATAATGAGCGAGAAAATAAAGACGCTGCTGGAAGCTCTTCCCTATATCAGCAAATTTGCCGGCTCTATCTTTGTTATCAAATACGGCGGCGCGGCAATGGAAGAGGAATCTCTGAAAAAAGAATTTGCCAAGGACGTTGCGCTCCTGAAATATGTGGGGATCAATCCTGTCATCGTTCACGGGGGCGGCCCGATGATCGGCAGGATGCTTAAGGACCTCCAGATACCGACGCGGTTTGTCGACGGCCTTCGGGTCACCGATGAGAAAACACTGCAGGTCGCCGAAATGGTCCTGTCCGGAAGCGTCAATAAAGAAATAGTAAAGAATATAAACGATATGGGCGGCAAAGCGATCGGCCTTTCCGGGAAGGACGGCCGCCTGCTTGTCGCCAAGCAGGTGGAAGGAAAAGATATCGGTCTCGTCGGCGAAATAGTTACGGTCAATGTCGCTATTATCAAGGACATCTCGAAGCATGGCTATATTCCCGTTATCGCGCCAATTGCCGACGGAGTGGATGGAAAGTCATACAATATCAATGCCGACACGGCAGCGGGAAGCATCGCCGCAGCGCTGTCGGCGGAAAAGTTTATTCTTCTGACGGATGTCGAAGGTGTAATGGATGCGGACGGGAAATTGATCTCGGTGCTCAAGCGTTCCGAGATCGAAAAACTTATCGATGATAATATAGTGACCGGCGGGATGATCCCCAAGGTCACATGCTGCACCGATGCATTAAAGGCAGGTGTCCGGGAGGCCCATGTGGTTGACGGCCGGGTGCCGCACGCTATACTGCTCGAAGTTTTCACGGATTCGGGGATAGGCACTGAGATCATAGGAGATTGAGAATGCAGGAAGAATTGATAAAGAAGGCAACGCAATATATCGCGAACACGTATACACGGTTTCCGATCGCCATCACGCGGGGCGAAGGCTGCTGGCTCTGGGATATCAACGGGCGGCGATACCTCGATTTCCTTGCGGGCATTGCCGTGTGCAATCTTGGCCATGCACACGAAAAAGTGGTGGAAGGGTTGATCGACACAGGCAAAAAAGCTGTTCCACGTGTCGAACCTCTTCTACATGGAGCCGCAGGTAAAGGCGGCCCAGATGCTCGTTGAAAATTCTTTCGGCGACAAGGTTTTTTTCTGCAACAGCGGCGCAGAGGCAAACGAAGCGGCGATCAAGCTTGCACGCAGGTATTCGTGGAACAAACATGGTGAAGGCCGCCACGAGATAATAACGATGGAGAACTCGTTCCATGGCAGGACGGTGAATACGCTCGCGGCAACAGGCCAGAAAAAGTTCGGGGTAGGTTTTGAGCCCCTGACGCAGGGTTTTTCCCATGTCCCGTTCAATGATATTGAAGCCGTCCGAAATGCCGTGACTGATAAAACATGTGCCGTAATGCTCGAATTGATCCAGGCGGAAGGCGGCGTATATGTCGCGGACAAGGACTATATCCGCCAGCTTCGGGAATTTACGAAGGAAAAGGATATTGTCCTTATTCTCGATGAGGTCCAGACGGGTATCGGCAGGACGGGGACCTTTTTCGCATACGAGCATTTCGGGATAGAACCCGATATTATGAGCCTCGCGAAGGCCCTCGGCAATGGTTTCCCCGTCGGGGCGATCGTGGCGACAGACGAGGTGATGTCTGCCTTTGTTCCCGGCACGCACGCCTCGACCTTCGGGGGGAACCCCCTCGCGTCAGCGGCAGTGCTGGCAACCCTCAATACGATCATAGACGACAAGATACTCAAGAATGCCGTCGAATCCGGGGAATATCTCTACCAGGGCCTCCTCGAGCTGCAGAAAAAATTTCCGTTCGTCGTGGAGATACGGGGAATGGGATTGATACGGGGCATAGAGCTTTCTCTTGACGGCGATGCGGTCGCACGGGAATTTATCGCCGAGGGAATAATACTCAATTGCACGAAGGGAACGACTTTGCGTCTTGTCCCGCCGCTTATCGTTAAGAAAGAGGAGATCGACATATTTCTCGAAATAGCGGACCAGATATTCGAAAGGAAAAAAGTGTGAAAAGGGATTTTACAAGATTACTTGATATTACAAAAAAAGAATGCGATCACCTGTTAAAAAGGGCGAAACGCATCAAGGAACTGCGCCGTAAGGGAAAACCTTACCAGCCTCTCGCCGGGAAGACGCTCGCCATGATCTTCGAAAAGGCATCGACACGTACCCGCCTTTCATTCGAAGCCGGCATGCACGAATTGGGCGGACATGCCATTTTCTTAAGCCCGGCAGAAACACAGATCGGCCGGGGAGAACCCGTTCAGGATACTGCGCGGGTCATGAGCCGGTATGTCCATGGGATCATGGTCCGGACCTTTTCCCAGACCATAGTTGATGATCTTGCGAAATGGGCGACGATACCGGTTATAAACGGGCTTGTCTGACCAGCTGCACCCGTGCCAGATCCTGGCCGATATCTTCACGATCGGGGAATATAAAGGGGACTATAGAAATGTGAAGATCGCGTATATCGGTGACGGCAACAACGTGGCGAATTCATGGCTCGAAGCGGCAATACTCCTGAAAATGCCATTCTCGATCGCCGCACCGAAAGGATATTCGCCGGACAGGGAGCTTGTAAAGATGGCTTCGGAAAATCCCGACTTTACTGCTTACCGATGATCCCGCGGAGGCCGTTCGCGATGCCGATGTCATATATACCGACGTCTGGGTAAGCATGGGCCAGGAAAACGAGAAGGCGTCCAGAAAAAAAGCATTTAAAGGGTACAAAATAGATGATACATTGCTTAAAGCTGCACATCGCGACGCGATCGTCATGCATTGCCTTCCGGCATACAGGGGACAGGAGATAACCGATGAGGTTTTCGAGCGGTTCAGTGATGTCATATTCACACAGGCGGAAAATAGACTACACGTACAAAAGGCGCTTCTTGAGTGGCTTCTCAAGGGCCCGGCGAAGGATCTCGCCGAATAAAAACGGAGGTCAGGATGAAAAAGGTTAAGAAAGTGGTCCTTGCCTATTCAGGCGGGCTTGACACATCGATCATTGTTAAATGGCTTAAAGACGTATATGACTGCGAGGTTATCGCATACGCTGCCGATGTCGGGCAGGAAGAGGAACTGGTCGGGCTTAAGGAAAAAGCGATCAAGACAGGCGCCTCCAAGGTCTATATCGAAGACCTCCGCGAGGAATTCGCCCGCGATTTTATATTCTTTGCAATAAAGTCGAACGCTATATATGAAGGGAATTACCTCATGGGCACATCGATCGCGCGGCCTCTCATAGCGAAAAGGCAGATCGAGATAGCCCGTGAAGAAAACGCCGATGCCGTATGCCATGGCTCGACAGGCAAAGGGAATGACCAGGTCCGGTTTGAACTGACATTCTATGCAATGGAGCCGAATATAAAGATCATTGCCCCCTGGCGTGAATGGGAGTTCACGTCGCGTGACGATCTCATCGATTATGCGAAAAAGCACGATATAGAGGTCCCGGTAACGAAGAAGAAACCCTACAGCATGGACCGGAACCTCATGCATATCAGTTATGAGGGAGGCATCCTCGAAGACCCGTGGGCGGAGCCCACGAAGATATGTTCATGACCACGGTATCGCCGGAAGCCGCCCCGGATAAGCCGACATATGTCGAGATCACATTTGAGAAAGGGGTTCCCGTCGCAGTCGATGGCGAAAAGATGTCGGCCTTCGCCATTGTCGATCACCTCAACAAGATCGGCGGGGCAAACGGCATAGGACGTGTCGATATCGTCGAAAACCGTTTTGTCGGAATGAAGTCGCGCGGTGTCTATGAAACGCCCGGGCTGCACAATTCTCCATGCTGCGCACCGCGCTGTCGAGACATTGACGCTTGACCGGGAGGTAATGCACATCCGTGACGGCCTTATCCCGAAGGTTGCCGAGCTCATCTATTACGGTTTCTGGTATTCCCCCGAGATGAAGGCGATCATGGCGCTGACCGACGAGATCCAGTCCGTCGTCAACGGCACGGCGCGAATCAAGCTCTACAAGGGCAATTGCAGCGTCGTCGGGACGAAAATCGGACAATTCGCTCTACATGAAAGACTTTGCGACATTCGACACGGATACCGTGTATGACCAGAAAGACGCCGGCGGTTTTATACGCTGCAATGCGCTGCAGGCTTCGCATCCGCGCGATGCAGAGCAAGGAAATAGAACCGGTGCCGGTCATGACACTTATCCGTATCAGGCCTACTATACATTTTGGAGAAATACAGATGAATCCCTACGAACCGCATGCGATCGAAGAGAAATGGCAAAAATTCTGGGAAGACAACAGGGCATTCGAGGTCGATGAGGACACCGCAAAACAGAAATTCTATCTCCTCGAGATGTTCCCCTATCCATCAGGGAAGATCCATATGGGACATGTCCGGAATTACTCGATCGGCGACGTCATAGCCCGCTACAAGCGAATGCAGGGCCTCAACGTGCTCCATCCGATGGGATGGGACGCCTTCGGCATGCCTGCGGAAAATGCCGCCATCGAAAGAGGGATTCAGCCCGCCGCCTGGACATACGAGAATATCGATTACATGCGCCGGCAGTTGAAAAGGCTCGGTTTCGGGTATGACTGGAGGCGCGAGATAGCGACATGCAGTGTCGACTATTACCGGTGGGAACAGTGGATGTTCCTGAAGATGTACGAAAAGGGGCTGGTTTATCGTAAAAGCTCTCCGGTAAATTTCTGCCCGAAATGCCAGACCGTCCTCGCGAATGAGCAGGTCGAAGGCGGGAATTGCTGGCGTTGCGGCGAGGAGGTCATCCAGAAGGAGTTGACGCAGTGGTTTTTCGCGATCACCAAATATGCGGACGAGCTCTACGAATATTGCGACAAACTGCCGGGCTGGCCGGAAAAGGTCACCAGCATGCAGAAGAACTGGATCGGCAAAAGCTACGGCGTGGAAGTCCATTTCACGCTGGAGGACGGGTCGCCTTTCACCATATTTACGACACGGCCGGACACACTGTACGGCGTGACGTTCATGGTCCTTGCGCCCGAGCATCCCCTGACGTTCGAACTTGTCGCGGGGCACGGCCCAGGAAAAGGCGGTCAGTGATTTTGTGCAGAAGGTCAAAACGCAGGACAGAAGCTTTCAGGGGCGAGATAAGCCTTGAAAAAGAGGGTGTTTTTACCGGGAAATATGCGATCAATCCTCTTACGGGTGCGAAAGTACCGATCTATGTCGGCAATTTCGTTCTCATGGAATACGGGACAGGCGCCATCATGGCTGTCCCCGCCCATGACCAGAGGGACTATGAGTTTGCTGAGGAATACGGTCTGCCCGTCATCGTGACAATTACGCCGAAAGATAAAAAGCTCGACCCGGCTTCGATGGATTGCGCCTACGTTGACGACGGGGTCCTCGTCAATTCCGACCGGTTTAACGGAATGAATAACCGCGAGGCGATCGGCGCGATCATCGATTATCTCGAAGAAAAAGGTCTGGGCACGAGGACCGTCAATTACCGGTTGAAAGACTGGGGGATTTCCCGTCAGAGATACTGGGGCGCGCCGATCCCGATCATTTACTGTGAAAAATGCGGAACCGTACCTGTGCCTGAAGCGGACCTTCCCGTCGTCCTGCCCGTCGATCTCGAGATCCGGATGGTAGGCCGTTCACCGCTCGCCGACTATCCGGCCTTTTATGAGGTCGAATGTCCCGTATGCAAGGGAAAGGCACGGCGGGAAACGGACACCATGGACACTTTTGTCGAATCATCATGGTATTTCCTGAGATATACATGCCCCGATCATAACGGTCCGCTCGATAAAAAGCGTGTTGATTACTGGATGCCGGTCGACCAGTATATCGGCGGCATCGAACATGCCGTGCTCCATCTTCTTTATTCACGATTCTTCAACAGGGTCCTCAATGAACTGGGCCTCGTCAGTGTCCGCGAACCTTTCAAGAATCTATTGACCCAGGGCATGGTGATAAAAGACGGCGCTAAAGATGAGCAAGTCAAAGGGCAATGTGGTCGACCCCAATTATCTCATCGAAAGATATGGTGCCGATACTGCCCGACTGTTCTGTCTTTTTGCATCTCCGCCGGAAAGAGACCTCGACTGGAGCGATCAGGGCGTGGAAGGCAGCTATCGTTTCCTCCAGAGGGTGTGGAGGCTGGTAGACGAACATAGTGATATTTTGAAGAACGTTGCACCTGCGATAAGACTTCCCGATGCCGCAGCTGACGAAAAGCCCTTGATCCACAAAATACACAAGACCATAATGAAAGTCAGCGAAGACCTGGAGCGGTTCCATTTGAACACGGCGATCGCGGGCATCATGGAACTTGTGAACCTGACCTATAAGTTTATTGAAAAAGGGAAGTTGAACGAAAGGGCATTGGCGCTTTTCAAAGGGTTCCGTCGAGACCGTCCTCAAGCTTCTCTTACCCATTCGTGCCCCATATAACCTGTGAATTATGGCAGATCCTCGGCCGGGATGCAGCATCGATCGGAGCTTCATGGCCCGCATGGGACAACGAACTGGTAAAAGAAGAAAAAATAATGATACCCGTTCAGATCAACGGGAAACTCCGCGATACCTTCGAGGCGGACAGGGACCTCACTGAAGATGCGATCAAGGAGATCGTTTTTTCGCTTCGAAAAGATTCAGAAGCATATTGAAGGGAAGACTGTAAGGAAGACAATTGTAATCCCTAATAAGCTGGTCAACATTGTATGCGGTTAATGCAGGATGTCCGAAAAGGTTAAACAGGAAATCTTTATGAAAAAAAATATCTCGAAAAAAACAGGGTTATGCCTGGTTGCTTTGTCCTGTTGACACTATCCGCATGCGGATATCAGCTTATCGGGGGAAAGGGTATTTATGGCGGGGAGATCTCCTCGATCTATATCTCGATATTCAATAATTCGACATTTGAGTCCAGCATAGCCCAGCCCGTAACCGATTCATTTTCGAAAGAACTCCTGATGACAGGTCTTTTTACCATTAACAGGGAGGCTTCAGACGCCTATCTGAAAGGTGATATCAGAAATGTAACTACAGCACCGAATACCCTGGGTACGGATGGCACTGTCATTGAGAAAGTGGTCACCGTGGAATTGATCGATTTCGCTGTATCAGAAGGAATGGAAAGCTCGTGAAGACAATTTAACCTTTCGGATTCCGAGTATTACAAGATCCAGAGCACTGCGGAGGAATACAACCGGAGAGAGGCCATCAGGCGGATGTCTGCCCGCATGGCACGGCGGTTCAGCGCCCAGTTGCTCCTTGAATATTGATCCCTGCTTTTATATCAAGGCGCTGACTTCGTTATGTGTCCACGGCTATAATTTTCGGAAATCGGATAGTGCAAGATGATTAAGCCAGGGCTTGAGTGCCCTGGCTTTTAATTACGGTGATTCGAAAAGGATTGATCAGGCCTGCTGGCTCTTGTGGAGTTTCCTGGCCAGCCGGGAAATTTTCCTGGCTGCGTTATTTCTGTGGATCACGCCTTTTGTAGAAGCCTTATCGATAGAGGAAACAGCATCTCTGAACACAGCTTCGGTCTGTGCGTCTTTTGCATCGATAGCGCCGATGGCCCGTTTGATCTTCGTTTTCATTGTTGACTTAAAATGCGAATTTCTCAGCCTGCGCTTCTCAGACTGCACCGCCCGTTTAATGGCCGATTTATTCTTCCTCAAAAGATTAACCTCCTATTGAAAAACTTGCGTCTGTTTTAACATCCATACGCCTGAAAGTCAAATAGTTCTGCACGATTGAAATAATGATCCCGCTTTCTTGACAACCTCTTGGCCCGCGAAAAACAAAAAATAAAACCGAACCCGCCGTTTCGCGGGATCCTTTTCATTGAACTGCTGTGATAGTGGCAAGTGTATCCGCAGGCCGTCCGGGTTATTTTTTGCCGGCAGCCCTTTTCGACGCCTTCAGCGGGTTGATCTTCTCTTCCACTTTGGCCGCTTTCTTTATATTGGTTGACATCGGGCAATTGCCTTTCTGCCATTTCTGAGCGGGATACGGAAAGCTGGAGCAGTATTTTCCTGTTTCAAACTCGAGGATCCTGGTGCAGCCATCGCAATTCTCAACGATGGTAAAGCATTTCCCTCCGCTGTATGAACATCCTGATTTTTTCATGAACAGGCATTCTATACCCGGTTTTAATGTTGCGCATACCATAACAGCATCACCTCCTAAATGGTAAAAGCGTATTATGTAACTACATTTTACCTTCCGTTGTCAATATGCTATATTAAGTTCAGCAGATTATGGTGCGATAGTGCAAGGAATGTATTGACATGACACTGGCAAAATATTTTAATACATTATGTTTATTCGCAAGGAACTTCATATTGATTTTGGCACGCTTCTTGTAGTATAATAACTATTTTGCTGGTGTAGCTCAATCGGCAGAGCAGCTGATTTGTAATCAGCAGGTTGCGGGTTCGAGTCCCATCACCAGCTATATACGGAGAGGTTCCCGAGCGGCCAAAGGGGGCAGACTGTAAATCTGTTGGCGAAGCCTTCGGTGGTTCGATCCCACCCCTCTCCACCATAAAGAAAGAGCCTGGGAAAGGCTCATAAAGATAAACGCGGGAGTAGCTCAGTTGGTTAGAGCATCAGCCTTCCAAGCTGAGGGTCGCGGGTTCGAGTCCCGTTTCCCGCTCCAAAAAACCGAGCGGGTGAAGATGCCCGCTCCAAAAAACGAGCGGGTGAAGATGCCCGCTCCAAAAATAAGCGCTCCCAAAGGTTTTAAACATTCCGGGAAAGGGCGTGAGAGACAGGTGAAATACCTGTCTTATATTGTGAATTCCGGGGCCTTGGCCCCTATTACGGGCAGAGCAATCGTTGCCCGCTGAAAAAGTACAAAGGCGGGTGGGGAGTTGTTTCTGCTTGATAGTGCACGACTTGGGATATTACAACCTTTTGGGTGCCCATGTAGCTCAGTCGGCAGAGCACATCCTTGGTAAGGATGAGGTCAGCGGTTCAATCCCGCTCATGGGCTCCATAAAAAATATCACGGAGGTCCTCTATGGGTAAGAAAAAGTTTGAACGGACGAAACCACATGTGAACATAGGAACCATCGGACATATAGATCACGGGAAGACCACCCTGACGAGCGCCATCACACGGTGCTTGTCCCAGAAGGGCATGGCGAGCTGGATCCCGTTCGATCAGATAGACAAGGCACCCGAGGAGAAGGAAAGGGGCATCACGATCGCAACCGCCCACGTCGAGTACGAGACGGACAAGCGCCACTATGCCCACGTCGACTGCCCGGGCCATGCCGACTATATCAAGAACATGATCACGGGTGCCGCCCAGATGGACGGCGCTATCCTGGTCGTTGGTGCCAATGACGGCCCCATGCCCCAGACCCGTGAGCACATACTCCTTGCCCGCCAGGTCGGCGTACCTTCCATGGTCGTCTACCTCAACAAGACGGACATGGTCGACGACCCCGAGCTCATCGAGCTCGTCGAGATGGAGCTGCGTGAGCTCCTTACCCAGTACGAGTTCCCCGGCGACGATATCCCCATCATCAAGGGATCGGCCCTAAAGGCACTCGAGCACGGCTGCGCAGATCCCAACTGCCCTGACTGCAAGAGCATCTACGAGCTCATGGACGCCGTCGACTCCTACATACCGGAGCCGGCCCGCGATACCGATAAGCCCTTCCTGATGCCCGTTGAGGACGTCTTCACGATCTCCGGCCGCGGCACCGTCGTTACCGGCAGGATCGAAAGGGGCATCGTAAAGCCCGGCGACGAGGTCGAGATCATCGGCTTCCGTCCCACCCAGAAGACCGTCACCACCTCCGTCGAGATGTTCCGCAAGATCCTGGACTCCGGCATGGCGGGCGACAACGTCGGCTTACTCCTTCGCGGCACGAAGAAGGACGACGTCGAGCGCGGCCAGGTCGTCGCAAAGCCCGGGTCCATCACCCCGCACACGAAGTTCAAGGGTGAGGTCTATATCCTGACGAAGGAAGAGGGCGGCCGCCACACACCGTTCTTCTCCGGCTACCGTCCCCAGTTCTATCTCAGGACGACCGACGTGACCGGCGTAGCCAAGCTTCCCGATGGTGTCGAGATGGTCATGCCCGGCGACAACGTGACCCTGTCCGTTGAGCTCGTCACACCCATCGCACTTGAAAAGGAACTCCGGTTTGCCATCCGCGAGGGCGGCAAGACAGTCGGTGCCGGCGTCGTCACCGAGATAATCGAATAAAGGGGAATTACAATGCGGCAACTTGTTATATTGGCCTGCGGGGAATGTAAAAGACGAAATTACACGACAACGAAGAACAAACAGAAGACTCCCGACCGGCTTGAACTGAAAAAATACTGCAACGCATGCAGGAAACATACAAGCCATAAGGAGACGAAATAGCATACAAGAAGGCCAGTAGCTCTAACGGATAGAGCACCGGACTCCAAATCCGGGTGTTGGGGGTTCGAATCCCTCCTGGCCTGTTAAATTTATGGTGATTGAATGGATTTCAAAAGTAAACTTGAGCCTATAAAAGATTATTTCCGGGAAGTGTATCACGAAGGGAAGAGGGTAACCTGGCCATCGCGCAAGGATGCCATGAAAGGGACGTATATTGTGCTCATAACGGTGGTTATCGCATCCCTTTTTCTTGGCATAGTCGATATAGGGCTGTCAAAGCTCATACAGGCCCTCATACGATAAGGAACGACGGAAAATTCAATGGATAAAAAATGGTATGTTGTCCACACCTATTCGGGATACGAACAAAAAGTAAAGGAGATGTTGGAAGAGAACATCAAAATAATGAAGATGGAGGAGTATTTCGGCGATATCATCGTCCCGTCCGAGATCATAATGGAAAAGGTCAAGGGGCAGGTGAAAAAATCACAGAGGACAGTTTTTCCGGGATATATCATCGTTAACATGCTAATGAACGATACCACGTGGCATTTTGTGCGGAATACTCCAAAAGTAACGGGTTTTGTCGGATATGACAAGATGAACCCGCCCGCCCTTCCTGAGAAAGAGGTCAACGATATCATTAATGCGATCCAGGAAGGCAAAGGAAAGATCAAACCCAAGATCAGGTTCGAAAAAGGTGACGGTATTAAAGTAACAGAAGGGCCGTTTACCAATTTTACCGGCAATGTCGAGGAGATAAAACCGGAAAAAGGCAAGGTGAAGGTCCTCCTGAACATCTTTGGCAGGACAACTCCTGTTGAACTTGATTTTATACAGATAGAGAAAATTTGAAGGAGCATAAGAAATGGCAAAGAAAGTTATCGCATTGGTAAAACTCCAGCTGCAGGCGGGCCAGGCAACACCCTCGCCCCCGGTAGGTCCTGCGCTTGGTCAGCATGGCGTTAATATTATGGAGTTCTGCAAGGCCTTTAATGAAAGGACAAAAAGCCAGGAAGGCACCGTCATCCCGGCTCTGATCACAATATTTTCAGACAGGACTTTTACCTTTGTCACGAAGACCCCGCCTGCGTCATTTCTTATCAAAAAGGCAGCAAAACTGGCAAAGGGCGCCCATGCTCCAAAAAAAGAAACGGTTGGTTCGATAACCAGGTCTTCTGTTAAGGAGATCGCTCAGCTCAAAATGGTCGACCTTAACGCGAAGGATATAGACGGGGCAATAAAGATCATCGAAGGTTCTGTCCGCAGCATGGGCCTCGAGGTTGTCGAAGGATAAAGTGATCCAAGCGCCTGGCACGTTCACGACAGCGTGCTGGCGTATTTAATATGAGGTGAATACACATGGCATTAGCAAAAAAATATGTCGAAGCGAGAAAGAAGATCGATCGCGAAAAACGGTATGAAATTGATGAGGCACTGGAATTACTGCCCCAGGTTTGTTTTGCAAAATTTGATGAAACTGTCGAACTTGCATTGCGTCTGGGAGTAGACCCCCGCCATGCGGACCAGATGGTCCGCGGTTCTGTGGCGCTTCCGCACGGTCTTGGCAAATCAGTCCGTGTTCTTGTTTTCGCGAAAGGTGAAAAAGAGAAAGAAGCCCAGGAAGCCGGCGCGGATGTGGTCGGCGGTGAAGAGCTTATCGAAAAGATCCAGAAAGGCTGGATGGATTTCGATAAGGCTATTGCAACCCCCGATGTCATGGGTATGGTAAGTAAATTAGGTAAGATCCTCGGCCCGAGAGGCCTTATGCCTAACCCAAAAGTCGGTACAGTTACTTTTGATATCGCCAGAACGGTCAAGGAAATGAAGGCCGGGCGGGTCGAATTCAGGGTTGACAAGGCAGGAAACCTCCATGTGCCTGTGGGAAAAATTAGTTTTGGGAAAGAGAAACTTCTTGAAAATCTCAAATCACTCCTCGATGCGGTTATCAGGCTCAAACCACAGACCAGTAAAGGTACGTATGTAAAAGGTATGGCGATTAGTACCACCATGGGCCCGGGTATAAAAGTCGAACCTTCTTATGCACGAAGCGTGACGAAATAGGGAAAAGGTCAGAGAAAGCAGGTGTGGTGCTCTTTTTCTTGCAGGGCATCAGTAAGCGATAACGGCCTGCCGAGGCTTTTCGTAGCATGGTCTCCTCCCCTGACTTTCCATACATATTCTAGAGAAAGGAGGGATAAACACCATTGGAACGGCAAAAGAAAACAAAAGTTGTTGAAGAATTAGGGTCGAAGTTAAAAGAGCTCGACTGCCTTTTTCTGGCAGACTACAGCGGCATGAATGTAGCCCAGGTTACAAAACTGAGACGAGAGCTACGCAATGTTGGCACGGATTTCACCGTTGTCAAGAACACTCTTCTCAGAATTGCGTCTAAAGGAACTAAAGCGGAAGCTCTTTACGAGAAATTCGATGGTCCTAACGCAATTATCTGTACCGACCGAGACCCCATAGGTCCCGCGAAGGTAATTGCCGGACTGGCCAAAGAGATGCCGAACCTGAAAATGAAAGCAGGGTATATCGGTAATCGTACTATTACTGCGGAAGAGATCCAGAAACTCGCGACTCTTCCGTCCCGGGATATCTTGCTCGGCAAACTGGTCGGGCTTCTCAAGGGTCAGCCGACCCGTCTCGTCTACGCCTTATCGGGTAATTTGAACAAGCTCATGCTTGTATTAAATTCCATAAAGGCCCAGAAAGAACAAGCATAAAAAGGAGGATCATATAAATGGCTATTTCACGCGAAGAAGTTGTTCAGTTCATTGAAAACATGACTGTGCTCGAACTCTCCGAGTTCGTAAAGGAATTGGAAGATAAATTCGGCGTATCGGCGGCTATGCCGATGATGGCGGCAGGACCGGGAGCCGGTGCGGCAGCACCTGCAGCGGAAGCAGTTGAAGAGAAGACCGAATTCAACGTAACATTGACCGGCTATGAAGCGGAGAAGAAGATACAGGTCATCAAGGTTGTCCGCGCTATCACGGGGCTTGGGCTCAAAGAAGCCAAGGATCTCGTAGAAGGAGTGCCGAAGGCTGTTAAAGAAGCTGTATCCAAAGACGAAGCTGCGAATATCAAGAAACAGCTTGAAGAAGTCAGCGGACAGGTTAAGGTTGATTAAAACAGAAGATTGCTGTACAAAGCAGGGGTCCAGTGCTGATAAGTGAGGCTCGCACTGGATCCCTGTCTTTAAGTTTTTAACACCCAAATGAGGTGAGATAAATTTATGAAAGAAACTTTCCATAACAGGATATTCCGGAAAAATTACGGAAAGATCAAAGAGGTTCTCGAGATACCGAATCTTATCGAGATCCAGCTTGATTCGTATGAGAAATTTTTACAGAAAGGCATTCCCGTGGAAAAAAGGGACGCTATAGGCCTTCAGGCTGTTTTTAATAGTGTTTTTCCGATCAGGGATGCGCATGACACGACGACCCTCGAATTCGTCAAGTACGATATGGGCGAACCCAAGAATTCGGAGGAAGAATGCATCTTCAGGGGTCTTACGTACGCGGCCCCGATGAAGGTCACGATCAGGCTTGTCGTATGGAATATCGATCCCGACACGAAAGCAAAGGACATACGCGCTGTCAAGGAACAGGATGTATATTTCGGTGAAATACCGCTTATGACGGAACGCGGAACCTTTATTATAAATGGTACGGAGCGGGTTATTGTCAGTCAGCTCCACCGTTCACCCGGTGTCTACTTTGATACCGACCAGAGCAAGACCACCATAGGCGGCAGCCTTTCATATACAGCGCGCGTTATACCCTATCGCGGTTCATGGCTTGACTTCGAATTTGACCATAAAGAACTCGTTTATGTAAGAATAGACAAAAAGAAGAAAATACCCGTCACTTTGTTTCTCAAGGCCCTCGGCTATTCGGAAACAGAGATCCTCGATTATTTTTATGAAAAAGAGACCATAGTCGTAAAAGACAGGAAACTATTCAAGGAAACACCGCTTGCGCTGCTCGTCGGCCAGAAGGCGCCCTCAGATATTATTAACGAGAAAACAAATGAGATCCTGGTCAAGAAGCATAAAAAGATCACAAAGGCCGTGATCAGAAAGATGGAGCAGGCCAATATACACGAAATACCGATCGAAGGGGAAGATCTCATTGGTAAAGTAACGTCGGGTGATATCATCGACCCGAAGACGAAAGAGGTCCTTATAAGCATAAATAAGGAAATTACGGCGGATGATCTCGAAAAACTTATCGAAAAAAAGGTCAAAAGCTTCGAAGTTTTATTTATAGACAATCTCAATGTAAGCCCTTCACTTCGTAATACGCTGAACATGGACAAGGTCTCGACAAAAGACGAGGCGCTTATTGAAATATACCGGAAACTGCGCCCCGGCGATCCGCCAACCATAGAATTTGCGGAAACCCTCATACAGAACATGTTCTTCAGCCCTGAGAGATACGACCTGTCGCGCGTCGGCAGGCTCAAGATAAATCACCGGCTCGGTCTCGATGTCGCCCTCGATATGACGATCTTGAGGCGCGAGGATATCATTGAGGTGGTGCAACCAGCTGCTGAAGCTGAAAGATGCCCGCGGCCCCGGCGACGATATCGACCACCTTGGCAACAGAAGGGTCCGCACAGTTGGAGAACTTCTCGAGAACCAGTTCAGAATGGGTCTCGTACGCATGGAGCGGGCCATAAAGGAAAGATTGACGTTCCCCGAAATGGAAACGCTCATGCCCCACGATCTCGTAAACCCGAAACCTGTCGCTACCGCGGTCAAGGATTTCTTTGCAAGCAGTCAGCTGTCGCAGTTCATGGACCAGACCAACCCCTTAAGTGAGATCACGCATAAGCGCAGACTGTCAGCCCTGGGCCCCGGCGGTTTGACGCGGGAAAGGGCAGGTTTTGAGGTCCGTGACGTACATCCGACCCACTACGGCAGGATATGCCCGATCGAGACGCCTGAAGGACCCAATATCGGCCTCATCGCGTCCTTATCGACCTTTGCGAAGGTCAATGAGTTTGGATTTATCGAGGCGCCCTATCGGCACGTAGTCGATAAGAAGGTCACCGATAACGTCAGGTATCTGAGCGCAATGGAAGAAGAGCAGTATTATATCGCCCAGGCCAATGCCCCCGTGGATAAAGACGGCAAGCTGGTCGGCGAGCTGATACCTGCCCAGAAGGGCGGAAGCGTTTATCTCGTAAGCCCCGATCAGGTTGCATTCATGGACGTCTCCCCGAAACAGCTCGTCAGCGCATCCGCGGCATTGATACCCTTCCTCGAACATGATGACGCCAACAGGGCCCTTATGGGTTCGAACATGCAGCGTCAGGCCGTGCCTCTCGTAATTACCGAGGCGCCCATAATTGGCACCGGTATGGAGCGGATCGTCGGAAGAGACTCGCGGGTAACCATAATGGCGAGGCACGACGGTGTGATAGAAAGCGTCGATGCCAGCAGGATCATCCTCAAGTATGAGGAGAAAAAGGGCCATGACGAGACCTCGACAAAGATCGATGTCTATAAATTGCTCAAGTTCAGGCGTTCGAACCAGGATACCTGTATAAACCAGCGTGTTATCGTCAAAGAAGGCGATTACGTAAAGAAAGGCGATGTCCTTGCCGACGGGCCTTCAACGGACAGAGGGCGAACTGGCTCTCGGGAAGAATGTCATGGTTGCCTTTATGCCGTGGCGGGGATACAACTACGAGGATTCAGTTCTCATCAATGAACGCCTTGTAAAAGAAGATGTCTTCACATCGATCCATATCGAGGAACTCGAATGCGTGGTCCGTGATACAAAGCTGGGAAAGGAAGAAGTGACGCGGGACATCCCGAACGTCGGCGATGACGCCCTGAAGGACCTCGATGAGAGCGGTATTGTCAGGATCGGTGCAACGGTCAAGCCAAGCGACATTCTCGTCGGCAAAGTAACGCCGAAAGGCGAAACGCAGCTTACCCCCGAAGAAAAACTGCTCCGGGCCATATTCGGCGAAAAGGCCGGCGATGTCAAGGATACAAGCCTGAGAGTACCTCACGGTATCGAAGGGATCATCATCGATGTCAAGGTCCTTTCACGAAGGGGAATTGACAAGGATGACCGCAGCCGCGACATAGAAGATAAAGAGATATCAAATATCCTGAAAGATCAGGAAGACCAGATAAAGATCATCCTCGAAAGCAAGAAGACGAAGATGGCAGAACTCCTTGAGGGCAAGACGGCACCGGGCGATATCAAGGACGGCAAAGGCAAGGTCCTGCTCAAGAAGGGCGAGGCCTTTGCACAGGACAAAGTGATGGCGCTGAGCTTTGACAGGCTTCAGGAGATAGATTTCGATGATGCGGAACTCGAATCACGGATACGGAAAATGGTTGAAAGCAAGGAAAACCAGGTTGAGCTCATTCATATTATCTATGAAGACAAGATAAATAAGATCAAGAAAGGCGATGAACTGCCGCCGGGCGTTATCAAGACGATCAAGGTATATGTTGCCATGAAACGAAAGGTGTCTGTCGGCGACAAAATATCGGGACGCCATGGAAACAAGGGAATCGTGTCGGTTATTCTCCCGGAAGAGGATATGCCTTTTACCGAAGACGGCGACGCCGATCGATATCGTTCTCAACCCTCTCGGTGTTCCTTCCCGTATGAATGCAGGCCAGATCCTTGAAACGCATCTCGGCTGGGCTGCCAAGGAAATGGGAAAGCGTATCGGCGAGATGGTCGATGGTTATTATAAAAAGACCAACGATGCGCAGGCTTTGAAGAAAGTTCTGAAAAAAACATTTTCCAACAATGAGCTCAAGGGGGTCATTGACCGCCTTGAAGACGATGAACTGGCATCGATAGCAGAGGCCATGAAAAACGGCGTCAATATCGCGGTGCCTGTCTTCGACAGCGCAAAGGAAGAAGAGATCAGGGAATTTTTCAAGATGGCCGGCATGCCTGATTCGCGGCAGACGACCCTTTTCGACGGCAGGACCGGCGAAGCTTTCCATCATAAGATTACAATCGGAAACATGTACTTCCTCAAGCTCCACCATCTGGTCGATGACAAGATCCACGCCCGGTCCATCGGGCCGTATTCGCTTGTCACCCAGCAGCCGCTCGGCGGCAAGGCGCAGTTTGGCGGCCAGAGGCTTGGCGAAATGGAAGTATGGGCCCTGGAAGGATACGGGGCCGCCTATTCCCTCCAGGAATTCCTGACAATCAAGTCGGATGACGTCAATGGAAGGATCAGGGCATATGAAGCGATCGTCAAGGGCGAGGATGTTCTCGAGCCGAACCTGCCCGGAATCCTTTAACGTTCTGGTTAAAGAACTCCAAGGCCTGTGCATTGACGTAGAGCTTCTTAAAGAAGAGTAACAAGGAGGAACAACCTTGGAAGAATATTTTAAATCAGATAAGCAGCGCGACCCTTTAAGCTATATGGCGATCAAGATCTCCCTTGCATCACCGGAGCTTATCGAAAAATGGTCGTACGGAGAAGTAAAGAAACCGGAAACGATAAACTACAGGACATTCAAGCCCGAAAGGGACGGCCTTTTCTGCGCCAAGATATTTGGCCCGGTAAAGGACTACGAATGTATCTGCGGAAAATACAAACGAATGAAACACCGCGGCATCATCTGCGAGAAATGCGGTGTCGAGGTAATACAGTCCAAGGTGCGCCGGGAACGTATGGGCCATATCAAGCTTGCATGCCCTGTAGCGCATATCTGGTTCCTCAAGAGCATGCCGAGCAAGATAGGCACGCTCCTCGAACTGACGATAAAAGAGGTTGAGCGGGTCCTCTATTTCGAGATGTATATTGTTATCGAGCCCGGAGATTCACCGTACAGCTTCTGCGAGATCATCAGCGAAGAAAAATATATCGAAGCCCGGGAGAAATACGGCGAGGGTTTTGTCGGCGGCATCGGCGCCGAGGCGATCCGGGAATGCCTCAAAAAGATCAACGTCGATGAACTGGGCAAGACCCTGCGAATTGACATGCGCGATACGTCAAGCGATGCGAAAAAGAAGAAGATCGCACGGCGGCTAAAGGTCGTCGATGCCTTCAAGGTATCCGGGGTCAGGCCCGAATGGATGATACTCGATATCGTTCCGGTCCTTCCGCCTGAATTAAGGCCGCTTGTGCCCCTCGATGGCGGCCGGTTCGCAACGAGCGATCTTAACGACCTGTACCGGCGCGTCATAAACAGGAATAACCGGCTGAAAAGGCTCATGGAACTTAATGCGCCGGAAATTATCATCAGGAACGAAAAAAGGATGCTCCAGGAAGCGGTGGATGCCCTTTTCGATAACTCAAAGCGCGGCAGGGTCGTGACGGGGGCAAGCAAGAGGCCCCTTAAATCCTTAAGCGATATGCTTCGCGGCAAACAGGGGCGGTTCCGTCAGAACCTTCTCGGCAAACGCGTCGATTATTCAGGCCGCTCGGTTATCGTCGTCGGCCCGGAACTGAGGCTCCACCAATGCGGGCTTCCGAAATATATGGCGCTGGAACTATTCAAGCCCTTTGTATACAACCGTCTTATCCGGAAAGGGTATGCGACAACGATCAAGAATGCGAAGAAGATCGTGGAAAAGGAAAGGCCCGAGGTATGGGACGTCCTCGAGGAAGTGATCAAGGAACATCCCGTACTGCTGAACAGGGCGCCTACCCTGCATCGTCTCGGTATTCAGGCTTTCGAGCCGCAGCTTATCGACGGAAAGGCGATCCAGCTTCACCCGCTCGTCTGCCCGGCTTACAACGCTGACTTTGACGGGGACCAGATGGCCGTCCATGTGCCGCTTTCGACAGAGGCGCAGACAGAGGCAAGGGTCCTCATGATGTCGACAAATAACATCCTGTCCCCTGCGAACGGCAAGCCTATCATTGTCCCGACGCAGGATATCGTCCTGGGGCTTTATTATCTCACGATCGACCGGAAATACCGCCGGGGCGAGAATAAGATCTTTGCGGATTCCGAGGAGGTGCGCGTAGCGTACGATTCCGGCATGATAGACCTCCATGCACGGATAAAGGTCCGCCTTACCGACGAGATGGTCAGTACGACCCCGGGAAGGATCATCCTCAGGGATGTCGTGCAGGATGCACTAATGGAACTGGATGAGCCGAAGCGCGACAAGGTCCTGAAGGACATGTTCGCGAGTATCAATACGATCATGGACAAAAAGACGATCGCCGCGCTTGTTGATAAATGTTACCGCGACGCCGGCGAAAAATGTACGGTTATCCTGTCCGACAGGCTGAAAGACCTGGGTTATTTCTATGCAACCCTCGGCGGCATATCGATATCCATCGACGATATGAAGATACCGGCGCTAAAGAAGACACTTATTGACAAGGCAGAAGATGCAGTGTTGACCGTCCAGAACCAGTACCAGGAAGGTCTTATAACTGACGGTGAAAGATACAACCAGGTAATCGATATCTGGGCAAACGTAACTGAAGAGATCGCGAAGGCGCTGATGGACGAGCTTGGCTCCGATGTCGTTCTCGATATGTCGGGAAAACCGGTCATGACACCAAGCGGAAAACCGGAGCATCAGAACAGCCTCAATCCGATCTTTATGATGGCCCATTCCGGCGCCAGAGGCAACGCGCAGCAGATAAGGCAGCTTGCCGGGATGAGGGGCCTGATGGCGAAACCGTCCGGTGAGATCATCGAAACCCCGATCACGAGCAACTTCCGTGAAGGCCTCGACGTTCTCCAGTACTTTATCTCGACACACGGCGCACGTAAAGGCCTTGCCGATACGGCCCTTAAGACAGCCAATTCCGGCTATCTTACGAGACGGCTTGTCGATGTGGCCCAGGATGTGGTTGTATCCGAGATCGACTGCGGAACGTTTGATTATATCGAGATCGGGTCCCTTGTCGAAGGCGGCGAGGTCATCGAGCGCCTTGACGCACGTATCCTGGGAAGGGTTTCTTTCGAGGATTTGAAGGACCCTGACGGTGCTATTATCGTTCGTAAAAATGAAGAAATTACAGAAAGCCATCTCAAACTGATCGAGGAGGCCGGATTCGAAAGGGTAAAGATACGTTCGGTATTGACCTGCCGGTCCCACCGGGGCGTTTGCGTGCTGTGTTACGGCCGCGACCTTGCACGGGGCAGACTCGTCAGTATCGGTGAAGCAGTCGGTATTATCGCGGCCCAATCTATTGGTGAGCCGGGTACCCAGCTTACAATGCGTACATTCCACATCGGCGGCGCCGCTTCACGCCGGGTTGAGCAGTCGACATTGGAAACCCGCAATGACGGCATCGTGAAATTCATCAACGTGCGCGCAATATTGAACCGTGAAGATGTGCCCATCGTTATGAACCGGAATGGCGAGATAGCCATCATGGATGATGCGGGGCGCGAAAGAGAGCGGTACTCGGTCATTTACGGGGCCAAGCTGAGGATTAATGACGGGCAGGCGGTTACAGAGGGCGAGACCCTCGCTGAATGGGACCCGTATACGATCCCGATCCTCTCCGAGGAAACCGGACAGGATCAAATATGGTGACATTTTTGAAGGCGATACTATGCAGGAAAGCAAGGACGAAGTTACCGGTCTTTCGTACAGGGTAATTATCGAGCCGAAAAATCCTGAGCTTCGCCCGAGGATCTCCATTAAGGATGAAAAGGGCAGGACAAAAATGATCCCCGGGTCAACGAGCCCCGCCCGGTATATATTGCCGATCGGCGCACATATCGTGGTTAATGAAGGCGACGAGATATTCGCAGGCGATGTCGTTTCAAAAATGCCCCGGGAAACAACGAAAACGAAAGACATCACAGGCGGTCTGCCGCGTGTCGCCGAGCTTTTTGAGGCACGCAAGCCCAAGGAAAATGCGATCGTTACCGAGATCAACGGTATTGTGACCTTCGGCAAAATGGCAAAAGGAAAAAGGGAGATCGTCGTTACCCCGGAATCAGTCCACGGCGAACCGAGGAAATATACGATCCCCCGCGGCAAACACGTGATCGTTCACGAGGGAGATTATGTCAAGGCCGGCGAACCGCTTATGGATGGCCCGGTTAATCCTCACGACGTCCTGAGGATACTCGGTATTAAAGACCTTGCCCGTTATCTCGTCGATGAGATCCAGGAGGTATATCAGCTGCAGGGTGTCAAGATCAACGACAAGCATATCGAGACGATCGTGCGGCAGATGCTCAAGCGGGTAAAAATAAAGGATATAGGCGATACAAACTTTATTATTGACGATTATGTCGAGTGGTGGGTATTTGAAGAGGAAAACAGACGGGTGTTAGCCGAAGGCGGAAAACCGGCACAGGCCGAACCGCTTTTCCTGGGAATTACCAAGGCATCGCTGATCACCGACAGCTTCATATCGGCGGCAAGCTTCCAGGATACGACCAAGGTATTGACCCAGGCATCGATAGAAGGCCGGGTCGATTACTTAAGGGGCCTGAAAGAAAACGTAATTATGGGAAGGATCATTCCCGCCGGGACAGGCTATCCGAAATACCGGAACTACGACATGAACATACTTGATAAGACAGAAGAACTTCCCCCCCGGAGGAAAGTTTTCCTGAGATAACAACTTAAAATAGTGTTGGACCAAAAAAATCCCTCCTTTCCAGTCCGGAAATGGAGGGATTTTTTTGTCTTTCCGGCGGAAGCCGGATAGACTCTATCGAATTCAGAAATTAAGGATTGCGCAGCTTCCGTTCGGCAATGATCGCTTCTTCGCTCTTCGGATACAGCTCTATTACTCTCTTTAAAAGGGTGGTCGAGCTTTTCTTATCGTTCGTCAGACGAAATGCCTCGGCCTGAGACAGAAGGGCCCTCGGGGCTTTTTCGCTTTTCGGGTATTTATCGATGACCTCCTGAAAATACAGTATTGCCTTATCGTAATTCTTAAGGTTCATGTATGATTCGCCGATCCAGTAGAAGGCATTGGAGGCGAGCGGGGTTCCGCTATATGTTTCTGTAAAGGTGGTGAATTTAGTTACTGCAGTTTCATACTGCCCGCGCTGAAAACTATCGAATGCTTCCTTGTATGCCTCTTCGTACCGGGCATCTGTCTTTGGAGGTGTCTTGGCAGAACCTTTCTTGGGCTCCTGGGTTAATATGGGCGGGGGCTCTCCATTGCCGCGCTTCGTGGCGGCCGTTGTTTTTGATTCAGCCCAGTACGTCTTGATCTGATATTCCAGTTCGTCCAGTTTTCCCATGATATTGCGTATCTTTTCATCGCGGTTGTCAACGGACGAATACATATTGACGACCTGCTTGCTTAAGTTTTCCTGTTCCTTTTCGATCTTAGCAAGCCGCGTGTCAGTATCTTGTTTAAACTGATAAAAATCTCCCTGAAGCGATGACATGTTACCCTGAATCTTCGTTGCCTCCTCGGTCGTCACACATCCGCCCAGGAGAAGAATAAGCAATGCCGGTAAGGCCAGAGCTGTTAATCTGAAATTCATCGCTCACCCCTTCTGATCAATTTTGAAATGCGCCCTTCTGTTTTTTGCCCAGGCATCTTCCGTGTTTCCGGACTCGACAGGTACTTCTTTTCCATAGGATATGGTCCTGACCCTGCTTCCTTCAATACCCATCTTGACAAGATAATCTTTTACGGCCTCGGCCCTCTTTTGACCGAGTGCAAGGTTATAGTCGACGGTGCCGCGCTCGTCGCAATGTCCCTCGACTACCATCTTGATACCCCTGTCTTGTTTCATGAAGGAACTCACCCCTTCAATCTTCGGCAATTCAGACCCGCCTATTGCATAGCTGTCAAATTCAAAATATACATCTTTCAATATCCCGGCAAGACGCTCCTGTTCCCTTAAAAGACGGTCGCGTTCCGCGCGTGCCAGTTCTTCTTCGGCAATACGCGCCTTTTCCTCGTCAGACAGCGTCCGGGTTTCTGTGGCCGTAGTTGATACAGGCGGGATCGTCTGTACTGTTTTCTGTGCGCACCCAACGAAAACCAATGATAATAAGACCAATAAAAGTACAATTCTTTTCATGCATCCTCCCCATTCTGGTGTCTCTCTTTCTGTATATACATCAGCCTCTTAAGGCGCGAATTTAGGCTGCTCTTCGGCAAAATCGGTGAATCGCAATGTTCTCTTATTCTCGCCGTTAAACAGCATCACATTGACCTTATTGACGCCGCCTTTCATCGAAGTATAAATGATATAACGGCCACAGGGTGAGAACTGCGGCGAATCATTGACCGTTCCATCGTTTGTGAGGACCTTCTGGTTTGAACCGTCAGCATTCATGGTGCAGACTTCGAAACCACCTACCTTGCAGGCGAAGGCGACGAGATCGCCTTTTGGCGAGAATGAGGGGGCGCTGTTGTAATTGCCATGATAGGTAAGCCTCTTAACCTCTCCCGAAGGAAGCATCTTGGAAAATATCTGCGGAGTGCCATACATGTCGGAAACGAATATCAGCCTTGAGCCGTCAGGGGCTACCGTTGGTGATGTAAGTATCCCGTCACGCTGGAGGAGAACCCTCTTGCTGCGGCTCCCGACATCGAAGGCATATATTGTCGATGTTCTGCCCGATGTATGCGAATAGACAAGCGTTGAATTATTGAGCCATGCGGTACCTATCTTCATGCCTTCGGAACGGTCCACAAATATCTCGTTCTTTTGGTCAAAATTAGACACATACAGATTGGGCTTGCCTTCCTTGTATGATGTATAGGCCAGGTATTTTCCGCCGGGGGATAAAGACGGGGAAAGGGTAATGCTCCGGTAATTCGTAAGGCGTGTCACGTTCTGCCCGTCAAAATCGGAAAGATAAATTTCTTTCAAATTCCGGCGGCCGGCTGTGAATAGTATCCGGGAGCTCATGATCCCCTTTTCGCCGGTTGCGGCAAAAATAATATCATCGGCGAGTCTGTGCGTCACGCGTCTCCATTCGCTCGGTTTTGCCTTATATCTCTTTGCCAGCATCATCGATCCATCAAGTGTATCGTAGACAAAGGCTTCAAGGCTTAATTCTCCATTCACCACCTGTACCCGCGCCTTGCAAACAAGGTCGATCCCGATCGACCGCCATGAATTAAACTTGACCTCAGTTTTTTCGATGCCTTCGTTCAGGAGTTCCTTATCTATGAGGGATGAGGGAGCGGTAATGAAAAAACCCGAAAGGTCAAGGTCCTTGTTCAGGACATCGCTCATTTCAGATATTGACTTATCTGCCTTCTCTCCTTTGAATGCGGGCACACCGATCGTTATTTTCTTGAATGTTGTGCCATAGATATCGAGATAGACCTTGGCATGCGACGTACCCGCGAAGACCATGATACATGCCACGGTAAAAGCTATTATAAAAATGCTATTTCTTTTCATGCTTTCTCCATTTGTCGATTATTTCCATGAGAACCTTCACCTGCGGAAGGACCGTCTTTCCTTTACGCGTAATAATAAAAAAGGACCGTTTGATCTCAGGTAAGCCTTCAATGGCGACCTTTTTCACCATGCCGTCCCTGATAAACCTGTCAACCGCCAGTCTTGATATATATGCCATGCCCATCCCGTTCATGACGGTCTGTTTTATGGCTTCGTTATCTGAAAGCTCCGCCACAATATTCAGGCGGCTCCTATCAAGGTCACGCATCTTTGCCAAAGCGGATTCCACTGTATTTCGGGTGCCGGAACCCCGCTCGCGAACGATAAGGGGAATTTCCCGGAACTGCTGCAGCGTGATCGAATCGGGAAAATCAGGCGGCGCGATGAATATGATCGTGTCATCGATCAATTTCTTGAATTCAACCTTAGCCGTATCATTCTTTGATCCTACTATCCCAAAATCGAGAGATCCATTTTCCATTTTCTCGATTATCTCTTTCGTATCTGCAATGATCAATTCGAAATTAATACCCGCATACCGCTTCTTGAAATCACTCAGGAGACGAGGCATGACATAGATCCCGGGGACAGTGCTTGCGCCGAGCGTCATCTTTCCTTTCTTGAGGCCCCGGAAGGATGCGATCGCCTCGATCGTATCCTTCTTAAGATTGATCATTTCCAATGCGTATTGGTATAGGATCTCGCCGGCTTTCGTCAGGGTCACCGTCCGCTTGGTCCTGTCAATAAGCCTTACGTCAAAAAATTGCTCAAGATCTACGATCTGCTTGCTAACCGTAGGCTGAGTTATGCAAAGCTCATCTGCAGCCCTCGTAAAACTTTTGAGTTCAGCGATCTTGAGAAATGTCTCGATATGCCGCAATTCCATTTTATAAAACCTTAAGACAGATAAGACCATAAAATCAATATAATTGTTCACTAATTTAAGGATTTAGGCGCGATCATTGATAATATTCCTCGGCTTTCGCTCCATATATCTTTATGAGTGTCAGGTCTTGATTTTAAGTTCCCCGGGGGCCTGTGAATGGGATGGACAAAAAAGTTGACAATACCATTAGCAGTGGGCTAATCTTAATCGCTTTCCAATTTTGCGAGGTGTTAATTTTCCATGAAAGGCACTATCAGTATTGATCCGGAACGCTGCAAAGGATGTGCCCTCTGTATTGAATTCTGTCCGAAAAAATCGATCGCGTTGTCAGACAGACTCAACATGAAGGGATATTTTGTTGCTGCTTTTGATGACGGAAAAGAATGTACGGGATGCGCCACCTGCGCAGTCATGTGTCCCGAAGTGGCTATAGAGGTGATGAAAACTTGAAAAAGCTGATGAGTGGTAATGCCGCCCTTGGAGAGGCGGCCATACTATCCGGTTGTTCGTGCTATTTCGGCTACCCTATTACTCCGCAGAATGAACTGACGGAATACATGGCTAAAAGGATGACTGAGCTTGGCAGGGTCTTTATCCAGTCTGAGAGCGAAATAGCCGCTATCAACATGGTGCTCGGTGCATCGGTTGCCGGGGCCCGTGCCATGACATCATCAAGCAGTCCGGGCATGAGCCTCAAGCAGGAAGGCATAAGCTATCTGGCGGCTGACGAACTCCCTGCCGTGATCGTTGATATGGTACGGGGCGGGCCCGGGATGGGTAACATCTCCCCGGCACAATCGGATTACCTGCAGGCAACGCGCGGCGGAGGCCATGGAGATTACAAGACCATTGTTCTGGCTCCAGGGTCCGTCCAGGAGCTTACCGAAATTATCCCGCTTGCCTTTGATCTTGCGGATAAGTACCGCAATCCCGTCGTTATACTCGGCGATGGCATGCTGGGCCAGATGATGGAGCCCGTCGATTTCGATAATATCACGCCTCCAAAAGATTACCCGAAGGACTATATATTAACAGGAGCCAAAGGAAGGCCGTCCCGCATGGTGCGCTCGCTCCTTTTTGATACAAAGGAAGAGGAAGAGCATAACTGGAAACTCGTCCGGAAATATCAGAGGATGGAGCAGAACGAGGTAAGGTACGAGAAATTCCTTACCGATGACGCGGAAATGATCGTTGTCGCATACGGCATAGGTGCAAGGATCGCCAAAGGCGCTATAAAAAGGCTGCGGCAGGAGAATCTGAAGGTTGGCATGGTACGGCCGATCACCGCATGGCCATTTCCGGCCGCGATACTCCAGGAATTTGCCAAGACGGTCCATGAATTTTTTGTGTTCGAGATGAGCGCCGGCCAGCTTATCGAAGATGTCAGATTGGCGCTTGCAGGCAAAGGTCATATTCATTTCTATGGCAGACCGGGGGGAGTTATCCCGACTCCGGTCGAGCTTTACCGTATTATCGGGCGCCATTATTACATGGCATCCAGAAGGAAGCAGCCATGAAAAAAGCATATACCAGACCAAAAACAATGAAGGATGCGCATTTCCATTACTGTCCCGGATGCGGGCACGGCATAATCAACCGGCTTCTCATGGAAGTTGTTGAGGAAATGGAGCTTCGCGAAAAGGCGATATGTGTTGCGCCTGCAGGATGCGGCATGCTCCTGTATAATTATTTCGATATAGATACACTGGAATCCGCACATGGACGCGGAGCAGCAGTTGCAACAGGCATCAAAAGAGTGCGGCCGGGCAACCTTGTCTTCTCTTATCAGGGTGACGGCGACCTTGCCGCGATCGGCACAGCCGAGGGTTTTCATGCGGCCAATCGCGGTGAGCCCATTACTATAATTTTTGTAAATAACGGCGTCTATGGGATGACCGGCGGGCAGATGGCGCCGACGACATTGATCAATCAGGTGACGACAACAACGCCGAATGGCAGAGACCCTGTTCTTGCTGGCCACCCTGTCAGGATATGCGAAGTATTTTCGATGCTGGATGGAACAACATACCTTGAACGCGTAACCGTCAACAAGCCGGCTGCAGTAGTCAAAGCCAAAAAAGCTATCAAAAAGGCATTTCAGTATCAGCTTGACGGGAAGGGCTTTTCTCTTGTGGAGATCCTTTCCCCGTGCCCCACCAATTGGAAAATGGGCCCTGTCGAGTCCTGCCGGTGGATAGATGACGTTATGACAAAACAATTCCCCCTTGGAGTGGTGAAAGATATACCATGATGACACGAACAATATTTTCAGGTTTTGGCGGTCAGGGAGTTCTTTCGATGGGTTTTACCCTTGCGAATGCCGCGATGCTCGAAGGAAAATATGTTACCTATCTGCCGTCATACGGCGTAGAGGTCCGCGGCGGTACGGCCAATTGCACCGTGGTTGTTTCCGATGAGGAGATCGCCTCGCCCGTTGCGTCAGAACCGGAATTTGTCGTTGCGATGAATCAGCCTTCATTTAACAGGTTTCAAAATATCCTTTCGTCCGGCGGGCTCATCTGTGTCAACGCTTCACTTGTTAACACCGACTCGGCACGCATGGACATCGAAGTCCTTTCGATACCGACAAGCGAACTGGCCGAAAAAATTGGCACGATCAAAGTTGCGAATATGATCATCCTTGGTGCGCTGATCAAGGCAAGCAATATTATTTCCTTTGACGCAATGATAAAAAATCTTGCGGAACTGCTCGGCGAAGGGAAATCGAAATTAATAAAATTGAACAAGGAAGCCCTCGAGATGGGTTTTAACTACGTCAAGGAGTAATTGTAATGCTTATCAAACAGTTATCCATAAGTCTGGAAAATATACCCGGTGCATTGTCGCATGTAAGTGAGCTCCTTGGACGGGAAGGTGTCAATATCCGCGCTATTTCCGTAGCCGATACGTCAGACATCAGCACGGTTCGGTTTGTCGTCGATGATCCCGAAAAAGCAAAGAACATCCTTAAAGGAAATGGATTTAATCCCCGGGAAACGGAAGTTCTCGCCGTCGAAACACCCGACCATCCGGGGGGACTTCTGGCTGTCCTTAAGCCCCTTCGCGCTGCCGGTATAAATGTTCATTACCTGTATCCGCATCTCGGCAGGGTATCCGGCAATGCGATAGTTATCCTTGGCTGTGACAAGACCGATGAGGCACAGAAAGTGCTCGGACAGAACTGGGTGAAGACCCTCGGCAAAGAAGTCTATTCCATATAACGATTTCGAATTTCAGCGCTCTCTTCGTCAGCTGCGTCGTCGCTCTCCTTGACGTTTGCCACCCAACCCGGCGAAGCCTTGAGTTGGGTACCCGGCCATTTATATACGCCTGCGTCAGGCTTCTCCTTGCTTCCTCGATATCATCTGAAATTGGAAATCGCAGCGAACTGGGGCTCCCGGTCTCTCTCTCCTATTGCTTCCCCGATATCATCTAAATAATTGTGATAAACTTCCAGAATTTTATATTGAACAACAGGCGTTATTCAGGGAAAATGGAAGCAGGAGAATTGGATGTCAGGAAAACGAAATGAGCGACAAAACCAATTATCCCTTTGTCAGGACGATACGTTTCAAAAGCGCCAACCTTCCGGGAATACTGGGGAAGATCACGACCGCGATCGGCAACGCCGGGACGATCATAGGAAATATCTCGATGGTCCATTTTGGGAACCGGTATGGTGTTCGCCGGGTACACCGCGCCGTCACGCACGCCGTGATGACGGGAGTCTATTCATTATAATCTTTTGAGCTATGGATGGGGATAAAGCAGAGGAGAAATATCGTGGCCATAAACAAGAAAATACAAAACGCATACATCGGTGGAGATGTACAGCGCCGACATCGTAATAGCCGGCGGAGGTTTAAGCGGGCTCTCAGCAGCTTTGACCGCTGCCGAAAATGGACTTGAGGCGATCCTTCTGGAAAAAATGCCGTTTCTCGGGGGCGCCGGGCTTTTCCCGGAAGGTTCCCTGGGGATAGGGACCCGGTACCAGAAAGAGAACGGTATTCAGACGACTGTCGACCAGGTATTTTCCAAAGTGATGGAATTTCATCACTGGCGCTGCAACGCCCCGGCCATCCGCGCCCTTCTTAATGAATCGGGGAAAATGATAGACTGGTTAACGGACCTTGGAGTGTCCATCAAAGGCATTAGAACAATGTTTCCGCCTGAAAAAAGCTTACAGGTCTGGCATATTTTTGAAGGCGGCGGAGCCCGGCTGGTGAAGGTTATGTCTGAACATATCCGGGGCCACGGCGTCCCGGTGCTGACCAAAACCCCGGTGAAAGAATTGCTGATAGATGATGAAGGTACTGTGACCGGTATAACAGCTCAGAAGGCAGATGGTGGAATGTTGATCGTTAATGCCAAAGCCGTCATTATCGCGACCGGGGGTTTTGCCAGCAGCAAGGAAATGCTCAGGAAATATGTTCCCGATGTTAATGCCCCCGGAATGGCAAAGCTCATGTACCGAGGCCCGGCTCGTGGACGGAAGGATCGGCGACGGGATAAACATGGCTTTGCGGGCCAATGCCGCCCTTGCCGGCATGGGGACCCTTGCGGGAAACAGCCCGTATCTCGATAACGAGCCGGCGATCAGGCAGTTCAGCGGACCTGATCATATGAAGCAAATGCGCTGCGCTTTAAGCCAGCCATTCCTCTGGGTGAACAGGCAGGGTGAACGTTTCTATAATGAATCGTTCGGTTCGGTATTCAGCGACGTCTACAATGCAATGACATCGAATGGCGGCCTGATGTGGTCCATTTTTGATCATAATATGAAACAATATATGGAGGATAACGGTCCCCTGACGCCATTTAACGCCATTGTCGTCCCGGGACAAAAAATGACCGCCCTTGAAAGAGGCATCAAAAAGGGAATCGAATCGGGTTTTGCCTTCAAGGCCGATACGATCGAGGAATTGGCGGATAAGATACAGATCAAACCTGAAATGCTGCGCGAAACGATCGAAAGGATAAACAGCTATGCAGAGCAAAGACATGATCCGGACTTTAACCGCAGGCCGGAGCATCTGATAAAATTCGATACGAAGAATGGGCCCTACTACGCCTTGAAAGGGCTGCGCGCGTTTTTCCTTACGCTCGGCGGAGTTGTTGTAAATAAAGATATGCAGGCCCTTGATGCCGACGGGGAGCATCATTCCCGGCCTTTATATCACCGGCCAGGATATCGGAGGTCTTTACGACAGCACGTATGATCTTCTCGCCGAAGGCTCAGCGAGCAGTTTCGCATTGTGTTCCGGCAGGATTGCTGTCGGGAGCATCCTGAAAACCGTAACGCGCAGGGTGCACAAACGAATCTGACCATACATCAATAGCTTTTGCATTGCTGAGTAATTATATTTTAAGGAGAATATTTAAAGAAGAATCTGGAGGCGAAACATGGCAAAATGGATTATTGATCCCGATCATGCAGCAGCGGAATTTACTGTTTACCATATGATGGTCACACCTGTTCACGGTCAGTTTAATTCGGTGAAAGGCTCCGTGAATTTCGACCCTGCCGATCCGGGCGCAATGTCCGTAGAGGTTGAGATCGATGCCTCCGGGCTTTATACCGGCGTTGAACGCCGGGATAATCATCTCAGGAGCGCTGATTTTTTTGATGTCGGAAAATATCCCTTGATCACGTTTAAAAGTACCGCCATTGAGGTTGTCGCGCTTAATACCATGAACATAACCGGTGATCTGGCGATACACGGGACGACACGTCCCGTCGCGTTCAGGACACATTTCCTCGGCCCATCGAAATTCTATGATGATGAGTTGAAACAGACATACACGACTTTCGGGTTTCGTGCAATAGCATCCATTAATCGGGAAGATTTCGGAATGGCGTGGAATGTCGGGATCGAGGACGGAGGGTTCATGACAGGGAAAACGGTCGACATCGTCTTTAATGCCGAGATCGACCTCGAGGAATAAGACCCAACGAGGGTATTTCCGGTTATGGGTCTTTCGCTTCTTAATTGCTTTTAGTTAGTCCCGTTCCGGACGTTTTAAGAATTTCCTGCAGAAACTGGGAGGGGTCCCTGAATGCCCCCGGCCGCCAGTAGAATTGCTCCTGCGATCCCTTCCCGTCTACCCTTACACCGATAAAGGTTGGCGTATATTTTATATTTAAGCGCGATGGCAAGTTCAGAATCCTCGTCGGAAAAGACCGGAAAAGGCACACGGTGTGATTCCTTGAAAGACCTGGCTTCAAAAGGATTATTGGTAGCCGCTATGCCGATGATCTTTACCTTGTCTCTCAGGTTGGGATCGGCCTGTATCTTATTATAAAGCTCGTTTACGAGCGGGGCCTGAGGCTGGCAAATGGGGCAATGAAAGCTGAACACCTCAATAATGACGATCTGGGCATTTATCTGCCCGATCCTGAATGTATCTTTTCCCGATATACCGAGGTATTCCCTATCTGATCTATCCGCGGGAACGGGAAGCTTAAAATCGGGAAGCCTGGTTTTCGTATCAGAATATTTTTTTTCAGGTACTGCCTGGGCGTACATTGTGGCTTCTGTCATTGCATGCCACGAGACCAGGAAAAAAATGACAGCGACCCAGAGCAGAATTGCCTTATTTGTTTTATATTCATTTCCCCACCCGGGGTATAACATGATGGTTATAGGGAGAAACACGTTCCCGAGAGGATCGGTTTCTCCCTATAACCTTAAGTATAAGCGAGTTTATAGTCATGCGGCCATTGAGGACACCGGGGGCTTATCTACCCCATGGACCGCTTACACCCATCTTCCTCAGTTGTGCCTCTGCTTCATCTCTCATTTGTTCCCTGTTTTATCTGTAATTCGCACCGTTCGATGGTCTTTCGGGCGTCCGCTATCATCTGGTCGGCTGCCTGTTCCATAGAAAGCCACGGATACGGCGGCTGGTCTGCCTGTCCGCCAGCGGCCGGGGCGGCTCTTTTCGTCCCGCCGGCAACTTCAGCCTTGGCCCGGCCTTCCTGCGCCTGCTCTTCATCTCTTTCGGCAGCGCGATCTGTTCATTGCATCTCTGGATCGTTTTTTGAGCTTCCGATATCATTATGTCGCCGGCTTTGTAATGCGCGGCCCATGGATTATCAGGCTGGTCGGGAACAGCCCCGCCCATCTGTGCGTTTACGGTTCCCGCACCAAAGAAAACAAATACCGCTGCACATATGACTGCCACCGATAATAAGACTGCTCTCTTCATGATCGTCTCTCCTTTTTATGAATTAATTTTGTGTAGCTGTATATTTAATGGTCCCGCTGAAATGAATGTGTCGCACCTCCTTCGGATCCGCTTCAGGCCCGATAAATCACATGGTTCATTGTTCTCTGTCCGGCCCACCGGAAATTATCGTCGGTGCCAAAGCAAAAATAGCCTTACGATCCCCACGATCCCCTATTCATTAAAAATAGGATAAGCGATTGCATTATATGGTGTCTGTCGCGGAAGGAACAATAATTGGATAGTACTTATGCAGGTTGCCGTGTGGTCACTTAAGGATGACACGCACTCAATTATGCACGCGATATGCGGTTCACTCTCGCTTACCGGTTATCTTTTACGGCATCCAGATATCCGTTTTGATATTGCGCGGCGAGGCAATATTCAAGATATTCCCTGACGGCATGCTTTGGCCCGTAAGCACCGCTATGGCCATCGCACAATATATCCGCTTCAAGCCCAAACAGTTTCTGTATAGACGTCAACCAGGCCTGAGGATCACAATCAAATTCCGAAAGAAGAGGTGCTCCGATATCTTGGGCAAAGAGGATCCTTTCTCCGCCTTCTTCCATATACAGGGAGATGGAGCCGGGGGTATGACCCGGTGTATGGATCCATCGAACAAGATGGCTCGTCAATTTAAGACTTCCGGCATCGCCTGTAAGGCGCATATCGACAGGGAGTCGGTTTGAGGTCTACATCGAAGCAGAACGCAGCAGTAAGCCGTATATCTCCCCGCTCCAGTATGTCTGCGTCCTTTTCGTGCATGACAAGTTGGGTACCGAAGTTGGATCTTAAAAGGTCCGCCGCGCCGATATGATCGGCATGACAATGAGTCATTATCAGGGTCTTTACGTCACCCGGCTGAAAGCCGGCCTTTGCTATATTAGCGATCATGTTTTTGAAGCCATGTCCCGATCCGCAGTCGACGAGCAGGGGTTCGCCGGCATCGATCAGGTAGACGGCGCTATCCCGCCTGTCCGTCATATCAGAACCGGCTACGCGCCATATCCGGTCCGTTATCTGCTGTGGTCCCATAGATATGAATCCTTTCGGTCTAAATATAATGCTCAACACCCGAATGAGTAAAGATTTATTTCCTCATGCTCCGCCGAAACTATAGCCTTGACTTTCCATCCTCGATTGGCGCACGATAACGTTATGAAATTGTCGGTAAGACCGATCGCTCTGTTATATGCCGTTCTTCTGGTGCTGGCCGCACCCGTTTTAGCCCTGTCATCAGGAGAAGCCCAAAAAGTTCCGGTCCTGTTCGTGGATGCCGACGGCCGGGAATTATGCCGGTTTGAAGCTGAATTGGCGGTGACTCAGGCCGAGCAGTCCCGAGGGCTTATGTACAGGCCGTATATGCCGCATAAACATGGCATGCTCTTTATTAATAACCGCGACGCAATGCAGCATTACTGGATGAAGAACGTCTATATACCTCTCGATATAATATTCATAAATGGAAACAATGATGTGGTCTATGTTCACGAGAATGCGAATCCCCATGATGAAACAACGATAAACTCACGATATCCTGCCAGGTATATCCTTGAGATAAATGCAGGGGAAGCGAAGGAGTGCAAGATCAAGCGAGGCGTTAACACACGCTTTGGCAAGCCGGCTATTGAAAAGTGAGCATCCGGGCATTTTTCAACACAGAATGTTTAATTCCTGTTGAAAAGTTGTGGAAAGGCAATGCAAGACCTATAATTATAAAGGTTTTTCACCCAATTGCCACATGGCCGTGCATATCGAAAACTTTCATTATTTCAACATATATAGAGTGAACTAATTACTGTTATCAAATAAAGTTATAACTACGCGTACAAAAATTTGCACAATAGTTTCCCGTACTTCCATAACAAAGTCCTTAAGGGTCTCTTAGATTCTTAATATCATGCACCTTTTCTACGACTTGTCTGCAAACCTCCAAAATGAAAGATCCCGGCAGGGGATAAAACTATTGACATGGAACGGCTAAGCGGTTAAAATCTTTGTCTTTAAACCCGTATACGACTGGGCTAGCCCAAATGCAGTTAGGAGGTCAGAAATGGCAAGGATCTGTGAGATCTGTGGAAAAGGGAAACAAAACGGTAATAACGTCAGTCACGCGAATAATAAAAGCAAGAGAGAATGGTTGCCGAACCTTCAGAGCGTCCGTATCGTAAAAAACGGCGAAACCCGCAAGGCACGACTCTGCACGAAGTGCATTAAGAAGGGCAACTTCCAAAAAGCCGTTTAATCTAAAGACATATTAAAGCGTAATCTTCGTTGACGTCGTCGTCATGCTCGATGTACTAATGTACACCTCCGCTGACTCCACTTACCTCAATCCCATCTTTATCTGAATTTAGAATAATAACTTTCGGAAATATCACTCCTGCTGAATTGAGGGGCTTATAGCCCACCTATTACCCATAACCAATAACCCATAACCCGTCTTTAGGTCATACTGCGCATCCGGTCGACGGAGCGGACGCCTTTGATCTTTTGGATCGATTTCATGACCTTCTGAAGCTGGGACATGTGTTCGATCTCGACCTCGTAGATCCCTGCAGCAGACCGGTCGGGATAGGCCATGGCCTGGGCGCTTAAGATATTTACTTTATTTGCCGCTATTACGCTTGAGATATCGGAAAGAAGCCCTTTTCTATCGCTGCCTGTTACCTTGAATCTGACAGGAAATGTATAATCCTTGCTGAGTTGCCAGCTTACCTCCACCGTACGCTGTTCGTCATATGTATGGACGTTCGGGCAATCTTCGACATGGACTGTGAGACCCCGTCCGCGCGTTATGAAGCCGATTATATTATCTCCGGGGATGGGGTTGCAGCATTTCGCGAACCGGATGACAAGGCCGTCAATGCCTTTTATCTTGATGGCATTATCCCTTCCTTTGTTCTTAAACGAGCTGATAATGGTCTTGATCTTGCTGACCGGCTTTTCTGTCTCGGGAATGATCTTGTTAAGGACCTGCAGAGGCGTATACAGGCCGTATCCGACACTGGCGAAGAGGTCGTCAACTGATTCGAAACTGAAATCTTTCGCTATAGGGTTTAAGTTCACCATTTTTGAGAATTTTGGAGAAACTCATATCGTGCTTTGAGAGTTCCTTATCAAGAAGATTCCGGCCAAGCTCAATGCTTTTCTCGCGCTGCTCCGTTTTGATCCATTGCCTTATCTTTGTTTTTGCCTTAGATGTCGATACGAAGCTCAGCCAGTCTTTACTTGGCTTATGAGTGGGGCTCGCCATTATTTCGACCGTATCGCCGCTCTTAAGCGTCGAACGCAAAGGGGAAAGTTTTCCATTGATCTTTGCTCCCACGCACCGGTGGCCAAGCTCCGAATGGATAGCATATGCAAAATCAACAGGAGTGGCCCCTTTCGGAAGCTCCCGCACGTCTCCATTTGGAGTGAAAACATACACTTCATCGGGAAACAGGTCGATCTTGAAGATCTCCATGAACTCTTTGTTGTCCTTCAATTCTTGCTGCCATTCAATAATTCTGCGCAGCCAGGCGAATATCTTGTCCTCTTTGGGGTTAAATACCTTGCCCTCTTTATATTTCCAGTGGGCGGCGATGCCTTCCTCGGCGAGGCGATGCATCTCTTTCGTCCTGATCTGTATCTCTATCTTTTCCCCGTGCGGGCCTATTATCTTCGTATGCAATGATTGGTACATATTAGCCTTGGGGAGGGCTATGTAATCACTGAATTTTCCCGGTATAGGTTTATAAGCCGCATGTATTATGCCGAGCGCCTCGTAACATTCCTTGATCGTTTCAACCACGACGCGGAAGGCGATGATATCGAAAATATCGTCGATATTGAGCCCTTCCATTGTCATCTTGCGATAGATGCTGTAAAGATGCTTTGCCCTTCCAAAGATATCCGCCTCAACGTGGAATTCAGTCGAGCTTCTGCCGCAACAAAGCAATAACCTCATTAATATAGGCTTCGCGTTCTTTCTTTTTCTGAGCGATGTTCTCTGCGATAAGCTTGTATTCAGCCGGCTTGAGATATTTGAAGGCGACATCTTCCAGCTCCGCCCTGAGCCATTCTATGCCGAGCCTGTGCGCGAGCGGCGCATATATCTCGAATGTCTCGCGGGCGATCTCTATCTGCTTTTCCGGCGAAAGAAAATTAAGGGTCTGCATATTGTGATATCTGTCGGCCAGCTTGACGAGTATTACCCGGATGTCCTTGCTCATGGCAAGGATCATCTTGCGGAAATTCTCGACACGGGATTCCTCGGACGTCTTAAGAGGTATCTTGCTTATCTTGGTCACGCCATCGACGAGTTCGGCGATCTCTTTGCCGAAATATTCCTCTATTTCCTTTTTTTCGACGTAGGAATCCTCGATAGTGTCATGAAGAAGTCCCGAGACAATGCTCGGAATATCGAGGTTCATTTTGGTCAGGGTATACGCGGTTTCCAGCGGATGGATCAGGTATGGTTCTCCAGACAGACGAACCTGTCCCTTATGCGCTTTGGCAGAAAAAATATATGCCCGCTGAAGCAGTTCCACATCGGCATCGGGATTATACGTCAAAACCTCGTCAACGATGTCGTTAAATCGTATCATGCATTTTCCACGGGGAATAAGGGATCAATGAAGGATAATTTTCGGATCGATACATCGCCTGGCACATAACCAGGCTTTTGCGGGTTATATATTTTGGCGATCGGGACTGACAGCATATCTTCCTGATCCTTATATTACCTCATGAAAGATTAAATCGCAATAAAAGCAGAACATTCCAGAGATGCTTCCGGATCACACGACTGCCTGGCCATGACCCGTCAGCATCGAGATGTTTCTCGCTTGATTTGCGGTGAGTACCCCTACGGTCCAAAATTTCAGCCAGGACCGGTATAAGCAACGACCCGAAAGGCAAAACGAAAATTATCATTATCGGAACATAATAGGACAAGTGCTTGAGATGCATGCGAAGAAGCTGTCTCTCTTCGCTTGTCCATGACTTGCCGGTATTTCTCGGCTTCATCAAGAGCTGCATGAATCCGCCGATCTTCTGGGCCTCATCAAGGATCATCGTCCGATTATTCGCGATCATCCGCAATAGCTGGCGTTTGATTGTCCTCATTATCATTCATTAACCCGGTATGAGCGTATGTTGGCTGCACTACGGTCATGTTTCACTTTTATTATCGATTAATTTTCGATAGTATTAAACATGTTTCAAAACACCCCTCAATGCGTCCTGAAGGTCCAGGTGGAACGTATAACATATTACAATGAAGAGAACCATTACACCATAGCTAAAGTAAAGATCGACGGGAAAAAATCCCTCGTTACCGTCGTCGGCACTCTCTATTCGGTTGTTCCCGGGGAATTTCTCCGGATCGAGGGTGATTGGAATATTCATCCCCGCTATGGCGAGCAATTCAGGATAACATCGTATGAAACACTCATGCCGGCCACAGCGAAGGGTATTGAACGATACCTGGGTTCCGGTATGATAAAGGGCATTGGCCCTGTAATGGCGAAAAGGCTCGTTGCACAGTTTGGCGAGGCGACCCTCGATGTCATAGATACGGATGTCGAAAAGCTCCATAAGGTGCCGGGGATCGCAGAAAAAAGGATCGAGATGATAAAAGGCGCATGGAACGAGCAGAAAGAAGTGCGCAATGTGATGATCTTTTTGCAGGGACATGGCGTGAGCCCGGCATACGCCGCGAAGATCTATCGTTTCTATGGAAATGACGCGGTCAGGATAGTGCGCGATAATCCATACCGGCTGGCGGTCGATATATTCGGAATAGGCTTCCTCACTGCTGACAGAATTGCAGAAAACCTTGGTGTTGAAAAAGAAGCTCCTCTCAGGATCGAAACGGGCATTCTTTATGTATTGGGACAGCTTGCCGATGAGGGGCATCTTTTTTTCCGTTCGATGATCTCGTAGAGAGATCGAGCGAGGTGCTTGAGGTATCGGCCTCGAAGATACCCCCGGCCATCTCAAGCCTTTCGGCCCAAAAAAAGATCGTGGTCGAAGATGGCTTTTCGGTACCGGGCCTGGCAGGGGACCATAAAACATGGCTCGTTTATATTGCCGCCCTTTATACTGCTGAAAGAGGGATTGCCGATCATGTCGGACGGCTCGCTTCGCACCCGAAACAGATGAGCATGATCGACATAGACGAGACATTAAGATCCATAGGACATGGTCAACGGATCATCTTTTCGGAAAACCAACTCCATGCTGTAAAGGCATCCCTGGAACAAAAGGTGCTCGTCATAACAGGAGGGCCCGGAACGGGAAAGACGACCATTATAAACGGGATAATCATGGTCGCCGGAAAGACCGGGCAGAAAGTGCTCTGTGCGGCTCCAACCGGCAGGGCGGCGAAAAGAATGACCGAAACGACCGGTCTCGAGTCCCGCACAATACACCGCTTGCTCGAATACAATCCGCGAGATATTTCGTCCGGAACGGGATTTAAGCGCAACGAATCAAATCCCCTGGACGCCGGGATCGTCATCATCGATGAGGCATCAATGATAGATGCCCCGCTCATGTATCATTTGCTCAAGGCTATCCCTGCCCGGGCGACGCTCATTCTCGTTGGCGATATCGACCAGCTTCCTTCAGTAGGGCCCGGAAATGTTCTCAAGGATATAATTGTTTCCGGGTGCGTGGGCACCGTGCGCCTTACTGAAATATTCAGGCAATCACAAAAAAGCATGATAATCGTCAATGCGCACCGGATAAACAGGGGCCAGATGCCCGTATTTGAGGATGGCCGTGATTTTGTCTTTATCGAAGAGGACGACCCGGAAAAAGTGCTGCAGCATATTGTTGAATTGTGTACCAGGATCATTCCATCGCGCTTCGGTTTGCGTCGCGCTCGATGATATACAGATCCTGGTCCCGATGCACAGGGGGGTTGTCGGGGTGGCCAATGTAAACACACGGCTTCAGGAGACATTGAACCGGTCCCCGGATGGTGTTTCGCGGGCGGGCCGCATGTTCAAGACATTTAGACAAGGTTATCCAGACCAGGAACAACTACGAAAAAGATGTCTATAACGGCGATATAGGAAGAGTAGTGAGCATCGACAAAGAAATGCAGGCGGTCAAAGTCGATTTTGACGGCAGGACAGTGACGTACGAGTTCAATGAGCTTGACGAACTGATCCTCGCTTACGCGATCTCGGTCCACAAATCGCAGGGAAGTGAATATCCTGCCGTGATCATTCCAGTCCTTACGCAGCATTATCTCCTTCTCCAGAGAAACCTTATCTATACCGCCATTACCAGGGGAAAGAAACTCGTCTATCTGGTAGGAACGAAGAAAGCGCTTTCTATCGCAATACGCAACGATAAAACACGTAAGCGCTACAGCATGCTGGCGCAAAGAATTAAAGAAACCGTAAGGCGTCAGGGGTGATGGCGATTATCAGTTCATCGAACACATAACCCTTTGCCTATTGTCCATAACCTCATAACCGCGGAACACCCCTAACTGATACCCATCACCTATTACCTACCCATTACCCATCACCTAGTTTCTTTGTTGTCCTCCCCGTTTCAAATTCAGTGTCTATTTAAGTATGACAATACAATTGTTGGTTGAGCGACAGACGTTTTTGCCTGTTTTCACTATGATTATAGATAGCCGGAACTGGAATAGACAGGGATCAAAAATATATTTGCCGGGTGTCATGTTCAAGAGGATCCATTGGGGGGAATCAGTGCTGAGGAGCAGTAAACCGGTTAAGAAGGACAAAAATGAAGCCCGCCGTAATTCGGCAGGAAACTTAAGCGTTGAGGATCCTTTTGAACATGCACTTGCGCACACGCAGAAAAGCGAAACCAATTCGATAAGCAAACCGGCCAGCACCGATCAAAATGCCCGCGCGTATTATTTGAGGGGCCTGTCCCACGAAAAGCGGGGGGATTTCACCAGGGCGATCCAGTGTTATGACAGGGCTTTAAGCCTCGACCCCAGGCTGGCCTGGGCGTATTATCACCGTGGTATTGCGCATGGTTCAGCAGGAAATTCCCGGCAGCAGGCCGAAGACCTTCGTGCCGCTGCCCGATTAGGGCTCTTGATAGCCATTGATAGCTGCTGGCGGTATGTGACAGATCGCGTAAGAAAGCCAAGGGAGCGTAGAGGAGTTCATGAACTTCAGCGAGATACATCTCAAAAAATCACGGCGGATGCTCTGTGTTTGTGCCTGGTGCCAAAAGGTGCGGACCTCCAGGGGAGATATGGAAAGTGCCTGAAATGCCGGTGCACGAAACTTCAAAAATAACCTTAACACATGGCATATGTCCCGTATGTGCAAAAAAAGTGCTGGCCGCCGATGCCCCGTTCGAACCTGTGCGGCGGCAGCCGGAAAAAACCGGGTCATAAAAGATGATGATGCCTGTCTTCGGAAATACGACAGAATTAATGTGGATTGCGCGACAGACACCCGGTGTGCACTGTTGTAGTCTAATATAGATATTTTGAAAACAAAGTCATATCCGGAAATACCGGATCTGATCGCAGAATATGTGTGATGTGCAATGGTTTATGGGGGTAGGCATATGTATGGAATTCGAGAACAATACCCGGACATGGATTCGGGTTTGCCGGCCGGAGATCTCCGGTCATGATCAGGATGCTGGTGGTTGACGGCGAGAAGCAAAACTGTGCTATGTTTGCCGAGGCTGCGCTCCATCTCGGGTACGAACTGTCGGTTCGGCATACCTTAAGCGATTGTCTGGAAGCGATAAGGACAAATCCTCCCGATATCATATTTATTGATTCCGACCTTTCAGACGGGAATTCTATCGGCGATCTCGATAAATTACAGAGATGCCCGTCGGCGCCCACCATAATAGTCATGGCTACGCGGGGAACGCCCGAAGATGCGGAAAGAGCGATCCGAAACGGGGCCTGGGATTATATACAGAAGCCTGCCGGCTTAAGGGAAACGACATCCCGTCTCTCGCGGGCCATTCAGTACCGCGGTGAATTGAAGAACAGGAACAAAAAAAATGAGATCAAGCGCAATGGCATTGTCGGCAACAGTCCGGCGATGCGCGCCTCGATGGACCTGGTCAAACAGGCCGCCGAATCGGACCTCAACGTTCTGATCACCGGAGAGACCGGTACGGGCAAAGAACTTTTTGCCCTGTCGATCCATAATAACTCGAAAAGGGCCAATGAAAATTTCGTTGTCGTCGATTGCACGGCACTTCCCGAGACACTCGTGGAAAGCATACTTTTCGGGCATTCTAAAGGCGCCTTTACCGGGGCGGACAAATCCCAGGAAGGGCTTATCAGGCAGGCCCATAAAGGGACCCTGTTCCTCGATGAAATGGGTGAGTTGCCCCTCTCATTACAGAAAACATTTCTGAGGGTATTACAGGAACATCGCTTCAGGCCGCTGGGCAGTCGAAAAAGAGGTCGAAAGTGATTTCCGGCTTATATCGGCAACAAACAAAAATATTGAACAAATGGTCGAGGAAGGGAAATTCAGGGGTGATCTTCTTTACCGGCTGCAGTCAATGAGCATGCACTTGCCCCCCTTGCGCCGGCACAGGGAAGATATCACCGACCTAACCGCATTCTACGTGGAAAAGGTATGCGATCGTTTTGGCATCAACCAGAAAAAAGTTTCCGACGAGTTTCTGAAATATCTCACGAAATATGACTGGCCGGGAAATGTCAGAGAACTATTCCACGTTATCGAACATGCATGTGCCGCAGGCCTTCACGAAGAAACCCTCTTTCCGGTGCACCTTCCCCAGGAACTGAGGATCCATATTACAAAGTCATTATTCGGCCAGGACCGGCCTGTCGCTCAGGAGGGAATAATGGACATGATCAGGAATCGCGGCGGCAATTCCTTAGCCTGAAAAGTTTCCGCCGGAGTGCATATTCCGATCTGGAGGAAATGTACCTTCGCAATCTCCTGTCATCATCGGGAAATATAAAAGAAGCCTGTGTACTTTCCAGGCTTTCACGGACCAGATTGTATGGCCTTCTCAAGAAATACAACATCAGGAACCAGGTCTAATATCGAACATGCGCAACTCTCATAATTATGAAAACGACCGCGGGAAATGGCCAGGTGTTATTTTCAGTTTCGACCAATGCGCCTGCATTGCTGATGAAATCCACTTTTATTGGACGCAGTCCCAAAAAAGTGAACACAAAAATGGCAACCGGTCATCGGGGAAAAAGGAACATGTAATGCACTTCCTTGATGCGGGCTGTTTTATGGAAGTTTTTATCGCTGGCATGATTATTGATATACCTTTCGGGTGATGATGCTGGAATGCACGGAGACCAGTATAAATATCAAAAGCTAAATGAGGGGAAGCCAGAAAGTGCATACAAAAATAGAACGACGAAATGACCTGGTATTCTATGCGAAAAATCATGAGGACATCCCCCGGAAACTCAGGGACATTTTGGAACCGCTGCTTTTCGACGAGCGCATCGAGCTTTACAGAAGCCTGGCGAGCCTCAAGCAGCGTTTCTGTCTCCCTACCGAAAGAAGGATCATTGCGATCATTTTTGCCACGGACAAGGAGGATCTCCTGGACATCATATCCATGAAGTATTTCTTCTCCGATGTGCAGGTGGTTCTCATATTGCCGAGCAGGAAAAAGGATATCATCGCCCTCGGGCATGGCTTGAGGCCCAGGTTTATCACATACAAAGACGCGGATTTCCGGGAACTATTGTCGGTGATACGAAAAATGGCCGGGAATCCGGCAGGAACACAATAACCGGCGGCAACACCCATCCCGGCATATACGGAAAATAAGAGGATCCCCTGCAGGGGGAACTGTACCTGTTTATAGGGCTGAACCGGCATCTATCAGGAATTTCAAGGCAGTGCCGGATTCAAAAAAATGAACGCGTTACACAAAATGGTCCCGTACAGGGACTTCAATCAACGCAGGCGGTTTGAAACCGGATGGCGGTAGCCTGCCTTGGATCAAGGAGCAGGTTTAAAGGAGGAGAATATGAAAAAATGGTTTATCACAGGAATAACGATCATGCTCGTACTCATCATGCAGCCCGATTCTGGGTATGGGCCAATCTTCACGATGCGTTATTCTCGAAAAACAGGGCAACAGGGCGCTTGTGAGCTGCGACGGAGGGCAGACCCGGTTTATCGATCTGCGCGGCAGAGGCGGATATCTACAAGGTTGGCGATGCTGTAGATGCTCCGGACATTGATGCCAGGACCTCCTAAAGACCGGCCGGACAGGCAAAAATAAGGAGAGAGAGATGAGATCAAGAATGGCGATTTTATCCGCTTTTTTTGGACTGACCATCCTTCTGGTTTCATGTGCCCCGAACTCGGTCATGAATCCGGCTTCGATAAGCCAGATGGACCAGCAGTCACGCGCATATCCTCAAAAAGAGTACATCATAGCAGCGGGTGACACGTTGGACATTAAGTTCATGAATAATCCCGAATTGAATGAGATGGGTGTAACCGTCCGTCCCGACGGCCGCGTATCTCTTCAACTGGCGCCGGAGATCAAAGCGGCGGGACTTACTCCCAATCAATTGAGAGACCAGATTAGCCAGACATATTCCGCCGAGGTCAAAAAGCCGGATGTGACGATCATAGTCCGCAATTTTTCCGATCAGAAAATATTCGTTGACGGGGAGGTCATTCTTCCCGGGCTTATTGAGCTTAAAGGGCCGACCACTGTCATGAGGGCCATATCGCAGGCCCGGGGATTACGCGAAACAGCACGGATCAGCAATGTCATAGTCATCCGGAAAGATTTCGAGGGCAACCCTATGGCAGCAAATATTGATCTCACGAAGGTGATAAACGGGACAGACATGGCGCAGGATATTCGCCTGATGCCCTACGACATAGTCTACGTGCCCAAGTCGAACATTGCCAGGATCGACAAATTCGTTGATGAATATATCAACAGGGTTGTCCCCGGAGGTTTCCCCGGCTGGCAGTCATTTGCGAATCCCTATAGATATTCTTTTGGTGGATTTACGAACGACAGAGCCACCGGCGGCAGCAGCAGCACTATAATAGTGAATCCGTAAAAGGAGGTTGATGGACATGATCGAGAAACGATATCAGCCAATCGATTTTTCAAATATGCGGGATATTCTGTCCGTAATTTTCAAAAGGAAATATACCATCCTCGCCGTCTTCGTAATAGTCTTCGGTTCCGTATTTCTCTACGCCCTTCTTGCTCCCCGGGTCTTTGAGGCGAAAAGCATTCTTCTTGTCAAGCTTGGAAGGGAATTCATGCGGACCTCCGAAGGAACCGGGCCGTCATCCGGGCTTTTGATCCAGCCCGAGACGATCATGAAGAGTGAAATGAGCATATTGACAAGCAGGGACCTGATAACACGTGTTATCGAAACTGTCGGCTTGAAAAAAATCTACCCGGGATTTAAAAAAACTGATCAAGGTGCGACACAGCTGGCAGTAACATCATTTGAAGAGGACCTCAATGTTTCCAATGTCCCCAATTCGGGACTTATCCAGGTGGCATTTACTCACCGGGACCCCGCCACCGCCGCGCAGGTTGTCAATACCCTTGTCGAAGAATTTCAAAGATAAGCACCTCGATGTGTTCGGCGGAAAAACAACTGCTTTCCTTGAGCGTCAGGAAAAGGCATTTCAGCAAAGATTGAGAGAATCCGAGGGCAATCTTTCCGAATACAAGCAAAAGAACAAGGTTTTCGCGTTCGATGAACAGAAGACAAACCTTATCAGCCTTCTCGGCACCCTGGATGGGAAATTGAAGACCGCCCAGAATGAAGTGACGGAGCTTGAGCAAAAGATGGCCTTTATCCGGAGTCCGCGATGGACGATCGATCTGCCGCCGGAGACCCGGACGCAGCTGGTGAATCTCCAGCAGAAAGAACAGGGCTCTTCTTCAAAAATATACGGAGACTTCGCGCGCTGTGCTTGCTGGTGCAGCAGGACCTTAACGCATTAAAGGAATCGATCAGGAGAAATAACGAGGACGCACGGAAGATCGAACTTGGGAAAGTTGAAGGCCAGTTGACGGCGGCGCGGGCCCGGGCGGGAAGCATAAAGGCCCAGATGCAATCGACGGAAATGGAATTGAATTCTCTCGACAGCCACGGACGCCAGTTTCAGGCATTGAAGCGCGAAGCAGCGCAGCTTGAGCAAAATCACCGGATATATTCACGAAAGCTTGAAGAATCGTTAATTATGGATGATATGGACCGCCAGAAAATGGTCGCGGTCAGCATCGTCCAGAAGGCGACTGTCCCGGCTTTTCCCAAGAAGCAAAAGGTAACGAGGGGCGCGATGGTGGCAGGCGGCTTTTTTGGCGGTATCGCGGCCGGTGTGGCCATTGCGCTTGCCCTGGAACTTATGGCCCCCGGTATGCCGACACCTGCGAGCGCAGAGAAGACTCTCGGCATTCCTGTTCTTGTCTCGGTTATGAGAAAGGACTAGAGACCGAATTCAAAAAGATAACGGGATGGTGAGCCATGTACCTTAATTTTTATAATCTCAAAAAACAGCCGTTCCATATTACACCCGACCCCGAGTTCCTGTATTTGAGCCCGAGCCACAAGGAAGCCCTTGCAGCGATCATATACGGGATCGAGAAAAAGAAAGGCTTCGTAGGGATCGTAGGCGCAGTAGGCGTCGGGAAAACGACTATCCTCCGTTCGTATCTCGAAAAGGCAGATAAGACGCATCTCAAGATCATCTATGTATTCAATGCGAGACTGTCTTATGAAGGGCTCTTGAGGACGATCTACAGGGACCTGGAATTAGAGGCCGAAACAAATGATATTGTTGAAATGACCAATCGGCTCTACGAAGTGCTTATTGAAGAATATAAACAGGGCAACACGGTTGTACTTGTCGTTGATGAGGCGCAGAATATGCCCATCGATACGCTGGAAAATCTGCGCATGCTTTCAAATCTTGAAACATCGCGTGAAAAATTGATCCAGATAGTCCTGGTAGGGCAGCCGGAATTTGAGGAGCAGCTTAAGGAGCACCGCTTAAGGCAGCTGCGCCAGCGCCTTGCGATCAAATCAACAATATTGCCCCTTACCGAAAAAGAGAGCCTGGAATACATCCGATACAGGCTCCAGAAGGCAGGAGTCGCAGCATCCTCCATTTTTTCACGGTATGCTCTTTCAACCATAATTAAAAAAGCAAAGGGGATCCCGCGAACGATAAATGTCCTGTGTGATAATGCCTTGATCACCGGTTTCGGCTATCGCAAGCAGCAGATAACACGCGGGATCGTAAAAGAAATAATACGGGATTTCGACGGTTTGAAATGGCCGTCCGGCGGAAGATGGTGGTTCCCGGCTGTATCGGCATTGACTATTTTTCTTATTGCCATGGCATGGCTTATTCCCAACCACGAGATCGTGCTCGGCAAGGTCAAAGCATGGAAAGGCAAGGAAGAAAAGAGATCCGAGGTAACGGTGACAGTGGTGGCGCCGGTTCCGGAAAAAAGTGCCCAGGAGGCAGTGCAGCCATTACCGGAAATTGCCGATAAAAAATTACCAACGATAAAGAAATCAGTAACACCCGGAGACACTCTTTATAAACTTTCCCGGCAAATTTATGGAAAAGTGGACAGCCGGACCATGAAGCTCATAACCGAAAATAATCCCCATATCCTTAACCCCAATGTCATCCATGTAGGGAGCGTGTTGAGCTTTCCGGAAATTTCTGAAGATGACGAGCAGGACCCGGCGCTAGAACGGCTTTACATCGATCAAGGGGAGGCCGGGCAGGGGTAAATCCCCGCAAAGGAGGCAAAATGAGCAAGATATATGACGCACTGGAAAATCGGGATTTAATTTCTGGAAAGGCCGGAGCGCTATCATCCCTGAGCCGGACAATGCCCCGGGCCGGACAGGCGAATATTGAACTATATGGAATGGAAGCCGAGATGAATACCCTTTATCAGACAATTACGGCGGCCCTTCCGGACAGGCACCACCGCAGTGTTCTATTCGTTGGAACGCGTCCGAAAGAGGGTGCATCCACCATAGCCAAAGAATTGGCCAAGACCGTCTCATCGCGGCTTGATAAGAAAGTCCTCCTCGTGGATTGCGAGGGAAATTGCGATGAATTCGCATATCAAGATGTGGACTCATCGGTGAAACTGGAGGACATTCTCGAAAATAAGATGCCTCCGGACAAGATAATTTGTCCTGTCAATGGAAGCAATCTGTGCATACTGCCATTTTTTATATGGGCTGACTCGCCCCGCGTTCCAGATCTCACACGATGAAAACGGGCATCAATTCTGGGATGCTCTGAATCAACGTTTTGACCTGGTGATCATCGATTATCCTCAGGAAATGTTCACGAATGGTCCTGTGATCACATCAATGGTGGACGGGGTGATCATTGTCGTTGAGGCCGAAAAGACCCGATGGCAGGTCGCGTTGAGCTTAAAGGAAAAAATAATCAACAATGGCGGCAATATCCTCGGCCTCGTATTCAACAAACGACAATATTATATTCCGCAGTTCATCTACGATCGTCTTTAGACAAATCCGCAAAGGATGAAACATGCATAAGTTATTGAAAAATGCAAAAGGATGGGGTTTCGGGGCACATGCCCCGGATTACCTGCCTTTTGAGGATACGGGGACGATTGACCGCATTTCATCATCAATAGATGAAGAAGCAAATCGCGGTCTTCGGACAGAAACTGCAGGTTCCCCTGGGATTTCCCCGGCATCGATGGCTTCTTCTGCTTGGAGACGTGATGCTCATCTGTCTCGCGGTGGCCCTGAGCATCGGTCTCAGGATAAATTTCACCTGGAATACGCTCGCCATTTATTCTCTTGAGCCATCTTTTACTCTGATCCTGTATCCGGTCGCCCTCTATATATTCGACCTTTATAATGTTCAGCGGGTTTTCCGCTCATGGGAAACGGCTTTCCGTAGTGCGATCGCCGTCGGACTTGGGACGGTCCTCGTTGTGTCGGCTTTTTACATAGCGCCGCTAGGCCCCTATGGAAGGGGGATCATGGTGCTCGAAGCTATTTTTGCCTGGTATTTTCTTAATATCTGGAGATTTGGTTATGGAATAATCTTCCAAAAATCCGGCCAGAAAAAACCTGTATTGATCCTCGGGGCAGGCTCATGCGGGAAAACGATCTATAAACTCCTGAGATCTCCCCTGTCACCATACGATATTAAAGGGTTTATCGATGACGACCCCTCATTGTTCAATGCTGCTCAAGGACCCTGCCGTTGTGGGGGGAACCGACCAGATCATTGGCATTGCTGATAAGGCAGGCGTCGATACGGTTATTCTGGCGATACCCAGAAACCGTTCGGAACACCTGGTCCGGAACATCCTTGAAGCGCGGCTGAAAGGAATAAGTGTTCTCGATATGGCCGATGTATATGAAACTCTGACCGGCAGGATCCCTGTCGGCAGCATCGGCGATCAGTGGCTTCTTTTCGCACAGGGTTTTTATCTGCTCAGGGCTGACTATGTGCAGAAATTGAAACGCCTTATGGATTTTATAGCATCCGGACTAATTCTTCTCGCGATGAGCCCGATACTTAGCCTTGCCTTTGTCGCGATAAAATTGGATTCCCCGGGTCCGGTTTTTTACACACAGCAGAGGGTAGGCAAGGACCGCAAAGTAGTTTACTATCTACAAGTTTCGTTCCATGCAGTACCGGGCGGAAGAAGGGGTTGCGCAATGGGCCAGGGAAAAAGACCCCAGGGTCACCCGGGTGGGAAGGGTCCTGCGCTTGACCCATATCGACGAACTTCCCCAGATATGGAATATATTCAAGGGTGAAATGAGCATTGTCGGTCCACGGCCCGAAAGGCCCGAATTTGTCGACATCCTTGAAAAACAGGTGCCGTATTATTTTGTGCGCCATACGGTAAAACCCGGACTTGACCGGATGGGCACAGATAAATTACCGGTACGGGGCATCGGTAGAGGACGCCCAAAATAAACTCGAATATGACCTCTATTATGTCAAGAACATGTCCCTTTTTCTTGACCTGAAGATACTTCTTCGAACTGTAGGAGTGGTCCTGCTTAAGGACGGGGCGCGGTAGTACCGATATGCATCAACAGCGGCACAACACACGCGGCTCGATACTTATCACCGTTGATTTCGAAGATTGGTTCCAGGTCGAGAACCTGCGGCCCTGTTTTCCCCATGAAAAATGGGAATCCTGCGAACTGCGCATCGAGCCAAGCGCTTACAAGCTTCTCGAACTTTTTGACCTTTACGGGATTCAGGCGACATTTTTCGTGCTTGGCTGGGTTGCAAAGCGCCGCAAGGACCTGATCGCCAAAATAGCAGCCAGGGGCCATGAAATAGCGTCGCACGGATACTATCACAGGATATGCCGTGGCCTTCCCGTGTCCGAACTGCGTAAAGACCTTGAGATGAGCAGGGAGATCATCGGGGATATAATTGGCCGGGCCCCGCTTGGTTACCGGGCGCCTAATTTTTCCATAACGAGTGACCTCGTTTGCCTCCTTGAAGAGCTCAATTTTGCCTACGATTCAAGCTACAATAATTTTGGGCTCAACAAACGCCATGGCAGGCCCGATGACCTGCGCCGCAGCCGGGAAGGCCATTTAGTGGTGGGTAACGGCATAACGGAATTACCGGTCAGTAACCTTGGTATAGCGGGAAGGACCATCCCCTGGGCCGGCGGCGGTTATTTCAGGTTATGGCCGACGGTGATCTTTGAACATGGCGTTTCCCGTATACTGGCTGAGGACGGGCATTATGTTTTTTATTGTCATCCGTGGGAAGTGGACCCCGCACAACCCCGCCAGAACCACGGTATTGCTCGCTTTGAGCCGTTTCAGGCACTACCTGAATTTGGACAAAACCCTCAAGAAGCTCAGGCATTTCTTCACGAAGTTCCGCGACAACGATTTCATTTCCTGTTCCCGTTACCTTGGATTGGACGATCATGCTGAGACCCGTGGGCTTCGCGAGAACGGGGCCTTCTCGCGGATGTAATAGTGCTTCATTATGCCGCTTCATTTTGCCAATTACCAATTTACAAAGCTTGAAGTGTCCTTTCCGGACCGGCGAAGACCTCGGGGTAGATTTGAATACGAGGTTTGAGCCGGAATAACTATGTGAGAATAAAAAATGAAGATCCATTTATATGATCCATCGTATCGTGAAGACTGGGACCGGTATGTCATGGATAATGACAGTGCGGCCTGTTACCATCTTATCGGATGGAAAGAGGTAATCGAAAAAAGCTTTGGACACAGGACATGGTATCTCTTCTCTCATGATAATACAGGTTCCATAAACGGTATTCTTCCGATTGTTCATCTCAAGAGCGTTCTGTTCGGCAGCTTCGGCATATCGATGCCTTTTTTGAACTATGGCGGTATATGTGCCAATGATGACGAGACATGCCGCGATCTTATGCGTGAAGCCGGAGTTATTGCGGGAATTGCCGGAATGAAACATATGGAACTGAGGCATTGTAATAATGTTTTGCCTGAGATGCCGGTAAAAACATCGAAGGTTGCAATGCGTCTGCAATTGCCAGCGAAATATGAGGAGCTTAAGGGTTCTTTCGGCTCGAAGTTGCGAAGCCAGATCAAGCGCGCGGTAAAAGAGGGGATGTACACGCGTCTCGGAGGAATCGAGGAACTTAAGAATTTCTATAATGTATTTTCGCGAAATATGCGGGACCTGGGGACTCCCGTGTATGCCCGGAAATTTTTCCACAATATCCTCAGCGCATTTCCCGAAAACACCCGCATCTGCACTGTATATACAAAAGACGCGGTCCCGGTTGCGTCGGGGTTTCTTATCGGTTTCAGAGATGTGCTGGAAATCCCGTGGGCTTCATCTCTGAGAAGTTTTAACCGATTCGGCCCGAATATGCTCCTGTATTCAACCGCGTTGGAATTTGCATGTGCAGCGAAGGATACCGGATATTTGATTTTGGACGATCAACGCCGGGCGAAGGCACCTATAAATTCAAGGAACAATGGGGTGCAAAACCTCAGCAGCTTTACTGGCATTACTGGATGGAAAACGGCGAGCCGATTCCCGAGATAAATCCCCACAATCCAAAATACCGCCTGGCCATAAATATATGGCGGCATCTTCCCCTGGCGCTGACAAAACTTGTTGGGCCCCCTGTCGTAAAAAACCTGCCCTAGGAAACCCGAAAACCCATGATGTATATTTCACTGCCTGGAAGGTATAACGCATGAGAGTCCGGCGAACCCTACCCCCAGCCGCCGTACCTCTTAGCTTTCAGGACCTTTGGAACGGGTTCAAGGGTTTCCTGGCAGGTAATTCAAAAAATGACGAATTTGAAGACGAGATCAGGAGATATTTCAACGTGAAGCATGTTTTTTTCACTTCTTCAGGGAAGGCATGCCTCTTTTTGATCTTGAAGGCCCTTAAATCGCTTCGGCCTGAAAGATCAGAGGTGCTTATCCCGGCGTATACGTGTTTTTCCGTTCCGTCCGCGATAGTAAGGGCGGGCCTTACCGTGACCCTGTGCGACATAGATACATCATCCCTCGATTTCGACCGGACGGCGCTGGACGATAAGATCACGAAGAACACCCTGTGTGTCGTTCCCAATCACCTGTTCGGGATCCCGTCGAGAATGGATGATATCATGGCTATTTGCCGGAAAAAAAATGTTTTTGTTCTTGAGGACGCCGCACAGGCAATGGGTGGCACAGACGGCGAAAGATTTCTCGGGACGATCGGCGATGCCGGCTTCTTCAGCCTGGGCAGGGGAAAATCGGTAACATGCGGTTCCGGCGGCATTATCGTGACAAATTCGGACTGTATTGGTGCGGCAATTCAAAATGAATATGACCGGATACAATATCCGGGAAGGATGGAGACTCTCAGGGAATTTATCAAAACAGCTCTGATGAGCCTTTTTATCCGCCCGTATCTCTACTGGATACCGGCGGCCATGCCTTTTCTTAAATTAGGCCTGACCCTGTTTGATATTCATTTCCCGGTTCAAAAACTATCGTCAATGCAAAGAGGTTTATGTGTCGGATGGGTGAGCCGTCTCGAAAAGGCTATGCTGGTACGAAAAGGGCAGGCTGCTCAGTTGTGCCGCAAACTCAGAACAACCGGAGCTATTCCGCCGTCTTTAGCGATCCCCTACTTACGGCTTCCCGTTATAATGGAAAACCGGGACCAGAAAAGAAGGATATGTCAGGAATCTAACAAGAAAGGTCTGGGGATAACACAGATGTACCCATCGCCTGTAAATGAGATTCCGCAAATTGCACACCGTTTTACGGGTCTTAATTTTCCGGCGGCGCGCCTGGTTGCAGACAGGCTGATAACAATACCGCTTCACCAATTTGTAAGGGACAGAGATCGCGAAGATATAGTCCGGCTTGTCACCTCAGCCCGCGGAAGATGCCCCCGGCATCCTGAGGCATCCCGCGCCCTTGCCGCGCCAGCCCCCTGTTTCGCGGCAAAAAGGCCTGTTTAGCATGATGGGATCTATAGCCGTTTTTATTTTCTGGTTTGCCTTTTTCGTTGTGTTTTATGCATATGCCGGTTATCCCATGATGCTTGCCGCAATAGCGTTATGTCAGAAAAAAAGACCCGCAAACAGGCGGTCTTCCGTCCTGCCGAAGGTTAGTCTTCTCATCTCGGCATACAATGAAGAAACTGTCATCGCGGATAAGATAGAAAATTCGCTGGCTCTCGAATATCCGCGAAATAAACTGGAGATCGTAGTCATCTCGGATGGTTCGACTGATGCGACAGACAGTATCGTTGCGAGGTATCGCGAGAGAAATGTTGTTCTCAAAAGATACGAGGGCCATCTCGGCAAGACAGCCTGTCTCAACAAGGCAGTGCCCGAGGCGGCGGGTGAGATCATCGTCTTTTCCGATGCGAATTCACAATACGACCGGAAAGCCCTGTTGTACCTCGTTGAAACATTTTCAGACCCAGCAATTGGATGGGTAACGGGAAGGACCGAATACGTATCACCTGCAGGCGGGGAAAATATATCGTCGGCAGGCATCTATACCAGGATAGAGCGGTTGACCAAGTCTCTGGAAGGCAGGATAGGCTCGTGCGTCGGTGCGGACGGCGCAATATTCGGGATCCGTAAATCCCTCTACCGGCCCCTTAAGGATTACGATATAAACGATTTTGTCATTCCGGCAAAAATAATACAGCAGGGATACCGCGGTATTCTGGCAAAAAAGGCTTTCTGTATAGAGAGAACAGCAGCCAGCGTCGCAGGTGAATTCAGGCGTCATATCAGGATCACGGCGACGGACATTACGGGCTATATTAACGCACCGGAATCTTTTGAATCCCTTCAAATATCCTGTTTTTTCGCTGGAACTTGCTTCTCACAAACTGATGAAGTTCTTTGTGCCTTACGCGCTATGCATCCTTTTCCTTACCAATATATTTATTGTGGCAACCGAACGAAGTGCTATTTATGCGGCATTCCTGTGCGTGCAGATCTTCCTTTACATTCTCTGGTTGGCGGGTTCACTCGGCATTCCCCTGTCTTTTCTGGCAGGCCCATCCCGGATGGTTCAGACATTTTTTGCTGTAAACCTGGCAATATTCATCGGATGGATCAAATTTTCCGGGGTGAAAAATTCACGACCTGGGCAACAGGAAGATAAGGGCATTCTCTTTTTAACCTGGTCAGGTCAACGCAGAACAGAGAATGCAGAGCAAGAACTCATTCAAAAATTCCCGAAATGAAGACCAATATACTATTTCTTTTACAGACACTTCGCACCGGCGGGTCCGAAAGGCTGGTTTTGGACCTGTGCAGATATCTCGACCCGGCGACTTTCAATTGTTCCGTTGCAGCTTTTACCGATGGCGCACTTCATAAGAATTTTGATGAAATGTCGGTACCGGTGCACCTTATCCCCTTCCTGTCGGCACGAGACAATGCGCTGCGCACGATGCGCGAAATATCCGGGATCATCCGGCGGAATAATATTCACGTGGTAAATGCCCATCATTTTACACCCTTTTTCTATAGTTTTTATGGCGCACGACGCCACAGGTGCAGGTTATTCTTTACCGCACACAGCAGGGCCGAGATCGAAACGGCGAAAAGGTCCTGGTCTTTCGTCGCCGGCATCATGATCCGCCACTGCGATGCCGCTATCGGGATCTCGCCGGATGTCGGGGAGGCCATAAAAGGCCGGTTCAGATTCGGGGCGAACAAGGTCCTCACCCTCACCAATGCCGTAAATCACCGGCAATTTGCCCATAACGGGACGAGGAGCGCAAAACGGGCCGAGATGGGGCTTAAAGAGAATGATATCGTTATCGGCTGTGTCGGAAACCTTCGTCAAGACAAAAACCACGCCAACTTGATCAAAGCTTTCAGGATAATAAATGACACGATCCCCGGAGCAAAACTCATTATTGCCGGGGAAGGGAAAAGGCGCATCTGAACTCGAACTGCTCATCGCGTCCCTCGGCCTCGATTCAAAGCGTGAGCCTTCTCGGCGCGCGAAGCGATATTCCCGGGATAATGCATGTCATGGATATATATTGTCTGCCCTCCTTTAGCGAAGGTTTGCCTTTATCCCTGCTCGAGGCCATGTCGGCCGGGCTTCCCGTCGTAGGGACCGATGTCCGGGGCATACACGATGTGGTCACGCATGGGATTACGGGGCTTCTTGTCCCTTCCAATAACCCGGGGAAATTGGCCGAAGCCCTGCTCGTCATGATACATGACAGGGATTTTGCCCGGGATATTGCCCAAAAGGGGAGTGAATATGTTGTCAGGGAATACGGGTTCGACGCATGGATAAACCGGTATGAGTCCCTGTTTTCCGGCGATACCCTGAGATCCGGGCGGGATGCCAAAGGTGCGGCGCAATGACAATGTCGGTACAGATAATGCGGAACATCCTGTCAAACTGGGGATCCTTCGCCATAGGCGCCATTGTACAGTTCATGATGATGCCTTTTTTGGTCAGGCATCTCGGGGATACACAATACGGCATATGGGTCCTGATATTGAGTTTTACCGGGTTCCTGGGGCTTTTCGATTTCGGGATCAGCGGGTCCGTCGTTAAATACGTTGCCGAATTTAAAGCAAAGGAAGATGAGGAACAGCTTAACCGGGTATGCTCGAGCGCCTTTTTCCTGTTCGTGTCAGCCGGGGTCGTCGTATTTCTCATTGCAATTGTGCTGGCGCTTAAATTTGTCCACAACTTCAAGATACCGGCAGAAGAATTGGACTCCGCCCGCTGGGTTACCATAATTATCGGGCTGCAGATAGGGTTGTCGCTTCCCCTCGGGTTTTTTACAGGATTCATGAGAGGGGTCCAGCGCTATGATCATGTTGCGCTGATATCTCTTGCGCTCCTGATCGTCCGTTCAGCTGTCCTGGTGATCCTTGTTCTGATGGGTTACAGGCTCGTTGCGATCGCGATAACGCACATGGCATTCCACTATTATCGCAGGCGCGGTAAGAGCAATATACGTATTCAGCGGCAACCGGCGTTTAAAGCTTAAACCCGCTTTTATTAACCGGGAAACTCTGGCGATGGTAGGCAGGTACAGTTTCCTCCTTTTTATCTATTACCTGGCGAACCGGGCCATTTTTTCCATCGGGAACCTTGCCATCGGGTATTATCTTGCCGCGGCGTTCATTACAATTTATTCGATCCCATCCCGTCTCGTCGATGAATTGCGTGTCGTTATAATGTCAACCGGTGTCTTCCAGCCGGCCGTCAGCCACTTAAATGCCCAGGGCCGGATGGCTGCTGTCCACAAGGTGCTTATCAGCGGCACCAAGTATTCAATGATGGTTGTGCTGCCTATAGCGGCGGCCTATATTGCGATCGGGGATAATTTTATAAACCTGTGGATAGGTCCCCGATACGGTTCTGCCGGATACCCTGTCCTCGTGATCCTGACACTGGCAGTCACCGCTGATGTCACCCAGTACGCTTCGACACAGATACTGCAAGGGATCTCCCGGCACGGGAGCCTGGCATATATCACGATCGTGCAGGCAGCTGCGAATCTTGTCTTGAGCATATTCCTCGTACGCAGGTACGGGATCGCAGGCGCTGCGGTTGGCACCCTGATACCCATGGTATGTGCGAACCTGATATTCATCCCGTGGTACACGTGCAGGCAACTCGATCTTTCCCTGGTTCGCTTCTTCAGGGAAGGGATCCTGGTGCCCATCGTCCCGGCGGCTGTTTTCGGCGATCATTCTTTACGCAGCGTCCCAAATGATCATGATGGACAGCTGGGTAAAATTTGCTCTCGTCCTCTCGGCAAGCTTCGCTCTTTTATGTATACTGCGCCTTGAAGATCTGCCTGACACGGCAGGAACGTTCGGACCGTCTTAAGGATGTCGCGACGTCGGTACGCTCCGTATTTGCATTTATCCGTACGCCTTACCTGTTCGGAAATTCCCGCTCTAAGTAAATCAAGCATCAACCGATCGAATAGGGGGAACACATTATGGCTTCATTTGACGAAAATTCCACGGAAAGGCCCGGGGCCTCCTTTTTCTTTTCCTGGTATGGACGTTTATCATCGTGGCACGGCCGCAGGACTACATGTCTTTCCTTGTACCGGCACGGCCCGTTCTGGTCATGACGATATTGACCCTCTTAGTCATGTTCTTCGATAAAACCGTCTCGTTCCGGTCATTGTTCGGCGCACGGGAGCTAAAACTGGTCCTCGCTTTCTACCTTGTCATGATTGCTAGCATACCTTTCGCGGTCAATCGTGGGGTAGCCTTCCGGTTTGCCTTTATCGCAATGCCGTCCGTACTCCTCTATTTTTTCGGCCGCGATAATACAGGTTAATTCACTGAAGAGGCTAAACCGGGTAATGGCAGTGATAGCAATGAGTCTACTGGTGTCGGCATCGTTCTACGCAGCGGATGCACTTGCCCGGCGGGGTTTTCGGGTAACTGTCGGCCAGACCTATGATCCCAATGATATAGCAATGTTGTTCGCTACATTTATCCCGGCCGCTCTCTACCTGCTTTTTGGGCCGTATGGGATCAAAATGAAGATGGTATCGGCCGCGGCTGTTTTGCTGGCCGCGGCAGGCATAATGCTGAGCGGTTCCCGCGGAGGTTTTCTTGCATTCGCCGTTATTGTTGCCGTGACTTTCCTGTTAAGCAGGGCCCCCCGGATACGGGCTTTTGCGCGAATAGGCATAGTGGCGCTCCTGGCCCTGGTCTTCATCAATTATTTTGCTATTGTCGAGGGACGTTTTCAGAATTTCGACGAGGATTACAATTTCAGTGAGGAAAACGGCCGGCTTAACATATGGAAGCAAAACCTGGTCTTGATAGCGCAAAACCCGGTCCTCGGCTCCGGGGCCGGCTGTTCCGACGTTGCGCTCGGGCTTTACAGGGCCAAGGTCGGCGGCACGCAGGCATGGCAGGTGTCGCATTCCTCGCTGCTTCAATTCGCCGTGGACAATGGCATACCTGCTTTTATCGTGTTTCTGGTCCTGAACATTCTTGCGATAGCCAATGTCCGCAGGATCCGCAGGGACCGCGGGCACCCTCTGTCCAATGTCGCATTCTTCGTGGAATTGTCATTCTACGGTTTTTGGGTCGGGGGATTGCTGCTAAGCCATGCATATTCGATCAATTTGTTTCTGCTGCTCGGCATTTCCGCGGCGACTGCGGCTTCTCTATGAAAACAGGCAATTCCGCGCCGCTTCCTAGATCAACGAAAAAGAAAGGAGCTTTTATGCCGAAAAATGTTTCCGACGCCCGATGGGAAAAAGCACAGGTATATGAAAAGAGTTTCTGGATGAAACAGGCATCGATGTCTGCCGGGGATTCGCGAGTTCAAATGGTATGATGACAGGGCAAAAGAGATATGGAATACCGCCCGGCATTTTCTTCCTGCTCCTCCAGGATTGAGCATTCTTGAGATCGGCTCGGGACCGATCGGCCTTATCAATTATCTTGAGGCCGACGAACGATATTCCATCGATCCCCTTGAGAATTATTACCGCACGAAGCCGGACTTTGCCCGGGCGCGGGACGGCAGGGTGCACCGTTACAACGGTACAGGCGAAGATATCGAATCCCTGTGCAGGACATTTTCTTTTATAATTTCCGACAATGTGCTCGACCATGTCAAAGACCCCGCCAGGATGCTGAAGGGCATTCATACATGCCTTATCGACGGCGGCATAATGTTCTTAAGCCTCAATATATATACCGAACGTGGTGTAATCGTGAGGAACGCTATGGAACTGTTGCAGATAGACAAAGGACATCCCTTCAACTTCTCCCGGAGTTCCGTATTGTCCCTGATCTCTGAATGCGGGTTCAAGGTGCTTGTTTCCCGGACGGGGGATTACCGGGCCAATAAAAAACTGTATCTCGAATCAGGGAAACCCCGAAAAGTGCTGAAAAGCTGCCTCGGGGTCGTCGACTACAGGTTTTCGGCCTTCTGCAGGAAGATCTAAGGCCATGCTGGACTGGGCCTATCATATTTTGGAATGGCCGAAGATCGAGCGCAATCAGTGGCGAAGGCCGGATGAAATACGGTACATGCAGGAGAAAGAGCTAACGAAGCTTGTTGCCCATGCCTACAAGAATGTCCCGTATTACAAGACCCTGTTTGACCGAGCCGGGTTCAGGCCCCCGCGCAGAATGAATCTCGAAGACCTCCGTAAGATCCCCACCCTGACGAAAGACAGGATAATCGCCAATTATCCCGATAATATAATGGCGAAAGGTTTCAATGAACGAAAGTATTCAACCCGTATGACATCAGGATCTTCGGGAAAAAAACTCGAGGTAGCCCTTGATAATAAGGTGGCAGCGCTCTATCGTCTCATGCAATTCCGGCAGCTCGTGGGTATCGGTTACAAACCGTGGCAAACGATCGCGTACGTGCGTTTTTCGCCGCCGGTGACGAACATAGCGCTCCAGAAAATAAACCTTTTCAGGCGTTGTTATATCCCTCTTGAATGGGACGCGGACAAGCAGGTATCCGAGATAATGCGCTTAAAACCTCAGGCCATAAATGCATACCCCTCCGTGCTTTTCCTCCTGGCAAAGAGCATAACAGAAAACGATGCGCGGCGGCTCGGCCTCAAGTTCCTGCTCTCAAATTCAGAGCTTCTGACACCACATGTCCGGAGGTATTGCGAAGAAAAATTCGGCTGCGAGGTTTACGAAGATTATTCCTGCCTTGAATTCTCCGCTATAGCCTCAGAATGCAGAATGCACAGTCTGCATATCGCATCGGACAATGTCATTATCGAGATACTCGATGACAACGGGCAAAGAGTCGAACCGGGAGTGGCGGGAAAGATCGTGGTCACGGCCCTCAACAATTACTCGATGCCCTATATCCGGTATGAGATAGGGGATGTCGGGGCGCTTATGGATGCCGCCTGCCCCTGTGGACGGGGATTTCCGGTACTGAAAGATATCATCGGCAGATGCGATGATTTTCTCGTTATGCCTTCGGGAGAACTCGTCGACCCGCAGACGATAGTTTTTCAGATAGAGACAATTCCGGAGGTAAAAGAATTCAGGGTAGTTCAGGAGGCGAATAGAGACCTGGTTATAAGCATTGTGCCGGCTGGAGCAGTCGACTTTATACAGATCAGGAACGAGATCAGCTTAAAGCTGAAAAAATTCTTCAATGGTTGGGTCAATATCACAATCGTAGAGGCAAATGTCCTCGACCGGGGAGCCACCGGCAAGCACAGGTCCATAATTTCACGGGTGCCAGGCCGGCGTGACAAGGCGCTATTCTCCTGATCTTAAGGCCATTGACGTGGGGTCCGGCCTGATAAAGCCGGAAAAGATAATATCGGTCGGGAATTTAACGGCCTGATGCTTTTGTGTATATGCCCATCCGGGCAGATACATCTTTGTCACGTGCAATTGAGGTGTACTCATGGTTCTTTTTAGAAAGTATTTTTTGATTTTAATTTTTCTTGCTCTGGCAGTGTTTGGTTCGGCTTATGCTTCGTCGGCCGATGTCATAATCGACAATGGAGGTTCTGGAACGAGTTACACAGGGACGTGGTCGTTATCGGGAGGCACTGAGCCGTATGGCGCATCGAGCCTGTGGTCACGCAACGGGGCAACCTACACGTACACAATGACCGGCCAGCCGTCCGGGACCTACGAGGTCCTGATGTGGTGGTCAGGCTGGTCCTCACGGGCAAGCAGCGTACCTGTCGCGGTAAAATATACGGGAGGGACCGCGAACGTTACCGCGGACCAAAGCCAGAATTCGGGAAAGTGGAACAGCCTTGGCACCTACTTCTTCGACGGCAGTGGTACCGTAACGATCACGGCAGTGAATGGGGATACGGTCAGCACATGTGCGGATGCGGTTGAGTTTCGTCTTGTCTCCTCAAACGCTCCGCCCATCGCAGTCATTGATTCGATTACGCCATCCCCTGCGGATATCGGTGAGAATGTGATGTTCACCGGCCATGGTACGGATACGGACGGTACTGTTATAGCATATGAATGGAACTCATCCATCGACGGGATACTGGGAACCGCTGCATCCTTCTCGACGGCAGCACTGAGTTCCGGAACACACACGATATCTTTTAAAGTCAAAGATGACGCAAATGCCTGGTCCCCCGCCGTGACAATGCAGCTTACCGTCGGCACACCCTCCGCGGAGGTGATCATAGATAACGGGGAGACAGGGACATCATTTACCGGCACCTGGGAAGCATCGGGAGGTACAGGGGCATACGGCGCCGAATAGTGTATGGTCGAGAAACGGGACGACGTATACATTCACAATGACCGGACAGCCCGCAGGGATGTATGAAGTGTTTATGTGGTGGTCACGATACTCAACACGGCCCTCCAGCGTTCCCGTTGCGATCAACTATACGGGAGGACCAGCAATACGACGGTTAATCAGAAGCAGAATTACGGGCAATGGAACAGCCTGGGAACATTTTATTTCGACGGCACCGGTTCCGTGAGGATCACATCCGCCAACGGCGGAAGCACATGCGCGGATGCGGTGAAATTCACCCTGAAAACCACAAACCTTGCCCCGGTTGCGGCGATAGATTCGATAGCCCCTAATCCGGCCGAGGTCAAGGTGAGGCCGTCACTTTCACCGGGCACGGTACCGACCCGGACGGTTCGATTGTTGGCTATGAATGGGCCTCTTCGATCGACGGCACTATCGGAACCGCTGCAAGCTTCACGACATCAACCCTAAATGCAGGCACCCACACGATATCGTTCCGGGTGAAAGACAACCAAAATCTCTGGTCTCAGCCGGTCACGTCATCTCTTGTTATTCAGGGCGGCAATATAGCTCCAACGGCATCGATCGACTTCCATCACCCCAAACCCGGCAAATTCCGGCCAGACCGTCACGTTTACCGGGCACGGAACGGATGCCGACGGTAATATCACGGCGTACGAATGGTCTTCATCGATAGACGGGGTGATCGGGAATACGGCGACATTTTCGATGGCGACGCTGAGCTCGGGCACGCACACTATTTCATTCAGGGTAAAGGACAGCCAGAACCTCTGGTCGTCGTTCGTCACGGCTACACTTACGGTCGGGGCCCCTGCGGCCGAATTGATAATCGATAACGGGGCGGCCGGGACATCTTATACGGGGACCTGGGCTGTTTCAGGCGGTTCGGGATCATACGGGAGCCCGGGCGTCTGGTCACGAAATGGCGCCGCGTATACATTTACCATGAACGGCCGGCCCGCCGGCGACGTATGAGGTCTCGATGTGGTGGTCGGCGTTATACTACGCGCGCGGCAAGCGTGCCTGTAGCCATACATCATGCGGGGGGCACGGCCAACGTTACGGTCAACCAGAGTATAAATGGCAGCCGATGGAACAGTCTCGGTACTTTCTCTTTCAATGGTACAGGCTCGGTTGTCATTACGGCTGCGTATGGCGACACGACAAGCACATGCGCGGATGGAGTAAAATTCACACAAGGTATCATCCAATTCATCTCCTCAGGCAACGATCGATTCAATTACGCCAAATCCTGCCTATATCGGTCAGAGCATCACGTTTAATGGTCACGGAACGGACCAGGACGGGAGTATAACTCAATATGAATGGACATCCTCGCCGGGACGGCATTATCGGGAACGCGGCTTCTTTTACAACCTCCGCGTTGAAGGAAGGCATCCATATGATCACATTCAGGGTCATGGATGATGATAATGCCTGGTCCGCCCCGGTCTCGGCATCACTTACTGTCGGAAGCACACAGCCTTCGGAGATGATAATCGATAACACAGACACCGCGACAGCGCATACAGGAACATGGTACTCTTCAGCGGCATCCGGATATTACGGGACCGATTCGCTCTGGAGCCGGGATGGCGCAACTTTTACATGGAATTTCACACCCTCTGTATCGGGGTATTTTGATGTGTCAATGTGGTGGACAACGACATCCACGAGAAGCCCAACCGTCCCTGTGTCGATAAAATATGCCGGCGGGTCGCAGATAGTCACAGTCAATCAGCTTCAAAATGCGGGTAAATGGAATAGCCTCGGCAGCTATCTTTTTGATAGCGGGATAACCTATAGTGTAACAGTGACCTCCCAGCCATATCCGGCGAGCACATGCGCCGATGCGGTGAGGATCACGCCCGGTTCGCCATCTGCCCCGGTTGCCGATTTCAACGGAAATCCCGTAACCGGTACAGATCCGCTCAGCGTGCAGTTCACGGATATGACAAACGGGGTAGCTACGTCCTGGATCTGGGATTTCGGGGACGGCTCGGCGAGTTCTGAAAGGAACCCTGTGCATGTTTATTCGGAACCCGGGTATTACACGGTTTCAATGACTGCTTCCGGGCCGGGAGGCTTGGACACGAAAACGCGTTTCCAGTACATATATGTAATGGCCGCGTTGGATACCGAGCATATTTATATCGGGGACGGATATTCGAGTGACGGTACTTTTCTCAATAATGTGAAAATAATGCTCAGCAATATGGGAATAGACGTCTCGGGAGATACCTGGTATTACACCAACAAAAGCGGTAAGAATTTCATAATGCATGTAGTAAATACTCCGGAAGCCTTTATGACGGCCTTGAAAACCGCCGATGCCCACATTATATTTAATGGCCATGCCAATTACGGCCTGGGCGGGGTTTTTGCTACCCTTGATGAGATTCATCGCTCAAAGGATAAACAATATTTATTATATAGATGATGCTCGTATCACGCACATCTCTACTCCCATGGTAGGCGTCAATATAGCCGGTATGCGTCAAAGCCAGGCCTATCCCAATTGGAACCCGGTATTCAGCGATGGAAGCAGCGGAGTGATGCCCCATACATTTGCAGAGGGCATGCCTCCGTACAACTACTATATTACATACAAGGTGCCCGGCGACCCTGTGCTGTACAGGGTCGAACTCAGCGATGGCACATACCTCCAGAGATTCCCGGCATCCGGGGTCCCGGCATGGTATTCTGCTTCCGGGCTTGCCCCCGACCCTGCCAAAGACAGGAATACTTCATAACGAATTATTCCACAAGTACTGATCCCTACAAGCCCCATTACGGGACCCGAACAATACTCTACGGAAACAGGGATTTCGACCTGAGCGAGCTTAAATATTCCCGGATTTTCCATGCGTCATGCAATTCGTGCAATTATTATGGGGGGAATTTCAACAGGGGAATAATGTATTGTACGACCAGCGATTCGGACCTGTATACGGCAGGCTATTACCTCCAGGATTATCTCAACGGTATGACCGATAGTGCGATATTGACGCACCTGAATACTTTTCAGGATGTTCATGAATTAATAAATTTCAATCTTAAGCCGCCATCACTCAGATAAAGAATAAAACTAAGACAAAAGAAGACAAAGACCAAGAAAAAACCATGAGGAGAGGCCGGACCATGAAGCTGAAAGCTTGCGCTGTTTCTATGATACTGTTTTCGTTATTTGTTGGTTTTTACGCATCAGAAGCATCCGGTGCCGACATCATAATCGATAATGGAGCCGCGGGCACTTCCTACACAGGTTCATGGTCCCTTTCGGGGGGTACAGCCCCCTACGGGGGATCAAGCCTGTGGTCCCGAAACGGCGCGACGTATACCTTTTCCATGAACGGCCAGCAGGCGGGTACCTACGAGGTCCTCATGTGGTGGTCGGGCTGGTCTTCCCGGGCACCTGCCGTACCCATCACGGTAAATTACTCGGGCGGTACAAAAAACCTTACCGTCAATCAGCTTGAAAATGCCGGCCAATGGAACAGTCTCGGGACATATTACTTCGATGGAAGCGGCTCGGTGACGATCACCGCAGCAACAGGCGACACATTGAGCACCTGTGCCGATGCGGTGCAGTTCAGGTATGTTCCGGGGCAACGCAGGGAGAGACTATCATCGACAATAGCGATTATACCCGCACGTCCCGGACCGGCACGTGGAGTGTTTCATCGGCTCCGAATTATTACCAGACCGAATCCGTCTGGAGCCGCGACGGGGCGACATTTACCTGGAAATTTACTCCGTCACAAACCGGCAGTTACAACGTATCGATGTGGTGGACAACAACCTCGACACGCTCTTCTTCAATACCCGTCCGGATCGAAAATGCGAACGGTTCGCAGACAGTTACAATAAACCAGCTTCAGAATGCGGGAGATCTGGAATTCCCTCGGCACATTCAGTTTTGCCGCAGGGGTCACCTACAATATCGTAATGACATCCCAGCCGGGCCCAACGAGCACATGTGCCGACGCGATGAAGTTCACATTCCAGGGGTCCGGGGACGACGACCTCATAATTGACAATACCGATCCGCGCACGTCGCGAACCGGGACATGGACGCCTTCGGCGGCAGCCGGATACTATGGCACGGATTCGGTATGGAGCCGTGATGGTACGACATTTACGTGGAAGTTCACTCCTCAGCAAACCGCCACCTACAATGTGTCGATGTGGTGGACTACGACATCGACGCGAAGCCCATCGATCCCGGTAACCATAAATTATGCCGGAGGCTCGCAGGTCGTCACGATCAACCAGCTTGCCCGTCAAGGCCAATGGAATACTCTCGGGGCCTATCCATTTACCGCCGGAACAACGTATAACATAACGATCACATCCCAACCGGGACCGACAAGCACCTGTGCGGATGCGGTAAAATTTTCAGCCGGTGCCGTCACAACTCCCGATGCGGATTTCGCCGCCGATCCCGTAACGGGCAATGCCCCGCTTGCTGTACAATTCACCGATCTGAGCACCGGGCAGATAGGATCATGGCTCTGGAACTTTGGGGATGGCTCGACGAGCACCGAGAGAAACCCTTCGCACACATATTCGACATCGGGATATTACACAGTATCCCTGACCATATCGGGCTCCTGGGGATCCAACACCGAGACCAAATCGCAGTATATCAACGTCAGCTCGGCAAATGTAGAGCATATTTATATCGGGGATGGTTATGCGTCGGATGCGACGTTCTTGCCGAACGTAAAAATAATGCTGAAGAACCTCGGCGCCACCGATGCCGGTGATACCTGGTACTATACCAATAAAACGACAGGCAAGAACTTTGCACTTCATTTTGTGACGACAACTGCGGGTTTTATAAGTTCCCTGAAACAACCGGATGCCCATATTATCTGGAACGGACATTCCAATTATGGCCTGGGCGGCTCATTTGCACAGGGGTACGAGGTCTATGACCAGCGGATCGACGATATCCGTTATATAGACGACGACCGGTTTACTCATGTCTCCACCCCTATGGTATCTGTCAAAGTGGATGGCATGCAATACGGGCAGGCTTACCCGAATTGGTTGCCAAAATTCAAAGACGGCCGGACGGGCGTTATGCCGTACACATTTTCCCAGGGGATGCCGCCTTATAATTATTATCTGACATACAGGGCGCCGGGGGATCCGACCCTGTATAAAATAGAACTTGCAGATGGAAGCAATATCGAGAGGTTCTGGGATTCCGGGGTCCCGGCATGGTTCTCAGCATCGGGTATTGCCCCAGACCCTGTCAATAACCCGGAATATTTTATCGTAAACAATGATAATGACTTCAACCGATGTGATTTCACGGGAACATGGAACATTCTCAAGGAGGCCGATGAAGACTTAAGGGAATACAACGGCTACAACTATCAGTACCATGCAGCAGGATCGGGTGCCAATAGCTGCTGAATGGACCATAGTTGTCCGTGAACCGGCCGATTACCAGGTTACCGCGACGTGGCAGTCTGCACCCGGAAATGCGTCAAACGCGAAATATACGATCCAGCACAGTGATGGTACGAAAACAGTGCAGGTTGACCAGAGGGTCAAGACAGCCGGGTATCCCGATGGGTGTCTTTCATTTCAACCCGGGAACATACAAGATAAAGCTCACGGATAATGCGGACGGACGCGTTATAGCGGATTCGGTCCGGTTAAGCTCAGTGGAGGGATTTTCAGACAGGCTTCAGGCTGAATTCTCAGCGCCGGCCACCGGCGGGTCGAGCCCGTTGACGGTATCATTCAAAGATCTCAGCGAAATATATTCCGCAAGCGGGGCAACGATCACGGAATGGTTCTGGGATTTCGGGGACGGCACAACAAGCACATCGCAGAACCCCCAGCACATTTATACACGGTCCGGGACCTATACCGTGACCCTCACCGTCACATCGAGCACGGGTTCCCGGGATACCGAAATAAAGACGGGCATGATACGCGTGGGTACGACAGGCCCATTGCGGGCACTATTCGCCGCCGATACCCGCAATGTGACCACGCGTACATCGATACAGTTCATGGATATGAGCTCGGGAAACCCCACGGCCTGGTTATGGGACTTCGGCGACGGGGAAACAAGCACCGAGCAGAATCCCATACATAGATACAAGACCGCAGGTGCTTACCCGGTTTCGCTTACTGTCCAGACTTCCCAGGCCTCCGATACGGTGACGAACCCGGGATATGTCCAAAGCATTAAGTCTGCTTTTACAGTTGTTTCCGACAATGCCTATCATTACAGGCCGCATTTTTTTGACCGTTCAGGTTCATACGGAAAGACGATAATTTACGGCAACACGGCGATCAACCAAAGCGATCTCAAATATGCGCGTATGTTCTACGCCTCGTGTAATTCATGCCAGTATTACGCAGGGAATTTCAATCGAGGGATTTTCTTCTGCACCATGAGCGATTCGGAACTATACACAGCGGTCTATTACCTGCAGTACTATATCCAGGGTATGAATGACAGCGAACTTTTAAGTCTTCTCAATACCCACCAGGACGTACACGAGATGATCAATTTTAACCTGAAACCGCCGTCGCTTCGATAGCCGGCAGTACCACGAAGTCGATCCATTCGAGGCTCGATGAGCCCTACGGGTGGCACCCCTTAACGATACATCTTCGTGGAGCATTCGATATGCATTAGATTCTCAACAATGATGTTTTGAACCTGAAAAAGCCTTCATCCACATAGAGAACCCGAAACAGCTTTATTACCGGCTTTAATTTATGTGCAATTTACAAGGAGCAAATGTGAAATCAAAAGTTTTATGCATCAGTCTTGTTTCAGTGTTGTTTGTTTTATTTCTTCTGTTCAACATTTCCCAGGCGCAAGCGGACGTCATAATCGACAACGGCGGCGCGGGCACTTCATATACAGGAGAATGGTCATTGTCCGCAGGGGCCAACCCCTATGGTACATCGAGTCTGTGGTCGCGAAACGGGGCCACATATAATTTCACGATGGCCGGCCAGCCCGCCGGCACCTATGAAGTACGTATGTGGTGGTCTGGCTTATCGACCCGGTCGCAAACAGTCCCGGTTACAATAAGCTATACCGGGGGGACAAAGAACGTGACCGTGAACCAGCGGCAAAATGCCGGCCAATGGAACAGTCTCGGTTCTTTCTATTTTAAAGGCAGTGGTTCCGTGACGATCACAGCCGCAGAGGGAGAATCAATTTCCACCTGCGCGGACGCGGTTGAATTCAGACTTGTATCATCCAATGAGCCCCCTGTGGCAACAATAGACTCGATAACCCCATCCGCACCTGACCCGGGGACCAAGGTGACCTTTACCGGTCATGGAACCGGTTCGAATATAATCGGTTACGAATGGTCATCATCGATCGACGGCATCATTAGTACCGAAGCAACATTTTCCACGACAAATTTAAGCCCGGGCACCCATACGATCTCATTCAAGGTTAAAAATGCGGACGGCACTATATCGGATGCCGCAACCCGGGAGGTCACCGTAGGAGGGACCCCGACGGCAGCCCAGACCCCAAGCACAACAAGCACCGCACCAGCGGGCGCATCTACCCAACCGGACGCAGCCGCAACCCTTGCGGCGACTGCCGCCGCAACGGAAGTTATCATCGACAACACAAGTTCAAATACCTCGCGGACGGGCACATGGACCCCGTCCTCCTCTTCGGGTTATTACGGCACGGGGTCGATATGGGCGCGCGACGGCGCGACATTCACATGGAAATTTACACCGTCGCAGACCGGGACATACGATGTGTCGATGTGGTGGACGACAGCAGCATCACGCTCGTCCTCGATCCCCGTCACGATCCAATATTCGGGCGGCTCCAAGGTTGTCACCATAAACCAGCTGCAGAATGCCGGGAAATGGAATTCCCTCGGCAAGTATACCTTTACGGCCGGGACAACATATACCGTGGTCATAACAGCGCAAGCCGCTCCGACGAGCACGTGCGCCGATGCCGTGAAGTTCACATATACAGGCACGGCAACCACCGGGGATACGATCATCGACAACACAAGTTCAAATACCTCGCGGACGGGCACATGGACCCCGTCCTCCTCTTCGGGTTACTACGGCACGGGGTCGATATGGGCGCGCGACGGTGCGACATTCACATGGAAATTTACCCCGTCTTCTTCAGGCTATTATCAAGTATTTATGTGGTGGACCACGAGCCTCCACGCGAAGTTCGTCAATACCGGTTAAAATAGATTATTCGGGTGGCTCGCAGACAGTCTACATCAATCAGCTGCAGAATGCGGGCCTGTGGAACAGTCTCGGCACATATTATTTCACGGCCGGGACAACGTATTCCATTATGATTACCGCCCAGCCGGGCCCGACCAGCACGTGCGCCGATGCAATGCTCTTCCGCCCGTCCACACAAGCACAGGCCCGGCGGTTGATTTTACGGGCGCTCCCGTTCAGGGCAGCGCCCCTTTGACAGTTCAATTCACGGACTTAAGTACCGGCTCCATGACCTCCTGGTCATGGAACTTCGGCGATGGGGCATCAAGCACGTCGAGAAATCCGTCCCATACGTATAGCTCTCCGGGATATTATACGGTTTCACTGACCGTGTCCGGTTCCGGAGGTTCCAATACAAAAACACGTTCCCAGTATATCAATGTGACCTCGATCCGTAACGGAACATATATACGTTGCCGATGGCTACGCGAGTGAAGGCACTTTCCTGAATAATGTGAAGATCATGCTCAGTAATTTGGGGGCCACGGGAACGGGCAATACACGGTATTACACCAACAGCAAGGGCAAAAGCTTTGTCATCCATTTCATTAATACGGTAGATGCATTCATGACAGCCCTGAAAACAGAGAATGCCCATATCATATTCAACGGCCATGCGAATTTCGGGCTCGGCGGCATCATTCTATATTGGCAATGAGATCCTGGAGCAGGTAATCGATGATATTTACTACATCGATGATGATCGCTTCACCCATGTATCGACACCGATGGTTGCCGTGAATATATACAGCATGCAAACCACCAGGCCTATCCGAACTGGCGCCCTGTTTTCAGAGATGGCAGAAATGGCGTTATGCCCCATACGTTCTCGGAAGGCACGCCGCCGTATAATTACTACATTACGTACAGGATCCCCGGAGATTCGACATATTACCGGGTGGAATTATCCAACGGATCGTATCTTCAAAGATTTCCCGATTCCGGGATCCCGGCCTGGTATTCCTCGTCCGGCCTGGCTCCGAACCCTTCCATTGACAAGAAATATTTCATAACGAATACTTCAACGAGCACGGACCCCAACAAACCGCATTACGGAAGCAAGACCATCATTTATGGGAACAAGGGATTTGAGCAAAGCGAATTGAAATATTCACGCATGTTCTATGCGGCGTGCAATTCATGCCAGAATCACGCGGGTAATTTCAACCGGGGGATATACTTCTGCACCACGAGCGATTCCGAGTTGTACACGGCGGTGTATTACCTGCAGTACTATATCCAGGGTATGAGTGACAGCGCGCTTTTAAATCTTCTTAATACATACCAAAACATTCACGAAATGATCAATTTTAACCTGAAGCCGCCCTCATTGCGTTAATCGCGCCAAAAATTATATTGCGGAGGCCCCACCTGCCAAAAATGCTTGCTATATTGCAGCGCTTAAGCCATAACGTCCACCATTATGCACAATTTCCCGCGTTATTCACCGAAATAGTCCCTTCATCAAACGGTCATGGCGGGAAAAAGCAAGTCCCGTTTTACCATCATCCTGGACATCATGTATTGCTTTTTCGTTCTGAAACGGTGCCCCGCAATTATTATCTGTATGGATTCAATACGAAAGACCGGCGGGAATTCAAGGAATACATGGACGATGCAGATTCGCCGATGCTGAAAAGGAAGCTGTATGAAACCCTGTGGAATCTTGGCCATACATCCCTCGTCAACAATAAATATATATTTTACGGACTTTGCCGGCACCACAAGATACCGGTCCCCGAGATCTGGGGCATTTATGACAACGGGAAAGTGACGCCCGATGGACGCAGCCTCGAGCAACTCATGGCTGAGAAAGACATCAAACGGGCGATACTCAAGCCGGTCGAAGGCATGCAGGGTCAGGGTATTTATTTCGCCTTCAAAAACGAGGATGGTCTTGTCCTTAAGCCAGCCATTCCCGCAGAAGGACAACCGGGGCCATCATTTCCCCCTGGCGAATACATCATCCAGGAAATAATCAGTCAACATCCCGCCCTGGACCGCGTAAACCCGTTTTGCCTTAACAGCATAAGGATCATCACGGTCCTTTCCCGGGATAAGAAGGTCAAAATTCTTGCGGCAATGCTGCGGACGAGCGCGGGGAATTTCCCGATCGATAATTTTTCACTTGGCGGCATTGTGGTCGGGATAGACCTTGAAAATGGCAAGCTCAAACGGTCCGGTTTCATCAAGGGAGAAAGAATATGCACAATGACCCATCATCCCGTTACGGGGGTTGCTTTCGAAGATTTTCGCATCCCCTACTGGCACGACATAAAAGATCTCGTTATAAAGGCGCAGGAAACATTCAGTGAACTCCGGGCGATAGGATGGGACATCGCGGTAACCCCGAAAGGTCCCGTTATTATAGAGGGAAATCTGGAGTGGGGCACTGCCGGGATACAGGCGGCAAACGGGGGACTATTGACCCCGGAAAACCGCGCGATCTTCGCAGGCTACGGTCTCACATTTTACGACTGAAGAAAAACAAGCCGGGACGATCCGTAAATGAAAGATATGTTTAAAAAAGTAATAGTTTTGACCGCCCGTGAGCTGGCCTACCAGGTCATACGGGCCCTGGGAAGGGAAGGAGTGCGCAGCATCGTCATCTACGGCCATGAAAACGACGAAATAGCGCAGTATTCAAAATACGTCAGCGAATCATACAGGATCCCTCATTTTTTCGATCATACCGATACGCTGCTCGACCTTCTTATGGAAAAGAGAAAGGAATGGTCCGGTAAGCTCATTATCCCGACCGAAGATTTCGGCGTGAGGTTCCTTTCATCCCACAAGGACCTGCTGTCGCCCCATTATATAGTACCAACCCCTCCCCCGGCGATAATAGATACGATCGTTAACAAAAAATCACTCTATGCCCTTGCTGAAAAGAACGGCACTCCCGTCGCCCGGGCCTATTCCCCGAAGTCCCTGAGCGAACTCCACGCGCTCACGAAAGACCTGACGTTCCCGTGTCTTCTCAAGCCCGGCCTCGGCCATCTGTTCAACCGGGCTTTTGATGTCAAGATGTTCGAAATACACGGTCCCGAGGAGCTCGCATCTTTGTACAGTGATCTCACATTCGGCTTTACGCGGGATGACTTCAACATGATGATCTGCGACATAATACCGGGGCCGGATGCCAGGCAAATGGTGCAATATGCGTCGTATATCGACAGCTCCGGGGAGCTTCTAGCCGCTATGACCACCCGCAAGATACGCCAGGACCCGCCAAAGTACGGCCAGGGAAGGGTAACGAAAAGCGAAAGGATAGACGAGGTGGCAAGCCAGAGCCACGAACTTCTCATGGCGCTCAATTATCGCGGGTTCTCTGAGATCGAATGGAAATATGACCCGCGGGACGGCAGGTACAAGCTGATAGAGATCAATCCGCGCTTTATTTTTTATATGGGCCTGTGTGTCGCCTGCGGGATGAATTTTCCCTACATTCAATATTGCGATCTGGTGGCAAACCGGAAGATCCGGATCGACTCATTCAAAGAAAATATTTACTGGATCCATGAATATAAAGACCTTCTTCATTCACTTCTTCATCACCGGCTCGAGTCGTTTTCATTATGGGACTACATCCGTCCCTATGTCGGCAGGAAAACGCTTGCGATCCTTGACATGAAAGACCCGCGGCCCTTTTATGAGCAATGGAGAATACATCTCGGGAATATGATCGACAAAGTAAAAAATAAAAATTCCGCCGGCAATGCAGAATTGGCCGGAAGGAGATGATTATATGTGCGGCATAACGGGGATGTTCGACCTCTATGAGAAAAAACCTATCGACATTGACTTGCTGAGGCGGGCCAACGACCTGATCCATCACAGGGGACCGGATGATCACGGGGTATTTGCAAATAATGGTATCGGGCTTGCCATGAGGCGGCTGTCGATCATCGATATTGCGCATGGGCATCAGCCGATATTCAATGAAAATTCGGATATATGCATCGTATTCAACGGAGAGATCTACAATCACCTGGACCTGCGGGAATTCCTCGTAAAAAAAGGCCACGATTTCAGGACCTATTCAGATACCGAAACGATCGTGCACGGATACGAGGAATGGGGGATCGAAGGATGCCTCTCCCGGCTGAGGGGCATGTTCGCTTTTGCTTTGTGGGACAAGGTACGTGATACGCTGTTTCTTTGCCGGGACCGGATGGGCATAAAACCCCTGTACTTTTCGCGTCACGGGGACCGCCTCTATTTTTCGAGCGAGATGCGCGGCGATATTTGCCGGGTCCGGGATGACTCCGACGATAGATCCCGCGTCGGTCGATGCGTTTTTGACCGTGGGGTTCGTGCCAAACCCGTATACGATCTGCAAGGGGGTGAACAAACTCCCGCCTGCGCACTACATGACCGCGAATAAAGGCGGAATGAATATAAAGAAATACTGGGAACTCTCATATTCCGAGACCGCGGCGGGAAATGAACGGGAGATAACGGAGGAATTCTATTCGATACTCGATGAGTCGATCCGTATGCACCTGATGAGCGAAGTACCGCTCGGCGCGCTCCTTTCGGGGGGTATCGATTCCGCAACAATTGCAGCATTCGCCCAGAGGTCCATCCCCCGCCCGCTCACCACAATATCGATCAGTTTTGAATCAGACCACCTGGACGAGGGTGCTGCTGCCCGGAAGACAGCAAATGAACTCGGGACCGACCATATATCGGTTTTTTTTCGGAGCGAAAGCATGGACGACTACCCGACAGCTCTCTATTATCTCGAGGAACCACTGGCCGAGCCCGTGTTCGTCACGGAATTCAATATGCACAAGGCATGCAGGGAAAACGGGCTTAAGGTTGTGCTGACGGGCGAAGGCTCGGATGAGCTGCTCGCCGGGTATCACTGGCACCGGGGAGAGGTATGGGCCCGGCCTTTTTTAAAACTCCCTTTTTTCCTGAGGGCTATCATTGCCCGCGGGGTTCTTGTCAGGTCGCAGGGCGCCGGGAGCATGGCTATGTACCGGGCTTTGAGGCAGGGCGATGCGGATGCCCCGGATTATTACCGGGCCTGGCTCACAATAGCACAATCTTCCTTGAAAGAGCGGATCATGTCGCATGAGCTCCGCGCAGCAATTCCAAAGAATGGCGGGGCGCTTCTCAATGTATGGCGGGACCAGATGCCCGCGGTGGCGGACCGGCCCCGGCATGACCAGATGCTCTGGCTCCAATCCCGGACACGCATGATCGACGATATCAACCATTCGCTGGATCGGATGAGCATGGCGCACTCTGTCGAGGCGCGCGTCCCGTTCCTCGATCATAAATTGTGGGAATTCTGCGCCTCGGTCCCGTTCCGCATGAAAATGGACGGCACATATTTCAATCTTGTCGAAAAACAGCTTTTACGTAATGCGGTAAAAAACGTTGTCCCCGAGGATGCCCGGACACGGAGGAAGAAAGGCCTCGCCGCACCCTATGAAGCGTGGCTTATGAATGCCCGGCTTCCTGATTGGGCCGAAGATGCCTTAACCGGGGACCGGATCAGGCAGACCGGCCTTTTCGATGACAGGGAAGTTCAGAAATTGCGCCGGGAACACCAGGAGGGGCTGCCGGACAGGGCGACATTGCTGATGGCAGTCATCGCGCTTCAAACATGGGACGGTATTTTCATTTCCAGGTAACTCCATCTCAGTTTTGCGGGAAAATAATTCAGACATAAGTATGGAGAAGAGCATGAAAGCGAACGTCATTCTGATAAATGCGACCGGGCTTGGTTACCAGGTGATGAAGGCGTTATACAGGAAGGGAATAAAATGCATAATTGTTTACGACAGGGACGAGGAGGAAATTGGCAAATTCTCGCGGTATTGCGCCTATTCGGTAAAAGTCCCGGGATACATCGAAGAACCCCTGAACCTTCTCGACTTTCTATTGAAGATGGGCCCCGAATGGTCGGGGATGCTTCTCGTGCCGACGAAAGATTTTGGTGTCGAGTTCCTGGCACGGCATAAATTCGTGCTTTCCCGGTATTATATAGTATCCACTCCCGACGCCGGGACCGTTGAAAAGATCATGAACAAAAAGCTGCTGTATCCGCGAACTCAAAAGACGGGGCATCGGGACACCGAATATATTTACGGCATCGTCGCGCGATGAACTCGAGGCGCTCAGGGAAAAAATAGAATATCCCTGTCTTCTCAAGCCCGGACTGGCGCATCGTTTCTTGAGGCAATTTGGTTATAAAATGCTTGAGATCCATTCGTTTGACGAACTTCTCCGCCATTATACCAGGCTCACCCGGGATTTCACGACCGATGATTACGATCTCACAATATGTGATATTATACCGGGCCCGGACATTACGAATATGGTCCAGTATGTGTCATATATTGACCGGTCGGGCGAGGTACTTGCATGGATGACGTCGAGAAAATTGCGCCAGGACCCGCCGCATTTTGGCCAGGGAAGAGTGGCCCGGAGCGAAAGGATAGCCGCTGTGGATTGGCTTTCGCGGACATTGCTCCAGGACCTCGGGTATTACGGGTTTTCCGAGATCGAATGGAAATATGATATTCGGGATGACTCCTGGAAGGTTATAGAGATAAACACCCGGTTTATATTTTATCTCGGGCTCTGTATAGCCTGCGGCATTAATTTTCCGTACATCCAATATGCAGACCTGGTTCTCAACAAGCAGGTCCGGGTCGAGACATTCAAGGAAAATGTTTACTGGATCCATGAATATAAAGATTTTCTGCACACAGTCCTAAACCATAAAATGGAGAAATTTTCGCCCTGGCAGTACGTTCGCCCGTATCTCGGGCGAAAATCCCTTGCAATACTCGATCTTAAAGATCCCCTGCCTTTTTTGCATCAACTCAAGGAACATGCGGACAACCTGATCAGGAGAAGATTCAACTAAACTTAATGAGCGCTGTCGTCACAAACGCAAAAAACAGGATAGCATATACGGTTGTCCGGAATTTGAGCGAAAACGGTATCCGCGTATTTACGGCGGATTTTGTCCCGCTTTCGATGTCCTTTGCTTCACGTTTTTCACAAGGACATTTTATTTATCCATCGCCCTTCAAGGAGCAGGACGCATTTATAGAATCGATCATCGAGAATGTTCACAGGTTCGGGGCAAAGGTACTGATTCCCGTCTTTGAAGAAACGTTCCTCCTGGCGAAATACCGGGACATCGTTTCGGAGCATGTGGCAATGGCAATACCCTCTTACGACCAGATATTGACGGCCCACAACAAAGACAGATGGATGAGAATAGCACGGTCCCTGGGCATACCGGTCCCGAAGACATTCTCGGTTGAAGAGGTCAAGGAGAAAGGAATTGGCGCCGCAGGGTTAAAATTTCCCGTCCTCATAAAACCGTACCAGGGAGGCGGCGCCTGGGGAATATCTCATATAGAGGACGCAGGCATGCTTGAGAATATTCTGTCCGAAGAGACGTACCTGGGGAGATCCTGGGACCGGTTCTTCGTACAGGAAAAAATTGAAGGAACCGTACATTGCGTCGCGATGCTCCTCAATAAGGGAACGCTTAAGGGACATGTAGTATACCGGCAGCTGCGAGACTTTCCGTTTACGGGAGGGCAAGCGACAATTCGGGTCAGCATCGACGATCCCTTCGCGGTCGATTATTTCCAGAAACTGCTCGAAAAACTTTCCTGGCACGGGATATGCCAGGCTGATTTCATTGTCGATAAAGCAACCGGTGTGCCGTACCTGATCGATATCAACCCGAGATTCTGGGGTTCACTCGTCCAGGGTATAGCAAGCGGCGTCGATTTCCCCTATATGCTCTACCGTATCGCCCGGGACGGAGACACGAGGTCGATCCCGGGATATAAAAGGGGAGTTGTCACGCGGTGGATATGGGGAGATCTCCGTACATTTCCCGATGCGTTCAGGTGTGCCCGCAATAAGACATTTTTCTTGAAAGACTATATCCGGATGTTCGGAAAAAGGGTTATTTTCGATGATTTCGATCTTCATGACCCTCTTCCTTTTTTAACATTCGGTATCGACTTCCTGATAAAAATAATACGTCAGAGAACGCTTCACCCTGCTTCGCACGATTCCCTAGAGGACATCTGGGAATAAGATGAAAGATCGGCACCCGCAATTCCAGCAAATGAGGGGAGGACAAATGACGGCATCGGCTCACCAGCAAATTACGGGGCAGGCCGATGAGAGGCCTCCTTTCCGACATCCTTCGTTTTACATGGGGGTGGCTGAATTCCCTGCGCTTCGGAAAACGCGCCCTGATATCAGCCAGGGGCAGGCTGAAGATATTCGCTCGTCGCGGCGTGATAATGGTCGGTGAATTTACCGACTTCTGGCCCGGGGTCAAACTATCATGCCAGGGAATGAACGGCTGCGAGGCAGCGATCCGGATCGGTAAATTTTGCTCTATCGGGGACCGTACGGAGATTCATGCCGGACGGCTTGTCGAAATAGGGGACAGAACGATCATTGCGTGGGACTGCGTTATCATGGACCGGAACTATCATTCGACGGGTTCTCAGGCAGAGAGCATAAACCCGGTCATTATCGGAAGCGAAGTCTGGATAGGGTGCAGGTCGATAGTTCTCAGCGGTGTCCATATAGGGGATGGAGCCGTAATTGCCGCCGGCTCGATAGTTACAAAAAATGTTCCGGCGTACACTCTTGCGGCCGGTAATCCGGCACGTATCATAAAGAAGGTCGAAGGTTGGAAGATAAAAAGCAGCATCGGTGCACCAGTGAGGAGACATGCAAATATCGCGAAATAACGTATCGACGGTATTGCAGCTTATTGCCCCCACACATTTCGGGGGTGCCGAAAGGGTTGTTCTCGATCTCGCCGAATCCATAGACCAGTCGCGGTTCGATATAATCATCGGTGCCTTCGTCAACATGCACCATCCAAAAAACGAATTTATTGCGCGCCTCAGAGAGAAGAACATACCTTTCAAGATCTTTTGGCTCAAGCGCACGGTTGATTTCGACAATATCCCGCGCCTTGTCAGGTTGATCTGTGCCCGGAATGTGAACATCGTGCATACCCATGGGTACAGGTCGGATATTATCGGGCTTCTTGCGGCACGGATGTCTTCACGGCCGATAATTGCGACCATCCATGGTTTTGTTCCGATAAATTCACGATTGCGGTTTTATGGACGCGCCGACCTGCATTGCACTTCGTTTTTTTGACCGTATCCTGCCGGTTTCCGACCATATCGGAGAATCCCTGGGCCGGGCCGGGATAAACCGCGACAGGATAATCACTGTCCGGAACGCAGTCGATATCGATAACACCAGAGACACGGGCGAAAACGGGTTTGATTTCCGGCGCCCGTCTTTAAAAGCCCGGACGGCGAAATCACGATAGGTCTCGTCGGAAGATTGAGCCCGGAAAAGAATGTTCCCGGGTTCCTTGATGTTGCACGGCGCCTGGCAGGCAAATATGACCGCCTCAAATTTGTGGTTGTCGGGGATGGTCCCGAGCGCAGCTGTCTCGAAGGCCTCACAATGCGATTGAAGCTGGACGGCAGGGTGAGATTTACCGGTTTCGTCGACGAGATGGAAAGGATCTACGCCGCGCTTGACATACTCGTCATCTCATCATCAACGGAGGGTATCCCGCTCACGGCGCTTGAGGCGATGCGCCATGGCATCCCCGTGGTCTCGACGCGCGTCGGCGGTATTCCCGAGATAATCGAGAATGGCGTGAATGGGCTCATCGTCGATGCGGGGGATATGGAAGCCCTCGGCAGTGCCGTCGAATCGCTTGTCATTGACAGGGCAAAATACCTGACGATTTCGCAAAATGCGCGGGACAGGGTCGGCCGCGAGTTCAACCGTTCGTCATGGATCCAAAAAATACAAAATTGCTACGTGTCAGTATTTAAATCAAAGGGGGGTAATTTACATGGATAAGCTCAGAGTAGGGATCGCAGGCTGTGGGACAATATTTCATTTCCACCATGCCTTTATCCAATCCTATCCAAACGCTGTATTGTGCGCTGTCGCGGACAGGGACGAAAAAGCACTGGAAAAGGCGCGTACCATGTACGGGGTACAAAACTGCTATACCGATCTTGAGGAAATGATCAAAAAAGAGTCGACAGATGTCATCCATATCACAACTCCGCCGCAGACCCATGCTTCTCTTGCGGAAACAGCCATGAATCTCAAAAATCATGTCTTTGTCGAAAAACCTATGACCCTCGATCATGCAACCGCAGAAAATTATACAGTACAGCCGAAAAAAATAAGGTGAAACTGTGCGTTGACCATAATCATCTGTTCGATCCCTGGATGCTTCAGGCGAAAGATATCCTGAAAGACCTCGACCCGAGGATATCTCGTACGTGGAAAGCTATTACGGCATAAACCCCAATATACCCGAGATAATGGGCTATCGGAAGGCTAACGAGATATCATGGATATATTCCCTGCCGGGGGGGCTTTTTCACGATTTTCTCACGCACCCCCTGTACCTGATGCTCGAATATACGGGAAGGCCCTTGAAGATCCAGACAATGGCCCGTTCATACGGAACCCTCATCCAGGGGCTCTCCGACGAGCTTCATATCATGGTGGACGGGGAAAATGCTGTCGGCAAGCTCACGATATCCTTTAATTCACGGCCATACCAGCATTTCCTGAAGATCTATCATAAAAAGGCGATCATCACAGTCGATTTTAACAATATGACGATGATCGCCAATCGTTATGCAGGATTACCCGGGGCGGTCACAAAGATTGTCTCCAACTTCGGGGCTGCGAAAGGCGCTGACCACCCAGACCGTGTCCAACGTGTACCGGTTCGTGACAGGCAAGTTGAAACCGTATTCCGGCATGAAAAAATGTATTCACGGTTTTTACGATTCAATTCGTCCAGTCTTCGGAACCTCCCGTCAGCCGGCAGAACGCCCTCCAGGTACTTGAGGTGATGGATTCGGTGTGGAAGGATGCGGGACGTCTTCATCCCGTATTTAATAATGTCATGGCATCCGCGTTACGAAAGACCTGATGCCGTGCAAAGGCCGGGTCCTGGTGACCGGTGCGGGCGGTTTTCTTGGCCGGAGATTGACCGAAATGCTCGTCGAAAAAGGATATTTTGTGCGGGTCCTCGTCCGCAAACTGACAAACATAGATTCGTTCAGGGAACTTGGCGTGGACGTGCATTACGGGGACCTCCGCGATGAGCTCGCGGTGGCCCAGGCAATCGACGGAATGGATTATGTCGTGCATGCTGCGGCTGCCCAGGATGGTGACTGGGATACATTTGACGCCACAACAGTGCATGGAACAGAAAGGGTGCTGAGGCTTTCCCGCCAGCTCAAAGTGCGGCGTGTGATCTATATCAGTTCGATGAGCGTTTATCAGATGAGCGGCCTCAAGAAAGGTTCGCTTATTACTGAAGACGGCGTCCTGGAACAGAATCCGGCTGCACGCGGTTTTTACACATTTTCGAAGCTTCAAGCCGAGAATGTCGCGAGAGGCCTGATGGGGGTCAACGGGAACGGCAAGGTCCCCACGGTAATATTGAGGCCCGCAACTATTTACGGACCGCGAGGCCCGGTATTTACGCCGCTTATCGGGATCTCCCTTTTTAACAAGATATTCATGATACTGGGAAAAAAGAAGATGAAGCTGCCGCTTGTTTATATCGACAACCTTATCGATGCGATCATCATGTGCATTGAAGATGAAAGGTCGGCAGGCCATACATTTAATGTGATCGATGATGAGGTCACCACGAAGCGGGATTACGTAAAGAAACTGGCGAAGGAATTGTTCTCCGTCTTCTCATTCGGTTGCCCTGCCGTACTGGCTGGTGAGGTCTCTGGTCCATTTCCAGGAGATCGCCTTTAAGGCCATGAAAAAAAACCCGGTCCTGACCCGGTATCGCCTGAGTTCTGCTTCGACCGATGTATATATTCAGCAATGAAAAGATAAAGAAAGAGATCTCGTGGTCGCCCAGGGTGCCGCTCGACGAGGGGCTCGCGCGAACATTCGCATGGTTCAAAGAGAACGCTTAAACTGCGGAAGGTGAGCCTTGCCACTGATCATGATCATGCTATTTCTCACAATACCGCTCGTATATCTGACGTTCAGTGTCTTTTATTACGTTTTTCTGGCGGTAATGTATTTTCCGCCCGGGACAGGCCGGGCCCTGACCTGAGCGGCCAATGCACAGATATCTTCTTCTCATCCCGGCCCATAACGAAGAGGCCATAATTGCGCGTAATGCTCGCAAGTTTAAGGCAGATCGATTATGACCGGACGAAATTTGAGACCTATGTGATTGCCGATAATTGCACGGACACAACTGCCCTGGTAGCACGGCAATATGGAGCGAAAGTACTCGTACGGTATGACGAGGCAAGAAAAGGAAAGGGTTTCGCGATCGAATGGGCATTAAAGGTCCTCGATATCGATCCTTTTGATGCGGTGGTCATTGCCGATGCCGATAATATTATCGATCCGGGATTTTTTCGCGGTCTTGACGAAGTTCTCAACGCGGGCAGCCAGGCAGTGCAGTGCAATAATTGCCTCGCAAATTCCGGTGAAACGGTTTTTACCCGGGTGATCCATCTTTCAAGGACGATAAATAACCTTCTGTATCATCAGGCAAAATACAAACTTGGCCTGTCATCGTATCTTATGGGCAACGGCATGTGTTTTACGACAGATCTCCTCAAACGATACCCCTGGATAACGGGGACGATGGCCGAGGATTATGAATATTATGCGGTCCTCGCCGGTCACAACGAGCCGATCGGGTTTGCCGTAAATTCAAAACTGTATCACCAGGAATCAAAGGACCTTCAGCAGGCATCGCGGCAGCGGCTTCGCTGGTCTTCGGGCCGTTTCGAGGTTGCACGGAAATTCGGGGTCAAACTTTGATACAGGGGATCAAAGAACGTAAGCTCAAGATCATCGATGCGTCGTTCCCTCTTATTGCTGCCCAATCTTTCGCTCATGGTAAATATAAGCGCTGCGTGATGATCGCCGCAGCTTCGTTGTCCATTATTTTTTCACCCGGTGCCCTATATTATAGCCTGGTCGATGGTGCTTATAGGCCTTGAGCTCGCCTATTTCATCAGCGGGATGTACCTGGCAAAAATGCCCGTATTTTCATTTCTGTTCGCCCTTGCTTTCGCGCCGGTCTTTCTGCTGTGGAAAGGATGCATAGATCTTCTGGGATTATCGGGGACGAGCTCAGGGCGCTGGGGACGGTCGGGAAGGGCGTAACAATATGGGGTCCCGGTCGCAGATTACAGACCGGAAGATGTGATCACAGGAAAGAGTGGCCCTCCAATCATCCGGGAAGGCGGTACATGATGGGACAGCAGAATGTGAAGATCGACGACCATCTTCAGAAGGTGAAAAAGTTTCATGACCGGGATGCAGCAAAATACCATACGGAGCGTTACCATTCCCGCACGTGCGAAGGTCTTGCGTACCTCACGCGCAAGGAGATCATCCTTGGTATGGCTAAGGTCCGGCCGTCTCGCATCCTCGACGTTGGATGCGGGCCCGGGATCCTGACACGCGGCCTTATCGATCTGGGACACAGCGTAATCAGCGCCGACCTGTCGCATGAAATGATCGAGAAGGCCCGGGAGGCGGTCTTGCCCATTGCCGAAAGACAGGCACTCGCACTTTATTGTCAGCGATGCATCGCAGATCCCATTTCCGGGGAATGCATGGATATGGTTTTCTCCATCGGCCTCATGTGCTATATAACAGACCATATGGAGGTCCTCAGCGAAATATACCGGGTCCTTAAACCCGGGGGCTCAGCGATCATACAGATCAACAATATACGGTGGCCCTTGTGTACCGCATGTTCGTACCCTTATACCATCGATTGAAATCGCTGATCTTCGGGAAAAATTATGATGCGATCAATTTCGCGTTCAACTTTTCATCCCGGAAAAAATTTCTGAAGGACATCTCCCGCAGCCAATTCAAGGTCATCCTCCTGGAATATTACGATTTCAGGATCCCGTTCCTGGATATACTGCTGCCGGAATTATCGGTCCGGATGGGAAAAATGATGTTTTGCAGCAGGCATAATCCATTTTTCAGGAGTTTTTCTCACGGCCTGTTGATCAAGGTGCAGAAATAATGATTTTTTTCCGGTACAGGCAATAAAATGAAGGCCGGGTCGAAAGGGGAGATACCTTTAGCCCGGCCTTCACTGAGGTGCTCATTAATGATTTTTAATTAACGATCCTGAGATTGGTCGGTGCAGGAACGTCCGCGGCTGGCGGGCCTGATGGCCCGACATATGAGGTTGAGACGACGATATCGTCGTAGTCGCGGGTCTGCTCTGTCGGGGAAACCCAGGAATGCCCGTACTGATTGCCGCCTATCTCTAAGTACCGCACCGACCATCCGGTCGGCCACCACGTGGCATTAAGGGTACCCTTGGAAACGCCGTTCACCCAGAATTGGGCCTGTCTGTTGACGAGGTCGATCTTGATCTCGTAGCAGACCCATGTGTTGACCGTGTACTGGGTATTCAGGTTATATCCCGTAAAAAAATGGTTCTGGGTTGAATTGGAATCCCATAGATTCATTTGAATATTGCTGCCATTCACTTGGAATTCAGGGATAAGTATCTGGTTCCCGTCGGCTTTCTTCAATCTGAAGAGTTTCTGAAAATTTGCAAAATTCTTCACCGAATCTCGCTGGTACCAGCGCAGATAGATCAGGGTGTAATCTTTTCCAAGATTCTTTCTCAAGATGTTTTCTCCCGTCGGCCAGCATTGCTGTTCGAGGTTTATGCGGAATCCCCGCTTGTTCGTCTGGCCGGGATATGATCTTTCAGCACCCGTCGTTATCTGGGCATTCGGGCGGCCGTAATTCTTGCACAGAGTATTCGATCCGAAGCCGGAATAACCCGTCGGCAATCCCGGATTCACCGAACAATCCGCGAGGGAACAATCATAATTCCGCGTATAATCTGTCGAAATTTTCCTGCCATATAACTGTTGAATGACCTGTTTGGCACATGATGAGCATTGCCAGAACTGCCATTCCTGTCATGATCTTTTTCACTGAATTGCCTCCTTGCTGCAACATTATATTTTACTCTTTTCCATGGGCGCTGTCCCGCGTTTGTTCATTGCTCGCATTGTATGCGGCCGTGGCCGAGATCAGAGCCCAGTCATTTATCAATTCAATTTGAAGCGCGCACTGAGCGTATGGTTTGCCTTGATATTAGAAAACGTATAGGAGTTCACGGCGCCCACGGATACTCCATCCACAAGCACATAACTTATGCTATACCCGGTATACGGCTTGATAGCAACCGTTTTGCTCGCTCCGGTTCCAGCGTAGTTAGTGCCATTCGGTGAAACATATCCTCCGGTCCCGGCTGATGTCGTAATGGTGTAGTATGTAGACCCCGACGTACTGGTCGATGATGCCCCGCTTTGTGAAATTGTGAATATCTTTCCGGCCACGCTGAACGATGCTGTACGGGATGCTCCCGTATTCGCGGCAACTCTGTACGATACAGTGCCGCTGCCGGACCCGCTTGCGCCGGCTGAAATAGTTGCCCACGAAACGCCCGTCGTCGCGCTCCAGGAACAGCCGCTGCCTGTGCTCACGGCGATATTTCCACTACCCCCACTCGAGGTAAAAGATGCACTGGAAGGGGAGATGCTGATATGTGCACGAACTCGTCGTTACGCCCGAGGTGACCTCGTTTGAATAACCGCTCTTGACACCGCTTGTATCATACGCTGTGATGGCAAAATAATATTTCACACCGTCTGTAAGGCCGGAAATTGTGCCTGTTGTGGCGTTCCCCGCATTTATGCTCGAGGTATAACTGCCGCTTGCCGTTCCATAGTGAACCTTATATCCGGATACTCCGGATGCTGCGTTCCATGCAAGTTTCACACTTGCCGCAAAAGAACTTCCTGAAGCCGCGAAAATGAGTGCACAGGCAAGTAACAGCGGTTAAAATTACTGCCTTGCCTGTATACCAACGTCTCTGGTGATACATAAAACCTCCCACATATAAAATTTCCCAAATCCCCGAAATTGGGATAATAAGAGAGCAAATGGCGTGCCTTGGGGAGACAAATGTGCTATACTACCGGAGTTAAACAATTTATGAGTTTCGGTAATTTATCTGTACGGATTCAAATGAAGGGTTTTTCCTCCAGGTCAGTTCATTCGACTGCAGGATTTTCCCTGCACACCAGAAAAGCCAGAACAGAAAAAACTATTTTTTTGATATGACCCGTTTTCCCTTTCAGAACAAAAACCGATTAATGCCAACGATAGGTGTCTGATGCGTTTGAATATTTTTTCACGGCTTTTTTTCAGTTATTTTGCGATCATCATATTTTTTGGGGCGATAAGCGCATACTCGGTATGGGCACTTCATCGCCTCAACGCCGAGGTGAGCATAATTTTTCAGCAGGACCGGCGAATTCTTGATCTTAAGGAGCGGATGATGAATTCGCTTGAGTCCCAGGCATTATCAGCACATAAATTTTTTATTACCGGGGACCTTGCATTGCTTGAGCGAACAGTTGCAGGACAGAAAGATTTCGACATTTACCTTGCACGCATGTCGTCATCCGTACATTGATGCCCCTGAAAAGAAAGAGATCTTCACACAGATCACATCGAACTACGATGACTATAAATTGGTAGTCAATAACCAAATTGAACGTGTAGGAACAGAAAGACCCCGGGCGATCTCAGAAGGGCGAGTACAATGATGCAGGAAATAACGGATGATCTCGAGACTTTGCAATATGCGTACGAGAACGAGATCGAATGCCCGATGAGTAAAATACAGCATACTGCCGCCATCGCCCAGAAGATATCCATTATACTATTTTCCGCGGCCTGCTATTCATGGTCCTGGGCTCATTCTTAAATACCCGGGGGATCACAAAACCGCTTCACCTTCTCAAGGAAAAAACCGGGAGATATCGCGGGGAATTTTTAAAGGAGATCTCTCCATCGCGTCACCCCGCGAAGTCTCGGAGCTCGCCGGCGAACTAAACAGGATGTGCGAAAGGCTCAAAGAGGTCGATAAGATGAAATCAGGTTTCTTTGCAACAATGTCGCATGAATTGCGGACCCCGCTGGCATCGATAAAGCAGGGCATAAGCCTTCTGCACGACCGCGTGGCAGGGCCAATACCGGACAAACAAAAAAGACTTTTCGCTATACTATCGGAAGAAACCAACAGGCTTATCGACCTCGTTAATTCTATCCTTGAATTTTCCAAAATGGAAGCCGGGATGATGCCGTTCTCCCTTAAGCCCGATGATTTCCCGGCACTCGTCAGCAAGGTAATTAACGAAATGACGCCTCTTGTTGAGGCAAAGAAAGTACAGTCCGGATGGATTTCGGTGATGAAAAGGCCATACCTCCTGTCAGGTCGATAGGGAACGCATCCTTCAGGCGATACGCAACCTCTTGGGCAACGCGGTAAAATTCACACCGGAAAATGGGCAGATATCGATAGACGTATGCCGTCATAACGGTTCCTTGGAATTTTCAATAAACGATACAGGTCCGGGAATTCCCGCAGAAAACCTCGAAAGGTCTTTGAGAAATTTCATCAATCCCCGGTAAAAGCTGCGAGCTCAATAAAGGGAACAGGACTCGGGCTTGCCTTTGTCAAGCATATCATTACGGCTCACGGAGGCTCAGTGTGGGGCTAAGAGCGAACCGGGCAAGGGAGCCACATTTATTTTCGCTCTGCCCCTATAGCCTTTAGGGGAAGAACACATGTCATTAGGAAATATTCTTGTCGTTGATGACGAAAAAAACCTTCTGGAACTGATCGCAATGGGATTGGAAGGAGCGGGGTACGATGTGGCGACGGCGACTGATGAACCGGAAGCCCTGATGCGCATAAAAGAAGAGGCAATAGATCTTGCCTTGCTTGATCTTCAGCTTGGCGGGACTGACGGAATAACCTTAATGGAGAAGATCCACACCATCAATCCTCGAATGCCCGTGATCATCCTGACCGGGTACGGCAGCATAACCAATGCCGTCGATGCAATGAAGCGCGGGGCTTACAGTTATCTCACGAAGCCTTTCGAATCCGACGTCCTGTCTCTTTGAGATAGGGAAGATAATGGATAACAGGCGCATGTCGACAGAGATCGAAAGCCTCAAAGGGCTTCTCGAGTCAAAGTATAGCTTTGGGAATATAATAGCGAGAAGCAAAAAATGCAGGAGGTGCTCGAGACGATATCGCGTATAGCGAAGACCGACTCCACCGTTGTGCTTCTCGGGGAAAGCGGGACGGGCAAAGACCTGATAGCAAAGGCTATCCATGTAGCAAGCGGCAGGAAAGACCACCCGTTTGTTGCGATAAACTGTGCGGCCCTGCCGGAGCCCCTGCTCGAAAGCAATCTCTTCGGGCATGAAAAAGGGGCGTTCAGCGGAGCGATAAAGGAAACAAAAGGCCTTTTCCTCCAGTCCCATGGAGGCACGATATTTCTCGATGAGATAGCGGATATGCCGATATCTATCCAGGCGAAGATGCTGCGGGTTATCCAGGAAAAGCAGATCCGGCCGGTTGGCAGCGAAAAAGTGATCAACGTGGATGTCAGGATACTTACTGCGACAAATAAGAACCTTGAGGAGCTCGTCAAGCTCGATCTCTTCCGCGAGGACCTTTACTACAGGATCCACGTAATACCTATCCACCTTCCTGCATTGCGGGAACGGAAAGAGGACATCCCTCCCCTTGTCGATTTCTTTGTGCAAAAAGCGGCATCGCTCATGAAAAAGAGCATTAAGGGCATAACTCCGCAGGCAATGCAAAAGCTGATGCTGTATGACTGGCCGGGGAATATCCGCGAGCTGGAAAATGTCATAGAGTATGCCGCGGCAATGACGGACAGGGAATATATAACCGATGATCTCGTTCTCCAGACAAAAGGCGTTGTTTCGCAGGAGCCAGTCAGGCCCCTTAAACAGGCCAAAGATGCATTCGAGAAAAGCTATCTCATATACCTGCTCGAGACATGTAAGGGCAATATCACCGAAGTGGCCAAATATGCGGGAAAATACCGGGCTGACCTTTACGATCTGTTGAAAAAACATAAATTGAGCCCGGATGATTTCAAGAAAAGAGAATCTGCGTAAACTAACTATTTGCAAGTTTGTACTGCATTATCCATAAATACCAGGCAATTTCCTTTCAGACACTGCATAAAAGACACGAAACTGGATTGCGCGGAATATATCTGGCTGAATGACGCGGGAGAAGAGCGCCAGTATTCAAACTGACGACATGAACGGAGATTGAAGTACGACATGATTATTGTTGTTTCTACGACATACACAACAAGGCAATTTTTGTATTCTTCCTGTATAGATTCTCCAAACATTGCATAACAGTTTTCTCTCAAAAGGAGACAAAACCGCTTAAATAGAGCGGATGCCGGGGGCTAAATATGAGAAGAATTTTGATCAGGCGAGACAGTAAAGGCTTTACCCTTATTGAACTGCTCGTAGTTATGGTGATCGTCGGTCTTTTGGCAGCCCTTGTCGCACCAAAGCTATTTCCCAAGCTTGGCAAGGGAAAACAGGCCGCAGCGAAGGCCCAGATAGAACTTTTAGGGCAGGCGCTCGATCAGATGAGGCTTGACATTGGTCGATACCCGACAACCCAGGAAGGATTAAATGCTCTTGTTACAAATCCGGGCGCCCCGAACTGGGACGGGCCGTACCTTAAGAAGGCATTGCCGAACGATCCCTGGGGGAAGCCTTACGGGTATCAATCACCGGGAAGCCATGGCGAATATGATCTCTATTCATACGGGAGAGACGGGTCACCCGGAGGAGAGGGAGAAGACGCCGATTTAGTGAGCTGGCAATGATATCGTATACGCGATGAGAAGGCCTATCATGAAATATTTCGGGATCCTTGGGATATTGATCTTCCTGACCATTGTGCCCGCATATAGCGGTGCAGAAACTTCCGTGACCATTCTTGGAAAAGCCAGTGAATTCGAGGGGACTATAAGGTCAAGAAGCCAGGTGCAATCCGGGCAATCCGTTATAGCTCAGGCTGACCCCGGTGCGGCACCGCGACCGGAGAATGGGCCCCCTGTTCAACCTGTCTTGCCTCCTGGTGAAACCCCGGCACAACCCACCCCGGCGCCGGGGATGTCGCCACCACCACAGCCTCAGGTTCCGCCTCCATCCGCGGGGCCTGAGGTGCCTCAACCCGCTGGGCCCCCTCAACCAGGACAACCGGCAGGCGGCCCTGAGTTCTTACCGTCACAACCCCCGCGACCTCAGCCAGCGGGGACGCCTCGTCAGAGCGAACGCGCGCGCCCCTCGCAGCATGTCAGGCCGGGCAATGCCGGGCGGATCAGCCTGAATTTTGACGATGCGGATGTGTATTCCGTCATACAGACTGTCTTTGGAGAGATATTAAGGGTGAATTATATTGTAGACCAGAGGGTTAAGGGCCGCGTCACTTTCCGGTCGGTCGCGCCGGTTTCAATGGAGCACGTCCTTCCTGTCATGGAAACCATCCTCAGGATCAATGGTATAGGCATTGTTGAAGAAAGCGGTTTGTACAGGATCGTCCCGATCAGCGAGGTAGCAAAGGAGCCTGCCCAGATCAAATTCGGCAGGGAACCCGACAAAGTTTCGATACAGGGTAAATCGATAATTCAGGTAGTACCCCTCATGCATGTCCATTCGTCGGAGACGATCAAACTGATAACGCCTTTTCTCACGCAAACCGCGGTTATTATCGATCTTCCGAACATTAATCATATCGTGATCGTGGATACCGATTCGAATGTCAAAAGGCTGCTTACCCTTATCAACTTCTTCGATGGCGAGCAGACCAAACTCAAGAAACCCCAGGTATCCGTTTATAATATCCAGAACGGCAAGGCCAAGGATGTGGCAGCCATTCTGCAGCAGGTGCTTCTCTCCCAGAGACCTCCTGCACAACCTGCGACAACCGGCGCATCACAGACTCCGGGCGCTCCCCCCACACCTCCGGGCGCTTCGGCTCCTGCCCAGAGACCATCGGTGCAGACGGCCGGCAACAGTCAAAGCGGCGACCTTCTTGTATCTCCCATTACGAAGATCATTGCGGACGAGAATTTGAATGCCCTCATTATTCTCTCTACTCCGGAAGATTACGAATTCATCAAAACCGCCATTTCCCGAATAGATGTGATACCCAGACAGGTGCTGATCGAAGGTGTCTTGGCCCAGGTAACATTGAAGGACGAACTGAAGATGGGAGTATCATGGGCCCTGCAGTTCAATCCCGACGGCATGAACGGCGTCCTGAGCGCGGTCGAAGGGGTAGTCGGGTTCAACATTCCGGGCGCAACCCCGAATGCTGCAACCGGCTTGGGCACATTCACTTTTGCGGGGAATGTTGGAGGCGACTTCAAGACGGTCATCGATATGCTTGCTATCGATAACCGCGCAAAACTTCTGGCAGTCCCGCATATATTGGTTTCGGACAACAAGGAGGCGCGGATCCAGGTGGGCCAGCAAGTGCCGGTTGTATCTTCGGAAACCTTCGGCTCAGGGACCATTGCACCTCAGCGTACGATCCAGTACAAGGATATCGGAATAATTCTTAAGGTAAAACCGCGCATCAACGAAGGCGGCCTTGTTACACTCGATCTGACGCAAGAGGTCTCGTCATTTGAAACGATCAAGCTTTTTGACAATGAGGATTACATTATCCTCAAAAAGACAGAAACAACGACCAGCCTGGTCTGTCAGGATGGCAATACGATAATTATCGGCGGTCTGATCCGCGACGACATAACGAGGTCCCGTTCGGGCATTCCGTTCTTGAGCAAGATCCCGGTCCTGGGATGGCTTTTCGGGGCAACGGATGACAACGCGGAGAGGACTGAACTTATCATTCTCCTCACTCCGAAGGTAATACGGAACCATGCCGAGGCGAACAATGTCACCTCAGAATATGTGGACAGCGTCACAAGAACGGGGAAGGGAAGGATCAAGAGGGAAGATCTGATGAAACAAAAACCGATCACGATCCCGCCGGCGCCTATGAGCGGGGAGGGGGGCATTCCGAGGAGTGAACTCGAGATCAAAAGAGGGGAACTGCTGAATCAGCCCGTCCCTCCGGTAATGCCGAACGGAGCAAACCAGCCTTCGTTTCAGGCGCCTCAAAATAACCGCACTGCGCACCCCCGGCAGCTCCCCCCGGCCAGGGCCTGCCCCCGGCATCCGGGCCCCGCCCGGACGGTGTTAATTCAAGTGCGCCCGGCCCGGGACAGCCCGGTGTAGAATAAAAAGATGAAGTGAGTGATGCAATGGAAAAGAACTACATTTTTTTAACTCCCGAAGAATTTCCCAAGGTTCCCCTTGTTATTGAGGGGATATCGACCCGGTTTATCCGGGAAAACAGGGTAATACCTTTGGAACTCAAGAACAATATCCTGAAGGTCATCATGGCTGACCCGTCCGACAGGGGTGTGATAGATGCCCTTCGGGTCGCCGTAGCAGGCGATGTCAAGGTATATACCGGCAGCAGGGAGGTCATCGAGGAACACCTGTCCAAATTTTACAGCCAGGAAGAACAGAACATAAACCGGATAATCGAGGGCATTGACGAAGAAGGACAGGGATCTGCCAACGGAACGGACGAGGACGACATCGGGCATCTGAAGGACCTTGCCTCGGAAGCGCCGATCATAAAGCTCGTTAATCTTCTCATTACCCGGGCGGTTGAAAGCAGGGCGAGCGATATCCATATCGAGCCTTTTGACGATGAGGTCAAGGTCCGTTATCGCATCGACGGTGTGCTGAGCGACGTGGAATCGGCCCCGAAAAGGCTGCAGGCCGCCATCGTGTCCCGCATCAAGATCATGGCCAAACTGAATATAGCGGAACGCAGGCTTCCGCAGGACGGCCGTATCAGGCTCCTCGTCGGTGACAGGGAGATCGACCTTCGCGTTTCGACGATACCCATTCTGCACGGAGAAAGCATCGTCATGAGGATCCTTGACAAGGAGAGCATCGTTATCGATCTCGACGTGCTCGGGTTCAGGCCGGAAATGCTGGCGAACTTCAATCAGCTCATCCAGAGGCCGAACGGTATAATACTTGTTACGGGGCCGACAGGAAGCGGGAAAACAACAACCCTGTATGGCGCCCTCGATAAGATCAATTCTCCGGACAAGAAAATCATAACAGTCGAAGATCCCATTGAATATCAGCTCAAGGGGATCAACCAGATCCAGGTGCGCCCCAACATTGGCTTCAGCTTTACGAACACGTTGAGGCATATCGTCCGCCAGGACCCTGATGTAATTATGATCGGGGAGATCCGGGACCTGGAAACGGCCGAAATTGCCATACAGGCGGCTCTCACAGGTCACCTTGTATTTTCAACGCTTCACACGAACGATGCGCCGAGTGCTATTACGCGGCTCCTTGACATGGGCGTCGAAGCGTTCCTCCTATCGTCGACAGTGCGCGGCATTCTTGCGCAGAGGCTCGTCCGGGTCATATGCACTCAATGCAAGACCGAGGATACCTCGTCACAGCAGATACAGGAACTCGTGACGCTCGGTTTTCCCGAAGATGCCCGTATTTACCGGGGCCGTGGTTGCGAGGAGTGCACATATACGGGATTCCGGGGCCGCATGGGTCTTTTCGAGTTCCTTATCGTCGACGATGCCATACGCAAGCTGATGCTGAAGAGCGCAGATGAAGGCCAGATCCGCGATGCTGCCCGCAAAAGCGGAATGAAGACGCTTCTGGAGGATGGCCTTACAAAGATCGAAGCTTGGTTCAACAACCCTCGGCGAGGTATTCAGGGTTACGCGGGAGGACTAGGTGGCGATGTATTCATATACAGCCACGACATACGAAGGGGAGGTCATAGAAGGTGTTGTCGAGGCGCCGGACGAACGCTCTGCAGTTGAGAAGATACGGAACACCGGTAACATCCCGATCAGGATATCGGTACCGAAAACCGGTGTCGGAAGGAAATTATCATTCCGGTCTTCGCGGGGAGATCTCCTGACCTTTACAACCGAATTGTCTGCGCTGCTTAGGTGCGGGCCTTCCGATTGACCGAAGCCTCAACATCCTGTCTGACATATCGGAAGGAGAGCGCATGAAAGAGGTGGTCAATTCGGTCCTTACCGGTATCAGGGGAGGAAGCTCTTTCTCCGAGTCTCTTCAAAAGCATCCCGACATTTTTCCAAAACTCTATATCAGCATGGTGCGTGCGGGAGAAACGGGCGGCGTCCTCAATATCGTTCTCGACAAGCTCAACGAGTTCCTGGAAACGTCAAAGGAACTCCGCGACAATGTCGTATCCGCAATGGTATATCCGCTTATACTGACGGTAACCGGCGGGATTTCGATAGTCGTCCTTCTCACATTCGTTATCCCCAGATTTTCGGCGATATTCACCGAGATCGGGGGCGCGCTCCCCTTCTCAACGCGTTTGATCCTCGGGATAAGCATGGTTCTCCGGTCATACTGGTGGATCTTCTTTCCGTTCATCGCCGGGATCTTTCTCTTTGCCCGGTTTTATTTCAAAACCGAAAGGGGCGTGTTCAGATGGGATGAACTGAAATTAAAACTGTTCGGCGACGTCGTGACAAAGCTGGAAACGGCGCGTTTTTGCCGGACCTTGGGTACGCTGTTAAGGAGCGGAGTGCCGTTTTTACAGGCGCTCAATAATTCGAAAGACGTGATAGGGAACAGGATCATAGCCGGCTCTATCGATGCTGTCACAAAAAATGTGCGGGAAGGCAAAGGAATTGCCGCCCCGCTTATGGATGTCGCTATCTTCCCTCCGCTTGCCCTTTCCATGATCAAAGTCGGCGAGGAAACCGGCCAGCTCGACACCATGCTCCTTAAAGTCGCTGCAACGTACGAAAAAGGGCTTCGCGATTCCGTAAAAAGATTCATGAGCCTTCTCGAACCGGCAATAATCCTTGCTATGGGGATCATAATAGCATTTATCGTTGTGTCGATGCTGATGGCAGTTTTCAGCATTCTGGATTTGCCATTTTGAAAGATATGATACGCAAGCCATTATTCAGGAAAATTACGGGTGATGACGGCTTCACCCTTATCGAGATCATGATGGTGATGGTGCTAATTCTCATCATTCTCGGGGTTTCGACCGTATTCTTCGCAAACAGGCTTCCGTCCGAAGGTTTAAATGCGGCAGGGCGCGAAATGTCTGCCATGCTGAGGTTTGCGCGGCTGCTTGCAAAGAACAGCGGGGAGCCCCGTTCTGTTTTTATTAATCTCGATACCGGCCGGTACGGCATTCCCGGAGTGCAAACCCGAAGCATTCCAAGGGATATAACCGTAAAAATTACGGACCCCCTGGAAGGGGATATTACGCGAGGAGAACATTCCGTTGTTTTTAACGAGTCCGGCGGAGTAGGATGGGGCCGCATAACGCTAACCGGGGGCAGAAAGACGCTTCACATCGATCTCGATCCGGTCCTTGGTGCGGTTATTGTAAGACAATGACCAGAGAACGGGAAATAAGGAGATCATCTCCGGCAGGGATAATTAAACGGAGCGAAGGCTTTACGCTTCTCGAGGTTATAGTTGCCTTCGCGCTTCTTGCATCTACGGTTACCGTTATTCTTCAGCTGTTTTCCTCGGACCTGCGCCTTCTTACGCGGTCGGAGGATTATATATGGATGAGTGCGCGGGCGCAGGCGGCAATGAGGGAAGTCCTCGACAGTGAGGATCTGAAAGAGGGCACTAAGAGCGACACAACCCCTGACGGCTACACAACCGAAACCGTGATATCAAAGGTCCTGGAAACAAGGACACGGGAATTACCGCTGGAATTATTGGAAATTGCCGTCAAGCTTACCCTGCCGGGCGGCATATCGGAGAGGTCAATAACGGTAAGGACAATGAAGATGGTTAAAAAAGAGCAGGTGGGCCGGATATGAGCAGACGAACTCAGGGATTTACCCTGCTGGAGGTCATGATCTCCATTACGCTCATCAGTCTTATCCTCGTAATAATGGCCGGCGCAATGCGGCTTTCGTACCGGTCTATCGACAGGGGCGAAGCCAGATCGGCCTATCTGGAACGGTTAAAAGTGACTTTTTCACTCATAGATGACCAGATCCAGTCAGCAATCCCGCTTGCAAGGCAGGACGATGAGGAGGGACGTTTCTTCTTTGAAGGTTCTGCCGACAAGGTTCAATTCGCTTCAAATTACTCACTTACGTCGGGACAGCGTGGATATGTTGTCGTGACGTATGCTGCAATGTCGCGCAGACGACGGCACAATGGCGTTTTATATCAGAGAGAATACCATGGGTGTTGAAAATGTCCCGGGAGATAAAACTGCTCGAGGGGATGAGTGAAATACGTTTTGAATATTTCCGTAAAGAAAGCGAGGCGGAAGGTGTAGCCGGCGAGTGGGTCGAGACATGGACCGACGAACTTCTTTTCCCTCGGAAGATAAGGGTCACCCTGACCTTTCCCGACGCAAAAAATTACATTTACGGTGCCTATCAGGGCGAACAGGGTGAAAACGTGATCTCGTCGGAAAAAGGCATCGCGATCATAATGGTCCTGTGGGTTATCACGATCCTGATGACGCTTGTCATCTCATTCTCATTCCTGATACGGACGGATGCGCATTCAACGATATTTTTTAAGGAAGGCATACAGAAGAAATTCATCGCAGAGGCCGGAATGGAACGGGCGATCCTGGAGATATATCACCGTCAGACCTACCGCGAACAGACAGTTGTTGTTCAAGGGAATGAAGTGGTGCGTATTGACGGCCGGCCATATAGCGGCAAGATCGAATCGGGCAATTACAGGTTCAGGCTCCTGTCGGAATCGGGCAAGATCGATATTAACAAGATGACAGACCTTACCGGGATCGTTTTGAAAAATCTCCTTCTCGGCCTCAGCGTGTCCCAGGAAGATGCTGACATCATAGTCGATTCGATCCTGGATTGGACGGACAATGACAACCTGCGCCGCTTGAACGGGGCAGAGGACGAGTACTATCTCTCCCTGCAGGTTCCCTACAGGGCGAAGAATGCCCCCTTCGATACGCTGGAAGAACTCCTTCTGGTAAAAGGCGTCACGCCTGACATTCTTTTTGGAAATAAGGAAAAAAGGGGGTTGATCTATTATCTCACGATCTACGGGACATCTTCCAAGATCAATATCAATGCCGCCCCGAAAGAAGTCCTGGCTGCCCTGCCCGGATTGACCGATGATGTTCTGAGAAGGATCATCGACCAGAGGGAAGCAGCGGAGTTCAAGTCGGTTCAGGACATTCAGGCTATAACGGGCATGAATTTTGCCGTACTTGCTCAATATATCGATATGGCTGAAGGCAATACGTATACGATCGAATCGACAGGCTTTCTCGGAGAATCAAAACAGGGATACGGCATACGGGCCGTGGTATCAGCGGAAACGACGACAACGCGGTTTTTCTCCTATAAAACCCCTTCGGAAGTGCAGCGATGAATATTGAGCAATTATCGGGCATACTGGGAAAATATGGGCTGACGGTCCGGGACCGGGCACAGACAGGTCTCGTCAAATTCAGGGACCTGCTGGCGGTAAATGTTCTCGAAGGGATGATCATCCCGAAAAAATGCCTGTGTGCCGCCATCGAGAGAGGTGCGGTTTCAATAGCGTACGGAACACGGTTTCTCTCGAAGCCGGCAGTCAAGGGGTTGCGGAAATTCTCCTTCGATAGCGGTAAATTTCCTTCACCGGATGAAGTGGCGCGCTCTTTAACCGAAGCGCGGGACGTTTTCGGCGCCCGGGGAGCATCGATAGTGATCTCTGTCCCGCGCCCCTGGCTTATAGTGCGTACCGCGGAACTTCCCGCTGTCGTGAAGGACAACCTTGCGTCGGTTATCGCGTATGAATTGGACAGATTGACGCCGCTCGGACCGGCCGAGGCCATGTATGATTTCTCGATAATTTCGGAAAAGAACGAAAGGATCAAACTGATCATAATTGCAATGCGGGCACAGACATTGCGGCCCTATATCGAAGCTCTCGAAGAAAAAAATCTTGGCGCCCGAAGGGTAACAACCGGCATCACCGGTTTTGGCACGGTATGCCGGGTTCTCGGGAATGGTGGAAAGACTACAGTCTGTCTCGATATCAGGAACGATGGATATGACGGCTGTGTTATCAGGGAGGGTATTCTTGAGTCGACCGCTTCAGAAGAATTTACAGGAGATGAAGGTGAGAATATTGAACTGATAAAAGAAGGGATCGCCCCAATGCTTGCGGGTCTTGAAAATGAGGAAACTCCGCCGGTCGTCCTCGTAAATTCATCGCCTCAGTATGAAAGAATTCAAAATGAGATCGGTTTTCCTGCGCGGCCGGTGACAAAGGATGACCTGAAGGAAAAATTTGGGGCTGAAATAGACGATGAGCTTACAGGCCCGCTCGGCGGGCTTATTGAAGAGATATGGCCGGGCCGGAAGGGGTTTAACCTGGCAGGTAAAGGTTTTGAGGCCGCGAAACAGAATCCCGTGACGCGTATAACATTTGTCCTTGTCGGCATCCTGGTGCTTGCCATGGCCCTCAATCTTATAGTTCCCCTCTACATGGAAAAGAAGAGGCTCGACAGGATCGAGGAACAGATCGCATTGCGCCGGAACGAGATCCGGGCGATAGAGGCGTTAAGGCAGGAGACCTCTGCCATTGATGCAGATATTGCAGCGGTAAGAAATTTCAAAGAATCCGCCCCGATGTCTCTCGATATTGTGAAAGAGGTCACCACGATCCTCCCAAAAAATGTGTGGCTGACCCGCCTGAGGATTACGGGGGAAACGGTCGAAATAGAAGGATACGCCGGGTCCGCGACAGAGGTATTGCCACGCCTCGAGCAATCGCCACTGTTCAGAAAAGTGGAATTCTCCTCCCCTACAATTACGGGATACGAGACTCAATGCCGACCGTTTCGTGATCAAGATGGAACTTGAAGGATTCGAAAAAAAGGCCGGGCCGGGGGCAAAAAAATGAGAACGAACAACAGATTTTACACAATTGCCGTTCCGGTCGCCATAGCTCTTGCCATATTCGTTGCATATCAATATGGATATCTTGCAGTAAAGGCTGAAATGGCCTCGCTGAGAGAAAGGGAGGCTGCACGTACAGGCACACTTGAGCGTTATGTCAATCTCATTGCCGAAAGGCCTTCGATCGAAAAAAGGCTCGAAACGCTGCGGGAAGGACGGACATCCGAAATGTCAAAGATAATAGATGCACAGACCATGGGCATTGCCGCCGCAGCACTTCAAAACATCGTAAAGAGCTCGATAACGGCTCGGGGCGGGTCAATAGCAAGCGAGCGTGTCGAAAAATCGGACGATCTTGGCAAACTGAAAATAATCAACGTCAGTCTGGATGCAGTCGTGCCCGATACACGGGCTTTAAGCGATGTGCTGTTCACACTGGAGACACATACACCATACCTTGTTGTCCGGGAAGTAGATGCCCGGGTAAGAAATTTCAGGGACCCGCGCGAATTAATGGTCAAGCTTCGGGTTTCAGCGCTTACGGGCGGAAAATAAAATGAGATTTTTGCGGAATCTTATTCAGAACGCCAATCTGCTGAATGTACTGCTCGCTATAATAGTAATTGCCTTTGCGGCCGGGATCATAATCTCAGTCATTCGTATGCGACACCTGTACGCTGTCCCGAGAATCAAGGAAAGAGCACCCGCTCCCGCTGTGCAGCCGGTAGATGTGCCTCAAAAAATGCCTTCGGATTATGCTGTTATAGGAGATATGAACGTTTTTCACCCGGATAGGACGATACCCGTTGATAAAAAGGCCGAGGTGCCGAGGCCTGAAATAGTCCTTTTCGGGACACTGGTTGATACTGACAGGCTTGCATTTATAGAGGATAAAAAGAACCCGGTCACGACCCCGGGCAGGGGAAACCGTCAGCGGGTTGTCCGCAAGGGCGAGGTAGTCAGCGGTTACACCGTGACCGATATAATGAACGACAGGATCACTCTTGCACGGGGTGATGACCGGATCACCTTTATGCTCTCCGAACCCAAACGAAGAGGAAGCGAACCAGGCCAACCAGGGGAGCCTCCGGCACCGACAGGGCCAGGCACTTCCCCGGCAAGGCCCTCTCAACCGCCACAGGCCCCGGCGAAACCGGGAACATCTCCGGCCGTATCGCGTCCCCCTCAATCCTCTGGTTCATTGCCTGTCGGAGAGACCCAGCGGCCGCGGCCAAATCAGCCGTCAGCACCTCCATCCGGCAGCCAGACACCTCCGCGAAGAACGCCCGAATGAGGTGACAATTCTACGTTCCATGTTTTGCTAAAAACTTCCGAAGCCGCAAATACCCGTAGGGTACAACCAAGAATCGCAATATAAGGCAATTTTCGGTATTTGAGTGGAGTAACTCCCGTGCCGCCGTCATCCCGGCGTCAAGCGCCAGGATGACGATATCCAGCAACTGGGAAATCATTCAGTCCACGATGGTGATAGCCGTCTATTTTGCATATAACCCGTAGAACATAGAAAATGACATGCATGATTTTCATAGAGAGGGCCGGTTGCTGCGAGTTTTGATCGTAGATGATCATCCTGTTGTCCAGAAGGGATTTGCCGAGATCCTTCGGGAGAATTTCACTGATATCAGGATCGAGGGGGTTCGTACCGGCAGAGAATTCATAGAGGGCATTAAAGATCGCGATTATGATATTGTCCTTCTTGATATCTCGCTACCCGACTCGAATGGCCTCGATATTCTGAAAGATATAAGAAAGAAGCGTCCCAATCTCCCGATTCTCGTTGTAAGCATATATCCCGAAGAACTCTATGCGTTACGGGCGATCAAGACAGGGGCGCGTGGTTACCTCGCAAAACAGTGCGAGCCTGAAGAAATGATCGATGCCGTAAATACGGTAATGTCCGGAAAAAAATACATTAACCCGGATTTCGCCGGCAGGATGATAACCAATTTCGAATCATATACTGAAAAACCGGCGCATGAGAGATTATCCAATATTGAGTTCCGGGTGCTGCGAATGTTCGGCAGCGGCAAGAACATCAAGGATATTGCACGGGAATTGGACCTCAGCATAAATTCGATACGAGCGTATCGCCTGCGGATCATGGAAAAGATCGATGTAAAAGGCACCGAAGGCCTGATCCATTACGCCCTGAAACACGGAATAATGTAAAATGGCTGATGAAATCAGCCATTTTCAGGTGATGGGTAATAGGTGATGGGTTATGGGTGAAATACACAACAATATCTTTTAGCAAAAACTTCTATATATAACATTACCTGCATTCCAAATATCCTCGCTTGAAATCCTTCCCCGATTTACCCTGTAATTATTCCCATTACCCATTACCTATTACCCATTACCTGTCAGTCTCCCGACAGACAATTTCAATGAATGATGCTTATATTATCTTTAGACTATGGAGAAGAAAACGACCATAATGATAGTCGACGATCATGTAAATTTGAGGAGGCTCCTCCATGAATGGTTAAGCGATGAGCTTCCCGGATGTTCATTTGTCGAAATGCGGACTGCAAACGAGGCACTGACATTTTGCCGCCAGGAATCGCCGAATGTCATCATTATGGATGTCGATATGCCCGGTATCAATGGAATAGACGCAACATCCCGGGTCAAATCTATTTTGCCCGATACCAAGGTCGTTATACTGACCGTCCATGAGAACGGCATGTACAAGGAAGCGGCGATGAAGGCAGGTGCAACTGCTTTTATCACCAAAAGAAGGCTCTATGATGATCTGGTTCCGGTATTGTCAGATATTGTTCAATGCGAGGAGAAGATGTGATGTGGACAATATCCGGTATTCAATGCGCCCCACAGGCATGGCGCGTCATGATTGGCTCCTATAACTCCCCAACATACCCCGAAGAAGTTTTTCGTGAGGCCAATTGCTTTAGATGCGCCATGCTTTCCCTATAAGAAACAGGTAATAGGTAATGGGTTATAGGTAATAGGGGTTTTTCCTATAACCCATTACCTATTACCTAGGTCCTGTCTTTTTCTAATCTATCGGAAAATCAAAATACCTATCCGGGAACGGTTCGGGCTTCAATGTAAAATGCCACCATTCCAGGTCATAATTGACAAAGCCGTGTTTTTCCATAAGTGATTTCAGAAGGAGCCTGTTAATTCGCTGGTCGGGACGAATTTCCGGTTTGCCGTGTGGGCGCGATCGTGAAAGCAATCGAAGCCGGTTCCCATATCCACCGAATTGTCGCCGAACCGTTGTGCCGCGGGAAGGAAGCAGGGGAAAAGCTCCTGTCCCGGCCATGTATGTCTCTTCGGCGGGGGCCGGGACCGGTATGATCGTGAGGTCGACGGTGCTTCCGCGGGAATGCCCGGACTTTTCGGGCAATATATCCGTCTGCGAATAACCGGGATTTATCCACCGTCGGGTAAAATTCCTTTTTTGTCCGCACGTCCGCAATATCTTTTGCCCATCGCACGAAATGATCAACGGCCCCCTGAGGCCGGTAACAGTCGTATATCTTGAGCGACAGCGAAAAAGGCTTGAGATCCTCCTGAACTTTTTTCAAGGCATTGGCCGCCTCGATCGTCAGAAGGCATTTCGGGGCATTATAGCCGTCGATCCTTTCCCCGACGAAATTATGGGGAGTATAGTACCTTATATCCGTTGTTATGGAAGGAATATGCTTCTTGACATCCACGAAACGGTCCTTAACATCCTGTCCCGCCGGTGCATGAAAAGGCGCCGACAGTATCAGGAAAGTCAGGATCACGAAAGAACGCAAAAGACAATGAAATGTTTTTGATCTCATGTCAGCACCCGGCTTATATGGTGTCAGGCCGCTTCGGGTGATACAAGGCTGGATGAAGGGATTATGCCCTGAAGCTCCTGCATGACCTCATGGACAGTTGTTGTTTTATCTATTCGATAACCATTGACCCCGACAGTATAGAGCGGTTCCTCGACGTCGGTATTGTATCCGCCCGAACTTAAAAGCCCGTTGCAGATGCAGAAAAAGCCTTCGTTATCATTCTGCGCTTTGCAGACGGCGTACTGGCCGTCCCTGTTTTTTGTCATGATATAGCCCTTGTCGCAGCGCGGCTTCCTTCGCTGGAGCAGCGAGGAGGCGAACATGGCGGAATTCTTTATGACCATGAAGGGCAGGCCGCAGGGAGAACCCGGCCTGTGCGACACGACTATGTCCTCGGGACGGGCATCAACGACAGCCTGTTTGTATGCATCTGTGGCGCTGCTTTCTTCAGTAACGAGAAAACGGGTCCCCATCTGCACACCGTCGGCGCCCATGGCGAGAAAACGTGTTATATCTTTATGATCATATATCCCTCCCGCGACTATCACGGGAACATCGCCATGCTTTGAGACGTAGTCTTTTACAGGAGGAAATAAATTTTCGAGTTTGTTCGATTCCAGATCGATCTCTTCGACCTTGAATCCCAGGTGTCCGCCTGCGAGAGGGCCTTCAAGTATGATAGCGTCCGGCCGGTAGCCAAGACGTTCCCATTTCTTGTAAATTATTTCAAGCGCCCTTAATGACGAGACGATGGGTACCAGTGCCGTTTCGCCGGGGTCGGCAATGCCGGGTAAATTTAGCGGCAACCCTCCTCCGGAGATGATCACGTCTATTTTCGCATCAATTGAGGCCTTTACCGTCACATCATAATCCCGTGCTATGGCAACCATGATATTGATGCCGGATAACCCGCCCAATTCCCTTGACAGACAGACCTCTTCGTACACGGCATCATACGTGGTATATTTACGGTTATTTCTCTTTCCAAGCAGCCTGTCAAGGCATGCGCTCGATAAAACGCCGAGGCCGCCTTCAGCAGCAACTGCCCTTGAAAGGGGTGAAAGAGAAACGCCAATACCCATTCCGCCCTGAATGATAGGCAGCGATATTGTTTTTCCTTTTATGGTAAGCTTTGGCAGTATCATTATTTTTTATGCCGTGAATCAATCGATACGGGATTATTCAATGCAAGGCATAAGAATAAAATGAATACACGACGGCAAAATTATAGCATGAATTGCAGTATAATTACAAAAAATATTGAATGCCGGATACGGGACGAAAGGGTCTGTTGAAGCGTATTCGGACTTATGATATTCTGACATGCTATGCCTTACGATTTACGGCATCCTTATGATATAATCGTGGGCTGAATACCTATTATGGGAAATCAACACTAAAACGTCCATTAAGTGACCGTACGGAGAATAAAAAACTGATTGCTGCCCTCGAAAAGGCGGAACAGAAGATACAACGTTTAACCGAACGCGACCGGCAGCATAGACTATTTCAGCAGGAACTCGAAAAAAGGACGTACGAACTCAAAGAACGCGTAAAGGAGTTAAACTGCCTCTATACAATATCGGCTATTATTGAGACGAAAGGGGGCTACCCTCGAAGAGATCCTGCAAAGAACAGTGGACATTATTCCCGATGCGTGGCAATACCCCGAGATAACCACAAGCCGGATCATCCTGAATGATCGTGCTTTTACAAGCCGCAATTTCGAAAAGACAAAATGGAGACAATCCCAGAATATCGTAGTACATGGCAGGGTCGCCGGTTCACTTGAGGTTTTTTACCGTGAAAAAAAACCGAAGGCCGATGAAGGGCCTTTTTTGAAAGAGGAAAGGACTTTAATAAATATTATTGCCGAGCGCATGGGCCAGATGGTCGAGGTAAAATTCAGCGAAGAAGCGCTGAAAGAAAGTGAGTCGCAAAACAGGGCGCTTCTTGAGGCAATTCCCGACCTTATGTTCCAGATCGACAACTCAGGCATTTTGCTTGGCCTGCATGCCGGTAATTTTTCATCGCTTAAGAACCTTGCCCAGGAATTTGTCGGGCGCAGCGTTTTTGATATTTCCGATAAAGAAAAATTGCTTCCGCGCCGTCTTCTCGATCAGGCTATGGCATATGTCGGGCAGTCCATATCTACCGGCAAGGCACAGGTATATGAGCAGCATCTGTCGCTCGGCAGAGAAGTCAGCGATATTGAGGTCCGAATCGTTATGTCAGGCCCCAACAAAGCCCTCGGCATTGTTCGGGATACGACACGGCGCAAAAGACTGGAAAGGGAGATACTTGAGATCAGCGGCCGGGAGCAGCGCAGGATAGGGCAGGACCTTCACGACAGCCTTTGTCAGCATCTGGCCGGCATTGGATTTATGAGCAAGGTACTGGAAAGGAAGACGGCAACGCAGCAGCCGATCAGGTCCGAGGACGTGCTTGAGATCGTGGAGCTTATCGATCAGGCGATAACGCTGACGCGGGGCTTTGCCCGCGGGCTTAACCCTGTGCGTCTTGAAGCGGATGGACTCATGATGGCGCTTATCGAACTTGCGTCAAATGTAGAGAAGCTTTTCGGGGTTACATGCAGGTTTGAATATGACAGGCCTGTTCTGTTAAGCGATAACGCTGTCGCATCGCATGTATACCGTATCGCCCAGGAAGCATTGAATAATGCCATAAAACACGGCAAGGCCGATATTATAACGATCGCCCTGAAACAGGAAGGCGAAAGCTGCCTTCTGACAATTCAGGATAACGGGGTAGGTATTGGCAGCACGCAAAGCCAGGGCAAGGGGATGGGACTGAGCATCATGCAATACCGTGCTTCCATGATCGGCGCGGGCCTGGAGATAAAGGCAGCCGACACCGGCGGCACCCTTATTCGATGCGTTTTTTCGAACAGGGTGCCCGACAGCCAGATCAAAGTGGTGCACGACGGAGGATACCTGTGACAAAAAGGAAGATACTCATAGTTGACGATCATCCGATATTGCGAAAAGGCCTTGCGCTCCTCATCAATCAGGAGCCCGACCTCGTTGTATCGGCAGAGGCCGAACATGCACAGATGGCAATCGAATCGATCGAGAAAAATCTCCCCGATATGGCTATAGTGGATATCTCGCTTCCCGGTATTGACGGGATCGAACTTATAAAGGAATTAAAGCTGCGCCATAAGGACATACCGGTCCTCGTTGTATCCATGCATGATGAAACATTATACGCCGAAAGGTCGCTTCGCGCGGGTGCGCGCGGTTACATCATGAAGCAGGAAGCGCTCGATAAGGTCCTCGTCGCGATCCGGAAAGTACTGGAAGGCGAGATCTTTGTCAGCGAACGAATAACAACAAAGATGCTCGAAAAGTTCGTATCTGTCGAGGGGGTGAGTCAGGCAACATCCCCTATGGACCTCCTCAGCAACCGTGAACTAACCGTTTTCAGGCTGATCGGACAGGGCAACAAGACCCGCCAGATAGCGGAAAGGCTTCACCTGAGCATAAAGACAGTCGAGTCCTATCGGGCCCATATAAAGGATAAGCTCAAACTCAGCGATGGGACGGACCTTCTGAAATATGCTATACAATGGGTACAAAACGGTCATTAGAAGCCTGAGACCATGAGGTGTTCACTATAAGGCCGGACAATATTCAGCACAAGATCTTATTATATTCCGCATATTCTGCAAACCTTTAGCCAGTACTGATTAAAATACATATAGGGGATTACACTATATAAAAAATAGGGATTACCCTGATAATAAAAACATGGGCTGCCCTATTGTAAAAGATGTTTTTATCGGGTTTTATATCCTAGCTTTGTCTCATATGACATAAAGGGTGTTGGAGAACAAAAATTCAAGGTATGGAGGGAGTTTTTATGTCAGTAATCGGTGAAGTAATTGAAAAGATCAAGAAACAGGACCCCTATGAATTCGAATTCCATCAGGCAGCCGAGGAAGTTCTGGAAAGCCTTGAGCCTACAACGAAAAAACATCCTGAATTTGTAAAGGCGAAAATCTACGAACGTATCGTTCAGCCGGACCGGCTAATGATATTCAGGGTGCCCTGGGTCGACGATAAAGGCGAAGTCCAGGTCAACAGGGGCTATCGTATACAGTTCAATAATGCGATCGGACCTTATAAAGGCGGCCTTCGCTTCCATCCGTCAGTCAATCTCAGCATCCTGAAATTTCTCGGTTTTGAGCAGATCTTTAAAAACTCCCTGACTACCCTCCCGATGGGCGGCGCCAAGGGCGGCAGCGATTTCGATCCTAAGGGAAAATCGGATAATGAAGTAATGCGTTTCTGCCAGTCTTTTATGAGAGAGCTTTTCAGGCATATCGGTCCTGACCGCGATGTCCCTGCAGGTGATATCGGTGTCGGCGGACGGGAGATCGGTTATATGTATGGCTATTATAAGAAGATAGTCAATGAGCATACCGGCGTATTGACCGGCAAAGGCATGTCGTATGGCGGCAGCCTTATCAGGCCGGAGGCCACCGGTTATGGCTGCGTATATTTCGCAGCCGAGATGCTCGCAACGAGGGGCCTTGATTTCAAGGGTAAAACAGTTGCGATCAGCGGTTCGGGAAATGTTGCCCAGTATGCGATAGAAAAAGTCAACCAGCTTGGCGGAAAGGTCATTACACTGTGTGATTCGAGTTCGACGATCGTTGACGAACAGGGCATTACGGGCGAGAAATGCTCATTATGTCATGGACCTTAAGAATGTGCAGCGCGGAAGGATCAGCGAATATGCGGACAAGTTCAACTGCTCCGTCTGCTACATTGGCGAGAGCGTCTGGGATGTCATAAAGAGCCAGGGCCTTAAGGTTGATGTCGCACTGCCGTGTGCAACGCAGAATGAACTCGACGGCGCGCATGCGGAGGCACTCGTGAAAAACGGATGCGTCTGTGTGGCTGAAGGCGCGAATATGCCTTCGACCCCGGAAGCTGTCCGGATCTTCCAGGACAACAATGTTCTGTACGGGCCGGGAAAGGCCGCAAATGCCGGAGGTGTTGCAACAAGCGGTCTTGAAATGTCCCAGAATAGCTTAAGGCTCCTGTGGACCCGCGAAGAGGTCGATGCACGGCTTCTCGGGATCATGAAAAGCATCCACAAATCATGTATCGATGCAAGCGAAGCATACGGCAAGAAAGGCGATTACGTCGCAGGCGCAAATATTGCCGGTTTCCTCAAAGTTGCTGATGCGATGCTGGCATACGGCGTGCTCTAAGGCAGCAAATTGCTCTAAAATATAAGGAGAGGACGGGAATTCCGTTTCTCTCCTTTTTTTGTCCAGTACCTAGGCATGAACTCGCGCCTTTTAAGCTATTTCTATTTATCTTTTTGCGTAAATGCTTCCCATTCGCCGCGGCCCTTGAGTACTTCCTTGAATACTTCAAGCGCCTTGTTAACAAGCGGCATACCGCCATAGGGGGCAAGCTGGAAAAAGACTTCGGCAAGCTTTTTCGGGTCGCAGCCGACATTAAGGGCCGCATTTACATGGAGCTTGAGTTCATCGGCGGCTCCTAAAGCGGCAAGCATAGCGCAGGCTGCCATCTGACGTTCCGGAAGGGTCAATACCGTGCGTGAGTAAAGATTACCCGTTATGAACATTGAAAGGTCATTGGCAAGGTCTTTGTCGAATTCTTTCCATGTCAGGTACGGAGGATCAAGCTTTATACCGCCCGTCCAGAGTTTTTTTGCAGTTTCCTGCGTTCTCTTCTTTATTTCGTCGTTCACTGTCTTCCTCCGTTTTTTGAAGTTTTTATCACGCATCTTTTGCTGGCGTCAAGGGCGGAAAATCTATATTTTTTTTGGGCAAAATGATACTATTAATCCGTAAATTAAGGACTATGCCTTATGGCGTAAGAACAGGCACAAAAATTGTAATGTGTAGGGAGGAAATAATGAATCGATCATTTTTGTACGGGATCATTGCCCTGATGGTCATGATGCTTTCCGGGTGCGGCTACAATACGATCCAGCAGAAAGACGAAGCGGTCAAGGCGGCATGGGGTGATGTCGAGGCTTCATACCAGAGGCGCAACGATCTCGTGCCGAATCTCGTTGAAACCGTAAAGGCATATGCGAAGCATGAAAACGAGACATTTGTGGCAGTGACCGAGGCCCGTGCCAAAGTGGGTTCGGTCCAGGTTTCGAAGGATACCCTCAATAATCCTCAGGCCATGGCGCAATTCCAGCAGGCACAGGCAAATATGTCCGGAGCGCTTTCCCGGCTCCTTCTCGTTGCCGAGCGTTATCCGGACCTGAAGGCAAATCAGAATTTCAGGGACCTCCAGAACCAGTTGGAAGGTACGGAAAACCGCATTAATGTGGCAGGGTCCGATATAACAAGGCCGTACAGGATTTTAATACTACGATACGGGTATTTCCCAACAACCTGACGAATATGTTCCTGACGAAACTGCCCCAGAGAGAACCGTTCAAGGCTGAAGCAGGTGCAGAAAAAGCGCCGAAGGTCAAATTCTAAGACGGACTTATATTACATACAATGGATCGATCATGATAAATGCAGGATCGCATGCGAGCAGGGAAGAGGCGTAGCCCTCGCTGTATTCTCGCTGCCTTCATCGTATGCTGCTGCGATTTTATTGACGGTCATCTCTGGCGTACGCCCTTGACGTACCGCCTTTAAAAGGACGCGTAAATGATTATGCGAACATGATCTCACCCCAGGTGCGGTCTCAGCTCGAAAATGAACTTAAAAATTTCGAGCAGACCGATTCAACCCAGATCGTAATAGTGACAATCAACTCGCTCGAGGGGGATTCGATCGAAGATTTCTCGATACGGGTCGCTGAAAGCTGGAAGATAGGGCAAAAAGGAAAAGATAACGGCGCCATCCTTCTCGTTTCAAAAAACGACCGCAAGACACGGATCGAGGTCGGCCGGGGATTGGAAGGCAAACTTACCGATCTCGTGTCCGGCCGCATTATTCAGCTTGTTATCAATCCTCAATTCAAGCGCGGCGACTTTGATGCCGGTTTTCAGGCCGGTGTCCGGGCAATGATCGATGCGACACGAGGTGAATTCAAGGCCGATAAAACAGCGCCGCGCGCGATAAAGAACGGGGGCCTGTCCTCGGCACTTCCCTTTCTTATTTTCGGAGCGATCTTTCTTCTCATACTGGGAAGGATCTCGCGTTTTCTTGGAGGAGGGGCCGGCCTTATCGGCTTTGGCGCCTTAGGGATGATATTGGGTTTTTCCCTGGTAACTGCAATTCTCCTCGGTATTCTTGGCCTGATCCTGGGTGTTTTCCTGCCATTTTTGTTCGGCGGGCCTTTCAGGGGAGGCGGTCCCGGAGGTTTTTGGACGGGCGGCGGTTTTGGCGGCGGCGGCGGGTCCGATAGCGGCGGTATGGACTTTGGCGGCGGCGGAGGAGATTTCGGCGGCGGCGGGGCGTCGGGGGACTGGTAATGAGAAAGGCCTTGCATTTCTTCAGTCATTTGGAGAAGGAAAAGATCAAGGAAGCAACGAGTGCGGCCGAATCGAAAACTATCGGTGAAATAGCCGTCATGATCGTCGATTCCAGTACGCGTTACCGCGAAGGAGAGATCCTGGGCGCAATAACGCTGGGGAATGTCATCGCTTTCCTGATCACTGTCTTTTTCCTTCATGAATCTCTCTGGTGGTATATTCCGCTTACACTTATCTTCTTTATACCCTCATGGCTCCTTTTCCAGAAAATGCCTTCGCTCACTCTCCATTTTGCGGGCACAAAGCGCCGGCAACGTGGCAGTGCGCGACAGGGCCCTCAGGGCTTTTTACGAGAAAGGGCTCCACAGGACCAGGGGTAAAACAGGTGTTTTATTCTTCATTTCCCTGCTCGAAAGAAAAGTGTGGGTGCTCGCCGACAAAGGCATTCACGAAAAGATCAGTCAGTCCAAGCTGAATGCCTTCGCAAAAATAGTTTCGTCCGGTATTCGCGACGGGGATGCTGCAAATGCTCTTGTCAAAGCGATACAAGAAGCGGGAGAATTGCTGCACAAGCATTTTCCGGTCGGGGACGGTGACATAAACGAATTGTCCGATGCCCTGATCTTTGGCGGCGGTGAAGACCAATAGCCGGTTGCTAGAGGCCGTAAGGCGTAAGGCGTGAGCGCGTAAGGCGTTGAAAAATCAATTATCCGGTGAAAATGTATGAATCCGGACCAGATATATCTTCAGGCGACAGAAACGATAGACTGCGGCCATCCGGACATCCGGAAGAGGGCCGTCATGAAGACGCGAGGTTTATCGTCCGATCCGGAACGGGCAAGGGCTCTGTTCTATTTTGTCCGCGACGAGATCCATTACAACGTCTATATGCTTTCGACATTTATCGAAGATTTCAGGGCGAGTGTTGTTCTTAACAGGAAAAAGGGGTACTGTGTGCAAAAAGCTGTCCTCCTCGCCGCGCTCCTTCGGGCAGCAGGTATTCCCTCGCGCCTTGCATTCGCCAGGATCCGCAATTACCGGATGCCCGATGCATTGAGACTGCAAACCGGGATCGACCACCTGCCGAGCCATGGTTATACTCAAGTGTTCCTGCATGAAAAATGGATAAGCGTTACACCGGCTTTCGACAAAATGCTGTGCGTAAAATTAAACGTTCCGCCCTGTGATTTTGACGGTGAAAACGACGCCCTTTTATCCGGAACAGACCTCGCGGGTAATCCGTATATTGAATACCTGGAGAAATATGAACCTCAGGAAGATCTGCCTTTTGAATGGCTCCATGGACGGATATTTCCCATCTGGGGGCATAAGCGCCCGTGGATCGATGAGAACGAAGCGAAAGGCCACGTCATGCCTTTGTCGGGATACCGTTTTATATGAATGAAAAGCCCGCGAAACCAAAGCATGGTTACTGTATAGGCTGTGAAAATAAACACGGCTGTAAATCGAGGACCCCGCCCTGCATCGATGAGATGGCCCGGGATAAGGTCGATTCAGATTCAGGAAAAAATTACCTGAGGTCAAAGAACAAGCTCCATCTGTGCCGCGATTGCCCCTTCCTGCGTTCATGCTGGAATATGACCGAATACCAGCGCCAATGCCCAAAATAAATGTAAATATAGTTCCAGCATGTTCCACGGAAAAACGAAAATTCAACTTCACGACATTAATTACGGGAGTACAAAAGAAAATCGGGAGCAAGCAATTTGCTCACTCCCCATCACCGGATAATATTCTGATTTTTTTACGCCTTACTCCTTACGCCTTACGCTCTTACGCTCGCCTTTCTCATATTTTAAATTCCTGCACAGATTTTTCAAGGCTTACCGAAAGCGTGCTTAGCTCGAGCGCTGCCTGGGTGACCTGGTCGGCTGAATTCGATGCCTCTTTCGTGACCGATGCCACCTGCTCAATGTCTTTTGCTATTTCATTTGTGGTCGAATTCATTTCCTCAATGGCGGCGGCTATCTGTTGGACCATCGACTGGAGGCTCGAGGCGCTCTGCAGGATCCCGACAAGTGCGCTGCCGGCCTGCCCTGAAAGCTCGACTCCTACCTGAACGCTCTGCGAGGCCTCGCCCATCGAGTCGACGGCACGGTCGACGCCTGTCCTGATCGAACCGATCATGCTTCCTATTTCCTGTGTCGATTTGCTCGTCCTCTCTGCCAGTTTTTTGACCTCATCGGCAACAACCGCAAAACCCCTGCCTGCTTCGCCCGCCCGGGCCGCCTCAATTGCCGCATTCAGAGCGAGAAGGTTGGTCTGGTCGGCGATCTCGTTGATCACATTGACGATCTCGCCGATCTTCTGTGATTGGTTGCCCAGGTCCTTTACAAACTCCGATGATTTATGGACGGTCTTTGCGATCTCCCGGACCTCATCAACCGATTTATTTACGATCCCGTTGCCGTGCTCGGCGATGTTGACCATGTCTTTTGCAGAATCGGATATATTATTTGCATTCCGTGCGATGTCAAGGGATGCCTGCGACATCTCTTCGGATGCGGTGGATACCTGGATGGTCCTCTCAACCTGGTCTGCACCTCCCCTTGCGAGCTGATCGGCGCTTACGCTGAGCTGATGGCTCGCCGAAGCGACACTGCTGGCAGACATCTTGACTTCGGATATCAGCTTTTTCCATTTATCGATCATAACGTGAAATGCCCTCATTTCATCGCCCAGTTCGTCCTTACGGTCCGTTGCGACATTGACCGCGAGATTGCCGTCGGCAAGTGTCTGGGCCACTGTTATATTTTTCTGGATCGGCACGGTAATGCTCCGGGTGATAACGACGCTGATAAGAATACAGAAAACAATGGAGATCAGGCCGAAGGTGACAAGTATAACTTTTACCCTGTGATTGCTATCCACAATTTCGTTGTATTTGACCTCGACCCCTTTTTCATAATGCCGGATAAGCTGCGAGATGATCTCGATAAACTTTGATACCGCCGGGTCGACTTCGGCAGCTGTAGATGGGCATGGCTGCCTTAAAATCGCCTGCCTGTATCGTTTCGCCGAGCTTGATATTGCTCGCACGCGCCTCTCCCACCGTTTTTTTGAATTTATCCAGTATTGCTTTTCCCTCGGGTTCGGTTTCAAGCTTCTCGAGTTTTTCGAGGGCGGCAATATAAAGCTTTCTCTTTTCCGCCACTGATTTCAATGGCGATGCATCTTTATTGTAAACCGCCTTGCCGGTTTCTTTATTGATGAACTGAAGGTTCGTCAGGATGGCATTTGCCATCATGGCCTTCTGAAAGTTTACATTGGTTATTTCATTGGCCCTGGCATCCGTGTCCGTCATATTTTTATAGCTAATGATACAAAGGAAAACGATAATGATGATAAAAATTATAAAACCTCCCGCGAGCCGTTTCCCTATCCTGATATTTTGCAGCTTCATATTCCCTCCAGAAAAGTCATATAATGAACCTTTATCTTTTCCAAGTATTCGTCACATTTTATATTTTACTTTTCATGGGACAAATATGCACCGCTCAGGCAGGGGCGCCGCATGGTTCGGAACCTGGTGGACCTATGGCATCCTCGCGATTTTTCTGCAGGTACATTGACCATTTCATTGTAATCCTTCTTGGCATCGATCTTTGCCCAAGATCTCGTGCTTTAAGATCATCAATCCGTCCTGGACTTCAATTTTTTTCCCGCTGTCACGTTTCTCCTGCAATCTTTCAGCATGGACACTTCTGCATCGCTTTTGCCGCAGTGATTGAGGCTGAATCTTCCGGTTTTTTCTCGGCGTTTTTATTTCCTGTCATATTATCCTGCGCAAAGATCATTCACCAGGCCGTAAAATGTCGCCAGAAAGAATATAGTGATGCGGGCCTTTGGATGAGTCACCTCTCTTCATATGTCACGTAACGATATGCCCTCCTGAAAAGGACTTATTCTGCCCGGCTAACACATCAGGCCGCCTGCGGCACAACACGGACCTCTACCCGCCGGTTCTGCTGGCGCCCGCTTGCGGTGTCATTGCCTGCTACCGGCCTCGATTCACCATACCCGATCGCAGTGATCCGCTGAGGATTTACCCCCATCCCTACAAGGGCATCCCGCACGGCCTGTGCCCGCCGCTCGGAGAGCTGCTGATTGTATACCTCGTTCCCCTGACTGTCGGTATGTCCGGCTATCTGGATGTTTGTTTCGGGATATTGCCTGAGCACATTGGCTACCCGCTGTATCTCCGGCTGTGAGCCCGGCAATAATGCTGCGGAATTGGTGGCAAAAAGATAATCGGATTTAAATGATACAGTGAGGACTTCCACGGTCTGCTGCCGTGCCCCCTGCACTATCTCCTGTTCGCGCCGTACAGTTGCGGCCTCAGAATTTGCGATGGCCTGGCGCATGGATTGCTCCTGTTTGTCCATGTAATGTCCGATTCCCGCACCGGTTAAGCCTCCGACAATCGCCCCGATGCCGGCTCCCAGAAGGGTAGCCTCTGTACTGTGTCCGATTGCCTGCCCGGCGCCGGCCCCTACCGCAGCCCCGACCCCGGCCCCTACCGCAGCCCCTGTCCCTGTTTTTGTTGCGCACCCGGCAATTGCCAGGCCTGCGACAAGGATCAGAATTATGCCATGTTTTCATATAGAGCCCCCTGTAAATTGGTGTTTATGTATACATAGGAAATCTAGGGAGCCATGAAGGGTTGTCAAGACCGGAAGACTCCGTAAAACCCTGAAGCCGTAAGGCGTAAGGCGTTCAAGGTTCCAGAGGTTCAACGTTCAATTTAACAAATTTGTCATTCCGGTTCGATCATTTTACGAGGCTCAATATTTGAGACCCATGGGAAGTAAACTTTAGAGCATTGAACTTTGAACGTTGAACTCACTTTCCTTACTCCTTGATGAGCGATACTTCCCGATAGATGGATTCTATAGTTGGGGCATCGAGGCGGTTAAAGTCGGCCTCTGAAGGGGTGACCATGATCCCGCCCATCTCCATGACAGCGGGACTGATCATTATTCTGTTGATCATCCTCCCGGAAAAAAGCTGCGGGCCGATGCGCGCGGCGCGGAAAAACAGCGAGGAGAAAATTGCCATTACTATAATGCCCGATGATGTTTATCATCGGTTCTTCATATTGCCCTGTGTCTGTCCGCAGGGCGTCGATCGATTCCCTGAAGGCAGAGGAAACTTTCCCCGGGTCGCTGCCCTCAATCAAGATTATTTCCCTTCCGAGTCCCTGGCCTGAAGATAGTCGTATATGGTCTGTTGCGTTTGCAAAACAGAAAATTTATCCCTTTGACCGAGTTCTTTTTCGATCGGCATCTTCCCCGACGGCATTGCTTGAAAATGCAGATGGTCCGGGGCTGACGCCCCGCAGCGGGGCCCGTTATAGAGTGTCGTGAAATCAGGCCCAATGTCCTGATGTAATGCATAAAAAGTCGATCCATGCTGTCATATATGGATTGGTCCCGATGTGTTCCGTGCGCGATGGTCAGATGAAACGGCAGGATGGGCCTTGGATTGGCCAGTATCAAAAAGTCATCCCTGTACATGATCCCTTTCTGCCCGGCCGGCAAATTGCCTGCACAAAGAAAACAGGGCCGTTCCCTGATCTCTTCCGGCGTCACCGCCGCCAGTGTATTTATGGACCTTCCGGGATTATAGACAAGCCTGACGGAGAAACCGGAGCATTTGATATCGCGTGACCTGACATCGCGCAATGAATCACAGGCATTTTTAAATTCAGCCCAGGATTCCCGCTGTTCATCGATCAATTGCCGGCAAAGAGTGCTGAGGGTGAAGGCGGGGGATCGTCAATGCCGTCAAAATACGCCCAAACACGGCCCTTTAACGCGTTATTCATTGCGGCCGAGTTCCTGGCGCTTTATGATTTCCTGGCTGCGGAGGGAATCTTTGAAGATGTTATTATTGTTCGATGCTTCTATTGAAAGCCCGGCATCGGTATTACCCGGCCATCTGCGGCACAAATAGAGACTTTCGTAAATCCTGCCTATTCTGTACTGCCGTGATATGCGGAGCGCAGCGGCATAATCTTCCCCATAGCTTACGTTCAGGAAACCTATCCGGCGCATGACCGTTGTGCTGAAGGCGCGCGGCGCACCCAATCCGTTTACTCTGAGCGCATTATTGTGGCCGTTCGCATCTGTCCATTCACGATGGTCGATAAGCCCCGGGGGGATCTGTTCAAGGTGTTCGTTCACGATCGTATATGAACCGACGACCATCGCATAGCTGCCGTCCCGCATGGTGTCTACTATGGTTTCGAGCACCAGCTGATTTTCGTAAAGATCGTCGGAGTCCAGCTGTATCGCGTAGCGGCCGCAGGCTTTATCATTAATGCCGAGATTCCAGCATCCGCCTATGCCAAGGTCGTGACGGTCAGGGATTATGTGGCAGATGGCCGGGTTTTTCTCGGCGAGGCCATGAACTACATCTGTCGTGCCGTCTGTTGAGTGGTTGTCGATCACAATTATGTTGAATGTGAAATCAGCTTCCTGCGCGAGTGCGCTGTGTATGGCATCGGCAACAGTGTGCCTCCTGTTCTTTACCGGTATAATGACGGATGCCTTTACCGGAAAAGAATCGGCAGGCTCCTGCATAACCTCGAGCTTATCAGGCGATATATAGGCCCCGATTCTTTTCAAATGATCCGTGAAAATGGACTCCATTTCTTTCTGGATCTGCTGATTGCGCGGGTCGACGTACGCAAAAAGGGCCATCCCGTTTTGTTCATCCCGATGAGTGATAATACTGTACAATGCTTCCGGGACCCGATAGATGCTGTGATCAATAGAGAGCTTGAGGCGTAAGTCGTAAAGGGCCCCGTGACGACACGCAGGTGTTTCACCAAAATAGTTCAGCGTATCCCGTATATCGGAGACGCCAAGAGAGACAAAGATAGCCAAAGTCGAAATCATCGCGGACACTTCCCGTCTGATAATCGATCAGCGGATGAAATATTTTACCGCTCCCGGTGTCTTCGTAATAATCAGAATAAACAAAGCCGGCTTTCATCGACCGTGCAGCGTCGATCATTTTTTCCAGCGTAAGCGAACCCGATAGGACCGGGATGGCGCCAGGGATAAAAAGAAGGTATTCTGTCCTGGTTTTCTCGAGTATCTTACGCAATGTGGTCCGGGAGGCGAAAGTGCCGGTGTCTATGATGCTGCAGCGGGGGAGCACTTCGGGTATCTGTTCGCGGGTCACGATCAGCACTTCCTCGATCATATCCGAAGCAAGAAGGCGCCGTAAGGCAGGCAGGAACAGGGTCCCCGCTCTAAATGTGCAGACAGCGGTTACAGGTTTCATTTTCCCCATATCCTAGCATGCCCGGCCGAATTTTTAAAGAAAGACCAAAGGTTTCCTGCATGGAATTCTGTTTCGCTGTTTCCGCCTGAAAGTCGATATTTATCCAATGGCTACCTGGCACAGAAGTATCACATCGCGTAAAGATGCGAGTGACGGGACATGGGATACCGCCAGGTTAATATTGTTGAGACCGGCCGGTATAAATTGAAGAAAATCTTCAAGCCCTTTTACCTTCCCGAGAAACCCGTATGCACCGAGCGCCTGCATAAGGCGCTCTACGACGGCATCCCAGAAAGATGTCTGATATGCGTCCCAATCAAGTTCCTGCGATGACAGAACATAATAAAATGACAGGAGTTCTTCCCGGCCTTCATCCGGGATCGATACATACGGGTCGATGAGGAGCGAGGCAAGGTCGTAGAATGGATTCCCGAACCGCATACCCTGGAAATCGATGAAATACGGCTCGCCATCGCGGACCATTATGTTCCGGGACTGAAAATCGCGATGAACGAGGGATCGCGGGATCGTGCACAACCTTTCGGAGAGGGCGGCAAACTCGGCTCCTGAGCCTTGTTTCGAATCCGGGATCAAGGGAGAGATCGCAGTATCCTTTAACGAAATTATCGAGAAAATAATCCTGTTCCCAGAGATAAAGGCAGGAGTCGAACCCGTCCATGAGCCGGATGCCCTCTGAAGAAAAATTTTTTTCCGTTATTTTATGAAGTCTGTTTACGGCCCCGAGGGTTTTTTGATAGAGAACGCGCCTTTCCGGCCATTCACGGGTACCCAGCGAAAAAAGGTCTGTATCTCCAAGGTCTTCCAGCATCATGATATGCTTTTCCGGATCGTGCGCCATCACCTCGGGGACAGGTATGCGCATCTTCTTGAGAAAACGGCGATATCGGCATAAAATGCATTTTCAGTTCGATCTGTATCATAATCGATCGCAATTGCAGTCCTGTCGTCCCAGAGGACCCGGTAGAATACCCGGTCGGAGCCGCGTGCGGAAAGGGGCTTTGACGGTAATATCATGTGAATTGTCGATGTGATCATGCTGCGGGCGAAAGCCGCTATTTCCTTTTCATGGGTCATGTGTGTGGCCTCTCGTTGTCGTTGTATGATATCTGTTCTGCAAGCCGTTCATATACATCGATCGATCCGATATCATCCCATCGGCCGGAATCGATAATGACCCCTCTGATAGAGCCCGGGCTTGCCACGATCCTGCGAAGAAAAACCTCTACGATAGATTCTATCTTATTTTTTTCGATCGTATCGAGGATCGCGTCTCGATCGTGTAAATTCCGGTAAAAAGACAGCTTGCCTTACCCGGCTTTTTGAGCATATGCCGTATATCGCATATTGCTCCCGATCCATCGATATCAACATTGAGGTTGGGGCCCATCGTCCTTAATGCAAGCGTTGCTTCACACCGCTTCGCCTCATGGCTCCTGATAAGGATATCGAGAGGTATATTGCACAGGATGTCACCGTTATAGCACACGATGGCCTCATCACCCGCCAGGAGATCCTCAATATTCTTAAGCCCTCCCCCGGTATCAAGGAGGGTGGGTTCATGCCTGAATTCAATCGGGACGCCGCGCCATTTCCCGTCCGGAAAGGCCTCCGAATATTTATCCGGCTGATGATGCGTGTTGACTATAAACCGCTCGATGCCGATACTCAACAAGTGGTCCATTGCATATGTGACCATCGGCCTGCCATTTAACGGCAATAAGGGCTTGGGCATATGTTCGGTCAGGGGACGCAGGCGTTTTCCCAGCCCTGCCCCAAGAATGAAGGCTGTTTTGAAGCGTGTCTTTACCATGAATCCCAAAAACGAATCGAGTTCAATATATTTTCTTTATTTCAGCGCCGGTAAAGTAATGGCCCAGGATCTCTTCTGCTGTGAACCCCTTTTTTGCCATGACAGCAGCCCCTATCTGGCACAGGCCTACACCATGTCCCCATCCGGCGCCATTCAATAGTAAAGCCGTCCGGCTGGCCGTCCGGGCCTTTCCTTACCGATACGATAAAACAGCTGCTGTAAAGATGTGTGGGTGAAAGCCATCTTCGGATCTCGAGTTCTTTGCCGATGATAATGCTCTGTTTTGAACCGGTGATCTTGAGCCGCTTGATCCTTCCGGAGGGTCCCCGTTCGAGCGGTGTCAGATCATACAGCGTGCCAAAATCGATCCCCGATTTCTGCCTGATAATATCTTCAAGCTGGCTTCGCGTGTATTCCACCTTCCAGCGAAAAAATTGTGTCGTTTCCCGGTCAAAACCCGGCAGTATCTCTGCGAGCAGTTCCTCGTCTTTTGTATTGCAGTAAACATCCGGTGAGCCTGATATCCAGTCCACAGCCGTATCTTCGGAAATAACCGGTGCAAATCCATTCTGCGAATCACTGATACTGACAAGGTACGGGACCGGAGTATCTTCCCAGGCGGTTTCATAATTTTCAGTAATACCGCCGCATGCCTTGAAATACCGGGCGTCGCAGACATTATCTCCATATGCCAGGACACATCCGCGCGTCTTTGCCACCGCATCCGCTGCCATGTCCGAGATTATCCGGGTAATCCCCTGGTAGCGCTGACAATGGTCGTCGGCGCAGACATCAAAAATATCGTGGTCTTCCCGGTTGTACCAGCGTATCAGTTCATCGGTTCCGGTCTTCTTTTGCCGGTGACTTTCGTGATATTCTTCCGGTCAAGCGCCGCAAGCAGCCAGCTGCGGGAAATAATGGAATGGACCTTGAGAAATTCGTGGGGCGCCGTCCCGCTCATTTCGGAGGATATGACACTTACGAGATAATCTTCGAGCGATATTTCGTTAATAATAGTTATATTATCGGCATCGCGGGCAGCTGAGTATGAGGTTTCCCTGAAAAACCTGGTCCTCTTTTCGTTCCCAGTGAAAACGGATCCCGATCGTAACATCCGATATGCGGAATGTCGAGCCTTCATGTGCGACAAGGTGTACCGACGGTGAATGCGCGATGAGATGGTTTTCTTCGTCGAAAAGTAAGTACTCCTGCGCTGTCTGCCGAAGCGTGGAACGGACCGGACAAAGGGCCGGTCCCTTCGATCAGAAAATTTCCGTTAAGCCGTCCTGTCACGCCGGGCTGCATATCAGCGATCCCAACGGTAATTACCGGTTCCCGTACATTAATGGACACGATACCCTCCCGCAATATTTTGATCAACTGCTTGTTTACCTTATTATTTTTTCACGCAGCTTGTCAATCGGGTCGTTATATCGACGCAATTGTCGTTCCCTGAAATCGATGTCGACAAATATTGCCGTTCTCTATACGAATCATATATGGCGGAATTTGAAAAATGCCCGCAATTATAGAGCTTTTTTGAACATGCAACACTGGTATCGTTTTTGCTTATTTAATTAACAGTAAATTAAAGCATTTTTTGGAGGGGAAATGAAAACCACAATTATAATTGTCTCGGTCCTTGCATTCCTTGTCTTGATGATCTCGCCTGCCATAAGCGAGGCCAGGGGAGGTTATTATGGCAGGCCATATTATGGTCATGGTGGCCATGGTTATTATCGTGGCGGCGGTTGGGGCTATGGAGGCGCAGCTGTCGGAGGGTTCATTGCCGGTGCGATCGTGGGAAGCGCGATGCGGCCTGCCCCGGTCTATGTGGCGCCGCCACCCCGCCTCCCCGAGGGTCTATTACTACTACCCGCCGCCCGGAGCGTATGCATATCCATACTAATAGGTAATGGGTAACTGGGTTATGGGTAATTAAAAAAATAAAACCGTCATCTTTAACCGGAGATGACGGTTTTTCGGTTTTCTCATTACCCATGTGTACCCATTACCTCTCATCTGTAATCCCAATCTGCGTCGATCCATGTGATCATGGGCGGACTGTCAATTCGGGTCAATATGCCGTTATTGAAATAGATATAATTTTTTACAAAACGTCTGCATCTGTTCTCTTCCTTGTAGGGTGATGGCGGGATAAAAACGTCTTTATGCCCGTGCTTTTTTCTGTCCTGATATTCATCCCATTCTGACTGGTATTGCCGTCTGTATTCCCATTCATCTTTCGGCACCTGGAATTTTTTACAGTCATAACCGGGATATGTCCACTGATTGCCTCCCCGGTAATATGGTTCACCCCACGCGATATATACCTGGGTCTCCGTAAATCCGGGTCTTATCTGGCCGTTCTTTATCAGCGCCTGTATCTCGGGTGGGTATACCTTGAATTCAGACTCATGCTGATTGATCCTGCTATCGATCGCTGAGCATGCCGACAGGATCAATGCTCCAATGAATCCAATGAACAATATCCGGGCCAATCGCATTGTGGCGGAATATGTGGCCATATTTCCTCCTGCCAGTAATATGTGATGAGATTCTGGATACAATACTCTATTTAATTGCGGCTTTCAAGTTCTGGTGTTTGCGGCCGGAAATTCTTCTATTTCCCGACAAAGATGGTTTGCCCGATATCCATAATGAGAAATTGCGACGGATCCAGGTCTTTTTCACGTATTTTCTTCTTTAATTCAATAACGGGAAAACCCGGGGGCTCGTCGCCAAGTTGGAAAACTCCCCACTGGGTCGGTATGAAATAACGTGCCTTGAGGTCCCTGAATGCATCGAGAGCCTCGTCGATATTCATGTGGGCATAATGCATGAACCACCGGGGATGATAAGCCGTTGTCGGAATAAGGGCATAATCGATCCCGGGATATCGTCTTCCTATTTCGGAGAAACCAATGAAGTATCCACTGTCTCCGCCATAATAGATCGTCTCCCGGGGTGTTATCAGGAGAAAACTCGCCCAAAGGGTGCTGTTTACACTCTGGCCTATGCGTCGCGACCAATGCTGAGCGGGCAGGCAGACAATTTTGTGGCCCTCACCGAGGTCCAGGGTCTGCCACCAATCCATTTCGACAATATCTTTTTTCCCCAGATCTGAGATAAACTTTTTGAGTCCCAACGGCACGAAAAACCGGGTATTGCCAGGAAGTTTTTTAATGCTTGCCGAATCGAGGTGATCATAATGATTATGCGAGATGATGACGTTAAGATGCGGTGATGTGATCCCGCTCAGGTCGTCGATGGAGAATGCGGGAGGGAGCTTTCTCAGGGGCATGAGCGCCCTTTCGGAGAACATGGGGTCAGTAAGCCACAGTTCATTCCCGAGCCTGAGGAGATATGTCGCGTGGCCCACCCACATTATAAAATCCTCCCGGGGCTTTTCTCTGATACGTTTTAGAGGGTCGGGGACCACGGCTGGCATGAACTCCATTTCTTCCCTGGAATACTCCTGTCGCGCCGACAATTTCCATTTTATCAGCCTGAGAAAGCCTTTTTCTTCCATGGGCATCCAGGGATTAAAGAAGCTTTCATTTGTTTTATGCGGGGCGTAAAGATCGGATGTTTTAGCGGATGTAACCTTGTTTCTCCATGCTGTTTCATCAAAATCCGGCCTGGCTGCCATGCATCCCGCAAAAATACCGATAATGCTGAAAAAACCCAGCAATTGTAGGACATTTATTGCATTTTTCACAATATCCCGACCCGGTCCTGTCAAAATATAAAGACAATATTCTGTGGATTCTATCATGGAGGATATGTTCAGGTAAATTCCGGAAAATGAAAAAGTTATTTACTCGACAAGGCCATACTTCACGGCATACCAGATCAATTCATTCGTTTTCTTAACGGATATCTTTTCGAGTATTCGCACCCTGTATGTCCGGACCGTGTTTATGCTGAGATGCAGCTGCTCTGCGATCTCCTTATTTGTCAGACCGCTGGCCACCATTTTCATAACCTGAAGTTCGCGGATGGAAAGCTTTTCGTGCGGCGGCGCCTCCGTCTCAGATTCAAAATCGAGGACCATTTGCTCTGCAAAGGCGGGGTTGACATATCTTTTGCCCGACAGGATCTTGTTCACAGCCGCCACGAGTTCTTCCGACGCGCTTCTTTTCGTAATATAGCCCTGGGCCCCTGCTTTTATGGACCGGACAGCATATTGCTCCTCCGGGTAGGTGCTCACGATGAGAACAGGCAGTCTCGCGCGTTTCTTTTTTATCTCTTTAAGGGCTTCAAGGCCGTTTATATCGGGAAGCGAGATATCCAGGAGGACAAGGTTGTAGTCGTTATTATGGACCTTATTGATCAGTTCGTATCCCCGGCGCGCCTCATCAAAGATCATATCGCTGAAATTCTCCTGCAGTATCTCCTTAAGGCCTTTAAGTACCACGGGATGGTCATCTGCAATAATGACTCGCAGCATATTTATTCCTCCTTACCCTGTGAGTTTGCCCGGCGAAGGGGAACAGTCAGCGTAACGGTTGTGCCTTTTCCACGAATTCCCGTAATGGATAGCATACCACCCAATGCATGCGCCCGCTCCTGCATTCCGGTCAGACCGAAAGACCTCGGATCGGCAAGCTGTTTCTTCGTTATGCCCTTTCCGTTATCATGTATCTGCATGCTCAGGATATCTTTCCTTTTTTTCAGGGTTATGGTCACATTTTTTGCCCGCGAATGGCGCATTACATTGGTCAGGCACTCCTGGAGAATACGGAAGGCCTCCGTTGATACCAGGTCATTAAGATTTATATTGTACGGGTCTGAGATGACATTGCATGAAATGTTCGCCCTTTTTTTCAGGTCCCGCGCTGCAAGCTCCGCAGCGTCCCTCAGCCCGAAATCATCGAGGACAACGGGTCTTAATCGGGCGGACATGTGCTGGACGGTATCGATAGTACGATCAAGTGCTTCGAGGATAGAATCCAGTCTTTCGACAATAGGCCCGTCATTGTCGGAGAGCCTTCTTTTGATCCAGCTTACATCCAGTTTCATTCCTGTCAGGGCCTGGCCGAATTCGTCATGCAGTTCGCGGGACAAGGACGTCCGCTCCTCTTCCCGAATCTTCTGGAGGTGTATACTGAGACGGCGCAGCCTTTCGTGAGAGTCCTGAAGATCAGCCTCCATTTGTTTTCTTTCGTTTATTTCCTGCCTCAGCAATTCATTAACTTCGGATAAACGGGCCGTGCGCCTCCTGATCTGTTTTTCAACGGTCGTCCTGTATCTCATGCCTTCGCGGAACTGCGGGCGTATCGGTTGGGACAGATTGGTTTGGGATCGTACCGGAGTCATTCATGCTTGTCCTCTTTTTTGGCGGATTGTGTCCAGCCGGTCTTTCGCACCTTTATCCGGGCATTTTTCCAGTCTGTCACTATTAATGCTGAAGGAATCCTCCTTCATTGCCATCAATCTTAGAGCATATAGAATTATAACAGGGAAATTGGCAAGGTCAACAGCGGGTAAAACATCGTTATCGGGAAATGCTTGATAATATTCAGGTTATGGATACGAGTTTTTGGGGCCTGTCTTATTTTTTTGGAAAAGCGAAAATGAAGGTCCGGTTTAGGGGACGGGTCCCGCTGCCTTGACGGCGGACTCGGCAGCCCTGTGCGCCAGGTCTATCGATTGCCCGAGAATATTAAGGCACAGGGCCGGATTGTGAAATCCCATACTGTTTTCGGCTGCCACAAAATCCCAGTACCATTGTGCCCGTCTTAAATGTTCCCGTGCCTTCTCGAGTTCTTCTTTGTTGACCGTTTTAGATGCAAGGGCTTTCGCTATGGCTTCATGGGCCTTTGCTATCCTGGTTCCCGCGATATGCTGCAGTTCCCATACGTTTTTTTGACCGGATTTAACCCTTTCGAGAAGCATCTTCGCATCTTCCGGGTGGCATCGCCTGCACGCTGCGTCCGTTTTTTTCATGGGGGTGGTCACCCAGTGCGAGCTGTATTTCCGGCCTCCTTCGCGCATGTACGGCATGTGGCAATCGGCGCATGATATTCCCGCCCTGGCGTGGGTGCTCGTGGAATGGACCTCGAAATCGGGGTGCTGGGCCTTCAGCATCATTGTCTGCGAATCGGGCTGGATCCAGTCGCCTTCAAAACCGCCGGGCTTTGTGCTGTAATAGGCATAGATCTGCTCGGGGTGAGTCCCTTTATCCCAGGGCATTATCACCCGCGATGTCCCGGGCTCGAAATAGTACTCCGCATGGCACTGGCCGCATACGTATGTCCGCATTTCCTCCCGGCCGGCTTTTGTTACATCGATCCCTCTTTTCGCCATGGCCTCGATAAAGGCAGGGTTTACGACGCGCAATTCCATTGTCGAGGGGTTGTGGCAATTGGCGCATCCGATTGCATGTTTGCTTCTGGCGAATAGCTCGGCAAGTGGTTTCTTTGCGTATGCCCATCCGTCTTCTTTAAAGATGGCGGAGATATTGGCCGTCTTGCATGTCATGCAGGCTCCGGGGGTTTGAGGCGTGACTCTCTTCGATTCTTTCAGGTCGGTCAGGGAGTAGGGATGCCCCCTGTCTTCCGTATAATCCTTGCTGAAGGCATTCCCTTTAAAATTTGTGAGGATCTCGGGTTGTCTCAGTGAATGCTGGAATTTAACCGATCCACCAAAATCAGTTGGCGAGGCGGACATCTCCAGATTTTTCTGAAAACTTGCATATTGGAGCGGATACTTCCGTCCCCACACAGCAGGATCATATTCACTTTCCGATATCGCTGCCACATTCGGCGTATCGGAGGGTTTGAAGAAAAATGCCCGTACCATTGCCAGGGCCGCAAAGAAGAAAATGAAGCCAATGACAAAAACTATTAAAGTCTTTTTACTCAAAAGAACCTCCATTGAGCACGGGACGGCCGTGGACCAGGAATTTGTGGCATTTCATGCAATCCGTATTTCCCTTCACCATGGGCGTTGTTTCGATGGTCGAAAAGTGACATCGCGCACAATTGGAGTTTGCTATGGTCCGGGCAGTATCGGTCAATTTTATGGTAAATGGATATGACCGTGCCGTTTCTCCGCCACATCGCGAGCGCCCGCATACGCCTTATAGAGGACTGTATAGGCGAAATTGCCTGTCGGAAGGTGACACTCGATGCAGGCAAATTGTTTATGTCTGGAAACTTTCCACGTGAAATAATTATTTTCCATACTGTGACATGAACCGCAAAATGTCGATCTGCCCGCGAAATGATAACCGGCAAAGATCATGATGATGATGAACGCTCCGACACGCGGAGCCTATCGCAATTAATTTCCAGACATGTTTCTTTATTACCGCATCGAAATCTGACCAATCGCTGCTCTGGCGGCCCAAATGATTTCCCTTTGAATAGTTTTTCACAGTTTAGTAGAAAAAAGTATTTCTTTCAAGGACTGATAGTTTACAATGAATCATAAGCCGTACGCCGTCAAGGCGAAAAACTGCGGTGAACAAATACACGGCTTCTATTACGCCTTACTTCGCCTCTTACGATTGTCTGCGATTTTCATTTTAGTCGCTTGACGAATGGAGTATTAACAATATAATTGAGATATGGATAAACTTTCCGGGTTCTTAGGGATTTTCCCCATTATGCGATGCTGACACATCTTAAAGGAGGTGTTGTATGGCAGCAGTAAAATCAAAGGCAAAGAAAAAAGTTGCAGCCCCAAAAAAAGCAGCCCCCAAGATCGACAAAGGTCTTATGGCGGCATTAAAGAATGTTGAAGAAATGGCGATAGCGCAGATAAGTTCGGCCAAGGACCCCTTTAAAACGGGTATCGGGATAATTGCCGAGATCAGAAAGGTCACCATGCGCATCGAAGACGAGATCGAAGATGATTCCCGGGCCTTGACGGAGGCATATGATTCCGGTCCGGGCATGGTCGGCATGGGTCTGGGAGTTCTGTAGACGAAGAGGCGATTATCGGGGATAGATTCACTCCGGACAACATAAAAAAGGCGCTGCAGATGCCGCTGCCGGGTTATGAGGCGCAGGTGCGTATGTCGCCTTCGCACCGGGCATTTACGCCTCCACCCGGGAAAGACACCCCTTTCGTCGGGGCTGTAATGCTGCTGCTTTATCCGGGCGATGAACATAATGCACCTTTCATTGTCCTAACAGTCCGCACTGACAATGTAACTGTTCATAAGGGCCAGGTCAGCTTTCCGGGCGGAAGCATTGAACCCGAGGATGTCTCGCTCGCACAGACGGCCCTTCGGGAAAGTGTGTGAAGAGCTTGGTATCTGCGGTGATGATATGACATAATCGGCGAATTGACCCCCATATACATAGAGCCGAGCAATTTTCACGTTCATCCGTTCGTTGCATATCTGCCGCGCCGTCCGTCTTTTGAGCTGCAGGAGGAGGAAGTTCTGCATGTGCTCGAGGTGCCGATCACCCATTTTTTTGACCCAAAGAACATAAGCGTCGAGAATTGGATGATAGAGGGAATTGAGCGGCGCATACCCTATTTTGATGTATACGGGAGAAAAGTGTGGGGAGCAACGGCGATCATCATCAGTGAATTTGTCGCAGTTCTTGAAAAGATCGACGAAAGGACGGATAGCATGCTTTTAAGTTATTTTCCCAAAGAAGATGCCTATGCCGGTTAAACTGGCTGATAATGAATTCGACAAAATAGTGGCAAAAGCGATAGAAAACATACCTCACGAGATAAGGCAGCATCTTGAGAACATAGTGATCTCAGTAAAAAAAAGGCCTTCCCGGCAAATGATGCGGGAGATGGGAATGCCACCCGGCGAATGTCCCGCTCGGCCTTTTCCAGGGAGTGCCTCTGATCGAGCGTTCAGTCACGATACCTCCGCTCTATCCCGATATGATCTATCTTTTCCAGGAACCTCTCGAAGAAATGTGCAGTACCCGTGAAGAACTGGAGGAGGAGATCGAGATCACGGTCGTCCATGAGGTCGCACACTACATCGGGATGACGGAAGAGAGGCTGGAAGAATTAGGATACGGATAAACGGCTCGAAGAACCGTATTTATTTCTTTACTTGTCCAAAAAATGATTGGCCGAACCGGTTAAGGTAGATGATATCGGAAAGGGGTTTTCGCGGGGTTTCGACGGGGGATATCGTCGAAGTACCCGACAGGCATCATTTCCGTAATACTGTATCCGTCGAGGGATCTCAAGGATATTTTCTGCCTTTTCGCATCAAAGCTTCCAACGTGGACCGTGCCGAGACCGAAGTTCCATGCGGCGAGCGCTATATGTTCCATTGCAATTCCGGCATCGAACATGAACCAGTCGCCTTTGTTCGTCGTCGGTGTGCCGCTGCGGCACCCGGAGATATTTCTTTGTGCAGCAGCGCAGATAACAACAGGTGCCTCGATAATGGCGGCCCTTGCGGGATTTTGGGGCCCAAGGCAATCAAGCAGGCCTTCTTTTATCGCGGCATCCTTAACGACTATAAAACGCAAACCTGGGTATTGGCCCACGAAGGCGAACGCCGTGCCGCTTCGAGTATCTCGATCAATATCTCGTCAGGTATAGTGTCGCTCCTGTATTGCCTGACACTCCGCCTTTCCTTTATTGCTTTAAGAAGGTCCATGATAAATATTATGTGATTGACCGGACATTTCTGTCAATGGATCAAACGGGTAATAAAATGGGTAATACGTGATGGTGTCGATGGGCAACAGGAGAGTGATGGACCATTACCTAGTACCTAAGTCTCTTATTTTCTAAGCAGCATCGCACCGCTGGAATATCCGCCGCCGAATACGGTGACAAGGATGAGGTCCTCTTTTGTAAATCTCTGCCAGTTTTGCGAAAGGCATATAAGTGTGCTGGCACAGCCGGTATTGCCCGTATCCTCTATATTCGAGATGACTTTGGACGATCGAGACCGAGGATCTTCGCGACATGGTCCATTATCCGGGAATTTGCCTGATGGGGCACAAGATAATTTATGTCATCAGCAGGTATTTATTCTTTTCTACGATATCTTTTGCTTCGGCTGCCATAAATTTACAGGCATTGACAAAAATATCCCGGCCATAGGGCATTGTCAGCCCGCCATTGGATGGCCTTAAGTAAATGCCCGCCGACACCTTTACCGATATGGCCCAGGCCCGACGGTATGCACATCGATAATTTGAATATCGTTGGCCGAGCATCGTTCGGCGGAGATAAAAACGCATCCGGCGCCGTCTCCCCAGAGATGCGCCGATTGATCGCAATCTTCGTCCGTGTAACTGTAATTATGTTCTGAAGCGATCACAAGCGCCTTTTTTGATTTGCCCGTTGCGAAATAACCCTCGACTATCTCAACTGCATTTACAAATGACGAGCAGGCCGAGGTAATGGTAACGGCTGCTGCCGAATGTATATTGAAATGGCCCTGCACCGCATGCGCAAGGGTGCCCACCGTATCATAGGGTGTGTAGGTCGCACCGACGATAAGGTCGACATCCGATATATCGTATGGCAGCCTGTTGATGAGAGGCGCGACTGCTTCAATGGCCATGGTGTGGGTATTTTCGTTTTCTGCGGCCCGGGTACGTCGCCTGATGCCCGATCTTTGGAAGATCCATTCATCGGTAAGGCCCTTAAGCTTGTGTATAATAATCGTTATGGATAAGCGTTGATGGCAGATAATGTGATATGGCATTAATGTACATTTTCGTAAGCAGACTCCAGTTTTTTTTATAACAGGGTTCGCGGCAGATCAAATCGATGAGATAAGTACGTTCGGTGCCGGTATAATACTTCTGATAGACCCAATCATGTTATATAGGATTTACCGAACGTTTTCAAGTGATTAAACAGGAAACGGAGTAAAACCAACGAGTTTGGTCCCGAGCTAAGCTTTCTTTACTTTGGCGGGGCTTATCTGCTAGAATTAGCTTCGATTGTGGCAATGGCAACCAAAAAAAGACTGATTCTGCTTCTTTTTCTGTGTTTTGCACTCCTTCTTTCATGCGGCAAGAAAAAAGATGCGGCATATATATGACGATCCGGGCAAGCCTGCCTACGGCGATATGATCATAACGGGCTCGATCGGCGAGCCTTCCAATCTCATCCCGATCCTTGCCAGCGATTCATCGTCCCATGAGATCGCTTCATATATCTACAACGGACTTGTCAAGTACGACAGGGATCTCAAAATTGTCGGCGATCTGGCCGAATCGTGGATCATATCGAAAGACAACCTGTCGATAACATTCAAACTCCGAAAGGGTGTCAAATGGCATGACGGCAAGCCTTTTACCGCCCAGGATGTGATGTTCACGTACAAGGTCACGATCGATCCGAAAACTCCAACCCCGTATTCGGGGGATTTCAAGCTCGTAAAAAAAGCCGAGATCCTTGACGAGTACACATTCAGGGTGACATATGACAAGCCTTTTGCTCCCGGCGCTTATCAGCTGGTCTTCGGCCATACTGCCGCGGCATCTCCTGGAAGGACAGGACATAACATCGCTTCACCCCTCAAAAGAAACCCCGTTGGCACAGGGCCTTTTGTGTTTACGGAATGGGTCCCCGGTGACCGGGTGATCCTTACCGCCAATCCGGAATATTTCGAAGGCCGGCCATATATCGGGCGGTACATGATGAAGATCATACCCGATACGGCGACGATGTTCCTCGAACTCAAGAATAATTCGATCGACATGATGGGGCTGACGCCGCTGCAATATGTCAAGCAGACCGATTATCCCGCCTTTAAGCGGGAATTCAACAGGTATAAATATCTTGCGTTTGCGTACACATATATCGGCTATAACCTGAAACACAAGTTCTTCAAGGACAAAAGGGTCCGCCAGGCCCTTGCCCATGCGGTCAACAAACAGGAGATAATTGACGGGATCCTCCTCGGGCAGGGAATAGAGGCGACGGGGCCCTTCAAACCTGACATGTGGGCCATACAACGGCAACGTCAAAAAATTCGAATACGATCCGGAAAAGGCGCTTGCCCTTTTGAAGGAGGCCGGATTTGAACGGGGCCCGGACGGTAAAATGAGGAAAAATGGCATCCCGTTTGAATTCACGGTCCTTGTCAACCAGGGAAATACCGTGCGGATACAAAGCGCCGAGCTTATACAGCGCAGATTTTCAGTGATCGGGATCACGATGAAGATACGCGTTCTCGAATGGGCGACCCTCGTCAATGATTTTATAGACAAGAGAAATTTCGATGCAGTTCTTCTGGGCTGGACAATTCCCAACGATCCCGATCTTTTCGATATCTGGCATTCTTCGAAGCAGGGGCCCAAGGAACTTGAATTTTACATCATACGAAAATAAGGAGATCGATGAGTTGCTGGTAAAAGCGCGCCATACGATGGACCAGGCCGGCAGGAAAAAATATCTCGACCGGATCCAGGAGGTGCTTGCTGAAGACCAGCCTTATACGTTTCTTTTCGTTCCGTACAGTACGGTCGCCCTCCACCGGCGTTTCAAGGGGATCGACCCGGGTCCGGCCGGTATAATGTATAATTTTATCAAGTGGTATGTTCCGGAAAACCAGATGAGGTACAGGATCAATGCTGCAGTATCTCGCTAAACGGCTTTTATTCATGATCCCGATGATATTCGGGATCACTCTCGTTTCCTTCGCGGTCATTCATCTTGTGCCGGGTGAACCCGGTATGCTCGAAGCCGAGATGAACCCCAAGATCACCAAAGAGGCGCGCGAAAGGATCCGCGCATTTTACGGTCTCGATAAGCCGCTCCATGTTCAATACTGGTACATGGCTCAAGAGGATCGTCAGATTCGATTTCGGAACATCTTTCGCCACAGACCGCCGCCCCGTTATAGACAAGATCAAGGAAAGGCTTCCGATCACCATACTCATAAATCTCCTTTCCATGGGGCTTATCTTTATCTTCGGCATCCCTATAGGTGTTTATTGCGCCCGCTATAAAGACTCGATCATGGACAAACTGCTGACATCTTTTGTCTTTGCCGGATATGCCGCTCCGACATTCTGGGTGGCCCTGCTCGCGATGATCTTTTTCGGGGTTTATCTTGAGATACTTCCTGTTTCGGGAATAAAATCCTACGATTTCCAGGATATGAACATCCTCGAAAAGATTGCTGATGTAGCGCGTCATCTTGTCCTTCCCGTGGCCATCTCCGCCGTGGGGAGCCTTGCAGGCATATCGCGTTATATGAAAAGCAGCCTTCTCGAGGTCCTCAGGCAGGAATACATTACAACCGCATATGCCAAGGGCCTTCCGGAAAAAATAGTCATCCGCAAGCATGCCCTCAGAAACGCCCTTCTTCCCGTCATTACGATCCTTGGCCTTTCGGTGCCGGGACTTATCGGAGGCAGCGTCATATTCGAAAGCATCTTCTCCATACCCGGTATGGGCCAGCTTTTCTATTTCAGCGTCATGGCCAGGGATTATCCCACCATTATGGGCATCCTCGTAATAGGCGCATTCCTCACGCTTGATCGGCAACCTGATAGCGGATGTTTCGTACGCGGTGGCAGATCCGAGGATAAGAATAGGATAATGAAGAGAGGGTAATAGGTAATGGTAATCGGTTATAGGGCGGAGAGAACAAAGATTTTCTATCCACCGCCTGTTGCCCGTCATTATAATAAATAATGAACTTATTAACCGGTTGCAGAGATATGATGGGGCATGTTTTCCCCACGATCAAAAAGCTTTTTAAAAAATACCAGGCTGACCATGCGAATATCATGGTTTCGTCTATTTCTTTTTATATCCTGCTGACCTTTATTCCTTTTACGCTTTTTTCTTTTTTATCATCAGCTACGTGATCGATATAAGCCATCCTGCTTCGCATATGGAAAAGTACATAGCGAGCATTATTCCGGCGCCCTACAACGCTGTTATCGTGAAAAAACTTCTCAGGGAATTGAATCTTATATCTCTTTCCAAGCGGCTGTCGGGTCCTCTCGGCCTTCTTTTTCTCCTTTTGTTCACATCACGTCTTTTCGCGGTCATGCGCCCGGCATTCCAGCTTATTTTCGGCACGACCCGAAAGGGCTTTATCAAAGGGAAGCAGGAGGAATTCTTCCTGACATTGTCTTTTGCGCTTATCCAGACGCTTATCTTCTTCAGCTTCGTGTTTTCGCTGATCATTCAGGTGAAACTCGTAAAAACCCTCGGGGGTTTTATAACCAGGGCCTCATTTTCTATCATGGACCTGCTTCTCGTCGCCGGGATGTTCTGGTTCCTGTACTATTTTCTCACGCCGGTCAGGGACAAAAGGAAACTCTTCCTGGCGGCTTCCCTCGGTGCGGTTCTCTGGCATGCCGGCAAATATTTCTTTCAATATTTCGTTATGTATGTAGGACGGTTCACGGCATTTTTCGGGACATATGGCGTATTTCTGGCTTTTTTGTTCTGGATTTATTTTTCGGTATTTGTTTTTATCGCCTGCGCCGAATTCCTCGCAGTTTCATCGAAGGTGCCGGTCAATGCGCCTCGGCCCAACTATGCCCCGTTCCGATGGAAACGATAAGGGGGACATCAAGCTTAATGACATTTTCCATTTCATGCCGGACAAGATCCACCATGTCCGCCGCCTCGTTTTCAATTACTTCACAGAGCAATTCATCGTGTATTTGAAGTATCAGCCGGGATCTTAAGCCTCTCTGCCGGATCGCTCGATGTATATTTATCATGGCGACCTTGATAATATCCGCTGCCGTTCCCTGGATCGGGGTGTTCATCGCGACCCTTTCACCAAGCTGCCGTACTGTCGGATCGCTGTTGTTGAGCTCGGGTATGAACCGTATCCTGCCGAGGAGTGTTCTTATGAACCCGCTCGCCCGGGCGCTTTCTTTAACGCTGTCCATAAAATCCTTTACGGCCTTGTGACGCTCGAAATAATTATCGATGTATTTTTGCGCCTCTCTTTGGTTGACCCCGAGTTGTTTTGACAGGCCGAACGCACTCATACCGTATATGATGCCGAAATTGATCACCTTTGCTGCCCGGCGCATATCAGCCGTGATGCAGTCGGCCCCCACTCCGAATACATTTGCGGCTACCCGCGCGTGAATATCCTCATTCCTGTGAAAGGTATCGATCAGCTCCTGGTCCTGTGAGAGATGTGCGAGCACGCGCAGTTCTATTTGAGAATAATCGGAGGAAAGAAGAAGACTTCCGTCGGCGGGTACAAAGGATTCACGAATTTTCGTGCCCTCTTCCCCCCGTATCGGGATGTTCTGGAGGTTGGGGTCGCTGCATGATAATCGTCCTGTGGCCACAACCATCTGGTTAAATGTCGTGTGTATTCTCCCTGTCGCCGGATTAATAAGGGTAGGCAATACATCGATATATGTGTTCTTGAGTTTTGTCAGTGACCGGTATTCGAGTATCATGGCCGGAAGAGGGTGACTTTCTGAAAGTATTTCAAGAACACCCGTGTCCGTTGAATATCCTGTTTTCGTTTTTTTGACAGGCGTAAGTCCCAGCGTATCGAAAAGAACGCGGCATAATTGTTGGGGGGAGTTGATGTTGAATGGCCCGTCCGAATGCACGTAGATCTCTTTGACAATTCCTGTCAAACGCTGGTCGAAATCCCGTGAAAGCTCGCCGAGCTTACGTCTGTCTACCCTGACGCCGGCAATTTCCATGTCGGCAAGTACCTCAATGAGCGGCAATTCCGTCCCGAAGAAAAGGTCGGAAAGCTGAAGTTCCCCGAGCTGCTCACGAAGTGTATGTTCGAGGTCCGGCAGACACGCCGCCATGTCGCGAAGGGATACGGCTATATCCATTTCGGCCGGGGTTATATCGCAATATTCCTCCAGTATGCCGCCAAGGGTAAAATCTTTTCTCAGAGGGTTTACGAGATATGCCGCGAGCATGGTGTCGAACACCTTTTTTTCGCGCAGGTGATCCCCGGCGGTTATAAAGAAAGGTTTCAGGTTATGTGCAATGATCTCCCGCGCACGGGATAAGATCGTGCTAAAGTCCGCCTCGAGCATCGAAAAAAATACCCCTTCACCATCAAACACAGCAAATGCCTCGATGCCGAGGGTGCCCGCATTTTTTCCCTGGAATGCCGCGGCGATATATATCCGGTCATATACAAGATCGGCCAGCTGTTTTTCTTTCAGTTCTTTCCTTTGCCCCGCTTCAACCTTGATCTCCCGGTAAAGGGCCGTAAATTCGAGTTCTCTATAGATCTGTCGAAGCTCTTCAAGATTTTCCGTGCGTTCGCAAAGTATCTCGAAATTTGTTTCTACCGGGACATCATATCTCAGCGTGGCAAGTTTCCTGCTCATTTCAGCCTTTTCCCTGCCGGACATCAATCTTTCCTTGACAGCTTTTTTATTGATCTCGTCGATATGACCGTAGATGTCATCGATCGATCCCATCGTCGCTACGAGATCGCGCGCGGTCTTTTCACCAATTCCCGGGACGCCGGGGATGTTGTCTGACGTATCTCCGCATAACGCAAGATAATCGACCATATTCCCGGGGGAAATGCCGAATTTTTCCCTGACCTCGGCCTCGCCAATGACAAGGTTCTTCATCGAATCCAGGATCCTGACCTTTTCGCCGACAAGCTGCATCATGTCCTTGTCGCTCGTCACGATAAACGTCATGATGTCATCGTGCGCCTTGAGATGTTCTGTCAGGGTCGCTATTATATCATCCGCCTCGAAACCCTCCTTTTCCAGGACAGGCAGGCCAAGGGCGTCGATTATTTTTTTTACGACCGGGACCTGAAGAGAAAGATTGTCGGGCATCGGGGGGCGCTGCGCCTTGTATTGCGCCGAGATCTCTTCCCTGAATGACGGGCCTTTCGAATCAAAGATAATAATAAGGATATCGGGGTTCTCGCTATTGCGCAGTTTTTTTATCATGCTGACAAATGCATAGATCGCATTTGTCGGAAATCCGCGTGAATTTGACAGGTGCGGTGTAGCGTAAAAAGCGCGGTACAGATATGAATTTCCATCGACGAGGTATACTCGTTTATATGTGACGGCATCTGTGTCTGTCATGTATCCTTCCTGGTCTGTAATTAATCTTTTTCGCCGGTCATAAACCGGGTTTTTATCTTGAATGTTCTTTTTTCGGGGAACCGGTGGATCGTGATCGAAAATCTATCCTCGATGCTCTTTCAGGAATTTATCGATATCGTTCTCGCGTTTTCATCGTCACGGTGAACCAGAGATTGAGCTCGCCTTCGCGTTCGTAATTATGGGTAACGGAAGGCTCGGCATTGACGGCATCGCCAATTCCTCGATAATATCGGGCTCGACGGCAGCCGCGCACAGGAGGCTGTGATAGCCCAGTTTTTTTGCGTCGAGGACGGGGCCGATCCTTCGGATATAGCCCTCGGCTTTGAGCCTCTTTATTCTTGTCTTACCTCGTTCCCTGTGAATGCCCATCTTTTCGCCGATCTCAACGAAACGGCATTTCGGCAAGCGGGAATTCCTCCTGCAGCACATCGAGCAATTTTCTGTCTATGGCATCCATTTCATATCCGGACGGGTTCGTTCACGATAAATATTCCTTTGACACCATCATCGATCTAATCGTAACATAGCTTGAGACCGCTAAAGTACATTTTTCTTAAATATATGTCTTCCGTGATATAATGCCGTGAACGGAAGGAATAAACGGAGGGATTATCATGAGATGCGTATTCATTATTTTAACCGTATTTTTTGTCTGCTTATCATCCCTGTCCTTGTTTGCAGCCGAAACAGCAAAGCCGACCAGTCACTCGTATGTCCCCGGTCCGTAACAGTGGAGGTCACGATCAGGACGCAGGGCCCGATCAGCGGCTGGGAAGCGATCCCCGCAAAAAGCACCTTCACGCTGGCGATCAACGGAGAACGTGGTAAGGAACAATTCAATGATCTGCCACTATACCAACGGCACCGTAGATTACAACCTGGCAAAATTGTTCCCAAAAGGCAAGAATTGCTTCCTCGCGCCAAACCAGTCATTCATGTGCCAATAAATGACAGGTAATGGGTAATGGGTAATGGGTCATAGGAATTATTCCCCATTACCGATAACCCATAACCCTTCTTCTACATAAATCCTGACCAGTCCGCCCGTAGTTTATTGATATCGCGATAGACCGTACTGTGCCGTTTTTTATCGTATTCAAGGACATAGTCGACAAATGTGGGCAGATAACCCTGGACCTTCAGGCTGCCCAGGATATTGCCCACATACGTTTCAAGCATTTCCCGCGGATTGGCGCCGGCGCCGTCGAAAGCTCCCGACCGGAAGCGCCTGATAAGCCCTTCAATAACAGCAACAAAGATAATTATGACCTTGCTCGGGATAAGCACATGGCTTCCGTGCAGTTCGAGCTGCTTGAGCAGATTGTCGAGAAACCTGACAACCGTCTCGTGGTCGGCTGTCCTCAGCAGGGTCTCGATGAAGAAGATAAATGTATTGATGTACTTGTCGATATCATTGACGTGAGATTTCAGCATTTCTTCAAAATACATCGTATCGACGATCTGTTTGAGCGAGCCGTCCTCGGGAAGCAGAAGGAGCTTTTCGTCCTCGTATCCCCGTTTCGGCAGGTATTCTTCGTATGAGACGTAATCCGCCTCTCTTTTGAGGGCCGCGCATTCCTTTCCCGGTTCGAAGAAGATATTGTCGAGTGCGATCCCTGATATATTGAGGGTTGATTCCAGTTTATACGCCTTGAGATACCCTTCCCCGAGAAAAGGAAGCACTACCCTGTTGCGGGTGATAAAGCTTGAGAAATCGAGTTCCGTCAGGCCGCCGTGCGCAATTGCGCCCCTGAGCCAGAAGTCATTAAGTATCCCCCACGTGTAAATGGAGCGGGATGTTTCCCGGACTTTGGCAAATGACCGGGAAGTAATGACGATACTGTCAGAAAAAAGAAAACAGGTGATATCGTCATCTTTTACCCTGTCGATGGCATCGACAAGCTTTTCATACCTGTTTTGCAGATCGCCGGATAAAAACCTCGAAGTGAATCCGAGAACGTCAAAATAGGCCACATATGCATTTCTCGCTTTGTCTTCCATAATCTCAAGTATAGCGGAACCAATTCTCCAAAATCAATTATGAGCCTTTTTTCGCCCGGTTATTGTACGGCGTATAAATTTCTCGATCTCGACCGCAACAAAGACTATTGCCGAAATCCCCGCACATGCTGCCAGTTCCCCAAGGGTCAGAGGTTGTGTTCTAAAAATTCCATTGAGCGGAGCAATATATATTACGGCGAGCTGCATAAGAATTGATATGATCACTGCTCCCAGCATAGCTTTATTTGACATTAACCCCTGCTGGAAAAGTGATTTTTTATCGGACCGTATTGCGAGCGCATGGGCGAGTTGTGAAAAACACAGCACCGTGAAGACCATTGTTTGCCATTTCCCGTTGTGGAAATCAGAGAAACATACTGTACAGAAAGCACAAGGGCGGCCATCAATGCTCCTACCCAGATCGTCTGGATGCCGAGGCCATGGGCGAATATGCTTTCGCCGGGATGCCCTCGGGGGCCGCTGCATGACATCGTCTTCTGCCGGCTCTACCGATAACGCAAGGGCCGGAAGGCTGTCCGTGATCAGATTGATCCAGAGGATATGTATGGGCAGGAGGGGAATAGGAAAACCGAGAAGCTGGGCGAAAAATATGGTCAGGATCTCGCCGGTAGTTTGTCGCAAGCAGATACCGTATGAATTTGCGGATATTGTCATAAATTTTCCTGCCTTCCTTCACTGCCTTCACGATCGTCGAAAAATTGTCGTCGAGAAGGATCATTGCCGCCGCTTCTTTGGAGACATCAGTCCCCGTGATCCCCATCGCGACACCGATATCGGCACGTTTGAGTGCAGGGGCATCATTGACGCCGTCACCTGTCATGGCAACGAATTGATGCCTGGCCTGAAGGGCCTTGACGATCTTCAATTTCTGCTCGGGAGCCACCCGGGCGTATGCCGCAATATGTTCAACTCTTTCCGCAAATTCATCATCGGGGATCGCTGCAAGCTCTTTTCCCGTGATAACGTGGCCATTCTCATCAAGGATCCCGATCTTTTTTGCGATCGCGGCCGCTGTAATGGGATGGTCACCGGTGATCATGACGGGTTTTATCCCGGCAGTCCTGCACAGGTCGACGGCTTGTTTCGCCTCCTCGCGGGGAGGGTCCATCATGCCGACAAGGCCGAGTATTGTCAGGTTATTTTCAACCACATCTACGGGAAGGCCTTCGGGAAGGGCGTCCCATTCCCTTTTTGCGATACACAGGACGCGCAGCCCTCTTTGCGCCATATCATCATTGGCTGCCAGGATCTTGTCCCTTTCAACGGGCTCGGCCTTTCCGTTTACCAGCATGGTGCCGGCCTTTTCAAGGAGCATGTCGGATGCCCCTTTTGTATAGGAGATAAAATGTCCGTCAGGATGCCGGTGAATTGTAGTCATCGACTTGCGGTCGGAGTCAAAAGGGATCTCCCCGATGCGGGGATATTTCGCTTCGGTATCTTCCCTTTTGAAGCCGTTCTCTCTGGCAATGACATAGAGGGCCACTTCCGTAGGATCGCCTATAAAACCGCCGTTGCTTTCCCGGGAATCATTATTGAGGGCAAGTCCCATCATCACTTCCTCGAAGTCCCGCATCTTCGGGTCCGTCCTCGTAATGAAACGGCCTTCCGCATATATCTCCTCGACTGTCATCCGGTTGTAGGTAAGGGTCCCCGTTTTATCAGAGCAGATGTATGTTACAGAACCAAGGGTTTCAACGGCAGGGAGCTTTCTGATCAGGGCATTTTGTTTGACCATTTTTTTCGCGCCAAGGGCGAGTGATATCGTGATCACAGCGGGCAATGCCTCCGGTATGGCAGCAACGGCAAGAGAAATTGCCGTTAAAAGCATGAGAAGCGGCCGTTCGCCCCGTACAAGGCCGATCGTGAATATAATCGCACATATAATGAGAATAATGACAGCCAGGTTTTTACCGAATGAAGTCAGGCGCTTTTGAAGGGGTGTTCTTACTTCATTTTCATCCTGCAGCATGGATGCTATTTTTCCGAGTTCCGTCTCCATTCCCGTGCCGACGACCAGGCCCGAACCCCTGCCGTACGTGACCACCGTTCCCTTGTAGGCCATGTTCACCCTGTCACCAATTGAAACTCAGGGTCTGACAGTTCGCCTGTCGATTTTTCCACGGGGACCGATTCCCCGGTCAGCGCAGCTTCATCGATCTTTAACTGGGCATTTTCGATAAGCCGCATATCTGCCGGGATAATTGCCCCCGCTTCGAGAAGGACAATATCACCCGGCACCACCTCGCGGGACGGGACAGACTGGGCCCGGCCGTCGCGCAGGACATTGACAACAGGTGCGGCCATCTGTTTTAGAGCTTCTATGGCCTTCTCCGCCCGGTATTCCTGTATAAAGCCGATGATCGCGTTTGCGATGATGATAGCTATAATGATGAGAGTGTCCGTCATTTCGCCGGCTATACCTGCCACAATGGCGGCAGCGAACAGGACGAGGATCATGAAATCCTTGAATTGGTCAAGGAACATCATGAAAGGTGTCTTTTTTCTCTTTGCCTTTAATTCATTCGGACCGAATTGGTCAAGTTTTTGGACGGCTTCTTGCGCCGTGAGGCCGTCCGGCCGAGTGCCGAGATGTTTATACAGAGTTTCCAGCTGTTCCAGGTGATACCGGCTTTTGTCCATTTTTTTCTCCCTTTCCGATGATGCAATATACCTATCTGAAAAAACTAATACGTATATCGTTCAGGTAAAGGTCTCGCTCGTTACGTTTGCAGTAACCGGCACACCGGTCGGTTCGCTCTCCGACGTATTGACGATGATGCCGTATAGACGCTACTCCCCTTTACTTTACAACGCATATTAATTTATTTCCGCACAAACTGCAAAAACCGCGCATCCGGCGCAAAAAAAAGACGCTTCGGCACGAATTGCTTTCATGCTAAAGGTCTCGCTGATTGGTCCCGATGTGACCAACGATAAGGCCAGGAAGTTTAAAGCTCCGGATTGTTGACCTTATCTCTTTGCTACTCCCCTTTAAGGGTTTCGTTAGTATACGGCACCTGAACGCAGAATTCAATACTCTTCGTCACCTAAGCTCCCAGTACATCTTTGATCACTTTTTGAAGCTGTTCAAGTGAGTAGGGTTTCGCAACAAATCCCGAAAAGCCGTATCCTTCATATTCCTGGATCATCGTTTCATCAACATATCCGTTTGAAACAATAGCTTTTGCCTTCGGGTTGATCGTAAGGATGCCGTGAAGTGCCTCGCGCCCGCCCATCCCACCCGGCACCGCCAGGTCGAGAACGACGAGATCATAGGGAACTCCGGCAGAAGCACCTTTTTTGAAAAGCGCTATGGCTTCGGCGCCGTCCCGCGCAAATTCCACATTGTATCCTATATGGCGCAGAAATTGTCCTGCCATATCCCGGATCTGTTCTTCATCATCCATGTAGAGGATCTTTGTTTCTTTTTCAGGCAGGACCGAAGATGCCATCGCCGACTGATATCTCGGGTTCCACGGCCGGGAGATAGACATATGCAGTTGTCCCGTGGCCGGGTTCGGATTCGAGTGTGATAAATCCGTTATGGTTTTTGATGACGGAATAACAGATGGCGAGCCCAAGCCCCATGCCTTTTTCACTGCCCATTTCCTTGGTAGTGAAGTAAGGGTCGAAAACCCGTTCGAGATTTTCCGCCAATATCCCGACACCATGGTCCCTGATGGAGATCCTGATAAAATTCCCCGGCTGCCGGTTCGACCCCTCGATGTCGGTCAGGTACATGTTTTCCGCCGTGATCTTGATCGCGCCGCCATCGGGCATTGATTCGCGGGCATTAAGGACCAGGTTGTGAATAACCTGACGGATCTGTCCTTCATCCACACTGACTTTGAAGAGATTCCCGGGATAGTGATATTCGCAGGCGGATTTTGACCCGGCTACGGTTAATTCGGCAGTGTCCCGTATCAGATCATACAATACAGTCACCTTTTTAACGGCGGTACCGCCGCGGGCAAATGTAAGTAAACGGTACGACAGGTCTTTGCCGCGTATGGTCGCCTTCTCGGCTTCGTCGAGCCGTTTCAAGGCCTTCTGGTCCTTTTGGATCAACATCCTGGCAAAAGAGATATTTCCCAGAATTACGGCGAGGAGATTATTAAAATCGTGGGCGATTCCCCCTGCCAGTGTGCCGATGGACTCTAATTTTCGGGCCTTGAGGAGTTCGGCTTCCATTCTGCGCTGCTCGGTGACATCTCTGAGGACTATAACGGCACCCGTCAGCATTGCATCTTCGCTGTGGATGGGCGATGCGTTTTTTTCTATCAGGTACTCCGTCCCGTCACGGCTGATAAGGGTGCACGGATCCGAAAATTTTCCTTCACGCAGCAAAAAACCGACCGGATCGCGTCGGGCCCTGCGATTCGAGGCCCTTAAATCGAAAAATGTCTAAAAATGGTTTATCTTCCGCCTCATCCTGTGTATATCCCGCGAGTTCTTCCGCCGCCCGGTTGATGAGGACTATCGAACCGGAAGCATCGACGGTTATAACAGCATCTCCAATTGATCTTAAAGTAACGGAAAGCCGGGCCTTTTCAATGGCGAGCGCTTTCTCCGCCATTGACCTGATATCTATTTCCCGGCGTAAATCCCTGTTGACTTCAAGCAGCTTCTTTTCGCTTTCTTCAAGCAGCTCTTTTGACACTGTAGTAGCATTGAGGCTTTCGACCATCCGGTTAAAATCTTCCATCAAGGTCCTTATTTCTCCGGATGGTACCGGATGCACATGGACTGTAAGGTCCCCGGCGTTCACTTTTTTTGTCGCTTCGCTCAAACGGGTTATTCCCTGTGAAAAATACCTGCCGATAATGAGGGCAGTCAGGGAAACGAGGAGAATACCGATCCCCATGAAGAAAAAACCATTATTCCTCACCGAAGTGATAAGGACGGATGTTGTGTTAAGGACATCCTGCGCAGTTTCCTGCTGAATGGCGTGCGCCTCCCTGAGCGGTTTTGTAAACTCATCGAGATATGTGGTTACAAAAAGGCTAAGCTGTCTGCCGTCTGCTGTCTGCTGTGATAACGGCACGATATACATAAATTTCTTCGATACGGTCCCGTCTTCCTCCCTCCAGTCATAGTAACCGCCGGACGCCTTCCCCTCCCGGGCTGCATCAATGATTTTCCAGTAATCCGGAAGTGTTTTTTGGAACATTCGTGCATTCGTATTTTCGACGACCCGGTCCCTGTGAAATCTGATCACTGCGGTTTTCGTCTCGAACAGCCCGGTGTATCCCTGCTGTCCGATAGTTTGAACGGCCATGCTGCGGAATTTCTTATCGCGCCTTAAATCGTTCAAGGTCATATATGGATGGGATTGAAGGGTAAGATCGAGCTGCCCGGCTATGTCCAGGGCCTTGTTCCGGATGTAAGTCTCCCCCATTCGGGTCAGGAGAACAGAACTGCGTTCCCATTCTTCCTGATATCTCTCTTCTATGGCGTGGCGAACGCTGGATTCCAGGTTATTGCCGAATACCTGTATAAGGATGCTGAAGATCGCTATCGGGATGAACCCCGCGATTATGGTCATTATGAAAAGCCGCGAACCGAACCTCTTCGGGAAAAAACCGGATATTCTCATATTCTCAAGTCATCCCTCTACCGAAGCATAGACGCCTCGAGTGCCAAAAGTCGATGATTATTATCACAGTGCTGCCGGGGCAATCCTACATGATTATCTTTTTCTCATCGGGCAGGTCAATTATAAATTCGATGATGAGTCCTTTTTGTCCCACTGCTTCGTAGGCAACCTCGCTTTGCGAATAAATCCCATCGAAAACATGCGTATCGTAAAAATGATCATAGGTATGCGCCGCATAAATTTTACCCGATTCTTCATAGGCGCCTATGAGGGAAGAGGCCACGACGATACTGTGAAATTTAAAGCTTTCAATAAACGATTGGGCCTTTTCCATACTTGAAAAAACACCGAAGACCCCTCGGCCAAGTATTGATTTGTCCATTACTATAAATAATTCCATATATTTTCACTCCAGATCGATCTTCCTATAGGAAATAAATGAAAGCGGCGAAGAAATCAAGTGTTTTGACATTTTATTGTAACCTTGTTAAGCGATGCGGTAAAATACGACAATTCCGATAAAATATCGTTGCGTAAAAGGTGAGCCATGAGTTTGAGAAACAGGACAGCATTGATCACAGGGGCTGGACAGGGAATTGGAAGGGCCTGCGCCGAGGTTTTTGCCGGGCACGGCGCGCGTCTCATTCTCCTTGACAAGAACAAGAAAACACTGCCGCACGTTGTACGGGAATTAAAGGCAGGCGGGGCCGATGTCGATCACAGGCTGATCGACCTCACCCGCACACAGCCTCTTGTCAAGATGATCGATGAGATACTCGCCGAAAGGGCAGTAGACATACTCGTAAATAACGCGGGGTTCGACAGGCCGGGGATCACTGCCAAGATAGATAAAAATGATTATAATGCGGTCTTATCGATACATCTCGGCGTGCCCTTTTTGCTTTCAAAGCTTCTTCTGCCCCGCATGCGCGCTAATAAATGGGGACGTATAGTCAACGTAAGTTCGATCTACGGGCTCATGGGGGCCAAGGGTGAGGTGGCATACGCCGCAGCCAAAGCGGGAGTGCTGGGCCTTACGAAAACCCTGGCACGCGAGGGCGGCAGGGACGGCGTTACGGTAAATGCCGTTGTGCCGGGCATGATCAGGACCCCTCCCATCATGAAAATGCCGGAAAAATACAGGGACCCCATCATTGCGGAGAGCATCCTGGGAAGGATAGGGGAACCGGAAGAGGTTGCGAGAGTGGTCGCCTTCCTTGCATCAGATGACGCATCCTACATAACAGCGACCGAGATAAAAGTTTCAGGCGGATGGGGAGTATGAAAGGGTAGGCGTTAGCGTAAGGCGTAAGGCGTTCTACATCGTAAGGAGTGCAGGAGTAACAAATCATGATTTTGCTTTTAAAACTCCTTACGCCTTACGCTCTCACGCCTTACGGTCTTTAAGTATTTCGTTCAAGCATTTTCCCCAGTTTGGATTCTTCCGTTTCATCGGCATACTTGGGACGCTCGATATCAGGGAAAAGGCTGAAAATACCCGTTGTTAATACCTCTGCATGCGGCGGGCATCCCGGCAGATGGACCCCTGCTTCCGCGTTGTGCTGCTGACACATGCCGATGAAGATATTCGCTGTCGTCCGCTTTGATCTCCTGTCCATTGGAAGGACCGAGGAAGATATTGACCTCTTTATCAAAAGGTCTGTCGATAATAAACCGCGACGGGTCGGCCGGGTCCGGTTTACGGAGTTTGGACAGTACGAAATGCAGGTATCCCTTGCAGCCGGGGCACGCTGCTTCCGCATGTATTTTCAGAGATGCGCCGCCATTGACATCGATAGCGGGCTGTACAAATTGCTGTGCAACGTCTTCCAGGGACGCTCCGACAATATCTATCTTATTTTTTTCAAGAGGCCCGAACCCCTGCATCCAGGCAAGAAATACAGGGGGAGACGATTTCGGGTCGAGCCCCATGATCTGCATGGCAACGGAATCGACAGCGACAGGATTTGTCCCGCCTATCAACAGGTCGGTTTTTCTTGGGATACCGGATACGGGACCGAAATCTTCGAGGCCGGTTAAGCCGTCAATAATTATCAATTTTGGCTTGATAAGGTGATGTATGTTCACAAGGTTCTGCCAGAGCCCGAAAAAATGGGACATATATTTTTCAAGAGGCGGCATCGCGCCCTGAAGATTTTTGATGCTGAGTGATGCTCGAGCGGCAAAATGGAGCTTTAATACGGGGACATTTATGATCACATCGACCATTTCCAGGGTTGCGGGCACCTTTCGCGAAAAAAGCCGTTTCGCGCCGGGTACGCGTTTTTCTATAAGCTTGTCATTGTTGAGGTCCACCAGGGTGATCCTCAGAGGGTCAAGATCTACGATATCGCCGTAACCATAATGGGCGAACATTGCGCTGGTAGCGCTGCGGTTTATTGATGACCCCTCGGTAATATAAATATGAGAGGCAATGCCGAGGAGAATTTCGGTGAGAGCTTTTATGACACGCACATCCGTAACGATGCCGCCGGTGACCTTCCCGTCTTTAAGCCCATGATCGCTCACAATGTTGGGTTTTATGGCTACCGTCTGACCCGGTTTTACAAAACGCCTGATGCCCCCGAGCTTTTTGACCAGATTCAGGATGCCTTGCTTTATTTCATCATATGTTTGGGTCGGGGGTATCCTTTCTATAGCGACACGCTCTCTTTTTCGATACGCATGGAAAGGTTTTTCGCCCCGTGTTTTATCGAGAAGCATGGCGGTGCTTAATTCCATTTTAACGACATGAAACCCATGGGACTTCGAAAAAAAAGCCGGTCGGAAACCGTAACCAAGCAGGAATTGATATTTATCCGCATCATCTTTCAGCACCGAAGCCGCGACGAGGCTTTCCCGGCTGATAAGGGTATCGATCATTATTCCCCGGGGATCCCTGCCTTTCCAGCCGGCATTTATCAGTATTTCTTCAATGGTGCTGGTTTTTCTGTCATAGAATATCCAGCCGACTATGCGGTTGTTTTTGACCGCCCGAAAGATCGACAGTGAGCGGTTTTTCCCCCACTCCTCCCATTTCAGGGCAATATAACGCTCGCCCAGGCCTTCTTTTGCGTACCGTTCCTTAAGAAGCCTGAAAAGAGTCGGTGTTCGTCTCCCTCTCTTGAATGATATATCTGTGGTCATCCCGGATAACCTCCTGTTTCGCGGAAGCTAGACCTGACTTTCAAAAATGAACGTTAGATTATATCAGTTTCTCGAATTGTAAGAAAGATGCTAAACGGGATCAGGCATAAATATCGATATTGGACCCGATATCGCTCCTGCGCCGATATTTTCGGGATTGACACGGCCAAGGGCTTATCGTATATATCAAAATAGTTTACATCTAAACTAAATCGGAGGCGCTTATGGGCCTTGCCGAAGAGCTTGGGCTTGATAAACCCATACAGACGGTCGAGCATGAAAGCCTTTTAAACATTATCTATACAGGCACAATGATCGCCCGCGCGTCTTTCAGGTATTTCCAGGGAACTGATCTTACAGATGCGCAGTTCAATGTCCTCGTGCAGCTCAAATATGCCGGCGAAAGGTCCCTCTCCCAGTCGGCTCTTGGCCGGCGCCTTGTCGTAAACAAGGCCGATATGACGGGAATAATAGACAGGCTTGAAAAGGCAGGCCTTGTCGTGCGGCGGCCGCATCCAAACGACAGAAGGGTGCATATGATCGCAATGACGGATAAGGGCGAGGAGATGGTGGACTCCCTGGAGCCCGGTTATTTCGACGGGGTCCATCGGCTTATGGCGGGAATACCCAAAAAGGATCTCAGAAATCTGAACAAGGTCCTCGAGGCCGTCAGAAAGAATGTATCACAGATGCTGTCTTCCGGAAGGAGGGGTCAATGAAAGCGCGGCGCAGCCTTTTGCGGGCTTTTTTTGAAGAAGGCCTTCGCATCATATTTAAGTCCTATTTTATTACCTGCCACAGGATCAAGGGTGCAGGGCCTCGAAAATATACCGCGGGAATTTGACAGGCTCATTATTGTTTCGAACCATGCAAGCCTTCTCGACGGGATAATTCTCTGGACATATCTTGATATCGACCTCAAGATCCTTGTCAACCGGGGCCGGGCCCGCGAACTACTGCTTAAGCCCTTCATGCAGAACCGGTATACCGTGCAGATCGACACGCTGAATCCTTATTCGCTCAAGGGAGTAATAGAAGAGGTCAATCGCGGGACGGCCCTTCTGGTTTTCCCTGAAGGCCGCATCACGAAGACGGGAAACCTGATGAAGATCTATGAGGGTGCGGGTTTCGTCGCATATAAGACCGGCGCTTCCCTGCTGCCCGTGCACCTGGGAAATACATACAATACAATTTTCGCAAAAAAACATCCGGGCAGGAGGCTCTTTGCACCTGTCACGATAACGTCGGGAGTGTCCGGCCGGCGATGGACCTCGACCATATACAGCCGCACGACAGGAAGAAAGAAGCGGCGCATATCATTTACGGAATGCTCTGCGAGATGTTCTATGAGGCCCATTACCGGCAATCGACCGTAGCAGCGGAATTTATCAGGCTTTGCCGCAAAAGAGGCGGCGCGATACTGTATAAAGATGCCACGGGGACCGAGGTGAGCCATCGCAAGGCGCTCCTGGGGCCTTGATCATGGGAAGGAAATTTTCGCATCTCATGACGGCAGGAATGTCGGCATCCTTCTTCCGAATCTTTGCGCGACCGCGATGATCATATTCGGCCTGCAAATATACCGGAAAGTGCCCGTCATGCTCAATTATTCGAGCGGAGAAACATCGCTCAGGCACGCAATGGATATAGCCGATATCAGGCTGATCATTACTTCCCGGGCCTTTATGGAGCGGATAAAGATGGATCCTGCGGTCTTTGAGGGAAAGAAAGTAGATCTATCTGGAAGATCTGCGCGGCACGGTCCATTTTACGGATAAATTACGGGGTTTTTCCGCGGTATTTTCCCCGGAAAACTCGCCAGGATGCTCGCCGGGGAACACAACCAGCCCGCGGTGATACTGTTCACATCGGGATCCGAGGGCGTCCCGAAAGGTGTGTGCCTGTCGCATCAAAATATTATCGCCAATATCTGGCAGGCGCTTTCACGGATCGATATCGGCCCGGCAGACTATCTCCTTAATGCCCTTCCTGTCTTTCACAGCTTTGGGCTCACGATCGGGGTTTTCCTGCCGCTTTTGCACGATGCCGCTCATTCCTCTACATAAGCCCCCTGCATTACAGGATCGTCCCTGAAATTGCCTACGAGGAGGGATGCACGGTACTCATGGGGACCAATATATTCCTGAACGGGTATTCCCGCAAGGCTCATCCGTATGATTTTTACAGCATGCGATACATTTTTTGCGGCGCGGAGGCCTTGAGCGAGGCGGTATTCGAACGCTATGCCAGGGTCTTCGGGATCCGTGTCATGTCCGGATACGGAGCGACCGAATGCGCGCCCATAGTCTGCATGAACAGCGCCCTCGAGAACAAGCACGGAACGCGTAGGAAAGGTCTTGCCCGGCATTACAGTACAGGGTCGAGCCGGTAGCGGGATAGATGCGAAGGGCGGCCGGGTGGGGCGGCTTCTTGTAAAAGGCAGGAACGTCATGACGGGGTATCTCAAGAATGAGACGGCAAACCAGAAATTTCTTGTTGAGGATGAAGGCTGGTACGATACCGGGGACATCGTCGACATCGATGAAAGCGGTTTCGTCACAATTATCGGGCGGCTGAAAAGGTTTTCGAAGATAAGCGGCGAGATGGTTTCCCTTACAGCGATCGAGGAGGCATTATCGGGCGTGTTCGGGCCCACGAAGGAGATAGCCGTCATGGCGGTGCCCGATGAAAGAAAAGGCGAGAAGCTCATTCTCGTCACGAACAGCAGGGATGCCGACCTCAAGAAAGCACGCGACCATCTGCGGGAAAAAGGCCTTTCTGACCTAACTCATCCGCGGGAGATAGTTTACATGAAGGAAATGCCGAAACTGGGAACGGGAAAGCCCGATTATGTCAAACTGAAGGAAATGCTGGTGGAACGCAAGGCGTAATGGCGTAAGGCTGAGGCGTAAGGCGTAAGGCGTAAGGCTAAGGCTAATGAATATTATGCTCGTACGTCATTCTGACAATAGGCCTTAACCTAGCCTACGCCTTACGGATTCTCTTATTTTTTCCCTATACATACGAAGAAGATTTCGGAGCTTACCGCCCGGGATGCCGGGGGTTTGTATTGCGAGACTTTACCGAACTTTTTCTGCAGCGCTGTGGTGATATCTTTTTGAACGGTGGTCGAAAAAGATTTAATGATAAAATTCCCGCCGGGCTTTAAGGCCTCCGTGACGAAATCGAGGACGGAAAGAAAAAGCTCTTCGATCCGGGCGTCATCAACCTCGCGTGATCCCCGAAAGGTTGGGGGCTATATCGCATGTGACAACGTCTGCACGTGCGCCAGGCCAAAATCACGCACAGTGTTTCAGTGATATCGACCTCACGTATATCCGCCGTCGATCGACTTCACGTTCTTTTGGGGAAGGGCAGGGGTGGGAAGGATATCGATGCCGATGACAGTGCCTTTTTCTCCGACCATGATCCGACAGGACTTGAAGAAAACTTCCCGGGTGAACATCCGAGATCGAGGACGATATCTCCTTTCCTTATAAGATGGTATTTTGCATCGATATCTTTGAGCTTGTATGCGCTTCGCGCCCGAAAGCCTTCCTCTTTCGCTTTTTTGTAGAATGGGTCTTTCAGTACGAATCTAGCCATACGGGTTCACTATAAGGCCTGGCGGACGGTTTTTTTATCCTGCGGGGTTTCAAGGCTTTTCCTGATAAAATAGATCATTGCCTGTTTAAACACATCATCCGTGCGAAGAGCGGAGATGATCCCCCGGTAGCGCCCATGATCCCCCATTTTATAGAGAAGATATGCATAATCTTCGAGCATGCGCTTCAGGCGCGGGACCTGCGAGCGGATCGCATCGCGTTTGATCAGCTCGTCGACAAAAGATCCCTTCTTTTCTTCGATCATATGTCGGGGCAGGACTATTCCGGAAGTACGGCTTGAGAATCATAATTCTTTCGGTCTTCATCGATGTTCTCCCAGGTAAGAGTGAACGGCGCAAAAATGGGATGGCTCAAAATATCCTGAACGGCTGACACAGGGGCTATCGTCTTTGACCGGCAGTGAATATATCTGTTCCGGCCGATTGACAGTGTCCTTGATATGTGCGGCAAATGACTTAAGGAGCCCACCGCATCGGTGAAACGGCCGGACATCCGCGAGCCTTCCTCGACAATATATGCGGCATATGCCGGGGATATTTCGACCATGAATGCCGGTTCAACAGTATTTTCCCGATAGGCCCGGAAACAGATCGTCCAGGTTTTTCCTGTCGAGCGGCGTGCTCATGAGTTCCCGGAGGCCTTCCCGGAAATGGATCTCCCCGTTCAGAAAAACAAACGTATTCTTTTTGACTTCATATGCCGCCATCATCATGCGTGATTGGGCATAATCGAAGTTTGTGAGATATCCCCTGTTGTCACGGACCTCTTCGATCTTGCGCAAGGCGCTTTGCCCTCTTCGCCGGGTTCGTCCACTTTGACGCCGGACGATCTGAGCCGGAAGATCATTTTGCGGATCAATTTACGGATATTCTTGTCAGGTTCATCCGGATAGACAGCGTTCAGGAAGATCCCGATATCTTCATCTTTTTCCCTTGCGAGGTCCGAAAGCAGCTCATTCTTTTCATCAACCGACATGGTGAAATAATATTCCACCTTTTTTTCGGTTTCCCGGGCATTTTTGATCGCTTTTATCAATCCGTCCATAGATATTTAAGTTCAGATCTTTTAAGATCTGACGGAAAAGCCGGCTTTTTCGACAGCGGCTTCAAGGTCCTTCTGTGTTGCCCTGGCGTCATCATAGCGTACAGTCGCGCTGCCGATCTCAACATCCGTGGAATCCACGCCCGTCACTTCACACAACGCCTTTTTTACCGCCTGAACGCAATGCTGGCAGCTCATGCCGTCTATTTTAAGTTTTGCTTCGGCCATGATGATCCTCCTTTTAATGTATTATAACAAAAAATCATATCCGGTTGCGCGAAGGTATGCAGCATGGAATCAACTGTCGATCAACGGCATCCGCCATATCCAAAACATTTTGTTCCAGATCATTTGTAAGCTGGGCGATCAGCCTGCAATGGTCTGATATCCTCTCGAGATTAACGAGCACATCAACATATATGGGGCCCGCCTCGGCGATGCACATTTTTTTGTAAAAACGTTCAAGATGCGCGCCTATAGCATTTTTTATCTTTACGTCGATCCTGCGTTCACGCTCCATGACAATGCGTATAATATCAATATTCTTTTCATCCACAAGCTTTATAGCATCATTGAGATTTTCAAGAACGAGGGTCCCTATGGTATGAAGTTCTTCGTTGGCAGCCGGGGTGAAATGGGCCTTTCTTTTAGATTTTTGTTCGGCCAGTTCCGCCAGGTTGACGGATCGGTCGCCTATCCTTTCTATATCATACGCAAAGGATGAATACGCAAAAAGCTGTTTCGTCAGCGGTTCGGAAAGGGCCCCGCATGATATACCCCAGAGATATGCCGTGATCTCGGCCTGGAGATTGTCCATGACAAGTTCCATATACATTACGTTGCGCTGTTTGCTTGTCCTGAACTTGATGAACTGTTCGAGCGCTTCGCGGCACATTTTTTCTGCCAGGACGATCTGCCGTTTAAGTTCGTTCCTGACACATACGAGGGCCTGTCGGGGTTCTCCCAGGTATTTCGTATGAAGATATTCCGGCCAGAGAGGTATGACCTCCTGCTCGGCCGGGAAGCATTCTGAGCATAAACCGCGAAAAAGGGGCAAGAAAGAAGATAAACATGACGACAATAACGAAATTGAAGAGGAAATGCCCGAATGCGACCTGCTGGGCAATATTGGATGATGCGATCTTCAATACATCGATGAATTGCGCCAGCAATAGCATTGATACAAGGGCACCGGCGCATTTGAATATGAGGTGTGCCAGCGGCGGTCCTTTTCCCGTTTATATCGCTGGCGATGCAGCCCATGAGAGCGGTGGCCGTCGTGCCCACATTTGCCCCGATGACTATGGGCAGGGCATTATCGATCGATATCAGTCCCTGCATCCCGAGCATAACAAGCATGCTGATGGGTATTGCCGAGGCATGGACGATCGCGGTAAAAACAAGGCCTATCAAGAATCCTATCATGGGGTGGTGTGCCGAGAGAAAATAGGATACAAAGGCGGGACTGTCTTTCAGGGGGACCGATGCCTGCCCGATAAGGCTCAATCCGTAAAATATCGTTCCGAAATAAAGCAGCGCCTCGCCGATGGTCTTCAGGCGGTCTCTTCCGATAAAATACAGGCCAATGCCGCCGATGAGAAAGATGGGCGCATATATCCGTGACCTTCCATACGACAAGCTGTATCGTGAGCGTGGTCCCTATGTCTGCGCCCAGGATTATGCCGAGGGAATGATAAAAACTGACAAGCCCTGCGCTGACGAGCCCCATTGTAAGCAGCGTCGTTGCGGAGCTGCTCTGAAAAAATATCGTCGTGACGAGCCCCATGATGAGGCCATAGAAAGGTTTTCTGACCGAAATGCGGATATATTCCCGTATCCGGGAGCTGAATACCCGCTGCATCTGCTCGCTCAATTTGACCATGCCCAGAAGAAAAAGGGCGAGACCTGCCAGAAAAAGGAATATATACTGGGTCATTCCTGTCTACGAGATCTTGCTTCCGTTCGGTATGTCCTTATCAAGGGTAAGAAGCACTATCGAAGACCGGTCATCATTTGATGCGGCGAGAAGCATCCCGTGCGACATGATCCCCCGTAATTTCCTGGGTTCCAGGTTGGCCACGACAGCGATCTTCTTTCCGATCAATTCTTCTTTTGAATAATACTGCTTTATCCCTGCCGCGATCGTGCGCTCTTCGCCCAGATCGATCGTCAGTTTGTACAGCTTGTCAGCGCCTTCGATATCCTCACAGGCCTTGATCTCGGCAACCCGAAGATCGATCTTGATGAAATCATCGAATGTGATATTGTCCATAGCTGCTCCTTTAAGTTTAGCCGCCGGCCTGAATTATCACGTAGCCGGGCGGACCGTATTTTTCAGGATCCCGATGTTCTCTATATCTATCTCCACTGTATCACCGGGATGAAGAGGGCCTACGCCGGGCGGTGTTCCCGTTATTATGACGTCGCCCGGCAGAAGCGTCATAATGCCCGATACGAATGAAACAAGCTCATAGACATTGAATATCATGTTCGCCGTTGTGGATAGCTGCCGTATCTGTCCGTTCACGCGGGTTGTGATGCGGAGCGTTCCCCGGATCTATGTCCTTTGACGATCCGGGGCCCGAGGGGGCAGAACGTATCGAAGGATTTTGCCCGCGTCCACTGGCCGTCCATGCGCTGGAGGTCCCGCGCCGTGACATCGTTTGCGCAGGTGAAACCCGGCAATATACCTGTCGGCATCAGAAACAGGAACATTCCTTGCCTGCCCGTGAGATAACGATGCCAAGTTCCCCTTCGTAATGAAGCTCCTCTGTCTGGGGCGGGAAAAATGATATCATCCCCGTCCTCGATGACGGATGTCGACGGTTTAATGAAGACGATGAGGGTATTCGGGGATGGTGCATGTTGAATTCTTTCGCATGGTCCCGGTAATTAAGACCTATAGCGATCACTTTTGACGGATTGAATATAGCGGCGATCTTTACACCTCCGGTTTCAAAATGTTGCTCTATTTTAAGCCTTCACGGCTCCGAACTGTCAAGTCATTTCCTTGAAAAGCGTGAGGCGTTAGGCGTAAGGAGTAAAAAAACACCAGATTGTTTGTATTGTTACTCCTTACGCCTCACGCCTTACGCCTTACGGTTTTCAGGTTTTCAGTTTCCGTCCCGTTTTAGCTTCCACGGACGCGACCTTGCCTTCCATCCTGCCTAACGGGCCTTTACGGATATCAAATTTAACCGCAGAATAGATCCGGGCACAATCGGGTTCCAATTGCTCATAGCATTTCTTGATGATCGACAGCGCTTCGTCCATGGTCTCTACTTCCACGATCGTTCCCATCGGGGTGAGCCTGTATGCGGCGGCGCTGTCGTCAATGACCGTGAGAAGCCGCGACACATAGGGGCTTACGCTTTCACCTTTATCGGTTGGGAACATGGCGAATTCAAACAATATCGACATTAAAAATCCTCCCTGATCAATTCTTTAATTCTCCCCATAGGGTTTTGTATATTATTATAGAGTATTCTCTGCAGGATGAAAATATGACAAAAAAATGGAAAATTACCTTATTGGTTTCAGGAATAATTGTCTTCCTGTTCCTTATTGCCGGTCTGGCACTTCTCAGATATGCCAATGTCATCGCAAAGGCGGGAGTCGAAAAGGCGCTTGGCAAGGATTTTTCCGTCGAGAGCATCGACCTTAAGTGGGGCAGTGTCCGTGTCCGGAATGTTGCCATGAAAAACAAGGCGGGAAAAGAAGTGATCCGCATTGAAGAATTGATGGTCCGCGCGGATTTTATGAATTTATTCAGAGAAAAATATGTTATCTCGAGTCTTCGCCTCGAAAAACCGTATATGTACGTTGAGGTGGACAATAAGGGCAGCCTCGTGAACCCGACCTTTCCCCCCGATGAAAAAAAATACATTAAAAAGGAAACGCAAAAGGCGCCGGTCAAGTTTGAAAAGATCGTTGTCAGCCATGGATCTGTGGATTACCTCGATCGAAAAACACCCCGTGTCCCCGTATTGACAAAAGTTCGGGACATCAAGGTGGATATTGAGCATCTTACATTTCCTTTTACGAATGAATCTACAAAGTATTCGATTCAGGCATATGTTCCTACGGGTAAGAGCACTGCCAGCGTAAAAAGCGAAGGCAAGATCAAGTTTGCGTCCAAAGATGTTGAATCCGTATCTCACGTACGAGGTCTTGATATAACGCATTTCAAACCATACTACGATAAACAGGCAAAAAGCGTGCATGTCAGGAAAGGGTTTATGGACCTCGACATAAGGGCAAAAGTCGTCTCCCGCAAGATCCATGCACCCGGTCATGCAGTCATTAAAGGACTCGAACTGGAGACAGGATCGGGTTTCGGTGACCGGTTCATGGGGGTTCCTGCCTCGCTGGTCCTCAGTTCTATGAAGAAGAGCGGAGATCAGTTGCCCGTTGATTTTGTTGTATCGGGTGACCTCGATAACCCAAAATTTAACGTTGCGGAGAATTTTATGACCGGATTATCATACGCGATTGCCGAGAAACTGGGCGTATCGGTTCAAGATATCGGCGGCTCTATCTTTGGCGTCGGCACCGAAGGAACAAAAAAGGTCGGTGAAGGAATAGGAGAGGGATTAAAGAAAATATTTAAATAAAAAATAGGTTATAGGCCATGGGTTATGGGTCATAGGAATTTTCAATTACCCATTACCCATTACCTATCACCTAGTCTCTTTTATATTTTTCGTTTAGTAATCTCTTGAAGCGCGGGGCGTAGATCATATCGAAGGTTTCTTCTTTACCGGGGAAGAGCCTCAGGGCCTGCTTGCGGACGCCTTCTATTATTCCGATCGCCTTGTCGTGCGGGATATCCTGCGTTCGTATAAATTCAAGCGCAAAATCGACAATAAATCGAAGCCTTCGTATTTTGCGTTCTTCGTTTAAAAGATCATCCATCGTTATCTGGAATTACAGGTTTGCCTGGCAGATCAGCTTTTGGCACGCCCTCTTTTTTCCCGCCACGATCTCGAGAAGCACGATAAGGCCAATACCGACCGAAACGGCGATATCCGCGACATTAAACGCAGGCCAGTGATGGTTCCCATAATAAAAATCAAGAAAATCTACGACGCTTCCATAAAAGAACCTGTCGTAGATGTTGCCGAGGGCTCCGGCGAGAATAAGCGCCAATGCAAGGGTCCGGGCGTTGCTCATTGTGTACCGTATCAGTATATATATCAGGACAATGGCCACGAGGGTGGGAACTATCAAGAAGATATATCTGGCGTAACCACCCTGGTTCAGGATGCCGAAGACACCGCCCAAATTTCGCACATGCACGATCGAAAAGAAAGAATTGATCTTGATCTCGCCCATGATGGGCAGATCCTGCATGATAAGATACTTGGTCACCCTGTCGAGTGCGAAAATGACCGGAATTAAAGCAAGGAAAGCGTATCTGCGCATCGCTTGCACACGTTCGGGAATTTCCCGTCTTTCAGGATATTCGTATCGTACTGCCAGCAGCGTTCGCACTTCTCGCCTTCGGCCCGGACCACCGTAACATCGAGGTCTTTCGCCTCGCGTATCTCTATCTGCGAAACGATAAAAACATCTTTCAATTCATCCCCGAGCTGCAAAAGCGCCTTGTAGTCCTCGGCGAGGGGCGTCGATTATTATCTTCGTATCGAGGGAATGGCCTATCTCTTTCGCCGTGCGTTTTTCTTCTATCTTCTTATTGGCAAGTTCACGGACCTTCCATATCCTTTCCCATAATTCTTCTATCGGGCCATTGATCAGGTTTTTATCGGCCGCGGGGAATGGCGCGAGGAAAACGCTTTCTTCCGATACATATTCCTTAAGGTATGACCACATCTCGTCAGCTGTCGAAGAGAGGACCGGCGCTATCAGCTTGACAAGCGTTATCAATGTCTCGTATACGACCGTCTGCGATGCCCGCCTTTTCTCGGCATCCTTGTATTCCACATAGATCCTGTCTTTTACGATATCCAGATAAAGAGCGCTTAAGTCGACCGTGCAGAAATTGTGGACGGCATGATAGATCGCGTGGAATGTGTAATTGTTATATGAATCGCCAACCCGCTCGATAAGCCTCATGAGCCGTGACAGGAGCCATTTGTCGAGCAGTGACATTTTTTCATACGGAACTGTATCGCGGCCGGGCTTAAAATCATCGTTGATATTGGCATGCAGGAAGCGCAGGGTGTTCCTGATCCGGCGATACGTCTCGACAAGCCGGTTAATGATATCTTTCGAGATCTTGATGTCGTCGCGATAATCCTCGTATGTTACCCAGAGCCTCAGTATTTCAGCGCCGAATTTGTCGATAATTTCATTAGGGACAATGACATTGCCCAGGGATTTCGACATTTTCCGGCCGGTTCCGTCAACAACGAACCCATGCGTCAAGACCGCTTTATAGGGTGCGTGCCCCTCATTGCCCACGGATGTGAGCAGGGAGCTGTGGAACCATCCGCGGTGCTGGTCGCTTCCCTCGAGATAGAGGTCGGCGGGGTATTTCAATTCCGGCCTTTTCTTGCAAACGGCAGCCCAGCTGACCCCTGAATCAAACCAGACATCGAGGATGTCCTCTTCCTTCGAAAAGGTCGAGTTGCCGCAATGGGCGCATTGCGTCCCTTCAGGGAGAAAATAAGCGGCATCTTTGTCGAACCATATGTCGGCCCCTGATTCCCTGACTGCGGATGACCACATTTTCGAATGATTCTTTGCTCCAGAACGGCTCGCGGCATTTTTCGCAGTAAAATATCGTGATCGGGATACCCCACGTCCGCTGACGCGAGATGCACCAGTCGGGACGCATCGAGAGCATGTTGTAGATCCGGTCGCGGCCCCATGACGGGATCCACCGGGTTTTGTCGACCTCGGCGAGCCCTCTTTGCCTCAAGCCCTGGCTGTCCATAGAAACGAACCATTGTTCGGTTGCCCGGAATATGACGGGTTTTTTGCAGCGCCAGCAATGCGGGTAGGAATGCTCTATCTCCTCCGTATGGAGAAGGAGGCCGAGTTCTTTTAATTTATCAATGACCTTAGGGTTGGCATCGAATACATTCATGCCCTTAAAAAATTCGACTTCTTCGATGAAAGCACCCTTTTCGTTTACGGGAGAATAGATGTCGAGGCCATATTCAAGGCCTGTCTCGTAGTCTTCTTCGCCATGGCCGGGGGCGGTATGTACCGCGCCTGTGCCCGTATCGGCCGCTACATAGTCCGCAAAGACAATGACCGACTGCCTGTCAATGAAGGGATGCTTGAATGTCAGGCTGCGGAGGTCCTGCGGTGATACCTCCCCTATAATGCGATATTCGGATATTCCCGCCCGCCCCATGATATCTTCTACGAGGCCTTTAAGGGCGATGTAAATTTCTTTATCTGTTTCCACGGCAACGTATGTAAAATCCGGATGGATCGCTATTGCCAGGTTTGCGGGCAATGTCCATGGCGTTGTCGTCCAGATGAGCATGTAGACCGGTTTGTCAGGGAAACCCGCAAATACGGGAGCACGCCCGCCCGTGTAAGGAAATTTTACATAGATCGAACTGGATCTCTTGTTTTCGTATTCAATTTCAGCCTCGGCAAGGGCCGTCATACAATTAACACACCAGTACACCGGCCTCTTTTTCCGGTATACCTCGCCGCGGATAAAAAACTTGGCCGCTTCTTCAATGATGGTCGCCTGATAATCGAAATCCATCGTTATGTACGGATGATCCCAGTCGCCGAACCCGCCGAGCCTTTTGAATTCCTCCCGCTGAATATTGATGAACTGCCGGGCATATTCCCGGCATTCCCTGCGTGTATCCAGTTTGGAGGGCTCCAGCTTTTTCTGTTTAATGTTCTTCTCTACCTGGTGCTCTATGGGAAGCCCATGGCAATCCCAGCCCGGGACATAGTCCGCCCTGTAGCCCATCATGAATTTTGACTTGATGATAATGTCCTTGAGGATCTTATTGAGAGCGGTGCCCAGATGAATGTTGCCGTTCGCATACGGAGGCCCGTCATGAAGAATGAACGTGGGGTTTGCTTTCCCGGCTTCAACCAGTTTCCTGTAAAGGTCGATCTCCTGCCAGTGGGCAAGCATATCTTTTTCCTTGACCGGGAGGTTTCCTCTCATCGGAAAAGGGGTCTTGGGAAGGTTCAACGTATCTTTATAATCCATAACGGGCAATCCTTGCTGAAATAGAAAGTAATCCTCGGCCGGTTTTGTGGCAGCTTACGACATCTTTGCATTGTGATGGGGAGATAACTGTTTTTACAGTTTTCGTAACCGTCGTAACCCGCAGGATTCTGAAATCAAGTTAACACAAAGCAGGGTATCTATTCAAGAAGAATGGAAAATCCGGGTAATCGGCAATAGGTTACGGGTAATAGGAATATTCCCCATACCTATTACCCATAACCTTTACCTGATCTTGGGTATCGTTTCCTTGATAAAGTCTATTAATTCGGTTTCTTTGCCTGCATAGAAGTGGGTCGTATTGATCACCTTGAGATGTTTGTCCAGTGTCGAGAGGTTCTGATAAAGCTCGTAGAGGTCATCCATCGGCGCGATATCGTCATATGTCCCGCCCACAATGATGATCTCTTTGTTGAAATTCTTGAGGTGTTCGTATTTGTATATCAGGCAGGGAAACGAGACGAGAAAAAGGCTGTCAAATCTGTTCTATCTCAAGGGCAGACCTCGAGATAACCCATGCGCCGAATGAATAACCGGCAAGGGTGATCCGGGCGTCGTCATCAAGATGCTTCGCCAGGTAGTTATACGCTGCCGTTGCGTCTTTGACCTCGCCTTCGCCCTCATCGTACTCGCCCTGAGAATTACCGACCCCCCGGAAGTTGAATATGAGGGTGCTGAACCCTAAAGCGGCATAGCCGTCTTCAATGGCGCTTACGACATTATTATACATATTGCCGCCATACAGCGGATGGGGATGGCATATGACAACCCCGGCCTTTTTGCTCTGGAAGCGCAGCATTCCCTCGAGATTCTGGTCGGAATCGATAGTGACCCTTTCTATTGACATAGACATACATATTTTGGTAGTTTTTCAGACAAAAATTCAACAGGAAAAGTGATGGGATTATTCAAAAAAAGGGATAAAGAGAAGAAACCCTACCGTGAAATAGATATCCAGAAAGAGATTTCGAAGGCAGAGAAAGAGGAATCGCTCTGGAGAAAATGCAATTCCTGCCAGGAGCTTCTTTACAGAAAAGAGGTCGAAAGAAACAGGCATGTCTGCCCGAAATGTTTTTATCATTTTCCGATATCGGTAGAGAACAGGATAGCCCTTACATTTGACAAAGGAAGCTTCACCGAATTTTACGAACGCGTCGAGCCCGTCGATTTTCTCAAATTCAAGGACACAAAACCCTACAAAACGACTGTGCGGAAACCCAGGAGACTACTAAACGCCGCGATGCCATGATGTGCGGCAGTGCAAAGATAGGCGGCATTCCCGTTCTGGCGGCTATTTTCGATTTCAGTTTCATGGGCGGCAGCCTCGGAAGTGTCGTTGGCGAGAAGATAACCCGGATCCTTGAAGAAGGCGCAAGGCAAAAAATGCCGGTCATTCTTTTCTGCTCGTCCGGCGGCGCCAGGATGCAGGAGGGCATTATGTCCCTCATGCAGATGTCGAAGGTTTCCGGCGCAATTTATCATCTGAAAAGCAATAATATACCTTATATAACGATACTCACCGACCCTACCCTCGGCGGTGTTTCCGCGAGCATGGGGATGCTCGGCGATATAATCATTGCAGAGCCTAAGGCAATGATAGGCTTCGCCGGGGAAAGGGTCATCAAGGAGACTATTAAAGCCAAACTGCCTCCGGGGTTTCAGCGGGCAGAATACCTGCTTGAACATGGCATGATCGATATGATCTCCTCCCGAAAAGAACTCAAGCAGACACTTATACACTTTGCTGTCCCTGATTACATGAATGATCCCGCATATGAAGATTCTTTAAAGTATCTCTACGGCCTGGAAAAATTCGGCTCGGTTTTCGGGCTTGGCAATATATCCAGGCTTCTCGGGTCGATAGATGATCCGCATCGGTCATTCCAGTTCGATACATATTGCAGGAACAAACGGAAAAGGTTCTGTTGCGACGATGATCGCGTGCATCCTGAAAGAGGCAGGGTATCGCGTCGGCAAATACACATCGCCCCATCTTGTTTCATTCACGGAACGCATCACGGTAAATGAAAAAGAGATAACGGAAGAAGATGTTGCCCTGCTTACCGGTCACATCAGGAGCAGGGCAGCCGGGAATGCCCGGACGGATTCTACACGTTTTTTGATTTCACGACGGCAATGGCATTTGAATATTTCAGACGGAAAAAGGTCGATATTGCGGTCATAGAGACAGGGCTCGGGGGCAGGCTCGACTCGACGAATATTATCGAGCCTATCGCGAGCATCATTACAAATGTCGCATTCGATCATATGAAAGAATTGGGCGGCACTCTAACAAAAATAGCAGGTGAAAAAGCCGGCATTATCAAAAAAGGCGTTCCCGTCATCACGGGTGCGCGGCGGCAGGTCCCGCGAGGTCATCGAAAAGATTGCCGGCGAAAACGCAAGCGCCGCATATGTCCTTGGGCAGGGATTTTTCGTTCAGGAAATCAGGCCGGAAACGCATGTCGTACCGGGGCCTTAACCGGACACTGAATAATGTCGCCGTTAATCTGAACGGTGATCACCAGCTGTCAAACGCGGCCATTGCCCTGTGTGCCATAGACGTTGTATCGGGGCTCGGATACGATGCTTCCGAGAGCCAGATACGGCCGAGCCCTTTCTTCGGTCATCTGGCAGGGCCGCCTCGAAATGGTACGGGAGAAACCGCTCATCATACTCGACGGAGCACATAACGCGTCCGGGGTGCGGGCCTTGAGGCACTTCATCCGCACAAATTACCGGGACCACAGAAAGGTCATGGTATTCGGGGTCATGCGGGACAAACAGTACCGGAAGATGCTTGAATCGATGAACGACTGCATCGATCTCGCGATCCTTACACAGCCCCGGACCGACCGGGCGCTTGATGCGGCCATGATGAAAAATGTTGCGCGAAATTCTATCGTGACAACGGATACCCGAAGCGCACTTAGCAAAGCCCGGCAAGTTGCAGGCGATAAAGACCTGATCCTTGTCACGGGTTCATTCTATACGATCGGAGAAGCCAAGCAGGCTGTCAATGAGATCTTTTAGGATTTTTGCCTTCATTGCGATGTTCTCCATCTATGCCCCCTGTATCGTGCACGGGCAGGAGATCGGTGTGCGCAGGGATGAGATCAAAGGGCCTGTCAATATAACGGCCGACGAGATCCAGCACGACAGCCGCCGCAAACACATACACTGCCCGCGGAAATGTTCATGTCAAGGAAGCGACGCGCACGGTCGATGCGGACTATATTTTCCTCGATGACAATACGAAGGATGTCACGGCTGAAGGGAATGTGATCTATGAAGATATGGGGGACCGGATAGAGGCCGAGCGCATGCAGCTCAATCTGGAAACCAAGAAAGGGAACCTGGAAAAGGCACGGGTTTTTATCAAAACGGGCAATGTGTTATATCAACGGCAAGGAGATCGAAAAGACCGGAGAATCTCAATACAAGATCAAAAAGGGAAAATTCACGACATGCGGCTGGGACAGACCGGAGTGGACCTTTACCTCGGATGAAGTGGACATAACCGTACAGGGATATGCAAAAACGAAATCGACCACATTCCATATCCTTGGTGTTCCCGTTTTTTATGTGCCGTGGGGGATCTTTCCCGTCAAGACCGACAGGGCATCGGGATTTCTCATGCCCGAAATGGGGCTTTCATCGGCGGACGGCGCAAAATTCAAGCTTTCGTATTTCTGGGCGATATCGAAGGACACCGATGCAACCTTGTCTGCTGAGTACATGGAAAAAAGGGGTGTCATGCTGGGCGCCCAGTACCGGTATTTCATTCGTGAAGATCTTAAGGGCGAACTCGAAGGCAATATAATAAATGACAATGAGTACGGAGATGTACGGTATCAGGTAAAAGCCAAGCATGAACAGGTCTTTTTCAAGGATCTCAAGTTGAAGGCCAACATATGGGAGATATCTGATAATGATTATCTCAAGGACTTTGGCCAGACAGTAACGGAAAGAAGTGAAAGTCAGCTTAAGTCGACAGTATATCTCGAGAAGCCATTGCATAAATCATTGCTTACGGGAGGGGTAACCAAATTCCGCAATCTGCTGATGCAGGACGACAGTACGATGTTTCAGTACTATCCCGAAATAACATATTTCACCGAGTATATCCCCATTGCCCGCACGAATATGTACTTCGACCTCAACAGTTCTCTCACGAATTTTTACCGGGATAAGGGTGACACATTTACCCGTGTTACCGTGGACCCATCGCTGCAGGCTCCCTCTTCCCTATAAAGGGCTGAATACCCTTTTGAGCGCAACACTGTACGAAAGCGGGTATCTCGTCAATCGCGGCGATACGGTGGATGGAAGCACAAAGCACCGCCAGACGTTCAGGCTTGACGGCGATATGAACATGCAATTCCTGAGAACCTATTTTACCGGCTGGTCGTCTCTTGAATCGATGCAGAGCGTTATAAAACCTGCCGTTCGGTACACATTTATCCCATCGACAGGCTATAAAGATGTACCCCAGATAGATGCATATGACCGGATGAACCAGACAAATATCACTTACGTATTCTCTCAATCATTATCTCTATGAATCGGATGCGACAGGCGGAAAGCGAGAAATGTCTCCTGCTTGAGGTATCACAAACGTATGGTATTTCGGGCAACCTGGAACCTTCAGACCTCTATAAAGGCTAACGGGTCCCGTTTTTCCGATGTCGATGCCCGGTTCACGTTCTACCCCTATACCTAATTTGTCCTTTACCCATGAAAGTGTCTGGAATGTAAGCGGCGAAGGCGTAAAAGTCCTGAGACATGGATTTTCGTACCAGTACCCGAATGTGTTTTTATTGACACTTACTCATAGCTATTCAAACGGATATGGTGTGAATCCCTTTACGGGCGAATATGTCGAGCAATATACGGACCGGAACACAGGCGTCATCACGGTATTCGGGACATCGAACCAGATCTTTCTTGCCACCATGGGTACATATAAGGTATTTCAGGGAGGATATGCAGATACGGTACGAGTTTACTGAAAAGGAATGGATCGATACCGAGTACTGGATCAGATATAAGCCTGGATGCTGGTCGACGACTTTGTCGCTCAGTCAGACCACAAGACCGAATGATACGAGTTTCAAGATCTCTTTCGACCTTACAGGTATCACATCTCAATAGCAGGAGGTAGATACTATGAAAGGGATAATTCTTGCAGGCGGATTGGGATCGCGGCTTGCTCCTCTTACGCGCATAACCAATAAACATCTTCTGCCTGTCTACGATAAGCCGATGATCTACTACCCGATCGAGGCCCTAATAAAAGCCGGGATAACGGATATAATGATCGTGACCGGCGGGAACCATGCCGGAGATTTTCTGCGGCTTATGGGCAACGGGAAGGATTTTGGGCTCAAGCATCTTAACTATACGTACCAGGAAGGCGAAGGGGGCATCGCGGATGCGTTGTCTCTTGCGGAATATTTCGCCGATGGTGACTCTATCTGCGTCATTCTCGGGGACAACATTATCGAACGGAATATCATAAAGGCCGTGCGTGATTTCAAGGAGCAAAAACGAGGGGCCAAGATCATGCTCAAGGAGGTGCCCGACCCCGAGCGCTTCGGGGTTGCGCGAGATCGAAGATGACAGGCTCATCAATATCGTCGAAAAACCGAAGAATCCCCGCAGCAATCTCGCGGTCATCGGGATCTATCTCTATGATGCCCGCGTGTTCGAGATTGTTAAGACGCTGAAGCCGTCCGACAGGGGCGAGCTTGAGATCACCGATGTTAATAACGCGTATGTCAGGGACGGTACAATGACCTGGGAAATGCTCGATGGCTGGTGGACGGATGCCGGTACCTTTGAATCGCTTCTTCGGGCAAGCATGCTTGTCGCCCAGACGGGCGCAAACAACGAATAATTGCAGGGTAAAGACATGATAGACGGCGTTGCAGTAAAAGAGTTGAAGGTGATCCCCGATGAGAGGGGACGTTTAATGGAGATATTGCGCAGCGATGACGATATCTTCACCGGGTTCGGCCAGGTGTACCTGACAACCACATATCCCCAGGTGGTCAAGGCATGGCATTACCATAAAAAACAGGATGATTATATTGCATGCGTCAAAGGGATGATAAAACTGGTCCTTTACGATGCCCGCGAAGGGTCGTCCACGCAGGGTGAGGTAAACGTCTTTTACATCGGTGATCACAATGCCCGGCTCGTAAGGGTGCCGCGAATGGTATACCACGGATGGAAATGCATCGGCGAGGAAGAGGCGCTGATCATAAATACACCGACAGCGGTTTACAATTACGCGGACCCCGACGAATTCAGGGTGGACCCCCACAAAAACGACATACCATATACATGGGAGAGGAAGGATGGCTGATACAGTTCTTGTTACGGGAGGCTGCGGTTTCATCGGTACGAATTTTGTTCGCCGGATGCTCGAAAGATACGATTACAATATAATAAATCTGGATAAGCTTACATATGCAGGCAATCTCGAAAATCTTGCGGATTGCGAGAACAATGACAGATATACTTTTGTACGGGGAGATATAGCGTCGGTCGATGACCTCGAAAAGGTTTTTGCAAGACCGATCGATATCGTCGTCAATTTTGCGGCGGAATCCCATGTTGACCGAAGCATCATGGACCCCGACAGTTTTATAAGGACGAATATCAACGGTACGTTCAATCTCCTGGAAATGGCGCGCAGGAAAAATACGCGGCGCTTCATCCAGATATCGACCGACGAGGTCTACGGGTCGCTCGGAAGTACCGGTGCATTTCGCGAAGATACGCCGCTTTCACCGAACAGCCCCTATTCCGCATCGAAGACATCGGCCGATATTCTTGCCATGGCCTATTTCAAGACATTCGGGATGCCCGTCATCATAACGCGCTGTTCGAACAATTACGGGCCATATCAATTTCCGGAAAAGCTGATCCCCCTTATCATAACGAATGCCCTCGCCGATAAGGAATTGCCCGTCTACGGTGATGGCCTGAACGTGCGCGACTGGATCCATGTCGAAGGACCATTGTGCGGCGATCGACCTTGTTGTGCATAAGGGCGAAACGGGAAATATTTACAATATCGGCGCATCGAATGAAAAGGCCAATATAGAGATCGTTAAACTTATCCTCGCAATACTGGGCAAGCCTGAGTCCCTCATCCGCTACGTAAAGGACAGGCCAGGGCATGATCGCCGTTACGCCATCGATTCCGGAAAGATACAGTGCGAACTCGGTTACAGGCCGTCGGTTGATTTTGCAGAAGGGATGCGCGAGACCGTTGAATGGTATGTTGAGAACAAACAATGGTGGGAGAGGATCAAGACCGGCGCGTATCTCGAATATTACGAAAAGATGTACGGAGGCCGATGAAGGTCCTTGTAGCCGGCGGCAAGGGATTATTGGGCACGAAGCATTATTCCCTCTGCTTCGGCACGCATTTCGATTGCGCTGTCTATGATATCGACGAATGGGATATCACATCCGAAGACGCCGGAAAGAAAATGTTCGATCTGCAACCAGCCCGATGTCCTTTTAAATCTCGCGGCCATGACGGATGTGGACGGCTGCGAGGACAAAACAGCACTGGCCGAAAAGTCAAATGTCGAAGGACCGGAGGTCCTGGCCGGGCTTTGCAGGGCGTCCCGTGTCAAGCTTATCCATATCAGCACCGATTATGTTTTTGATGGCCGGAAGAGTTCACGCGTACCGGGAAGATGATGAGCCTAACCCTGAATCCGTATACGGCCGCACCAAGCTTGCCGGCGAACGAAGAATACTCGAACGGAATACAGACTCTGCCATAATACGGACTGAATGGCTCTATGGGCCGAGCGGCACCAGTTTTGTCGACAAGATCATTAAGACTCGCGGCGGCTCAAGGGCGCGTGCAGCGTGGTCAACGACCAGAAGGGGCTCGCCCACGTATGCGAGGGACCTCGCGCTGCCGGTCATCGCGGTTATAGACAAGGGCCTTACCGGGATATATCATGTGTCGAACAGCGGTTCATGCACCTGGTACGATTTTGCAAAGGCAATTTTTTCGATCCTCCGGATGAATGTCGAGGTTATCCCGATATCATCCGCCGACCTGGGAAGGAAGGCCAGAAGGCCGGCATATTCAGTCTTTGATCTGTCGAAGCTTCGCCGGGACACGGGTATTCAAATGCGCAACTGGATGGATGCCCTTAACGATTATCTGGCCAATGCGCCTTGATGCCCCATGAAGATCGTTATTTTTTCCGATGTCCATATCACCCGTACCAGTGTTGACAGAACCGCTCTCGCCTTGCGTTTTGTAGCTGACTGCTGCGAAGATGCCGATATTGTCATTGTCCTTGGAGATCTTTTCGATTTTTATCATGGTTATGACGGCTATATATACCCATGGTACCGCAGTGTTACCGAGAGCCTGAAGAAGCTTGTCGAACGCGGAAAACAGGTTTATTTTCTCGAAGGCAACCATGAATTTCTTAATGGGTGGTTACTACGAGAAATATACGGGGATTGTGTGCAGACAGGAGATGACACTCGAGATAGAAGGAAAAAAGATATATATCGCCCATGGGGACGGATTTGCCAGTTTGTCTCTGGCGCGGGTCCTCAAACATTCTTTCTTTTACCGGATCATGGATATGCTCGGGCCTTCCCTCACCTGGACCATAGCCTCACTTTCCCGCCCCTTCCTGTCCCGCAGCCGTAAAGGGTACAACGAAACGGTCCGGAATATATTCAGGGCCTATGCCCGGCAGAAGTTTGCCGAAGGGTATGATGTCGTGATCCTGGCCCATTCGCATATACCGGACGTTTTCGAAGTAAATGATGGTCAGTCCATCAAGACAATACCTCAATACGGGCGATCTCGCCCAATACGGCAGTTTTGTAGCATACGAAACCGCATCGGGCTTTTCTCTGAAAAAATGGGGTTCGGCCGGGAATGATGATTTTTTGAAAAATTCAGCCATGAAGACCATTGCCAATTGATACATCGGGTACTATTATTTAAGTGTTCATTCGTTTTACATGTTTGAACGGGGTTGGAGACAACCCACACCCCATAAAGGAGGCACGTATGAATATCTTTAATACCGGCGACATCCTTCAATTTGCGATCCGGATCGAGGAAGATGGCGAGATGTTCTATCACAAGGCTGCCCTCAATGCCGAAGCCAAAGAGATCAGGGATTTTTTCAATGCTATGGCGGATGAGGAAGCGAGGCACAAAACGGTTTTTGAAGAGATGCTGAAGGGAATTGATGTAAATCCGCCGGCGGAAAGTTTTCGCGGGGAATATGCCGCGTACCTCAGGGACTATATCGATGGAAAGGTTGTTTTCACAGGGAAAGAGAAAGACCAGGCAATGTCCGACACGCTTGACACGATTAAGTGCGATTCGTTTCTCCATGGGCCGCGAGGTCGATTCCATCCTTTATTATCACGAAGCCAAGCAGTTTCTCGACAAAAAGCATTACGCCGAGATAGACAGGATCATAGACGAAGAGAGAAAGCATTTCGTCAAACTTGCCGATATGGAGAAGAAATTTCAATAAAGTAATAAAAACCCTCCCGATCACCATCGGGAGGGTTTTTATAACCCATTACCTATAACCCATCACCCATCTTATAGCGTTATACACCAGCCGAACGGATCAGGTTTTTCCCCATATTGCATACCGGTGATCTCATCGTAAAGCCTTTGAGATATCGGCCCTATTTCGCCGTTATGGATCGTGACCATATCATCATTATGCTGTATCCAGCCGACCGGAGAAATGACAGCGGCGGTCCCTGTACCGAATACTTCCTGAAGGCGGCCGTTTTTTGCTTCGGACATGACCTCATCGATCGTGATCTTCCGTTCTTCCACGGGAACGCCCCAGTGTTTCGCAAGGGATATGACCGAGTTGCGGGTAACGCCCGGCAATATGGACCCTTCGAGGGGCGGGGTGACAATGGTGCCGTCTATAACGAACATGATATTCATTGTCCCGACCTCTTCGATACAGCGGTTCTCGATCCCGTCAAGCCAGAGGACCTGCGTAAACCCTTTTTTCTTTGCGACCTCTCCCGGGTACAGGGACGCGGCGTAATTTGCCGGGGTCTTTACGGCCCCGAGACCGCCCTTGACGGCACGGACAAATTCGCCCGATGTTATGAGCTTTACGGGATTTAAACCTTCCTTATAATAGGCGCCGACCGGCGATGTGATTATCATGAACCGGTATGTGTACGAAACCCTGACCCCGAGAAAATTGTCTGTGGCAAATACAAAGGGCCTGATATAAAGAGAGCATCCGCGTTTCTTCGGTATCCATTCCTTGTCTATTTCGACAGAGCCTTTTCATGCCCTCGAAAAATAGATCCCAGGATATCGTAGGAATGCACATACGTTCGCAGGACATATTGTAGCGCTCATGGTTCTTATCGGCCCGGAAAAGACGTACCTTTCCGTCAATTCCGAGAAATGCCTTAAGACCTTCGAAGACAGCCTGACCGTAATGCAGCGTCGAAAGGGCAGGATACATTTTCATGGGGCCGTAGGGCTCTATGCGGGGCTCTTTCCAACCGCCGTCTGCAAAATCGACATAGTACATATGATCGGAAAAATCGACCCCGAATTCCAGATTGTCGAAATCAACCTCATTTATCCTTGTTTTCTTACTCAGTCGCGTTTTGATCTTCAAAATAATCCTCGTATTTAGGTTCTATTTCTTGTCGCAGGGCCCCAGGCGTTTTCCGGTCATCTTGCTCGTGATCTGCTGGGATTTTCCCGGCTTTATCCTTCATTGTCATCACGGTTGTCCCGTCAAATGCGTCGCCTTTGTATGTCATCTGGCCCTTGCTCTCCATGGTGCCGTCTTTTTCTGTACAGAGCATCGTCCACGTCACGGTATTGCCGCTTATCTTATTATCAACCATCTTGCAGTTGGGGTTCTTGTTCTTTTCCTGCTGCTGCGGCACGTTATCTTTTTTGGTCATGCACTGTTTCATTGTAGTTGGCGGGATATTGCCTGGCATGCCTTTCATTTCGGTCTTTGTCGTGATCTCCCAGAGGCCGTCTTTCATATTCAGGTCCGCGGCCTCGACCCCGCCGCACCATACCAGCGCCAGAATAATAGCCAATGCTGCAAAAATAGTTGCTCTCATACGTCCTCCTCGCCTGTTGTTGGTTAAATTTACTGGTAAAAAAAAGTATCACTAATGGAGCTGTCCGGTCAAATAAAAAAGGGATGCTTTGTTTTTTGTATTCATCATGAATATATTTGTATTGACAGTCAGGGAATCTTAATTTAGAGTATTCCTACCTGTTAGGTAGGAATTAAAAAATACCCGGTCATAGGCCAAGGAGGGTAATTATGGGGAATATATTTGACGATAATTCTTTTTCGATCGGCAGGACACCGCTTGTCAGGCTCAATAAAATAGCCGGCAATTCTAAGGCTATAGTGCTTGCAAAGGTTGAAGGGCGTAATCCTTCCTATTCGGTGAAATGCAGGATAGGTGCTGCAATGGTCTGGGATGCTGAAAAAACCGGACGGTTGAAGCCGGGCATGGAAATAATTGAGCCTACATCGGGAAATACCGGTATAGCGCTCGCTTTCGTCGGTGCGGCGAGGGGCTACAAGGTAACCCTTACCATGCCGGAAACAATGTCGATGGAGCGGCGCAAGGTCCTTAAGGTCCTGGGCGCGAATATTATCCTGACCGAAGGCGCAAAGGGCATGAAGGGAGCTATTGCAAAGGCCGAGGAGATAGCGAAGAGCGACCCGTCGCGCTATTTTCTTCCGCAGCAGTTTGAAAACCCTGCAAACCCGGCGATTCATGAGGCAACAACGGCCGTTGAACTGTGGAATGACACGGACGGGAATATGGACATCTTCGTTTCCGGCGTAGGAACCGGAGGAACGATCACGGGCGTTAGCCGTTATTTCAAGCTGACGAAAGGCAAAAAGATCGTGTCAGTTGCGGTCGAGCCGATCCATTCTCCCGTGCTTTCCCAGACGAGAAATGGTGAGGAGTTAAAGCCCGGGCCCCACAAGATCCAGGGTATCGGGGCCGGTTTTGTCCCGAAGGTCCTCGACCTTTCCCTCGTCGACCGTATCGAAACAGTCAGCAACGACGAAGCCATCGAAATGGCCCGCCGTCTTTCCCGGGAGGAAGGGATCTTGAGCGGTATATCCTGCGGCGCAGCGGCGCATGTTGCCGTCAGGCTGGCAAATGACCCTGAGAATGCCGGAAAAACGATCGTGGTCATCCTGCCCGATGCAGGCGAACGCTATCTTTCTACGGTGCTATTTGAAGGCGTCCTGGGTGGGCTGGAATCTGCGGGTGCATCTGATATCCCGATCTGAGGACGGATAGCATGAAAGAAGGCCAGCTGAAAAATAGATATAATGAATTGGAAAAAATGATAAGATCCATGGGCAAGGTTGCTGTTTGTTTCTCGGGCGGAGTTGACAGCACCTTGCTCCTCAAGATCTGTATCGATGTGCTGGGGAGCGAAAACGTGCTTGCCGTGACAGCCGTATCACCATCATATCCCGAGGCTGAAAGAACTGAAGCATCGGAACTGGCCCGGTCGATGGGGGCCCGCCTGGTAATAATTGATGCGACTGAAATGAATAACGATTCATTTTGTCGCAAATAACCCCGAACGCTGTTATCATTGCAAGACCGAACTCTTCAGGACACTCAGGGATGTTGCCGGAAAGGAAGGCTTTAATTATATCCTTGAAGGCTCCAACGTTGACGATCTGAAGGATTACAGGCCCGGAAGACAGGCAGTGCATCGAAGCCGGGATCAGGAGCCCTTTAATGGAAGCCGGGTTATCGAAAGAAGATATCAGGACAATATCGAAAGAACTTGGCCTTGCAACCCATAATAAACCTGCCCAGGCGTGCCTTGCGTCCAGGATACCCTACGGAACTGCGATCACTATCGAGCGTCTTAAACGAATAGAGCTTTCCGAGGCATTTATCAAAACGCTCGGTGTATCGCAGGTGCGGGTAAGGCATCACGGCAATACGGCACGTATCGAGGTTGAGGAAAAAGACCTGCCGACCGTCCTTGAATACAGGAATGAGATAGCCGAAAAACTTACGGACTTCGGGTTCACGTATGTATCCCTCGATCTCAAGGGATACAGAACGGGCAGCATGAACGATCAGATAGCAAAGGAATAATATGCTTCACAAAAAGGTCGCCGTCGGCATGTCGGCGGCATTGATTCAACGATGACCGCATATCTCCTGAAAGAACAGGGGTACGAGGTGGTGGGCCTCACGATGAAAATATGGGACGGCTCCATGGCGTGCGAGGCGGTACGCAGCGGATGCTATGGCCCCGGCGAGGCATCGGATATAGAAGACGCGAAGAAGGCCGCGGCAAGGCTCGGGATCGATCATTTTGTCATCGATGTCTGCGGGGAATATGAAGAGACTGTCCTTGATTATTTCAGCACCGAGTATACTGAAGGACGAACGCCGAATCCCTGCATCATGTGCAATGCAAAGATAAAGTTCGGGTCATTGATCGAAAAAGCCCGGTTAAGCGGCATCCCGTTCGATCTTTTCGCGACAGGCCACTATGCCCGAATACGCCGTGATGCCGCATCCGGCCGATATACCCTTTTGCGCGGGATCGATGAGTTCAAGGACCAATCGTATTTTCTCCACCGGTTATCCCAGGACCAGCTTTCTCAGGTGCTTTTCCCCTTGGGTGAATACAGCAAGGAAGAGGTAAAGTCCCTGGCGCTCAAGGCCGGTTTCGATGAATACCTGGATAAGAGGGAAAGCCAGGATTTCCTTGAATTTACGGATTATGCGTCTCTTTTGAAAGAGCCTCCCCGGCCCGGCAATATAGTCGATACCGCTGGAAACGTTATAGGAAGGCATCGCGGTATCGCATTTTACACGGTTGGGCAGCGCCGGGCGCTCGGCCTTGCCGGGATGAAAGAGCCCTATTACGTGCTCCGTATCGATGCGGCGAAAAATGAGATCATCGCAGGGCCTAAGGGCGGGATTGATGAACGATGGTCTCAGGGCGGAAAATATGAATTGGATAATACCTTTTAACGATAGGCCGGAAGGGCCCGTCACGGCAAAGATACGATCCACGGCCGTCCCTGCGCCATGTACGATCAGCTTCGGAGATGACACTTCGGCGGCGGTATATTTTGATGCACCCCAGGAATCGATAACACCGGGCCAATCCGTTGTTTTTTACAGTGCAGCGAAATCGTGCTCGGAGGCGGGACCATCACGGGGTCTTTCAATAAACAGTAAGGATAGCATTTCTCGACAGATCCTTTACATTCCAATCATTACTGGCTTTGTCATTCGCTCCGAATGAAATATTTCAGTTACCCCCGGTTTCGCCACTGATCGCCCTCGACGGCCCCGTGCAGTTATATGATCTGCGCATCTGGTTGAGCAGCTTTTTCTGTGACGCCTGAGTTTTTGTCGACGGGTCGGTCATATGTTTCCGGTGCAGAGCAAGAGACCGGTCCAGCCAATCATCCGCACATTGCATCTGTTTATCCTGTGAAACCTTGCCTCCAGCGTCCCGGAGTCCCGGATTCCTGAAGGCACGTACGGGCGTGTTCCATCTGGTCCATAATCTCTTTTTCGGATTCCTTCGTATCCGTGCTTTTGTCCCTGATATGCATTTGCTGCAGCCCTATAGCCTGTTCCATTGAGTGCTTGAAACATTCATTGGCGCCCGAGCCCGGCATGCCCTGCGATTCCATCATTTTTTCGTGGTCCATCTGGCCGCCTGCCATATAGGGTATAACCGCAAAAAAAACCATCATTAATAAAATAACCGGCGCTTTATATTCCTTTCCTGGTTATCGAGCATCACCCGTTCGATAACCAGGGTTTTGACCGTATCCTGGGAATCACGGTCATGACCGTTGCTTCGATCATTCTTGGTATCCTTTCAGATCGAAGGATGGCACACGAAAAAGAACTGAAGGAATCGGAACGCCTGGCTGCCATTGGAAAGACCGTGATCGCCGTTGCCCATGAGATGCAGGCCCCGCTGATCGCTATTTCCGGTTTTACCATGCAGGTAAAGAAAAGATTGATAGATGAGCTGTGCGTCGAAAAATTAGAGACCGTACTTCGCGAATGCCGGAGGCTCGAGACATTGTCCCGCGAAATGCTTGATATTTCCCGGTCCCCGACGCTTAATCGAACGAAAGAAGATCCCCGGCTAATTGCTGAGAAATGTGCAGATATCGCGAACAACGCGGTTTACCGGGACGCAAAAATCAGGATCAAAGTTTATTCGAGCCGGACCTTCCCCGCATCTTTTGTGACCTGGAACACATGGAGCGGGTGCTTATTGATCTCTTGATAAATGCGATCCACGCTTCGGCAGAAAATGGGGTGATACGGGTAAAAGCTCATGTTCAAGGAAAATTGATGTTCTTCGATATCGATGATGCCGGTCCCGGCATTCCGGAAGAGATCAGAGAAAGAATGTTTAATCTATTTTTTACAACAAAAAAACAAGGGACCGGTCTTGGCCTGCCGATCGCCCGTAAGATAGTCAGGGCCCACGGAGGGGATATTATTCACTTGAACAACAAAGAGGGTGGCTCTACTTTCAGGGTGATGCTGCCGCTCACAGGCCAGAGATGAATTGCGCTTCTTCAACAACACGAGCCGCTGCCGCAGCAGTTAGGTTCGGTACCCGTCAGGGCCCCTATTATGATCCCTGTCGCACAGCCGACGCCCGCATTGACCGTTATCGCGCCAAAGGGGCAGTTTCGTGCACAGGCCCCGCATTCCATGCATGCGTTGAGGTCCCTGATGCGCTGCTCTTTTACCCGACAGTTCAAAAACGTCATGAGGGCATACCTGACCGCACATACCGCATCCAATGCATTTATCTTCATTCAATCGAAGCGTGCATACATTTTCAAGGTATTGCTGTTTCATAAAAGCTCTCCTAGAGTCTAAAAAAAGCGTCCGGCCAGCCAGAGCCCGAGCCCCGAAATTGCCGATGCTATAATTACGGGCATTGCGATCCTCATCTCCCGTCTGACGCCGGACAGTGATGTATAGGTTGACGCGCCGGTAAAATTCAGGGTCAAAAAGGCGGATATCGCGGGCAATATCATCAAAAGCGCAAGGCTGTTAAAAATTCCGTATCTGGTGATACTCCCTACCCATAAGACCAGAAATGTCCATAAGATCCCGACAAACGCCCCCTTTACCGAAAATGCCCGGCCGGGCAGCCACGGCAACAGTACGGGACCCACGACAGCGCCGGCAATTACCGCCCCGATAAACGGATATATTCCCCATATATTGACCTTGACGAGGCCGGTGAGGTGAAGGATGAGAAGCGCCGCGGCAATTCCGATCACCGGCTTGTAAATATTCACGATCTCAATGGGAGTCAGGACGAGCCTTTCGAGCAAATCGAATGTGACGGCCCGCATCTGAGGCGTTGCCTTCATGCCGGCCTGCAAAAATTCCTTTATGTCGCTCGCCCGGACAGGGCCATAAATGACCTTAAAACCCGATCGTTTTTGAACCTCGTGCGCCGCAACGCCGGGCGCACCCAACTGGGGAACGATAATAGAACGATGAGAAACGACGCGGGACAATTGTACGGCCGCGATCCTTCGTATGATCTCCTCGGTCCCGAACGTGCCTTTTCCCGCTGCGCACCAGACATTAATGCCTTTTGTATCGATGACCATTATCCATGCGTCAAGACCGGTCAATTCCTTCCTGAGCCGGTCGAAGCTCATCTTGTAATTGGCTGAAACAAGAACAACCGATGATGCGCCGGGGTTTCCAATGCCGTAAAGCCCGGGCCTGACGATGTAATTCATGCGGTTGATACCCCATCTCGCCTTCCAGCTTCCCAGGGTATCCGTGAAGTTGAGACAGGTACGTGCAACCGGTATCATTCCGATCTGAAGTCCCCACAAACCCTTCGATCCATGGAGGCAGCTCATCGGATTCCGAGTAGGCCGGTTTTTCGGGCTCAACGATCAAGGCTTGGCTGGAAAAGGGGAAATTCTACCTTTGATCTCTCTTTTTGCTCTGTGCCGGAGCTGCATGAGGCGTCAATGGTGGGTAATGATTGATTGCAACAAGGTTGTTCCAATGCCATGTCCTGCTTGCTTATTATACCTTATTTTTCATAACGAGTTCGGGTTTTTTAAGAAATACGGATGTGTCAGGCGGTACCGATTCCGTCAGCCAGACGTTGCCGCCGATAACCGAACGCGCGCCTATAACAGTTTTTCCGCCGAGGATCGTGGCGTTCGCATAAATGATCACATCATCCTCTATGGTCGGATGCCGTTTGGTATCCCTGAGCAGAGGGCATTCATCCTTGCTGAGCGACAATGCCCCGAGCGTGACACCCTGATACAGACGAACGCGGTTGCCTATGATCGTCGTTTCGCCGATCACAACACCCGTGCCGTGATCGATAAAAAAACTGTCGCCGATCACAACACCGGGGTGTATATCAATGCCGGTCCGGCCATGCGCATGTTCTGTCATGATGCGCGGGATGAGAGGGACATCGTTTATATGCAGCCAATTGGCTACGCGGTATACTGCAAGGGCAAAAAGCCCCGGATAACTGAAGATTATCTCATCAAAATGGCGCGATGCGGGATCACCTTCAAATGCCGCCCGGACATCTGTCGAGAGCATCTTCTGAAGGTCCGGTATTGCTTCTATAAATTTGAGGCCGATCTCATGACTGCGTTCTTCGCAGCGGACACAGACCTTATTAAAGCGAATGCAATCGTGGCGTATCGCATGCTGTATCTGTATCGTGAGCGCTTCGAACAGTTCCGTTACTTGCTGGCCCACGATAATATTCCGCATTAAAATCATCGATACGCTCGCGATGAGAAAAACCCCGGGAAAAGGATGGGGACCGTCTTGTATATGATATCGATGATGGCCTGCCGCGATGGTATCGGTTCGGGGCCGATATGATGGAACCGGCCGTCCTTGTCATATTGTGCTACGATCTTATCGACAAGGGGATGGATCCGCGACCGGTAATCCTGGTTCGTGACGATATCTATCCTGCATTCATCCTTTACGATATTTTCTTCGCTCATCCGGTTATCCTTTCAGGCGGTTGCGCATGCTCCCTGGGACGTCGCCCAGTACGGTGACAGGACCCTAAGTTTTTCAATTATCGGCGGCAATTCCTTAATAACAGCATCAACATCCTCGGCGGTATTGTAGACGCTGAGACTGAACCGTATCGATCCGTGGGCCATGGTATAGGGGACTCCCATGGCCCGCAGGACATGGGACGGCTGCAGGGATCCGGATGTGCAGGCTGACCCGGATGAGGCGCATATGCCGAACTGGTCCATGAGAAGGAGGATGCTCTCACCTTCGATGAATTCGAAACTTATATTGACGGTGTTCGGCAGTCTCGCTTCACGGGTGCCATTTACCTTGCTTTGCGGTATCGCCTTGAGAAGCTCGTTCTCCAGCCTGTCCCGAAGCGTCCCTGACATAGGTGTTCTCTTTTTCCATATTAACGGCAGCCAGTTCACATGCCTTGCCCAGGGCGACAATGCCGGGAACGTTTTCTGTCCCTCCCCGGCGCCCTTTTTCCTGGTGCCCGCCGATCAAAAATGGAGAGAACCGGGTGCCTTTGCGTACGTAAAGCACGCCGACGCCTTTCGGGGCATGAAGCTTATGGCCGGAAAGAGACAGCATGTCAATTGCGTTTTTCTTCATGTTAACGGGGATCTTTCCAATCGCCTGAACGGCATCCGTATGAAAGAGGATCCCTTTTTCGTGTGCGAGCCGTGCCGCTTCCTCAACGGGGAATATGACGCCGGTTTCATTATTTGCCCACATGATGCTCACGACTGCCGTATCAGGTGTCAGGCTTGCCTCATATTCAGCCATGTCGAGGCGGCCTTCGGAATCGACCGGTAATAGTGTTACGCGGTACCCCTTATGGGCCAGGTTTTCACAGAGGACCTTTACGGCGGGATGTTCGACCCTGCTCGTAATGATATGGTTTTTTCCGGGATTGCTTGAGAGTGCCGACATTATCGCGGTATTGTCACTCTCGGTTCCGCAGCTTGTAAAAATGATCTCGTCGAGGTCCGCGCCGAGGAGCGACGCTATTTTCTGGCGTGCCTTGAGGATGTTGTGGGCCACCTGTCCGCCGAACGTATGCATGCTCGACGGGTTTCCGTAATATTCGTGGAGAAAAGGGCAGCATTTCTTCAACGACTTCCTGCGCCACCATTGTTGTGGCATTATTATCGAGATAGATCGTTCTCATGATGCCACCTCCTCAACGAGGAGTTCAGGTGCGACAAATTCCTGGAGTTTCGCCTGTACGAAGCCTTTCATGGTTGCCTGCGATGCCTGGCATGTCGCGCATGCCCCCCGCATTGCGACGAGCACCCTGTTTCCGACCACATCAACGAGTTCTATATCCCCGCCGTCATGCTTGAGTGACGGCCGTATCTCGTTCTCGATGGTCTCCTCTATCATGCGGATCTTCTGAAGGTTCGAAAGCTTTGGCCTTTCGATCGGCTGCTCCTGTCTCTCCTTCGTCTCGTAAACCCGGTCGATGATCGCCTGTATCTTCTCATGGCAATTTCCGCACCCGCCGCCCGCCTTTGTATAGTTTGTGACCTCTTCAATGCTGGTGAGATGGTTCTGCCTGATGGCCCGTTCTATTTCTCCGCCGGTTACTCCAAAGCATGCGCAGACAATGACCTCTTCCGGCTTTTTATGGGAAACGCCGCGATAATTCTCGATCGCCTTTTCCAGGGCCTCCTGGCCGAGAACTGAGCAATGCATCTTTTCCGGCGGGAGTCCGCCAAGATAATCGGCTATATCCTGGTTCGTTATCTTCTCGGCCTCTTCTATGGTCTTCCCTTTAAGGATCTCGGTCAAGGCCGAAGCCGACGCAATGGCGCTCGCGCATCCGAATGTCTTGAATTTTGCATCGACAATTTTCTTGTTCTCATCGAGTTTCATGGTGAGCTTCAAGGCATCTCCGCAGGCAATAGAACCTACTTCGGCAACAGCGTCGGGGTTCTCGATCTCTCCCGTATTCTTCGGATTGAGGAAATGTTCCTTTACCTTGTCCGTATATTCCCACATAGTGTGCTCCTTTCCGGGTATTTTCGTAATTTAAGTCTTAAAGGCCAAATGTATACAGGTTATTGTATCCTTTTGTTATGTATTTTTAAAGAGTGTCCCGGCCCTGTGCCTATTTTTCTCCCTATAGACTGGATCCTCATCATCACGCAGGCAACGCACTGGTCGGCATTTTCATCAATGCACGGTTTTCCCGGGTAAAGAAGATAATCTTTTCTGTGCTGTATCGGCGTATTATTCGGCATAAAAATATTGGCCCCGCGCGTTAAGGCCAGATTTCTGCCGACGCCGGGAAAAACGGCGTCAAAGGCAGTAGTGGCCGGGATGTGGGCATCGGGGTTCACGATCCTTAAGGCAGACACGGCCTTGTAAAAGATCTCCTCATTGTCCGCATACGCGTTTGGCTCATTTCCGCAAGGCGTGTCGGGATGTGGAATATAGGGCCCGATACCGATCATGTCGAGGTCAAGTTCCCTGCACAGAAGGATATTGTCTGCCAGTATTTCCAGTTTTTCGCCCGGGAGGCCGATCATGAAGCCACTTCCCGTCTGGACATTAAGGTCCTTCAAAATATGAAGACATTCCATCCGCTCATCAAAAGAACAATCAGGGTGAAGCCGGGCGAACAATTGCCTGTCGCTCGTCTCGAAACGAATAAGGTAACGGTCCATGCCGCATTCTTTCCAGAAGCGATATACATCGCGGGAACGGTTGCCGACCGATAATGTGACGGCAAGGGAAGTTTCGGATTTTATTGTCCTGATAAGCCGCCCGATCTCTTCGTCGTCAAGGCCGGGTGTCTCCCCTGACTGCAAGACGACCGTGGTCTGCCCCATAGGCTCGAAAGACCTTACGGTTTCTCACTATCTCATCGATGCCCATCGTGTACCGGTTGACCAGGAGATTGGATGCCCGTATGCCGCAATAGAGGCAATCATTGGCGCACAGGTTGGAAAATTCGATAATACCGCGGACATAAACTTCATCACCCATGTGGTCATGCCGCACACTGTCTGCCCGGGCATAAAGACGAGCGAGATCATCGCCTTCGCTCTTCAAAAGTGACAGGACCATGTCCTTTGATATTGCTTCCGGTTCTTTCCTCAAGTCGCGTTTCTCGTTTTTCATGTCACGTAAATATAATACATAAAATTCATACAGGATAGATAGGATAATGACGTTTCGCACGATTATAAAAAACATCTTGACACATGTCAATATGATATCTATACTATTCCCATTAAGTTAGTAGGTGATAATGTGAAGATATCGACGAAAGGCAGATACGGGTTACGGGCAATGATAGATCTGGCGATAAACGGCGCCAACGGCGTTCCCGTGTTTCTTTCCGATATTGCAAAAAGGCAGAGAGTATCTGAAAAATATCTTGAACATATATTCTCAGCACTGCATAAAGGCGGCATTGTAAAGGCCCAGCGGGGCAGGAAAGGCGGCTACCTTTTGGATGGCGCGGCCGATCAAATAACGATCCTTGATATCATCACCATACTGGAAGGTCCCTGCACCCTTGTCGACTGCGTCCAGAACTCTGCGGTATGCGACAAATCCAGCATTTGCGTTACGCGGGACATCTGGAACAGACTCGGCGCAGCCGTACGCCAGATCCTCAGCGGTTATACCCTTGCATCCCTTGTTGAAATGCAGGAACTCAAGGGCCAGCAAGACACTATGATGTACTACATCTAGAACCCCGGGCGGGTTCTCTCACCTGGCACCATAAAATTTAAGCATCTAAAATTGAAAAGGAGCAAGCCATGTCAGAATACAGAACCCAGACTTTAGCAATACACGCCGGGCAGGAAGCAGCCGACCCAACGACCGGGGCCCGGGCTGTACCCATATATCAGACGACGTCATATGTATTCAAGGACTCGAACCATGCAGCCAATCTGTTTGCCCTCAAGGAATTCGGAAATATCTATACACGGATCATGAACCCGACCAACGATGTTTTCGAGCGGAGGATGGCTGCACTTGAGGGCGGTGTTGCGGCGCTGGCGGTTGCATCGGGCCAGGCGGCAGAATCGCTGGCGCTTTTGGCTATAACCGAGGTAGGCGATGAGATCCTCGCGGCGAACAACCTTTACGGCGGCACCTATCAGCTGCTCCACTACACGTTCGCCAAACTCGGCCGGACAGTCAAGTTCGTCGAATCATCGAAACCTGAGGAATTCAAGGCAGCGATCACGCCCCGCACAAAGGCGATATATGCGGAGACGATCGGGAACCCCAAGCTTGATGTCCCGGATTTTGAAGCAATAGCAGCCATCGCCCATGAAGCGGGCATTCCCTTCGTGGTCGATAATACGGTTGGCACGGGTATCGTGCGGCCGATCGAGCATGGTGCCGACATTGTCGTTATATCGGCAACGAAATTCGTCGGCGGACATGGAACATCAATAGGCGGAATTATCGTCGATTCAGGCAAGTTCAACTGGGGGAACGGAAATTTTCCTTCCTTTACGGAGCCTGATCCCAGCTACCATGGCCTTAACTTCTGGGAGGCTTTCGGCAATCTGCCGGGAATGGGAAACATTGCATTCATCATAAAAGTTCGTGTTTCGTGGCTAAGGGACCTGGGAGCGGCGCTGCCTCCGTTCAATGCCTTCCTTTTCCTCCAGGGACTGGAAACGCTGCCATTAAGGCAGAAAGAAGCATTCGGAGAATGCACTCGAGATCGCAAAATTCCTGGAAGGCCATCCCGAGGTAACCTGGGTCAGGTATCCGGGCCTCAAAAACCATCCAAGCCATACCAATGCAGCGAAATACCTGAATGGATCTTTCGGTGCGCTCGTGGGTTTCGGCATCCGGGGCGGTCTTCAGGCAGGGAAAAATTTCATCGATTCGGTAAAACTTCTGTCTCATGTGGCAAACATCGGCGATGCAAAGACACTCGTCATCCATCCGGCATCGACAACCCATCAGCAGTTGACCCGGGAGGAGCAGGAAACAACGGGAGTGACACCGGATTTTATCAGGCTGTCCGTCGGGCTCGAAGATGTCGAGGACATTAAAGAGGATATTGATCAGGCGCTGCGGGGGATCGCACAGTCTGCAGGTCTGAAAAACGTATCAGGGTTATAAGAGATCGAAGAAAATGACAGACGCAGCGGGAGATATTGAAACCGTGGAAACTCAATATTGCACAATTGCACGCCCCCCGTCGGGGTTCTTGCTCGAAAACGGGGAAAGCATCGGGCCTGTCACAATAGCGTACGAGACGTACGGCAGCCTGGATGCAAACAGGTCCAACGCTATTCTCATTCTCCACGCCCTGACAGGGGACGCGCATGCAGCCGGTTTCCACAATGGCGAAAAAAGCCCGCGGTTGGTGGCACGATATGATCGGGCCGGGCAAGGCCTTCGATACGGACCGGTATTTCGTGATCTGCAGCAACGTACTGGGCGGGTGCAGAGGGTCTACGGGGCCTTCTTCGGAGAACCCCGAAACAGGACGGCCGTATGGACTTGAATTTCCCGTCATTACAATAAAGGACATGGTCAATGCCCAGAAGGCCCTTCTCGAGAATCTCGGGATCGACAGCGTCCTTGCTGTTGTCGGAGGGTCCATGGGCGGAATGCAGGCCCTTCAATGGGTTGTGTCATACCCGGAAAAGGTCGCCTCTGCGATCCTTATCGCCACAACATCGGAGCACACGCCTCAACAGATAGCGTTCAATGAGGTAGGACGACAGGCTATTATGGCGGACCCGAATTGGAACAACGGCGATTATTATGGCCGGGACCTTCCCGACAAGGGTTTAAGCGTCGCGCGAATGATCGGTCATATCACCTACATGAGCGATGATTCCATGAATGAAAAATTCGGAAGGCGCGTGAAGGACAAGAAAAACCTCTTTAAGTTCAGTCCCGAATTTGAGGTCGAAGGATACCTGCATTACCGGGGATATAATTTCATCAACCGTTTCGACCCCAATTCATACCTGTATATAACGAAGGCTGTCGATTCCTTCAGTCTTGCCAACGGCAAACCGTTGCATAAATTGCTGGAAGGAGTGAAAACCAGGCTCCTGATCATCGCTTTTTCGTCTGACTGGCTGTATCCCCCTTACCAGTCGCAGCAGATCGTGAAGGCCTGCAAGATGGCCGGCAATAATGCGACGTACTGCGAATTGCGGTCAAATTACGGCCATGACGCGTTCCTTGTCGAGTTTGAAGAGCAGACCTATTTATACACCCATTTTCTGAAAAAGGTGCACGATGAACAGCGGGCCGCATGAATCGACAAATGGCGGGGCAGGGAGGATAGATCACAGGCTCATCCTCGCGATGATAGAGCCTGCCGCGACCGTGCTTGATCTCGGCTGCGGAACGGGTGAATTGTTAAGTGTTCTCATAAAAGAAAAGAATGTCCGAGGGCAGGGCATAGAGGTTGACAACCGGGCAATATTCGAATGTGTCGAGAAAGGCTTAAGCGTATTTCATGATGACATCGATACGGGGCTTCCCGAATATGACGACCGGTCATTTGACTACGTGATCATGAACCAGTCATTCCAGCAGGTCAAATATCCGGATACCGTATTGCGCGAGGCTTTACGTGTGGGCCGAAAGGTCATTATCGGCATTCCCAATTTCGCCCATGTTGTTTCCCGATGCCAGATATTCTTTAAGGGTATTGCGCCGGTGACACCGGCCCTTCCCCATGAATGGTACGACACCCCGAACCTTCATTTTTTGAGCATTTCAGACTTCATCCGGTATTGCGATAAACGCGGGATAAAGATAGAAGCCGCCCAATACGCGGGGGCACAAAGGCCTGTAGCGATATTTCCGAACCTTTTCGCCCGGACGGCCATATTTTTATTAAGGGAAGCTTAAATGGCAGCAATAAACGAGATATATCTTGACTATGCGGCAACTACTCCAGTGGACCCGGATGTGGTTGAGGTTATGACCCCTTATTTCAGCGGCAGTTTCGGAAACCCGTCAAGCCTCCACAATTTCGGGAAAGAGGCAAAAGAGGCGGTCGAAAGAGCACGAATGCAGGTGGCGTTGCTTATCCATTCCCCGGCAAGCGAAATTATTTTCACGAGTTCAGGTACAGAAAGCAATAACGCTGCCGTGAAAGGGACCGCACTTGCAATGCGAAGACGGGGCAACCATATTATAACCTCGGCGATCGAACACAGTTCCGTTTTTGAGCCGATCCTCTTTATGAAAGAACTCGGTTTTGACGCCACGTTTGTTGATGTGGACCATTTTGGAATGGTCGACCCGGAGGATATCCGCAAGGCTGTCACGCCGAAGACGATACTTATTTCCGTAATGCATGCAAACAATGAATTCGGGACAATTCAGCCGATCGACGAGATTGGAACGATCGCCCGTGAGCACGATATATGCTTTCACGTCGACATGGTTCAGACATTCGGCCATTTACCCATTGATATGTCCCGCCTTCCTGTGGATCTCGCCAGCTTTTCTGCCCATAAGCTCTATGGCCCGAAAGGTGTTGGCGGCCTGTATGCCAGGACCGGTACAAAGATCTATCCGATAATTCTGGGCGGGCACCAGGAAAACGGACGGCGCGCATCAACGCACAATGTTCCCGGAATTGTCGGATTTGGCAAGGCAGCCGAGATCGCATCCTTACGTATGCATGAAGAAACAGCATCGCTTAAGAAGTTTCGCGACCGGCTTATCGAAGGATTATACAAAGATATGAGGCCCGTGCAGTTCAATGGCCACCCGGTAAAAAGGCTGCCGGGAAATATCCATATTTCCGTACCGGGTGTTCCTGGCGATCTGATGCTGAGCCGCCTTCAGCAAAACGGCATCGCATGTTCTGCCGGTTCTGCCTGTTCCGCGGGAAACACGGGGTCATCGCGGGTACTCAATGCACTGGGAATCTCCGGGGACCTCGCCGGTAATTCCCTGCGCTTCAGCCTGGGCAGGCATACCCGGGCGGAAGATATAAATCGTGTTATTGACGTCCTGCCGGCAATTGTGAAGGAATTGCGAAATAAAAAGCAAGGGGCTGCAAAATGAATGATGATCTTCAAAAAGAACATCGGGAAACGGAAATATCCATTGACGAGGCACGCCGGTTATTAAAAACTCCGGATGCGCCCTCCTGATGGACGTGCGGGAAGAATGGGAGACAACACGCGGCGTTCTCGAAGGGTCTGTCCATATTCCTCTCGATGAACTCGAGGAGAAAAGGGAGCTTCTTCCTGAAGATCCCGATAAGCCTATAATTGTTTATTGCGCAATAGGCATGCGGTCGGGGGCTGCCGTTTTGAAGCTTGCCGCAATGGGTTATCGGAACGTGCATTCAATGTCCGGAGGCATATCGGCATGGATTGCGGCGGGACTCCCGGTCGTTAATGAAGCCGGTTTTTTCAGCCAGGACGAGTATGAACGGTATAGCAGGCACATTATCCTCAAGGGGATGGGTGAAGAGGGGCAGCGCAGGCTTTCAAAGGCAAGAATTGTCGTTGTCGGGGCAGGCGGGCTCGGCTGCCCGGCGCTCTTATATCTGGCCGCCTGCGGGGTGGGGACCATAGGGATCGTCGATTTTGACAAGGTCGAGATCTCGAACCTTAATCGCCAGGTACTCCATGCAACGGAAGATGTCGGAAAATTCAAGGTCCAGTCAGCCGAAGAAACTATAAAAAAGATCAATCCGCATCTAAGAGTGATTCCCTTTAATCAGCGCCTTGATGCGGGCAATGTTTACCGCATTATCGAAGGGTTCGATATTGTCGTTGACGGAACTGACAATATAAAAACCAAGTTCCTGCTCAACGATGCCTGTTTCTTTACGGGAAAACCCTATATTTTCGGAGGTGCGGTCAGTTTTGACGGGCAGTCAAGCGTTTTTCACCCGAAGTCGGGCGGACCATGCCTGCGCTGCATGTTTCCCGAACCGCCGCCGGAACATCTCGTGCCGACCTGAAGTGACGCCGGCGTCCTGGGGGTCGTCCCGGGACAGATTGGCCTCATTCAGGCCGTAGAGGCCGTAAAGATCGCGGCAGGGATAGGCAAGCCGATGATCGGCAAGTTCTATGTCTACAATGCACTGGAGGCATTTCATAAAACGATCGAAGTGGAAAGAAACCCTGACTGCCCTTTGTGCGGCACAAAGCCGACGATAAAAGAGCTTCAGGTTGATACGGAAGGCATCACATGCCGATAAATATGAAGATCTCAGGAGCGAACACAATGAATGAAACAAAGAATGAAACGAAGAATTGCCTTACAACATGTCCATTTACAGATCAGCCGTGCACAGAATGCGGGGTATACCGGGGCAGGCATCGCCACATAGTCCTTCACAGTAATTCTCAAAAAGCAAAATGACCATATCTCCGACTATTTCAAGGCTGTTAATGAATATCTGGACCCCTGGGCCGGCAAAGGGGAAACGTGTGAGAAACCGGGCATCGCGTTCAGGGTCCTCAACATGGAGAACAGGAAATCAAGGATATGTGAATTCGAGGAAGCAAAGAGCTGGGACTGGGGAGACCCGACCATTATGCGCCTCATCGACGGATGGCACGTGAAAAGCTACAACAATCTTGTGGATATTCTCTGCTACAAAGAAGAAAAAGGCCATAAAGAGGCAGAGCTCCAGGAATGTCCTCGTTTCATGCTGCTATCCGGCGGTTAAGATCCCCGGGATGGGTAATAAACATAAGATCTTTGGACTTGTTGTCAATTTTGATGTAATTTATTAGTGCAATGACACGAAAAATACCCTTTAAAAATGATCTTTATGTTGTCTCCTCATCTGTCGCAGAACTTAAAAAAGCGATCGATGACGGGGCCGCGATAGTCCAGCTTCGCGATAAAACGAGCGATGAGGGGACTATCCTTGAAAAAGCCCGGGAGCTTGTCAGATATAAAAAAGTGAAGCCTTTCATTTTTATCCTGAACGACAATGCAGCACTTGCCGTCAAGGCAGGGGCCGACGGCGTCCACGTAGGTCAGGATATGTCTACGAGGGACGCGCGCGCGATCGTAGGCCAGGATATGATCGTCGGGAAAACGACGCATAATCTGGAGCAGGGCAGGCAGGCAATTGAAGACGGCGCCGATTATATATCGACCGGCCCCGTCTATCCCACACCGACAAAACCGGGAAGGCCCGCCGTCGGTCTCGAATATGTCAGGGAAGCGGCGCAGGATCTCGATATACCCGCCGTCGCGATCGGCGGCATCGACCTTGCCAATATCGACGATGTCCTGTCGGCCGGCGCTAAAACGATCGGGGTCGTACGGGCATGTACCGATGCACCGGAATTATTAAAAAGAATCAAGAAGGTAGCAAAATGAAGATAACAGTAAACGGCAGGCCAATGGATATCAACGAAGGCATGGATCTCCACCGGCTTGTCTATTCCGGCAAGACAAACCCCGAACGGGTGATCCTTGTCCTTAATGATGGCGTCGTAAAAAGCGATCAGTGGCCTTTGACGGTCCTCACCGAAGGAGACCGCATTGAAATGGTGTCCTTTGTGGGAGGGGGTTGATATGGATGACAAATTATTGATTGCCGGCAGGGAATTTAAGAGCCGTTTTTTTCTCGGGACCGGAAAATTCGGGAATAAATCGGCCATGAAAGAGGCGATTATCGCGTCGGGTTCTGAACTGGTGACGGTTGCCCTGCGCAGGATAGATCTCGAAGATACGGACGAAAATATTCTTTCTTTTATCCCTGAAAATACCACGATCATGGTGAATACATCGGGTGCACGCAATTCTGATGAGGCGGTCCGGATAGCCCGTATCGCGCGAGAGGCCGGTTATGGCGATTGGATCAAGATCGAGGTAATAAATGACAGCCGGTATCTTCTGCCCGACAACCAGGAAACGATAAAGGCCACGAAGATATTGTCATCCGAAGGCTTCGTCGTTCTGCCGTACATGAACCCGGACCTGTATGTCGCAAAGGCGCTTGTCGATGCCGGCGCCGCAGCGGTCATGCCGTTAGGTTCCCTTATCGGTTCCAATCAGGGCTTGAGGATGCGTGCGCTCATCGAGGTGCTTATCGAAGAGATCAACGAAGTGCCCATCGTGGTCGATGCCGGTATCGGGAGGCCATCTCACGCCGCCGAGGCGATGGAGATAGGGGCGGACGCAGTGCTTGCAAATACGGCCGTTGCGGATGCCGAGGACCCGCCTCTTATGGCCGCAGCATTCGCAAAAGGCGTTGAGGCGGGCAGAATGGCATATCTCGCCAGGATGGGGCAACTAAGGGCCGTCGCCCGCGCATCTTCACCGCTTACGGGGTTTCTCTACGATGAATAAGGGCCTGTCCGGGATCGATCTTGCAGCATCTGACCATTGACGGCATACGCCGTATTTTCGACTATGATGACAAGGGCCTGCTCGAAGAAATGGCGCACGCCGCGCGTGAGCTGACGCGGCGCCAGTTCGGCCGGACGATCAGCCTGTACGCCCCTCTGTATATAGCAAATTACTGTCAGAATGAATGTGTCTATTGCGGTTTTCACGCATCGTCGAAGACCATTCCCCGAAGCAAGCTCACGATGGATGAGATCGACAGGGAATGCGCCGCCCTTGCCGCAACCGGGATACGCAGCTGCCTTATCCTGACGGGCGAATCGCGCTTTCATTCATCACCGCAGTATATACGGGATGCGTGCATAATCGCAGGCCGGTATTTTCCCTACGTGGCGATCGAGGTTTACCCCCTCGAGGAGCACGAATACCGGGAACTTTATCTGGCAGGCGTTGACGGAGTGACCCTCTATCAGGAGACATATGACCGGGCCCGGTATGATGAGCTTCACCTCGCCGGCCCGAAGAAGGTCTACGATTATCGTGTTGAGGCGCCGGACCGCGTAGCGCGCTCCGGAATTCGCCACATATCGATGGGTGTCCTGCTCGGCCTTACCGATTGGCGGCAGGATATCATAGCCCTTTTTCAGCACGTCCGGCACCTGGAAAGGACATATCCGGGTGTCGAGTTCGGGCTTGCATTTCCCCGCTTAAGGCGCGTTGCCGACGACGAGCATCGTTACATCGAGGTTACGGATAAGGAAATGCTGAAGATAATGTGTGCGGCAAGATTATTTTTTCCCCGTGCCGGGATAAGTATGTCGACCCGAGAGACGCCTGCTTTCAGGGACCGCATAATCGAATTCGGGGTCACAAAAATGTCCGCCGGTTCTTCAACCCGCGTAGGCGGATACGTTGAAGGAACGTCGGATTATGATGACGGCCAGTTCCAGGTATTCGATCCGCGGAGCTTTGATGAAGTAAAGGCAATGCTTATCGCCAAAGGCTTCGACCCCGTCGTCACCGACTGGCGAAATATAGTGAACAGTTGAGTAAACGTAAGCGTACGTAAGGCGTAAGGCGTAGCGTAACTACGCTCTCCTGATTATTCGGTATCTTCGGATGACGCAATCGAAAAATTTTATAGCCAGTAAGAATTATCGGCGAATAAATAAAATACTCTTTCAATATTTTTTAAAGGCATATTTTCCGATTATGAATCAGTCCGATCATCTAGTTTTTTTAAACGCCTCACGCCTTACGCCTTACGCCTCACGAGGCCTCTCGAGGCCCATGCCTGATTCCCGCCTTCTCAATCCCGTCTCCATGATCGTCCTTACCGGGGGGCCCTGTTCCGGCAAGAGCTCATCGCTTGCATATCTTACGGAAAGACTTTCGGACCATGGTTTCATGGTCTTTGTTGTTCCGGAAACGGCGACACTTATTACAGGCAACGGAATTGACCGCCGCAAGATGGACAAGCCCGGACAGATCGTCTTCTTCGAAGAGGCGATATTTGACATGCAGGTCTCGTTCGAGGATACCTATAAACAGGCTGTCTCACGGATATTCCCCGAGCGCCGGAAGGTCATACTTCTCGACAGGGGCATTATGGATATACGGGCATTTTTGACGGACGATGTTTTTAACGGGATCCTGAAAAAGAAAGGCATGACCCGCGCCGCTATCCGTCACAGGTATGACGGGATAATCCACCTTGTCACCGCCGCCGACGGGGCACTTGAGTATTATACAGGCGAGAACAACTCGGCACGCCTCGAAACCCCGGAAGAGGCCCTCAGCATCGACTTGAGGACCCAGGAAAGCTGGCTTGGCCATCCCCGCTTCAAAATAATCGATAACAGCACTGATTTTGAGGGAAAGATACGCCGGACATTTTCTGCGATTGCGGCCATGATCGGTATCCCCGATGTCCCTCCCATTCAGGAAAAATACATGGTCCGGCAGATCGACATGGCCAGCCTTCCGCCCCATCAGAGGCTTGATATTGAGCAGATCTATCTGCGCACAAAAGATAAAGGGGCCGAGATCCGGATACGCAGGCGGGGCCAGGATGGGATCAATTTTTATTTTCTGGCGCGGACGAGGATCGCGGGAGACAACCAGCCTGTCGAAGAAGAGGAATTGATACCCGAACAGGAATATATAAATCTGATGCGTCTTAAAGACCAGAAGACACAGGTCCTGTCAAAAGAGACGGATATGCTTTCTCTGGAACAATAAGTATTTCGAGATTGACAAATACAATGGCAAACATGAAGGGCTTATCATCCTTCGGGCCGAATCCCCGGGCACGGACGGAAAAAAGCCGTCCGGTGTACCGCCTTTCATCACCATCGGGAAGCATGTCACCGATGACCCGCGCTACAGCGACAAAAACCTCGCCAAACGAAAATAAGCCCTAAAGCCACAACCCGATTCCTCTGCGCATCTTATTTTCGACACGCATAACTTGAACCTTGAACATGGAACTTTTTTTAAAGCCTAAGGTTGCAAGATTGCAGGAAAACGTATTATCTTAACAGCTATGACGACAATACAATCCGGAAAGGGGACTATCGGTTTTACCACGACTGTTCCTGTCGAACTTATCTTTGCCGCAGGATACGAACCCTGCGACCTCAATAATATATTCGTCACGGACCCGAATCCCCAGCATTTTATCGACCGGGCGGAACGCGACGGTTTTCCGAAGAGCATGTGCAACTGGATCAAGGGCATCTACGGCGTTATCATGGAACACGAAATGGCCGGTGTTATTACCGTCATGGAGGGCGATTGCAGCAATACGCAAGCGCTTGCCGAGATACTCCGTTACAAGGGAATGCGCACGATACCTTTTTCATTTCCCTATGACCGCGACCGCAAGGTCCTGGTCACGCGAGATCGAAAAACTTAAAGAAGAGCTTGGTGCTGACAGGGCATCCATCATTGAAGTCGAAAAACAGATAGCGATCATACGATCGAGGCTTTCAGAGATAGACACGATGACATGGAGCGAACGAAACGTGACGGGCGGCGAGAACCATCTCTGGCTTGTCCGTTCTTCGGATATGCTCGGAAATATCACTGGACATATTCCGAAGCGGCAGGTAATTTTATAGCCGAAGCGCGGAAAAGGGAAAGAATGGAGGGAATACCTCTCGGATATATCGGCGTTCCGCCGATCGTGACCGGGCTTTATGAATTCATCGAGAACGTCGGAGGATATGTCGTATATAATGAGACCCAGAGGCAGTTTTCGATACCCTGCGCCGCCCGCGATATGGTTGGACGCTATCTTCTCTACACATATCCGTATGGGATATTTGCCCGTCTTGAAGATATCGGCAGCAGAAATAGAGACGGCGCGGGATAAAGGGAATAATCCATTATGTCCAGGCATTCTGCTTCAGGGCCATCGAGGACGTTATTCTGCGGGAGACAATACCCGTCCCGATCCTGACAATTGAAGGGGACCTTCCGAAGGCCCTTGATGCAAGGACAAAGATGCGGATCGAGGCATTTATTGAAATGCTCGAAGGAAGGCAGGATTGAAGAAAGTATTCGCAGGGCAAGGGCAGTCTCGAAGAAAGAACGAGGAAATATCTCATCGACCGCAGCTTCTATAGGTTTTTTCAAAGCGGTCCTGGAATCATACGAGGATGTCGCCATTTTTTCCGTGCTTGACGGGGACCGGGGACTTATAGAGCTTATTTATCCGGCGTCTTTCGAGGACGATGTCCGGGGCATCATCGCCGATATGATACAATACGGGATAGGGTTCAGGGAGGTCCCCGATGTTCAATGAGAAGAGAATACTCGAAGACGCTTATGGAGCGTTCGGGCACATATGCCGATATATACGTCGATACACGGAACTACACTTTTATCCAGCTTGAGTCCGGGAAAGTCGAAAAATTAGAACAGGGCGAAGATGCCGGCGTGGGATTGAGGGTCATTGACCCCTGGAAAACATATTACGCATCGACAAATTCATTCGAAGAAGCCCATCTTATATCACTTGCGCAGAAATTGTCCGGATATACGGCTGACAGAACAGGTCAGGCGGCAACGATCGTCTGACGGATGAGGAACGCGGCATCGTATCCTTTTTCGATCTCCCGTGATCCCGGCGGTGTTGATGTCAGGGACAAGCTTGAGCTCGTGAGGAATTTCGAGGCAAAGGTCCGTTCGATGGAACCGAGGATCATACAGGTCCGCATCATGTATCGTGACACCCGCCAGAATGTCACTATCAGCACGACGGATGAAGGTTCAAAGCTCGATAGCCGTATGCAGGTTGTGTTTACGGTCTTGCTCGTGGGGCGTGACGGCTCCGAGATGCAGACGTCATACGAGGCTGCAGGGGGCTTCTACGGGTTTGAGTACTTTTCGGAGGAGGTTATGGGATCGCTTGCGGAAAAAACGGTCAGGCGCTTATCAGGGCCTCCTTGCGGCACGCGAAGCGCCAAGCGGCATGAAGACGGTCGTTCTTGCATCCGAAGCCGGCGGCACCATGATCCACGAGGCGATAGGCCATGGGCTCGAAGCAGATCTGGCCATGGAAGGGCTGTCCTGTTATAAAGGGCTCCTCGGGCAGGAGATAGCGTCGCCCCTTATAAGCGTTGTCGACGATGCAACCATTCCCCACATGCGCGGCACGTATGCATTCGATGACGAAGGGACCTCTTCTCAACGGACGGTCCTTGTCGAAAATGGCATCCTTAAGAATTATCTTTTTGACCGGTTCCATGCTATGAAGCATTCGATGCCTTCGACAGGCAACGGCAGGCGTGAATCATACAGATTCAGGCCGATACCGCGTATGAGCAATACGATGATCCTGCCGGGAAAGCAGTGATCCCGGCGAGATTCTTGCTTCCGTCGATGACGGGGTCCTCGTCGTCAAGATGGGCGGAGGGCAGGTCGATACGGTACGGGGCGATTTCGTCTTTGAAATATCCGAAGGATACATAATTGAAAAAGGGGCTGTCGGGCCGATGATAAAAAATGCGACGATGATGGGCAATGGATTAAAAGTGCTCAAGGATGTCGATATGGTCGGCACGGATCTCGGGTTCGGAATAGGCACGTGCGGAAAGGACGGGCAGGGGGTGCCTGTCGCAGATGCGCAGCCCACCTTAAGGATACCGGGGATCATTGTGGGAGGCCGCGGCGGATAATATGTCCCGGACCCGGAATCCTCTGATCGATCCTTTATATCAAAAACTTCTCGACAACCTCTATGAGGGCGTCTATATCGTTGACAAAGACCGTAAGATCCTTTACTGGAATGAAGCAGCTGAAAAAATGACGGGGTACAGCCGAAAGGAAGTAATAGGAAGATTTTGCCGGGACAATCTCCTCAGGCATATTGACAACGAAGGCAAATCCCTGTGCAATAATCAATGTCTCCTTGAAAGCGCGATACGTGAAGGAAAAAAAAGAGAAGCCGAGCTTTTTTTTCATCATCGGGAAGGCCATCAGGTTCCCGTACTCGTCAGGATAGCCCCGATACTCGATAATGACGGGAATGGTCGTCGGGGCGGCAGAGATCTTCAGTGACAATTATTCCAGCCAGGACCTTACTCGCAGAATTCGTGAACTTGAGCGTATGGCTCTTCTCGACCCTTTGACCAAGTTGGGAAACAGACGTTACGGGGAAATGAACCTGACCGGCAGAATAAGGGAATTAAGACGCTACGGATGGTCATTCGGGGTTCTTTTTATCGATATCGACAAATTCAAAGATATCAACGATAGCTATGGCCATGATGCCGGCGACAAAGTTCTGCGCCTGATCGCGGCCACGATCGGCAACGGCCTCAGGTCATCTGACGTTGTCAGCCGGTGGGGAGGCGAGGAATTCGTCGCCGTCGTTACGAATGTCGATGAAGAAAAGCTGCGTCATGTCGCTGAAAAGCTGCGAATGCTCGTTGAGAGATCTACAATAACACTCGCCGGGAACGACACACACATCACGATCTCGATCGGGGCCACGTTAGCCCGAAAAAAAGACTCCGCGCACGGCATCATAAAACGCGCCGATTCCCTCATGTACGCCGCCAAAAAAGCCGGAAGAAATAAAGTGATAACCTAGAAACGGTTCAACGTTCAAACGTTCAACGGTTCAACGTAAAGAAATAAATTCCCAGTTGCATTTTGCAGGTTTGATTCAAAACGAAAAACATTTGGTTTAGAGTATTTTCTTAAAGCATGGAACGTTTTGTTTACCTGGAACGTTGAACTTTGGAACGTGGAATTTTTTTATTTTTTCATCCCCAATTGTTTCAATGCATCCTGGGCATCCTTGTCCCCGAGGCGGGCGGCTTCCTTCAGGTCTGCGATGGCTTCATCCATCTGGGAAAGCTTGGCATGTGCAACGGCACGATTATAATAGGCGAGCGCATATGTCGGCCTGAATTCTACAGCCTTCGTATAATCAGCGATGGCTTCCCGGTAATTGCCCATATTGAAATGCGTAAAGCCGCGATTGTTGTAAGCAGTTGCGTAGCGGGGATCAAGTCCGATGGCTTTTCCATAATCTTTGAGCGCAAGCGGATAATAGCCCAGCTTATCGTGTGCATATCCCCGGTTGCTGTATGCTACCGCATACTCCGGGTTTAGGGTGACGGCCTTCGTATAATCAGCGATGGCTTCCCGGTAATTTCCCATATTGAAATGCGTAAAGCCGCGATTATTATATGCCAGCGCAAGTTTCGGGTTAAGTTGAATAGCCCTGTCCTGGTCCTTGATCGCCTCGGCATATTTCCCCTGGGTGTCATATGCGAGGCCGCGGTGGGTAAATGCCGCCGCATATGACGGGTCGATCTCGATAGCGCGCGTATAGTTTGCAATTGCCGAATCCAGGTCCCCCAGGACATTCTGCGTAACACCCCGCCGAAATACGCTGCGGCATATTTCGGATTTATCGTTATAGCGCTCGTATAGTCCTTGATGGCCTGATCGAATTTACCCAGGTTGTGATAGGAGTATCCCCTGTTGTAGAAGGCGGTCGCATACGAGGGATTGAGAGCTATGGCCTTATCGAAGTCGGCAATTGCGCGATCGTACTGCCCGAGGTTATCGTAGTGATACCCGCGGTTATTATAAGCGGTCGTGTACGAAGGGTTCAACTCGAGCGCCTTGTTGTAGTCGCGTATGGCAAGCTCGGGCTTGAAGATATAATCGTAAGCGAGCCCCCTGTTGCTGTACGCGGTGGCGAGATCCGGTTTCAATTCTATCGCCTTGTTATAATCCTTGATGGCCTGGTCGTAATTTTCCAGGCTATAATATGCATGGCCCCTGTTATTGTATGTCAGGGCGTCCGATGGATCAAGCTCGATAACGCGGGTATAATCCTTGATCGCCTCGGCATAATTGCCCAGTTCTGCCTGGCAATGGCCCCTGTTATACCAGGCCTCAACAAATCCGGGATTGATCTTTATGGCGCGGGAAAATTCAGGGATCGCAGCAGAACATTTTCCCGACCGGGCGAGTTCGCGGCCTTTTTCATTGATCTCATCCGGCGTTTGCGCGGCGAGCGATGGTATAAGGGGCGATGCCGCGATCAATAGAAAGCAGGAAAGACAGAAACCGGTAAATCTTGCCATAACGGGATTCATTGGAAACCCCCGTGGATCTTAAAGTTTGAAAGACTTAAGCCTCTTCGCAGCCTCGGCTATCTTTTCTTCTCCCAGGGTTATTGAGATCCGGAAATAACCTTCACCTTCATCGCCGAAACCGCTTCCCGGCGTAACGACGATACCCGTTTCCTCAATAAGCTTTTCACAGAAATCGGATGATGTATATCCTTTCGGCACTTTTGCCCAGATATAGTAGGTCGCCTTTGGGCCCTTTATGTCGACGCCAAGCGCTTTGAAACGCCTCAACTGCCATATCCCGCCTTTTTTCCAGCCGTGCGTTGAGTTCTGTAACAGAGGCCTGATCGCCGGTCAGGGCTTCGATACCGGCATACTGTACAGCCTGAAATGCCCCGAATCGATATTCGTCTTGAGTTTCCCGAGATTATAAATACCGTCGGGACAACCGACCGCAAAGCCGATCCTCCAGCCGGTCATGCAATATGTTTTGGACAGCGAATGAAATTCAAGCGAATATTTCTTGTCCCTGTCGAATTCCAGGATGCTCTTCGGCCTGTATCCGTCATAGGCTATTTCGCTGTACGCCGCATCGTGGCAGATAAGTATATTATAGCGTTTCGCAAGCTCCAGCGTTTTTTCATAGAAGCTGTCGTCGGCGCAGGCGCCCGTCGGATTGTTCGGATAATTGATAAAGAGAAGTTTTGCCTTTTTCAATACATCTTCGGGGATATCCTCGTACCGGGGCAAAAATCCGTTCTCTTCTTTAAGAGGCATGATATAGGGGGTCGCACCGGCAAACATCGTGGCAATTTTGTATACGGGGTATCCGGGTGACGGGACGAGGACCACGTCGCCCTCTTCGGCATATGCCCACGGTATATGCGCTATTCCTTCCTTCGAGCCGATCAGGGTGACGACCTCCGTCGCAGGGTCGAGATCGACTCCGAAACGCCTCTTATACCAGGTCGCCGCGGCCTGCCGGAATTCCGGCATACCTTCATAGCTGGGATACCGGTGATTTTTCGGATCATCCACGGCCTCTTTCATTTTGGCTATAATATTGGCAGGTGTAGGTATGTCCGGGTCGCCTATGCCGAAATCCACAAGGTCCATCCCTTTTTTCCTGACCTCTTCTTTCTTCTTATCGATCCGCGCAAAAAGATAAGGCGGGATCTGTTCAATTCTCGATGCAGGTTTTACCATACCGGGCTCCTTTACTCATAATAACAGAATTTTAATGCCATGATGCAGGCACTATGGTGCAACTCATGAATTTGATAGTTACAACATGTCCGAAGGTGCATTGTAAAGTTTTTTTTGAACGATAATTTATTTGAAATGGTTTTTCCGGATGTGTAACAATAGACGTGATGAAAAGCGTTCTTGAAGCGCTTCCCGCCGATTTCCCGATAACCGACAGACCATATGAGACGATGGCCAGAGAGATGGGGATAACGGGGGAGCAATTGATCCGGGAAATTGCCCTTCTTAAGGAAAAGGGCATTATCCGGAGGATTTCGGTCATGGTCGCACATCGGGCGGTTTCCTATGAAGGCAATGCGATGGTCGTCTGGAGCGTCCCGGCGGAGCGCGTGGAAGATGTCGGGGCCATCATGGCGGGTTTCAGCGAGGTCAGCCATTGCTATGAGCGCGATACTGCCGGATACTGGCCGTATAATCTCTACACGATGGTCCACGGGAAAACCCGCGAGGAATGCATCGCTGTGATCGAGGCAATGGCGTCACGGTCCGGCATCGATGATTACCGGGTGCTTTTCAGCAAACGGGAATTTAAAAAAACATCTTTTTCGGTAAGGACATGATAAAAACCAGATCTGATGAATATTGCGATGAGGCACGGCAGTGCATCCCGGGAGGCGTCAACAGCCCCGTGCGGGCATTCCAATCGGTCCATGACAGGCCGTTTTATGTCAAGCGGGCAAAAGGAGCGTATCTTTACGATGTGGACGGAAATTCCTTCATCGATTATGTGTCGTCATGGGGGGCGATCATCCTGGGCCATGCCGACGATGGCCTTGATCGCGGCCGTAACAGATGCGCTGAAGGACGGGACAAGCTACGGGGCATGCCATCCGTACGAGATCGAACTTGCCCGCTTGATCGTGGATGCATTCCCGTCGATGGATTGCGTCCGCCTGACGACATCGGGGACCGAAGCGACCATGAGCGCGATAAGGCTCGCGCGCGGATATACGGGAAAGGACGGCATTATCAAGTTCCGGGGATGTTATCACGGGCACGTTGACAGCCTTCTCGTTAAAGCAGGTTCAGGCCTCGCGACATTCGGCATCCCCGACAGCGCCGGTGTTCCGGCGGACCTCGCAAAGCATACATATGTCGCGGACTTCAACAGGCTCGAGACGCGTCGAGCACATCATGGACGGGTCCGACGATATCGCGTGCGTCATTATCGAGCCGATCATGGGAAATATGGGGGTTATCCTTCCCGAAGAGGGTTTTCTCAAAGGCCTTGAAAAGCTGTGCAGGGAACGGGGCATGCTTCTTATCTTCGACGAGGTTATCAGCGGTTTTCGCGTCTTTTTCGGCGGGGCCCAGCATATCTGGGGCATCGATCCGGACATTACATGCCTCGGCAAGATAATAGGCGGCGGGTTCCCCATCGGGGCCTTTGGCGGGAAAAGACATATCATGGAGCGTCTCGCGCCCTCGGCAACGTATATCAGGCCGGCACTTTATCCGGGAACCCGGTTGCCGTAAGGGCCGGGACTCCATGTGCTCGGCCGCCTTAAAGAGCAATGCCGGGGAAATATATCCCGGGTTTGCAAGGACCGGCCAGCAATTATCGGGCGCAATGCTCGAGATCGCGTGACGGTACGGCGTCCCCTACCGGATAAATTCGATAACCGGCATGTTCACGGGATTCTTTTCCCGGTCTGCGGTGACGGATTATGAAAGTGCGGCGGCCTGCGACAGGGAGCTTTACGAAAAATTCTTCAAGGGAATGCTGGAAAACGGCATATTTTTTGCCCCGAGCCAATTTGAGGCGTCATTCTTTACATGCGCTTTGGGCGAGCCGGAAATAGACAGGACTATCGAGGCGTGCGAGAAAGTGTTCAGCACGATCAGGTCGACGATAAAGGAGGTATTCTCATGTCGAAAGTTTCGAGGGCGGTCGCGTATATCGACCTTAATGCCCTCGAGTACAACTGTCCAGTCCATCCGGAGCCACTTGAGCCCCGGAGCCGGGCTCCTCGGGGTCGTCAAGGCCGATGCCTATGGGCATGGGGCGGTCGAGATCTCGAAGAAACTTGAATCGATCGGCATAGACTACCTCGGCGTGGCGACGATAGATGAAGGGATAGACTTAAGGTCAGGCGGCATCATAAAGCCCGTGCTCATCATGAGCGGGATATTTTCCTGGGATGATGTCGAACCCGTCGTCAGGTATGACCTGACGCCTGTCGTTTACGACGGCGCCATACTTGGCAAGGCTCATCGAAGCCACGCAGGGTTTCGGGAAGCCGCTCAGGATACACCTCAAGTTTGACACCGGCATGGGAAGGCTGGGATTTCAGCCTGAGGAGGCTGGAGAGATAGCGCAGATGCTTAAAGATGCGCCGGGTATACATGTCGAAGGCCTTATGTCGCATTTTTCAGTATCCGAGGTACGCGATGAATACGGGCTTTCACAGGTCCAGGACGTTCCGCACGATAATCGATAGTTCCGGTCGGCCGGATTTGATCCCCGAATATATCCATATGGGCAACAGCGGGGCGATCATTAATTATCCCGAGGCGCATTTCTCCCTGGTCCGGGCGGGCATAAGCCTTTACGGCTCCCATCCGTCATTATCGCTGGAACAGTCTCTCCCGTTGCGGCAGGTGATGAAGCTTTCCGCCCGCATAGCATTTTGCAGGGAATTCCCGGCGGGGGTCTCCTTAAGCTACGGCAGGACATTCACGACCGGCCGTTCATCGAAGATCGCGTACATACCTGTCGGGTATTCCGATGGGTATCCGCGGTCGCTTTCAAACAAGGGCGCCGTGTTGATAAACGACACGAGATGCATTATTGTTGGAAGAGTATGCATGGATTGGATACTCGCCGATGTGACCGGTCTTGGCACGGTCAAAAGCGGCGATGAGGCGATCCTGCTCGGTGAAGGTGACCGGGAAGGGGTCCGGGTTTCCGCGAACGAAATGGCCGAAAATGCGGGAACAATCCCTTACGAGATCCTGTGCAAGATCTCGAGGAGGATTGAAAGGGTTTATGGCGAATGGAGCTCTCGAAAAGTCAGTCCGGCCGTTCGTCGTCATTCTTGAATCTCTCGGTGATATCGGTTCTTTTTTCGGAAGGGCCGCTATACCTTGGTGTAAAACCTCCTTTCAGACTTAAGGAACATCTTCAAGCAGATGGAATTCATCGGCGTTAATTCCCTGCTCGTCGTTGTGATCACCGGGTTTGTTTACCGGGATGGTGCTTGCGCTGCAATCCTCGTATGGTTTCAGGAAGTTTGGTGCGGAATCGGCTGTCGGGGCGATCGTTGCGCTCAGCATGACCCGTGAGTTGGGGCCGGTTCTCACAAGCCTCATGGTAACGGGCCGGGCGGGTTCTGCAATGACCGCAGAGCTTGCCACTATGCGGGTCACCGAGCAGATCGATGCCTTGAGGGTCATGGCGTTGAACCCGATAAAATACCTCGTCGCACCCCGCATGATCGCGTCCTTTATTATGCTTCCCGTCCTGACATCGATCTCGAATTTTGTCGGGATCATCGGGGGGTATATCGTGGGCGTAAAACTGCTCGGCATTAATGAAGGGTCATTTCTCAACAGGATAGAAAAGGTCCTTGAATTTCAGGATATTTCAAACGGTCTCATAAAATCGGCCGTTTTCGGCATCATCATGAGCGTCATCTGCTGTTACAAAGGTTTTTATACACAGGGGGGAGCGGCCGGAGTAGGAAAGGCAACAACGGAAGCGGTCGTCGCATCGAGCCTCACGATCCTTGTCGCCGATTACGTACTCACGTCGCTCATGTTCTGATCATGGATAATATTGCCGTCAGTATCAAAGATCTCACAAAAGCTTCGGTGCTCCAAAAGGTCTTAAGAGGCATCGACCTTGAGATCGAAAGAGGGAAGATCACGGTCATTATCGGAAAGAGCGGCGGCGGCAAGAGCGTTCTTCTCAAGCATATCATCGGCCTTCTCAAGCCTGACAGCGGCGAGATCTGGATCGAAGGCACGGAGATAACCCGCCTGAAAGAAAAAGACCTCAATGAAGTCCGGAAGAGATTCGGCATGCTTTTCCAGGAAGCGGCGCTCTTCGATTCGATGAATGTATTTGAAAATGTGGCCTTCCCGTTGCGGGAGCACACGGACCATTCGGAAAGAAGAGATAGACGATGCCGTGAACGAACGGCTTGCGGCAAGTGGGACTTCAGGATTTTGGCCTCAAGATGCCGGGAGAATTATCGGGCGGCATGAAAAAGCGTGTCGGCCTTGCCCGGGCCCTTATCCTCGATCCGGACATAATACTTTTCGATGAACCGACAAGCGCAATAGATCCGATCATATCTCTCAGCATTCTCGATCTTATCAAAGAAACCCAGGTAAATCTGAAAAAAACATATATTGTCATCAGCCACGATATCCTCGGGATGTTCCGCATAGCCGACAAGGTGGCCATGCTGTATGACGGCAGGATAATCGAATACGGCAGCCCCATGGACATCCGCAGAGAGCAAGCGTGAAGAGACCCGTGAATTCCTGGAGGCCACCAGGATTCCCGGCTTCACAGGAGGAAGTCATGAAGAACAAGTTTTCGCCTGAATTGAAAGTCGGCATCCTCGTCCTCGCGGCGATCCTGGTGATTCTTTATATGTCATTCAGGATAGGGGCCGTAGGCGGGTTCCGCCAGGGTTCATATACCGTCTATGTTTTACTCGAGAATGCCGGCGGCCTCGATCAGAGGACGCCCGTCCAGATAGCCGGCGTTGACGTGGGAAGGATCGGAAGTGTCAAGCTTGAACAGTACAGGGCCCTTCGTCGGCCTCCAGATCAGAAAAGGGATTCCGATCCCGAAGGACAGCCAGGTATCCGTAAAGACCCAGGGTGTCCTCGGTGACAAGTATATCGAGATCATCCCCGGCCATGCGACCGAGTACCTGTCCGGCGGGACAGGATCTGCTGTGTCATTGCAACTCCCGACGTCAACGCGGTGCTGGCAGATATCGGGCAGGCCGTGAAAAATTTCGGGGATACGATGGGTGAATTCAAGGGCTTATCGGAGAGACGGAAAAAGAAGCGATCAAGAAAAGCATTCAAATATCGAGGTGGTCAGCGGCGATTTCAAAAAGATATCCCGCGATATTGAAGCGGGCAAGGGAACGCTTGGCAAGCTGGTAAAAGACGATACCCTTTATAATGACGCAAAAGATACTGTTGCATCATTGCGCTCGGTCTCAAAGGATATCGCCGAGGGTAAGGGCACCCTGGGTAAACTCGCGAAAGATGAAACACTCTACAATGATACGAAAGACGCGGTTGAAAATATCAAGGATTTTACGGAGGGCATGAAAAAGGGCGAGGGAACTTTGGGAAAACTTGGCAAAAGACGACAGCCTTTATAATGAAACAGAAAAAGCTGTAAAGAAAGTACAGAAGGGCGCTGAGAGCATCCAGGAGATGACGCCGGTAACGGTCCTCGGGACCATCCTGGGACCTTCTTTTGATATAATATTTTCATGCGGGTCCTGATTCTCCTGTTTATTTTCTTGCCTTCAAGCCTGTATGCATTCTGGCCTTTATCGTGGGAATTGGGGAATGAAAAACGCTTTCTCGGGCCTCTCGTATCCTATGACGAACACGATGAGAGCGCCATTTTGTCTTTCGCCCGTTTCTGGCGTCATATGATTCCGAAGAAGGCGGGACAGTTGGATTATTTATATCCTCTCGGCAAAGTCATCGCCGGGCAGATCGTATCTTATCCCGATCTATTTGGCGAACCGAAATGAGGATGCCAGCGATACGGCGTTCCTGCTTTTTTTCTATGGCACGACAAAGGATGATGGGAATTACGGCGGTTTCTTTCCCCTTGCCGGCAGGCTGAAAAAGCGTTTCGGGCGCGACGATATGGGTTTTTTTCTCTGGCCGGTTTACAGTTATACGAGAAGATGAAGGTGCGACAAAAACGAATTATCTTCTGGCCATTCTTTGCCCGTTACAGCGGCGAGGAACAAGGTTTTAAGGCCTGGCCCTTTACGGCGTCCGCGAACAGGCCGGGGGTGCGAAAGACCGAATTCTTTCTGTGGCCCGTGTTTCTGAAACAGGAGAAAAACCTCGATACCGACAACCCTATCACGAGCAGATGGGCCATGCCATTTTACATGGAATCGGTATCCCGGCTTCATGAGACAAAGGGGATACTCTACCCGGTATTCAGTTACCGTCGAACTGAAGATAAAGAGGAATGGACCTATCTGTGGCCCTTCATTTCATCGTCCAAAGGGAAAGAAACGAAAGGCTTTACATTCTTCCCGTTTTACTCACGGGAGACGGACGGCAGGGACAATAAATTCTATTTACTCTATCCGATCTATACGCAAAAAGAATGGTACATTAAGGATCAACGTTATTACCGGAGCAGTGTTCTCATTATGAATCGAAATATAGAGGAAGAGAACACGACATTCTTTAATATCTGGCCAATTTTTGAGTATCAGACCGCAGGTGACGATGATTATGATTTTCTTGCACCTTCGCTGCTGCCGCTCCGATACCGCGGTCTGGACAGGATAGTTAAGCCGCTTTTCACCCTTTATGAACAGCGACGCCATGAAGACCGCGTTATGACAAGCGTTCTTTACGGTCTGTACACAAGAGAAGAAGAGGGAAACGACTGGAAGATGCGTTTTGCGTTTCTGCTTAGCCTTTCAAAGGAAAATGGGGAGACAGGCTTCGAGATACTCAGCGGCCTCTTCGGGAAATCCCCGGATAAAGATAAGATCTTCTATATTCCGATTAAACGAAGACAATAATCCGGGCCTGGAAGCTATCGGATGACGGAAATGGCTTTTCCATTAACCCTTATGTTTCCGGATACAACTGCATAATATTGCGGATAACTTCGAGGTTCGAGAAGAAAACATCGAGCATTTCGGGGTCAAAATGCTTTGCCTTTCTCACCCGCCATAGTCTCGAGGACGCGCGCTTCGTCCCACGGTTCCTTGTATGACCTTCCGGAACTCAGCGCATCAAAGACATCGCAGATCGCTACAATTCGGCCGAAGACCGGGAATCTCCTCGCATTTTTTGCCGGCGGCATGACCGTCATTGCCCTTATAGCCAAGGCAGGGGATCCCCTGTCGCACAATCGATAAAGCCGGGATATCCATGGCCATCCCATCGTTCATGATGATTCAGGGCGACGAGAAATGCCGCCTTATCAAAATCGGAACGCTGATGCGAGAAAAGCCGGGCTCCCAGGTACGTATGCTGTTTCATTATCTCAAATTCGTTGCTGTCGAGACGGGCCGGTTTCTTGAGGATGAGGTCGGTAATCGCAACCTTGCCGACATCATGAAGCATGGCCGACATTTTGAGGATGTCCCTGTTCTGCTCGATCTCGGCCTTGTCAATACCTTTTAAATGTGCCCAGGCCTCATATAGTTCCACAGAGTACGACGAAACCCTGTTTACATGTGCACCGGTTTCCATGGGGTCGCGAAGCTCCGCCATTTTGATCATGCGCAGGATAATATCGCGGGTCATTGTGGCGCGTTCGATGGCGATTGCCGCATTATTGGCGAAATGCACGACAAAGGGTTCGTCTTCGGGCAGAAATGGAATGATATTCCGCTGTCCATCCGTTGCATTGATAAGCTGAAGCACCCCGATAACTTCGTCCGTATTCGTTTTCAGCGGGAAACACAGAACGGACTGTGTCCTGTACCCGGACAGCCTGTCATAGGATGGGTCGAACGAGAATGGGACACTGTCCGTCAGGTCATACACATTTTCGATATTAAGGACCTGCCCGGTATTTGCCACATAGCCGGAAATGGATTGGTTATTGACGGGAACGGTGAACGTGGAATAGATCAATTTCTTGCCCGGCGGCAGTAGCTTTTGAAGAGTTTCGTTTTGCGTATATCTGAAAAGGAGCGTATCGCCTTCTTTTATGTAAATGGACCCCGCGTCGGCATTTGTCAGGTATCGGGCTTTTGTGAGGATCCTTTCCAGCAGGATATCGATATCCCGGGTTTGAATGACCTCAAGACCGACATTAAGCACTTCCTGGAATTTTTTCTTTTCGTCAATCATTGCAATCGATATCGGTTTGCCTGCCCGATCGGAAGGTGATTAAATGACAGGGTGAGCCCAGTGTGTATTCGAAACGCGCCTTGAAATCTTCGGGAGACATATTTGCAGTTTTTGCGATATGCTCAAGATTGTGACCTTCAAAGTCCTCTTTTTCAAGCCGGATCATGTATTTCCGGGCAACCTCGTATGTCTCCGTCGTTGTGTCGACGGTCCTTATCTTCACCTTTCCGGTCTTGTAATCTATCATTTCCACAAAAGGTACGGGCCTTAAATTGCCTTCGAATTGAACTATCATGGAGCCTGAGCCGCCCCGTAAGAGAAACCTGACGGCGCCATAACCGAGATTGCGGGTATATTCCACATCAAAAGGAATAGGGTTTGCCGCACGCAGTTCATACCCGATATTCTTGTCGACGATGCCGACCTCGATGGCCCAGTTCGGTCAGGGTCTTATTGACAAAATCCTTGAGCACCCTGCCAAGCTGTATTTCGGACAGCTTGAGTTCGCCTTTTTCATTCTTTTCGACCTCTTCGTGCTCCCGTAATTCCTCAAGGTCGAATTTTTCGGATATGCCTTCGGCAAGAATTGCTATGCCGTAATCCCTGCCCATGCTTCTCCGTTTAAGAATGGCCGCCGTAAGGATATCGGCAACTTTTTTAAAAGACAGTTTTTCTTCGGGAAATTCCTCGGGTATCAGGCATAATGTCGCGCCGGCGGCTTTGCCCATCCCCAGCGCCAGGTGCCCGGCATGCCTGCCCATTGTTGTTATAAAATACCATCTGCCCATCGTGCGGGCATCTTCCATGATATTGTTTACGATATAGACGCCAACATGCCGCGCCGTCTGAAAACCGAACGTGGAGAATCCGCCCGGGAGGGGTATATCGTTGTCAATCGTTTTCGGTGTATGCACGACATTTATAGAACCGCGCGCTTCCCGTTCTATCCAGTTGGCCATATACAGGGTGCCGTCGCCGCCGATCGTGATGAGGTACTTGATGCCGGCCCCTTTTAAGGTCGACATAAGGGTTTTGAATTTGGCCTTGGCATTTTCCGGTTTGTCCCGCGACGTGCGAAGAATGGAACCGCCCGAGGCATGGATGCGGGATACATCGTCGATCGTGAGGGGAAGGAATATATCCTTGTGGCCCTCAAAAAGCGCCTTGAATCCCCCTCTTATACCGAAGACCTTTTTGCCGGAATTGATCGCTTCGATCGTGGCTGCGCTGATGACCCCGTTTATGCCGGGTGCCGGTCCGCCGCCGACGATTATTCCAATAGCTTCCGCTGCCATGGTGTTTATTGTGCATCTTTCCATCTTTATTTGCAAGATTTTTTGTCATATGTTGTTGTGAGGATATATGATGAAAATTGGCTTTCATGTCTCGATATCTCAGGGGTTTGACGCTACGCTCGAAAGGGCGCAAAAGCTTGGGTGCGAGGCGATACAGATATTTGTAAAGAACCCGAGGTCATGGGCGCAAAGGGCATTCTCCGACAAAGACATCGCAGCATTCGGCCGCCTGTCTGCGGTCCTGCCCGTTTATGCCCATCTTTCCTATCTTCCAAACCTGGCGAAAATTGACGGCGACGAACGCAATCTCAAGGGCTTGCTTCACGAGGCGTCATTATGCGCCCGGCTCGGCATCAAATACCTGGTGGCGCATCCCGGATCGCATCCCGACAAATTGCGGGGCGCCGCAGATAACAGCTCAGGCAGTCAACGCCGTTCACGACAATTATGATGTTTCCATCCTCATCGAGAACACGGCCGGGCAGGGCAGCGCACTCGGGACAAATATCGAGGAAATGGCCCGTATTTATGAAGGCGTCGAGAATAAGGGCAAGGTCCTGTTCTGCATAGATACGGCGCACCTGTTCCAATCCGGGTATCAAATAACCGAAAGAAATGGCTGGAAGGATTTTGTCCGTGAATTCGACCGGGTGCTCGGCATCGAAAAGATCGGTTTCTTTCACCTCAACGATTCAAAATCCCCGGCAGGCACGCGCGCCGACCGTCACTGGCACATAGGGGAAGGCGAAATAGGCCTCAAATTTTTCAAGCAGCTATTAAAAGATAAAAGATTTGCCCATCTGGCTGGCGTGATGGAAACGCCCAAGATGGGCAATATGGACGAAGTGAATATGAAGGTGATGCGGTCTCTACTTCCTGCGCTGGTGCCGCGTTCTCCTTCTTAATTTTTTATATTTATGTTTCCTGATCTTCTTTTTCCTCCACTTCATTACACTGCCCATCGAGTCACCTCTTTGATATTAGAAAGTTAAAGCTGTTTTGTCAGATTAATTAAACGCTAACAACATAACCCTACTTGCGCTTTTTTTCAAGCAGATAATGAAAATGCATTTCGCCTGCAAAAGCCGCCGTTCCGATTATATTGAAATAAGCCCCCAAAATCGCTATAATAACGACCACGCGCCTGTAGCTCAACTGGACAGAGCAACGGACTTCTAATCCGTAGGTTTGGTGTTCAAGTCGCGACAGGCGCGCTCTTTATTTTCAAATACTTAGGTGTCTCGAATATTTCCCCTGGTCCTTTAACTGTACAGTTTTTATACAGTTCGCATTATCATTCAGGATGCTATCCAGAATATCAACAGCCTTGGCGTTGACCTTATGTGATACCGGACCTTATACGTATAGACAGACCACGAGGATGAGAGTAACAATTAATAGCCCTAGGCAAATAATCAATTGGGGGTGTTCGAACCACCATGGCTGAAAGATTTTGTCGATTCTTCCAAGTGTACAAATCCAGAAAACCTTGTATGTTAATTTTCGAATAGGCCCCATAGTCCAATTCGCGGTTTTGGTTTTCCCGTAATCAAAATGGTAATAATCATTTCTGGGATATTCGTGCTCCCTACTTCCAGGAAGAGAAATGAAAACCGGTTCTTCGCCGGTTCGTATATCGTTAAATCCCATAGGTTGCCCGGCTTGCGATGTATAGTAGAATCCGTAAGCCGGATCCAGTAGAACACTTTTTCCGGACAAGCGAGCTTCAACTAAAGCATGTTGCGCGCCACCTGTTACATGATAAAGGGTTACCTGTCCGCTTTGAATATGAATGCTTTTTAACATACAGATCAGCAAACGGGACTTCCCGCCACAACATCCGCCCTTTTTAAGCACATCTATCGGCCTTGCTCCTAAATGACGAAGTATAGGAATATTAAATAAAAATGGGTCAGAGTTTTATTTTGAACATTATTAAAAACCCAGCCTGCAATATCACATGCTTTTTCATGATCATTCCTTGACTCCTAAATAATATCAAATGATTTCTGTTTAATTTTTCGACGATCTTTTATGTAACTATAAAGAGAGACACAAACGAGCATAATTAGAGAAAGTACTATCCACGAGATCATGATAGTTTCTTCAATGGTCGAAAACTAGGATTGGTATCCCTTTTTTTATGATCCGCCCCCTGGTCAGCCATATGCCCACTTAGTATTTGTTATCATGATACGCGAAATGGTTGGCCGAGTCTGTCACCAAACGAATATTTATTTTGTCGTATTTTCTACAGGGGCACCATAGGTGGTATTATTACTTCTATGATAAAAAGTAACCGGTTTTGAAAAAGGGATCGTTCTATTTGTTCCTCTCTTTTGTCAAGACGTCCATTTTCCCCTTTAAGGTTGTCCTTTACAATCTTCTATTCGTGGTATCACCACAAGATGCTAGCTGCGAAAGCCGGAACCGGCATCAACATACTAAAACGCGTAGTATTGTACAGTAATAATTCCGTTGTACGCCGTTGTTCCGCAACCTCATAAGGCTATCCCTTTAAATCTTCTTCATTTGATTATCCCTGCCGCATACGGCGTGTCCATGATCACGCAGGCCCTGAAGCGGACGATAAGGGTCCGCGCTACTGCGACGATCGCTTTTTTCTTGCTGCCGCTCGATTCCATACCCGGCTAATTTGGCGAGAAGCACGGGTCCTTGCGGACCGCGATCCAGGAGTTCGACGAGCATTGCCCGGATGAATCCCGAACCCATGCCCGTGATGCGCTCCTTGCGCTCGGTCTCCCCTGTCGAGTATTCGCTGCATGTAAGCCCCACGAAGCTCGCCATCTTCTTTCCGCTTGTAAAACGGGAGAGATCCTCCCCCAATTCCAGGATGAGCCTGATGGCGCTTAACCAGCCGATGCCGGGGATCGCTCCTGTGTTATTGTAAAAGGTCTTTCTGGTACCGTTCCTTTGTACACAGGGAACGCAAGGCCTTGTGCAGTGATTGTCCCGGTAGGCCTAGAACTGATCCAGTTGGGTCAAGAAGGATAGTGGAGGCTGAATCTTTCAGGGACTCGCTGAGCGTTCAGGTTCCGCAAGGCTCCGGAACTGTTCCTTGTCTGGCCTTCTCTTCCTTAAAGGTCAGCTCTCGACCCCGTGAAAATCGAGGAACTTGTGTACCCGGTTGCGAGTGCGGACGATGTCCTTCTGGAGGGCGGCCCAATGTACGGGTTATCTGCCTGTCTTCACGTCTTTCCCTGTCGGGGTATGTGGCAGGCTATCCTTCATAATCCTCCCGTTTTCAAGGATAACGGCCAGGCGGCTCGCATCTCTCTTATCGGTCTTTACCCTGTTTACCTTGGGCTCGGTCACCATGTGGGGAGGGATAACAATACAGTCTATTCCATCGTCGGTGAGTTTATCGTGCAGATTGAAGCCCTTGAAACCCGCCTCGTAAATGACATGAATGGTGCAGTCGGGGAACCTTCTGGTGAGGTACTGGATAAGGAGGGGATATTTCGCTTCCATCGCTGTCTCGGTCAATTACAGCCCTGTCCGAACGCACCGCGATCTTCCATGTCTTCTTCGAACTTCCAGTCCTCATTAAAATCTCTTTGTCTTTGAGCACGAAATCCTGTACCATACGATTGCTCATTTGGCCATCCTCCTATTCGTTTTTTGCACCGATCGGCGTCGTGTCTGGAAGAGAGGGTAGCCCTTTTTCTTGCCCGATCTGCAATGTCCTCTTTTATACATAGCAACTAAATCTATAAGGAGAAATGTAACTGAACCGAATCAGTGCCTTGCAGGGGTCTATAATCCTTTGCCCGATAATCTCTCACGGCTGGGAAATTGTACTTCACCTGATCTAGTTGATTCCTGCTGTTTACTTTTTGTATAGTAGCCGTGAGGAGCCTGTCGGAAGCTAAATGCAAGCTTTAATGCTGTCTTCCTTTCGATCGCAGTTTTTACCGCTATTTTACCGCTTTGGTTATCAGAATCATCAGAATCCGGCTTCCATGGCCACGTATCATTCGTTTAAAAGCTATCAATAGTTTTTGTGGCTTCCCCGTCACGACCCAAAATAGGTTCCTCGCTACTTAGATCATCTTGATAATGTTCAACGAGCGATGTTAATCTTTTTTCAGGGAGACTGTTTAATGAAGTTTCATCGGCTCAGCGTAAGGTGCAGCAAGCCCGGAGGGATCAAATTAGCGTTTATCATTTAAGAGATATCTGAATGAATTATGGGGTGTATTGAATGGGGCGGTTGCAACAATTGGTACCCCCTACCAAAATAGCCAACGTATCATGAGGAGACGTCAATGAGCAGCGGACCATCAAATTCTTTTTTTGGGAACGCTCCTCAATGCCTTGCTTACTCCGATGTGTCAAATAACAGCCCCAATGAGTTTCATGATCAGCTCTTCCAGGGGGATCATGGTCAACACCAGTGGCGATACCGGCAACAGGGTAACGACGACAAACTGTATGAATGTATCTATGCCGAAGGGGAATGGCTTGATGTCGCGGACCACCTGGAAGCTGTTCCCGAGATCGGCGAGCGATTGGATGTCACCGCTGCCAATGAGCGGTTCATCATCGTCTGCGCCTCCACGCACCCATTTGAGGTCGAATAGATTGACATACCTGCTGGCAAGGATGCCGTACTCGCGCAAGCCGATCCTTTTGGCACGCATCAGGCGAGGTGAAAAGACCAGCAGAGGCCCCAACACCAACAGAAGGAGAATTACCACGGCACCGAATATTTCCATCTTGAAATCAATCAATTTCGCCCCTGCAAAAAAGATTGGGTTTGCCATCAGCCCCGCCAGCAGCGCGCCATGCGCCATAAGAAAGGGTGCAAAGGCGGTACTGATCATCGCCAAGAAACCCGAGGCCGGCCGCACGGTCAGGATGGGTCGGGATAAGATTGAGTTCAAGCCGCGAAATCTGCCAGAGTAAACGAGCCCAAATCAACAGTCGGAAGTACCACCGGAGAGGGATAAACTGAAACAGCGGCCTGCTCACGAACGAGTACCAGTAGCCTGCCGGAGAGAGCTGTGCGCCGATACCGGCAGCCGAGGTATGCCAGGTCCCCGCGCTGGAGCCGATTTTTCCCATGCCGCTGACTGTGCTCCAGAGGTAATACCCAGCGACGAAGATTAAGATGACCAGGATCAGTTCGATGACCACAGAATTCCGCAGCTTCATCGCCGAGTCAATCACCACCTTGAATTTCGGCAGCACCTCTACGGAGATGATCTCCCGGTCAATGAACTGTCCCACGACCAGACGCATCCGCTGGTGCACCATAAGCTCGGCGACAATGAGCAGCGGCAGCGCCAACAGAAAACGGGCGTGCATTTCTATATCATACAGGAACGGCAGCCCGACACTCCCCAAAGCTTTGCCATCGATCAGGGAGAGGATCAAAAGTGGCAGCCAGGCGAACAGGCTGAGAAAGACGATCCTCCGCTTCATAAGATCGAAGGCCGGAGTGGCAAGATGGGAACGCACCAGAAGCTGGAACAGAGGCCCTCCCCAGAACAGTGAAAAATCAGTTGGTTCTTTGAAATTACGAATGCTTTTCATCGATTTCTCCTTGTGAGGACGACGGTGCTCTTCCTTTCATGGCGCGGCTGGTCGGCTTTATGGGCAGGAGGAATCTCCCATCCCGGTCTATGTCGTGAACCTCTTTTTTCCCATTTATTTCAAGGAAAGGGCCTTTTTTTCACTACTGTTAAGTATAGTTTGGTTGTCCGGAATTGCAATTGCAACGAGGAGAAGGTAAGCCCGTCTCTTTATTTCCGCCTGTGATACGTCAAACAATTACGCACCGAAGTGCGGGTTAAAAATTGGGGGGCCAAAACAAATGAGTGGGGCTGATTTTATTTTAACAAGGAGTGAGGCGGGCTGTTAATACATAATTTGCAAACTAAGAGAGGACATGCCTTTTGAACTTCCGGGGCCTTCATCCTGCTGTCCCCCCCCATGGGCTTCACTTGACTGTGAATGGTTTTCGCCCTACGTTTCAAGTATGGGGGTCTAAGGAATACAGCGGTCGCATAGGTAGGCCGCCGCCCCCAAGGTGATTAAGAAAAACCATCGATCACGGAGGAATGAAATATCCCGAGAATGGAGGGATAGGTGATAGCACTCCAAAAGACGTTGAGTACTCGCCGGTGTGGGCGAAAGGGTCCCGTGTTTCGAAACTTCTCCGTCATATGTCGTTTTGCCGCATCGCTGGTAGTCGCCGCCGCCGTGTCCGTCTATCCGGGAGGGGACCTGCTCGCTAAGGGCAAGTCGGCCAGCACCCCGGTCACATCGATCGTCAAGGGCCTGGAGATGTCCCCGCAGGAACTCCGGGTCCGCGTACGCGCACTTGTCCGTCCGACGCTGGGGATCATAGAGGAGAACGCCGACTGGATCATCGCGAACACGTCGGACCCGGTGGTGCGCCGGGGGGCCATCACCTTGAAGATCGAAATGACAACGACGGTAGATCCGCCGCGATGTTCCGGGATGACCCCGTGCTGGCCCTCGCCGAATCCATGGGGGTACGTGCTGCAGGTCCGGCAACGCGTTGGCACAACCCTGGTTCGAGACCAGGTATGGCCAATCTGCTCGCAACCCCGAAGCGCTCGCGCTTGTCGAGAACCAGTTCCGTGACTTCGTCGCCAGCGTGGAGGGCGGTCGCTTCGCCGAGTCGTTCGCATCCGTCGAACGAAAGTGGGCGGACGACCACCCCATCGAAGGGTCGCTCTACCGCAGGCCGTCCATAGACAGCGCGGCGGCTCGAGTTACTCGCATCGTCCGGAGCCAGCGGGGTCTTTGCGGCGCTGGGAAATCTCGACGGAGACGATGGCGGACGTGATGGCCCGTATGGACCTCTATACCATGTACCT
>CAWGMJ010000021.1:0-72824 GCA_963823725.1 uncultured delta proteobacterium
ATTGAAACCGCACCCCGGGCAATGGCCTCACGCTCCGTCTCTTTTTCTTGAGAAACATCAACCATCCGTGCATTCTCCTTTACTGTCAACATGGCTAAGCTTTGCCAAAATCACCCCCGATATATTATTACCTATTACCTATTGCCTATTACCTGGCGGCTTCAGCCGCCTATATTCCTCAGCGTCCTCTGGCATTTTCTGATAGAGCCAATCTCGTGTTTTCTTTCCGGCTTGACCTTGACAACGTCACGAATAAAGGTCCTGATCGCTTCGTCGTCCTTGCCCGACCTCATAAGGGATTTCACATCGTGCTCCACGTCGGAAAAAAGGCACGGGCGTATCATGCCGCGCGCCGTCAAGCGGATCCTGTTGCATTCGGCGCAGATGTGGGATGAGACCGGGCTTATAAAACCGATCCTGCCGGAGCCGCCCGCTATGTCGTATACCTTTGCCGGGCCCCGGCCATTCTCAAGCGACGGGATCAGTTCGAATTCACGCCTGATCACGTCTTCGATCTGCTTCGACGTGATAATGTCCGTGCTTTTCCACAACCAGGTTTCCCCAAAGGGCATAAATTCGATGAACCGTATCTCGTGGTCCCACTTTTTGGCGATCCGGACGAAATCAAGTATCTCATCATCGTTGAAACCCTTGATAATGACGGTGTTTATCTTGATCGGGTTCAGGCCGCTGTACGATGCTTTTTTGATGCTGTCGATCACCCTGCCAAATGCGTCAATGCAGGTGATCCATTCAAATCTGTCTTTTCTGAGCGTATCGAGGCTGATATTGATCCTTTTCAGGCCGGCATCCTTCAGTTCGTCTATGTTGTCCGCAAGAAGCACGGCATTCGTCGTGAGACTGATATCCGCAATTCCATCGATGGCGGCCAGTTCTTTGAGAAGGTACGGCAATCCCTTTCTCGTCAACGGTTCGCCGCCGGTAAGACGGACCTTTTTGACTCCCATGGTTGCACATATCCTCACGAAACGGATAATCTCTTCGTAGGTAAGGATCTCGTTGTGCTGAATGAACGGAAAATCACCGTCAACGCAATACCTGCAGCGCAGGTTGCACCTGTCGGTGATAGATATCCGGATGTAGTCTATGACCCGGTTATAATCGTCTATAAGGTGTGACATCATTTAATCATTCTTCTCCTGTCAAACCGTACTGTATTTTACCGCACCCGTTCCGGACGTATTATATCCCCCCATGGTTTCGAGGCGGCGGGAAAACTCGCCCGACATGATCGTGTCCATCAGCATGGAGTATCGCACATCGTCGATGACATCCCCGGTAACGATAAGATCATAATCTTCCTCGGCAAGCGGGATGAAATCGAGCGAAAAAGCCCGCGCTACCGAATATATCCCGATCCCGGCATCAGCGATTGATTCGCGGATGAGTATCCCGACCGCCGTATGGGAGGATTCTTCCCTGTCATAACCGATAATGGACTTTTTTTTCAACGTGCCCTGCATCGAGCAAATGGTCGAAGAGGATCCGGGTGCCCGAACCGAATTGCCTGTTGACGAACCGTACACCGCTTCGGGCAAGGTCTCGCAATGCCCCGTATGGACAGGGGGTTCCCCCGTCTGACGAGTATGCCCTGCTGGCGTTTAGCGATATGAATGAGCTTGAAGGGAATATCAGCGAGATATTTCTTCACGACAGGGTATATTATATGTAATCGCCGTCATCGTCAAGGATATGCGTCGTTGCGAAACCCGCAACCCCCGACTTCACCGCGAGTATTCCGCTTAAGCTCCCGGTATGCGTCGAGATAAGGTCCACGCCCCGGATGGCGGCCCTTTACGATATCGCGGGCGACATCGAGGGAAAGATCGTGGCTGCCGATCACATGGATACATCCATGTATGGCGGCTTCGTCGCGCAAGAAGCTCGCAGGGTATTTCTTCACCCTGAGCGAACCCCTCCTTGTGCTCGGGAATACGGATAAGACCGTCCGCCCGTGCCATCGATGAGAAAGTGCTTGCGCCCCTCGGCAGGGGTATCGCGATGGTACCTCCCGCGATTGCTGACGAGATTGACCCTGATTATCTCTTCGATGCCGATCCTCGAAGGTATCTTGTACGCCGCGGTGCATGGCACAGTCCTTGTATAGAATTTAACACCCAGGAACTCCTCGCAAACCGGCCTCACAAATCTCATAAAGGTAAGGACAGCCGACACGGGGTATCCCGGTATGCCGAATACCGGTGTCTGGCCGACCACCCCGAAGAGAAGCGGTTTACCCGGCATCATCGAGACTCCGTGAAAGATAACTTCGCCCGCCTCGCCCACAACACTTCCCGTAAAATCTTCAGTACCGGCACTTGACCCTGCATTGATCAAAATAAGGTCATACCCGGCAGAACCGGTTTTTACCATTTCTAAGAGATCGTCCCGGGTCGTCACGATATGTGAAACGACCGGGTCGCAGCCAGACTCGGCGGCAAGCGACGTCAGCGTATACGAGTTGAAATCGATAAGCCCCGCCGCCGGGTTTACGTGTGTGTCCTTGAATATGTCTATCAATTCTTTTCCCGTCGGGATTATCAGCACTCTGGGCCGTCTGCGGACGGCTAGCCAGTTATGCCGGCGGATATGATCATGCCTATATCGAATGCGGTTATGATGTGGTTCACCGGCAGGAGCATATCCTTCTCGATGACGTCCTCGCCGACCATCCGTGTGTTCTGCCAGAGATACGCGGGTTTTCGTATTGTGATCGCATCGCCGGACAACCTCGGCATCTTCGACCATGATCACCGCATCGGTACCATGGGGCAGAATATCGCCCGTATTGACAGGGAACGCCTCGGAATCTCCCGTCAGCACAAGAGGGTTCGCGAGATCGGCGCCAAGTGTGTTCTCATGGAGGACCGCAAACCCGTCCATTGCAGAGCACAAGAACGGAGGGTTCGAGACGTTCGCATAGACCGGTCTCGCCGTCACCCTGCCGAGGCACGCGTGCACCGGCAGGCTTTCTTCCTCCCCACCGGGCTTTACATGTTCCATGATCAGGCGAAGTGCTTCATCGCTGGGAATCGTCTTCAGATACCGCTTCACGTGCGCCCCGTCTGCAGTTTTTTATTCAAGGGGGTAGACCTCGACGCGTTCATCTTTCTCAAATCCCTCGACACCTTCCGGTATTATTATGTATCCATGGGCGGTCGACAACGACGATATAACGGATGATTTTGCAAAAACAGGTTCGACCAGCAATGTACGTCGCTCCGCTCTTGCGACCCGCACCCTGACATACTCCTCGATACCATACGATGACGGGATATTCGTCGTGAGGATGCCGGCCGGCACCATGGAGGCCCGGGTTCTTCCCCTGCCATCCTTTTCAGGAGGGGTACGACAAACCTGACCGTGACCATCGCGCAGGAAACCGGGTGCCCCGGCAGGCCGAAGATCGGTTTACCGAAAAGGCGGCCGAAGATGGTAGGCTTTCCGGGCTTTGATATTGACGCCGTGAAACAGGATCTCGCCGCCCAGCTTCAGTATGGAGTCCGTTATGTGGTCCCGCTCACCCTTGGAACTTCCCCCCGATATGAGAATGCAGTCATATCCGGCGGCAGCCGACAATTTTTCCGTTATGTCTTCGATGGTATCGCGGGCGAGCCCGGCAAAATCGACATCCGATCCCGAGGACCTGACCTGTGCGCTCACGGTGTGCCGGTTTATGTCCCGGACCTTGCCGAAAGGAGGGTCTTCATCGACAGGCACTATCTCGTCCCCCGACGACAGGAGCGCAACTCTCGGCCGTTTGAACACCTTGACGCGCCCCATGCCTATCGCTGCGAGCACCCCCGCATCGAAAGGAGGATATCCTTTTCCCTTGCCTGACGACAACAGAGCCCCGGGAGACGTCTTCACCGGCATAGACGATGTTTTCGCCCCTGTAGACAGGCCGCGTAACTTCGACTTCGCCGTTCATTGCCCGGACGTATTCCTGCATAACAACCCCATCGGAACCTTCGGGCACCATCGAACCCGGTGCTGACACGGACGCAGGCACCTTCCCTCACGGCGATGCCCGGCCGGCTCCCCGATCCATACTTCTCCCGACATTTTCAGAAAGGCGGGATTCGTCTCGCGGGCGCCCTGGACGTCTTTTACAAGAACCGCGTATCCGTCAACAAGGGACCGCGCAAATCCCGGGATCGCCTCTGACGACAGCATGTCTTCGGCGGCTACCCTGCCCGGAGCCAAATGAGCTCGACCATTTCATCCGAGCGATCGAACATGGTGGCGCCGATCTTTGCAAAGGCCTCCCGGACCGTGACAGATGTAAGAAATTCGGACGACATAAATCTTTATAATACCATAACGGCAAGGGTTTTTCCTTCTTAATCCCCCTTGTTAATTTAATGAAAAACAGGTATTATACCAATAAGATGACACCAAAACGAATTATACTCGTCGATTTTGAAAACATACAACGACTCGATTTCGACAATATGGATATATCAAACACGAACTTAGCCATATTCGTCGGAAAATCGCAGAACAAGATCCCGTTCTCTCTGGTTGAAAAGGCGCAATCGTTCGGCGAACGCCTTGTTTGGATAAAGATAGCAGGAGACGGCAAGAACAACCTTGATTTTCATCTTGCGTTCGAGCTCGGAAGGCTCTGCGAACGAATGGATAAGGACGTGGAGCTGATCATATTATCAAAAGACAGCGGATACGATTCCTTGATCCGGTACATCAACGAACTCGGCATCAAGACACGCAGGATCGCCAATCCCGGCCGAATTGTCCGATAACACAAAGCCCCTGCCCTCTTCGAACTATACGAAATATATCGTCAATAACCTCATGAAGATAGACGGTCAAAAACGGCCCCGCACGATAAGAACCTTGAAAAAACACATAGAGTCACTCTTGCGTGATAAGGCCGGTGCAAGTGAAATAGATGCCATCCTTGAAGAAATGTTTATCAGGGGCCTCTTGAGCGAAATAAACAACCGGTTGAAGTATACATTCGATACATCCGACCCATCCAAAAATCGTAGGCACATTCCGGCCAGGGTTTACGAATTGGACCTTTTTCCCATGAACATGACAGCCTGTCCTTCAGCCTGACTGATGACCATGCCTGTCCATTCGATGGATATCGTCTTCCCTTGCGGGCCTGTTGTTTCCAGCCTTACAGGATCCACGCTCTTTCCGCGTTGAAGGATCGTTTCCAGGAATTCATTGAATACGACGGCGCCTTTTTCATCGAACAACTCCTGCATGCGATGGCCGATGAGGTCGCGCGGATGAACAAGGCCAAGCAGATCGTAGGCAGCTGCATTTGCAAATATGATGCGCCCCTCGTTAATCGTAAGGATCGCATCGGGAAGCATATCGATCAGCTGGCGATAACGTTTTTCACTTTGCAGAAGGGCTTCTTCAACGCGCTTCCGTTCCGTAATGTCTTCCACGATCGATACAACTTCTGCGATCTTTCCTTTTTCATTTTTCAACGGCGTGCTGTTAACGCTCACAATGACGGTTGATCCGTCTTTTTTCACCATTTCGTACTGTTTATCGTACGACGCCCCTTTTTTAATGACCTCCCTGACCGTTCGTGGATCCTGGGAAGATCGTGAGGATGAAAAAGGGCGGCAATAGGTTTGCCGATGATCTCGTCTTTTTCATATCCGAGTACGTCCCTGATCTTGGCATTACAATCAACAATGATCCCTTTCTTGTCTATCGTTGCTATCAGATTGGCTACCGATTCAAATATAGAAAGGTAATTATGCTCGCTTGCCCTCAGTGCTTCACCCCCGCGTTTCAGCATGTCCTTGAGCTTCTTATGGTCCTTGATAAGGTCCAGAAGATGCTCGGCATTCAGTGTTCTCATTTCGTCGCTTTGTGTTATTGCCGGATCGGGAAATAAAACGTTTTCGTATATTTCATCTCCTATGATAAGCGACGGGAACACGGCAAGCACGTGAAACAGGGCCTCGGGCGAGATCCTGTCGATACAATACATAACAACGGACAAAGACCGTTCGTTTACAATAGTTCCGAGATCCTCGGAAATATGCGACAACCAGTTTCTTCCCATCTTCCTTAAGCTTTCTGTATCATCTACCGCCACGCGAAAAATGGTTTCAGGCGGACTTTCCGGTCCAGATAGATGATCCTTAAAAACTGCGCTTATCCCCGTTTGCGCATCAATATTCGCGAGAAGCAATTGTCCGGTTTTCCGGGCTTCCTGCACGTTAACGCCGTTTTCCTCCAGCAAGCCTATGAACGCATTTTCGTCGTGATCGGCATTGAGATAAAGGTTTTTTTCGTTCTTATCGAGTCCCTGTTTGAAATATGAACAGAGGAAGAGGTTGGCTTCCTCTTTTTTCATATAGAGGTAACAATAATTTTCTCCGGTTTTTAATGATCGTATTTTCGGCATCGGATAGTCCTGATAAAACTATTCACCCTGTATTATTTGCCTATTATACATTGTTTTTAACATATTTCCGGTCGTTTTTCTTTAAAAATTGCTTAAATAGGACCTGCAGCCGAACCATCGCCTGAATATCTCGATCCAACCCGTTATTGTCTTTACGATTAATTACAATAATACCCATGCAAGACAAGCCCACCCGCCGTCATCCCCGTGGTAGTCGTTTATTATGCCATCAACCATTAAGGTCTGCAATGCAGATGGGAAATCAATGAAAATGCTGACGAAAGCAACGCAGGTAATGTTTCGATTAGGAGGGTTAGCGGAGGATCCAGTGGATCGATGCTGCGCAGATGATCGTAAACGCCGCGAGGACCGTTAGGATGGTCTGCCATTCCCACTGGCCCATCTTTACTATTTCACGCCATTTACAGTGTGTACAATAAAAGACCTTTCGGCCCACATACTTCAGGACCCACTCCAGGGGATGTGCCCTGTAGCTTCTTTTCACTTCGTGTCCGCATTCAGGGCATTTGAGTGATGTGAGGGCCTGCCGTAAATAAAGCGGGCCCATGTCCGAAACTGACCGTGTTGCGCCATATTGCATCAGGTCAGGGGACTCGGTATGGTCGGCGATGAAATCGATATCTTTGAGGCCTTTGTGCCGTTCATCAACAGAGACCCGAAGATTGCCTTTCTGCATTTTTGAAATTGCATGTTGGCTCACGAACACCCCCCGATGTCCAGTAATACGCTTACACGTGATGTAGTGACAACTAAAAGATTCGGAAAAACTTTTATATAATGCCGAAGGCGGGATTTGAACCCGCACGAGTCTCCCCGCCACCCCCTCAAGATGGTGTGTCTGCCACTTCCACCACTTCGGCATTCTTGATCATTTCGTTCCCTGAGCGGGAGCATTCGGCTGGACCGGCACGGGAGCGTTCTGCTGTGTCTGTGCTGGTACGCTTATTATACTGCTCCCTTTATGACTATAAGTATATGCAAGCACTAAACTTGTCAACATAAAAACAACGGCTGCTATCGTTGTTAATTTCGTCATAAAACCGGACGATCCGGAACTGCCGAAAAGCGTCTGGCTTGAGCCGCCGCCGAAGGCAGCGCCGATATCCGATCCACGCCCTGTCTGCAATAATACGATCAGAATAAGGCCGATCGCTATGATAACATGAATAATCCCGATTACTATGGTCATTTATTTTTCTCCAATGCGCGGCTTATTATACCAAGAAAGTTTTCAGATTTCAAGGATGCACCACCAACAAGTGCACCATTTATGTTTTTCATGGTAATTAATTCGCCAAAATTATCTTGAGTAACGGAACCGCCATAGAGAATTTTCACATCCAAAGCCGGGCTGCCATAGACATCGGAAAGGATATTCCTAATAAATTCGTGCACTTCCTCAGCTTCTACCGATGTGGCATTTTTCCCGGTGCCGATTGCCCAGACCGGCTCGTATGCGATCGTGATATTCGTCAGATCGGCTATGCCGGCGAGTGCCTTTTTTACCTGTATGCCGACAACGAATTCCGTGATCCCTGCCTCACGTTCTTCGTCAGTCTCGCCAACGCAGATTATGGGCTTCAGATCGGCAGCAAGGCATTTTTTTACTTTTAAGTTCACATTCTCATCAGTTTCATGAAAATATTTCCGCCTTTCCGAATGCCCGATTATTGCATACGTGCAGCCGGCATCTTTGAGCATGGCCGGGGATATCTCGCCTGTATAGGCTCCCTTGTCCTCAAAAAAGATATTCTGGGAAGCCAGGGTGACTTGACTCTCCTTTATAACCTCATAAACACTTTTCAGGACAGTAAATGACGGCGCCAGGACCACTTCGCCTTTTCCGGCAATATCCGGCAAACCGGCGATTATCCCTTTTGCAAGCGCCTGTCCCTCGGCCGCGGTGTTGTTCATCTTCCAGTTTCCGGCTACCATCCACATTGCCATTTTATCCTCCACAGTGTTCAAGCGCCTCGACGGCCGGCATTGTCTTACCTTCGAGCAGTTCGAGAAATGCACCTCCTCCCGTCGAAATATACGAGATCTTATCGCTCACGCCTGCCTTGTGCACGGCAGAATCTGTGTCGCCTCCCCCAATGATGGAAAGCGCACCGGACTCGGCGACATCCCGAGCGAGCCCGAACGTTCCTTTGCTGAAAGACTCAAGTTCAAACATACCCATCGGGCCGTTCCACACTATCGTTTTCGCTTCTTTGACCGCGTTGCCGAAGATCTTTTGAGTCTCAGGCCCTATGTCAAGGCCCATCGCCTCTTTCGGAATGCTATCGACCGTGCAGGTGCTGACTGCGGCACCGGCCTCGGCTTTATCTGCGACGAGACAATCCACGGGCAAAAGAATTTTTACATTCTTAGACCCTGCTTTTTCCATGATGCTTTTCGCTTTATCGAGCATGTCAGGCTCGCAGATCGATCTGCCGATCTCCTTACCCATGGCCTTTAAAAATGTAAACGCCATGCCTCCGCCGATTATCAGCATATTGACAGTATCGACGAGGTTTTCTAGAACACCGATCTTGTCGGAGACTTTCGCTCCCCCGATAATGGCAGCGAGCGGCCTTGCCGGGTCTTTCATTGCCTTATTGAAATAGTCGATCTCATCCTTAAGGAGAAAACCTGCAGCACAGGTCTTAACCACTTCCGTGATCGCTGAATTCGAGGCCGCCTTCCTGTGTGCTACTGCAAATGCGTCATCAATATATACATCGGCCAGTTCGGCAAGCTGCCGGGCAAATTCCGGATCGTTCTTCTCGTCGCCTATATGGAACCTCAAGTTTTCAAGCAGGATGACATCACCCGGCTTCATGGCATGAACCGCGGCCGACGCCTTATCACCGATGCAGTCATCCACGAACGGCACATTTTTCCCGAGCAGTTCTGAAAGGATCGCGGCACACGGCTTCAATGTGAGCTTATCGACCCTTTGCCCTTTGGGACGGCCCATATGGGAAATGAGGATCAATTTCGAACCTTTCTCCATGCAGTATTTAATGGTACGAAGATGGGCTTTTATCCTTGTCGTATCCGTGACATTGCCGCCTGCATCAACGGGCACGTTAAAATCAACCCGCATAAGCACCTTCTTACCCGAAATGTCAACTTGATCGATCGAATTCATAGCATTAGCTCCTTCCTATTCCGGTTTATCATTTCATTACGAACATGAGAAGATCGAACATACGGTTGGAAAAACCCCATTCATTGTCATACCACGACAGCACTTTTACCATATTTCCGCCTATGACCGTCGTGTTCTCCATGTCTACGGTTGAGGAATGGGGGTTGCCGTTAAAATCTTTGGAGACTAAAGGTTCGTCACAGCAGGCGAGGATCCCCTTCATGGGCCCGTCTGCATATTCCCTGAATTTCTTGTTTATATCTTCCTTATTGACTTTGGTCGAGAGTGTAGCGACGAAATCGACGATTGAAACGTTCGGTGTAGGCACCCGTATTGCGAGGCCATCGAGCTTGCCTTTCAGTTCCGGAATGACTTCCGATATTGCCTTAGCGGCGCCCGTTGTCGTGGGTATCATCGAAAGCGCAGCGGCCCGCGCCCTGCGGAGGTCCTTATGAGGCTCGTCGAGGACCACCTGGTCATTTGTAAATGAATGTATTGTCGTCATCAGCCCGTATTCAATACCAAACTCCTTCTGAAGGATCTTCACGATAGGCGCAAGGCAATTGGTCGTGCATGATCCCATGGAGATCACATGATGCTTCGTCTTATCATAAACTTCTTCATTCACCCCGAGGACGAAGGTAACGTCCGGCCCCTTTGCTGGGGCCGATATGATCACTTTTTTCGCCCCTGCCTTAAGATGCCGCTCCGCACCGGCTCGATCGGTAAATTTTCCCGTGCTCTCAAGTACAACGTCAATGCCAAGATCTTTCCATGGGAGAGATTCCGGCTCTTTCATCGCATATGCCTTCATTTCCTTGCCGTCGATGACAATAGAGTTCTCTGTATGCTTAACGTCATTGGGCATGATCCCATGCACTGAGTCATATTTTAATAAATGGGCGAGAGTCCTGGGATCCGTAAGATCATTAACAGCCACAAATTCCGCATCTTGTTTATTAAAACCAGCTCTCAGGACAAGTCTGCCAATCCTTCCAAAACCGTTAATTGCGATCCTTACGGACATAAACGACCTCCCCTTGTTTTTTTAACAATAGTAATCAAAAGGGACTATCATGTCAACCTATTAATAGTACCTGACCGCGCTGGTAGAGGCTTAAGAAAGGTATCCATGTTCCAGGCTCCATGTTCCATGCCAGAGACAAACTAATCTTTAACAATATTAGTAAAACCTTATTATATTATCATGAAAGTGTCTTTTACGTAGAACGTTGAACTCGGAACATTGAACGATTATTTATTGACCGCGGGATTTGGAATGTTTTTTTAGTGTAACAAATCCGCCTATTACGTAGTGGGTTCCGGAAACGATCGTCGCGAGGGCGGTTGCCGTGAAAAGAAGCAGGTTGTATTCCCGAAGTTCGGCGTTGCCGGCCGACCATGACCAGAGGGCGTACAGGATAGTAGCTATCTGCAATGCAGTTGTGATCTTGCCGAAAATTGTAGGCCTCGGTCTGACGTTATTGGCATAACGGTAAAGTATCAGGTAGCCGACAGCGATCACGATATCCCTGCCGAGAACGAGTACTGTCAGCCATATTGGGATAATGCCGACAATATAGAGCATAACAAATGCAGCGACGAGCATGGTCTTGTCAGCGATCGGATCGAGGTATGCACCGAGCTCGGTCTTCCAGCCCATGACCCGCGCGATAAAGCCGTCGAGAAGATCGCTGATCCCCTGGATGAGAAAAAGGTACAGGGCGAGACGCAGCCTGCCCTGAGAAACGGCATACATAAAATAGAATGTGATAAAAAAACGGAATATCGAAATAATATTCGGGAGATTTATGGCCTGCGTTGCGTTATCTCTCATAATCCTGGTAGTAATTCCTGAACGTAGCGCACTTGTCGATGAAACTTAATGTCACGGTATCGATGGGACCATTTCGCTGCTTTCCGATGATGACCTCCGCAATACCCTTATTATCTTCTCTGTCTTTATTATACACCTCATCGCGGTATATGAAGAGTATGACGTCGGCATCCTGCTCGATAGCACCCGATTCCCGAAGGTCCGCAAGGCGCGGTCTTTTATTGTCTTTTTCGCGGCTCTCCGGCGATCTGTTAAGCTGGGAAATGGCGATGACGGGAATGGCCAGTTCCTTCGCGAGCGCCTTCAAAAACCGGGAGATCTCCGATATCTCCTGTTCACGCCGTTCCGCACCGCTTCTGCCCCGCATGAGCTGGAGATAATCAACCACGATAAGGCCGACGTTATGTTCTTTTTTCAACCGGCGCGCGCGGGCCCTCAATTCCATTACCGAAAGGGCGGGAGAATCATCGATGAACAGGTGCGCTTCAGTCAGTCTTCCCGCAGCCGTGGCAAGCTTCGGCCATTCCTCGCCGGAAAATGTCCCGGTCCGGAGCTTTGAATGCTCGATCTCGGATTCCGAACTGAGGAGCCGTGTAACGAGCTGTTCCTTGGACATTTCCATCGAGAATATCCCGACGGGCACAGGATTTTCATGCATTGTTGAAACATGCTGGGCTATGTTCATGGAAAATGCCGTCTTGCCCATACTCGGCCTGCCCGCAACGATGATAAGGTCCGAAGGCTGAAGACCGCTGGTAAGTCTGTCGAGATCGGTAAAACCTGTGGGGACCCCCGTTACGGCCTGTTTTTTCTTGTAAAGACGTTCTATTAGTTTAATGCTGTCGTGAATGAAATCCTTGACGGGCAGAAAGCTCTTCTTGAGCTTGTTCTCGGACACTTCGAAAATGAGTTTTTCAGCTTCATCGATATATGTGTCAATTTCCGTTTCAGCGTCGTAACCTTTTTCGATTATCTCCGTGGCGGCCTTTATAAGCGATCTGACGAGCGCTTTTTCCCTGACGATCTTTGCATAATAGGCAATGTTCGCTGCAGACGGCATAAGGTCAACGAGCGTGTTCAGGTAGGTTATGCCGCCTATGTTTTCGAGAATTCCCCGGTCTTTGGCCAGACTGCTGACAGTCAAAAGATCGATCGCATCATTCTTTTCAGAAAGATGCATCATCATTTCATATATCTTGCCGTGCGCGTCCCGATAAAAATCCGCGGGCCCGACAATATCAGCCACTTTATTGATCGATTCCGGATCGACGAGAAGGCCGCCGAGCAATGATTGCTCGACCTCTATATTTTGAGGGGGGATCCGCAATCTGGCTGCGGGATCTTTGGCATCCCTGATATTTTTTACAATCCGGGGCATTTAAGCCTCTTCTTTTTCCACCTCTATCCTGACCTCTGCATTTATCTCAGGCTGAAGATGGATAACGACCGTGTGACCGCCCGTTATTTTGATCGGCTCTTCGAGGCGGACCGATTTTCTATCGATTTCCACTCCCGTGGACGACTTGACTGCTTCGACAATGTCTTTATGGGTGACGGAGCCGAACAGCCTGCCGTCTTCACCGGCTTTCTTTTTGATCGTAAGCGTAATTTCCTGTAATCTGGTCTTGAGCTCTTCGGCCGTCTGAAAATCACGTGTTTTCTTATTCGAAACGCTCCGGACAATATTCTCAAAGCGTGCCACGTTGCCCTGTGTTGCAGGAATAGCAAGACCCCTGGGAACGAGAAAATTCCTTCCGTAACCATCCCGGACACTGACGGTATCGCCCTTCTTCCCTGTACCCTGGACATCTTCAATGAGTATAATCTTCATCATCACGCGCCTCCGTTATTTCAATAATGTTGTAAAGGGCAAAAAGGCGATGTGCCGGGCCATCTTTATAGCCTCTTTAAGCTTGCGCTGGTGGTTGGCACACGTACCCGTCATTCTTCTGGGCATGATCTTGCCTCTTTCCGTGATGAATGATTTCAGGAGCTTCGGATCTTTATAGTCAATTGCCAGGTTCGAATCCTGGCAGAATCTGCAAACCCGTCTTCTTACATAGACCCTTTTCTTCGGTGAATCCGACCGCCTTGTCGTCATAGGTCTTGGCATCTATTTATTCCTCCATCCAAAAAATTTTATGTACTTTAAGTTTTACTATCTCCCTGGTCGGCAGCTTTTTCCGTACAAGCATACCCGATACCATCACGCTGCTTCCGATCGCCGCATCGACGTATGGTTCTGAGGAATCACCCCGGCATTCAACATCGATGAGGAAATCACCATCCGTGACCCGGAGCGGAAACAGCATAAACTTATCCCCCCGGGGGGTATAGACGATCTTAGGCCTGGCTTCGACCTTTCCCGTCATAAAAACCCTGTTCATCAGAACTCGCCTTCGAGCTCATCAAACACAACCGCATCAGGCGGTTTCTTCGGGCCTTCGCTCGCATCATCGACAACAACGAACATATGCCTCAAGACAGGGTCGAGTGTCCTGTAGAATTTTGCCATTGTCGCTACAGACCCTTCGTCCATATCGAGCAGGAAAAAATAATAATGGCCTCTGTCCTTCTTCTTTATTGGATAAGCGAGTTTTCTCACTGCCCAGTCATCGAGTTTTACAGTCGCTGCGCCCGCTTTCTCCAGGTTGCCCTGGATCCTCTTCATGAGATCGTCTTCTTCCTCTTTTGCGAGGTCAGGGCTGAGCACAACAATATTCTCATATCTTCCCACGATCTATTCTCCTTTCACTCAATGTCTTCTGATACTGAACTACAGTACCTTTGTCAATTTTAACGCGAACTTTTTCGGCAATTTCAATAGTAACACTGTCGTCGGAAAGTCCCGTTATTGTACCATACAAACCACCCGATGTGATAACTTTATCTCCCTTCTTCAGGTTCGCGAGAAAATCTTTGTGCTGCTTGGCTCTTTTCTGCTGAGGACGGATAAGAATAAAGTAAAAAATGGCAAAAACCGCCGCGATAAAAATAAGCGACATATAGCTGCTGCCCCCCTGACCGCCGGCCGCCGGATTACTACCCATTGCATACGCTACACCTGTCATCTGATTCACCTCCTTCATATCGTAATTTGAAATCGTGATAAAAAGACCCGAATGTGCCGTTCTTCACGGCATCACGGACCTTTCTCATAAATTCCATATAAAAATGCACATTGTGAACCGTATTCAGATAAAAGCTCGTCAATTCGTGCGAGACAACAGAGATGCCTTAAATAGGCCCGCGAGTACGTCCTGCATGTATAACACGAACAACCTTCATCGATCGGCCCGTTATCTTCGGTAAAGCGGGCGTTCTTTATATTGATCCTGCCGTCCCATGTGAACAGGCTGCCGTTTCGGGCGAACCGGGTCGGGATGATGCAGTCGAACATGTCGATCCCTCTTCTTACACCTTCGAGGAGGTCTTCCGGCAAACCAATGCCCATCATATACCGTGGTTTATCGGCTGGCATAAGGTCAATGACCGTATCGACCATATCCCACATCAGGCTTTTCGGTTCGCCGACACTTAAGTCCCCCGATGGCAAAACCATCAAAATCGAGGGCAAGTATATCGTGGGCGGACCGTATCCGCAATTCGGGGTAAAAACCGCCCTGGATTATCCCGAAAAGCTTCTGCGGGCCGTCCGTTTTGGCCTCAAGGCATCTCTTTGCCCAGCGCGTTGTCAATTCAACGGAATCACGCGTATATTCAAAAGTCGACGGATAGGACACGCATTCATCGAGACACATCGCCACATCGGCCCCGATATTCTCCTGTACACTGCACCATCTTTTCCGGCGTAAGAAAATGCCGCGAGCCGTCGATATGGGATTGGAAGAGAACACCGTCTTCTTTTATCTCCCGCAGGACTCCCAGGCTGAATATCTGGTAGCCCCCGCTATCCGTAAGAATGGCCCCGTCCCATCCGGAAAACTTGTGAAGCCCGCCCAACCTTTTGATCAGTTCGTCGCCGGGCCGCAGAAAAAGATGGTATGCGTTCGACAGGATCATTTTGACGCCCAGTTCCGTAAGCTGCTGTGGTTCATTGCCTTGACGATACCCTGTGTGCCCACGGGCATGAAGACAGGGGTGTCGATCTGGCCGTGGCCTGTCAAAAGCCTTCCCGAACGGGCATTCCCATCATTATGATCGTATCTCTATCGCCTTCATGATATAAACATCGCATCCCCGTAACTGTAAAACCTGTATCCCCCGGATATCGCTTCTTCATAGGCCTTCTTGAGCCCGTCAGTTCCCATAAAAGCCGCGACGAGCATGAGCGGGGTCGAACGGGGAAGGTGAAAATTCGTTATCAGTGCGTCGACTGCGCTGAACTTGTATCCCGGGATAGATAAAAAGCTCCGTTTGGCCTGTGAGGCACGGCATTGCCGTTTGCCCGAAATACCGTCTCGAGCGTCCGGACGGAACTTGTCCCGCAGGCGACTATGCGGCGCCCTCCTCTCGCGCATCCTTAAGAAATACTCGTGACGCCTCGTCCAATTCATACTGCTCGCCGTGCATCCGATGCTCTTCAAGGGTTTCGGCGTGGATCAGGGAAAAGGTCCCGATCCCTATATGAAGGGTTACTTTCACGATATCGACGCCAATCGAACGTATATCACCCAATAAGCTGGTCGGAGAAATGAAAACCGGCGGTAGGAGCGGCTATCGATCCGACTATTCTCTGCATACACCGTCTGGTAACGGTCAAAATCCTCCGTCACCGTCCTCCCCGTTGCGCTTGATATAGGGCGGCAGCGGCATCTTTCCCAATCTGCGTATGATCTCGTCAGCCTGCTCCGGCGGAACGCGAAGGATATCGACCAGGAATCATTGCTGCCGCTCGAGTGCTGGCAGAGTATTCCCCGATCGTGACGGGAACGGCCGTCCTTGCCCTTGCCGATACCGCGCGCCAGGCATTCCCATGAACCCTCGCCGAGGGGCCTGACAAGAAGAATGTCGAGGTGGCCGCCTGTCGCTTTGCGTACCGTCAGGCGGGCCGGGAAATACCTTGCTGTCATTCAGGACGAGGACATCACCTTCGCGGAGATATCGCGATAATATCTGAAAAATGCCGGTGCTCGATCTTTCCCGTCGCCCTGTCATAGGCAAGCAGGCGCGACTCGGACCTATCGCCCGATGGATGCTGGGCGATCATGTCCCGCGGCAGATCATAATCAAATTCATCAACTCTCATAACCCGTACAACCGTCAATTGGTCTATAATCGTTCCGGCCCGTCATCGATGCCATCGTCCGGACGGACAAAAGCAAAAAACCCCCTTCAAGCCGTCCGGCCTTTTCAAAACAGGTTAATTTTATAACAGATTATCCCGATATTCGCAAATCAATTAACAGGTTACGCACCATGCCCCTTCGGGCGGCCCCGGATTGGCGATTATGCTTGTAACGAATCGGCCTTTATTTTACAATTTTCAAGGATTTTACTATGGGTATCATATCGGTATCACGACTTCACGGCTCAGGGGGAACCGTTTTCGCGCGAGAACTCGCAAAACGCCTCGATTATTCCTTCGTCAATAGGACGTTCATAAACAAAGAGTGCCGGGAAAGCGACGAACACATTTCCGTGTTCGGCATCGGCGGTGATGCCACGCCGGGGCTTTATGAAAAAATGCAGGAGCTCATGGTAAACCCCGATTACCACAAGGTCTCCCTTGTGGCCTGCATACTGGACCGCGCCCTGGAAAACAATGTCGTATTCACCGGGATGGGAACCGGCATCGTCCTTGCGGGAATGGCGAATACCATCAATATCCGCATGGTCCGCCGCATGGATGAACGTGTCAGCGAGATAGCCCGGGTCAAAGAATATCGGTTATGATGACGCCTTCGATCTTGTCGAGAAAATGGATGAGGGAAAGCGGGAGTTTATTATGCGGTATTTCGGCGCCGATGTAAGCGACCCGTCCATCTACCACGCGGTGATAAATTCGAGCCACGTCTCGCTCGATGATGCAATCGATATCACCGCCAGTTATGCGTATAAGCATTTAACCCCTCTCATACGAAGGATACGGAAAGTCCCTGAAAATGCTCCTTCTGGAAAAAAGGGCCGAATTGCTGCTCTTTCATATCGGCATGGCACATTGTTATGGAAAACTGGCCTTTCAGGCGAAGAAGAGGGCTCTGACGGTCACGGGGACGTGCGCAACGAAGCCGAGAAAGACCGTCTTCTGCAAGGCGTTGCGACAAAATACCGAAATATCCCGGATATACGACGAAATAGAATCAGGCGTTTCTGCAACAATGTAATCGCCGGCATTCCTGCCCCGGCAGGTCTATTTTCCCGAAGTTTTTTCCCGATCACAAAGGCGTTGCCCGAGTTTTTCCCCAAAACCATAATATTCGCGAATTCCCGGCGTAAGGACAACAGGCCTTATCTTTTGAACGCTCGGCATCCGTCATCGTCAAGCATGTCCTCGTCTATCTTCACATCCAGGATCTCCCCGATGAACTGCGTGTGCAGGCCAAGATCGATAAAATTGACAAGCCTGCATTCCAGGACAAAGGGAAATTCCTTGATGTACGGGGCGTCAACAACGTCGCTTCGGACCGGCGTCAGCCCGGTCACGGCAAATTTGTCAACATCCCTTCCTGAGGCTATACCGAAATAATCGGCCTCGGTGAGGTATTTTTCCGGGGTCACGTGGACCGTAAATGCCTTGCGGTCAAGGATGCTCTGGTATGTGTGGGTCGCCTTTCTCAAGGCAATGTCGACACATGGCGGATTCGAACAGCACATACCTCCCCAGGCGACAGTCATAACATTCGGGCGGCCGTCCCTGTCATATGTTCCGACAACGAGCACCGGGGCCGGCAGGAGCACCGTCCGCGCACCGAGGGACTTTTTCATTCTGCGAGCCTCCTTAATATCAGGGCCTTCGCAACCGAGGGCCAGGTGAAACGGATTTTAGTATAACCCAACATTGACAGCCATGAAATACTTTTATACAATGATGGGCATCCGTAAAAGGAAGGTGCTATGCCGTACAGAAAAACATCGCAATGGATCGTGGTATGTGTTTCAACGGCGATCACGCTCTTCTGTGTTTATGTCCTCATGGCAAGCACTGCGAACGGGCAATATAAAGAATGCCTGGATCTTCTCCGCCTTCTCGGTCATGTTTGTCATCCCCCTTCTGGTGACGGTCTTCCACATGATCGCCGACAGGAACCCGATCCTTGCGAAGATACACAAGAAACACATCTCCCTCGGGCAAAAACAGAAGACAACATTTATCCCCCACTGGTTTGTCATCTCCGGGGTGATCCTCATCGGCCTGATCATTCTCTACACGATAATAAAATGGCTCTTCATTTACTTCCAGCGATGACACAGGTCCCCCTGTCCCGGATCGATCTCAGGGACAGGCGGTTTAGGCTTTCTTACGGCCGCGACAATGAAAGGCTCTCGATCGTCGATAGGCGCTGCCGGCATCATTGAGCCTGTTATCCTCCTTGACCGGAAACCCTACATCCCTGTCGCGGGCCTGCGCCGCCTCGATTGCGCGCGATCGATCAGAATGAAGGTCCGTTCCGGCGGTCATCATCGATATCCCCGAGAAGGAAGCCCTCTTAACGGCTATCCATGCAAACATCGAGCGAGGGTACAACATAATCGAAAAGGCGAACATCCTTCAAGACAAATGGACTTTTCGGTTTTTCACGGCCGGACATCCTGGCATTTATGAGATATCTCGATCTCGATCCCCATGAAAAGATCCTGGACATTTTCCTGGCCCTTGCCGGGCTTAGAGCCTGTTTATAAGGATTTTATCTTCAAGAACAACATGTCCTTGAGGAACATAGGTTCTTTTCTGAGGTTCGATGCTCGGCGAAAGAAAGAAGATCGTACGCTCCCTTGCCGGTCTCCATCTCACGGAAAGCACCGTCCGCGAGATCTTCGAAATGCTGCAGATCCTCAAGATACGCAAGGGATAAACTGACAGGCAAGGATATCCCCGCCTTTCCGAACGCCGAATCATTACGGGCACATCTGAAAAAGAGGACGTATCCCGTCCTGACGTCACTTACGCGGAAATTGAAGGCCATACGGGACAAAATGGCAATGCCGCCGGGGATAGACATTAGGGTAGACCCTTTCTTCGAAAAGGAGTATATTGATTTAGTACTGAGAATAAAAGACGATGACGACATACGCACTGCTCTCGCTAAAATTTCGGGATTAGCGCGACGCAGGTTACTTGAGGAGCATCCTTGAGCTTACAAAAGGTAGAATTCGTTGAGGACACCACAGACATAATCCGACAATGTCCCGGCACAAAGCATCATATCTGCTGCGGATACCAGACAATAGATCTCATCGAAGGCTGTGTTCTTTCCTGTTCTTACTGCATACTCAAGGCATATCTCAAAAATGATGCAATAAAAGTTTCATGCGATCCGGCTGCCGATAACCGGCGAACTGGACAGACGCATCGATGGCTCCTCAGAGCATATCCTGCGGTTCGGGACAGGGGAACTCTCTGACAGCCTGGCCCTCGACAGGCGGCTCAAGCTCAATGCCTTTCTCGTCGACTATTTTGGAGAGAAAGAAGAAGGCGATCCTTGAACTGAAATCCAAGTGGGCCGATTTCCGCCACCTCATACCCCACCTTAATCCCTATACGGTGATATCGTTTTCCGTATCGCCCCAGAGATTTATCGATTCCGAGGAAAAAAGGACAAGCCCGATACGCAAACGCCTCAAGGCGGCGCGGCTGGCCCAGGACAACGGCTGCTTCGTCGGCCTTCACTTCGATCCTGTCGTCATCTATGACGGATTCGAAAAGGACTATCACTATCTCATCGAAGACATAGGGAGAATACTTGACCCCGAAAAGATCATCTGGATCAGCCTCGGGCTCCTGAGATTTCCTGCCGCATTATACGGTCAGCTCATCGAAAATAAGCGAAAATACCTTTTGACCGGAGAATTCATACGGGGCGAAGACGGAAAATACCGCTACATCAAACCCGAACGCATCAGGATATACAAGATGCTTTACAAACTATTGAAAAACATCGACAGCCGGCTTTTCATATACCTGTGCATGGAAAGGGCTGACATATGGAAAGAGGTCTTCGGTATCGCAATGAAAGACAACGAGAGCCTGATACGGCTTTTTGATAAACGAATAAAAAACCTGTACGGAGGGATGTTATGAGATTTCAGAACAAAGTTGTTTTTATCACCGGCGGCACAAAAGGCCTCGGCAAGGCAATGGCGCAGGCGTTTCTCGCCGAAGGGGCATCGGTTGCCGTTAACGGCCGGAACAAGGAAGCAGTGGAGAAATTCACGGAAGAGTTCAAGGGCCAGCAGGTCCTCGCATTCGAGGGGGACATCTGCCGATTACGACGCAATGGAAGCAACGGCATCAAAGGTTTATGAAACACTGGGCAAGGTCGATATCCTCATCAACAATGCCGGCATCGTCAATCCCCTTGTGCCGTCCGTAAAGATGAAGAAGGAAGATTTCAATAAGGTCATCGACATAAACTTAAAGGGAACATTTTACACGACCCAGATCTTCGGCAAAAGAATGATGCAGCAGGGTTCGGGCCGGATAATCAGCATAGCGTCCCAGGTGGCGCTTTTCGGAGAAAAGGGATTCCTTCCCTATGCCATCAGCAAATCGGGCGCTTATGATAATGACCCGTCAGCTCGCATACGAATGGTCAAAATCCGGCGTGACGCTCTGTGCAGTAGCGCCCGGTTTTATAAAGGGCGGCATGAATGAAGGGCTTATCAGAAAAGAGGTATTTGTCAATTACCTGTCCGGCAGGACCCCGATCGGCAGGATGGCCACGGTCGACGAACTGGTCGACGACCGTACTGTTCCTCGCGTCTGACGACGCAGCGTACATCAATGGTGAGACGATCGTTATGGACGGCGGGATGACAGGATACACCCCGGAAGGCCTTCTCGATTTCATGTCCAAAGGGAAATAATTAGATGGACATTATTCCGTTTATACGTTTTACCATAAATTCACGATATATCAACCGGTGGATCTACGGGGGCCTCGCCTTTTTTATCCCGGTCCTTAATTTTTTTTCAATCGGTTTTCTCTCCCGTACCTCCCGTCTTATCATGGTGGGAGGTATGGGCCTCGCTACATGGCAGGAGAAATACGAAACATGGATAGAAGGGGTCAAGCTTCTTTTTGTCTTTATCCTTTACAATGCCATACCCTTCTTCATGTTCTCGAGCGGCTTTTTTCTGACGACGCTGAACAGCTTTACCGCTTTCTTCGGCCATCTCATGATCAAGGCCGCCACATTCGTCATTCTGCCGATATGCTCGTTTCTTCCTGCCTTTCGCTTTTGCCGTCTTTGCCGAACGGCTTGATTTCAGGGAAGCCCTGGAATTCGAACAGATCTTGCGCGGGATCAAGGAAGTTCTTGTTGAATACATCATCGGCTATGCCGCAACAATAGCAGCCATTTATGTCTCGCTTCTTTTTATGCGCATCCCCTACTTGATCGGATTTCTCATTTCATCGGTACTTACCTATTACTCTCTCCTCCTGTCCACTTTTTACTTTACCGAACTCTATCACAGGACAAGCCTCTGCCTCGCTCAGATCAAAGACGACGAATCAGCCTTTGAATAACGTCAAGGCACCCCCTTTCATTGACTTGATCGTGGAATTATGCTAACTAATTATTCTCATAAACGGCGGCAGTAGCTCAATGGCGGAGCATCGGATTGTGGTTCCGAGGGTTGCGGGTTCAAATCCCGTCTGCCGCCCCAACATTTCCGTTTCCGGATATTTTCTATAATCTTTTATCTTCGTTAGCATACCGATATCTTACCGATCCTCCCATCCTCCGGGATAATATTGTCCCGTTTTCCGGGACAGTTTGTCCCGTTTTCCGGGATTACGGGGCGTGTTGTCTTAGAAATATCCTCTTATCAAACCTTCATAATTTCTTTACCAAATTATTTGTAAAACCGGAAATTTAAAAAGTTTTACATGCATTGCGGAATGCCGGAGCTGATGTTTGAAATTGTCTGGCATGTATCGTGCAATGTTACCCGCCGTCACAGATTCATCACATTACTGTTAGGAGGGTATGCAATGGATAAGTTGAAAAGATTTATGAAGGATGAGGAAGGCGTAACGGCAATTGAATACGGTTTGATCGCGGCACTCATAGCTGTCGTTATTATTGCCGCTGTCACACTGGTGGGCGATCAGCTCGCGCTTGTTTTCGACAGGATACAAGCCGCACTGGCAGCTGCACTGGCCTGAGCAAAAGGTAGGGCAGGCCATTAATTATGGCCTGCCCCATGTTCAAGAGATCGACTAAGGACACCACACATGAATATATTATCGGGCATTGTAATCCTTGTTCTCTGTACGGCAATGATATACGACATCAGGTTCAGCCGTATTCCCAATTGGATAACCTTTCCTGCAATGACTGCCGGGATAACATACCACGTATGTATAGCAGGGACATCAGGCTTGATAACCGGCGTCTTCGGACTTTTGATAGGATTTTCCATTTTCTTTATTTTTTACATGCTTGGGGGTATGGGGGCCGGCGATATAAAACTTATGGCCGCCTTGGGAGCACTTCTCGGCCCACGGGATATCCTCTTTGCTGCGGGATTTACCGCAGTAGCAGGCGGCATTTACGCCGTTATTCTGCTTTTTTCCCGGAATAACCGCAAGGCCCTTGTGCGATACGGGACCACGGCGAAAACTTTTTTCCACACGGGACACCTTACGCTTTCAGGATCTTCTAACGAACAGGGCACTCCACTCAAATATGGCATAGCCATCGCGGTGGGAGGGCTTACGGTACTTGTGCAGAAGACATTTTTTTAAAAATTGAGATGGGGTAGGCGAAATGAAAAGAATACCGATATTAGTTCTGGCGATCGCGGCAGGCATTGCGCTCGTTATCAGCATTGCCAGCTACAGCGCACTGAAGAAAAGCTCACGGAATCACGAGATCATACAGGTAGCTGTTGCCGGCACAGATATGCCGTGGGGAACAGTGCTTAACCGCGAAGTAATTAAAATAGCGCCATATTTAAAGAAAAGCCTTCCTGACGGTTATCATACGGCCCCGGTCACTCTGGAAGGACGCGTACTCATTTATCCAATTAAGGCCAACGAGCCCATCTTCGAATCCAGCCTGGCCCCATCGTCAATTAAAAGCGGCGGTATAGCCGCCGTGATCCAGCCAAGCAAGCGTGCCATGGCGGTAAAGGTGGACAAGGTTGTCGGTGTTTCAGGATTTGTGTTTCCGGGGAACCGGGTCGATGTCCTGGTCACGCTCAAAGACCGGAGTGATCAGAAGAACACCATGACTAAGATCGTGCTCGAGAATATGCTCGTGCTTGCGTCCGGTCCCCAGGTCGAGAAAACCGGCAAGCAGGAAAAGCCGGCAACTGTGGATGTCATTACACTTGAGGTATCCCCGGAAGAGGGTGAAAAACTGGCCCTGGCGGCAACAGAGGGAAAATTGCAGCTTGCCTTAAGAAATAGCACCGATACCACCCGGGTTGCAACAAAGGGCACAACGGTACCGATCCTGCTTTCGAATTCCGGAAATGAAACAAACGTCCTAAACCCCGTGAAAGTAACAAAGCCCCGGGAAGGTGTCAAAAGATCGGTGAAGGTTGAGCTGATTCAAGGCAACAAAGTAACGAATCTTACTTTTGACGGGGGGGTGAACTAATGCTGGGTGCAAACACAATGAAGAAATGTTTCGTTATATTAACGTTGGTTATTATCATTCTCTGCATTTCTTTGTCGTCTGGATTATGCCAGGCTACTGGCTCCGGCAGGACAAAAAGTAATGTAGCACTATCGGAAAAGGTTTCGCTCGTAAGCGGGAAATCTCTTATCATCGAAACCAGTCAGGCGATAAAAAGGGTTGCGGTCGCACAGCCTTCCATTGCAGAGGCGATGGTTATCAGTCCCCGGCAGATCTACATCACCGGCAAGACGCCCGGCATGACAAACCTGACATTATGGGGATCGGGGGACACCGTGGTCGGGGTGAAAGACATCGAGGTCACACCGGACACAAACCGGCTTAAGGAATCCGTCCACACAATGTTTCCCGGAGAGAAAAATGTTCAGGTCACTTCATCGCATGATTACCTGACAGTGTCCGGCACTATATCGAGCCTTGCGGCGGCCAACCAGGTACTGGAGATTGCACGGGCCCATGCGCCCGTCGATCGGGACGGAAAGCCGAAGATAATTAACCTTCTCGAGGTTGGAGGCGTCCACCAGGTAATGCTCGAGGTCAGGGTATCCGAGATGTCCCGCAACCTCGCGCGGCGGCTGGGGTTCAATTTTTCATTCCTCAGTGCGAGCGGAAGGCAGTTCGGATTGTCACTTCTTAATAACCTGACATCTCTGCCGAGGGATGGCTGGCCGGGTAATCCCCTGGAAGTAACGAACAACGTGAACGGGATCTTGAATTTCCTCGGAGATGGGGCGACCTGGACGGTATTTATTGATGCCTTGAAAGAAAATGGTCTCCTCAAGGTCCTGGCCGAACCAACCCTTATAACTTTAAGCCGCAAAGAAGCACGTTTCCTTGCCGGCGGTGAATTTCCTATCCCGGTACCCCAGGGAACGGGGGGAGGCACCACCATAACCATCGAATACAAGCCGTTCCGCGTAGGCCTTGCTTTTACCCCGGTTGTATTAAATAATGGCAAGATAAGCATGCAGGTTTCCCCTGAAGTTTCGGACCTCGATTTCACGACAGCCGTCGCCCTACAGGGGTTTATCGTCCCCAGCATTTCTACGCGCCGTGTATCGACAACCGTGGAACTCGCAGACGGGCAGAGCTGGCCATAGCCGGGCTTTTGAAGGAAGATACGCGCGAAGAGTTAAGAATTCCCCATACTGGGTGAAATACCTGTACTCGGGGCACTATTTCGCAGTGACTAAAGATACAGAAAAGAGACACTGAACTGATCGTCATCGTGACGCCACATCTTGTAAAGCCTCTCGATACAGCGAAGCAAACGAAACCGACGGACCAATTTGTCGAGCCGGATGATTTCGAATTCTATCTTCTTGGCAGGATCGAAGGTGCGGGTGAGCCCAAACGCGGGGTGCCGGCAATCGGGTCACCAAGTTCGGAAAATAAACCTGAACAACAATTTGGGCACATCATGCCGGAAAATAAGTAAAAGGAGACACGTATGAGATCGAATTTAATTATCTTCGGCATCGGGATGGCAGCTATCATTTTGCTCGGCGGCTGCGCATCAAGCAGGGTCGAAAATGACTTCGGCACGTCGCACAAACTTGCCGTAATAAACCAGACCTTGAACGCTAATGCGGAAAAAAATCTTCAGCCCGTAGATGGGATAGACGGACAATCAGCCCAGAAGATTCTCGATAAGTATCATGGAAGTTTCGAAAAGCCAGTTCCGCTAGTGCCCGTACTAGCGTTAGGCGCCGCCGGAAACGCAAAGTAAGAGGGCCAGGCCATGAAGAAAATTTCATGTCAGAAAGGCGCCGCAGCGATTGAAATGGCACTCATCACGCCGTTGCTCCTCATCCTGCTTTTCGGGATTATTGAGTTCAGTCTGATCCTGTACGACAAGGCGATAATCACAAACGCAAGCAAGGGGCCAGACAGGGCATTGTATACCGTGCCGACGCGTCGGGAGCATATGATCCGTATACCGTTCCGGAAATAACGCAAATTGTCATGAAATATTTTGAAAAGCAACATCTTATCAGCTTTGCCACTTCGGATGTTGACGTTTTTGTGAGCCCGGATCCCCGGACCTCAGGTCAGCCTCTTACGGTGAGGGTCACGTATCCGTATAATTTCCTGGTATTTCAGAACCTGCCTCCTCTCATCGGGCTTCCCAAAGGATCAACGAGCATCCCCCTTTCCGCAACTACGGTAATGCGGATGGAGTAGGAGATATCATGAGTAAGAAAAAAAGACGATATTACAAACTTTTCAAACATGTCAAAAACAACGAGAAAGGCTCGGTCGCCGTTATAGTGGCCTTGTCCCTGATTATGCTTTTTGGTTTCGCGGCGCTGGCTGTCGACCTTGGTTTTATCACAATGGTTAAAAACGAGTTGCAGAATGGTGCTGATGCCGGGGGCGCTCGCAGGGGCGGGCGATCTCTACACCGGCGATGGCACAGAGGTTAATCCCGGCGCTAACCAGACCGCTTCCGACATTGCCACTGTGAACTACAGCCAGAAATATCCTGTCGATGCATATGAGATTCAAAGAGGACATTGGAGTTTGCAGCCCGTACTTTTACCCCCAACGATTCATTATTACCGGTCGACCTGTGGAATGCATCCACAGGAAGAGCTCGATGCGAACCCTGACTTTATCAATGCCGTGAAAGTCAGGGTAAAAACGCAATCAGTGATTGCATGGTTTTTTCTAAGATCTGGAACGCATCCCCATCTTCGGCAACGCGGAAGCCGTGGGATACATCGGGTTTTCCGGAAGCTTGCGCCCCGGAGATGCCGATCAACCTATTGCAATCTGCATGCAGTCTGTTGTTGATGAATCGGGAAATTATACTTGAATACAGGCAGAATGATTAATAGCGGGGGCAATCCATTGACGGCAAATACCGGCGGCTGGACTAACTTCAGCCAGCCATGCAAACGGCGTCCACCCCGACTGTCCGCCCTCTTGTATGCGGAGGCGGTAATCCCGGGCCCATCATGCTCGGAGCCGGGATGGGGGCCACGGGGGGGGGAAATTAGCAATGTGCATAGCGATTTACAGGACATGCTTTGGGCCGACCACCCGTACGGAACCCTGGAACATGACCCTACCGGTAGTTGATTGCCCCGGTAATAACGTGTCCAACTGCGCGACAGTCGTTGGGGCCATCAATTTGAGCATTGTCTGGATATCCGATAAAGACGATCTCGAACAGGATAGTTTTCCCCCATCCAGGATGGGTGATTGGACGTGTGCGACACCGACCGATAGGGTTGCATGCTGGAATGATTTTGTCACGCATTTCAATTTGAAAAATGTGGATGGTGTTACGGCCTCATATGCAAAAAAGTCTATTTATTTTCTTCCATCATGTACGCCGCACACACCTGTGGGAAATACCGGGGGAGAAAATTTCGGGGTCTTGGCCAAGATCCCGGTATTGGTTAAGTGATTTAACAGTCTATAGACTGAAAAAAAAATATGAAGGATACATCATGAATGTTTTCACGGTAATGATCAAGGTTGACACTATATCCGCCCGGACGGCAATCGAGAACGTGATCTCATCTATCAGTGGATATACGATCGGGGCGGAAAATGGCGCCCCACAGGGATATCCTTGTTTATGAACTCACTGATGCTGACGCAGACGAACAATTCATGTACCTTAAAGAAGCCATGGCTCTGGGAAAGGCTCGTCATCTTTTTCTTCTCTCAGCTGCGACCGACCCGCGGATACTCATCCAGGCGCTGAAGATCGGTGCGGATGAGTTTTTCCCCCTGCCATTGAATAAAGACGACGTCAGAAAGGCCCTCGTTGAATATAAGTCCAAGGGCCGGGAATCACACAGAGATACCACTGCCGCTCCGCTGCGCCAGGGCAAGATCATTCATCTCGTGGGCAGCAAAGGCGGGGTCGGCACAACGACTGTGGCTGTGAACCTGGCAAGAAACCTGATCGCTTTGGGACCAGATAAGAGGGTCGCCCTCGTTGACATGAATCTTCTTTTCGGCGATATACCCGATCTTTTTGAACATGGACTCCTCTTTTCGACTGGGCCGAGATAGCCCGGAATATAAGCCGGCTCGACAGCAATTTCCTGATGGGTACTCTGCTATAAACATCCAAGCGGCCTCCATGTTCTGCCATCACCCACGGGAATCTTCGAAAGCCTCGATTCCGGGACCGAGATAACCGCGAAGGTACTCGGGTCATGAAAACAATATTTGATCATATCGTCATAGACGGGGGACAGAATATTGGGGAAACGTCAAAGGCTATAATGAAGATCGCCGACACCGCTCGTCATCGTGACGCTTCTCAACCTTCCCTGCCTTATAAATATAAAGAGGCTCAAAGATGCTTTTATGAGGTGGGTTACCCTGCCGACGATGGCTATTCGATCGTCGCAAACAGGGTAAACAAAAAATCGGCAATATTTCAATCGAGGATGCCGAACGAACACAAAGAAGAAAATCAGCCTGGACCATTCCGAACGATTTATCAAATACCATGAACGCAATAAATATGGGCCAGACATTGAGCGATATGGCGCCGGGATCGGAGATCAACAAGAGTATCGCTCAATGGCGGGTATTTTCCATAAAGAACGTACATGACGAATCCGAAATGCTAGAGAAAGCAGGCTCTGTTTGGATCGTTTCGCAATGCGATACGCGGCCGCATGACGATTAAAAAGATGAGGAACATGAAAATAGAAAAGCCAGGTCATACGTAATTATGATTTTGTAATGAGCGATGAATATCACGACTTGAGAACAAGATACACGATCGTCTTCTCGACATGATCGATCTTTCCCTGGTCGACACGGTAAGCCCCGAGCATTTGAAACGGGAGATAGGCTGATCATTGAGGACGATCCTGGCCCAGGACGATTCAAGATCCCATGAACTATGAAGAACGTGAGGCCCTGTGCAGCGAGGTCCAGGACGAGGTAATGGGCTTGGGTCCTATAGAACCCCTCATGCGTGACCCGACCGTAACCGACATACTCGTCAACTCCTATAAACAGGTATATGTCGAAAAATACGGCAAACTTCAACCGACTCCCGTCCGTTTCAAGGACGACGCTCATCTCAAGAAGATTATCGACCGGATCGTCTCCGCGGTCGGCAGGCGCGTTGACGAATCGAGCCCGATGGTGGACGCCCGGCTTCCGGATGGTTCGCGTGTAAACGCAATCGTGCCGCCCCTTGCAATCGACGGGCCGAGCCTGTCCATCCGGCCTTTTGCGGCAGACCCGCTGGAACTTGAAGACCTGATAACCCTGAAAACCCTGACCCCCGAAATAGGCGAAATCATCCAGGGCATCGTCCGGGCACGGCTTAACGTGCTTATATCGGGAGGAACCGGAACGGGAAAGACCACGCTCCTCAATGTATTTTCCCGTTTTATCCCCGATAACGAGAGGATCATCACAATAGAGGACTCGGCGGAACTGCAGCTCAAGCAGGATCATGTGGTGCGGCTCGAGACGAAACCTGCCAATATAGAGGGAAAGGGCGAGGTAACCCAGCGCGATCTCGTTCGAAATAGCCTCAGGATGAGGCCCGACCGGATAATAGTCGGCGAGGTTCGCGGCGGAGAGGTCGCTCGATATGCTCCAGGCGATGAACACGGGCCATGACGGTTCATTGACGACAGTCCACGCCAACTCCCCGCGGGACGCACTTCTTAGGCTTGAAACACTTGTCGCCATGTCCGGGCTCAATATCCCGCATGAAGCCGTCAGGCAGTACATTTCGTCAGCCATCGACGTGTCTTCCACGTGCAGAGACTCCTCGACGGACACGCAAGGTCGTGTCTCTTCAGGAGATAATTGGAATGGAAGGAAACATAATCACGATGCAGGAGATCTTCACATTCGAACAGACGGGTGTTCGCCCGGACGGAACCGTCAGGGGACGGTTCAAAATAGAGGGGATTATGCCGCGCTTCATTGAACGGTTCAGGGCTTACGGCATACCACTTCCGGGGGAACTGTTCGGAGACCCTGTAATGCTCGAGATTTGAGGTGATCTGACATGGAATGGCTGGTAAGCGTAGGCATCTTTTTCGGGATCATCTGTATGATTGAAGGGACTGTGTTCCTTTTCCGCTCAAAACGGAAAGACTCAGAGTCGATAGCAAAAAAAAGACTTTCAACGCTCGGCGGAAAGGCATCACAGGGATCATCCGTAAGCCTAAGGAAGCAGAGGATATTCAGCACGATACCGCATCTGAATTTTCTTCTTTCCCGGCTTCCGTCAATGCAGCGGCTCGACAGGCTCGTCATTGCCGCCAACTCCAGGATACCGCTCGGTGTTTTTCTCCTCATTTCGTTCGTCAGCGCCCTGCTCAGCTACCTGATGCTCGTTGTGATCGTGCGCGGGCCCACAGGGCGTTCCCTTATAGCGCTATGCGTTGCTGCTCTCCCGTTCGTTTACCTCTATATCAAGAAAAATAAACGCATGGCAAAGTTTGAAAGGCAGCTCCCCGAAGCGCTCGATCTTATGGCACGGTCGTTAAAGGCGGGACATGCATTTTCGGGAGGGCTCAACATGGTCGCACTGAATTCGGGGAACCGATTGGCCCCGAATTCAAGCAAGTCATACAGGAGATAAATTTTGGCAGTTCGATCGAGCAGGCACTGATGAATATGATCAACCGCATCGATGTGCCTGACCTGAGGTTCTTTACCGTATCCGTAATCATCCAGAAAGAAAGCGGGGGAAACCTTGCGGACATCCTGGAAAGCATAGCCCGACTCATGAGGGAGAGATTCAAGTTGTTAGGACGCGTCCGGGCATTAAGCGCGGAAGGAAAGTTATCCGCCATTATTCTGGCGGGACTGCCTTTCGCAGTTTTATTGGCCCTATCATTCATGAACCCGAAATACCTCGACGGGCTGTTTAATGACCCCGCGGGAAAGATATTCGTGGTGTTCGCGGCTATTATGATGGCTTTTGGAATTATTGTCATAAAAAAATTAATTAATATACGGGTATAGAGGAGTCAAAAATGACCTTCACTTTATTCTTAATTCCAGTACTAATCTTCAGTTTTATTCTTCTTTCGATCGTAACGGTCCTTGTGTACGTGTCGTACCGGAAGGACCGAAATGATCTTCTCAAGAAACTGGAATCTGAGGCTCGCCTTAACGAATCGAAACACCGGAACACCACCCGGGAAAAAATGCGGGACTTGTTTTTACGAGTAATAAAGACCCTCGGTGCTCTGGCCAAACCGAAAGAAGAAGCCGAGATCTCCCGGCTGAAACAACGTTTTCTGCAAGCGGGGCTTGGGAAAATGAAAAATATGACAATGATTTTTTATGGGTCGAAGATACTATGTACAGTACTTTTCCCGACGATATTCCTGGTTATTAAATTAAGTTTCTTCTGGAATATGGCTTCGGTCAACCTCCTTTTCATGATTATCATGCTAGCGGTTCTCGGATTTTATGCCCCGGTGATATGGCTTAACAGCAGGATAAAAAGCACCCACGGAAGAGATATCCCTTGGATTTCCCGATGGCCTTGACCTAATGGTAGTGTGTGCCGAGGCGGGATTGGGCCTCGATTCATCTATAAACCGCGTCGGGGCAGAGATTAAAATGCGGCACCGGAGGCTAAGCGAGGAATTCAAGCTTCTCACTTTAGAGCTCCGGGCGGGCAAACTCAGGCGGGACGCTTTGAAGAATTTTGCCATGCGCTGCAACTCGGAGGATATTCAAAGTTTTTCAACGCTTCTTATCCAGACAGAGAAGTTCGGGACAAACATAGCTCAGGCCATGCGCGTTCAGGCCGATGCAATGCGGGTAAAGAGAACCCAGAAAGTCGAGGAACTGGCGGCAAAACTTCCGATAAAACTGCTTTTCCCGACCATTTTCTTCATATTCCCGTCCTTGTTTCTGGTTCTTGTGGGACCTGCATTGATCCAGGCATTCAGGGTATGGAAAGGATAAAACAACAAACAGGGAGATCTTTATGGAATATAAAAACCCAAAACACAAGGCTCGTGCATTTTTATGCGGGATCGCCATAGCGCTCCTGGTAACCGGATGTTCTTCAACGAAAGGTATTTTCAGTTTTTTAAAATTCTGGGAGCCCGGGGATGAAAAGATTGCGAATGTTGAAGCTGCCACGCGGGCATCAGAGTTCATGTCTGGGGTAAAACCGGCCAAAGGCAATCCGGACTCGCATTACAGACTGGGGGTGCATTACCAGAGCCGGGGAAACTACCAGGAAGCGATCGAAGAATTCAGGAAAACCATTGCCATAGATCCGCGTCATGTCTTCGCGTACAACGGGCTGGGCATCGCATATGATAGCCTGAAGGAAAGAGCGCGGGCGCGTGAGGCATATCGCATGGCAATCGCTATCGCCCCGAATGACCGCCATGCATACAATAACCTCGGTTATTCTTTCATCCTCGAAGGTGATCACGCATCGGCGGTCACGATACTTCTTGAAGGATTACGCCTCAACGAAAATGACGCGCACATGCGAAACAATCTCGCATTGGCATACATGGCCCTGGGAGAAAAAACATTGGCGACGACAGAGCTTGCACAGTCTGCGGGGCCGAGCAAGGTTAAGTCTGCCCTGGAAAATATTGAGGATAAACTGGGCCAGCTTGAAATGGACAGGGTGCCCGATGTGGTGGCGCGAGAGAATATTTCCAGCACGGAAATAGTGCCGGTCCCCGCCGGGAACAGGTTTACCGAGAGGATGACGCGGTCCCTCGCACGGGCAAAGAAAGCAAAGGGTCGGTTTCTTGCAGGCCCCGTCGACCTCAAATCTCCCCGGCTTGAACCGGATTACCTGATGGTCGCAAAAAGAGATACGAATATTCAACCGGCAGAATCGCCGGTACCGGACGGTTATATCCGCCAGGTCATGAAAACAAAAAATACCGGGGATATCGATACTATCGATGCCCTTTCAAGGAGGCTGGTATGGTTCTGAAACGCCGGTTTTACGGAACAAGAGTGCTCATTGATGCTGCACTCATCGGGGCATTATTCTGCCTTATTGTATGCGCTTCCGGCTGCGGGACGACCCGGGAGACCGCGCTTGACAGACAGTACCAGCGCATTGTCGAGCAGCAGCAGGCAAAACACAGCGCCGACGCCGATGACCTAGAAACGAAGATGAACGACTTAGGCAATTCCCCGGCATTTGAACGGATGGGAGACGCCTATCTTAAGACTGGCAACATGGCAATGGCCTGCATCGAATACTCAAAGGCCGTGCAGCTAAAACCGGATGATCTGTTGCTGCGGTCAAAGATAGGACGGTGCTTGCTGAGACAAAGAATGTGGACCCGCGCGCTCGAGCAATTCGACGTCGTCCTCTTAAGATCGCCCGGAAATGCAGAGGCTCTACAGGGCCGGGCGACAGCATGTATGCATCTTGAACGATTCGAAGAGGCCGAATCAGCATTGAACTCGGTCATTCAGGGTAATTCCGCCATGTGGCAGGCATATGCTCTTCTCGGAATGGCATACGATTTACAAAAGCGATATCTTTTGGCCGCACAGACATATGAAAAAGCGATAGCGATCAATCCGAGGTCGGCCGAACTGTACGACAGGCTCGGGAGATCATTTTATAAGGCATCCCGGTACCGGGAATCTGCAGAGGTCCTACTCAAGGCAATAAAATTAAATCCTTCCGACGCCTCTACCTATGATCACCTCGGATTCGCGCTTTTCAAGACAGGGCTCGAATCCGAAGCATTCGACGCCTTCAAAAAAGGCGGTGACGAGGCGGATGCCTGTAAAAACATGGAAACGTTATACATGGAAAAACGGGAGTACGCACGATCGATAGATTATTTTACAAAGGCCATCGACCTCAAACCAACCTACTACGAAGCCGCCCACAAGGGACTGAAACAAGCAAAGATGGCGCTAAATGCAGATTACAGGTGATGGGACATATAAAGAAAGCTTTGTATCTTGACCATGATGATCACCTGTTATTTTATTGTTTTTTCCCCGGCCATTGTATAGAATTCAATAAAAACTACGAGGGGTCCATGGAAATAACTACCCGCAAGGAAAAAGGTACAACGATTGTTTCAGTTTCAGGCAGGATTGACGCCATTACCGCGCCTGAATTTGAGGGCAATCTTGACGCGCTGATCACGGCGGGCGAAAAAATCCTGCTTATTAATCTGTCAGGACTCGGCTATATCAGCAGCGCCGGCCTGAGAAGCATACTCTCGTCAGCAAAAAAGTTGAAAGCGCTTTCAGGCGAGATACTGTTTACCGGCCTTCAGGGACCGGTCGATGAAGTTTTTCAGATATCGGGATTCAAATCGATCTTTAAGATATTTCCAACAGAAGCGGAAGCCGTCGCGACCTTTCAGGGATGACTGAAAAAAACCGCCAGCTTTGCCGTATCCAGCTTCCCGCTGAACTGGGATCTTTACCCTTATTTATGGAAAGAGTTATCGAATGCGCCGGTGAGTCCGGTATAGGCGAACATAAGGTTGGAGCCATGGAACTGGCGCTGGAAGAGGCAATCGTCAATATAGTCAAATATTCCTCCAAAGCACCCGACAGTGTCATAACTGTAGAATGCGGGCTGAACAATGAAAACGAATTCACGATCGATATAATTGACGATGGGCCGGAATTCGATCCGCTCGTCAGGAGCACTCCGGACACCGCAGCAGATATCAACAACCGCCCAATCGGAGGCCTCGGTATATTTTTCATCAAGCAAATGACCGACGGAGTATCCTACACACGCAAAGCCAACAAAAACATCCTCACAATCACGATGAAAAAATAAAACAAACTAACGTCGAAGGTACAGTCCAAGCACAGATCGAAGATGGTGCCGAGGCGTTGACGAGGAGCCGACGCAGGCGTACAGTAAAAACCGGGTACCCGCTTTCAAAGCTTGCTCCAGCGGGTGGCAACGTCGAGGAAGGTGACGAGGAAAACAACGAAGGCAACGCTTCGATATGGGCTTGGACTATACCTCTATTTCCTGCCCGTCATATGCTATATCAATCACGAGTGGATGCGGTTTGCGGTTATTGTAGATGTTGAGGTAATTTCTTGTATCTTCGAGCAATGCGTCAAGCTTATCATCAGTATATGTCGGCTCGTTGTGAAAAAGGCATAAGCGTTTGACCTTTGCCTTTACCGAGAGCTCAACTGCCGCAACATAACTGGAATGCCCCCAGTCTTCTTTTGAAAGCACCGCGTCGTTCCAATCATACTGGGCATCGAAGATGAGCAGGTCGGCATCTTTGAAGAATTTAAGAAATGGATAATTTTCGTCACGGGCCGGGCTGTCGAAACTCGTCTTGTGTTCCGCATCCGAAGAATAAACAACGCTTTTGCCGTCTTTTTGAAACCGAAACCCGTAAGAGATACCGGGATGTCTCTGCTCGATCGCTGATATTTCGAATCCGTTTATTGCGGCGGTTTTGTCCGGGTCCAGCGTAATAAATTGTATATCGGCATTCATGGCCGCAAGGGGAACAGGAAAATAAGGCTGGCTCTGCTGTTTTGTAAAATAGCTTTTTAATTTCTTGTGATACCCGTATATTTTTACCTGATTACCCGGTATATAGGCCGGGGTGAAGAACGGGAATCCCTGGATATGGTCCCAGTGAAAATGTGACATGAAAATATGGAATATTGACCCGCTTCTTCGCTGAAGGCCCTGCTCTATCAATTTCATATGATGATTGCCCAGGTCCCTGAGGCCCGTGCCGGCATCGCAGATTATATATTCATCGCCGTTCTTGATCTCGATGCATGCGGTATTGCTGCCATATGTCTTGCTCACGGTAAAAGGAAGTTCGTGTATCCACGAATTGCTCGATATCGGCTTGATTTTCGAAGGTGCGGGTTTTTGCTGCCTCAAGTGCGCGCACGATCTTCTTCCGAACGGTTTCGGCCGTTATGGATGCGGGCAGCGATCCCCGGGTCCCCCAGAAATAAACGCGCATTAAAGCTCCCTTTTGATAAGATTTATTATTTTAACTTCTTGCTAATAAATTGCAAGAATTTTTGACATTGTAATAGCAAAAATCAGTGAACAAAATGATAAAAATCACAAAGATAGATATCAGAAAGATTTGTAATAATTAAGTTTTATCTATTCCCATTATAGTGCAGGGCTACCATGGTTATATCGTCGTATTGCGGGGTCTCCTGGCAGAACTCATTGATGGCATCATTGACACACGAGACGATATCCGAGACAGATCTTTCGCCGCAAAGCGCAAGAACCTGCAGTAAACGATCATTTGAAAATATCTCATCAGCGAAGCGTTCATAGCCTCGGTCACCCCGTCGGTATACAGGAATAGCCTGTCGCCGGCATTGAGTGCAAGGCGCCGCGATGAATAGGGTGAGCCCTCCATAATTCCTACGACAAGGTCGCCGGAACAATCGAGATAGCTGATCTCTCCGGTCTTTCTCATAATGACAGGCGGGTTATGCCCTCCGTTGGTATATCGCATTTCACCTGTTTCGGTATTCAGGATGGCGCAAAAGACAGTTATGAACATATCCGCAGGATTACCCCTGCTCAACTCATCGTTCACTTCCTGCATGAGCACCCCCGTGTCGAGATTTGCGGTTGCCTTGGCCTTGATCAGCGTTTTCGTAAATGCCATGAAAAGGGCGGCAGGTATCCCCTTTCCGGATGCATCGCCGATAACAAAACACAGGTGGCTTCGATCAACGAGGAAAAAATCATAAAAATCCCCGCCGACCTCACGCGCCGGAATGGTTTGAGCATAAATGTCAAAATCGGTCCGGTCGGGAAAAGGCGGGAATATCTTGGGAAGGATCCCCATCTGTATATTTCGCGCTATCTTTAACTCACTTTCCATCCGCTGCCGCGATGCTGTCGTATCCGTTATCTCCTGGATATAATCCTTGAGCGACCTTTTCATGCAGTCGAGCGCAAGGGCAAGCTTTCCTACCTCATCGTGCGTCCTGACCTGCGGGACTTGAGCCTCGAGATCGCCCGTCCCGATCCGTCCCGCTATATCGGCCATTATAGTAAGCGGTTTCGTAATGGAGCGTGCTATGAAAACAACAGCCAGGGCAAGGAGCATAAACCGGTAATACCGAGAACAAGGACCACGTGATTCAGGTTCGTTATGTCCGACATCAGTTCGTCATACGGAAAAAGGACGCCGAGCGACCAGCCGTTCGATTTGATCGGGACATACGTCATAATGCACGATTTCCCGGTGACTGCGCTTTTGACCGATTGGGTGGAAAACCCCGCCTGTCCCTTGATCATCCTGCGGCCGGTTTCCCTCAGCGACGCATCATTCCTCTGTTCGGCTACAGAGAAGATCGTCTCGTTCATGATATATTCCTTTGATCGGGTGGGTAACAAATGTCCCGTTTTTCGATATAAGGAAGCCGTAGCCCGATTTAAGGATCTTGATCGATGACACGATATCCCTTAAGTGCTCGAGCGAGATATCCACGATAACAATGCCTGCCAATTTTCGCTGACCGTCGACATTTTTATAGAATGGGACTGCGTACGATGACATGAGGATGCCGCCCCCTTCCCCGAAATAAGGTTCGGTCCATTGAGGCGACTCGAGTTCGCGGGGGATCTGGTACCAGTCCCACGTGAAATAATCATAGAATTTATCGAGGTATTTAAAGCTTATTCCCCCGTTGACCTTATAAAAATACGGGGCGTAATATTTCTTGTTCTTATCGAAAGCATACGGTTCGAAGGCGACTGCCGCACCGTAGATCTCCGGGTTTCGTTCGACGATCGCATACAGGACCTTGAAAAGCTCGGATTCATCATAATTCATGTTTTCAAGGAGATATGCCGCATTTTGCGGGACTTTTTGCGTGGAGGTCAGGAGCACTTCGATCCTGCTTGTCGTCGTGGTTATCAGGTTTGCCGAATTCTCTTCAATGCCTTTCTGGATCATGCGCCGGGACACGAGATAATTGTAGCTGAAGATGACCGCAAATATGGCCGCGCTGCTCAAGGTAAAAAAGACGACAAGCTTGAATGCTATGCCTTTATTTTTGAACATTTCCCGCACACCGAAAGACAAAGGTATCTATATCCGGTATATCCCTGATAAGGCCCGCTTCTTTCAATTCCTTGCCGACCCTGTCATAATCTTCTTTTCGCAACGTCCCGGGCACGGGCTCCATCCTTGCCCGAAGGATAGATTATGTCCTTCATCCTCTCGAGCATCCATTTCTGATGAACCCTGTTTGCCGGCACATTGGCGGCAACCATATATTTCAGAATGATATCAAGGGCCTCGTCGGGATGATCGAATGCATATCTCCAGCCTTCCATGGATGCTTTCACAAAGGCGCATATCGCTTCCGGATCTTTTTTCAGGACATCCTCCATAACGTACAGGCCATCTTCGGGAAAATTCAGCCCGTAGTCGCTGTAGAAGAAAGAGGTAAGTTCATCGGCATTGATCCCCGCATTGAGGATGGTGTGATATTCGTTGTACCACATGGCTGATGCGGCATCGACCCCATCCCGAAGAAAAAGATTTACGGAATAGGATTGCGGTACGACCGTGACCGTGATCTTGTGTTTTTTGAAAAAAGCCTCCGGCTGGATGCGAAAATCTGCTCCCCACAACCCGACCTTTTTGCCGTTCAGATCCTCCGGCTTTTTGATGCCCCGCGATTTTTTTGCGATAAGCATCAGGGACGATCGTTGAACGATCTGGCCGATATTGACCAGCTTTACCTTGCGCGACCGCTTCTGCATTGCGGTTGACAGCCAGATGCTGGCGATGTCGGCCTCGCCCTTCTCAAGGATCTCTGAAGACGGCTTATGTGCCCCGCCCTGGATGATCCTGACATCAAGACCATACTTCTTGTAGATCCCCTGCTCATACGCGACATAATAGCCCGCAAACTGCGCCTGCGGGCCCCACTGAGGAATAAACGAAATTTTTTTGACGACCGCGTCTGCGGTAACAGCAACAGTGGACAAATGAACAATGAACGCAGAGCAATTGAAACAGTGATAGTCCGAAATGCTTTCTGCCAGAATCTTAACCTGATCGCTCTTATCATAATACTACCCTCCGACATTCACCTAGATTCAACCTAACGCTGAAGCCTGAAATGCCTTCTTACATCAGATATGGTTCCCACATCTTCGTCGTTTTCCTTATATAATCCTGCGGAACGCCTTTCATGATCTGGTTATGGCCGGGAAGAAGGATATCCACGTCAAGCCTGGCGAGCTTATCGAGCGAATCTTTCAGCTGGGCTGCGTTTGCGCCAAACAGATCGAACCGGCCTATGGCATAATCCGCATATACGACATCCCCGGGGATAAGGATCTTTGCGACCGGTTCATACAGGGCGATCCCTCCCATGGAATGACCGGGAATAAACACGATGTCCCATATCATATCTCCGATCTCCAGTGTCTCCCCGCCTTCAAGTTTGCGGTCCACTTTAAATTTAAATGCATTGACATCAAGACCGAACTGCGTCTGGCACATGCTCTTGAACATTTCCATACCGTATACAGCCCTGTCATCCCCTTTTTCCAGAAGGTCCGCCTCAAGTCTGTGTACCCATAGTTCGGCGCCGGGAAAATCCTTTTGAAGTTCGGCAAGGCACCCGATATGGTCGAGATGGGTATGGGTCATAATGATCCTCTTGATATCCTCCGGCCGGATTCCGAGCTTCTTGATGGCGTTTGCCTTGTAAGCTCCCTTTCCCGGTAAGCCCGGCATCGACAATAGAGAGATCGCCGGACTCGGGGTCGCCGATAACGTACACATGGGAATCGGGGATGAATTCATCCTGACCGGGGATAAACTGAACACCTTTATAGACCTGCGACATATCGGTACTCCTTTATATTTTTTGTTCTTTTTTCCCGGACCTGACCAGTGTTATTATTATACCTACCATACCGTACATATCGAGTTCCATACCAAAAACCCAAAGGGTAAGGAAAGCCGGGAATTTTGCGATGCCGATGGACCGTATGACGTCACCCGGTTAGGAAAGCAAATTGCCGGAAGGCAGTACCCGGAATCATACGAAAAGGAGCATTGCACAAAGTCAGGGATCCAAATTATTATGTTAAAGTAAATAGTAAGATAATCACAAAAAAGGAGATGCCATGGATATCAAATTAAAGGAAAAATTCTATGAAAGGCTGGCAAACCCATTTTCCCGGGGCTTCTTTGCCGATAGTTTTTTTCTATAGCCAGACCGAAGGGGACGCCTCAAGGGTAAAGGGCCCGAAAAGCATTATGGAGCACCGCTGCATCTTCGCTGATATCGCGCGGGCAGCAAAGGGGCGCGCCCTGGCTTTCAATGTCGAATCTATAGGATGCGCAGGCGGCAAGAGATACCTGGGATTCAGCGAGATCCTCCGCCCCAACTTCGAATATTTCCTTTCCTACGGCATTCCCGGAGAAATGGAAGGCGAGAGATATAAGAAATCCCCGGAGCTTGTAACTGAAACAATGAAAACATCGCCGAAATTCGAAGCGCCGGCACCGTTTATAATATTCAAACCATGGGATATGGTCAACGAAAATGAAGATCCGGATGCGGTCATTTTCTTTGACGCTCCCGATGTGATCTCAGGATTATTTACCCTGGCCAATTACGACGAGGGAGAACCGAACGCGGTATTTTCGCCTTTCGGCGCAGGATGTTCGACAATCGTCACGTACCCTTACCTCGAGAAGGCCTCGGTGAGGCCCAGATGCATCCTCGGCATGTTCGATATCTCCGCCCGGTCGTGCGTAAGCGCAAACACCCTGACCTTTGCGGCCCCATTCAATAAATTCACCCGGATGGTCAACAACATGGACGAAAGCTTCCTGACAACCGAAAGCTGGAAAATGGTCAAGAAAAGGCTGGCGCCTCGTAAGGCGTAGAAAGAAGAAGCAAAAGGACAAAGACACGAATATATTGACAATTAAGAAAAGTGACCTGCTCCTTAGTTGTCGTGGGTTATACTTTTTGGGATCCAAATCTTCAAAGTACAGAGCCATAATAAGGAGGCAGGTCATGCAGAGATTCTATCACAATCGTAGGAATGGATGTACACAAAAACTCGATCGAGCATCGCATTGGCAGAGACGGATGGAAGCGGCGAGGTAAGGCACTACGGGAAGATCGGCGGCACAATGAAGGCCCTTGAGCAGTTTAATCAGGCTTCTTAGTAAGAAAGAGGAAGAGAACCCCCGCTTCGTCTACGAGGCGGGCCCCTGCGGCTACGAGATATACCGCCATCTCACAAAGAAAGGCTCTCTCCTGCAAGGTCATCGCCCCCTCCCTCATCCCGAGAGAGAAGCCGGCGTCAGGATAAAGAACGACAAGAGGGACGCGATAATGCTCGCACGCCTCGAGCGTGCAGGCGAACTGACCGAGGTTATCGTACCTTCCGAGGAGGACGAGGCGATACGCGACCTCACCCGTGCCCGGGAGCATGCGGTGAAGGCCCGGAGGATCGGCACGGCAGGAGCTCAAGTCCTTCCTCCTTCGCCAGGGGAAGCGTTATCCTTCGGCAAAGGCAGCTGGGGCCCATCGCACATGCGCGTGGCTCTCGGACATATCCATGGGTACATCCCATCCAGCAGATCGTTCTTCAGGAGATCTATACGAATACGGTCATTGCCTGCACGGAAAGGCTAAAGCGTCTCGAGGATGAGATGAGAACACCTTCTTCCCGGATGGCGGATGTACCCTGCCGTCGAGGCACTTCAGGCGCTGCGGGGTGTCGCATTTATCACAGCGGCAACGACGAGTCGCCGAGGTGGGGGACATGAACCGGTTCCCCTCTGCGAGAGCAGTTCATGACCTACCTCGGGGCTGATACCGTCAGAGGACACGACAGGCGAGAACGATACGAAGAGGGAAGATAACAAAGACAGGGAACAGCCATATGCGCCGCGTCCTTGGTCGAGGCCGCCCGGGGCTATTCCCATAATGCACGGGTGACACGGAAGCTTATGAAGAGGCAGGAAGATGTCCCCGAAGGATGTCGCAAAGATCGCCTGGGAGGCCCAGAAGAGACTCTGCAGGAAGTACCGCATGTTCCTTGCGCACGGGGAAAGGAGAACAACAAGACGGTAGTAGCCATAGCGCGTGAACTTGCCGGGTTCATATGGGCACATAGCGCGGCAGGTGCCTCTGGCAGCGTAGAAGAACTGGTGTCAGGATGAAAAACCTTAATATTAACCGTCAAGGAGGAACATAACCAGGATAAAGGCAAGGGGCGCGGCCGGCGTCGGGGAGAACCCGCGAGGGATCCATAGCGAGCATGGTCCAGCATAAGCCATGACCTCTGACGCTAGACTCAAAAAGGCGAGCTCCCGGGACGAACACTAAGTAATTGCGGTTAATGATCCGCGGATATGAGAATATCAGACGTTATTATAGGTCCCGCCCCTTACCTGTGTTCTGGTTGAGAAAAGACTTATGACATAAAAGAAAAAGGACCAAGGGACAGTTTTTGCACTTGACAATTGTCAGCCATATGGGATCCCGGTGTCAAGCACCGGGATGACGGCGGTGTTAGTCGTCCTTTATGCCATCACGCCTGACGCCTCACTCCTTACGCTGTTCAAACGGGTACATAGATAACAAAATATACCCGCCTAACGCCTAAGCGGATTTATTGGATTCCGATGTGCTTGAGAAGGATCCGGCGGACCTCTTCGATCGTTTCGGGTTCCCCTTGCGTTGAATGCCCTGAATGGACCACCAGTTGGGATTCTGCATGGTCGATATGCGCGCTTTCGTATTTTACGACCCCATCAGTCCATTTTTCCCGGGGATCGTTTATATTTGACACGGAGATTATCGAATGGGACGTAACTCCCGGATCTATGGGAATGGATGAAAATACCTTGATGAACGGACTCTCGGGGTCCATGTTCCCCGTGCTTTTCGGAATGCCCTTAAATGTGGCCATTTTGAGGGCATCCGGGTTCCTGGTGATCACTTCTGTCATGGCATCGAGCATCCGGTGAGGCAGCGAAACGAACCTGCCCGACAACCTTCCTATCCATCCTCCGGCCACGTAGCTTCCCCTGTGGGGCGTCGAGATAAATATAACCCGTTTCACAAAAGGAAGCGGCTTGTAAAAAAAGCTTTTCTCGAACATGGCCCGCGTCTCCGGAGAGACATCAAGTCTATCGAAGGGAAGCTCTGTTGCATTGTTCCAGAAACGTGTCCCGCTGTCCATTGCAGAGAATTTAGCCAGGATCCCTCCCTGGCTGTGCCCTATTATGACCATTTCCTTAAGGGCCGCATCCTTTCCCTCCGGGTCAAGCCCGCGGACCAATTCTCTAAGGCCGCCGGCCAGCATGCCGCCGGTGTACAGAATGGGATTCCCCGTATTATACGTAAAGGACCAGAATTGATAGCGGCCCCACAGGCGCTGGTCATTCTGCAACTCATTGAGCATTTCGACCCAGCGCGCCGCGCTCGATGCCGTGCCGTGAATGAAAACAACAGGAATATGGCCCGGTTTATAAGGGGTCATGAAAAAAATATTTTCGGGAAAACGGGCCTGTTCCTTGAAGAGCGAAAAATTTCCGGAGAAAAAGCCTTTTGTTTCAGTGGCATACACGCGTGATCCTTCAAGCGTATATGCCAGGGCGGCCGATGCATTAAATTCGAGCGGAACCGAACGGCCTTCTATCATTATCGTTTTCGAAGAGTCGACCGTATACAGTTCGATGTTGCCTTTGACATGGCCTGTCTTTAAGGCATGACCGGGATCATCGAGGCGCAGAAATGCCGTCACTGCGATCTTTATGTCAGGAGGTACCCTTGCCGAGACCGTATCAGCCGCATCGGGACTGTACCTCGTGACCGCCACAAGCGGCGTCCCTATCCCCGGCCACCGGTATTCATTCCGTAAACCGCGTATTGAAAGCCGGTTGGTATTATAAAAATTAACGAATACATAGGAACTCCACCTGAAGGAAGAAGGATCGACAGAGATTGTCATTTCCCCGAAAGGCAGCCTGTACGTGCCGCCGGTCAAGTGGACTTCCAACCCGTCTTCGGATGCCAATCCTTCTGCTATGCCGAGATTATAAATATCGGCGGCGGTCCGGAACCGGGGATCGAATGCGTCAGCCTGACATTTTTGCCCTTTCGGGAAAAGGAGGGCATAGGCATACACGGCTGACGCGAGATAATACGACCTGTCCCGGCTTCGGGATGCGTGGAGGAATGAAAGCTCCGCCAGTGCGAAAAGCCGGTCCACTTCGTCTTCCATCGGTACGCCCTTATGTATCATAGCTATGACATCTTCAGGCGTGCTTTTGAATCTTTCAACCAGTCCATTGCGGTTCAATATCTGCATGGTCGGCGCGCTCAGCGTCGAATGCGTAAGGACATTTGCCGTCAGTTTCTGGTACGAATCCTGTGTATCGAGACGCCCCACCCCCACGGGAGTCGCGCACCCCGAAAAGATGGCGAAAATGGCAAGTACAGCAATGATTGGTATTATTTTACGCAATGGGTGCTTTTTCATGTGTCAAATAACACGGCCGGCGGCAGCGCCGGCCGTGTTCCGTTATTTATTTCTGGGCCGGTTTTTCAACCGTTATTGCAACGGCTTCGGTAAGACGCACAAAGACATTGTCGCCTATCTTGATATTCTTGAATTTTTTGACCGATTTATCCACAACAAAATCCCTGACGTTGCCTTCAGGCCCCTTAAGTGAGATCATTCTTTTTTTGTAATCTATTTTTTCCACGACCGCGGTTACGTCTATCGTATTGACAACGACGACGCGGGGTTTTTCACCTTTCGCTGCGACCTCTACGGTCTGGGCTTCCGAAACAGCCGGTTTCTCGCCCGTTTTTGCCACAACGACCGCGACAGATTCCAGGTATTGCGCCGTTACTGTATCGCCGACCTTGATCTGATCGAAATTTCTTGCCTCAGGTCCGACCTTGACGGTGCGCATGCATCCCGTCCGGCATCTTAAGCGTGACTGTTCGTTTCGCAGCATCCACCGCATCAACGGTAGCCTGAACTGTTACAACATCAGCCATAACACCGGCCGGTTTCTCTGCAGGTGCCTTCTTTTCCGCAGCCAGTCCGGCGCTTGCAAAAACAAGCACCATAAACAATACCAATAATGCCGATACAGCTTTTTTCATAAAAACCCTCCTTGAGATTTAGTTTTGGAAGTAAATACTAAAGGGTACTAATCATATACTAGTCATATCACACAAGCGGCATGAGGAGATAGAGTAAAATCCTCCTCACGCCTTACGCCTTACGCTTTACGCCTCACGATCCCATAGCATCGCTGATATTTCCCGCGCCCCGGTCAGGATTGCCTCGAGATGCTCCTCATCCCGAAAACTTTCGGCATATAATTTATATATATCTTCCGTGCCGGACGGACGGACGGCAAACCAGCCGTTTTCGGTCGATATCTTCAGTCCGCCTATCGGCGCGTTATTGGCGGGCGCATGGGTCATTTTGGAATTATCCGTTCACCTGCCAGATCGCCGGCGTATATAGTTTCGGGGGTAAGGCGGCTTATGGCGGCCTTTTCAGCCCGCGTCGCCGCTGAATCGATACGCGTATAAACAGGTTTCCGAGCCTGTCCGTAAGCTGTTCATAGAGTTTGCCCGGGATCCGTCTGCATCCTGTCGCAGTTATCTCGGCTGCAAGGAGACTCAGGATAATACCGTCTTTGTCCGTAGTCCAGACAGTGCCGTCCCTTTCTAAGGAAACTTGCACCGGCACTTTCTTCTCCGCCAAAACAATACGATCCGTTTAAAAGACCGTCGACAAACCATTTAAAGCCAACCGGAACCTCTGAAAGCTTTCGTCCCAGGTCGTGCACAACGCGGTCTATAAGACCCGAACTGACAAGGGTTTTGCCGATAGCGGCGTCTTTGGGCCAATCGGGCCGATGGGTGAGAAGATAATATATTGCGACGGCGAGATAATGGTTCGGGTTCATAAGCCCCGCCGACGGACTTACGATGCCGTGACGGTCGGCATCCGTGTCATTCGCAAAAGCGATCTGAAACCGGTCACGCATAGCCACCAGGCCCGCCATCGCATATGGGCTTGAACAATCCATCCGGATCTTTCCGTCGTGATCGACGGTCATAAAAGAAAAAGTCGGGTCGACGGCGGTATTCACAACGGTTATATCGAGGCTATAGAAATGCTTGATAGGCTCCCAGTACTGAACGGAGGATCCCCCCAGGGGATCTACCCCTATTCTTCACGCCGGCCGACCTTATCGACTCCCATGTCAATAACGCTGTCAAGATCTTCTATATACGGCCCGATAAAATCGATATGATGGGTTGACGATGCATTTAATGCGGCATCATATCCCATCCTTTTGACATCGCGATTGTCCTGTTTCAATAATTCGTTCGCGCGGTCTTCGATCCATCGCGTAACCTGCGTATCGGCCGGTCCCGCCATGCGGGGGATTGTATTTGAAGCCGCCATCATCAGGCGGGTTATGGGACGGCGTTACAACAACACCATCCGCCATGACCGGTCCTCCCGGAGCGGTTATGCGCCAGTATAGCGGGATATGACCGGCGTCGGGGTATATCCGTCATCGCGCTGTATCACGGTCTCTACGCCATTGGCGCAAAAGACCTCGAGCGCAGTTTTTTGTGCCGGCCCGGACAGTGCATGGGTATCCTTGCCCATATACAAAGGCCCGTCAATTCCCTGAATTTTTCTGTACTCGCATATCGCCTGCGATATTGCGAGAATATGCGCCTCGTTGAATGTGCCGCGCAGGGCGATGATCCCCGATGGCCGCTGGTGCCGAAACTGACTTTTTGCAGCGGATCGTTAATATCCGGTTTGCGGTCATAGTATTCCGCTTTCTAATTTCCCGATATCGATAAGTATTTCCCTGGGGGCGGGTTTTCCTGCAAAAGGTGAAATTGCCATACAATACGCTCCTTGCTTAAGATGCAATTACCTGTCTATCAATTTGAGAAGGGCCATTTGAATGTCGGGATCGATCTCGCGGACCGCGTTGATGCCCTTCAATTCCAGAATAACAGCTTCCAGGACGAGAAATGTTTTGGCCTCATCACGCAGGCAGCCGGTTTTGACACTGTCAAATTTCCCGTATGTGCCGTGGATGTGGACCCGGGGTTCGTCCCCGTGCCAGAAAACAGTTCCTATTGCGAGGGTCTCATGACTGTCGACTATCTCACGCCATGCCGGTTCCGGGGGCCGTACATCGTCATTCATGGGACCAACCACGATCCTTCCCTCTGTAAGGCCGCCGAGGAGATAGAAGATGCACCCTTTGATACGTTCTTTGCGAACGATAGAAATGAGATTGGAGACTATTTCGTCGCCATCCTCGAAATGGGCCAGAATAACCTTTCCTATTTCACCTGTCTGATATTTCACGATGAGCCTTCATTTATTTATTTTAATGGGCCCCGGATGAGTTTCGCATCATCGATCCAGACCGTCCCTTTGCCTGCTATTACGAGATTGAGCTTTATCACCTCAGGTTTCTGGCCCTTTTTCAGAAAAAACGGGGTTTCCTGGGTGGTCCAGTCATTTGTTCCCGTGAGATACGTATCGAGCCCCCGTGAAAAATATTCGCCTTTGCCTTGAAAAACACAGCGCATCTCGAGAAATACCCTGCCTTCAACATCCTTCGTTTTGATTTTTGCCCTGTAGGTCAGCCGCGCGTTATCCACATCGGCATCATTGACCTCATAGAGGTTGACGACCATATGGCCGGGAGCGTCAATTCTCAGTGATCCCTTGCCGTCGAACGATACCGCCGGGTCAAAAGACACGTTCGTTTTTGTTATGACATCCGCGCTGTTCAGCGGATATTCTTTAATTGTCCGGGGTATTTCCTTCTTGGTGCAGCCAGCCTGAAGGAGAAAGATCACAAGAAAAATTGCCAGCAGCGAACAGGTTTTTTTCATCAAGGACCTCCAAATAAAGATCGATGCTGCCCTCTATAATATCCTATCACATATGCGAATATGGGTGAATATGATGAAAACCTTAAGGCCCGGCTGTTATGCCCGGAACTTTTTTATAATAGCACATAAATATTGATTTTGTGAGGCTCCAACATAAATATTATCCACCGGCATAAGTCCTGTGACAAATGTCATTTAATAAGGTGAAGCCCATATCCGATAATATTGCAGCGACTATCAGGAGGAGAAAAGTTGGGTACAACCAGTTTTTCGTCAAAAATAAAACAAATGTTCCTCGGGAAAAGGTGCAGAATTATTATGGTCCTGGGCGCCTGGCTGGCCTTTGTCGTTGTATGCTGGACCTTTCAATTATGAAGAATAGTAAACAGTAAACAGTGAGAAGTAAGGTGTAAAACCGATAAATTGACCCGGTTCTTGAGGTTTCTCATTCCTTACTATTTACTGTTTACTATTTACTGAATCAGTCGGGGAAAAAAGCTATCCGGAGGCTGATGAGAATAAGCAGGATGCCGAAAATAAGGTTGAAATAGCCTTGAAAACGGTCGAAAAATGACCGCACATGCCTCTCGTTAAGGAAAAAGGCGACAAAACTGAACCACAGGATGGTCTCGATAACCATGATAATGCCTGCAATAATAAGAACGATCCGCGGTGTGCCGGGCTGTATCACTATGGTAAACAGGCCGAGGAAAAAGAGTGTGGCTTTCGGGTTCGATATGTTGGTGAGAAACCCGATCCATACAGCATTTAACGGCGAAATATCCCTTTTTGCTTTCTCCGGCGAAATATCCACGCCAAAAGACCGTGCAGTAATTGAACGAATACCCATATACAAAAGATATGCCGCGCCGAAATATTTTATCATGGTAAAAAGCGTGAGCGACTTTGCGATAATAACCGCTATCCCGGCTATAAGATACGTGACGTGGACTGCAACACCCAGACCGAAACCAATTGAGGTAAAAACCCCGGTCCTTCGGGAATACATCAGGGAATTCCGCACGCACATGATAAAATCCGGCCCGGGGCTTATGACACCCAAAAGCTGGATAAAAGCTATGGTTCCGATAATATGAAGATTTTCCAGAATGCCGGGTAATGGGTCATAGGTCATAGGTTATAGGTAATAGAAAAACAGCGATATATAATTAAATTTTTCCGCCCTGTCATGAATTGCGGTTATTTTCATTTTTTTATTGTTCAATCCGGCCGTATAATGCCGGAGGTCAAGGACGATCACTGTAATATTATCAATACTTCCGGCGTCTTTGGCCATTTGCAATATATTTTCCGATGCTTTTTTCGGATCTTCATACTGCCTCGCCGCCTCGATGACCGTTTCCGGGGAAAGGACATCCCAGACGCCATCACAGGCCAACACGGCCCGGTCATTCTCAGTTCCCAAGGTCCCTTCGCTATTCGCGGTTCCGGGCTTACATACGGTTTGAGGCATGTATCGCCGAGCGCCCGGCTTATGGCGAGAATGCCCTCGACACGGGGAACGCCAAACACCATGAACGCTGCCCCCCAGGGCCTCTATGCGGGAACGCTCAGGCGTATCATCCGGCTTATGGTCCCGGGTGAGGACCACCGCACCTTCCGCCGTGCCTGCAATCGCCCGGGAATCGCCCGTATTGGCAGCGATGAAACCGGTCTCCTATAATATAGAGCTGGACTGCGCATGTACCCGCCTCAAGGCCGCTGTTTTACGATATACGCATCAACCTCAAGATATGCATCCCTGAGAAGGTCGGCTTCGCTCCTGCGGTCGGCGGCCGGTTTCTTCATCTCCATATTCCAGGCATGGAGAAATGCGGGAGTAAGCATTTCGGCAGCTATCCGGGCGGGCTTTTTTCCCCCGTGTCCATCATAGATCTCGGCGCTGAAAAATGATCTTTCGTGCCTTTCATAGATCGCGTGCTCATCTTCCATGCTTGCCCGGAAACCGATATCCTCGCTTATGCCATACGTGATATCCATCAAGGATATTCTACCCCATACTTTTCGGTTTGGACAGGGCTCAAAGGAAAATACCAATAGCAAATCAATACTTGCAAAAATGCGGGTTGTACGTTCTATAATAGGTACTTCCATGAAATTCGAAGAAGGGTTGAAGAAACTGGAAGATATAGTCAGGACCCTTGATGAAGGGAAGATACCTCTTGATGAAGCTTTGGGTCTCTTCAAAGAAGGACTCGCCCTGACAAAAGAACTGTCAAAAAGACTCGACGAAGCAGAAAAAAAGGTAGAGATCCTTATAAGAAAAGAAGGGGGCGGGGTCGAGAAGGTCCCCTTCACCGGAGAAGACGAATAGTGGATTTGTCGAGTTACCTGCATGATAAGAAGATCATTGTAGAAAATGCATTGAAGGATATCTGTACGAGCTTTGTCTCGACACCGGGCATCCTCAGGGATGCAATGGAATATATGCTTCTTCAGCAACGGGAAAAAGATACGGCCGATCCTTGCCATTGCGGCCTGCGAAGCGAAAGGGACAGAATGCTGACGATTTTCTGCCGTGTTTTTGCACCCTCGAAATGATACACACCTATTCCCTCATTCATGACGATCTTCCCTGTGTGGATAACGACGACACGCGGCGAGGCAGGCCGACCTGTCACAAGGCCTTTGGGGAGGCCGTAGCGATCATGGCCGGTGACGGGTTGTTGACGGAGGCATTCAGGGTGCTTGCAGACCCCCGGTTCTCGGAAAGGGTAAGCCCCAAAATATCCCGACAACATCGTTTTTGAGATCGCATATGCGGCAGGGGCGGAAGGGATGGTCGGCGGCCAGGTGATGGATATCATATATGAAAATAAGGAAGGCACAAAGAACATCCTTCATTATATTCATTCTCATAAAACAGCGGCCATGCTCCGGGCGGCCGTCCGGGTAGGTGCTCTGGCGGGCGGCGCTAAAGCGCGGGAACTAAAGAATTTCACCCGTTACGGCGATGCGATCGGGCTTGCGTTCCAGATAATGGACGATATCCTGGATGCTGAAGGTGACGAGGAACTGGTTGGCAAGAAATTGACAAAAGGATGCCAATAAGCAGACGTATGTAAAACATTACGGTATTTTGGCTTCGAAATTAAAACTCGAACAACTCGTTGATGAGGCAGTCAAATCTATAGCATTTCTGGGAGAGAACGGCCGTATTCTTGAGGATATAGCACGCTTCGTCGGCAACAGGGTTTCATAAATGCTCCTGGAAACAATAAATTCCCCCGCAGATCTGAAAAAGCTTTCCCTTCCCCAGCTTGTCGAACTTGCCGCCGAGATAAGGCCGTTTATCACGAATGTGATATCCGGCACCGGCGGACATCTCGCCTCAAACCTCGGTGCGGTAGAACTCACGCATTGCCCTTCACTATATCTTTGATACGCCTCACGATAAAATAATCTGGGATGTCGGCCATCAATGCTACACATGCAAGCTTCTGACCGGCCGCCGCGACAGCTTTCATACCATACGGCAGGACGGGGGCTTGAGCGGATTTCCCGTGCAAAGCTGAGAGTCCCTATGATATCTTTGACACGGGCCATGCCAGCAATTCCATATCGGTTGCGACGGGACTCGCGGAAAGCAAGGTCAAAACGGGATCTACATCGAAGATCATAGCCGTTATCGGCGACGGGTCGCTGACCGGCGGCATGTCTTTTGAAGCCTTAAACCATGCCGGACATCTCCGCAGTGACCTCATTGTCGTCCTTAATGATAACGAAATGTCCATATCGAAGAATGTCGGGGGCCTTGCGACCCACCTCAACCGCATCATGACCGGCGAGTTCATGAGCAATATCCGGGAGGAATTGAAAACCCGGATGAAGAATATGCCGACCATCTACAAGACCGCCCGATACCTGGAAGAAGCGGTAAAGGGAATATTCGGTCCCGGCATGCTTTTCGAAGAACTGGGCTTTACATACGTGGGCCCGGTTGACGGCCATAACATCGAGCATCTTTGCGAGACATTCCGAAACGTAAGCAGGCTGAAAGGCCCGCTCCTTGTCCACGTGATTACCCGGAAAGGGAAAGGGTATACCTATGCGGAGGATGATCCGGAGCGTTTCCATGGTATTTCAACATTCGAGCTGACAACGGGACATTCCCTGTCCAAAGGGAAGAAGACATATACCGACATATTCGGCGATACGATCATAGACCTCGCCCGGATGGACGAACGCGTCGTCGCCATAACGGCGGCCATGGGCCTCGGGACCGGCCTCGATAAGTTCTCCGATATGTTCCCCGACAGGTTCTATGATATCGGGATTGCCGAGCAGCACGGGGTAACATTCTCTGCCGCTTTGGCGCTCGGCGGGTTAAAACCGTTTCGTCGCCATTTATTCCACGTTCCTCCAAAGGGCATACGACCAGATCATCCTCGATGTCTGTCTTCAGAACCTTCCCGTTGTCTTCGCCGTCGACAGAAGCGGCATTGTCGGCCAGGACGGCCCGACGCATCACGGGGTTTATGACCTGTCCTATTTTCGCCATATACCGAACATGGTCGTCATGGCACCCAAGGATGAGAACGAGCTCAGGCAAATGCTCTATTCCGGGATACTGTTATAACAGGCCGTGCGCTATCCGGTATCCGCGCGGTGAAGCGCTCGGCGTACCGATAGACAGCGAATTCAAGATGATAGAATATGGGCACATGGGAACTGCTTAAGGAAGGGGAAGATATCGCGATCATTGCCTGCGGGAATATGGTCACAGGTAGCCATGGAAGCCGCATCGGCGCTCGATCAAAGACGGCATCAGGGCGGGCGTGGTAAATGGCCGTTTTATAAAACCGATGGATGAAAAACTTCTTGCGGATGTGGCGGCACGGACCCGCCGCATTATAACGCTCGAGGAGAATGTCCTTATCGGCGGTTTCGGAAGCGGCGTTTCCGAGGCCCTTTCCCGGCTGCAGGTATATATGCCTTTTAAATCGATTGGGAATCCCCGATGCTTTCATTACACATGGCAAACAGGATACATTGCGAAGATCCCTGGGCCTTGACCGTGACAGCATCGTCAGGACTATCACAGAGTGGGTAAAGAACGCATAGATGTACTTCTCGCGAGATCGGGCCTTGCGCCTTCACGGGAAAAAGCGCAGGTCCTTATCATGGCGGGTGCCGTTTACGCAGATGGCCAGAGGATCCTCAAAGCCGACACCAGGATCGAACAGAACGCCAACCTTGAAATTAAGGGAAACCCTATTCCCTACGTAAGCTTCGGCGGGGTCAAGCTTAAAGCCGCTATCGATGCGTCCGGGATAGATGTCACGGGCATGACGGTCCTCGATGTCGGTTCGTCCACGGGCGGATTTACCGATTGCCTTCTTACAGGACGGGCGCCCGGAAAATATATGCGATAGATTCCGGGACCCACCAGCTCCATGAAAAATTGCGTAACGATCAGCGGATAATACTCAAGGAAAATTTCAACGCCCGGTATCTTGGTTTCGACGATATCGGTGAAACGGTAGATATAATCACAATAGATGTATCGTTCATTTCGCTGAAGAAGATCATTCCGGCTGTGACCGGCCTTGTCAGGAAGGGGGGATATATTATTTCCCTCGTAAAGCCGCAATTTGAGGTGGGCCGTTATAATGTCGGCAAAGGCGGCATCGTAAAGGATGACGACCGCATCAAGGCCGTGATCCAGGATATCAGGGAATTCGGGGAAGGACTTGGCCTGACGGCCCTGAAAATTATTGAAGCACCCCGGGAAAAAGAACGAAAGAACAAGGAATACTTTATTATATGGGAAAAATAAGACGGCCCGAACAGGTAAAGATATTTGCCAGCGTGATCTTTCATGATGATGTTGCTCTCGATGCGGTCTTTGGAAAGCTTACCGGACTCATCGGCCCGATAGAGGACGAAACCGTCCCTCGCACTTTTCACCCATACAACCTACTATGATGCGGAAATGGGAAAGGGCCTCAAGCGCTGTTTTGTCCTTTTCAGCCCGTTCTTCGACCGCGATATTCTCCCCGATATTAAACTGGCCACAAATGAAATAGAGGACCTGTTCGCCCGAAACGATAAAAGGAAAGTCAATATAGACGCTGGATATATCGCCCTTGAACATGTTATACTCGCAACCACAAAAGGATATGCGCACCGGCTGTATATCGGGAAGGGGATACACGCCGATCTCACCCTTATGTTCAATAACGGGTCGTATCGCGCACTCCAGTGGACATATCCCGATTATGCCGAGGCCTGAAACAATCGCATTGTTCAACAAATGGAGAGAATCTGTGAAATATGGCCTGCGGGAATCCCGACAGACGCTTTAAGCAATGATAAAGGTGGATTATGCCCAACAGTATGACCGGATTTGCCAGGATCGAAAAGGAATTTCCCGAAGGGAAAATAATGTGCGAGGTGCGCTCGCTCAACAGCCGGTACCTCGAAATGAATATAAGGCTTCCCCGGACGGATTATGCGGCCGAGCAAAAATTAAGGGACCTCGTAAAAAAGAATATCAAAAGAGGGAAAATAGACATAACGGTAAAATGGGAAAAGAGCTATCGAAGAGGCCACGATACCGAGGATAAACGAAAATATCGTCCGGCAATACGCGGCAGATGGCGCGGGACCTCAAAGAACAATACGGGATCACAGGGAGACCTGACCGTAGATAACGTTTTTGGCCTCAAAGATGTTTTCGTCTACGAGGAGAACCACACGCTTTCAGAAGATGATCCTGACGGAAATATGCGCGAACCTTCTTGACGCCCTTAACGAAGAACGGGCCAGGGAAGGGAATTATATTGCCGGGGACCTGGCCGGGCGAATGGAAATGATAGATCGACGGTCATCGAAATTGAAGCGGGATGGCCGGATGTCATCAAGGCGCATGAAGAAAAACTCCGCGCCAAAATAAACGAGGTCACGCAATCGGCCGTAGATCGACGAATCGCGGATCCTGCAGGAATTGGCGATCTACATGGAGCGGCTCGATATATCGGAGGAGATCGTGCGCCTTCGGGGCCATCTCGATAATTTTACGCGCAACTCTTTCATCGGCGGATGCCATCGGCCGGAAACTCGATTTTATAATACAGGAGATGGTCCGGGAGACAAATACCATCGGCAGCAAATCAAACGACCTGTACATCAATGAGCGCGTGATCAGGATAAAGGTCGAGATAGAAAAGATGCGTGAACAGGTACAAAATATCGAATAGGCCTTAAGGCCCGCTTGGAGCAGCAGGTGAACGAGACAAAAAAAGGGGTCCTTATCGTTGTTTCCGGGCCCTCCGGAGTTGGGAAATCAACCCTTATCGACCGTTTTCTTGAGGAAGATGCGCAAAGCGAATTTTCTGTCTCATACACGACCCGGCAGAAAAGGCCGCACGAAGAAGACGGGATAGATTATTATTTTACAGACGAAAATATCTTTAAGGAACTGATCGAAAAGGGATATTTCCTGGAATGGGAGAATGTCCACGGAAATTTTTATGGAACACCCCGCGCGGAGATCATGGCGAGCCTTGAGAAAGGAAAGGACATAATTCTCGACATCGATGTAAAAGGGGCCTTGAGCATTAAGGGCCAGTGCTCTGCTTCCCGGCTCATATTTATCGAACCCCCGTCCGTAGAGGAATTGAAGAGCCGTTTATCCCTTCGGGGCGAAAAAGACATAGAGAAGAGAATGCGGCGCGTCGAAGAAGAAATTGCACTCAAAGGACAATTCGGGTATACTATCCTGAACGATGATCTTGAGAAGAGCGTACACCACGTTCCGAAAAGCTATCGAAGATATAAGGAGACAGAATAATGGCACGAATAACTGTTGAAGACTGCATGGAAATGGTGGAAAACCGCTTCGAACTGGTGCATCTTGCCGCACGGCGTTCAAAACAGCTCATAAAAGGGGCAAAACCTCTCACAAAATCAACAAACAGAGAGATCGTGACATCTCTCAGGGAAATCGCGGAGCAACATGTTTACTTCGAAAAGAAAGAATCCCTCGAGACAAAAGAAAAAGAGATACCCATACAGCTTTCGACGTTTACTCCGTAAAACGAAGGGTAATAGGTTATAGGTACTGGGTTATGGGAAACAATTCCCGTAACCCATTTTTTTATCTTCCATTCCTATTACCCATCACCCATCACCTATTACCCGGCTTTTTTGACTTAAGTCAAAGCACTAATTTTTTCCTGTGCTATATTTCCTGTATGAATTCGAACAATAAAATTTAAGGAGGGTTATATGTTTTGTTATCAATGTGAGCAGACGGCAAAAGGAACGGGATGCACACAGGTGGGTGTTTGCGGGAAACAGCCCAATGTTGCGGCACTTCAGGATCTCCTGGTATACATGGTTTCCGAGCTTTCTTTCTTTGCCCGGGAAGGCCTCAAATACGGGATAAAAACCGACAGAGAAACAAACTTACTCACGATCGAAGCCCTGTTTCATACCTTGACCAATGTCGATTTTGATCCCGAACGGCTGAAAATGATACTTGCCCTGGTTGCAGCCAAGCGTGACCTCCTTATCGATGCTATCGCGGCAAAGGGCGGAAATACCACGCTTCCCGGCGGCAAAGGCCCTACAAAACCCGATACAACCCCCGAAGGGCTTGTAAAACAGGGTGAAGCGGTCGGGTTCCAGGTTGTGAAGAATGAAAATCCGGATATTGCCTCCCTGATGCATACCCTCGTCTTCGGAATACGCGGCGTGGCGGCCTATGCCTACCATGCGGCCCTGCTGCATAAGGAAGATGATGCGGTCTACAACTTCATATACGAGGCGCTGTCCGAGGTTTGTGAAAACAAACTCGGCCTTAATGAATGGCTCGGCCTTGTATTAAAATGCGGCGAGATCAATCTGAGGGCCATGGAACTTCTCGATGCCGCAAATACGGAAACGTACGGCCATCCGGTCCCTACCGAAGTACCGCGCGGAGCCAAAAAAGGAAAAGCCATCCTCGTTTCAGGACACGATCTCAAAGACCTCGAAGATATCCTCAAACAGACCGAAGGCAAAGGGATCTACGTTTATACGCACGGTGAAATGCTGCCGACACATGCCTATCCCGATCTTAAAAAATACGCACATTTCTACGGCCATTACGGGACTGCCTGGCAAAACCAGCACAGGGAATTCGCGGCATTTCCGGGATCTATCGTCATGACCACCAACTGCATCCAGAGACCTCTCGATTCATACAAGGAAAATATCTTTACGGTGGGCCCCGTCGCCTGGCCGGGAGTAAAACACATTGACGGCGGGAGATTTCAAGCCTGCAATAGACAGGGCGCTCGCCCTTGATGGTTTTACCGCAGACTCTGAGGCGGGTTCGGTAATGGTGGGCTTTGCCCGTAATACGGTAATGAGCGTCGCCGACAAGGTCATCGATGCCGTAAAGGCAGGCAAGATCCGGCATTTCTTTCTCGTCGCGGGCTGCGACGGCGCCAACCCGGGAAGAAACTATTATACGGAATTCGTCGAAAAGGTCCCCGAAGATTGCATAGTGCTTACGCTTGCATGCGGCAAATTCCGTTTCTTTGATCAGAAACTCGGCGATATCGGCGGCATTCCGCGTCTTCTCGATGTCGGGCAGTGCAACGATGCATACTCGGCGATCCAGATAGCAGTTGCACTTGCGAAGGCATTCAATGTAGGCGTCAACGAACTGCCGCTATCGCTCGTCCTTTCCTGGTATGAACAGAAGGCCGTGGCAATACTCCTGACACTTTTTTATCTCGGGATCAAGAATATCCGGCTCGGGCCCAGCCTGCCCGCATTTATAACACCGAATATACTCAACGTGCTCGTCGAGAAATATAACATTAAGCCGATCACAACGCCTGATCAGGATCTGAAAGAGATACTGGGATAATACAGGTGATAGGTAATTGGTTATGGGTACTGGGAAAGACAAATTCATAATTCAGTAAAATCGGGAGGCAGGCATTCCTGCCTCCCGTTACCGGGGAGAAGATGGCGAAGAGGAAGATAGTCTGTATCGATGAGGAAAAATGCAACGGGTGCGGCCAGTGCGTGAACGCATGTGCAGAGGGTGCGATAGAACTTCATGGCGACAAGGCCCGTCTTGTCGCCGAGAAATATTGCGACGGGCTTGCGGCCTGTCTTGGCACATGCCCGCAGGATGCCATTTCGATAATCGAAAGAGAAGCAGATGACTTCGATCCCGAAGCAGTCGAAAAATATCTGTCGGAAAAAAGGTCTGAAAAAGAATGTGCGGACACTACGCAGACCGTGAGCCAGGACCAGGCAATGCCCTGTGGATGCCCGTCGGCAAATATCCAGATGTTCGATAGGCCGACGCCTGCGCCGGGGGAAACCGGTAATGCTCCCCTGCCCCGGCACGGATCAGAACTTACCCACTGGCCGGTACAGATCAAGCTCATTCCCCCGACCGCCCCTTTCCTCAAGAATGCGGACCTTCTTGTGGCATCCGACTGCACGCCGGCAGCGTATCCCGCCTTTCATGAAGACCTCCTTAAGGGCAAGGTTCTCATGATCGGGTGTCCGAAATTCGACGATACCGAGGAATATGTGGACAGGTTCACACAGATCTTTTCCAGCGCAGACATAAAAAGCATTACCGTAGCCATAATGGAGGTTCCCTGCTGCTCGAAGATGCCGGCCATCGTCCGGGCGGCAATGCAGAGATCGGGCAAACAGATACCTTTGGAAACAGTCGTAATCAGCAGAACGGGACTGAAATAGTAAAGAGTAAAGAGTAAATAGTGAGGAGTATTAAAAAATCGTAGTGAGGCGTGAGACCTCATACATTGTCAGTTTACTCCTTTCTGTATTACTCCATACTTATACTGCATCTGTATATTTTAACGCGGGAGGTTTTATGAAGATCACTGATCTGACACAAAGTCGATAAGGTCCTGATGACGATGGAAGGCGCAAAGGGAGCATGGAAGCAGATCCCTCTTGCCAGGGCCGACGGAGTGCCGCATTATTCCCTGCGGGTCTTTACGATCGAGCCGGGAGGGCATACACCGTATCACAGTCACCCATTTGAACATATGAACTATATTATTGACGGCCAGGGGGCGCTCGTTGATGCACACGGCACTGAAAGGCCTGTCAAAAAAGGTGATTTCGCCCTGGTCATGCCCGACGAGGTCCATCAATACAAGAATACGGCGAGATGACAGCGCCTCTTGTCATGATCTGCCTCGTACCGAAGGATTATGAATAGATGATCCTGTGATCAGGCTGTTACGGTTTCGATTATTTCCGTAAGTTTTTTGAGATCGAAAGGTTTGGCAAGGAATGGATGGCCGGCGATATACCCTCCCTGGCTATCCACCTCATCCTGCCGGATAAGGCCGGTCAAGAAGATTATAGGGATAGAACTGGTTAACGTGTCATCGCCGAGATTCTCGGCAACCCTGCCCCCATCCATTCCGGGCATTCTAATATCGAGAAGAATGACGTCCGGCCTGTGCTTTTTAGCAAGCTGTATTCCTGCTGCTCCGGTTTGAGCTGTCAAAACCTGGTATTTCATCGTTTGATGAAGCAAAGCCTTCGTGACCTCGCAAAGGTCCTTGTCATCATCAATAAGCAGAACTTTCTTTTTCATCACATATGAATGGTATAAGTAAGGTGAAGCGAGTGAGGAGTTAAAAACATATTTATCCGTTTGCCTCTCTCTCCTTACTATTCACTCCTGACTCCTACTGTATTTGGTTTTCTATTGTATCTATCTTCCGCTTGACCGTCAACCTTTCTCAGAATTAAAATTACGGAATTTGCAATAAGGAGATTTAAATGAAGAAGATCGCCCCCTGTATTCCCGGGATACTCCTCGCTATCCTGTTGCTTTCACTTCCCGGTCACATTGCGGCAACCGACATCTTTCTCAACAATACGGTGGCCAAGGTATATTTCAGCCCGGATGGAGGCGCACTAAAGGCCATTACGAGACATATCGACCAGGCCACCCGCGAGATATTGGTGCAAAGCTATATTTTCACATCGAAACCGATCCAATCTGCGCTAATTAATGCGCAGCAAGCGCGGAGTGCACGTTGAGATAATACTCGACAAAGATGAGCAAAAGGAACGAAAATACGTGACGGCAAAAGTTTTTAAATCGGGCGGGGTCAGTGTCTGGCTTGACGACAGGCATGCCTGCTCTCATAATAAAATAATTATTATTGACCGGGAAACGGTGATCACAGGCTCATTCAATTTTACATATGCAGCAGAAATAAGAAATGCGGAGAACCTTCTGATAATCCCGTCAACCGACCTTGCCGGTCTTTATACGGAAAACTTCCTGGGCCATATGCGGCATTCCGCGAAATATTGAGCTAGTCCTTGTCTGATCCCACAATAAGATTCAGAAGATAGTGCACGATCGACAGGACTATTCCGTAGAGGAGCGCCCACCAGAATCCGCCCACCTCAAAACCCCTGACGAAATATGAGGCGAGAAGGATAAGCGCTGCATTTATGACAAATGTGAACAACCCCAGGGTCAGGATATTTATTGGCAATGTTATAAGGATCAGGATGGGTTTCAGGAGCAGGTTCACTATCCCGAGAAATAATGCGACCCAGAGCGCTGAAAAAAAACTGGCAACCCTTACCCCGGGGATGAGATAAGCCGCGATGATTACCGCCGCGGTCATAATGATCCATCTAAGGAGTATTCTCATTGGTGTGGCTGTCCTGTTATTCCCGGTAAAATTTATTTTCCGGCAGCATCTTGAGCGAAATAACTTCGGCATCCCCGATTATTTTTTCCAGGGAAACGCTCAATTCAACCATTTTTACTGAGATCATGTCGAGAACGGCTGTCATTCTTTCCATATATTGTTTGGTAACAGCCTGATTCTGAGCGATCATCGCCTCATTTTTCCTGCAATCCTCGATAAGGTCTTTATGCAGTTCCCATTCTTCCGGCGTCAGTTCCTTGGATGCCAATAATTCATCAACTGTCATGCTTAAACCTCCCTCCCTGTAGTACCTTGCCCTGTCTTAATTTTATCCATTTCCGGCGAAAAAGGCAACCGGCAAAAAAGCGAGTTCAATGTTCAAAAGTTCAATGTTCCAGGTTAGAGACCGATTTCACCTGTGTGCCTTAAGGTAAGATAACGACAAGCTGCAACGATGAGTGGGGGGCTCATAAGGGAGAAGAAAGTCACGGAATTGTTGATGAGGAATTATATCTGAAGACTCTTGAGGCAAGTCATCAAGTGCTTCCTGTAATGAATGATCGGACCTCGAACCCTTTCCATGTGGGCATTACAGAGCAACAAGGATGCATAATTGATGGTATAATAACAGGGGTAATTATTTCGATGTACCGGGACCGTTCGTTACTGTAGGAGGGCCGGATGAAGGACAAATCCAGGACAAAGCAAGACCTGCTCGAAGAGATATCGCTGTTAAAACAGAGGATCACGGAACTGGAACTATCCGAAGCGGAACATCTGCGCGCCCTGGAGGTACTGCGGCGTTCCGAAATGAAGTTCCGCACGCTCTACGATTCGACCAGCGATGCGGTAATACTCATGGACGAGAAGAGCGTATTCGACTGCAACGATGCCGCGCTTAAGATATTCGGCTGTGCCACACGGGAAGAATTGTACGGGATGCATCCCGCCGATCTGTCCCCGCTCGTTCAGCCCTGTGGTACCGAATCCAGGGTATTGGGTGATCGCCATATAGCGATGGCACTGAAAAATGGCATGCATCAATTCGAGTGGGTACACAAACGGGCCGACACGGGTGAGACATTTCCAACTGACGTACTTTTGAGCCCCATGGTCATAGACGGCAGAACGGTCCTGCAAGCCGTCGTCCGCGACATAACCCAGCGGAAGCGGATGGAAGAGGCTTTGCTGAAAGAAATGGAATTCAATTCTACCCTTGTTGAGTCCTCCCCGGCCTTTTTTGTGGCGATCAACGCCGACCGCACGATCAGGCTTATGAACGATGCAATGCTCCGGGCGCTGGGATATACCCTGGAAGAGTTGAAGAACAAGGAATATATGGCATTGGTACCTGATAGGGACAGAGAAATGCTTGCAGGGGTTTTCGCCACACTGATAACCCGGGGGCAGCCTACGTTTAACGAAAACAGGGTGCTCACGAAAGACGGTAAAGAGATCCTGGTAGAATGGCACGGCAGGGCCATAAAAAAGCCCGACGGAAGTCTGGATTATTTTTTTGGCGTAGGGACGGACATAACCGAGCGCAAACGGGCCGAGGAGGCGCTGCGGGAGAGCGAGCAGCGGTTCCGGACTGTCGCCGATTCGACGCCCACAGCGCTGATGCTCTACCAGGACGACCGCTGGATCTTCGTCAACAGGGCTGCCGAGGCCCTTACCGGCTATTCGGCAGAGGAACTCCTCCGGATGAATTTCTGGGACATCGTTCATCCCGACTACAAGGCGTTCGCCAAGGAACGCGGCCGGAAGCGCCAACAAGGAGAAGAACCGGTCAGCCGTTATGAATTGAAGATCACCAACAAAGACGGCGCGGAAAGGTGGGCAGACCTGATCTCGGCATCCGCGATGATCAGGGGCAGACCCGCCGGGGTTGTCTCTTTGGCCGATATCACCGGGCGGAAGGCAGCTGAAGAGAGGCTGATTAAAAGTGAGGCACGCTTTCGCAGCTACTTTGAATTGCCTCTCGTCGGCATTGCCATCACGTCACCGGAAAAGGACTGGGTCGAGATAAATGACAGTCTATGCGGAATGTTGGGCTACTCACGGGAAGAACTCGTCCACATGACATGGTCGGAGTTGACACACCCGGACGATCTTGCCGGGGATGTCGAGCAATTCAACCGCGTCCTGGCCGGTCACATCGACAGCTACTCCATGGACAAACGATTCATCCGTAAAGATGGGGAGATAATCTGGACCAGCCTTTCCGTCAGATGCGTACGGAAACACACTGGCGAAGTGGACTATATGGTGGCCCTGTTGAACGACATCACCGTCCGCAAAGAAACGGAAGATGCGCTGAAAGAGAGTGAAGAGAAGTTCAGACTTCTTTTCGAACGCTCGGTCGATCCCATATTATTAATACACGGAAGCACGTTTATCGACTGTAACGAGGCTGCCGTGAAGCTTGTTCGGTGCTTCAGCAGAGACGACCTCATCGGCTTGAAGCCTGCCTATATCTCTCCGGAAAGACAGCCTGATGGCCGTTTATCCTCCGAGAAGGCCCTGGAAGTCATCAAACGGGCTTTTAGGGATGGGACCAATAGTTTCGAATGGGTGCACCGCACAGCCGGGGGGGAGGATTTCTGGGTCGACGTCTCACTCACGGTAATTCCGATCCAGGGAAAACAGATACTTTACACGGTATGGAGGGACATCACTAAACGCAAAAAGGCCGAGCAGGCGCTGTTCAAAGCTCATGAAGAACTTGAACTCCGCGTGCAGGAACGAACTGCCCAGCTGACCGAAGCCTATGGATCCCTTCAGCTCGAGATGGAGAAGCGGGAGCGGGCGGAGGAACAATTTCGCCAGTCCCAGAAAATGCAGGCCATAGGCACGCTCGCCGGAGGTATCGCCCACGACTTTAATAACATTCTTGCGGCCATCCTGGGCTTTACTGAAATGGCTATTGAAGATGTCGCAGATCGTCCCCTGGTGGAAAACAATCTGATGAAGGTCCTCAAATCGGCTGTGAGAGCACGGGACCTTGTGAAGCAGATACTCGCCTTTAGCAGGAAGACCAATCATGAGAGGACCCCCCTGTCCCTGTCTCCTCTCGTCAAAGAGACAGTGCATCTCCTCAGAGCGTCCATTCCTGCCAATATTGAGATAAGACTTGATATAACAGCCACGCCGGACACGATCCTCGCGGCCCCGACAGAAGTGCAGCAAATAATTATGAACCTCGCCACCAACGCAGCCCTTGCCATGGAAGAAAAAGGCGGTATTCTGGAGATAAGGCTGACTGATATTGATTTCATGCCCGATTCACCCGCGTTCGAAGCAGACACGGTACTCGGGGAGTTTGTACAGCTTATGGTGAAGGATACAGGCACCGGCATGAGCCCTGACGTTATGAAACGGGTCTTTGAGCCTTTCTTTACTACGCGGGGACTGGGTGAGGGAACAGGTATGGGCCTCGCCGTCGTGTATGGGATTGTAACTGATCTCCACGGTACGATCACCGTTGAAAGCGAGCCCGGAATCGGTTCGACATTCAGAGTGTTTCTACCCAAGGTAAAAGCAGAAGTGGAAGAAGAGGACATCGGGCCCCTTCAAATCCCCACCGGCACCGAGAGCATCCTTTTTGTCGACGATGAGGATATGCTCGTGGAATGGGCGAAAGCTGCTCTTGAGAAGCTCGGTTACCATGCGACCGCTCTGACCGATCCCGCTGAAGCGCTGAAAATGTTTTCTTCGGATCCTTCGCGCTTCGACCTCGTTATCATGGATCAGTCCATGCCTTCAATGTCGGGAATGCAGCTCGCCAGGGAACTTCTCATTATACGACCGGACATCCCTGTCATAATCTGCACCGGTCACAGTGCGACTGTTTCTCCGGAGACCGTAAAAAAAGCAGGTATCAGGCAATTCCTCATGAAACCCGTGGCCAGGCAGGAATTAGCGCAAGCATTGGTAAGGAGGAATAGCACTGGCCATCCGGCGCGCGTTAGAGCACGTGAGGAAGAATGGTAAGCGCATCAAAAGGAAGCGTGCGGGTCCATTTGCAGTTCGTCGTCGTAGACTTCTTTCCGTAATCGATACCATCCCTCGACGAGCGCGATATTGCTTTGCAGGTGAAGGTTACAGTCCTCATTTGGCCATTGAATCAGCGAGAAATGGCTGGACACGTAGCGGGCTTCTTTGGAATCGTATCATCCGTTTTCTCGGTGGAACCGGGAATGGAGTATGAACATGAGCGTGTATGCTGTATAATAGAGAGCAATGGTCAGAAGAAGGAAAAGAAGAGATGATGGCAGTAGTCAGCTCTCTGCAACAATCCTCTCCGGTAAGTGTCATGTCCCCCGAAGCTCCTTCTTCAAATGTCTCTGTCGGTGCCGACCATAGGATACCCGTTCCTTCCCCGTTGACCGATGCCTTTAAGAAAGTCTTTGAAAAAGCGGTCGATAGGGCGAGAAACGAGCTTCTTTCTTCAGGGAAGATAGGCTTGGCGGTTTTCTTTGTATATACCAACGGCATGATGAACGTAGGTATTCTTTTCTTCAAGGATGAACTCCACGAAGGGCTACTCAAAAGAAGGGTCAGAGAGAAGGCTTTAGCCGAAAACGCTTCTGCCGTTATATTACTGACGGAAGGCGAAAGGCCCGGGACGATCATACTGTCAGGGACGGCCCCTGGCATGAGAGCCTCCGCCCGCGTGGATTACGTTTTCGACAAGGACACGAGGGCCATTACTTCGTGGGAGCCACACTGGCTCGACAGCCCTCTTAAGAAACGCCTTCCTCGACGGTATCTTCGATACGACCTCTTGAAAATGTGCAGGGAGAAATGTTGTTTATTCCTCTGTATAACAGTGATCTCGCCGCAGTACCAAAGTCCTTTGCCTCAGCAATTGAGATCCAGTACTGTCATTGATTATAGGGTGTAACATTCCAATTCTTAGACATCATTTTCACGATTATCTTGCCATGATCCAACTCTATCCATCACGAAAGATGTAGGTTGCTTCCTATACTGTCGTTTTGAATACTTTTTGCCGACTACAATATTTCGGTTGGTAATCTTTCGAAATGAACGCTGACTTGTTAGTACACTGGCTAATGTTCGTGCCTATACATGGAGAATATTCATTCCTAAGCGGGAATAACCGAGGAGAAAAGAACGCAATACTCCAGAAATGGGTAGAGATAACAGGTGTTCAAGGGAAATACAAGATAGAGGCGCTGACGATTGCATTACATCGTAGGTCATGGCGTTGGGTGAATTCGGAAAGTGAGGCGCAAAGATACGCCACGAAATACCGCTCAAAGGCCACAGAAGTCAACCGGGAGATCGTGGGGAAAGGTCGCTCTGTACCTATAGCAGAACCGAAGAAACTGCACCTGACCGCATACCAGCAAGTATTGTTAAGAAAGATTCTCAGGGGATGGGCAAGGAAAAGCCAGAAGAAGCTAACAAAGAAGGATAGGTTATTCAAGAAATACCAGTTAACGAATCGGCTGAAAAGAAACGATTTTCAAGGGGTTCATTCTTATGCCCGGCTTAGAGATGATTCGGATCATCGAGTTCATAAGACAACAAGCGGGGGAAAGGAAGAAAGGCAAGAGGGGATGTACGGAACAGGAGTTCGACATATTGACGGCAAGATTTGGATAGGCAATAGGAAAAAGTATTACCTGCTATCAAAAGCTTTTGTTATTTTCCACCAGCTCCGATAGAAGAAGCTTAGCGAGTGAGTGAGAGTCCAGCTCGCTCAATAAACCTGATTTAGATACCATGCCCCAAGTTACAGTGAGGAGCGGACGGTCTATCGTATAGGTTCCGTAATAGATTTTACCATGGTTCTCATATGATACCGGACGGTTCGGCAGATACTTTTTGTGGACCATGATTGATCCTCCGTATTAATATTCTTATCCCGAAGGAAAATTAAATCAATAATTTTTTATTATATTTATAGTTATTTTATTGATTCCATGAAGATATGAAAATTCCAATCGTTCTTCGGAAGCAAAGCACGGACAAGCTGGCTCGTTGCTTTTCCACGGGGCGGGAACACACTTGGGCGCTGGGGCCGGAGAAAAGAAACAAAATCCAAGATTCTCCTAAGTAATTGATATTAGGTGCGTTATGAGGTTTTTGTGTTTGATTCTTGTACCGTATCTGGGTATACTATTCCCTTCTTAGTCCTCACGGGACACAGTAAGCGCAAGGTAATGAAGCTGAAGATCGCTTCCAATACTCGCAGGTAGGTGGACAATGATTCAATACAATTTTTCGGAACTTGTCGATATCCCGAGAGTCCAAAGGCTAACGGATCTTTTCTTTAAAGCCACCGGTATTGTCACGGCAGTGGTTACGCGTGACGGCTCCGTTCTCACCCGCTCCGGCTGGCAGGATATTTGTTCGCGATTTCATCGCATCAATCCCGACACCAGGCAGCGCTGCATCGAAAGCGACACCCATATCGCCAACAAGATAGAATCCGGGCAAAAATATTCCCTTTATCAATGCAGGAACGGATTGATAGACGCCGCGGTGCCTATCGTCGTTGAAGGGGAGCATGTTGCGAACTTCTTCACGGGCCAATTTCTCTTCCAACCCCCTGATCTCGACTTTTTCCGTAAACAGGCGAGAGGAATTTGGTTTTGACGAGGCTGAATATTTGTCCTGTGTCGAGAAGATCCCCGTGATGGATGAAGCTCGACTCCAGCCTTTTCTCGAGTACTTTTCAGAGTTCGCTGAACTGCTGAGCGATATAGGTATCAGGCAGCTCAAACAGCGTGCAATAGAAGAACAGCTCCGGGCCAGCGAGGCGAGGATGAACAGGACGCAGGAGATTGCGCTCCTGGGCAGTTGGGAGCTTGAGATGGCAGACCACCGGCTGTACTGGTCTGATCAGGTTTATCGGATCTTTGGCCTTCGCCCGCAGGAGTTCAACCCGACGTACGAGGCCTTTCTCGACCGGGTGCACCCTGACGACCGGGCAGCTGTCGACGAGGCATATGCCGGATCTTTACGTGAAGGAAGAGATGCCTACGAGATCGAGCACCGGGTGGTGAGGTCAGACGGCGCAATCCGTACCGTCCATGAGAAATGCGAACATATCAGGGATGCATCAGGCATGATCGTACGATCGGTCGGCATGGTCCATGACATCACCGAGCGCAAAAAGGTCGAAGAGACTTTAAAGGAAAGCGAGCAGCGTTATCGTTCACTCTTTGAGAACATGCTCGAAGGATTTGCGTACTGTCGGATGATCTTTGACGAGGAGCAGGCCGATGGATTTTATCTATCTTGACGTAAACAATGCCTTTGAAGCTTTGACCGGGTTAAGAAATGTCATCGGGAAAAAGGTCTCAGAGGTTATTCCCGGCATACGGGCAACTGATCCTGAACTGTTCGACATCTATGGCAGAGTGGCATCGACAGGCACTCCCGATAGGTTCGAGAGATATGTTGAAGCTTTGGGGATGTGGTTTTCAGTATCCGTATATAGTCCGCGGAGAGAATATTTTGTGGCAGTATTTGACGTAATTACCGAGCGCAAACGAGCCGAAGCGGCCCTCCGCAGGACCCATGATGAGCTGGAGATCCGCGTAAAGGAGAGGACTGCCGAACTGGAAAAGGCCCATGTCGAACTTAAATCTGAGGTAGAAGAACGCAAACGAACAGAGGAATTTATCAAGGCAGCAAGAGATCTGTCCATGGCGCTGAGCAGTACCTCGGATCTCACCCACGCGCTCGAACTATGCCTTGATACCGCTTTTTTCATTTCCGGCATGGATATTGGCGGGATCTACCTCGTCGACCGTCATTCGGGTGACGTTGATCTCGCCGTTCACAGGAACCTTTCACCTGAATTATTATCTCGTTTTCTCACACTACGACAAGGATACAGTCAATGCCCAAATTGTCAGGGCCTGTAAGCCTGTGTATACAACTTTCCAGGACCTGCGTATTCCTGACGTGAGCACGCTCCTTTCGTGCCGTGGCGATACTGCCAATATGTTATGAAGGAATTGCGGTTGCCTGTCTTAAACCTCGGCTCTCTAACATTCGACGAAGATAGGCCCGTCTGTCCGGATGGCGCTTGAAACAGTGGCGCTCCAGGTAGGCGGGGCACTGATACGGATCCAAATGGAGGAGGAGCGCAAGCGTCTTGCAGCGGCGGTTGAGCACGCGGCCGAAGGCGTGATCATAGTAGATCCTTCATGGCACATACAATACGTCAATCCCGCTTTTATCTCGATGACCGGATACAGCCAGGAGGAATCGATAACAGAAAGAGATGAGTTTTTTACGGCCTGATAATGCCGATCATAGCGCTTATGAGGCGGCCAGGCGCAGGGTGAACCCGGACACATGGTTCGTTAGCCGACTTGATCAGCAGAAGAAAAAACGGGTCATCTTTTCCCGTTGAATCCACCATGTCTTCCTTGATTGATAGCGACGGGAAGATCAGCGGTTACGTATTGCTCTGGCGTGATATCTCTGAACGGGTCGAACTCGAAGAGAAGCTCCGTCAATCCCAAAAGATGGAAGCCATAGGCACTCTTGCAGGGGGAATTGCCCATGACTTCAATAACATCCTCGCAGCGATCTTCGGCTTTACCGAGATGGCGATCGATGATGTTGCCGATCGTCCCCCGGTGGAAGAAAATCTCAAAAAGGTTCTCAAATCGGCGATGAGGGGCCGCGACCTGGTGAAACAGATCCTCGCTTTCAGCAGGAAGACAAATTATGAGAGGACGGCCATATCCCTTTCGTCTCTCGTCAAAGAGACGGTGGAACTTCTCAGGGCATCCATTCCTGTTACTATTGAGATAAAACTCTCTATAACAGTGAGCTCGGACACCGTCCTCGCTTCCCCGACAGAGGTGCAGCAGATACTTATGAACCTTGCCACAAATGCCTCCCTTGCAATGGAAGACGGCGGGATCCTGGAGATCGGCCTGGCCGATATCGATTTCACGCCTGATTCACCCATGGATGGTATGGCCGGGGAATATGTTCAGCTTATCGTAAAGGACACGGGTATCGGTATGAGCCCCGATGTGATGAAACGGGTCTTTGAGCCCTTCTTCACGACTCGGGACACCGGCGCGGGAACAGGCATGGGCCTTTCTGTGGTGTATGGGATTGCAAATACTCTCGGGGGTACAGTAAGTGTCGAGAGCGCACCCGGAATGGGCTCCACTTTCCGGGTCTTTATTCCCAAAGTTAAGAACGACGTGAAAGAAGATAAGGTACCGGTCCATGAAATCTTCCCGGGCACGGAGAGCATCCTCTTTGTCGATGATGAGGATCTGCTGGTGGACTGGGCAAAAAATACCCTTGAACGGCTGGGTTACCGTGCGGTCGCGCTGACAGATCCCGTTGAGGCACTGAAGACATTTGCCTCAGATCCTTCGCGCTTCGACCTCGTCATCACGGATCAGGCAATGCCTTCAATGTCGGGAATGAAACTTGCCAGGGAGCTTCTCACGATACGACCGGACATCCCCATCATCCTGTGCACCGGCCACAGCGCAACGGTTTCTCCGGAGACGGCAAAGCAAGAGGGCATCAAGGAATTTCTCATGAAGCCCGTAGCCAGACAGGAATTGGCACACGCAGTCCGGCGCGCGTTAGATAAACGTAAGGAAGAATAGACAAGCCCATCAAAAGGAAGCGTGCGGGTTCGTTGCGCTTGCAGTCGTCGTAGACTTCTTTCTGTAGTCGATATACCCATCCCTCGAGGGCGTGATATTGCTTTGTAGATACCGTTATCCATGTGGAGCATAATTCTGCTTTGAAATCGGATCAAACGGTTTTCCCGATTTAGATGCCAAAGATAATATGAACCAGTTTGCGCATAACAGCGCATACGATCACCTTGCCGTTCTTCCCATTCTTTTTCAGGCGTTCGTACATGGCACGGATGACCGGGTTGTATTGGATCGATACCAGCGCGGGCATGAACAACGCTTTTCTTATTCTGCTGTTGCCCATCTTGCAGATCCGGGGCTTGCCTCTTACGGAACTTCCCGAGATCAGTTCCCTCGGAGCGAGCCCTATGAATGCCACTATCTCTGAACGCGGTCACATTTCTCAAACATATGGAGCTCTGCAAGGATGGCGGCAATCGTCGCCTCGCCGATCCCCGGGATCGACTTTAGGAGTTCCCTCTTTGTCTTCAGTTACGGGTCATCCTTTATGTGTGAGGCGATCTGCCCCTTAAGACTTTCGATCTCCTCGTCCAGATAAGCGATATTGTCCCTTACCGAGGACTTGATGTCCTCATGGGTAACGTCGATGCGGTTCATCTCCTGGGCCTTCATGCCAATCAATGCGTCTATTCTTCGCACCAATGCCTGCAGCCGTCTCATCCCGAGTGGCACCGGTTTCCAGGGTTCGGGATGCATTGCGAGACAGAACCGCGCTATGAGGCCGGCGTCAACCTTGTCGTTCTTGGTCCTCAAGAGCTCGCTCTAGCAAACCCCTTGATCCTGGCCGGATTGACAATACTCACAGCGTGCCCCTTCATGGAGGCCGGTGGCCAGTTCATCGCCATACGTACTCGATGCCTCCATGCACACGTGAACGTGGTCAATCCCCTGTTTCTTAAGCCATAAGCACAATTCCCCAAAACCTTCCTGATCGTTCGTAAAGACCTTGTGTTTCAGCTTGCCGTTCACAAGAAGCGCCGCATCGAACTTCTTTTTGGCAATATCCATACCGAGTACAGGTCCTGACATATCATTCCTCCTGGATACAAGCATTACAAATACACGTCTTGATCGTATCGACCTTGCACATGAAACTCTTCCTAGTGAGGAGGTTCACGATACCATACGAGTTACAGGGCAAAGCATTGGAGAAGGGATCTATTCTACAGAGCATGTTCCCGGACATCAGGTGCTATACAAATGGTGTCCTGGCGTGTGCCTTAAGCTAGAAGAACTCACCAATAATGCGGGGTAGGTCATAAATTCCAGGTTTTGCACCTCCAATGAAGAACAATCGGTAATCTAACTCGATGGTAATGGTGCCATGATTATATGACTGGTATACAAAAGTGTTTCCAGGGCTGATCTGAGACTCGTTGGCTAATCCTTTCACGTGAATTTCTCTAAAAGGCCATGCAATGCCCTGAAAAATGAGCGAAAGACCACCCGATTTGTTACTTTTGATCTCCATACGTGCGGCACTTTTCATATCTATATAGCCTCTACGTATATCCGTACCGGTAATCGTTATTGCTGGCACATGATGGAGCATTTTGAGATTTGACCGTGCCAGGACTTTCGCGGATACTGTAACTTGTGTGGCGTCTGAACTGGCGCTTGCTGCATTCTCGACAGAAATTGACGCAAGAAAGAGCGTCGCCGAGAATAAGGTCACGAGAAGCATGTGCTGTGCGGTGAAGAAGCACATTAGCATCGATGGACCCTCAACGCAAGATTGCACGAGAGAACAATAATGATCCATTAACATCTGCTCTATCTTTTCGATGAGCTTCTCCGGTGTGACCGGCTTGGCAATAAAATCTCTGGCGCCAATATGCCCTCCACATTTCGCAATTTCATAGTTTTTCATCACTGCGGAAACGAAAACAAATGGGATGATGCGTGTTGATTCATCCTCTAGAAGGGTTTTCGCAACTTCCGTACCGCCCATCTTTGGCATAACCATATCCAGAAATATGAAGTCGGGTTTAAGCTGCCTGGCAAGGCTGATGCCTTCCATGCCGCTTGTCGCTGTAAAAACCTGGTATTTCCCCGTTTTTTGCAAATTCAATTTTACAAAGAAACAAAAATCGTCTTCATCGTCGATGATGAGAATCTTCTTTCTATTCATGATGAGAGCGTCCCCCTTTTCCAGTTGCATGACAAGTGATCGTCCCGGTCACGTAGTTCCACTGCGTGCTGGTCATGCTATTATTTTCAGTCAATAAAATATTGCTCTATCTTCTCTATTAGCTTCTCCGGTGTGACCGGTTTGGCAATAAAATTTCTGCCGCCAATATGCCCTCCACGTTTCGTAATTTCA
>CAWGMJ010000022.1:0-122990 GCA_963823725.1 uncultured delta proteobacterium
ACTGGCTGGCACCAAACAAAAAAAAGGACAGTGGGTCTGATGCGACCCCAGTACAATGAAGGACTCAGTAATCGGGGTCTGGTTCACAGTAGAGACGGGGGAAAAGAGGTTTTTTTACGCTGATCTACACCCCTAAGATCGGGTCACTGAGGTAGAAATGTATTCAGAGACGGAGGACCAGAGATCACAAAATTTAAAGTTGTTTGCGTTTGAGGTAACGAGTAAGATACTGGAACCATAATATGTGAGGGTGCGATGGAAGATACCCGTATTATCCCGCCAGAAGTCGATAAAAGGGTTTTAGAAAAAGTACCGGACAGAGAAAACCCGAACCTAATCCACCTGTTTCTTGCTTTTCTGAGGCTCGGGGCTACAGCTTTCGGAGGCCCCGCAATGGTGGCGTATATCAAAGACCTTTCGGTGAAACGAAGGACATGGCTCGACCAAGAGACGTTTCAGAGAGGAGTGGCGCTCTGCCAAACCATTCCCGGCGCCACAGCCATACAAGTAGCCGCTTACGTAGGCCTCCAGGCAAGGGGCGTCCCCGGGGCCCTTTGCACATTCATAGGATTCGGTTTGCCTGCATTTGTGCTGATGGTGGTCCTCTCCTATCTTTATGTCAGTGCCGCAAACCTGGTCTGGGTACGGGCCCTGTTCAGCGGGCTTCAATTGGCAGTTGTGGCGCTTGTCGCAAACGCTACGTATACCTTCGGCAAGGAAGCGGTCAGGAATTATAGCGACATAATTATAGCAGGGGCCTCCGCAGCCCTTTTCTGGTTTGGCATCAGCCCTTTCTATGTTATTCTGGGGTCTGTTCTTGCCGGTCTCTTACTCGGGAGAGAAAGCGAATACGGTGATCCGCAGAACGAAGCACATCTCGTCGTTCCGTTTTTTCATGTCGTCGCACTCATCGTCCTCGCCATCGGTGGAATCACAAGCCTCTATCTCTTCCGTCCCGACCTCCTCCTGTTGGCCCTTGTCATGATCAAGGTAGACCTTTTTGCATTTGGAGGCGGTTTTGCTTCGGTACCTCTCATGTTGCAGGAAATCGTAAATGTGCGGGGCTGGATGAGCAGCAATGTCTTTATGGATGGAATTGCCCTGGGACAGATAACCCCGGGGCCCATCGTCATTACCTCGACGTTTGTGGGATATTTGCTTTATGGTTTGCCAGGGGCCGTGATTGCCACTGTCGCCATTTTCACCCCTTCTTTCCTCCTCGTCGTCACCGTAGCTGGATTCTTCGAGAAACTCAACCGGTCTGCATCATTCAGAAAAGCTTTAAAGGGTATATTCGCTTCCTTTGTCGGACTTCTTCTTTACGTAACCGTCAAATTCGCCTTTGCTGTCCCATGGAACGCGATCAGGGTCCTCATTGTGTGCGCCGCCCTGACCGCACTTCTTAAGAAGATAGATATTCTTTACGTTGTTCTTGCGGTAGCTTGTCTGGGTGTTCTGCTGTTAAGGTAGGCTGCGACGGTTCGCAATCGATTCAAATCTATCATCACCATTGCCGACCCATCGCAGTTGCAATAGTTAATTCTCAGAAGTTGATTCATTTGAGACTATTTAGTAGTAGGTGCTATACGTAACATATCCTGCTTTTCCTCATGATATTGGTTAGTTACACCTTGTTTTCCTTTGCCCGTTTTTCGGGTGGTTCAAAATCATCTTTACCATGGATCTGGGTCCGTTGCAATACCACTTCAATGGCCTTGTAATAGTCCCGCTGGACCTTAAGATCTGCTACCCGGCAGTACCGTTGTGTCGTAGTGATCTGGCCGTGGCCGAGAAGGTCCTGGATGGTGACAAGGGCGGCATCGGCGTTAAGGAGCTGCGTCGCCATCGTATGCCTGAGCTGGTGGCAGGATACCTTCACCCTGCTCTTGCGTGCGTAGTGCTCGATCCTCTTCTGGATCCCGCGCACAGATATGGGGCTGCCTTTCATGGGTCCTTTCTGCACCAGGAACAAGCCCTTGGCCTTCGATGACCGTCTTTTCAGGTATGCCTCAAGTGCTGTTCGGGCGTCCTCGCTCAGGTACACGACCCTGTCCTTGCCACCTTTACCGTTAAATACAAAGATCTGCCTCCTCCGGCAGTCTATTGCATCCACGGTGAGACGGGCAACCTCCTCCACCCTGAGACCGCACCGCAGCATGAGCATGAACATCGCCCTGTCCCTTGGGTCGGTGATAACGGCAAAGAGCACCCCGATCTGATCGTCCTTGAGGTGCCGGGGCAACGGTTTGGGCAGGCGGATCGAGACCCTGGTGACGGGATTGTCCATCCGTATTCCCTCCTCGTCGATGAGATAGTCGAAGAAGAGCCGTATGGCCTGGAGGTGACAGGTGATGGTCTTCGGCTTCAGACGCTTTCTCAGCAGACGGTCCACGTAGGCCGCCATGTCCCTGCGGGTCACCTCTGCCGGCGGAACCTTGAGCCACCCCGTGAAGTGGCCCACGATGTTCATGTAGTTCTTCACCGTATGAAGGGAACAGTTCTTTCTCTTCAGTGCTCTCCGGTACCGGTCAATAATCTCCATCGACACCTCCCTTCTCGATGACGGCCATGGCACGGAAGTACTCCTCCTCGCGTGTCCTGTCGGTGAGCCTTGCATAGCGCCTCGTCACCTCGATGTCCTGGTGGCCCATGAGCTGCTGGAGGCATTCCAGGCGCATACCTGCGTTGAGAAGCTCGCTTGCGAAGGTGTGGCGGAGATAGTGGACCGTGTAGCCCTTGTGTTCGAGCCCTGCCTTTTTCAGATACTTGAAGAAGAGCGTTCTGGCGGTGCTGTAGCACATACCGCCGCTATACCGGGTGTAAAAGACATGCTCCTTGCTTGTGTCCCTCTGCGCGAGCCAGCGCTTCAAGGCAAAGAGGGCGTCGTCGCTTAAGTAGACCACCCGGCCCATGCTGTTCTTCTCTCCCTCGAAGAGGTGGACCTTCCGGTCCCCGATGTCGATGTCATCGACCGTAAGGCCGAGGGCCTCGCCGATCCTGATCCCGGTCCTTAAGAGGAGAAGGATGAGGGCACGGTCCCTGATGCTGTCGATAACGGCGATGAGCTTTCTCACATCGAAAGGGTTCATGGCCCTGGGAAGGGTATCGGGGAGCTTCAGCCTGATCCGTTTCTTGAGACACGATCCCGGGATGAGATCCTGTTCGATGAGGAAGTGGAGGAAGGCGATGATTGAGGCCATCCTGGTCCTTACCGACGAGATGTGCAGGCCCCGGTCCTGCTCGCGTTCGATGAAGGCCTCGAGGTCGGAGCGTTCGATAGCTACAAGATTATCCTTGCCTGACCTTCCATAGAAGTCGAGGAAGAACATGATCGAGGTAAAGGCGCTGTCGATCGTCCGGGCCTTGTGGTTCACCCTCAGCTTGTGGCGCATGTAGTTCTCGAGATGCTCTTTCCCCGGTATCTCCATGCGGGTGAGCCTCTTGAGGACCCTGTCGGTATGGGCCTGCGGTGAACGCCTGTCTCGTACCGCCTCGTAGTTGCCGCTTGGTCTCCTTAGAATGGGGATCTTGTGGGCCATATCTCCTCCTTTTCTTTTGAAGGAAAAGCAGATTAGATGATGGCCCCGGTGGGTTTAAAGGTCAATCAATTTTGTTACGTATAGGTAGGTGTACTCAATCCCCGCGGGCGAAGGCTCTTATACCAAAAGCCGCCCTCGACTGGGTCAAATGGGTATGGTAACGGTATGAAAGTTTGCTGCCTAACCTACCGTTATTGTGATAAATATCTTGACAAGTATTCAATATGTGTTATTCTCTTGTATGACTGTCAGACAATGGGTGGTAACGAGCACAAAACATTGCCTGCTTGAGGCATAAAATTGAAGGAACGGGACACAATGGAAGAAAAGACGGTATATTTCAATCCGATCAAGAGTAAGAGATCCTTCGATGAGATTGCTACGGAGATCAAGAAAATGATCGTTGAGGGGATCTTCAAGCCGGGAGACAAACTGCCTTCCGAGTCGGAGATAGCCAGGCAATTCAATGTAGGCAGGCAGACGGTCCGGGAAGCGTTGCGTATGCTCGAATTATCCGGTTTCTTAACGGTTCATAGCGGCGGTGGCGGGGGTTCGATCATTACCAATACGATCCTCGATACGATCAGAAAGTCTTTCCTGGATGCTGTGCAAATGCACAACATATCGGTATCCGAACTGACCATTGCCCGCGCGGAAGTCGAAAAGGTTGTAATCTGCCACGCAGTGGAGAATTCAACGGAAGAGGACATTCTGGCACTGAATGAGAATATCAGTAAGGGGAGCAAGAAAATCGATTCGGGCATACAGGCGTTCGAGGAAAATATGAATTTTCACGTACTCCTGGCGAAGGCCTCGAAAAATGCGGTTTTCATCATAATTGTCGAATCGATCATGGCAATTGTGTCCGACTTCTTAAGCCGGATCCCTCAAACCCTTGCGATATCGAAAAAAGTTCTGGACGAACACAAACAAATGGTGGATGCCATAGTGGAAGGGGACAAAGATCGTGCCATCGAACTTATGGACAAACACCTGGGTTTTGTGGGCAAAAGATTTAATTCCTCCTTTGAACAAATAGCAAGACAGAACCGAGTCGGCACAATGGGCGATAAGGCCACGCAAAATGGCCGCATCAGGGTCGAAGAACCACTTTGAGCACTGCTGGAATACATTATCGTTCGGCTTCATACACATTTTAATTTTTTTCCTTCAACAATTCCCTTACCTTGAATAGAAATAAGAAAACAAAAACTTGAAATATTTTTTTCCACTTTTTTCTTGACAAGATATATTTAAGTGCTATGATGGTCGTATGACTGTCTGACAGTACGAAATTAGTACTTAAAGGAAATATCAGTGATGTGTCTACGCAAAAAGAAAAAAGAACCGAGGGTAGAAGTCAAAACTTTAAGGAGGTAGTTGTCATGTCATTAAAAGCTGTATCTATCCTTTTTTCGGCGCTATTATTGTTGTTCTTCACGATGGCCACAGGTTCGCAGGCGGCCCAGGAGTTGACCCCTCTTTACACCTTGCCCGCTGGCGGGACCGTTTACGTTCTTGGCGCAGGCATCGTAAGCGTCAGCAACAAGTACATGCCTGCTACGAAATTTGTCCAGCAGGCATCGACGGGTACCCTCGACATAATCCGCAAGATGATGCAGAAGGATGTCCAGAAGAAGGACGCCTTTGGCATCTTCGCCACGGTGGACGGCTATAACGCGTACAAGGGCAATAACGAGTACGCACGCAAACCTTTTTCTAATCTGCGCGCCGTGACTTTCATCAACAATACGGACCTGTATCTCGTCGTACGTGCAAATTCGCCAATTCAATCGTATAAAGATTGCAAAGGCAAGAGGCTCGGCATAGGAGCTGCCGGCAGCACGATGGCAAACACTGCCATTTTCATGCTGGAACAGCACGGCGTGCCGAAAAACGGTTTCAAAGCCCAATATTATTCCTACAGAGAGATAGTCGAAGGTATCCAGGATAACAGTCTCGATGGAGGTTTTCTGGCAGGCGGGTTCCCCATTGCTGCCTACACCGAGCTTGCGACGAACTTCGATGTTCGCATCGTCCCGGTAGACGAAGTCGTTCTGAAAAAACTATCCGCATATCCCTATTATTATCGCAATGTCGTTAAGGCAAAATCCTACAAAGGGCTAAATAAGGATGTCCCTATTATGGGGTTTTCTGTTGGCCTCCACGTGAATGCAAATGCAGATCCTGACCTCGTATACAAAATGATAAAGAATCTTTACGAACACAAGTCGGACTATTACGCCATTCACTCGTCTGCGAAAGAATTGACGGTTCAGAATGCAACCAAGGGGTTTGCAATTCCCTTCCATCCCGGAGCTGAGAAATATCTGAAAGAGATCGGGGCGTTGAAGAAATAATCGCAGGTTAGGAGGAGTTTATGGCTGATTGGGCTGATGCAAAATCCGCGGTTGCAAAAACCTCGGGCAGGTCGTTACGAAGCATAATTATACTCATCGCCGCCGTCGGGATGACCGCCTTTCAGATATACACAGCAGGAGTCCGCCCTTTTCCAGGCGTGATACAGCGTATCGTCCATCTGGTCTTCGTCATGGTGCTGGTTTTTCTTATGTATCCTCTGAAAGCGAAAAGCACTGACAAAGAAGAAGCAAATATTCCCGTTGAGAACCGGCCTCTTTCGGCCATTGACCTAATACTGTTCTTTATATGCGTATTCATAGGCGGGTACGTTTTTATCGAGTATGAGGCATTGAGCTTCAGGACGGGTATGCCAAATCTGCTGGATTCGTGCGTGAGTTTCGCCGGTATACTTCTCGTACTTGAGGCAACACGGAGGATGATCGGTTGGCCCTTTATAATCATTTGCCTTCTGGGATTTCTGTATGTCGGCATCGGGCAGTATCTGCCTTCCTTTATATCCCACACGGGCTATACCTTCGAGGAGACAATTAATTTCAATTTTTTCAGCACGGAAGGTATCCTCGGATTACCCTTGGGGGTTTCTTCGACCACCATAGCATGTTTCATCATATTTGGAGCTTTTCTGAACGTCTCGGGAGCAGGAACTCTGTTCATTGACATTGGTCTTGCTCTTTTCGGAAGATTTCGCGGTGGACCCGCTAAAGCGGCGATTCTGGCGTGCTGCCTTTTCGGCATGATTACCGGAAGCCAGGTGGCGGCCGTGGCGGCTGTCGGAGTATTTACCATTCCTCTCATGATACGTACCGGATATCAGCCCATAACTGCCGCCTCCATCACAGCATTGGCGGGAACGGGTGGAATGCTCGTACCGCCCGTTATGGGCGCTGTGGCGTTCATCATCCCGGACATGATAGGCGGAACCTATTGGGATGTATGCCGCGCTCAACTGATCCCCGGACTTTTCTTTTACGTGGCTGTCTATATGCTGGTAGAACTCCAGTCGGCTAAACTCGGCCTCAAGGGTATTCCAAAATCGGATTTGCCCAAGATCGGTAAAGTCCTGAAAGAACGCGGATACATGATCCTGCCGATCATCGTCCTTCTCTTTTCCATCGCCGTCCTTAAACTCTCGCCGGTAAAGTCAGGGTTCTGGGCCATCGTTTGCTGCGTTCTCGTCAGCTACATCCGTCCGGCAACGCGCATGACATTCAAAAAGATTATCACGGCATTTGAAAAAGGCGCTAAAGGATGTCTTATCGTGGCCATCTGCTGTGCCTCCGCTGGGCTTATCACCGGTGTTATTAGCATGACCGGGATGGGCGAGCGTTTTTCGGACGTTCTCATTATGCTTTCCGGTGGAAGTCTCCTTCCCCTGCTCTTCCTTACCATGATCGCGTCCCTTGTGATCGGACTGCCTTTGCCGCCCGTAACGTGCTATCTCATCCTGGCTGTCATTGCAGCGCCTGCGCTCATAAAAGCCGGTGTTAACCCCATGGCCGCCCATCTCTTCGTGTTCTTCTTCGGCGCCCTGGGGAACATAAGCCCGCCGGCGGCTCCGACATCCTTTACCGCGGCGGGTCTTGCAGGGACGGACCCGATGAAGACGACCAACATTACATTCGTTTATTGTCTGCCGGCGTTCTTTGTTCCTTATCTTTACGTCTTCAGGAATGAACTCTTGCTTATGGGATCGCCTTTGAACATTGTGGCGATAATTCTCACTTCCTTCCTTGGAATAAGCTGCATGGCCGTTGCTTTTAATGGCTTTCTCCTCAAGAATACGAATGTCCTTGAACGCTTTCTTTTTATGATTGCCGGTATTGCCCTGATATACCCGAACTGGATGATCAACGTGGCGGGGCTCATATTTGCCGGTGTCTTGGTAACATCGCAGTTTGTTTTCATCAAACGACAGGCCCTCGCCGTCAAATTAGAACTCAAATAGGAGGATTTAATGAAAACGATTGATGTACACAATCATCTTTATCCGAAAGAATGGATGGAATACCTCGATGGGAGAGCGGGCTCCCCGACGATGGTGAGAACAGGCCCCACAAGCATGGTCTTCTACAGCGACGGCATGCGTCTGGCTACCGTGAGCAGGGCCGGGCATTATGACCCGGAGCCGCGCATCAAAGATCTTGACGAATACGGCATCGACATGCAGGTGGTCAGCCTTACCTGCCCCTCGGTCGAGCTGATCCCGGCGAAGGAAGGCGTTCTCTGGGCCAAGAAAGTCAACGATTATATGGCGGACATGTGCGCTAAGTACAAGGGAAGGCTCTACGCGTATGCGACACTCCCCTTCCAGGATGTTAAAGAATCAGTCAAAGAGCTCGAAAGGGCTAAGAATCTGGGTGCCAAGGGAGTGATGCTATTCTCGAACCTCGCCGGCAAGCCTGTCTATGCGCCGGAGTTCTTCCCCATATATGAGGCCGCGGCTGAATACGACATGCCGCTCTTTATTCATCCTGCCCCTCCCGTTACATCCGATGCAATGAAAGCTGTAAATATGCCGCTGCCCCTGTACGGGTTCATTATGGACACCACAATGGCTATCACAGGGCTTATCTTTACCGGAGTCCTCGAAAAACTGCCCAGACTAAAATTCATCCACGGCCATCTCGGCGGAGTATTTCCCCTATATGGTTGGCAGAATAAACGATTGTTATAAAACATATGCCGGTGATCATGGTTATTATACCCTGCCGAAGCAGCCTTCCGATTACTACAGGGAACAGGTATGGGATGACACGATATCTTTCCATCTTCCCGCGATGAAATGTGCCCTCGAGTTCATGGGTCCCGACCACCTCCTCATAGGGACGGATTATGCCCATCCGATCGGAGGCCCGGAGAAGGTTGCTGAATTTGTTAACAAACTTGGTCTCAGCCAGGAAGACGCGGAAAAGATATTCTACAAAAATGCGATGAAGCTTTTCAAAGTAGAAGATTAAGACTCCCGGGCGGTTCAGGCAATTTCCACCTCCTCCTTACCCCGTGGAGCCTGAACTGCCCCCCCGAAAAGTGGGAATAACCATGGACCGTCGGAACCTTGTCTAAATTGGAATTTTATTGGACGGGATTAATATGCAAAGTAAAGGCGCAGCGCTTTCTATAACCAACGATTGGCTGAAGGTTCACCGGCCGAGGAGATATTCAAAGAACAACAGGCTCAGCGGTATCACCGGGCACTTAAATGAGCTGGCGGAAAAAGCTGTAAAAGGGGCGATGCCCTGTTGTCCTTGTTAAAAATAGATAAGCATGGGTTGTGAGTAAACTGCATAAAAATTTAAAAATTCTTTCTAAGGAGGCTGGAGTGAAGACGTTTGTACTGACGATACTTGCAGTGTTTCTTGTTATCCCGGCACTGAGCAATGCGGGCAGCGTATCAAGCAGATACGATGTTACATTTGGCGGTTTTGTGAAATATGATCTCGGTTATTCAACCCAGAATATCCATGCAGATCCAGCAACATCTTTCAGAGATAATAGCTTCAATGACGAGTATGGCAATACCTTTGCGACAGGTGCCGAGACCCGTTTTAATTTCCTAGTCAAAGGTCCGGACCTGTGGGGCGCCAAGACAAGCGCCTTCATCGAAGGCGATTTCCGCGGCACGTCAACAGGCAACGCTTATGGTGGATTTCAATTGAGACATGCCTTCATGACTTTAAAGTGGTCGAATGCAGAACTGATGATCGGCCAGAATTGGCAGCAGTGGGGTATGACATACTATCCTGCAATGATCGGCATCGGTGAGATGGCCCAGTACATGAAGGGCATTAGGACCCCCCAGATAGCATATCGTTATTTCTTCACAAAAGAGTTTAATGCAATGGTCGGTATCACCTCTGCGACGACGTGGTCAGGCGCAACCCGTCAATACAACGACGACTACGCCAGAAGTAGCTGGCCCGGACTTATGGGAGAGATCGCATACTGGTCCGACCGCTGCGGCAAGATCGGCCCGAATAACCTGAAATTCGCAGTCGGTGGAGTCTACGGCAAGGAAAGCAAAACATTTACCGAAGCTGGCAAGTTTGAGGATGATACGATCAATGCATGGTTGACCGCATTCAGGTATAGCATTCCCATCATCCCCGAGAAACAGGGTAATAAAGCAATGGCCCTTCTCCTTAATGGTAACTTTTTCTACGGCCAGAACGTAGCAGGCAACAACTGGTTCAGCCCGGGCAGCCCTAACCCGAGTAATGGTTCCTACTGGAGAAACAATGTGGTGGGCAGCGATGCAGCGGCACCCTCGGTATACGGCCTTTATGCGCAGGCCTCTTTCTGGCTCACGAATAACCTGTGGATCAACGGAATATACGGCCACTTGAACTACAATTATAGTGACCGTGCACGTGAACTCAACCCGAACCTCGTTCAGAATATGCAGACATACGCCGCCAATATACTGTGGGATGCGAACCAGGCCATCAGGTTTGGTGTTCAATGGATGAGAATGTACACCCGATACAACGCTGAGTTTCAAGGTCTCGGTAAGACAGGTACCCTCGATCAATACAGGGTCGCCGCCTGGTATTTCTTCTAAGACTATTTGAAAGATATAAGAGGGGCCCCTTCGGGGGCCTTTTTTAAGACTTGTGCAGCAATCATTAAAGGCCCACCTTCTTAATTCCCAATAATCGAGGAGTTCCTGTTTCAAGACAGGTTTTAGGAGACCTGTCTTAACATTTGGCACGATTGTATTTCGGAAGGCATTAGAAGATGCCCCGTCATAAGAATGATTGGAACTTGGGGGTCTATTGTTAAAAATCGACGTTGCGCCCTACCTTCCGACCGGTGCATACAATGCTGAGCTTGTTAAACAACTAAGCACTGACATGCGGGTCAAGATAGGGACCTACAGGGCACCGGTGCAGGAGTAACCTATTCACCGGGCAGACACTCTACCGGAACATCCACGCATCAGAATTCGGGCATTTATTAAGTATTTTGAGGTCATTCCCCAGGGCAATTGCCTGATAGGTACCTGATCAGATGTTGATCATTTCTCCCGGGGTTTGGCCCCCTCGGCCTCCTGGTAGGTCTTGCCGTTGATTGTTTGCGGATTATGTGCAAATTGAACTACAGACAAAAATAGTATATCTTCATATCAATGAGGATATCCGGGAAGACCCATGGCCGGCAATAAAACATCGGAGATCAAAGAACTTTCTCTGCTTTTTGATATAAGCGCAAAACTCAGCGAGAGTCTGGATCTAAAAACGGTCCTGAAACCAATTCTCCAGATGACGGCAGAGCATATGGGGATATCCCGGGGCACCCTGACAATCCTGAACAGAAACCGGGGAGAGATTGTTATAGAAGAGGCATATGGGCTTCGGCCTGAAGAAAGGGCTAAAGGCAAGTACCGAATGGGAGAAGGTATAACAGGCAAGGTTATCGACACGGGCAGATCTGCTATTATCCCCAGAATTTCAGAGGAACCCCTTTTTCTCGACAAAACAGGCTCCAGAAAACTCCTCAACAAAAACGATATCGCTTTTATCTGTGTACCTATAAAGATCGGGAATGAAGTCATGGGGGCTATTTCGGCGGATCGGCTCTCGAAAGATGAGAAGTCTCTGAAGGACGATGTTCGTCTTTTGACAATCATAGCGTCGAGCATTTCCCAGGCTGTGCGTCTGCGCCAGCACGCTCAGGAAGAAATCGAAAAGGTCAGGGAGGAAAACCGGCGCCTCCAGGACCAATTGAAGGACAGATACCGGCCCAAATCGATCGTGGGCAATTCGAAAGTCATGCAAAGTGTTTATACCCTCATCGAACAGGTGAGCAAAACCAACGCGACCGTTCTGATCCTTGGCGAGAGCGGCGTGGGCAAGGAACGTGTTGCCCATGCCATCCATTATGATTCCAACAGAGCCGAAATGCCTTTTGTGAAAGTGAATTGCGCCGCCTTGCCTGAATCGCTTATCGAAAGTGAACTCTTTGGCCACGAAAAAGGCGCCTTCACCGGCGCCGCAGGGGCTCGCATAGGCCGTTTCGAGATGGCCCATACCGGGACCATCTTTCTTGATGAGATAGGCGATTTGCCGCCTGGTGTTCAGATAAAACTGCTGCGGATACTCCAGGAAAGGGAATTGGAACGTGTCGGTGGAAATGAAACAATAAAAGTCGATGTCCGTGTCATTACTGCGACGAACAGAAACCTTGAAACGCTGATGGCGGAAGGAAGGTTCAGGGAAGACCTCTACTACCGTCTCAACGTTTTTCCTGTTCTTGTGCCCCCGCTTCGGGAGCGAAAGACAGATATTATGCTCCTTACCGATTATTTTATCGAAAAGTTCAGCAAGGAGCATGAAAAGAAAATAGTGAGCATATCGACATCCACGACGGACATGCTCATGAATTATCACTGGCCGGGAAATGTGCGGGAACTTGAAAATTGCATAGAGCGGGCTGTTATTCTTTGTACTGACGGGGTCATCCATAGTTACCATCTTCCACCCAACCTCCAGAGGACAAAACAGAGAATGTTCCCCAGGGAAGCGCGGCTTCAAGGAATATGATGACCACTGGAGCGGAGTGTTATCGCCGAAGAATTGAAACGCTCCCATGGTAATATGGCGAAAGCGGCCCGTGCCCTTGGCATGACCGAGCGGATGATGGGGCTTCGCGTTGCAAAATACGGAATAGAGCCTTCACAATTCAAATAAATAAACCCAATTCCTACCTTAATGTCGCTTTAAGCTCCTCACAGAAACTTATGTTTTCGCCTTCACCAGTCACTCAGTAAGAAGTTGAAAAAGACACGTCTTAAGGATATTTTCGCCAATATGATACGCAAGGTGACTGTTGAAGAGCTGAAAAAAACGTCCCACTGCAATATGAAAAGGCAACCCGCGTTCTCGGCACAACCGAGCGGACCATGGGGGCTTAGGATTGTAAAGAATCAGACTGATCTGGCATCCTCATAACCATACCCGCCGGAGTAGGCGGAATTTTTCATACCATAATGTATGATAGCCTACATAAACCTACAAAACTGTATCTTTTATTTTTTTATCACGAGTGTTGGGCTTTTATAAAAAGAGCGGAATCACATTATCAGGAATTATAACAACTCGTTTTTATTACAGTATGCAGCTAAACACATTCTTAACAGGAAAGTTGGTCGCTCATGGCACGTTATTGCCTTAGGTAAAGAGTCTCCAAGGCTACAAGGGGCATCTTAAACCAAAGAAGATTTTAAACGTCCTTTTTATTGAAGGAGATGAGTTCAGGCAGCACGCAATACAACACCGGCCGTACAGAGCCAGGCGAAAAAACTGGAGGTACGTCATGAAAGGTTTTAAAGAGGTCTTACTTGTGATAGCTGTTCTGATATGTTGTCCTGTCTTTTAAGCTTTCGGTGAAGAACCAAAGAAGACTGAAGAACCAAAGGTAACAGGCGCTGGTTCTCTGGGGGTATACAACCAGTATATCTTCCGCGGCTATGAGATAGGAAAAAGCGGTCTTGTTATCCAGCCATCCCTCGCCGCATCATACAAAGGATTCTCGGCAACTTTCTGGGGTAACATAGATACAAACCAGAGAAGTACCAAAACAGCCGACTTCTCCTCAGAAAGCATGGATCACAAGAAAGGATGGAATGAAACAGACCTTACCCTGAGCTATGCACATACGTTCGATAAGCTCTCTCTTGACCGGAGGATATATCTACTATGGCACCAAGTATGCTAATGAGACGGAAGAACTCTTCGCCACAATTGCCTATGATATTATCTCTAAACCGACTCTGTCTATCTATCAGGACATTACGAACTACAAGGGCACCTATTTCAATCTCTCCTTTGCCCACTCCATCCCTGTCTATAAGGAAACAACCCTCGATCTGGGCGCTTCCTTCGGCTACTTTATCGGAGAGAGCGATTACTGGAGAACCTATGAAGAGGCTTCCGCCACCTATACTGGCAGCAAGTATCAAGGCTTCCATGACGGTATGGTCAAGGCCGGCTTCACTGTCCCTGTTACCAAGTCCTTTGCCATCCAGCCTGTTGTTCAATACTGGTTCCCGCTCTCAGGAGACGCGAAGAAGGAATACGACAATGGCAGGACATAAAAGACTCCTACAACCCCAACGGGCCGGTGAAGAGTAGTTTGGTCTATGGCGTAGGCTTTACGTATAGTTTCTGATTCCTGCAGCTGCCGCACTCTCATGGGGCAAACAGGAAAGGATTATATAACTGAGGAGGTTACAATGAAAAGAGTTATTATGCTGCTATTGTTGGGTTTTATGATCTTCAGTCCGGTTGCTGCCCTCTTTGCGGCAGATGGGGACCCGGCAGGAACAAAAACAGGCGGGGCAACAGATACAGTGGGCGTGTCAACCACCACCACCGCGCCTTCAGAAGCAGCTAAAATTGCAGGCCCTGTCTCTCACGTCGACACGGGCGATACCGCCTGGGTCCTCATATCCACAGCGCTTGTACTCCTTATGACACCTGGACTGGCCTTCTTTTACGGGGGTATGGTGGGACGCAAAAACGTCCTTGGTGTTCTCATGCAATGTTTCATCATACTCTGTGTCATCAGTATTCAGTGGGTGCTCTTCGGCTACAGCCTTTCCTTCGGGCCTGGAAAAGGGCTTCTGGGGCGGTTTTGGATGGGCCGGTCTTTCCGGTGTGGGCCTTGAACCTTTCAAGGATTATGCGGCAACGATACCCCACCAACTCTTTATGGCATATCAGATGATGTTTGCCATTATTACCCCGGCCCTTATCATAGGAGCCTTTGCCGGAAGGATGAAGTTTTCCGCTTTTATTATTTTTATGGTCCTCTGGGCAACTTTTGTTTATGACCCGGTTTGTCACTGGGTATGGGGTATCGGCGGATGGATAAGGGAACATGGGTGCCCTCGATTTTGCCGGTGGTACAGTCGTCCATATCAATGCCGGTATCGCGGCGCTCATGACAGCTATTTTCATAGGCAAGAGAAACGGGACGACAAATAAGGCCATCCTTCCGCATAACCTGCCCTTTACCATACTGGGTACAGCGCTCCTCTGGTTCGGGTGGTTCGGATTCAACGCGGGCAGTGCCCTCGGTGCCAATGGACTGGCTGTCAATGCCTTTGTGGTTACAAACACTGCTGCTGCTGCGGCAGGGTTAACATGGGCGATCATTGACTGGATTTTTAACGACAAGCCGACAATGCTCGGGACTGCCACAGGAGCTGTGGCGGGCCTTGTCGCAATTACGCCTGCCGCGGGGTTTGTCAGCGCTTTGTCCGCGATTATCATCGGTATACTGGTGAGCGTATTTTGTTATATGGCGGTGACCTTCATTAAACCAAGATTTGGTTACGACGATGCCCTCGATGTCTTTGGTGTCCACTGTATTGGCGGTATCTGGGGCGCCCTCGCGACAGGACTTTTCGCTTCAAAAGCGATAAACCCGGCCGGTGCTGATGGACTTTTTTTCGGCAATCCCAAACAGTTCCTTATTCAGGCCATAGCGGTCGGGGTGACGGTAGTTTACAGTTTTGTGGTGAGTTACCTCATTTATAAAGTTGATCGACATCTGTTATAAAAGTCAGGGTCACTGAAAAAGATGAGACTATCGGTCTTGACCTCACCCAACACCACGAAAACGCATATACGATTATGGAATAGGAGGTGACGACAATGAAACTTATTATCGCAATTATTAAACCGGACAGGTTGGAAGCGGTAAAACAGGAACTATATAAAGCTGACGTGAACCTTATGACGGTCAACGAAGTTCTGGGACATGGCAGGCAGATGGGTGTCACAGAAGTCTACGTGGGGTGAAAGAAATGGGAAACCTTCTGAGGAAGGTACAGACTTGAAATTGCTGTCAACGAAGATTTTGTGGAACCCACAATCAAAGCTATCATAAAAGGTGCTCAGACAGGAGAAATGGGCGACGGGAAGATTTTTGTTCTCGATCTCGTTGAATGCATCCGTATCAGCACCGAGGAGCGGGGTCACAAGGCGATAGGATAAAAGAACAAATCTATCCGCAGACCCCTTCTTAGTGCACGTATATTGAAAAACCCTTCCGTTGTACCGGGTAGTCATCGATATCGTTGGCGAAGCGGCAAGATGTCCCCCTGTCTCATTGCAGACAGGGGGCAATTTCTATCCCGCATATATTTTATTCCGGGGACACCGCGGCCTTTGAACTAAAATATCGGGCGCTACATTTATAATGTACTGTCTGCGGAGGCCTTTGGAAGTTTTTCCTTTTCTGTTCGACCCAAACTCCTCACTTCATTTGTTACTTCCTGAAACAGAGTGTCCAGTAATTCACTATGGCATGCTTTGTTTCAATCGGAATTCATTAACGTCGATTATCTCTGTTTTGGACAAATTTCTCATGATATACCAACTTGGTTTTTGGTCTTTATTATCGTGGAATGCGAAATAGCATAAAATCATTTTCGGCTGGCATTGATAAAGGAGGTATACGCATGGACATGTGGAAGTTCTTTGACATCACGCATCGGGAGCACATTCTCTGCAATCCGATGAGTCTTGAGAAACTTGAACAGCTTATCACACTTCTGCCTCTGAAACCTGGGGCACGCGTGCTTGATATCGCCACTGGAAAGGGCGAGTTTCTCATCAGGCTTGCAGAGCGGTACCGACAAATGACAGGGACAGGAGTTGATTTCTCTCCCTACTGCATTGCTGATGTCCACAAGAAGCATCAAGAACGTGTTCCGGATGCCCAACTCCATTTCTTGGAGATGGACGGGGCCAAGTATGTCCCAGAGACCTTAGAGAGCTTTGATCTGGTAGCCTGCATCGGTGCGAGTTGGATTTATGGCGGGCATCGAGGGACGTTGAACGCGCTGCAGAAGATGGCAGCCCCAGAAAGTTGGATCGTTGTGGGAGAGCCGTACTGGCGGCATGAACCGGAAAGAGAGTATTTAGAAGCGATCGGAGTGACACGGAACGACTTCGGAACACATTATCAGAATGTAGAGGTCGGGCGAGAGCACGGATTGGAGGCGGTCTACACACTCGTAAGCAGCCAGGATGACTGGGATAGATATGAAGGGTTACAGTGGTATGCTGCGGAAACCTGGGCGAGTGATCATCGGGATGATCCAGATGTGGAGACCGTGCTGAAGCGAGTGCGTGAGAGTAAGACAGCGTATCTGAGGTGGGGACGAGAAACGCTGGGGTGGGCGATTTATGTGTTCAAGAAAGGGGGGTATGGCACATTTCTAGTTGGCTAACGCGCCTTATTGGGCATGCCCATGACGAGCCAGATGAGAAAAGAGGCATCACCGCCTCCGAACACAAGCCGTTCCACCGGATCGGCGGGAAAAGGCGCCCGCCTCCCGGTGAACTTCACGTTCCGGCTCCACTCTCTTTCGATCCGTAATGCTCAATTCTGATAATGTGTCGCCACTCACCCTTTGTAGATGAAGCCTGACCGAATGGGGCAGCCCTGATCGGCGATAACTCCCCGGAGCAGATTTTACCGATGCTTACTGACCAGTCGTTTTATTTTCGAACATATCCTTAGAATCGCACGAGTATGCCGGGCTTTATCGGATTACGCTTCTTTTCTATGACCCGGAAGCTCTACAGCTATTCAACTGTTGACGATTATTAGCGCTGAAGATCACGGATCGAACGTGAGAAGTGGCATTATCACGTCTACGGTGGAGTCAACACAAAGCCCCCCTGCCATGGGAGGTTTTACACGCAAAATGAAGTTCAGGTCTTACAGCTTGCGAACATTCTCGGCTGCAGGACCTTTAGGGCCTTGGACAACATCGAAACTGACACGATCACCCTCAGCCAACGATTTATAACCTTCTCCCTGGATTGCAGAATGATGTACGAATACGTCCTTGCCACCGTCCTGCTCGATAAAACCAAATCCCTTTGAATCATTAAACCATTTAACTGTTCCTTCTGGCATCCTTTCTCCTTTTATTTTTCTTCCCTACTATTTAATACTGTTATCAATCTCCTTTTTCATCAGGTTTAATAAAATACATAACGGTATGCTTGGTTTTTTTACCCCTCGTTCAAGATGATTCACATGAACTGTAGTTACTCCAATAAGAACACCAAGTTCTTCTTGAGTAAGCTGCAGGCTCATTCTGAATTCTCTTATTGCTGCAGATGTCCATTTATTCATATTAAGAATATGGTGACCATTGTTTATTGTGTCAATTCTAACAAGGGTAATATCTCTGTATGTTTAGTTCTGATGTTAGAGTAAGAACTGGTCCAAGATGTTAGAATGTTGGATGATATGATCCGGGTACACAGGTAACAATTTTCCGGGAATATAGGTGAATACTTTACCCGGGTTCATGCTACCCGGCCTATATCTGCTCGGTATCCTTGACGGCCCGCCAGACAAAATCAATAACTTACAAATACTTTTTCTCCTTTTTCGGCATCCTGATGCCGGCGCATCAACGGCCGTGTTGAGCCCCGACAACAGGGACGGAAAGGAAACTATGGTATCATGGATAAGGAACATGAAACGAACCAGGTCTCTCTTTTTCTTATTTCTGTTGCTTTCCATCGCAGCCCTCGGTGGCGGATGTGCGACACTGCCGGACGTCTCTGCGATCATGGATGGGGTGCCGGCTGCCCGGGAACCGGATCAGATCGCTTCGGCCAAGGGACCATTGTCCTCAGACAAAGCAAGGCCCTCATGAAACGGCTCGAGGAAACCGTCGAGGAGACGGACATGCTGCACCGATACATCACCGTTATAGAATCGGTAAGTGAAACCCCGTTAACGAAGGGAAACAAAGTCACCCTGCTCGTTGACGGTCACGGCCACCTATGCCGCCATGTTCAAAGCGGTAGAGAATGCCAGAGACCATATCAACATCGAAACTTATACCATGGAAGATATTGAAGATGAAACGGGCCGCAAATTTGCTGATCTGTTCCTTCAAAAGCAGGCTGAAGGAGTTCAGGTGAATCTCATCTATGACAGTGTAGGCAGCTACACCACTCCGGCCGCGTTCTTTCGGCGTTTGCGCGACGGCGGGGATACAGGTCGTAGAGTTTAACCCGATAAATCCGCTGAAGACCCGCGGAAAATGGCGCCTGGCGAAAATCGGACCACCGCAAGATCATGATCGTCGACGGGAAGATCGCCATTACCGGGGGAATCAACATCAGTCAGGTTTATTCAAGCAGCCTTTCCGGAAGGGGAGACGAGGAAAGAAGCACAGATACCATGGCGCGACACGGACGTTAAAATCGAAGGCCCTGCCGTGGCAGAGCTCCAAAAACTCTTTCTTAACACATGGCAGAATCAGAAGGGGCTGAAACTCTCCGCACGAAAATACTTCCCCGACCTGAAGGAGAGGGGAAGGCTCTGGTGCGGGTATCTGGGCAGTACCCCGGGAGAGGCCAACAGGATCACTTTCATTATGTATGTGGCCGCTATTACTTTCGCGAAGAACTCCCTTCATATGACCAACGCCTATTTCGTCCCCGACCGCCAGACGGTGGATGCCCTCACAGGTGCTGCGAAACGTGGCGTTGATGTAAAGATCATTCTTCCGGGGACCACCGATTCATCCCTGGCCCAATATGCAGGGGAATACTTCTATTCAGAACTCTTGAGATCGGGGGTGAAGTTATACAAACGCCGTAATGTTTTGCTCCATGCAAAAACCCTGGTGATTGACGGCGTCTGGTCGACCGTGGGTTCCACCAATATGGACTTCTGGAGCTTTTCAAGCAATGACGAGGTGAACGCGGTTATTCTGAGCCGTGAGTTCGCTATTACCATGGAGGAGATGTTTGCCGGGGACCTCGCACAGTCCGACCAGATTCGATGGGAAGAATGGAAAAAGAGGCCTTTGCGCCTGAAGGCCAGAGAGTGGTTTTCGCATCTGTTTTCTCACTGGTTGTAGACGGCCCCGGAATCCTTTGGTAGCAGACAATTGGCCAGATGCCCTATTAATTCTGTCGGGATCGCCTGAGAGATCACTGGAACTGTTCGCCGCCTTGGAGCACAGCGGCTTCGGCTACACAACTTATGCTCTCCCAATATGGTAAATCATTGACTTGTCAGGGGACATGTATCATAATGTGCCCATGCCAAAACCATTGTATAGCCATAAAGGAAAGAGAAGAGACGCCACGGGAAAAAGCACGGAAGAACCTTATAAGAAAGCGGGCCAGGCAGGAAAATATACTGCGGGGAGGCCGGACAGAACACCCGCCCCTCACAAGCCCGAGGATGAAAGGTATAAGGTAAAAAGGACTGCTGCGTATGCCCCTCGTGCCCCCCATGTCCCCAATGCCCCCCATGTCCCTCGCGGTGATATCGTCGACCCTTTTGCCCTTAAGAAAGGTATTGAGATGGCAAAGGGACAGATCCGATCTATGGTGGATGAAATAACCGGAGTCCTGTCGAACGACAAGCACACCGTTACCGAAGTACAATTATCGTTGAGTTTCAGCGCAGACGGTAAGTTCCTGGGCTTCGGGCACGGCGGCGCGGCATCGGTCTCGATTAAGATCGCCCCCTCACAATCATAGCGTTTAAATCTGGAAAATCACCCTCCGGGAAAGCGACGATCCTCTAGGATGCCGGAGGTCGACCGATCAGGTTTTCAACGCAGGCCGTAAGCTCGCTGCGCGATACAGGCTTCATAAAACACGCTCGTGTGGTTGACATCGATCTGGCCTCGTCCAGCTTTCCCTCGTCGCTGCTAACAAAAATAATCGGAATGTCAGACTTGATCTTTGCGGCATTTTGCGCTAGTTCCAGGCCGTCAATGGCTGGCATTCGGATGTCCGTTACTATGAGATCGATCTCTTCCGGGTGTTCCCTGAAGAAGTCAAGGGCTTTTACCGGATCGGTGAAAGATCTCGACTCGTAGCCATGTTTGTGCAAAACCGCCTGTATATACTCCTCAATTATCTCCTCGTCATCAACCACAAGGACAATACGTACCAGTGATCCCATTAGTCCGTCTCCCTGATTATTCTATAAGACAATAAATAAATAGTTACAACTCATTGCCGGAGAGAAAGACGCGAAGCATCCGAAACGTCTAGTTCGACTTGGACGACCGGGGGACCGCCGGACGGGACATTCTAAGCGCATTTCCGGTTACCGTAAGGCTGCTCCCGACCATTGCAATTACTGCGATAAACGGATTGAGCATTCCCAGCGCAGCCACGGGAATAGCGACAGCGTTGTACAAAAACGCAAAAAAGAGGTTCTGCCGGATAGTCCGGCTTGTCAACGCGGAAAGCTCGAGAGCACCCAGGATTTTGCCGGGCTCCGGAGAAAGGAAGGTAATATCGGCTGTCTCATGTATAAGATCGGCTCCCGCGCCAAAGGCACAACCCACCTCGGCTGTCGCGATGGCAGGCGCATCGTTGATCCCGTCTCCTATCATGGCCACCCTGCGCCCATGCCTGAGGAGGGTGTCGATAAGCTCGGCCTTGCCGTCCGGCAGGGCCCGTCCCTTAAAATGATCTATTTTCAGCGCACGGGCGATTACCCCCGTAGTCGACTCGGCATCACCGGAAACAAGCCAGACCTCGATGCCTCTTGCGTTTAGCCGGGCAATTATCTCTTCTGTTCCTTTCCTCACCAAATCGCCGAAAACGAGAAAGCCCCGAACAAGCTCGTCCCACGCGAAGAATATACATGTGCTGCCGCTTCTTTCCAATGCCGCTGCTTCCTTTTCCATGGCATCATCCAGGGTCATTCCATGGAGTTCCATGAGCGTGCGGTTTCCGATGCAGGTGTCCTGACCCTCCACTCTTCCCGTTACACCGAGCCCTTCGTACGTCCGGAATGCGCTGCAGCCGGTTATGCCGGCGCCCCTTTTTTGTGCCTCGCTGACGATCTGCCTGCCGATGAAATGGCGCGAATGGACCTCCACGGAAGCGAGCCGGGAAAAGAGGCCCGTCGCATTGCTTCCTCTGTCTACGACCTGCTGTAATGAGAAATTACCTTCGGTAAGCGTGCCGGTCTTGTCAAAAATGACCGTATCCACCGCATGCATGCGTTCAAAGGCCTCCGGGTTCCTTACAATGATGCCGGCCCTGCGCGCCGCGGCAACGGCTGCGACCTTTACCAGGGGGATTGCAATGCCAAGCGTGCAGGGACACGAGATGACGAGTACGGTCAACCCTCTCAAAAGCGCGTCGCCCGCAGAAAAACCTGACATCCAGACGACAAAGACTGTTCCGCCCGAAACAGCAAGTACGACGGGCACAAAGAAACGGCTGATCCTGTCCGCCAGGCGCTCATACGTATCCTTCCTGTCCAAAGCCTTTTCTACGGTACTAATCATCTGTCCCACGAGGCTGTCCGCCACGGTGCGCAACGCCTGCAGTATCACCTCTCCATCCCGAACGGTGCTTCCCGCGCGCAGCACGTCTCCCGGGCTTTTCTCCTGCGGCACTGATTCTCCGGTCAGGAGAGATTCGTCGATGGCAGCGTACCCGTCTATAATACGGCTGTCGAGCAGAACCGTCTCACCGGTGAGAACCGTGAAATGCTGCCCCGGCTCGATCGCGTCCGCGGGCAGCCATGTTTCAATTCCTTCACGGGCAGTCCTGACCTTGCCTGCCGTGATCTGATAGAGGTCTCGCATTCCCGCATGGATGTCCCGCCTTGCCCGTGCCTCGATATGTCTCCCGAAGAGAACGAAGGTAATGAGCATCGAGGCGGTATCAAAGTAAAGATGAAAACCTCCGGACCCCACCTGGACCAAGCTGTAAAGATAAGCGGAGAGGGCGCCGATGGAGATCAGCGTATCCATGGAGGGCGCACCATAGAACAACGACGCAAACCCCCGTTTCAGGATGGGCAGCCCGGCCCAGAAAAGTACGAAGGATGTCATCACAAGGACGGGGTAAGAAAAAGCCCTGAGAACGGCTTGAGGAAGATCGAAGAACCCGTAAAAGAAGACCGAGGCCATCATGATATTGGCAGTAAGAAAAGCCGAGATGCAAAGGGGCAGTACTCCATCTCTTTTCTTTTCTTGAGCCTTTTCCTCGCGGGGAATGGTCAGCCGATATCCGAGCCTCCCGATGCGCGAGACGATCTCTGCGGGGGAAATGATGTGGGGAAGATATGTGAGATGCAAACGGTCGGAGACGAAGGAGACCTTGGCATCTGACACGCCGGCCATACGGCCGAGGACCTGTTCGATGAGCCAGGCGCAGGACGGGCACCACATGCCGTCAACTGCAAAGGAAAGTTCCAGAGGGGCCAGGTCGATATCGGCGCGAACGGACGGGGTATCCGCTGGCGGCAAGGAGGCGGGAATGATCCCCGATTCTACGCAGACCCGATAAAGTTCCGTTTCCCGGAAACCCTCGGGAAGCACGCCGGTGGCGGCTGAGAGGAGGAGAAACACCTGCTGGCAGCCATGACAGCAGAAATGAAGGACACCGGATGCTGAGCGATACTCCACTTCGCTGCCGCCGACGGGAAGGCCGCACAGGATGGCATGCTTCATTACGGGGCTGCCCGGATCAGGTACTGATCGAACATTATCCCTTGAATCAAGAAGAGGCGGATCCGGGCACGTTATCTCTTCCCTGTCAGCGATCGTGAGTAATTGATGACGGCCCACGTGTCGGGTTCGGATATTGTTGTATAGAGCCGGGGGTGCCGCAGATAGCCGAGCCTGATCTTCGCATACAGTTCTCCGTCGCTCTGCCCTTGCACCTTTGCGGAGGCAAGATCGGTGGGCAGGGGAGAAAAGCTCTGTCCTACCGTGCCCATGCCGTCCCCTCGGGCTCCATGGCACGGGAATGCAGAAATATGCGTACGCCGTCTTTCCCTGTTCGACCGACCGGCCATCGAGGGGAACCGGATTCTTAAGCGTCTTTGGATCGGCGGTGACGAAGCGCCTGAAAGCCATCTCGAATGGGGACCGTTCTGTGGTCGCCTGGGGCATTTCTTTCTCGTAGGTCTTGACGGACTCCTGCTCCCGCATGCGGGCATAATCGCATGACGTAAGAATGGATAAGGACAGCGCCAGCAATAAAAGGGTTCCTGGGAATGCCACGCATGTGCTTTTCACCGGTCCTCGACCTCCTTCTCCGGTTTCTTTCGGGGAACGGGTGCGGCCTGCTTCCGGATATATCCTCCGTTGTATCGGCGGCGGGCCTCTTGTTCACGTGCTGTGGTTCCGGCTCGCGGGACCCGGCCCCGGTAGGGATATGTAGAATAGACGGATTCTGCCGGCACGTCTTTTACGCTTCCGTAGTCCCAGTCGGGAGGGCCTTTGTCCCCAACCACAAAGAAGGCGAAAAAACCGTAAAGAACAAAAAGGACTGCAATGCTGCACACGATGATCCATCCATGAGGTCACCAGGCGCCTGAACTTCCTGTCCTCCTCGAACCTTGTTATCTGTCGACTGTTTCTTTATCTGCCCTATCATCTTCTGCTCCATAGTCGTGTTCTACCCTGCTCCCCGATGCTTGTCAACCGCACCTAAAGCGGTCCGTGCAGAATACCGATGAAGATCACGTAAAAGATCATCCAGATAACAAAGCCGAAATACAGAAACAGCATGAAGGGCGGCGTAGGGAAGTTCCTTCCCTCGATGCCATCCGGATAGTGGAATTTCTCTTTTGCCTTCCCGTCGTCGCGCTCCCTTGAATATCCGTAGCTTCTGAATGCAAGGTAGACGAGGATGGCAAGCACCAGGCCGAGGAAGACGGCGAGAAGCCAGTGCTGGTAATCCTGGAGAAAGAAGAAACGCATATCAGCCTCCGTGATTGTCTGAGTATGGCGATACCCAGGCATACTGCCAGGGCGATGCCGGCAGCGGCCATGAATCCGGCGAGCGCGTAAATCTCACGTGCGCATGGCGTTTCCCGGTCCTGACATGGCGATTTCCTCGCCCCTCAAGGGGAGGTACCGGGCCCGCTCCTGGTCCGCGAACTGGCCGCTCCTCGTGCCCCAGAGCAGGAGGACGCACGCTGGCCACAAGGCCGGCGACCATCAAGAGAGAACCAGGGAAGAAGACCAAAGAGCATCATTTTATCCCCTCCGAAATCTCATAAGCCGCGGGAATGCCCCTCGGGCGGTTTGCCTGCATCCGTCTCGCCGATAAAGTTGACCGCCACGTAATCTCCCACGTTCCAGATCTTCTCCGACTCGAGCTCTTTCTTGAAGTACATCATGGCCGTCCCGGTGATTCCGTTCATGATCTGGAAGTAGAGGATGCCTCCCGATATTCCCCTGCCCTTCAGGATGGTAAAATTGAGGGGCGGCGGGTAGAGGTAAGGCTGAGCGGGCCCCATGCCGTCACCGATCGGGCCGTGGCACCCGATGCAGAAGCTCTGGTAGATCCGTTTCCCCTGTGCGAGGCTACAGTTCGTCGTGGGGTAAGGGTTTGGCAGGGTCTGCCAGCCGTCGGGCACCCAGGAATGGAGCCACTCGACGTTCTTGTCAGGCCCCGCCGCATAAGCGGCGATCGCCTGCGCCTTCCAGTACCGTCTGGCGCTCCACCCTGAGGTCGGCCATGCTGAAATCCCAGGGATTGTTTGTAGGCGATAAGGGCCTCGATCTTTTCCGGTCCCAGGAAGTCGAAGGCAGGCATGATCGACTCGGGCCTGGTGAAACGGGGATTCGTGAAATGGGCGAGATGCCAGTCATCGGGCCGTTCTCCTCCCTCCTGCGACAGATCGGGCCCCGTCCGCTCGGATCCGAGCAGATGGGGCTGGTCGGCCACGTAATCCCCGGCGCGTGCGATGCGCTCCGCCCCGTGGTCCCAGTCGATGTTCCTGATAAATTGCGTGTGGCAGTAGGTGCACCCGTTGTCGATGTAGATCTTCCTTCCTGCCTCCTCCAGTGCCGTCCTCGGGCGGAATATGTCGGCGGGCTTGTCGCTGATCGTGGTCCAGGGAAGGATGACGGAGATGAGGAGCACGGCCCCGAAGATGATGAGCCCGCCGATAATGATGAGGGCGACGGTCATTCTCATAGTTCTTCCTCTCGGTTCTCGCACGCTCGCTGTAACAGGCTCATCCAGATATTGTAAAGGCCCATGAAGGCGCCAACCAGAATGAGCATGGCAAAAATGAGCCTGAATATGAAATAGGGGTGAAGCTCGGGCAGGGTCCGGTAGACGGTCTCACCGTTGAGCCAGGAATTCCCCTGGATGAGCCCCGCGCATGTGAGGGACGAACCAGAACCCGCCGAGCCCGATGAGGAGGAGCCAGTACTGAATATCGGCAAGCTTCGTGCTGTAAAGCGGCCTACCCGTCATGCGGGGTATAAGGAAATAGATCGCGCCAATGCCGATAAAACCGGAGAAGCCCAGCACGGCGATATGGGAGTGGCCTACGACCCAGTTCGTAAGGTGCGTCACGCGCTGTATGATCGGCAGAGACTGGAAGGGTCCCTGGAGGCAGACGATCAGGTACCAGACGAGGCCGGCAAAAACCCATTTCCCGCCTATGTTCGCATGGATCGTCGCAAGCCTGCCCTTCATGGTCAGCCACAGGTTGATGAGCACGGCCAGCACGGGCAGGAGCATGCCCACCGATCCCGTCACGGAAACTACCTTGAGCCAGGTGGGGATAGGCGTCTGGAGCAGGTGATGGCCGCCGATGTGGGGATAGAAAATGAGGATCGACCAGAAGCCGACCAGCGAGATGGTATGGCTGAACAAGGGGTCTGCCGCTGACGATGGGGATAATGTAGTAGGAGACGGCCACCGCGAGCGGGGTGAGGAAAAGGCCGACGATGCCATGGCCGTAGAACCAGGCGAGGACGCCGTCCGCCAGGCCTGCTGATCGCCCCCGTCGTCCGGGTGCCACACCGCGTTGCCGAAGAAATAGATCCACCAGATGAAGATAAGCGCCGCGAAGACGTACCAGACGGAAACGTAGAGTAACTTCTCCTTCCGGGCACGCACGGTCATGAAAACATTATAGAAAGTCATGGCAAAGGCGAGGAGCACAAGGATATCGATGGGCCAGATGTATTCGGCATATTCCCTGCCCTGGCGTGAAGCCCGAAAAGAAGTGTTACGCTGCCCGCCGCAACCGCCATGTTCCACATCCACAGCGGTGATACGTCCCATGAAGGGCTGTGAAGGGGCGCGCGGACAAGGTGGGGCACATAGTAGTAGAGCGGCGCCCATCAGGGCTGAGCCGACGAAGCCGAAGATCATGCCGTTCGTGTGGACCGGGCGCACGCGGCTGAAAACAAGCCACGATATGTTCTTATAGAGGAAGAGGTCGGGAGCGATCATCCAGGAGGCAAGGATAAAGCCTCCCAGGGCAAAGACGACGAACCAGATGGCCGAAGAGAGAAAGAAGCCCGCTGATGGTCTGTATACGCCTCATTCCTTTCAAAAGTGACTGCCATCGTGTTCAACTTCCTGCGTCATCTGTCATCATCCTCCTTTCCGCTCATCTGTGACACGCGAGCCAGCAGTCGAGCTGGGCTTTCTTCTTCCTGTGGCAGGTACGCAAAAACCCATCTGGAATTCCACCCGCGGCAGCCTGTCCATGCTCTTCACATCCCCATGACAATGGGAGCAATCGAGCTTGGCCCAGGATACATGCGGCTGATGATGGAAAAAGACGAAATCGGGCACCCAGAAGACACGCTCTCCACGGTACGGGCTTTTCCGCATCGTAATAAGCTCTTTTCCTTCTTGATCTCCGGATGGTCGGGGATCACGTACTCATGGCAGAAGAAACATTTTTCCACCTCCGGGATTCCCGCATCCTGGGACCTCTCGACAAAGGAATGGCAGAAGCGGCAGTCGATCTGCTTTACCCCCGCATGGACGCGGTGGCTGAAAGGGATAGGCTGCTGGGCCCGACCCTGGTGCCGGATAGAGGCTGTAGAAGAAGAACAGGACCGCGAACAGGAGTGCCTCCGACACCCAGCCACAGATACCCGCGCCTGATTCGTTTTCCATTTCCCGGCATTAGCTATGCCTTTCCGTCATGTTTGAGCTTCCTAAGCATCACCGCTTACCCCTGAATTGTTTTCTATCACCCTCATGGCTTCAAGCTCCCTTCCTCCTGCTGCAGGAATTTGTGAAACAGGGGGTCCGACACGGGCACAATGGGCACCCTGGACAGGAATACCGTGATGCAAAGCCATACCAGGCCGAAAAAACCCGCGGAGACAAGGACTTCGAGCATACCGAACGGTATCCCCGGGCGGGCTTCCCACAAAGACGGCACAACAAGGAGAAACCGTTCCATCCAGAGCCCGACGAGGACCATGACTGTAATGATCATCATGGGAATTCGCTTTATCTTGATCTTCCTGCTCAGCAGCGTGAGAAAAGGGATGACGAATATCATGAAAAGAACCGCCCATGCCCACGGTTTCCACGGGTCAAGCTTGGTCCTGAGGATCACGAATTTCGTTTCCTCCGGCAGATTGCCGTACCAGATCACAAGAAGCTGCGCGTAGAAAAGATAACCGGTAAAGATGGCGAAACCGAAGGTCAGTTTCCCCAGGTCGTGCAATTGACGCGATAGGAGATACCGCTTTGAGCCCGAGGCGGTCCTTCGCAAGAAGCACGAACAGGTAAATGGCCGCTATTGCCGAATAGAAGGCGGCAATGAAGTAATACCCGGGGAAGAGGGTGCTGTACCATTCGGGGCTGAGGCTCATGATCAGGTCGACGGCAAAAAGGGAAAGGATAAAGGCGTAAGCTGCCGGCAGGACCGGCGGAAAAACGCCACTGGGAACGAAACAGGCCCGTCCACGGATATTCGGTGCTTACCTCGGGCCGGCCCTTTCGCAGCCACTGCCTGTCCGCCTTCACGGAGAAGTAGACGAACACGAGGCAGAGCACTGTAAGCGCGAACAGGGAAATACCTTCCCGCGCGAACATGAACGGCGCGTTAAGAAAAGCCTGTTTGCCGGGGACAGGGTTTTCTATCCAGGGAAAGACATGCTCCTTACCCGGCCAGAAGACCCAGAAGAGGAGAAAGGAGACGGGAAGATACGCGCCGAAGGACTCGGCCAGTCTCTTAATGGGCCTTCCCCATACGGCCTTCGACAGATTGAGCACCGCCGAGAAGAGGACCCCGCCAAAGGCAAGGCCCGCCCAAAAAACGTAATTGACCGTAAAGATCTGCCATGCCCTCAGACGATAATCGCCCGACGCGCCGTACAGAAAAGCGGCTGCGCCCACCAGAATGAGGATTGCGGAAATGATTACCCAGCTTACAGGCATTCGCGGATAGATATCTCGATCGTCAGGCGGCAACATAGCTAACCTCTTCGGCACCTTTTTCCTTCAGGAGTTTTTCGAGCTGTTCTCTATTGCCTTCATTTGCAGAGACGAGAACGCCGAATTTGTGCCCTGAGAAAGCCGCATTATAACCGGGGTCTGTACCAGGCTGAGGCAGGCCGGCTTTGAAGACCCAGGCAATAAAGGCAAAGAGGGATGCGAATAAGATCGCGCCCTCGAAGGCCACAACAACCCATGGCACCCAGGCAATGACCGGCTTTCCATATACGATAAGCTTGAAGCTCAAGTGGGCATAGGCTGCCAGACCGACAAGGCCGGTCGCTCCAATGATACCTCCTGCAAGGGTAAATACGCGGGTGAGGCTGGGTTTCGGGTTCAAGAGGTCCTGAATTTCGGGCAGGCGCACCGGAGAGAAGGCATTGATTATAGGATGTTCTTCTTCCTTAAGCGCCTTCAGGCACGAGAGGAACTCGTCCACGTGGGGAAAGACTGCGAGGACCGTCTGTTCATTCTTCACGGTAAATGCCTCCCTTTTCGACGGGCATTCCCGACTCCTTTTTCACCTCTGAAATGGGGATGGAAGGCAGGAATTTCGCAAAAAGCATAAAAACCAAAAGAAGAAAACAGAACGACGCGAGGGTCCAGGCGAGTTCTATCCATCCCGGCCAGTAGAACCCCCATTGAAAAGGCAGGTAGTTCTGTGAAAGCGATTGGATCACGATCACGAACCTCTCCCACCACATGCCGATATTGATGATGATCGATACGATAAAGAGATAAAGGGGCGTGGTCCGTATCTTTCTGAAGGAAAAGGACAGCGGCGCTATGACCGCGCAGACCACGACGAGCCAGTATATCCACCCATAATAACCGAGGACGCGGTAGTTGAATATCTGCTCTTCAAAAACATTATTGCTGTACCACGCCATAAAATGCTCGGTGAGATATGAGTAACCGAGGATGCCCGCCATGAAGATCGTGATCTCGGCAAGGAGTTCAAGGGTCCGGACCGTTACAATATTTTCTATTCGGAAAAGACGCCTCATCGGCACGAGGAGTGTAAGCACCATGGCAATGCCCGAATGGATGGCCCCGGCAACAAAGTAAGGAGGAAAGATGGTGCTGTGCCACCCGGGCTGGATAGGAAGGGCGAAGTCCCAGGAGACGACGGTATGGACGGAGATCACAAGGGCAGTGGCAAGGCCCGCGAGCAAAAGGTAGGAAGTGCCATAATGGTGCCATTGTTTTGCGGAACCTGTCCAGCCCATGGCGAAGTACCCGTAAATTTTGCGCCAGAACCCATTCGTCCGGTCACGGATCACGGCCAGGTCGGGCACGAGGCCCGTGTAGAAAAAAATGAGGCTTACGGTGAGGTAGGTCGAAACGGCCAGAAAATCGAAGATCAAGGGCGATACGAAGTCAGGCCATATCTGGCGCTGGTTTGGATAGGGAAACAGCCAGTACAAAAGCCAACTCCTCCCGAGGTGGATCAGAGGATACGTGCTTGCGATAACAATGCAGATCATTGTCATGGCTTCAGCCATACGGTTGATCGATGTGCGGAAGCGCGCCCGAAACAGGTAGAGGATCGCGGAAATGAGTGTCCCCGAATGGGCGAGACCGATCCAGAAGATGAAGTTCGAAAGAAAGATGCCCCACATGACGCCGGGAGGGCGGAGGCGCGTAGAGCCCATGCCGGTAGCGACGAGATATCCCCAGGCGCAAAGTCCGTACAGAAAGCCCAGGAACAAAAGCGCGAGGACAACCCAGAAAACCAGGGAAGGCCTCCGGAGTGTCCCGAGGATCTCAGTGTTTACATTCTCGAATTTTACGTCCAGCTCAGGTTCTATTTCAGGCATGCTCCACCGCTTAGCTTATGTTTTCTCACAATTGCTGCGTGATCTTTTTCAGGTAGATCACGGCAGTCTTGGTATTGAGTTTTCCCAGGACCTGGTACGCCCTTGCCTGGTTAAGGAGTTTCGAGACCCGGCTTTCGGGGTCCATGAGACTTCCGAAGACAATGGCATCGGCGGGGCACGTCTGGGCGCAGGCGGTCGTGAACTCCCCGTCCCGTATTTTCCTGCCCTGTGATCTGGCAACCGTTTTCGCCTGAACCACACGCTGAATACAGAAGGAACATTTTTCCATGACTCCCTTCTGACGTACCGTCACATCCGGATTGAGCTGCCAGTCGAGCGGGTCATCATGATGCCAGGTGAACCAGTTAAATCGCCGTACCTTCCACGGACAGTTGATGTTGCAGTCGCGCGTCCCGATACACCGGTTATAGACCTGGTTATTTATGCCCTCCGCGCTGTGCTGCGGGGCAAACAACGGGCACACCGATTCACACGGAGCATTGTCACAGTGCTGACAGAGCATCGGAAGAAAACGCACGAAAGGCTGCTCGGGTTCATAATACCGTTCGATATGGATCCACGACATCTGCCGGCCGAGGAGAACATTCTTCTTCCCTACGATACCGACGTTGTTCTCTGCATAGCATGCGACCACACATGCCTGACACCCGATGCACCGGTCGATGTCTATTACCATTCCCCACCGGTACGCCACATGGTGATGAGCCGGGTAGAAGTCCCTTTCCTTCAGGTATCCCGCCGGCAGAGGCATGATTATTTCGGGTGCATCCCCGAGCGTAGCGGCGTATTGCGTCAGTGGCAGGCTCTGAGCAAGATTGCGGCCGTGTTGATAGGCATCTCCATCTGCGTTTGCCACGGCAGCGGTGCGGCCTGTTCTTTCGATCGTCACCCCGGAGACTGCCCGAATGATGCCCCCCGCGGGATCGAGCCGCCCGAACGAGAAGATCTTCCGGGTTTCCTGCTTCACCGGATTGGGTGTACCGGCTGAAATCCGGGGCGTGACCGTGCCCGATAGGCATGGCGAGAGTAGCCGGCGGGGATACCTGCGTAGGGAAAGGCAGGGGCGTGAATAACAGCATTGCCGGCATTGAGTGCAACGACATCTCCCTTTCGGATCCCCATCTTTTCAGCTGTTTCAGGATTTATTTCCACCCAGCCGTCCCAGGTGATCATGGTCATGGGATCGGGCATCTCCTGCAGAAATGGACGGTTTGCCAGATGGCCGTCGAAAAATTGGATCGTCGGGTATGTGAAAAAATCGAATGCGGCCGTCTTTTTCGCGGCCGATGCTGCCGGGGCGGAGAAAGAGAATATCGCGGCTTTTCCCTGTCGCGGTCGTTTTAGCTTTTCCCTGCCGCCAGACGCCTCCGCGCTGCAGGCTTTGCTGCCAGTCACGCGTCAGGCGAAGCGGCGCCAGTCCCGTCTTTTCCCGTTCCGATTCCACGCGTTGCGCAGGACCTCATAGAAATCCTTCTCCGGAAATTTTGCCTGCCCGGCCGACCCCTTTCCCGTTGCAAGAAGGATGTCGCCCAGTTGCCTCGTTTTGAACAGGGGCCCCATTGCCGGCTGGAGAAGGCCCGTCACATTTGCTTGCGGGCTGTAGTCGCCCCAGGATTCCAGAAATGTGTTGGCAGGCATGACAAGCGAGGCAAGGCCGGTCGTTTCATCGGGAAAACTGGAAAAGCTGATCACCAGAGGGATCTTCCTGAGGGCCTTTTCGAATCCCCACGAAGCCGGAAGGGAATAGACCGGATTGGCGCGATAGAGTACCAGTGCACCGACGTTTCCGGCTGCCATACGGCGGGTCAATGCCATTATTTCGGATGCAGGCGCGATCTCGACCAAGCGACATGGGGTTGGAAAAATCGAGAAGGCCGCCGGCTTCCCGGCGAGATGGTGCAGAGGATATTGGCGGCAACCGCGGTTTCAAGGGCCGCAGGGTCCTGAAAGCCCATGCCTTCCGCAAGCACAAGGGGCCGCTGGGCGCTCAAGAAGTGCCGCGCGAGCCTTTTCAGGACCTCGGCCTTCACGCCCGGTCCTTTCTTCCACCACCTCGGGAGTAAAAGCCGAAATATTTGCCGGAAGCATTGATCTCTGAACACCTGCCGGCGTACCGGGTTCGCGCAGGACCAGGTTCAGGAGCCCGAGCGCTATGTATCGCTCGCCGCCCACAGGTACCGATAGCCAGTGGTCTGCATTGGCTGCGGTCATCGAAAGCCGGGGCCCCACATAGACGAACAGGTTCTTCCGGTCGTGCCTGGGCTCGTGAAAGGATGCGAATTGGCGGGTGAACTGGACATTAGAGATCCAGGTCTCGAGAAAATTGGCACCAAAGGAGATAAGGAAATCACACTGATCGATGTGGTAATCGCATAATCGGCTGGTGCCGAAAACGATCTGATTGGCTTTTTGCAGCGACTCGTACGCAAGCGGCTCATACACGACATACTGTCCGCCCAGGGCCTTGACCCACCGGTCGGCGAGGTCCTCTTCGGAACCTGTCATGAGGTGCGACATAAAGACGATGCCCTTTCTCCTTGCCGCCTTGAGGCCGTCTACCGCTCTTTTTATGGCCTCGTCCCACGGGATGGGCCTTAGTCTGCCGCCCGCATCTCTCAGCATCGGTTCTCTGAACCTGTCGGGGTTGTAGATGCCCTGAACGGATGCCTGGCCTCTCGGGCAGAGCTTGCCGGTATTAACCGGGTGCTGGGGATTTCCCTCGACTTTGATGATGCGGCCGTCCCGGTTCTTTACCAGCATTCCGCATCCGGCCGGACATTCCCTGCAGGTGCTCGCGTACCACGTGGCCTCTCCGGGGACGATATCCTCGGGAGGGATCACGTACGGTATGAGATGCCGGCGCCGGTTCGGAACAGCCGGCCAGAGGCGGCCGTCCCGGCGAGACCTAAGGTCTTGAGAAATTGCCGACGCGAAAAATCCGCCATCCCATCTCCTGTGTCCTTCGTTTCATAGCTTCTGTGATTCTGGGCAAAAATGGCCCGACCGGCTTCCCTTTTAAGCCTTTCAGAACCTATGTACCTGGCAATGGCTTTTCAAGAGAATGCAAGCATGAATACGCCCGGGATCAAGCATTTACGCCGGACTAGGAAGACGTATCGTCAATCCCGTAAATCGAATCATTCCGGATAAGGCCTCATAAGAAATATTTTAATCCCTTGAACACGAGGATCGCGCCCATGACAATGACGGAAAGGCCGGCAAGGCGCTCGCCGAGGAGCCTTAACCGAAAGGAAAGAAAAGATGCGAATAGGCCCGTGAAGAAAAGAACGGGGATCGTGCCGACGCCAAAGAGAACCATGGTGAGGAAGCCATGGAAGAAATTCTGGGATGAACTCGCCTTCATGACCATCGCCCACGGAAGCATGCAGGGGAGAAAACCAACGGAGATCCCGAGAATATACTTCGATGTAAGAGAGCGGGAATTGATTAATCGAAACGCGCGCCCGTTGCCGCCGGCGCTCGGCAGGGAAAAAGAGGGGAACCGAAAGACCTTAAGCAGTTGAAGCCCAAGAACAATCATGGCGAGTCCTGCAGCAAGCGTAAGCACGCTCCTGAGTCCTTTAAAGTAAGAGACGAAACCGGCCATCCCGATAAGCAGGGCCGCGGCACCGCCGAGAAGGCCATATGTCGTGATCCGTCCCATATGAAAGGCAAAATGGTGAAGTGTCCCTGAAGGCCAGATGCGGCGGGCGGAAGCCTCCGGCGCATTAAGGTTCAGCGAATAGGCCAGCACAAGAGGGCCGCACATCCCGAGGCAATGCAGGCTCCCGGCCAGGCCGACAAAAAGGGGAAGGAAAAATTCTATCATTTCGATTGCCGCATTCTTTTCCTAAATGTATTGCCGCTACCTTCTGTATCGCAAGGTTCGACGGCCGCAAAGCCTTGCCATAGCTGAGTCCGGTACTTAGGCTGTAACGAGGAGGAATTGAAATATGAGCTTCCCGGGTGCCGTTATAGCCGGCCTTATCGCTACGTTAATCTTTTACGTGATCACACGGTTATCGACGATGAACCTGATGGGAATGGAGCGGTATTTCAGTACCATGTTCACGAAAAAAGAGAACGCCGCCGTCGGCTTCGTCCTTCTCTTTGCTGGCGGTATTATACTTGGCCTTATCTATGCTTTCCTGTGGTCGGCAGGCATCGGCTGGCCCAGCTATCTGTACGGTTTTATCTTCGGCATTGTCCAGTGGTTTATAGTCGGTCTTCTTATCGGGATGTTGCCCGCAGTTCACACCGGGGTCCGGTCGGGTGCCATCCCTGCCCCCGGCATCTATATGACGAACCTCCTTGGCATTTGGGCTTTCCCGGCCGGCCTTGCAACCAACGTTATCTTCGGCCTTGTCTTCGCCTTTATTTATCAGTTCTTCAGAGGCCGATACAGCTAAAGCCGTGTCCCGGCTGTCAAAATCCCCCTCCCCGTCATTTTTGGCCTCCGAACCGGAAAGATCGGTCAAGTGACCCATGTAAAGTGGTACAAAACCTTTAATGTCAAGGCTTTGGAGATACCCATGCATTGCAAAGCCCGCATTAATTGATTACAATTGAAATATGGTGGAGAGAGAGAGCATATCGAGGAATTCATCCAGAATAAGGCTGGCAATTTTGTTTCTACTTTTGCTCCTTACCGCTTCCTGCGTATCTGTGGATTGTTCGTATGATACCAGGCTGCGTCCGGAACCTATTTCGATCTATGCGGAAGAAGGGGTTCTCTGGGGGCAGAATTATAAAGCGTGTTTCATAATGGATGGCGTTATTTTCAAAGAGTACATTCCCGAATGCGCATATAAGTATTATTACGACAGGCAAGCCCAAGCGGCGGCAGGTGTGAGGCTGCCTTAAATGACCGTGTGACGGGTTTATACCGAATCATATTTTATTTGTCGGTCTTTCCTGGATTTAGATAGCAATGAAAGAACCAAAATTACCACGCTCAAACAAAATACTATCAGAACCACATCCCTGAATGCCAAAGCAGTCGAGTGCCTGAGCAATTGAAACGTTTCAACGCCTTTTGATGGCAGGATGTCATGGTAGATGCCCTGCCTTACGGAAAAGACCGATCCGGCCATTGCCATGCCGATCGAAAGAGAGACCTGGCGGCTCGTGCCGATCAATGCCGAAACGGAACCGAGACGGGCCGATTCAACACTCCCCATGATGGTACTGTTGTTGGGCGGCTGGAATGCCCCTATGCCGAAGCCGAGCAGGGCAAGTACGGAGATGATCGCCGGGATTGACGTCTGCAGGTTGAACGAGGACATTAAGAGGAATGCTGCTGCGATCGCGCCCGCCCCTAGAGTGGATGGCCACCTGGGGCCGGACCGGTCTGAAAAATAGCCGCTTACAGGACTTGCGACCATGGTGGCAACAGGGATCACCGCCAGGAGGATGCCTGCCTTCGAGGCGGAAAGCTCAATTGCATCCATGAGAAAGAACGGCAGGATGATACCGTAAAGCGGCGCGGTCAGGAAAAACACGAAAAGACCGGCCATTGCGAAGAAGAACGTATGATTCCTGAATAGCCCGAAACTTACTATGGGCTCCTTCGCGCGGCCTTCTATTATAAAGAACAGGCATAGAATTAAAACTGCCGCGCCTAAAAGAAGGATGACGACGGGCGATGCAAATCCGTGTGTTTTGACCTGCCCCATCCCGAGAAGAAGACAAAGAAGACCGGCAAAACTGGTGATCGTGCCCGGTAAGTCCAGCTTAAGCTTTTCCTGCCTGACCGTGTCTTTCTTAAGCAGGAAAAAGGCGAGGACGAATGCAAGAATACCCAGCGGGATCCGCATATAAAAGATGGCGCGCCAGCCCAGCCAATCGAGGAGAAACCCGCCGGCGACCGGGCCAATAATGAAGCCAAGCGAAACGGCCACGCCGAGCATTCCGAGGCCCTTGCCCATTTCTTCAGGGGGGAATGCCTCCGTGACAATGGCCGTACCGCACCCGACCGACATCGCTGCCCCGACGGCCTGTATGATCCTGAAAATGATGATCTGCGGGACACTTTCGGCAACGCTGCAGGCCGCCATGCCGATCGTGAATATCCCGAGGCCTGTGGTGTAGATCCTCTTCCTGCCTATGGAATCGCTCAATTTTCCGAAGGCGAGCATGGTGCCGCTGCTGACAAGGATATAAACCACGGTTACCCACATGACCGTTGTGAGACCGGTATGAAATACACGGGTCAATTGGGGAAATGCAATGTTGATAACACTGGCATCGAGGGTAGCCAGCATGGTCCCCAGGGCTACCGTGAGAAGGGCTTTCCACTTATAGGGCATATGTCTCACCGGCAGCTTTTTAGCGGTTCCTTCTTTTTGTCTTCCGTAAATAATCTTCGATGATGAACCGCCCAAGATCTCCGGGTTTCGTAAAAAATACCCTTCCTGCGTTCCGTCGTGCCAGGGCAGAGGCAAACTGGCCCATATTTTTGTTTTCGTCGAGCATAATAATGTTCACGATGATACGGTCCAGCCTTGAGCGGCGGGCCTCTTCAAGGACCCCGAGGGCCGCGCGATCAAAACCTACATAGTTTCCATTTTCGGTGTTCGGGGCCATGTCGGTTATCAAATAGACCTGCTTTTCCCCATGGAATGAGCGGGTGTCGTTCCTGAACTTCTTGAGTGCTGCCGCTATGTCGGTTATTGTGCCGGAAAACCTGTGATCAAGTATCTCCCAGGGGGGAATTTCCCGGACGGTACTCGAAAAAACATAGACTTTCAGGATGTCATTTCCCGTTTTGCGGATCAATTCCGACAGGGCAAGGCAGACATCCCGGGCCGCTTCGAGCTTGTCACCCGCCATACTTCCGCTTGTGTCGATCATCAGTCCGTTGGCTATACGGGACGCAGCTATGGTTTCCCGGATATGTATATCAGTTTCGGTGAATCTGACAGGGAATGCAGGGTTTCTCGTGAGCGCCGCGAGGAGTGTGGCCTCAGTGTCTATACGCGAGAATTCATCTCCAAATTCGTATTTCCGTGTTGTGAATCCCTCGCTCATGCCAAAGCCTTCGTCTCCGGTGGGGTTGGCCCCCGGCAAGCCGGGCTGGATGTTCTCAAGTATTGACTTCAGGATATGGCAGGCGAGACGGCGGCAGCCGTGAGGCGTCAACCGGTACCCTCCTTCGAATACGTCAATGAGCCTGCGCATCTGCAAAAATATTCAGGGCTGCGAGCACATCTCTTTCTTCGACAATATTGCGGGACATATCCCCATGTGCAACGCTTTCCTCCAGGGCATAACGGGGACCGCTGTTGAGATAACCGTCCAGAAGGCTGAGCGTGTCACCGCCTTGAGCCAGCACATCGAGGATATTATCGAAGAGATTGTCGCGCATCCGGGAAAGTCTGCGCGCGATCGGTCCCTAAGGCCCGCATATTCTCTTGCCTGCGGCGGCGCGCAAGGTCCTTCACGTGTTCAGAAAAACAGTCTGTCTGATGACTGGCAAGGCTCGTAAGCGTCCTTACGTCCTTTTCCGGCATATGCGCCATATCGTGAAGAGCCCGTATCGAGGCTATCCTCTGAACGGGCGCACAGGCTGCATCGGTCGAGCATCTTCATAGAACGCCCTTTGCCCAGGAAATCTCCTGCGGGATGTAAATGTCTGCCGAATCAGAAGCAAGCGAACCTGACACAATAAGGATATTGGCGATAAACTCCGCACAGGCGCTGATATATTCGTCACGGATATTGCTGCCTTGTCCTGAGAGGGCCTCGAACGCGGGATGGCCGGAAAAGATATCATTGTCTGCGGCGGCCCTGTCCAATTGCCCGATAATATCCCGGGTGACCGGGGCATTCTGCACTATCAGGCCGGGCCGGATAGTGCGGGGAAGTTTCATAATGGCCGCGAGCTCTGAAGCCGCTTCAACCGTCTTCCATGATGGCGCCAACTCCTCGGCCATGGATGCGAGGGCTGTCCGTATAAGATCGCCGGAAAGTTCGTCTACCCGGCGGAAGGTCTCTGCCGGGTCATCAATTTCGACAAGGTCACTCCTCAAGTGTACCCTGCCGCGCAGGGCAAGCCGGACACCAAACGCGGCATCCTCCATGTTTGCCACTGCCGCGCCGCGCATATACGCTGTAGAATACGTATGGTCGAGCGCGCGCATGGTGCCCCGTATGCTTGAGCTTCGTTCGAGCCATCGGCAGGCCCTGCTTTGCCGGACAGCGCGGTTGATCAGTTTGAGAAGCCACCATGGGGCGTAAACCCGGGGGAGGGCGGGATCATCCGCCGGGAGATCAAACGGCCGGAGTATTTGCGAACTATCCGTGTTGTCCGGTTGGCGCCTTTCATTCATCATGATACCGAGCTCGACATCCTCCTCGGGAAGATCGAGGTAGATCGTCTCGAGCCTGTCGATAAGCGGCCTTGGAACCTCATTTACATGCGAGAAACCCTCGGGATTTCCCGTAGCCATGACACACAGATCGAGGGGATACTCCCAGCCATACTCTTCAAGTACCGTTTTTTGCTCCTCCAGTACAGGGTGAAGCAGGACTTGTACCCGTGTCCTGATGGCGGGCAGTTCATCAATAAAAAGCAGGCCCCTGTTGGCGCGGAAGATCCCCGTACCGGTAAATGTCCGCGGGTCACCGGGGCTCATTCCCGATGCTATTGCCTGGATATCCTTGAGGCCCAGGAGTTTCGCCTCGTTCGTATACTCATTGCCCTGTATCCGCGAAAAACGCTCCGCACCCGTTATCCACTCAATTCCGTACTCTTTTACCGGGTCTTTCACCGAAGCGCACCGCGGGCATAGCCTTGTCTTTGGCCAGACAGGGTCGTCATTGTAAGGGCACCCCGCAATTCGCGGCACGGGCGGGAGAAGGCCTACTATTGACCGGACAAGCCTTGTCTTGCCGGTTCCCTCTTCAGATACAAGGTACGGGTGTGAGCCGGAAAGGAGAGATCGTATCACGTCATCCTTTGCACTTTTTCGTCCCTGGATAAGCGGGATGACATCCTCGCCGCTTTTCATTCGTGCAAGAATGACGTATCTTAATTGCTGGAATACCGACAATGGACGGTAATTGGCCATGAGCACGGCAGTTTCAGCAGCTGGGAGTATAAAGGCCATAGGAATGAAATACTCCTATATCATAGCGGAAGAAAGGCGGTTAATCAATTGGTGAACTCATTTGAGATGCTTCTTGACATGCCGGCCGTCCCTGCGATCATGTCGGCCCTCATCGAATGCCCGGCAGGTATTGAAGAGGCATCTCTTATCCCGGCCGAAGGCGGGCCTCGGACCCTCGAAGAGGCGTTATCTGCCCTGTCACGGCACGGTCTTGTGATAAGGCGCTCCGGCCGCGTATGCCTTGCCCCCGGAAGTGATGCCCTGAATACGGCGCTGAAGATCATCGCAGTCTTTCAGGAACTCAGGTTATTAACGGAAATATCCTTTATGATCCGGGGTGTCCTTGGCGCTACCGAATATTTTGAGTGCCTTGTTCACAGGGAGACGATGTTCTCTCTCCTTACCGGAGAGGATGTCACGAGAGAAATGCTGGAGAAGGTCCTTGCTGCCGAAGAAAGGCAGGGATATGTCGAGAAACTCGACATCGCCTACCATGTGCGCGGGAATTTGAGAGAAAAATTTTTCCCTTTCATTCCCCGGCATCATTACGATGATTTTGTATTCATGCATTCGCGGGAAGGGCAGAAATCGCCGGGCAGTCCGGGTGATTCCGTTGTGCAGGAATCTTATCTCTTGAGTCATCATCCGGCTTCCCTGGCCGAGCAGGCACGACGGTACATGAAAGAGCATAAACCTCATATTATCGACAGGGTCCGCAATGAGGCGTTCGATATCATCTGGTGGTTCGACAGGTATTAAAGGGTCAGGTGCAGCGAATAAAAAAGCCCGCCTTATTATCCCGATCATCAGATAAAAGGCGGGCCCTGCTGTACATATTACTTTTTGTTATAAACAATAACCCGGCCGTCTTTATCCCGTTTTACGGTCATTTTCTTCCCGTCGAAGGATTCGATCGTATAAGGGACTTTCTTGCCGTCCTGGGTTATCAGGACCAGCTTTTTGCCGTCAACCGTGTAGGTACCCTTAACAGTGGTATCTTTCATAACAAGGGTAAAAGTCCCGTCGGCCCTGTGGTCTATTGTTGATGTGACGCCGGCGAAATCATACGTCCAGGCTCCCACGATGTCTTTCTTGTAGTCCGCCGCAAAAGACAATGCGGCAACAAGAAGAAAAACTATCGATAATACGGTTGCTCTTTTTTTCATTCTGCCTCTCCTTTTCATGTATTTGATACCGGTCATGTCTTAAGTAATCGGCGCACAATGAAATTCCTGAAGTTCTTTTTAAACATGACTTTTCAGGCATGATAAGGACTATGGCAATTTTCCTTTGGTCTTCACCTTGAAACTGCAAACAAAAGACCTAGTTTGTTTAAAATAGGCTTTTTTGGATGACAGTTCTGAAAAAAGCTGGGGATCGCGGCATACATAGGCTATAACCTTGCGATCCTTCAAGGAGGATATAATGAAAGGTAAAAAAGTCCTGAACCTGATAAAGGAATCATTTTCTGAATGGAGCCGCGACAACGCGTCGCGCCTGTCGGCCGCACTTGCGTTCTACACTATCTTCTCTCTGGCCCCCGTTCTGGTGATCATTGTTTCGGTAGCCGGGTTCATACTGGGGAGCAAAGCCCGCGGCGAGGAACTGATACAGCAGGTAGGGCAATTTACCGGGCCGCAGGTAGCAAATGTGCTCCAGGGGATCGAGCAGCATGCCGTGCAGCAATCGTCCGGACTGCTCGCAGGAATTATCAGCGTAATAGTCATTATTGTCGGGGCCTCGGGAGTCTTTTACGAGCTTCGCCAGTCACTCAATACGATATGGGAAGTGGAACGAAAGCCGGGCGGCGGCATAATGGATTTCATAAAAACCCGCGTAACTTCTTTTCTCTTTCTCTTTGTTATAGGAATTCTTCTCTTTGTGACATTCGCGGCAAGTGCAGCAGTCGAGGCGCTGAGTGGTTATATGGAGGGTATTATTCCCGCGTCGCAATACATTGTCCCGGCGGTCAATGCTTTTGTATTCTTCGGCATTGGGATCGTGCTGTTTGCATCATTGTTCAAGATCCTGCCGGATGCCGATGTTGCCTGGGGTGATGTCTGGATCGGCGCAGCCGTAACATCGCTATTGTTCACGGTCGGTAAATTCGGGATCGGCCTTTATTTGAGCAAAAGCACCCTGGCTTCGCCGTATGGTGCGGCGGGGTCTCTCGTAGTTCTCCTGGCTTTTATATATTACTCCGCCCAGATATTTTTTATCGGCGCCGAATTCACCCAGGTATATGCCAATCATTACGGGTCAAAGATAAAACCATCAGAACACGGAAGGGCAATGCCGCACGAAGAACCTTCAGAGATAGACCAGCCTTCGGAACCCGGCAAAGATGAGAGACAGGGAGATTTTCGGCAGCCGCATCCGGCGGGGCACTCGGCGCGATAGACGAAAAATAAGGAACATAAGAAATGATGGCTTCAAAAGGATCATTGCGGATTTTCCTTGATCACAAGCGAATGCTCACTGCCAATTGAAAATGCCTCTTTTACAAGTCCGTGCACGGTAAGCTTTTGACCTACCGCAGGCAATGTTTTTGAGGTGATCACGGTTATCTCGCCCGTATTATCCCTGATCACGAAATATTTAAATGCTATCAGGGAAAATACTTCCGTTACCTGGCCGGATACAGTAACCTCTTTTTCAGCAAATTTCCGGGGGTTGCCGCGAATATCGCCGATCTTTGTCGGGAAAAGATTTCCGCATGATATTAAAGCCAAAAAAACCGCAACCATTAAAACAATTGAATATTTTTTCATCGCAACCTCCGGAACGAGAATGTACATATACATATCATTCTTCATTATAATACAAACTTATTGTGCCCGGAATGAGGAACAGCAGAGAGCTTTTGATATTAAAGATGTTTTTGCAAACGCGGGATAGACAATGGCTTTTAAGGCGTTGCGGCAGGCGATTCGTTCAGTCTGATCCCTGGTACAACGATGAGCAGGACAGGTATTATTACGGGACCAGGATCGCTGCAGCCACGACGGTTGTCCACACGTTTTTCTTTCCGATGGCAGTTTGCGTGATGTTGCGCGTATGAACGATCTCGTCGCTCAATTTCCAGAGGTCGAGCCTTTTATTGTAGCTTTCGTTCACATCGAATTCCAGCCCAAGGATCGTTGCCAGCATTTGAGCCGCAATATCCTCAGCATAATCTCCGGCTGTTTTATCATCTTCACCATGGCTATGATATTCGGAAAGGTAGCCAAAACGGTCACGATCTTTCGGTATGGCGACACCGACAGAAGCTGCGACCAGCCTGTGGTGTTCATTTGTGGATGCCTCGGCAAGAACTGCGTGGACTATCTGTCCGGGAGTGAGGTTCTTTAATCCCAGTTTTGCGGATACTATCTCGCATCGGGGAGGAAAAATGCTGGATACTTTCACTATATTATAAGGAGCTATCTTCGCATTACGCAGAGCGAGCTCGAAACTGACGAGTTTTTCTTTATTCTGTCCGACCCCTTTTGTAAGGACGAGTTTGGTGGCAACCGACATATCCTCTACTCCTTTTTAAACAACAGTATCAACGTACCGGAAAATTAGAATGATTCTCCCGATCCGACAATGTCCCGGTGATCAAGTGTCCGAATCTAATCTTTTATCTGATGACAGGCAAGCATACCACGATATTAAAACAGGCACAAGGCAACTTGCCAAAATAATTCCCCGGCCATTATTTTTTATCGAGAACCTTATTCCATTTATCGAGGTCATCCTTGTGATCTTCGGCAAGCTTCGTGAAATCGCCCTTGATCACTATCTTTATTATCTTGTCTCCCACGACGATGCTGTTGACCACCTGCTGATCTTTAGGCCCCTCTACCTCACCAAAAATAGAATGCCTGTTATCAAGATGCGGCGTCGGCACATGCGTTATGAAGAACTGGCTCCCGTTTGTGCCAGGCCCGGCATTTGCCATCGAAAGCATTCCCGGTTTATTATGCTTGAGGTCGGGCGAAAACTCGTCCTTGAATCGATAGCCGGGACCGCCCGTCCCCGTGCCCAGGGGGCAGCCGCCCTGAATGACAAAATCGGGGATAACTCTATGGAAAGTAAGGTTATCATAGAAGCCCCTCTTAGACAGGTTGACAAAGCTTAATACGGTCAAAGGCGCCTGATCGGGGAAAAGCCTTACATGGATGTCGCCTTTGTTCGTTTGTATCGTAGCAGTTAATTCCGGATAGGTTGATTTCATAGTCTTGCTTACGCTCCCTTCTTTTGCGTTAGTAATGAGGCCGTATCCAGCCAGAAAAAAGACTGTCAGTACGATAAAAAATATTTTCTTCATCATAGCTTTGATCCTTTTTTGGTGACATTATAACGGATTTTATCCTGATTTGCATTCATATTAAAATAACAGGGCATGATCGAATATTTTCCATGTATTCCCGCGGGATCATTATGTGAGCGTGAAAACAGATCCGGCAGGCTGAAAAAAGCCTGCCGGGCAGTCTCATTGTCTTTTGAGGTTATGGTCTTTTGGGCGGGGCCTTCTTTGGCGCCGGTTTTGCGTCTTTCTTCGGCGGCGCCGCAGCGGCGGCTTTTTTCTTTGCCAGCTGGTCTTCAAGTGCCTGGTTTTTTGCCTTGAGAGTATCTATTTCACTTTTGGCCTGGCCTAGTTCGGCCCGGATCTTATGATTTTCTTTTGTCGTCTCCTGGAGCTTTGTTTCGGTAGATACCAGCTGGGCTTTAGATTTTTTCAGGATCTCGACTTCCTGTTCGAGCGTATTTGCCTTGACCATATAAATTACGGCTACTACAACAAAAATAAGGGCTATCAAGCCGAGCGCCGCGGGAAGTATGGGAAAGTTTTTTCTGGCAGGCTGTTTAAAACCTTCCCCGGTATCCTCCGGATCTTTCATCTTAGGGAATTCTTCATCGGTAGTTATCTGTTTTCCATGTTCGTCGAAGACGGGCATTTCACGGCTCCTCCCAGCTTAATGATTTTCTTGAACCTTACCACAGAAGATTATGAAAAACCAGAAAAAATAGAGACAGGAAATGAAAAGAAGACAGGCTGTTTTTTTAATTGTTTCCGCTTTTGGCCGACAATTCAAACTAAGGAGAATGTGATGAGAGCAGAAAGGCTTAAAGAGATTGTCAGGGCGCTTATGAGCAGCCGGTTCTATTTCGATCTTGACGTCCGGGAACGGTACTGCCTGGTCCTCCATGTCCTCAATATAATGAATACCCGGACCAGGTGAAGGATGTTCTCGATCACCCAGCACCCGTTATCGGGTTTCATTCTTGACAATGGAACCCGAAAAACGTTATTTTCAAGAGAGTAAATGGACCGGACACTCCTGCTTAACACAACCTTCGAACCAATCAGTGTTTTATCCTGGAAGAAAGCGGTCACGTTAATTTATCTTGGAAAGGTCGAAGTTCTTAAGGAATACGATCGCGAGATCCGTGGAGTCTCAATTTCGATACGCCAGCCGGCCGTTATACGGCTCCTTACGCTTGTCAGGAGCAACCATGCCAAAGTAAAGTTTTCCCGGCGCAACGTATTCCTGCGCGATGACCACACCTGCCAGTATTGCGGCGAGAAACTCGAGGCCAAACACCTGACATGCGATCACCTTATTCCCGAGATCACGCGGCGGGGTTACGGAATGGACCAATATTGTCACGTCATGCATCACATGCAACCTGAAAAAAGGCGACAAGCTGCCCGATGAGGTCAAGATGCATCCGAGAAAGCGGCCCTCACGTCCTAACGGGTTTTATCTCTTTATGCTTAATATCGGCGTTGAAGCGACGCCCGAGAACTGGCAAGACTATATGTTCATGAGGAATTGATATGGATAGAGTTTGGGCACCCTGGAGAATGGAATATATCGGAGCCACCAAAAAACCGGGCGAGAAGAAATGTTTCCTTTGCCTCGACGGCACCACCGACGATGAGTCCCTTGTTCTTGGCAGACGCGGCACGGCCTTTGTAATCATGAACCGTTTTCCCTATACGAACGGCCATGTTATGGTCGTACCGGTACGTCACACAGGCCTCATGGAAGATCTCAGCGACGAAGAAACGCTCGATATGATGCGCCTCGTAAAGCTGATGGTTTCTGTATATAAGGAAGAATTCAGCGTTGAAGGTTTAAATATCGGGATCAATTTAGGACGCGCCGCGGGGGCGGGCCTCGAAGAACATCTGCATATTCATATGGTGCCGCGGTGGTTCGGAGATACCAATTTCATGGCCGTAACCGGTGAAACACGGGTTATTTCCGAACATCTCATGACGTCATATGAGAGGCTCAAGAGAAAGTTTCGTGAAAAGGTTCTTTGATCCTTCACGGGCAATTCTCGATGCGCAATCCCTCGTCAGGTCATTTACCGGGAAATCCGGAGGTGACCTTGCCTTGCCCGAACGGGCAATAATTACATTTAATATGGGTGATCTCAGGCGCCTGACTGAAAAAAGCCAGGCATCTGTCATTCAGGCATGGCAGCCGTTCCGGACGATATATTCTCTTTCAGCATCGACGGTGGCGGTAAATTCTTTTTTTGGCGGTCCCAATATCGCCGCACTTGTTGAAGAATTCTCCGCTTTCGGGGTCAGGGAATTCATCCTCTGGGGTTATTGCGGGGGTATGGCCTCAGCGAGCACGATAGGCAGTCTGTATATTGCCGTCAGGGCGCTTCGGGAGGATGGCATATCCTACCATTATCTCGATGACGATAATGAGTTCGTGGCGTCTGATTGGGCAAAGGAATGGTCTGGCAGCTGCCGAACATGATGGCTTTCAGTATGTCGATGTCTGGAGCACGGATGCCATCTATCGCGAGACTCGCCAAAAGATCGCTGATTATGCACAGCGGGGCATAGCTGCAGTGGAAATGGAAACAGCCTCACTTTACGCCGTGTGCCAGGCAAAGGGCCTTAAGGCCGCATCATTTCTGGTCGTATCCGATCTCGTCAATAAAGGGACATGGCAAAGCGGATTTCATACCCGGCCTTTCAAAGAGGCCGTCAAAAACATGGCCCGTTTCATGACGGAACACGCAATCCGCTAAACTGAATTTTTTTCCCCAGGGGGAAAAAAATTCCGGGTAATGCGACATGAACGCGGTATATGGGTCATCCACGGTTATAGGTTACGAAGTGTTTTGCCATTTATCGGAATAATATCAATTGCCTGATTTTCCTTTGGTCGACTTTAATCTCCGAATCTTATCAAGCACAGATACATGTATATAAGATTCAACATTCCGCTCTGGTATCCGCATTCCCAGATTCCGTCATCAGGCTTCGTGAATTGTAATCCTATCTAAAGAAAATCGGATGTAATCATCGGCAAATTGCGATCACCCTTCGCCCGATGACGACGTTGCATTGCGGCATAGTCTTTCGCCTGATATGACGATACCTATAATCCCATCACCAATTACCCATGACCCATTCGTTCTCTGGCATATCCCTTGCACTATCCTTGGCCATGAGCTATTACGTGACAGTCGCTGGAAAATTCGTGAACGAAAAAAGGCTGGATATGATCTCCCATAATCTTGCCAATTCCCTGACGGCGGGCTTTAAGGCATCCCGGCCTGTATTCGGTATGGTAAATACCGCGACGACGGGTCGGGCAATCAGGCAGCTTTAAAGAATGCATATGTCAATCTTTCTGACACCTATATCGATTTTTCTGACGCATCCGTTGTCGAAAGCGGGGCCGCTCTCGATCTGGCCATCTCGGCAATGGGTTTTTCAGCGTTATGACCCGTGAAGGCATGCAGTATACCCGAAACGGTCAGTTCATGCTCGATAAGGCAGGCCGCCTTGTGACAATGACGCGGTGACCCTGTTATGGGAAAAGGCGGTGAGATCACCATCAATGTGACCGACGGAAAAGACGATACGCATCGAAAGCGACGGTTCGATATACCTGGGAAAGGACCTTGTCGATATCGTCAAGGTAACCGAATTTAAGAACATCAATGACCTGAAGCCTGTAGGCAAAAGCAATTTTATGAATACGGGCAATGATCCCGGAGAAGCACCGAAGGTATATTCGGTCAAGCAGGGCGCATACGAGGCATCGAACGTTAATGTTGTCCTTGAGATGGTCGACCTTATCCACACGATGAGGGCATTTGAATGCTATACCAAGATCGACCAGATGTTTTCCGACATAAACGAGAAATTGACAGGTCTCGCAAAATTCTAGGAGGAAGCTATGATTAAGGGCGCTGTGGACAGCCGGAACAGGCATGAACGTTCAGCAGACGAATCTGGACGTTATAGCCAACAACATCGCCAACGTCAATACGAATGGTTACAAGAAAAGCCGGGCAGATTTCCAGGACCTTATGTACCAGACCTTAAGGCTCCAGGGCGCGCGGAATGAAGGCGGCGGGATGGTCCCTACCGGCATTCAGATAGGCCTTGGCGCGATGCTTCTCGTCGGTACAGAAGGTCTTTCAGCAGGGCGATTATCAGACGGACAGACAATGAATTGGACGTCGCCATCGAAGGAAACGGGTTTTTTCAGGTCAATCTGCCTTCCGGGGAAAAGGCGTATACCAGGGCAGGGTGCATTGAAAACTGATGCCGACGGAAAGATCGTAACAACCGACGGCTACACGATCGAACCGAATCTCACAATACCTGCCAAGACAACGAGCATATCTATAGAAAGCGATGGCACGGTCACGGTCCAGATCCAGGGACAGACCTGCTCCGCAGCAGCTCGGCGACCTTGAGCTTGCCAATTTTATCAATCCTACAGGGCTTCGGGCAATCGGGAAAAATATGTTCATGGAAACCGATGCAAGCGGCTCGCCTACAACAGGAAGGCCGGGCCAGAACGGTATGGGTACCGTAATACAGGGTTTCCTGGAAATGTCGAACGTCAATGTCATGCAGGAAATGATCAATATGATAATCGGGCAGCGGGCCTATGAGGCCAACACGAAGGCGATACAGGCGGCCGACGAAATGCTTGCAGATGACAAACAACCTGAGGAAGATAAGCATGAATGTCCAGAAAATATTTTCTGTCCGCCTTGATCGCAGCGCTCGCCGCCGCCTTTCATCGGACACCCGGGTTTTGTTCAGGCAGCGGCCGGTCCGGCCGAGTCCGGCGTGGAATCCCGCATAATAAGGTTCATAAAGGACATATATCCTGAAGGCAATTCAGTCCGGATAAAACTCAATTCGCTTCCTGCCGGTCTTAAGGATAAAGCTAAAGTGGTCAATGTAAGTTTCGTCAAAGTGCCGGACGTGAACGGGGACGGCGTATGCTCCGTAGAGATTAAGGAATGCGGCCGGGCGGACACAGGCCGTTCAGGTGCCTTTCAAGGTCTTTTCGAAACGGGGGCTTTTCGTCCTGAAACAGGCAGGGCAGAAGGGCGACCTGATAAGCGAAAAGGATATCATCGTTCGCGAAACATACATGAACGGCAAATTGGCCGGATACCCGGCTTCGGCGGACGAAGTCATCGGCAAGGCGCTCAAGCGTGATGTCCCGGCAAATACGGTCATTACCGACCAGGTCCTTGAAAACCAGGTCGTCATGAAAAGAGGCGATATTGTCACCATCATTGCCGAATCGAACAAGCTCATCGTCCACGCAAAAGGCAGGACCATAGACAAGGGCAGGATCGGCGAGAATATACGCGTCAAGAACATTGCTTCGGGAAAAGAACTGACAGCAAAAGTAATAAGCGGTACAGCCGTTAAAGTTGAATTCTAGGAGAGTGAGGTCATGAAAAAGATTGCCGGTGCATTGGTCCTTCTGATCTTTGCGATGGCCTTGTTTGCGGGGTTGGGCTGCCAGAATGTTCACCAGTCAAAGATAAAAGATGAGCCATTTGTCATTGACAATACATACAAGAGCATGAAACCCGCCCCGGAGCCCCAGAAAGGGACGATATACCGCGGTGTCAATTCGTCGAGCAGCATCTTGAGCGATCACAGGGCCCGCGCCATCGGCGATATTATCACGATCGTCATCGATGAAACGGACAAAGCAAGCGAAAAAGCAGGCACAAATACCAAGAGGAACATCCTCGACACTTGCCGGTATCACTAATTTTTTCGGACTTGAAGCAAATCTACCCGTCGAGCATAACTCCCGACAAGCTCATCAATGCCAATACGAAGAATGATTTTGAAGGCTCAGGGGAAACAACACGCAACGGTTCTCTTACTGCAACGATCACGGCACGGGTCGTTGATCGTGCTGGCGAACGGGAACCTGGCCATCGAAGGGAAAAGAGAAATAGTCATCAATGACGAGAAAAAGGAGATCCTGCGTCCAGGGTATTGTCAGGCCGAGGGACCTCGATTACAACAACTCGGTCATGTCGAGCATGATAGCTGATGCCAAGATCATTTATACCGGGCGTCGGCGTGGTCGGTGAAAAGCAGAGGCCCGGATGGATGGCGCGGATAGTCGATGCGGTATGGCCGTTCTGACGGAGGAAGGGATGAGTTACAAGAAAACGTATGCATCTTACGAAAATGGCTGTATGCCTGGCATTTATTGTTGCCGCGTTCCTTCTATTCATCGTCAGCATGGCAGATGCCGCCCGTATCAAGGAAATGGGCTACATCAACGGAGCCAGGAGCAATCAGCTGATCGGGTACGGCCTTGTGATCGGCCTTTCGGGAACAGGGGACAAGTCAAATACGATTTTCACGAACCAATCCCTTGCGAACATGCTCGAAACGATGGGAATCCGGGTCGACCCAAAGACAACGAAGGTCAACAATGTCGCAGCGGTCATGGTGACCTGCGATCTGCCCCCGTTCGCACGCATCGGCAGCAGGATGGACGTGACGGTTTCTTCTATCGGCGATGCAAAAAGCATTGAGGGCGGAGTGCTCGTAGCAACACCGCTTAAAGGCGCGGACGGCGATGTTTATGCAATGGCGCAGGGGCCGATGGTCGTCGGCGGATTTCTGGCTTCCGCGCAGGGGGCTTCCGTTCAGAAGAACCATCCGACGGTCGGCAGGATCGTAAATGGCGCAACGATCGAACGCGAGGTCCTCTCAGAGGATTACAAGGGCAGCGATATAATGATTGCCCTGAAGATACCGGACTTTACGAACGCCAGACGGGTGGCGGACCGTATCAATGAAACATTCGGCGGCGGGGCCCATGCAAAGGACGCCGGGACAATAAGCGTGAAAATACCTGTCCGATATGAGGAGCGAACCCGGTCAGGTTCGTATCCATGGTAGAGAATCTCGATATAAAGACCGATATGCAGGCCAAGATCGTTGTCGATGAAAAGACCGGAACGGTTGTGATCGGTGAAAATGTCCGGGTTTCAACGGTCGTGATATCTCACGGGAATATAAGCGTCCAGATCAAGGAAGACGCCCGGGTAAGCCAGCCGATGCCTTTCGGCCGGGGACGAGACGGTCGTCACTCCGGATACGCAGATCAAGGTGCGTGAAGACCGGGGAAAATTTTATCTCCTGGAGGCCGGGGTGTCGATACGTGAACTTGTCAATGCGCTCAATGCGACCGGAATATCGACCCGGGATGTCATAACTATACTGCAGACCATAAAGGCATCCGGTGCTCTTCACGCAGAACTTGAAGTGATATAGGAGGTTTACAAAGAATGTCTGAAAGTGTAAAATCCGTCATGGCAGAGATCCAACCCTCATTATCAATGGTCTGATACGACGATTCGATAAGGCCATGTCTGATTCATCGGGTGGAGACAAGGAAAAGGTCTGCCAGAACTTTGAAAGCTTCATGCTTTACAGCATGCTGAAACATATGGAAAAAACGACCAAAATGTCGAAAAAAGGTTATGCCGAAGAAACGTATATGGCTATGGTGTATGAAAAAGTAGCCGATTTTCTCGCAGAAAAAGGTGTTGGCATCAAAGAGATGCTTATGAAATATACCGAACGAGAAAATACTAAAGTTAATCCTGCTATCGGCGATAATAATGGTAAGCGATAGAGGAGGTAGACTATGAAGATCCAAAACGGCAACAAAACCGACCTGCTTGACAGACTTGTAAAGACTGCGCAGGTCAAGCCGCAAAAAGATACCTCGGTGGATCAGAGAAAAGGCGACGAAATAGGGTACGGCGACAAGGTCGAGATCTCTTCCAGGAAGCAGGAGATCGAAAATCTCGCCGCACAGGGCGAAGGCTCAGCCCGTCGTCCGGGAAGAAAAAGTAGAGGGTCTCAAACAGGCTATTGAAGAAGGGACGTACAACGCAAAAGGCGAGATAGTCGCTGGAAGCATACTGAAGAGCAATATCCTGGACGAGATGCTATGATGATGACCGACGCTATCATAGAGATGACGAAGAAAGAGGAAAAAACCCTGAAGGAGTTCCTTTCGGCCCTTCGCATGGAGCGGGATGCCATCATTTCCTTTTCCCTTGACGGCATTATCGCGGGAAACAACAGAAAGGAAGAGATCCTGAGAAAGCTTGATTATCTCAAAGCTGAAAAGGAGAAGCTGCTTGACGATGCCGGCGACCGGGATGCGATCGCCGCCGACACGACGATGCAGACGCTGAACAGGGAACTGGCCGTTGTAATAAGGGAGATCAAGACGGCCATGGATAAGAACATGAAGCTCCTGTCCTTTTCCATCGATCATGTCAGGTCCTCGATAGAGAATATTATCGGGAACATCGGAACAACAGTGGGTTACGGGAAAAAGAGAGAGGACCTCTCGTCCCTGCTCCTCTCAAAGGTCATATAAAGTCTGAAGAAAGGTAGCCTATGGGTATCACGTCTATCCTCAATATCGCTAGAAACGCCCTTTTTGCACAGCAATCGGCCCTCCAGGTCTTATCGAACAATATTGCCAATGTTAATACGACAGGATACGCCCGGCAGGAAGCGGTCCTCAATGAGGCCGACTCCGTCATGACGGACGGCGGTCTTCTGGGAAATGGCGTAAAAGTCGAGCAGATAATCAGCAATTATGATAAGTATCTCGAATTTTCCATGGCACGGGAGTATACGTCCATGGAAGAACAGATGACCTACGAAAAATTTTTCACCCGGATCGAAAGCGTTCTCGACGAGAACAACTCGGAGTTGACATCGAATATTACCGCTTTTTTCAATGCATGGCAGACACTTTCGGCCGACCCCTTGAGTTCGGTTGCTCGGGCGGATGTGGCGATGAACGGGACGAACGTGGCCCAGGGGATCCGGAATATATACAGCCAGCTCAAAAACCTCCAGACGGAGACGGACAGCAACGTAGCGAGCGAAGTTACCAAGATCAATAATATCCTTGCCTCAATTGCTGAATTTAATAAAAAGACATACGAATCCGCGGCTGGCGGAACCGAAGGGTCAAGTTTCAAGACCCAGAGCTTAGCTGCGCTCCAGGAATTGTCAGGCAAGATGAACGTGCAGTATTTCGAGGATCAAAATGGCGGGATAACCGTAATGACCGGTGACGGGAAGCTCCTGGTGGAAAAAGGCACGGTATATGAGCTTTCCGCACAAAAGGACATCACCGATAATTTCTATCACGTGTGCTGGCAGGGCAATTCGCTGAATCCGGTCGATATATCAAGCGCGATCACCGGCGGCAGCCTCAAAAGCCTGATCGATCTCAGGGACAACCAGATAGACGGTTTCATTGATGACATCGATGATCTCGCCCAATCCCTCATGACCGAGGTCAATACCATCCATAGTGCCGGCTACAATCCGGGCGGTACGACAGGGGTCAATTTTTTTGAGAATATGACCCGGGATTATGCGGCGAATCTTGATCTCAGCGATGAGATCAAGGTCGATATCAATTATATCGCCGCGGCGTCTTCCGCTTCGAACAGCTCAAATAACGATATAGCATTGGCGCTCGCCAATTTGGGCACCGCCGACATAACGATCGGATCCGTGACAACCACATATGTTTCGTATTCCGCATCTATTGCAAGCACGATAGGCAACTCTATCCCAGAATGCCCAGAATCTTTCCGAATATCACCAGAACCTGATGGAAATGGTAAAGAATCAGACGGGAAAGCGTATCCGGCGTATCAATAGATGAAGAGATGTCGAACCTCATCAAATTTCAGTATGCGTACCAGGCCGCCGCGCGTCTTATAAACACGGCGGATACCCTGATGACGGCGCTTATGGAGATCGGCAGATGAGAATATCCGAGGCGATGAGGTACAGGCTTTTTCAATCGTGCATCAATAAGGTCGGACAGCAATTGACCGACCTCGAAGCGAAGATATCAACAGGGAAGAACATCAATGCCCCTTCCGATGACCCTATCATCTTTGCACGGACTGTCGAATATGATTCCCAGTTGAGCCTGGGAACCCAATTCAACGACAACCTGCAGCGTTTGAAAACACTTGTGGGCATCTATGATTCGTCATTGACGAATATCGACAGCAATCTGGAGCAATTATACGGGATGGCAAACACCTATGGTACGGCCGATCCCGGCCTACGCCAGTCATATGTCGAAGGATTGCAAAATATAATCGAACAGCTTGTGACGGTGGGCAATACCAGGCTCGGCAATTCATACATCTTTGGCAGCCAGCAGGCTGATACCCCGCCTTTCCAGCTCAATAATGATTATTCTGTTTCGTATAATGTCTCGGCAAATGCCGAGGATGTGACGAACATCTATGTTGATCAGGATCAGCTCGGCAAGTTCGGGCTTTCCGGCAGAGAGGCCCTATACAGCACATCCAAGATCGCATTCGGCGATGTTGCCAATACATACCAGGGCGATATCTATTCAAATACGGAAAGTTTCGCATATGTCATCGGCGCCGCCAACTGCGCGATCATGGTGGACGGAGTACCGGTAAACCTTACAACAGGCGTTTACACCGGAGCAGCTCTCGCAAAAGAGATCCAGACGCGGCTGGGAACAGGCTATTCAGCAGCATTCGACTCCACCACGCGAAAATTTGTCATAACAAACAACAGTGCGGCTTCCGTAACATTTAACTGGTCGAATGCAGGCGCAACCGCCGCGTCTACACTCGGCTTTGATGCCGCTAATTCCATTGTCGGGAGCGGGTGAGACGGAAATGAGCGACATCGATTCCGGCAGGAAATCCTTCCTTGTCAGGATCATCGCCGGCGGCGCCACGACAGGCGCGCTGGCCGGACGGGCGACATATTCATATTCAGTGGACGGAGGCAATACGTGGTCCGCGGCAATGGCGGTCACTACCGGGGGTGCAGATACTACGGGAGACATAACCATAGACGGGACCAATAACATGCTCTACCGCAACGGCGCCGCCATTGCTCTTACAAATGGGACCTATACCGGAGACGGGCTCGCGACGGAAATTCAAACCCGGCTTGGAGCGGGATATTCCGTGTCCTATAGCGCTGAAACGAGAAAATTTTCTATTACCAACAATACCGGAAGCGTTGCAATTTTCAATTGGTCAAATGCCGGCGCCACGTCGGCCGGCGTTCTTGGATTTGACAATGCCGATTCCGTTGTAAGCAATGGAAATACAGATATCGGCGATTATGACGCAGGCATGTTCATCGACGGGGCAGGGGTCGCAAATACTACAAATAACCGCATAAAACTGTCATTCGGCACGACGGATACACCGCTTGTCGCCAACGATACATTTCAGGTCAAAGACCTCAGCATCTTCGAGTTGTTGAAAAATTTCAAAGATGCTTTTGACAGCGGGAATTCAACATGGATCTCAAAAAATATCTCTTGTATCGATTCTGCCCGCGCCCTGACGACAAAAAATAATGCCGTTATTTCGTTCGAGGGGACCCAGGCTGAAAAGCTTATCGAAAACAATAAAGCCAAAGAAAACCAGATCGAGAACGAAAAGGTAGACCTTCTCAACGCCGACACTGCCACGCTCGGCACCGAATTCGGTGTCCTTCTGAACACGTACCAGACACTTTTGTCCGCATTTTCAAAGATGCAGTCCATAAGCATCCTCAACTATCTTAACTAAAAGAATGTAAGGAGTGAGGAGTGAGGAGTCGGAGGCCGTTCTCATCCGGTTATAGTCTTCGCTTCTGTCTAGTTCATTCTGTCATTTCGGCATGCTTTTTGCGCCGTGATTTACTGGCGCTTTTGCTGTCAAGTCTCTGATATTTCCAGACAAACGCCATGTTCTTCGCTACAGGTTCCTTGTTTAAACTCCTTACTCTTTACTCCTCGCTCCTTACAGTCTTTATAAATGGCACGAATTGGACTATTATATAGACACTATTACGAACAGGAGACCCACAATGAATGTCCTCGATGTCCCTGTTGTGAAATACTCTGACGATGGTTCCCTTCGTGTCACCGAACAGGTCGCTGTTGAGGAGCCGCTCGAAATATACGTCGATAACGTGCCTTTCTATATGACCATGCGCCTGCCGGGGGAAGAGGTGGCTCTGGCCCTGGGGCTTTGTTTTACGGACGGCCTTATTTCTTCGATGAAGGATGTATCGGGCGCCAATTTCTGCAGCGAGCTTTCGGCAAACAAGGTAAATATTTACTTGAGCGAGGCGCGAAAGAAAAGACCGGTCCGGGAAAGGCCGAAACAATTCACCAGCTATTCAAGCTGCGGTCTGTGCGGTTCGGATATGATACACGATCTGACGGCTTCGATAGAAAGGATCGAGAAAACAATAACGGTCACATTTGCGGAGCTGTTCCCCATGCAGGACGTTATGGTCGAAAAACAGGCAGCCCGCCGCTCAACCGGGGCGACACACGCCGCTTCGATATTTGATGCCCGGGGGAATTTCCTGTCATTTTCCGAGGATGTCGGCAGGCACAACGGCCTCGATAAGGCTATCGGGAAACTGCTTTTTGACGGCAGGATCGGCGAAGCGAAAATTGTCCATTTAAGTTCCCGCCTGAGCTATGAAATGGTAATGAAAGCCGCGCGTCTCCGGGCGGAGATATTGACCGGCGTATCCGCCGCAACATCACTCGCCATCCAGGTAGCAGACGCCCTCGGGATAACCCTCATCGGATCGTTACGGGAGCCCAAGAGGAAATGTCTTTACCCATCCGGAAAGAATAAAATAATAAACGTTTCGCCGGGCCTCATCCACCGTTATCCCGCCCCCCACCCTGATCACGACCCTTCCAATTCGGAATTCAATACAATTCGTCATTCCGGCGAAAGGACCATTAACAGGCAGTTCCCGCCGAAAGAGAAAGTGCGGCCTGAATTCGGCAGGTTTCAAATTCAGGCCGCAAATCTTTTCTTCGCAGTTCTCCACGAACTCCAGCGAAGCGGACGTGAGAGTTTTATCGTTAAATAACATTGTCTAACCAAATAGATAATTGAATTTATTAACAATTAAATTTGGTATTTACGCCAAAGTTTTAACATTTACCTGATATCCCCTTAAGTATTTTTCACAACCCTCGATAACTATTTCATGAAGATAGAAACAGTGCTCACCAGGGAGGTGAAATCAATTTCGGGAACGGGCACAAAAAATGTAACACCCCAGCGAGATCGCCGGGAGAAAAAATCCTAGAAAAGGAGATTAACTATGTCAGACATTTCATTAACCAGAGGTATGAGGTCAAATCTTCTGTCCCTCCAGTCAACAGTCAAACTTATGGACAGAACCCAGGAAAGACTATCAACAGGCAAGAAGGTTAACTCAGCTCTCGACAATCCCGTCAAACTATTTTACGGCCCTGTCCCACACATCCCGTGCAAATGATCTTTTGGGTTTCAAGGATGCTATTTCTGAAGCCATTCAGACGATCAAAGCTGCAGATACAGCGTTTACAGGCATCAAGAGCCTGATAGCTTCAGCAAAAGCTCTGGCCGAGGATGCGAAAGGCCAGGTGGGGGCATCCAACCTGACCCAGACCCTGAAGCTGGGCACGATCGCGGCAGGAAGCACCGTATCAATTGGCGGGGTCACATTTACGGCCCGTGACACTGCCGGTGCACAGCAGGTGGACACGGATTTTAAGGTCGGCGCCACGGATGCGGCAACTGCCTTCAACTTGCGGCGATCGTCAACCAGCATGCCAGCTACGCAACCGAATTTAACGCAACGGTTACCGGCGATACCATCACCTGTTACAAGCAGGACCGCCGGTACCGCAATGACCGCGACCGAGTATTGCGGGCACATATACCGGTTACACTGAAGGGACCATCGTCGGAGGTACCGGTACTGAACTGACTGCAAAAGTTGCAAATATGCGACATTTATATCACAGATCTCCGATTTGCAGAAGGATGCATATTACAAGGGCAAAAACCTGCTCGGCGGCGCTGCCGGCGGCTCGAACGACATGGTGGTCCGTTTCGGCAACAGCCATAGCCTTACAGTTGCTTCGTTTGATGGATCGGCAACGGGCCTTGATTTAAGTTTGACTGCAACCAACGGCTGGGCGGCTGAAGCAGACATCACCGGCGATATCACGAAACTCGAAACCGCTCTTGAAACTCTGAAGACCAAATCTTCGACCTTTCCAGCAACCTGGCATCATTAACACACGTGATGAGTGGATCACCAACATTGCCGGCGTCCTCCAGACCGGTGCCGACAAACTGACACTTGCCGATACCAACGAAGAAGGCGCGAACATGCTGATGCTCCAGACGCGTCAGTCACTGAGCACCTCTGCGTTGAGCTTGTCAGCACAGGCTGCACAGTCTGTTCTTCAGCTCTTCCAGTTACGCTGATAGAACGGGAGGCTGATCCCCTTCATACCTGGAAGGGGGTGAGATCATGTCCTTAAAATAGGCCCCCTTACAGTTTCACAGCAGTACACTACATACAGGGAGGTGATGATGCCGATCGAGAAGACATACACAAGATCTACCCCTTCTCCTGTGGGCGAAATCAGAGCATCCATAAAGTGCGACAATGGCTCAAGATAAAATTAAAACCACATGAAAGGCTTATAATCGGTGGGGCGGTAGTTACGAACGGCGACTCAAAGTGCGACCTGATCGTTGAAAACGAGGTGCCTGTCCTTCGCGACAAGGACATCCTGCGGGAAAAAGAGGCCGATACGCCAGTAAGAGCATATATTTTATTATTCAGCTCATGTATGTTGATAATAAGGAACCGGTCGAAAAACATAATATATACTGGGCACTCGTAAAGGATCTGATAGAGGCAGCGCCGAGCACGGCGCAGAGCATCTGTCCGAAATCAGCGGCCTTATAATAGAGGGCCAATATTATCCGGCCCTGAAGCTGGCGAAAAAGCTGATAGATTATGAAGAGGAGACAAAGGTAATGTGCGCAGGGATTAACGCCTATAAGCAGACAATAAAAACAACCCTGACACGGGAGACAGCTTGAGGCGCATGTCCTGAGCAAGGCCGCCCGCCTTCTTAAAGAATGCCAGGAAAAATGGAATGAAGAAGGGCATTTTAACCGCCTGGATGAAGCACTGGTTTTTAATCAGAGGATCTGGACGATCTTTCAGGATGAACTTATCAGGGAAGACAATCCTTTACCCGCAGAGCTCAGGGGCGACATACTGAAATTAAGCGTATTCATAGACAAGCGGATCGTCGAAATTATGCAAGACCCCGTGCCGGAAAAACTCGACATTGTAATTAACATTAATCTCAATATTGCCGCGGGATTGAGAGGATCCCAGGGATAAAACCCATTATTTTCTATTCGAGCTTCTCGAAAAGGACCACGGAATCACTTAACGTGTTATAACCGGAATCAATGACCGTTCTTAAAAGCAATTTTGCCTGCTTTTCTCTTCCTGCCTGAGTCATCTTTTTTGAAAGCCAGTATATCGCGTGACCGTAATCGTGCCCAACCCGTTTCATCTTGTCAAGCAATTCCAGCCCATTCTGGATCTTTCCGTCAAGGCAGTAGGCAGCGGCCAATGCTCCCGTTGCTGTGATATGGTCGGGTTTTTTCCTGAGCAGGTCCTCCAATACGCATGTCGCCTCACCAATATCTCCAGAGCATAAAGATGTTGTCGCGTAAATGAGGAGAGCGCCTGGAGATCCCGGACCTATGCCCACTGCCTTCTTGGCGGCATCTGCGGCTTCCCGGAATTGCGCTGTTTCCAGATAATGGGATGCCATATTAAAATACGCAGCCTCATCATCGGGCTTAAATTGTATATACATATTCCATAGATCGAGAGATTCCTTAAATTTTCCCAGTTCACCCGCCTGGACAGCCAATTCTTTCAATGCTTTTGTATCCTGATACTTCAATATTTTTTTTCTTCCCAATTCGTAATACATCTCACCCCGGGATAGCGATCGTTCTTGGTCCATTTTACCGTAATGATGTACAGGAACAGGGCAGTATTCGATATTTATGCCGGCTTTGTTCAGGGATGGTTCCAACAATTCATGCACCTGATTCTGAAACCGGACCCTGGCATCATTCGGGAAAAGCCTTGTCTTGGTCGTTGGACACCAGCCCGCCGCTGTTTCCTCATCAGGGTATTCGCCATAATTTAACGTCCAATTTTCTAATGTTGTATTTGCTGTATATGTTCGTGTTGTCATTAAATAAGCCTTTGGATCGGATGTTCCCTGATCAATGAATTTCCTGAGCCGGCCATAATCCCTGGACGACAGTACTTCGTCTGCATCATGCACAAGTATCCAGGCTCCATGGGCCTTTTCCAGGGATACATTTCGGGCGTCCGAAAAATCGTTATTCCAGGGATGGTCGTAAACACGGGCACCAAAGATCGTGGCAAGTTCTTTTGTTCTATCACTCGACCCTGTATCGACAACAATTATCTCATCGGCTACCGGTATAACACTGGCGAGACAACGGGCAAGATATTTTTCTTCGTTCTTCGTGATCATACAGACGGACAGCGTGCCGGGTTTATGCGGAGCATCAATTACTTTGGGGCCTATTTTTTCCCTGACTTTGAGGGCTGCAGACAGCATCTCATCATCAAACCCAAAATTAACTATCGCTTTTTGTATCATATCCATTGCCTCGGAATCTTTCTGCAATTGGAGCAGGACATCTGTAAACAAAAAGGCGAGCTTTTTATTGTTGGGGTAAAGGTCTAAGGCGTCCCGAAACATCATTTCTGCCCGCTCTAATTGACCCGTGGCACATACGACTGCGTGATAGAGGGAAATGCTGTCCGGCACCGTTGGAGCAAGAAGGAATCCTTTTTCGAAAAGGTCGATGCTGTCCTTGTCTCCGGTGGTCCATTGCAGGGTGCCGAGATTTGTATACGATATTCCGCAGCCGGGATCGCATTCGATCGCCTGTTCAAAACAGCTCCTGGCGACTTCGGTTTGCCCGTCTTTGTCTGCCAGTCTACCCCTTAAATTATGTGCCAGAGACGAATTGGCGCTTAATGCACGTGCATCGTCGGCATATTTAAGGGCCTCGGCATGGAGACCTATCCCCTCTTTGCAATAACCATTAAGGACGTGCCAACGGGGATCCTGTCTCCCATCATCAGGAGCGGAACCGAGGGTATCGAGTGCTTCGTTAAAGCGTTCGGAGTCGATAAGGATCTCCGCCAGCCTGATATAGATTTCCTTGTGATCCGGCAAGTACTTGATGCCTATCGATAAGTGTTGTGATAGCCGCATCGATATCCTGGCGCTGAAAATATTCTTCAGCTTTTTCCAATTTGTCAAGAACGGCCAACTTTCTACCAAGAGGCGTGGATATGTCGATGTTGCTCCATTTTTCATTAATAGATCTTCCTGTTGTTGCTTATGAAGCGCCATAAGGTATATTGTTTCCGATAAAACTTCTGCTGCCATAATGGTGTATAAATACATCTCCGGCGACCATGTTACGGTATCCCTCAAGAGATGCCCGGAGGCAGAAGTCATCATCCTCGAAATTCCCGGTTCCGAAGCCTCTCATCGAGAAGGCCGACCTTTTCAACAAGGTCCTTCCGAAAGAGCATACAAAACCCCACTATTCTCCTTAAAGGGATGCGGCGATGGCGGTTTTTCGACCTGAATGACGCGGCGTACTCATCCAGGTTGTTAATAGATGTATAACCCGGCTTTCAGACCTGCTGGGGACCGCTTATGCTGTTTGTCATCGGTCCCACGATCCCGATATCAGGTGAACTATCGAGACACTCCAGCATACCTGAAAGCCAGTCTTTCGTTACGATAACGTCATTGTTCAACAGGAGGATATATTCTCCGGAAGCGGCTTCAATGCCCTGATTGCAACCCTTTGCGAAACCAAGATTCTCCTTGTTGGCAATGAGTGTTATAATGAGAGTTTTCTTTGATCAGCTTTTTCAGCCATTTGACGGTCCCATCGGTGGAATGGTTGTCGACAAAGATTATCTCATGCTTTCCAGGGGTATGTTTCCTTATGCTTTCGACACATTTCTTTGTGTAATCCAGTTGATTGAAGGTAAGTATGACAATGGAAGCAAGGCCCTTGACCATATTCTTTTTTTGTTCAGCCAGGGTGCCGGATACGTCCTTTGCTATTTCGCCATTCTTTTGTGCGATGACCAGATACTGATACGTATAGAGACGGAGAACATCATCTCTGGTAAGCCCGCTCAGGCATAAATTACCGTCCTCAATGAGATTGTCAACCTTGTTCAACCTGGTGATGTCAATAGATGGATTAAGGATACAATCTATTTTCGTTACGGAAAATCCTGCCCCGATGAAAAGTTCCGAGATGCTTTCATGGGTAAAAAATCGCAGGTGTGTGGCATCAAGGATGCCGGCATCGAGGTATTTCCACTTTCCCATGTAAAGGTCTTTAATAATCATTATATTCTGTACGTTCGGAATCGAGGCGACAACATATCCTCCAGGTTTTAAATAGCCCGAAAGGTTGCTGAGAGTGTCCCAGGGATTATAAAGATGCTCAAGGATATCGAGGACTACGAGCATGTCGAAATCACCATGTTTTAACCCCAAGTCGGCCAGGTCATCTCTTTCGATATCGGCCACGACCACCCTGTCGAGATTGCCTTCGGCAATCCTGGCGGCTTCATGCGAAATTTCTACACCTACATATTGATCTGATTGAAGCACTTCTTTCAGTTTCTTTCCGGTTACTCCGCTGGCACAACCTGCTTCCAGAACTTTTTTTGCCCGCATCGAATTGTTCACAACCATGTTAATGACATCATCACGCTGAAAGGTATAATAATTGGCTTGCTTGCCCGAATTCAAAGGGTTATTTATGTTCAGTTTACCCGGCATTCTGCTCTGAGAGCAGTCCCTGCTTTTGCGTTGCCCATTTGCAGTGTTCTTTAAAAGGATGCAGAATGTGTCGCCCCATTGGTCGCTGCCATCACTAAACCCTGAATTCCCCCAACAGGTTTTGGATTCAATCACCTTAAGACCAGCCCATTTAGCGAGTGCGGTAAATCCGTCGGGATAGTATCTCCAGCAATCAACGGGATATTTATGTTCGGGACCTCGGGAAGGGGCAATAATGCAGGCCATTCCATTGATCTTGAGCTTTCTTGATATTTCTTCGATGATGAGCCAGGGAAACTCTACATGTTCAAATGCCTGACCGGAGATAACAACATCGAATGATTCGTCTTCCAAACCTTTCCAGGAATATGGATCTTCTGCAACGTAGTCGACATTTGGGCCCGGTTGGAGGTCGAGACCGATATAGTCAAACTGTTCCTCCAGAAAAAGTTCTTTGTAGGTTCCATTAACTCCATAGCTCCCGACATCCAATATTCGTATCTTATTTTGTTTGAAGCATTTTTCTACCAGATCGCGGAACTGCTGGATAATGTTAAACGAACTTTGATGCATGTCTATCTCCTATACGGTGCTGCTCGCCATTATATCCGGATATTGTTCATCCAACCTGAAGCAATACCGGCAAAAGCATTTTTTTGGTGTTCCATTAACCAAATACCTTCTCATTTTCACTGCAGTCCAAAAGATCGCTGTTGTTCCTTTTACTTAAGTACTGTTCCAGTCCAGAGTCTTCTTTGATCTTTACCCATTGCCTCAATTCTACATCGAATATTTTTAGGATTCTGCATGGGTTGCCCCCGGCAACGCAATAGTCCGGTATGTCTTTGTTTACCACGCTGTTGGCACCTATTACGCAATGTTTGCCTATGCTCACATTCCCTACAACGACCGAATTAATACCAATCCATGTGTCGTCTCCGATACGTATCCGGTCACTATGAGTTGTGACGCCCTGGTGAATGATGGGAATATCGACACATTTATATTCATGGTTGGTATCCGCAATAAATACATTGGGCCCAAGCAAGACATTCTTTCCCAAGTACAATGCTATTTGCCCCTGAAATAGTGCATCTTCTTCCGATATTCGTACCTTCCCCAATTTCAATAATATATTTCGAATCGGGATTATCGTATGCAATATTGAGCCAACAGTCCTTCTGAATGACAACGTTTTTTCCAAACCGCATGCGCTGAATTCCGCGAACGTCACAAGTCGGATCAATGATGACGTTGCCCGAAGAAAGTGAGTCATTGGAGCTGATATCGTGCTGAGTTGGATCTTTGGCTCTGGATTTATTTATAGTATCCAAATATTTTTCTATGTCCATGTTGTCAGGCATGCCGCCTTCCTTAAACGAGGAATTATTGTTGCCGCGTCTTTTTGCTGTATCCTTCGCCCCACGTAACGGATCAAGCACGATGACTGTCCTCTGTCTAGATGAGATGCGTAATCCAAAATCTATATTGCAATATGCATGCCTTATTACAGGAGCTTAAGATGTCTATCAGGTTAGAATCGACTGGATATGCTAATGGAGGGAAACTGTTGGCTACCCACGTCACGCGAAGAATAAGATATCGGGATTGCAATTCAATATGATCGATAATTGGTAACGGGTATAGCTACTATTGTCAATTTATTGACTCTTGCAGGCACTGATATTCGCTAATTTCTCGATGTGTACATGATGTTGATCCAGTCAGATGCCAGATAGACAGATAGACAGATGGCAGCCTATTTGTGCCAGGGCCTTAAGGTGTTCTTTTGCTACGCCGATAATATAACCGGAAGGATAGGCGGGATACCGCGTCATGAAGATAATCTATACAGGATACCCTTTGGCACAATTGACGGGCGGCGACCAACAAAAAAGGGCGCAGGCACGCATACAGATCAATGCGACCCAGGGTTCGGTCGACACAGGGTCCTGTTCGGCAATATCCGATAAGGCAGTGATGAGATACCTTCAGGCCATCGACGATATCACGTCGGACCTTCTGCGCATCGTTGACGATTATCCGCAAACGGGAACTGCCGGTGATATTTCCCTTATCCCTGATCAATTGCCGCGCGAGAAGGCGGTCAATATTCCGAACATGTTCATCTATTACCCTCCTTCCGATTCCGGCGGAGAAAATGCCGGGCCCGGTCAAATAATTGTAGTGCAAGGGGGCCCGTCTTCATCTGATGCCGGTTTGCCGGGAATTGCAGGATGAACAGTCCGTGTCGGATCTCGTCAAAACAATTGTTCGGCAATTATCCGCCGTCGATAAAGGCATCGGGTTAGAAAGTGTCAATATTGAATCGATGCCGGTACGCGACCGGTTCGTAATATTTACGGAAACGAAGGATGGGATGCCCGTAATTTCGGTCATCAGGCAGGACCCGTCCGGCCGTTCGGAATTATTGGACCACGATCAAATCCGGGATGAAGGGATATCGGATATCATAACGAAGCTTAATGCGGCTATTACCGCGGGTCAGCCGGTGAAGACGCCGCAGCCGGAAGCGTTTATCCCGGGTGCCAAAGACGCGAAGGGTGAGGCAGTCTGCCATGCCGGCAGCAACCGATACGCCTGACACGCCCGGCGCGGCGCGCCATTTAACCTTACTGAAATAGCCAGAGCAATAGTATCGTCAGTTTTTTCCGGAGGTAAGCAAGAGGGCATTGTAAAGAACGCGGAGAATCAGGAAACCATGACGCTCAATGAAGCGGCTGCGTCAGCACTTTCGAATGATGCGGCATCCGATACCATTCCCGGGATGATTGTCCGGTACATCACTCAATCATCGCCTCTTTCGGGCATACCCGATAAGACTGACCCGGGTGCCCGCATTATAGATAACCTCATGTCCCTTGAAAAACTGCTGGAGGATGTTCCCGTGTTTGACGCTCCGATCGACGGTTTGCCGGAGGATGACGCCATGGCCCTGGAGGCAGTCCGTGCATCAATAAAAGAAAAGGTACCGGTCATGGTTCGCGATGCGCTGCACGCAGCCGGGCGGAATGCCCAATCTGCGTATCCCGATAATAATGCGGGTCCTTTCGGTATAAATATTGATGAAAAAGGCTTGCTGAAGATTGACAGTGCAACTCTTGCCGAATCTCTTTCCGAAACAAAGGATGAAACAATAAGATATATTCAGGATTTCGGGAATTCATTGCAGGATAAGATCAGATATGATTTCAATCCCTTCGCAGGGACTTTATACGCGGTGGCGAAAGCAGGGCCAGTATTATCAAGCCAGACAAAAACAGGGGGCCGACGACGAGTGATGATAAACAGAAAACCGAATTTGAAAAGAGTCTCAACGAAGTGCAGATGCTTCTGAAAAGCTCCTATGAACTGAAGGACCTGTTCATGCAAAGTAAATGTGTGATCGGCCGGAGCCTTTCGATGAAACGGATCGATGAGCGGGATATATATCATTTTCAAGAATTACGCAGGCTGCCCTCAGTGAACCTGACGCCTGCCGTATTCATTGAGCGTTTGCTCCGGAGGGAAAAATTATCGGCCAGGATCGCCGGAGTTTTCATGCCGGGCGATCGAAAAAGAGGCTCGCAGAACGTCTTTACAGCAATGAAGTGCTGATCATTGAGAGGCTCGAGACGGAGCGGTCAAAATTATTCGTCGAGATCGATGCTTTATGCCCGGAATCAAAAAGGCCCTGAGATCGTACACCTCAAAATTTCCCATCCCACCGGTAAAACCATTCTTTAATAAAAAAGACTAAAAAACCTTAAGTCAACTTTCCTTTATTCGATAACCTATACAAGGGAGTGGAACATGACGATATCAGATTACCAGATAAGCAGCGTAATCAGGACTTACATGAAGAATATGAAAGTCCGGATGAACCGGCCTGGTAATGATCGAGGAGAGTGAAAACCGCGAGGACGAGGTAAACATCTCACGGGAAGGCATGAAAAAAATGCTCTACGACCGTATAGGTGAACACGTCACAGAAAAATTGAAGAGACATGATGAAAAATGATGAAACCTTCCGCATCCTCGTTGTTGATGACAATAAAGAACTCCGGGAAATACTCGAAGAGTTCCTCGAAAGCGACGGCCATGAAGTCGAGGGGTCTCCGAACGGCCGGGACGCCCTCGAAAGGCATAAGAAATCCCCTTTTGATCTGATCATCACCGACCTCAATATGCCGGAAATATCGGGGATGGAACTGATCAAGACAATCAGGAAAGAAAACCCGGATACGGAGTTTGTCATCATTACAGGGTATGCCTCGATGGACAGCGCGGTCGAGGCGGTCAGGATAGGGGCATTCGACTATATTGTCAAGCCATTCCGGATGGAGGAACTTCATGTTGTCGTGAAGAATGCCCGCGATAAGGTCACGCTGAAAAAGCTTAATGCCAAACTTGTCCAGACCCTTCAAGGTTTTTATGACGAGATGGACAGATACCGCAAGAAAAAGCCGGAGGAAGCCGAGACGAAGGAATACGAATTCTGTCGAATGGCAGGCAGGAAAGCAATACCGAAAAGATAGTAGACAGAGATCAGAAATCTCGAAAAACTGAGGAAGGGGAGGCTTCTCATTGAATGACAGAATGTCATCGGCGTTAACTACAGAACCCAGGGATTAAGCGATGCTTGAGGGAACAAAAATACTCGTCGTCGACGATAATCCCGACGTCATCACGATCCTTTCCGATTTCCTGGAATTAAACGGTTGTGAGGTCTCGAAGGCCATGTGCGGAAAAGAAGCCCTCGAGATCCTGGGAAAGAAAGATATCGAGATCGTAATTCTTGATGTCCAGCTTCCCGATATCAACGGAATAACCCTGATCGATACTATCAAGGTCGATAAGCCGACCACCGCCGTCATCATGGCCACCGGTTATTACGACCCGAATTTTGTGATCGATGCCATGAAAAAAGGCGCATCCGATTTTCTTCTCAAGCCGTTTGAATTCGATAAACTGCTCCTTGTCATGATGCGCGTCATCAGGGAGAGGAACCTGCTTATCGAAAAAGAAAGCATGATGCTTAATCTTGAGGACAAAAAGAAGATCGAGCATCTCAACAGGGAATTGCAGAAGAAAATAAAAGAATTGACGACGATGTACCATATATCGAACAAGTTCAATTCGATAAATATATTCGAAGACGTGTATGAAAAAATGATCCAGATCGTCGGGGAGACGCTCGATGTCCGTTCATGCGGATACTACGTTTCCGATGCGCGAAGCGGACGAACTCGTCCTGTATACCGGGCATATGAAAGACGGGGCAGCGCCTGATCCTGACTGGAAGAGGATCAGTCTTCCGGATGAATTCAAGAAAGACGACCGCGGTGCCCGCAAGCACCTTGTCAGGGACAATAAGATCTATCTTCCGCTCGTCATTCAAGGCGAACCGATCGGCTATATCATGACAGAAGCGAAGCTAAATGGCGTCAAGGACCCCGAAGACGTTTGAGAATGACGTTTTCTTCCTGCGCCTGATCGCCGAAAAGGCATCCACGCAGATCGAGAACAGAATGCTGTACGAAAGCCTCTTCGAAAATATTCTCCATACGCTGCGTTCCTTGATCATCGCGATCAACAAGCGGGACTTTTATACGGATGGGCACTGCAAAAGGGTGACCAATCTGAGTCTCATGCTCGGGGAGCGCCTGAGGATAACCGAATACGAAAGAGACGTTATAAGGGTCGTCTGTCCTGTTCATGATCTCGGGAAGATCGGCATCCCGGACAGCATTCTCTTGAAACCCGAGAAGTTGACCGATCATGAATATTCTGTCATGAAAAGTCATTCGGAATATGGGGAAGAGATCATGAGCCGGTTCGAGATACTTGCAAAAGAGGCGAAAATTATACGCCATCATCACGAACGCTATGATGGGCGGGGATATCCGGATCGCCTTGCCGGGGATGAGATACCCGTATGTTCAAGGATAATTGCGGTCTGCGACGCATACGACGCGATGGTGACAGACCGGCCGTATCGTAAAGGAATGGAGGCGGGCGATATCACTGACGGAGATGACCCGATGCAGCGGCAGCCAGTTCGATCCGGCAATAATGTCAGGCTTTTACCGAGATAATCCGGGATGGATATGAGTGCTGATGATGAAAGAAGGGAATTTTTCAGGATCCGCGACCGGATCCCCGTGGAATTCCGCACCATCAGCCGTGAAGAATTTATAAAGTTACAGGACACTATCCGTTACAATTCGACCCAGGTCGTAGACCGTCTCCACGAACTTTATTTCATTGAAGCCCGCGGCGAGGCTCCGGACGAGAATGATCATATTTACAGCTATATGCAGATGATCAACCGGAAACTCGACATGATAATCGAGATGCTCGGGAAATCCCAGGGTTCCGGGAATTATATCAGCATTCATACCGACGTGATTATAAGCGGCTCAGGAATACAGTTTATCGTGCATGCCGCCGCTTTCCGCAGGGCGAATTTGTTGAGCTCAAGATCATTATTCCCGTATTTCCCTATCCCAAGATCACGTGCTTGTGCCAGGTCGTGCGCATCGAAAAGGAGACGGGAGACTGCCGCAGCCGGACAAAAAACTGCATTCAAGTTCGTGGTCATCAATGAAAAGGACCAGGATATCCTGATCAATTATATCTTTTTGAAAGAGCGCCAGTATTTGCGTCAAAAAAAAGAAACGGCGAGTTGATGAATTATGGATATTGCCACAATACTTGGCCTGGTAGTCGGTATCGGATCGGTGCTTGTTGTCGTTCCTCATGGAAGGCGGGCACCTTTCGGCCCTGATACAGCTACCGGCCATGATACTCGTTATTTTCGGGACGTTTGGCGCGGCAACCGTCACTACCTCCGTTAAACAACTGGTCAATCTGCCGAATCTGATGAAAATTGCTTTTTTTGAAAAGAAGATGGATTCGCCCCGGCTTATCGACCTGCTTTTTGATCTCTCGCAAAAAGCCCGCAAGAACGGGCTGTTGAGCCTGGAAAAGGATCTTGATGCGATCAACGAGCCGTTTTTGCGCAAGGCGATCCAGCTGGCTATCGACGGGTTTGAAACGAACAAGATACGGGAGATACTTGAGATCGAAATGGCGTATATCGAAGAGCGCCATAAGGCGGGGGCAAATTTTTTCATGAAACTCGGCGGGTTTTCACCGACGCTCGGTATTATGGGCACAGTTCTGGGGCTTATCCATGCATTGGGCAATATGGAAAACAGTTCAAATATGGCGTCCGCAATTGCAAGCGCGTTTATAGCGACCCTGTGGGGCGTCGCGCTGGCGAATCTTATCTACCTTCCCCTGTCGGATAAGCTCAAGCAGAAACACCAGGATGAGGCCCTGTATCTGGAGATCATAACAGAAGGTGCCATATCGCTGGCCATGGGTGATAATCCCAGGGTCATCCGTATGAAACTTGTCTCATTTCTGCTGCCTGATAAACGGTCGGAGGCTATAAAGTGAGGCGGAAGAGAAAACCGGAGGAACACGACAACCTTGAGCGTTGGCTTATCACGTATGCCGATCTCATAACCCTGCTTCTGGCGTTCTTTATCATGATGTATACATTTTCCAAACAGGACAGCGAAAAATACCGGGAGGTAACAGGCCATCTCAAGACGATATTCACAGGGGGGCTCCTCCGTCGCATCGCACGGCAATTCAGCGGGCTCGGCGCCTTTCGATGTCTCTTTGGCATCTCCCGGCTCCACCGAAGAGGTGAAAAAGAAGCTTGAACAGGAAATAGACAAGGTCGAGGCGAACGGGGATGCAGTCCAGAAAAACATATCTGTCATAAGCGACGAACGCGGCATAGTCATACGAATTCTCGACGAAGCCTTCTTCGATACGGGAAAAGCCGACCTCAAACAAGGCGCGAAAAAAACGCTCGATCGTATCGCGCCGGTTATAAGCGCCGTCAGTAATCCTGTCAGGGTGGAAGGCCATACCGACAACATCCCTATTTCAACAGGCGGAATTCAGGTCAAACTGGGAACTCTCGGTACGGCGGGCAACGGAAGTGATACGTTATCTTATCGAAAGGCATGAACTGTCGCCCCGGAGGATATCCGCGGTGGGATATGCGGAGTATCATCCTGTCGCCCCGAACAATACGGCCGAAAACCGGTCCCGAAACCGCAGGATAGAGATCATCGTTGCAAAATCGCTCCCCGAAGGCCAGAAAAAGTGAAAGCTCATCCCGGGAATTTCAGGACCGCCCAAAAAGTGGCATCAGTAGCTAACCTACATCGTTTTTATTATTTTTCGAAAACACAAAAAAAATCTTGCATATTTTGTAAATAGGGGAGTATAAACTATTTAGACGGTGGTCGGGTTGTAAACCCGCGTTAAACAATAATCTAAAGGAGGGGTATGTATGACGAAGGCGGAATTGATTAGTAAAATGGCAGCAGGCTCGAAGATATCCAAAGCCGCTGCAGGCAAGGCCTTGGAAGCTTTTCTTGATGGTGTGAAGGCAGCCCTCAAGAAAGATGAACGCGTAACACTCGTTGGTTTTGGCACATTTTCAGTCTCAAAAAGAAAAGCACGCAAGGGAAGAAACCCCAGAACCGGCAAAGAGATCAAGATCCCTTCACGGAAAGTTCCGAAATTTACCGCTGGAAAAGCACTCAAGGAAGCCATCTAATCAAGATTTCGAGTAATTTTAAATAAAAATGCCTCTCGGTACAGAGAGGCATTTTTATTTATGGCCGGATGGATGCTTTTTGCGCCTAACTTCGTTGTCTGCGGCGACCCAAATTCTCGACGTGGCGCCACCCGCTGGAGCAAGCTTGGAAAGCGGGTACCCGGCTTTTACTGTACGCCTCCGGTCTGGCCGGCCTTGTCGCCTCGTCATCCATCGAAAATCAGCTATCCCGACAGTTTTCAGCCACCTCGACGTTATACTCCTTGCCACGGAGTCGTTCCTGTATTGGCGAATGATGTTATTTATACGTGGAATGTTTAAGGAGGAGTTGAGTGGCGCGGGTTATGAGGTCGTCCTTGGCGGCGAGGCTTCCCGATAGGGTTTCGTGGACGAGGATGGCGCCTTCTTCGTTTCCGAGGGATAGGGACAGGTCGATCCGGTCTTTTTCTATCCGGGCGTGAATGCCGAGCGGTATATTGCATCCTCCGCCAATGGCGGCCTGTATGGCGCGTTCGATCATGATCTCGTTAAAGGTGTGCTCATCATTGATCGATCGGACAAGGTCAGCTGCAGCATCATCGTGCCGGATCTCAATGCCGATCGCGCCCTGTCCCGCGATGGGGACCATGATATCGGTCGGAATGATCTTGAGTGATCGAGGCATCAAGGCCGAGCCGATTGATTCCGGCTGCGGCAAGTATAATGCCGTCAAGGTTTTCGGCGTCCATCTTTCTGATCCGCGTGTCGACATTGCCCCTTAAAGGAACGACCTCGATACCCGGCCGGTGCCGAAGGATCTGTGCTTTCCTGCGAAGGCTTCCGGTGCCGATGCGGCAACCGGGAACGAGTTCATCGATATTCCGGTGCCGGGTTGATATAAAAACGTCCCTCGGGTCTTCGCGTGCCAGGAAGCCGCCGATGACAAGGCCTTTTTCGAGGTCGGCCGGGATATCCTTGGTACTGTGTACTGCAAGGTCGATAGAGCCCCGTACCAGCTCTTCTTCGATCTCTTTGACAAACACGCCTTTCCCGCCTATAAGCGGCAAGGGGTTTGTCCCACACTGTATCCCCGGTTGTCTTGATAATCTTGGTTTCAAAATTATGTCCGGGATGTGCCTTTTTCAAAGCATCTATAACAATCCGGGTTTGCGTGAGGGCGAGCTTAGACCCTCTCGTCCCCACTATCCACGTTGTTCTCATCGTCTTCCTCAAATTGGAACAGCTTTTTCAGAGCGTCAAATACGGCGGGATCCTGATTGTCTTTCAAAAGGGCCAGGTATGGATGGATAAGCTTATTCATGATCGAACGCGTCATGGCGTCGACCGCACCCTCAAATTCGGGGTCCTTATTCGCAAGCCGGGCCATTGTTTTCCTGATTTCATTGTTCCTGATGCTATCGGCGGTTGCCATGATGTGACCGATAAGCGGGTTGATGTCGATCTTTTCAAGCCAGTCGGAAAATTTTGCGGCTTCATCTTCTATAATAATCTGGGCTTTTTCAGATTCCTTTACCCGGCTCGAAAGATGTTTTTGCGACAATTCCTTGAGATCGTCGATATCATATAGATAGACATTATCCATATCATTCACGGCCGGGTCGACATCCCGGGGAACGGCTATGTCTATGAAAAATATCGGGCGGTTCTTTCGTTTTTTCATTGCCATATGGAGCATGTCCAGGCGTAATGAGAGGCACATCCGACCCGGTGGAGGTCAAGACCACGTCAACCATCGTAAGGAGCTCAAATAATGATTCAAACGGCCGCGCCTCTCCGATGATCTCATCGGCGAGTTTATGGGCCTTCTGATAGGTCCTGTTCGTGATGAAGATATCCGACAGCCCCTCTTTTTGAAAGTACTTCAGGGCTGTTTCACACATTTCTCCCGCACCGACGACAAGGATCTTTTTTTCGTCAAGATTGCCGAAGATCCGCTTGGCGAGTTCGACCGCCATTGAACTGATGGAGAGCGGGTTATAGCCTATCCTCGTCTCGGTCCGTATTCGTTTGGCGACATTAAAGGTCTTATGGAAGGTCTTGTTGAGAAAGAATCCGGTCGATCTCGCGGACGCAGCGATGCGATAGGCCTCTTTTACCTGCCCGAATATCTCGGGTTCGCCTATAACCATCGAATCGAGGCCGGAGGCTACAAGAAAAAGGTGACGAAAGGCATCTTCGTCCTTGAAAGCTGTACATATAGCGGTCGAACCAGTTGTCCCCTCGGCTGCTACGGCATCCGAAAGCACATGGCGGATCTTTTCGGACCATTTCGTCGTTGTCATCTCCCGAATAATATATCTCCGTCCTGTTGCATGTGGAGATAACGACGGCCTCGTCTATCCCTTCCTGCCGTATCCTGGCGAGGATATCAGGGATAGACCCTTCCTTGATATAGAACTTTTCCCTGATCTCGAGCGGGGCCGTGTTATGGTTGAGTCCTATTATGCCGATCGCCTGTTTTTTCATAGTCTATATGTACGCGTGATTGCCCTTCAAGAGAAAATTTACGCCGAGAAAGGTAAAAACGATCAGCAGGAATCCCAGGATCATCATATATGCCGTTCGTTTTCCCCGCCATCCGAGAGCAAGCCTGTTATGAAACAGGATGGCATATACGATCCAGGTTATAAGCGACCATGTTTCCTTCGGGTCCCATCTCCAGTAAGAACCCCAGGCAAAACCGGCCCAGATCGAACCCGTTATGATCCCCGCGGTCAGAAACGGGAACCCGAGGGACATGCACCTGTAATTGATCCTGTCGAGAGTGGAAAGTGATGGGAATTTTTCCGAAAAGAAAAATGACCTCTTTTTCTTGATCTCTTTTTCAACGACAAGATAGAGAAGGGAAATAAAAAAACCGACGATGAAGATGCTGTTGCCTATGAAAGAAAGTATGGTATGGACGGGAAGCCAGGCGCTTTTGAGCGCAGGGACAAGGGGCTTTATATCGGTCGGGAAAATTAAGGGACATTATAACGATCAGGCTGACGAGCGGTGCGATAATGCACCCGATCATGTGGACCCGATATGCCCGCCGGATATAGATGAAAAAACCGGCGATGCACAGGGAAAGAAAAGACAGGGATTCATAAATATTGGTTATCGGAGTATAGCCTGCTTCAAAATAGCGCGTCAGGACGCTTGCGAAATGGATCACGAAACCCGTTAAAATGGCGTAATATCCCGGTTTTTCCAGAAAAGGCTTGTTGAGCGCCAGGCTCAGGGCATACATCAACGTGGACAGCGAGATAAAAACCGAGGGCTGTATAAACGAGATATATGTTCATGATATCCGGCTGTTAACGATCTTTTTCATGCCGGATATGCCCTGTCCTGACAATATCTTTCATATCCATGGAGCCGATAAATTTCATGATATCCCGGCGCACGGTCTTGTCCGGCACCGTTTTCAGAAGATACTGCCGTATTGCGCCGATGATCCGGACATATGCAACATAATCTTTGTCAATGGTCTTTTCGATCGCTTGCCGGATCTTTTTCGATGCCATGGGAAGGCGTCCCGATGTCGATATCGCTATTGTCACATCGCCCTTTTTGACTATGGACGGAACAATAAAATCGCATTCTTCCGGCTTGTCGACGACATTGACGGGTATCCTGAGTTGCGCGGCATTTTCCCGTACAAGCCGGTTCGTTATCCCTGTCATCGGTACACGCGAAGATAATGGCGGCATTTTTGTGATCGCCCGGATCTGTATTCACGCAGGGCGAGGCTGATCCTGCCGGTTTCGGCGAGGATGGACCAATTTTTTTGTTGCTTTGGGGCTGATGACGCGGACGGAGGCATTGAATTTCAGAAGCATCACGGCCTTTCGCTCGGCCACGGCGCCGCCCCCGATGATCAGGCATTCTTTTCCCGCGATATCGAGAAAAAGGGGATAATAATGGTGCCGGTCAGTGTCTGATCTCAAATGTCGGGAACCCACCCGTATATTCTTCAAATGACACGTCAGCCCGTTCGACAAAGGCTCCGGAAGGCCCCGTATGCGACCAGCGGACCAGTTCTTCGACTGCTTCCTTCTCGCCTTCGCAGATGATCTCGACAGTCCCGTCCGGAAGGTTCTTCACCCATCCCGTAAGGCCGAGACCCGTCGCTTCCTGCTGGGTCCGATACCGAAAGAACACTCCCTGTACTATGCCGTGAACAATTATATGCGCCCGTGTTTTCATTCACATGAAAACCCTGTTATATCGAAATGCTCTGTCAAACGCCCGTCTACAAACATTCTTATTGTTGGTAGAGGGTTTTTGTATTATACTTATCACAACATTCACATAAAATCCAGCTCGTGTCGGGCTATTTGAGGGGAAAAGACAATATGTATAGACTGGGTATAGATATTGGTTCTGTGAGCATCAACGCTGCGATCCTGAATGAGAATGGGAAGATCATCAAGTCGCAGTATATCCGCCACAAAGGAAAACCTTTTGTTGTGGCAAGAGAAGTGATCGAACAGGCGATGCACGAATATGATATTGAGTTCGTGGCAACGACCGGTACGGGGGCCAAGGTGTTCGCCTCACTTATCGGGGCCCCTTTCATAAATGAGATCGTGGCCATTTCACGGGCAATGGGCAATCTGTACCCTCAACGGGAAGCGTCATAGATATCGGCGGAGAGGATTCGAAGCTCATCATATTTGAGCATACGGGCAAAAAGAATGTCCCGCTTCGGGTAAAGGATTTTTCGATGAATGCGTTGTGCGCCGCCGGCACGGGATCTTTTCTTGATCAGCAGGCATCCCGGCTTCGTTTTACGATCGAAGAGTTCAGCGAGGTTGCCCTGAAGGCAGCCAATATCCCCCGGATAGCGGGACGATGCACCGTTTTTGCAAAATCCGACATGATCCATCTTCAGCAGATCGCAACCCCTGATTACGAGATCGTGGCAGGGTTATGCTATGCCCTTGCGCGGAATTTTAAAGGCAATATCAGCAAAGGCAAGGAACTTAAGAACCCCCGTTGCGTTTATAGGGGGCGTTGCCGCCAATGCCGGGATGAGAAAGGCGATCAAAGATGTCTTCGAACTGACGGATGAGACATTTTTTGTCCCGGAGAATTATACGTCGATCGGGGCCGCAGGCGCCGTTTTTGCCGTCATCGAAGACCCGGCGCTCAAGATGACATTCGCCGGGCTTGACAAGCTCAACGCCTACCTCAATGAAGAGAGCAACGAGCCCACGCATGAGCCGCTTGACCCTCTCTCAGGAAAACATGAATATCGCGTACGACATGAAATCCATTACGGAAAAGACGCGCGTCTATCTGGGAGTCGATGTCGGGTCTATCAGCACGAATCTTGTCATCATCGATGAACAAAGAAATGTGCTGGCAAAGAGATACCTGATGACCGAAGGGCGTCCGCTCGAAGCCGTCAAGAAAGGGCTTGCCGAAATCGGCGAAGAGATCGGGGACAGGGTGGAGATCATCGGCGCCGGCACAACCGGTTCCGGCCGTTATTTGACGGCGGATTTTCTGGGGGCGGACATAGTCCGCAACGAGATAACGGCACAGGCGCAGGCTGCCATATCTATCGATCCTTCGGTCGATACTATCTTTGAGATCGGCGGCCAGGATTCGAAATATATCAGCATCGACAACGGGGTCATCGTCGATTTCGAAATGAATAAGGCATGTGCCGCGGGTACGGGGTCCTTTCTCGAGGAACAGGCGGAAAGGCTTGATATATCGATAAAGGAAGAATTCGGGAAACTGGCGCTGCAGTCGAAAAAACCGGTAAAGATGGGGGAGCGATGCACCGTATTCATCGAATCCGATGTTATCCATCAGCAGCAGCGGGGCGCAGACCGTGAAGATATCGTAAGCGGCCTTGCGTATTCCATCGTTCAGAATTACCTGAACAAGGTCGTCGTCGACCGGCGGGTAGGCAAAAGGATATTTTTTCAGGGCGGCACCGCCTTTAATAAAGGTGTCGTAGCCGCTTTTGAGAAGGTTGTCGGGATGCCGATAACGGTCCCTCCGCACCATGATGTGACGGGGGCCATCGGGGTCGCCATTCTTGCCATGAAAGAAAGGACGTGGGACACAAGCGGATTCAAAGGGTTTCGATCTCAGTAAAAGGCCATACACGGTAGATACCTTCGAATGCAAAGGCTGCGAGAATCTCTGTGAAATACGCAGGGTCACCGTCGAAAACGAGACACCGCTCTATTATGGCAGCAGATGCGAAAAATACGACGTTGTCCGCAGGGGCGAAAAGAAGGAAATGACGGACCTGTTTTCGCAGCGCGAACAGCTCTTGAATGATACCCCCGATAAAAAGGGCGGGAAATATACGGTCGGCATACCGAAGGTCCTCCATATGCATGAACTTCTGCCGTTCTGGAAGACCTTCCTTTCGCGAACTGGGCTTCAATATTGTCGTTTCTGATATGACAAACAAGAAGACGATCAGGGACGGAGTTGAAAATATCATCGTTGAGAGCTGTTTTCCGATAAAGCTTGCGCATGGTCATGTGATGAACCTGATCCAAAAGGATATTCGCAATATATTTATCCCGAGCGTCATCAGCCTCAAGAAGCCATCGAAGCATGCGAGAAATTCTTTTGCCTGCCCCTATGCCCAGTCCCTGCCTTACACCATAAAAGGCTCGATCGATTTTGACCATAAGAAGGTGCCCGCGTCTTTACTCCCATAATTAGATTCGGCGAGGGGAACGAGACTGTCCTTAACGACCTGACCGAGCATTTAAAGCCGTACAAGATATCCGCGGCGGAGGGTAAAGAAGCGCCTTTGAGAAAGCGACCCGGGTCCAGGATTCTTTTTACAGCAGCCTGACGCAAATGGGAAACGATTTTTTGCAGTTCGCTGGACAAGAATGAAAAGGTCATGGTTATAATCGGGCGTCCGTATAATAGCGCAGACGCAGGGGCTAATCTCAATATTCATAAGAAACTGCTCAGCCTTGGCGTCCAGGCGATCCCCATGGATATGCTGCCTGTCAATGAGATGATCGAAGACCCGGTCGATCTCGAACAGATGTACTGGGGTTACGGCCAGAAAATATTGAAGGCGGCGCGGGCGGTAAAAAATAACAAGAATCTCTATGCAATCTATGTAACCAGTTTCGGCTGCGGCCCCGACTCTTTTATATCCCACTTTTTCAAGAAAATAATGGGAAACAAGCCGTACCTTTCCCTTGAAATTGACGAGCACAGCGCCGATGCGGGTGTCGTCACGAGGCTTGAGGCATTCCTTGACAGTATCAATAATGCGCAATTTGACGAACACATCTCCGAACGAGAGCAAGTCCCGTTCGAGTTGAATGGAAAGCGCAGGAAGATCTACATTCCCTATATGTGCGACCATGCTCATACGCTTGCGGCTGCTTTCAGGGGATGCGGGGTAAATGCGGAGGTCATGAAGGAGTCCACCGAGGAGACCGTCCTGATAGGGAGGCGCTTCACGTCGGGGAAGGAATGTTACCCCTGTATTCTGACAACGGGGGATATGCTTCGCACCGTCCGCAGTCCCGATTTTGACCCCGAGACGAAGCGCTTTCTTCATGCCGTCCGGCGAGGGCCCCTGCCGTTTCGGCCAGTATAACCGTTTTCACAGAATGGTGCTTGATGAGGAAGGTTTTGCGGATATCCCTATATATGCGCCGAACCAGGACCACCGGTTCTATAAGCAGCTGGATATTGTCGGGAGCAAATTCAGCCGCCTCGGCTGGAGGGCGGTTGTTGCGGCCGATCTTCTGACGAAGATCCTTCATGAAACGCGCCCGCACGAAAAAGTACCCGGGCAGACGGATAAGATATACAGCGAAACCCTGGAACAGGTATGCACGTGCATCGAGAGGGGCGCGCAGGACATCGATATCGTGCTCAAGGATGTTCTCAAGAAATTTTCAGCCATCGACCGCAACCCGGAAAAAAAGCCTATAATAGGGCTTGTCGGGGAGATCTATATACGTACGAATAAATTCAGCAACTCCCAGCTTGTAAGGGCAGTTGAGGACTTGGGCGGGGAAGTCTGGCTGGCACCCGTTTCGGAATGGATATCGTACGTCAATTATACCGGCAGAAGGAAAAGCAAGAAAAAGGACAGCTTGCTCGGCCTGATCAGTTTTCTTATAACCGAGTATATCCAGAATAAAGACGAGCATTTTATGGAAGAGATCTTCGTGCCTTTCATAAAGTACGGGCCGGAGCCAAAGATAAAAGACATTCTCGAGAAAGCAAGCCCTTATATACACGACAGCTTTGAAGGTGAAGCAGTACTCACCGTCGGTAAAAGCGTCGATTTTGCCCATAAAGGGGTTGCGGGCATTATCAATGCGATGCCGTTCACCTGCATGCCGGGTACGGTGTCGAGCGCCATCATGCGCCTCATACAGAAGAACCATGACATACCGGTAATCAATGTTGCTTATGACGGGCAGGGCAATACGAACATCCTGACAAGGCTTGAGGCATTCATGCACCAGGTAAAGGAGCATATCAGGAGTTAAATGGGCAATCCCGTAATCGATATAACCATAATCATTATTCTCCTGATTTTGAATGGCATATTTTCCGCAGCCGAGACGGCGATCATCGCGTCCCGTAAAAGCAAGATAAAAGAGCTTCAGAAAAAAAGACAGGACCGGAAGATCGAGATACTTCTCGGCTTGAAGGAAAACCCGGAACGTTTTCTCTCTACAGTCCAGATAGGCATCACCCTTTTCGGTACGCTCGCATCCGCCATAGGCGGTGTGATGGCCGCCAAATACCTGATGCCTTTTATAGGCAGGGTTGACCTCTTAAAGCCTTTTTCCGAATCAATATCCGTTGCTGTCGTTGTTGTTATCCTGACGTATCTCTTTATAGTCTTCGGAGAACTCGTCCCGAAGTACATCGGCCTCAATTATAAAGAAAAAGCGGCGCTCGCGTTGTTGCCTTTTTTCAATTTCGTATCCCGCATCTTTTCCGTCTTCGTGAGTTTCCTGTCTGTCACAACGCTATTTCTCGTCAAGGCGCTGAACTTGAGTAAAGGCGAGGAACATATAGGCGAAGGCGAGATAAAAATACTCCTGGAAGAGGGCAGACGAAAAGGAGTCTTCGATAAGACGGAGGAAGAATTGATCAACAGGGTCTTTCGCTTCAGCGACCGCTCGGTGCGCGAGGTAATGGTCCCGCGCCCGAATGTTTATGCTGTCGATGCGGACGAAAGCAAGGATAAGATCCTGGAATATATCATCGGAAATGAATTCTCACGATATCCGGTATACCGTGAGAGCCTCGATAACGTTATTGGCTTTGTCTATCAAAAGGACGTATCGCGCCATATCTGGAGGGACCAGGAATCATTTCAGCTGGAAAAGCTGATGAAGCGCCCGTTCTTCGTTCCCGCCACCATGGAAGTCAGTGTCCTCTTGAAACAGATGCAGCGCACGCGTCTTCATCTCGCCGTTGTGATCGACGAATACGGCACTATGGTCGGGATCATAACACTCGAAGATATCATGGAGGAGATCTTCGGCGAGATCCTCGATGAGACCGATGTTGAAGACAAGATAGAGCGCCATCGCGACGGATCATATCTCATCGATGCGTCATATTCGATCCGCGACCTCAACAGCCGGCTCGACATTGACCTGCCTGAATCACCCGACTATGAGACCCTCGGCGGTTTCATCATGACCCAGCTCCAGGGGATCGCCAAGGGAGGAGAAGTTATTTATTACGGCCGATACCGTTTTACGGTCGTTGATGTAGACGCACTGAGGATCGTAAGGGTCAAGTTCGAGCGGTTAACGAAAAGCCGGCCTTGACGTAAACAGGAATTAATCCGTAAAAGAAGATCAGGGGACGTTCTCCCCCCGACCCGGGAACGTCCCCCCCATGAATGGGATTGATATGTTTGAACTACTATGGGGAATATATCATTACCGGTCCGGGTCATCAATATCGGAAAAATAAGGTCAAAATAAGGCGGGTAATAGGTAATGGGTAATAGGTGATGGGAATAGATGGTCTTTTCCTATTACCCATGACCCATCGCCTATTACCTATTATTCTTAAAAGATTATCTGTTTCACCGGGCGGCAGAGGAATTTGTCGGTGTGTTCACGTTCCTTTTCGGAACCTTTTTTGCCCATCATTGCTTTTGTGTAGATCTTGCCCTGCTCAACCCCGGGCTGATCGAAGGCATTTACGCTGAGTAAGATGGCCCATAAAGGCCGTAACCATCTCAAACAGGTAAAACAGGGCACCGATATTGTAATCGCTTACCTCGTCGAGAGTTATGGAAATATTGGGTGTGCCGGATTCGGTCAGCGACAGGCGGGTTCCCTGGAATTCCGCGTAAAACAGGTCTTTCATATCCTTATTGGCAAGGTATGCGACATCTTCAAGATAATCGAAACTGTCAGGGATAGGCACTTCGCCGGCGGCGCTGTAAAGAAGGACGATGCATTTATCCTTCGGCCCTTCGACATAGAGCTGTAATTGCGAATGCTGATCGGTGACCCCTACAGATTTTGTGGGTGTGGGCCCGAGGCCTTTTTTACCCAGGCTTTCGGCCTCAAGCTGCCTGAACCAGTCGGCAAATGCGGCCAGCCGTTCGCAGTAAGGCATCATGACATGAATGGGTTTGCCGTTTTTGTACATAAGATAAAGTATGGCGGCAAGAACAAAGGCCATGTTCTCTTCAGCATCATACCGCACTATATGCGCTGCCATGCCGGCTGCGCCGTCCGACATTTTCTTGATATTGATCCCCATCAATGCTGACGGGAAAAGCCCGACCGGGGTCAATACCGAAAACCTGCCTCCGATGCCCGGGGGCAGATTAAGCACGGGATATCCTTCCTTTTCAGCGATCTTGTTGAGAAGCCCTTTTTCTATGTCGGTGATCAGGATTATCCTTTCCTTGTAGCCGTCGGATTTTTTCATCAGCTCATTGAAACAGCATGAACTGTGAAATGGTCTCGGGGGTCTCTCCCGATTTGCTGATCACGACGAGAAGGGTGCGGTCGATATCCGGAATGATCGTTTCAACGACTGCCGTCATCTTGTGGGGGTCGATATTGTCGAGGATAAAATAGCGCGGTTTGCCGTTGCGGAAACGCTCTTCCTGGTTATGGAAAGGATGAAGAAGGGCCTCGAATATCGTCTGCGTGCCGAGTGAAGACCCGCCTATGCCGAGAATGACGAGGTTCTTGATGTTCATTTTCGATGCCTTGTCGGCAAGGGCATACATTTCGTCGAATTGGAACCGGGTAGAGGGGAGCGTCATGAACGGAAAGGGCTTGGTGAGCAGTTTCGAATAATATTCGCTGATCTTGCCCAGCGTCAGCTTGAAATCGTTTTCCTTGATACCGTTTTCGCCAACAGCTTCGGCAAGCGCGTTGGATAGGTCCATCGTTATTGTCTTCATCGCTTCTTCTCCTCAAATACGCCCATGTTGCGGAATTTTGTGTACCGCATGGCTTTCAGTGTCTCGGGTTCAATGCCGATGAGCTCATTCAAATGCTTGGCAAGGACAGACCGTGTATTGTCGAATGTTTCCTGCCAATCCCTGTGGGCGCCGCCGAATGGCTCATGAATTATCTCGTCGGCTACCTCGAGCTTGAGCAGGTCGCGCGCGGTCGGTTTCAGGGCGTCCGCCGCGAGGTGGCCTTTGGAGCCGTCCCTCCAGAGGATGGCCGCACAGCCTTCAGGAGAAATAACAGAATACGTCGCATTTTCAAGCATGAGGAGCCGGTTGCCGACGCCGATGCCAAGGGCCCCGCCGCTGCCGCCTTCGCCGATGACCACGGAGATAATAGGAACACCGAGGGAGAACATGAAATAGATGCTCGATGCGATCGCTTCCGCCTGTCCGCGCTCTTCGGCCCCCACGCCCGGAAAGGCGCCGGGCGTATCGATAAAAGTAATGATCGGTTTTCCCCAGCGCGCGGCCATGTCCATCACGCGATTGCCTTTGCGGTAACCGTCGGGGTGGGCCATGCCAAAATTCCTGTGGGCCATCTCGCGGACATCTTTGCCTTTCTGATGGCCGACTACGGCGACATTTATGCCTTCGAACCGGGCGAAACCGGCTATCAAGGCCGGGTCGTCCTTGAATTTCCGGTCGCCGTGAAGCTCCACGAAATCCGTAAAGAGGTTGTGAACATAATCGAGCGTATGGGGCCTGTTGAGATGGCGCGATAGCTGGGAGCGCTGCCAGTTTGAAAGTTCCGAATATGTCTCTTTTTCGAGCTTTGTTATCTTTTTCCGCAGTGCGGCCAGTTCTTTCGCATAGTAGGGATCCTTTTCATCATAAAAGCGTTCAATTTCAAAGATCCTTCTTTCAAGCGGTTCAAGTTTCTTTTCGAAATCAAGGTAATATCTCATCGATGACCTCTACGTCTATGCCTTTTTTAAAGTGCTTCAATATAACATCTTTTTTCTTCGGGTCAATCTTAATGTTCCTTACAGGTACTGATTGTTTTTCTCCATTGAGCCGGAATTCGAGGAGCACGGCGGATCTTCCCCGTGTGCTTACAAGGATGTCCTTCAGTACCCTCAATTCATCTTTTCTGATGACCTCGCAGTGGATCGTGATCTTGACCGTTTTCAATAATTCCCCGGTGAGCGATTCGAGAAGCGCCACGCCTTTGCCTTGATCTTTGCCGAGCTTTCATCAGTTTTTTCCAGCGAGCCCGTGACCATAAGCGGTTTGCCGCTCTGGATCATGGAATATTGCTTCCCGTACAGATCGGGGAAAAATATGACCTCCACGATCCCTTTCGTGTCCTCGAGATTGACGTACGCCATTTTGTCGCCGCGCTTTGTCGTTATCTCGCGCAGCGTGCTCACGATCCCGGCAATATCCACATCTTCCAAGTTTCAGCTTCCTTCAGGCTCTGGCTGTCATGCGGGGTAAGTTCCGCGATCAGATTCTCGAAGGGTTTCGAGGGGATGTTTGCTGAAATAAAAACCAAGGGCTTCTTTTTCGCCATTCAAGATCTCATCGTGGGCGAGTTCGTCCATGGCGGGGATATCGAAAGATACGGTTGTCTCCTCGACCTCGCTTTCGCCAAAGATGCTGCCCTGCTTGAGATTCGTTCTTCGTGTCGCGTTTTGTGAGCTTATCGAGCATTTCCTGCGCAAGATAAAGGACCTGCGATCGTTTAAGGCCGAGGCTGTCAAAGCATCCGGCATACGCCAGGCTTTCAATGACCTTTTTGTTCACTTTTCGGGAATCGATGACACTGCAGAAATGTATGAAGGATTTGAATCCGCCTGCTTCTTGCCGGGCCTGGATTATGCTGTCGATCGCCGCCTCGCCGACGTTCCGGATACCGGCAAGGCCGTACCGGATCTTCGAATCAACGATAGTAAAATCACTTTGGCTCATATTGACGTCGGGAGGCAGGATCTCGATGCCTGATTCCCGGCATTCACCGATGTATTTGACAAGTTTGTCCGTGTCGCCGACCTCGGTCGTCAGCATGGCGGCGAAATAATGTATCGGGTAATGTGCCTTGAGGTATGCCGTCTGGTACGCGATGTACCCGTAGGCCGTGCTGTGGGACTTGTTAAAGCCGTACTCGCCGAAACGCTGTATGACGTCATAGATCTTCTCGGCCACGTCCTTCGGCACATTGTTCGCCACCGAACCATCGACAAACTGCTGTTTGTACCTTTCAAGCTGTTCGGGGATCTTCTTGCTCATCGCCTTGCGCAGGGCATCGGCGTCCTTCATCGAGAACCCGGCGAGCACCGAGGCGATCTTCATGATCTGTTCCTGGTATATGATGACCCCGTACGTATCGTGGAGGATCTCCTTGAGCTTCGGTGTTTCGTACGTTACAAGGGACGGATCGTTCCGTCGCTTGATAAATTCGTCGACCATGCCGCTTTTCAAGGGCCCCGGCCGGTAAAGCGCGATGAGGGGCATGATATCGTCAAACTGCGAAGGCTTGAGCTTCGTCAGGAGGTCGCGCATCCCGCGGCTTTCAAGCTGGAATACCCCGGACGTATTGCCTGACGACAGGAGATCGTAGGTTTTCTTGTCATCGAGCGGCAGCTGCGTCAGGTCGATATCGATCCCTTCCTCTTTGAGAAGTTTGACGACAGTATCCATAAGGGTCAGGGTCTCGAGGCCGAGAAAATCGATCTTGATAAGGCCGATCTTCTCGATCATCTTCATGTCGTATTGCGTTACCGTTTCATCGTGCTTGCCTTTATAGAGCGGAAGGTATTCGGCGAGATGCTTGTTCGCGATGACGATACCGGCGGCATGGGTGGATGCATGCCGGGCCAAGCCCTTCGACGACTGACGCATTGTCGAGGAGTTCCCTTACGCGCTCGTCAGTCTGCATAGAGCTCGCGGATCTGCGGTTCCTCGCTGATGGCCCGTTCAATTCCCCGGTCGTCCGATGTGATAAGCTTGGCGATCTTGTCGACCTCGGCATACGGCATGCCGAGCGCCCTGCCGATATCGCGGACCGCGGCCTTGGATTTCATCGTACCGAATGTCGTGATCTGGGCGACATTGTCCTTTCCGTATTTTTCCGTTACATACCGGATGACCTCATCACGCCCTTTCCTGCAAAAATCGACATCGATATCGGGCATGCTGATACGTTCGGGGTTTAAGAACCTTTCGAAGATAAGGTCGTATTTTATCGGCTCTATATCGGTGATCCCCAGGCAATATGCTATCAGGCTTCCGGCGGCCGAACCCCTGCCCGGCCCGACGGGAATGCCGTGGGTCTTGGCATAATTGATAAAATCAGCCACGATGAGGAAATAACCGGAGAAACCCGTGTTCTTGATGACCCCCACTTCATAATTGAACCTGTCCTCGTACCGTTTTCCGAGGTCTTCGCCGAATGAATCGTATCGTGACCGTATCTCGGGCATTCTTTTGTTGAACCCTTCCCGGGACAGCTCTTCAAAGTATTGATTGATGTCCATGTCGCCGGGCGGATGAAAATCGGGGAAATGGTAGGTTTCGGTATCGATCGTGACATTGCACATCTCTGCAACGCGCATCGTATTTGACAGGGCTTGCGGGTACCGGGAAAATGCGAGCGCGATCTCTTCCGGCGATTTGAAATAGAACTGGTCGGTCGAAAAGCTCAGGCGGTCCTTGTCGTTGATGGTTTTCCCTGTCTGTATGCACAGAAGGAGTTCATGGGCCTTCGCTTCCTCGCGGCGGAGATAATGGCAGTCGTTCGTCGCCACGATCGGGACGTTATAGTAGGAGGAGAGCTCAATGAGCCGCTCGTTGACGATCTTCTGTTCTTCGAGCCCGTTGTCCTGCAGCTCGAAGAACAGCCGGTCTCCGAAAAGCCCGAGGTAATAATCGATATTCTTGCGGACGCGTCGCGTCGTCGCCCTTCAGGATCGAATTCGGTATCTCGCCTTTGATGCAGGCGGTAAGGCAGATAAGCCCTTCATTGTATTGGGTCAGGATTTCACGGTCGATCCGGGGATGATAATAGAACCCTTCAAGGTGGGCAAGGCTAATGAGCTTTAAGAGGTTCTGGTATCCCGTGTTGTTCATGGCGAGGAGAACTATATGATAGGCACTGTCCTCGCCTTTTACCTTCTTCTGCTCGAACCGCGACCGGGGCGCGATATATGCTTCGCATCCGATGATCGGTTTTATATTCTCTGGCCGGCTTCGAGGTAGAACTGGGCCGCGCCGAACATATTGCCATGGTCCGTTATGGCGCAGGCGGGCATCCGATATTCGTTCACCGCATTAAAGAGGCGGTCGAACCGGATGGCCCCGTCGAGAAGGCTGTACTGGGTATGGAGATGCAGGTGAACGAAATCCGGCATTGCGCGATCACTCCCACTCGATCGTGCTGGGCGGTTTCGATGATATATCGTAAACCACCCTGTTCACACCGGGGACCTCGTTAATTATTCTTCGTGCCGTCGTGTCAAGCGTCGTATAGGGAAGCCGGGCCCAATCCGCCGTCATCGCGTCTTCGCTTTCCACGACCCTCAGTGCGATGACGTTGGCATATGTCCTTTCATCGCCCATGACCCCGACGGTCTTCACCGGGATAAGTATGGCGAACGATTGCCAGATGTGTTTGAACTGAGGGTTATGCTCCACTTCCTGGCGGATTATGCTGTCAGCTTCCTTTAAGGATCTCGAGCCGCTCCCTGTTCACGTCGCCGATTATCCTGATGGCGAGGCCCGGACCCGGGAAGGGCTGCCTGTTGACGATGTTTTCGGGTACGCCGAGCTCCCGCCCGACGACCCGCACCTCGTCCTTGAAAAGTTCCCGGAGAGGCTCTATCAGTTTCATTTTCATTCTTTTGGGCAGTCCGCCCACATTATGATGGCTCTTTATCGTAGCGGACGGCCCTTTCGCGGACACGCTCTCGATGACGTCGGGATAGAGCGTGCCCTGCGCGAGAAACCTGGCAGAGCCGTTCTTGCCCGGCCTCTTCCTCGAATATCTTGATGAAAAGCCTTCCGATGATCTTTCTCTTGCGTTCGGGGTCTTTTACCCCTTTCAAGGCTTTCAGGAACCGGTCCTCGGCATCGATATATTTCAGGTTCAGATGAAGAACGTCCCTGTACGCCGAGATAACTTCTTCCGCCTCGTTCTTCCTCAAGACGCCGTTGTTGACGAAGATGCACTGGAGGTTGTCCCCGATCGCGCGATGGATCAGGGCCGCGACAACGGATGAGTCGACGCCGCCGCTCAAGGCGCAGATGACCTTCTGGCCCCCGATCTCTTCGCGGATCTTTTCCGTCGCAAGCTCGACAAATGATTTTGGCGAGAAGAGCCCTTTGAGCTTGCAGATCTTGTAGAGAAAATTCTTCAGTATGCGTTTGCCCTTCGGGGTATGATGGACCTCCGGATGGAACTGGACCCCGTAGATAGTCCCTTCCTTGTTGCGGATGGCGGCATGGGGGGAATTGTCCGACCGGCAGAGCGTAATAAAGCCGCGGGGCATGGTGAGCACCTTGTCGCTGTGGCTCATCCACACGATATCGCCGTCCTTTATCCCTTCCAGGAATTTGTCTTTGGTATCGACATACAGATGTGCCTTGCCGAATTCCCTTTTCGGGGCTTTTTCGACCTTGCCGCCGAAGATCCTGCGACAATAACTGCAGGCCATAGCAGATCCCGAGGACCGGGACCCGAAGGTCAAAGACCTCCTTTTCGCAGATCGGGGCATTATCTTCATTGATGCTGCTCGGGCCCGCCCGAAAGGATGATCCCGCGCGGGTTCATCGACCTGATCGCGTCCATACTGATGTTGTAAGGATATATCTCGCAGTAGACGCCGAGCTCCCTCACCTTGCGGGCGATGAGCTGGGTATACTGGGAGCCGAAATCGAGAATGAGTATCAGTTCCTGATGATAATCATTGTAATCGCGTTCCATATTTATTCGATCCTGTAATTGGGCGCTTCCTTCGTTATGATAACATCGTGTACGTGGCTTTCCCTTAAGGCTGCGGATGTTATCCGGATAAACCTTCTTTTGGCCTGCAAGCTCTTCGGTATGGTCCGCGTGCCGACATAGCCCATGCCGGCCTTGAGGCCCCCGACAAGCTGGTTGATCATATCGAGAGCGAGCCGCGGTACGGCACCCGGCCCTCGATGCCTTCCGGCACGATCTTCGATTCGACCTCGTCTTCCGGGATCGAATACCGGTCGCGGGTCTTTCCTTCGCGCATCGCCTCCAGCGAGCCCATTCCGCGGTACACCTTATACGTCCTGCCCTGATAGAGGACCGTTTCGCCCGGCGTTTCGTCGGTCCCGGCGAAAAGATTTCCGATCATGGCGGTCTGTGCCCCCGCTGCCAGGGCCTTGGTGATATCGCCGGAGAATTTTATGCCTCCGTCGGCAATGATCGGCACGTCGTGCTTGCCGGGCGACTGATGCCGCGTCCATGATCGCCGTGATCTGGGGTACGCCGATCCCGGCCACGATCCGCGTCGTGCAGATGGAACCCGGGCCCGACCCCGACCTTTACGGCATCGCATCCTGCCTTGATAAGCGCTTCGCACCCTTCGGCGGTCGCGATATTGCCGGCGATCAGCTGGATAGTCCGGGAAATTCTTCCGTATGGCCTTGATCGATTCGATGACGTTCCGGGAATGGCCGTGCGCCGTGTCGACCACGATCACGTCGCATCCCGCCTTGAGGAGGGCCTCGACCCGTTCGTCCCTGTCCGGGCCCACGCCCACCGCTGCGCCGACGCGGAGCCGTCCGAGCTGGTCCTTGCACGAATACGGGAATTTCCGCATCTTCTCGATGTCTTTGATCGTGATGAGCCCTTTAAGGTCAAAATTCTTATCGACGACAAGCAGTTTTTCTATCTTGTGTTTATGCAGGATCTTTTTCGATTCCTCGAGGCCGATGCCTTCCTTGACGGTGACAAGGTTCTCTTTGGTCATGACATTCTGGACTTTCCTGTCGAGGTTGGTCTCGAACCTCAAGTCCCTGTTCGTGATGATCCCGACCAGCCTTGTTCCTTTCGTGACCGGTATGCCCGAGATGCGGTAACGGGACATAAGGTCCAGCGCATCCTTTATTTTATTTTCGGGAGAGATCGTTATCGGGTCGACGATCATCCCGCTTTCGGATTTCTTTACCTTTTCGACCTCGTGCGCCTGTTCTGCTATGGTCATATTCCGGTGAATGATGCCGATGCCGCCTTCCTGGGCGAGGCATATCGCCGTTTTTGATTCGGTTACCGTATCCATGGCGGCGCTGAGTATGGGGATGTGGAGCTTTATGGCCGGTGTCAGGTACGTGGAGACGTCCACATCGGACGGCATAATTGCGCTCGATGCCGGTTCCAGCAGAACATCATCGAAGGTTAGACCCTCCCTGAATTCCGTCGGCTCTTTGTGTGACATGATTCACCTCATGGGGATAAGAATAGCGATATTGCTCTATAAAAACATGTATGTGCCGGTTATTATTAGCCCATACATAAAAGGCTTGCCATTTTAATAGGGTTAAGTATAATGCATAAGGTCCAAATAATCAAAAACAATTTTCCTTTGGGCACTATCGGTCATTCATGGTTAAAATCAACGATAACGATCCTTCTCGATGTCATCGGCCTCAATACCCGCTTTTTTACGGGGGAGGAGGTCATTCCGGCCGTCAACGATGTTTCTTTTACAATAAATAAAGGCGAGATCTTCGGTCTCGTAGGGGAAAGCGGTTCGGGCAAAACGGTAACGGCCCATTCCATCATGGGGCTCGTCCACCCGCCCGGCAGGGTTGTATCGGGAAAGATCATATTTGAAGGAACCGACCTTTTGACCTTAAGCCGGAAACAGATGGAAGATGTGCGGGGAAACCGCATCGGGATGGTCTTTCAGGAGCCGATGACCGCCTTGAATCCCGTGCTCAGGATCGGCGAGCAGATATCCGAGGTGATCGAGATACACAAGACCGCCATCGGGGAACGATATCAAGGAAAGGACGCTCGAACTGCTTCGGCAGGTCGGGTTTGATGAGCCCCGGAAGAGGTATATCCAGTATCCCCACCAGCTTTCCGGCGGTCAAAGGCAGAGGGTTCTCATGGCGATAGCGATCGCCTGCAATCCTTCCCTCATAATTGCCGATGAGCCGACGACAGCCCTCGATGTCGCGACCGAATCGCAGATCCTCGGGTTGATCCAGGGCCTCATCGATAAGCTCGGGATGTCGATGCTCTTCATAACGCATGACCTGACCATCGTTAAGTCCATGGGCCAGTCCATCGGGCTCATGTATGCAGGCAGGATGGTCGAAAGGAACAGGGTGGACGAGTTTTTCAAAAAACCCCTGCATCCTTACGGGCAGGGCCTCCTTGAATCTATATACGGTTTTTCAGGCTCGGGCAGGCTCAAGGCTATCCCCGGTTCGGTGCCGAACCTTGACGGAATTGCCCTCGGGATGCAAATTTCATCCCGCGCTGTCCCTATGTCATGGATATTTGCAGGGGGGATGAACCAGTCATAAAAGAGGTCGGAAAGGATCAATGGGTCCGCTGTTATCTGTATTAGATGTCAGGAGATACTACGAGGTCCGCAGGTCGGTCTTTTCCGTGGGAAAGGAGATCATAAAGGCGGTCGACGGCGTAAGCTTCGAGCTTGAAGCAGGGAAGACCCTTGGCGTCGTGGGGGAGAGCGGTTCGGGCAAAAGCACCCTTGCCCGGTGCCTTATGTTCCTCGAGCGGCCGGACAGCGGCAAGATAACCTTTGACGGCGTCGATCTTCTGAACGCGAGGCCCGGCGGAGATCAGAAAGATACGAAGGAAGCTGCAGATCATTTTCCAGGATCCCTATTCGTCGCTCAATCCCCGGATGACAGTGCGGGATATCATCGCCGAACCCGTCAAATTCCATCACATGGTCAAAGGGTCCGGAGCTCTTCAATCCAAGGTCGTCGATGTACTGAAGAGCGTGGGCCTCAATGATGATTTCCTGAAAAAATATCCCCACGAGATGAGCGGCGGCCAGAGGCAGAGGGTCGCAATAGGCCGGGCCCTTGCTACGGAACCTGCACTCGTTATAGCGGACGAACCCGTATCATCGCTCGATGTCTCGATACAGGCCCAGATAATCAATCTTTTCATCGATATCCGCGAGAAATTGAATATCTCGATGATATTCGTTTCGCATGACCTCAATATAGTCCGGTTCATCTCGGACAATATACTCGTGCTCTACAAAGGAAAGATTGTCGAGATGGGCGAGCGTGACCAGATCTTCCTGAACCCGCGGCATCCTTACACAAGAATGCTCATCGATGCGGCAAGGGGAGAGTTTTCCCTCAAACCGGAACCAGATCAAAGCCCGGATGCCGGACAATGCCCTTATTATGACAAATGCAAAGACAGGATGGCCACGTGCCGGAGCCAGATACCGGAGCTTACGGGTGACGGTCAACACAAGGCGGCTTGTTTCAAGTAAAGGTCAAATCTTTCAGGTTCTAGCTCAGGCCAGCTATTTATTTCCATTAATTGAGTGTCTTCGTACAGTAAGAATTAATATTTAATGTAATTAATCCAAATATGATAAAATGAACCGAATTTGTAAAGTTGTTTTGATTTTTGACGATAAATTCAAAGTGTGACAAATATCATTTACAAGCAATATAATTGTGCTACAATAGCCAGTGAAGTAATACTATCTTAAATTATTCCAGGAGGTGCAAGATGTCAAAGCTTCACAATTCAAAAGGTTTTACGCTGATCGAGCTTCTCATCGTCATCGCCATCATTGGTATCCTCGCGGCCATAGCGCTCCCGGCGTATATGGACTACGCCAGGAAGGCGCGTATGACAGAAGTAACAAATGCAATGGGTTCCGTTAAGACTGCCTGTACGGCAACCGCAAGTGAATCGTCGACTGCTAATGCCTCGTGTGCTGCGGCAGACATTGCTACCATCAAGTCGGCTTTAGGTATTGATGTCCCGCTAAAATACATTACGTCGATGGTAGTTGCAGCCCCTGCGGCTGATCAGCCTGTAACAATAACAACAACATTAAAGAATATTGGCACCGAGGTTGACGGGACAACTCTGGTCCTTACCAGCGATGCGACTCTTAAAGCGTGGAGTTGGGCAGCCAGTACTGTGCCGGCAAAATTTAAACCCAAAGACTAAAACAGTATAAAATAGCTCGAGGGGGTCCTCATAAGGGCCCCCTCTTGATAGAAGGATTATGAATAAAAAAGGTTTTACAATTATTGAATTGCTGGTTGGGACTGTTATCGTTATTGTCATAGTCCTTATCGCTCTGCCTCTCGGCGCTATACGGGCAAAGAAGCAGGCTGAAAAGGGTATGAAAGTTCAATTGACATGCATAAGAGAAGCCGAAGAGTCATATAAGGCAAAGTATGGGACATATACGTCAGATGCAACGAAACTGGCGAATTGGAAACACACGGCGAAGAAATATCAATTCCAGATACGCGATGCGAATGTAAACAGGTTCGTTATCGAGGCCAAGGCCGACCTCAATAATGACAAAATAATTGATGATGTCTGGACGATCGATGAAAATGGGGTATTGAAAAACATAAAGTGAGCCCGGGCAATTATGCATATAACGCATCTCATAGTAGTTTTTATATTTGGTGCAGTCATCGGCAGTTTTCTTAATGTCTGCATCTACAGGATCCCCCGCAAGAAATCCATAGTACATCCATCCTCAGCGTGCCCGGCGTGTGAAAAGCCCGTCAGGTTTTACGATAACATCCCGCTTGTAAGCTATCTGATCTTAAAGGGCAAATGCAGGGATTGCGGCGCCCCGATATCATTCCGCTATTTTCTTATCGAACTTATAACCGCCGTTATCTTTATGCTTATTTATCGCAGGTGGGGGCTGTCATATGAATTCTTCATCCAGATATTTTTCGCGGCTATCCTTATCGTAATTTCTTTCATTGATTATGATTTCCAGATCATCCCTGATATTTTGAGCATAGGGGGGATGGTCGCGGGATTAATTATATCTTTTTTCAGGCCGGGTTTCAGGATCATGGACGCGGTCTATGGTGTGCTTATCGGCGGCGGTATCTTGTTCGTTATCGCTTACGGTTATCAATTAATAACAAAGAGAGAAGGCATGGGAGGGGGGGACATTAAGCTCCTCGCAATGATCGGGTCGTTCTGCGGGTTCAAGGGCGTGATCTTTTCACTCATTGGCGGGTCGGTGGTAGGGACCCTGGTGGGAATTCCGCTTATGCTCGTGAAAGGCAAAGAGGAGGGCACCCGGTACGCTATCCCGTTCGGGCCTTTCCTGTCCTTATGCGCCGTACTGTACCTGTTCCTGGGTCCCGGGGTCATACATGCTTTTAACGAGATATTCCTGCATCCATAGGAGAAGGAAATATATGAGAAAAACCTGTTTGTTCCTCATTTTCCTGGTTTTTTTGACGCTGGGGTGTGCCTCCATATCCGACGGTGCGGCGACGACCATGACCAATAATGATTATTGCGTGTATCCATTGTATGCAAGCAATGCCGTCAAGCCTTACATCCTCCTTCTTCTCGATTTTTCCGGGAGCATGCAGTTCCCGGCATATGCGCCCAACAACTGGGACTTCGAAGGGTCCTATTCGAACAAGGACGTTGCGCAGTGCGGGACGGCGACTTTAGACGCGACCCATAATGCCGACAGGAAATACGATAAGACCGTCGATTACTACGGCTATTTCGACCCGGGCAAGTATTACGTGCAGGGGTCGAATAAGTACGACCCGAGCACCACCTGCGGGACCGACGTCGAACAGGATCGGCACTGGCCCGTTGTGTATTTCGGGCAATTTCCTTAACTGGCTGACAATGACCCGGATCGATGTCGCGCGAAAGGCGCTTGACGGCGGGCGCCAGAACACGCAGCAGGGTTTTTTCGAAAGCGAGGGGGCCGCATACACGATCAATGATTATTTCACCAACTGCAAGTACGCGGTAACCGCCCCTTCGGGGACCGCAAACCGCGTCCTGACAATAACCAGGCTCATGGCGGCCGGGCCGGCGTGTCCCGTGGAAGGTGCCGCGGGCCAGGGGATATATGTAGTCGACCCCAACATGTCTACCGTCACCGGAGTTATCCAGGATTTTTACGGCAAGGCATATTTTGAGCTCATGGTCTTTTCTACGGGGTCAGGCGTGTATAACAGGCTCGGCCGTGTCCTTGCAGACAAGGCGATAACCTTTAATGATTCGATAAACATGATGAACGCAATGAACAACGAGAAGCCCTATGGCGGGACGCCGACCGGTGAGGGATTGTGGAAGGCCTGGGACCTGATCAAGCAGGTGGAGGAGCATACCACGAGCCCCTATTACAGCAACAACGCGTATGTCCAGAGGGGGTCCAAGAAGGACCCGTACTACGACGACACCACGCCCATCTCGTGCCGCAAGGCCTTTGTCCTCCTTGTCTCCGATGGGGCATGGGACAACACCGGGCCTCGGTGTCGACCCGATAATCCCGGCGCAAGCGCTGAGGACGACGGACTTGAGGACAGACCTCACCGGGACCCAGAATGTCACGGTCTATTCGCTGTATGCCTTTGGCAGAGACGCTGCGGCGAAGAACTCGATGAAGGCGATGGCAATGTTCGGCGGGTTCGATTACTCGGCGACAGACAAGTACCCGTACCCCTATACGGCGATGCCGACGGTGACGAGTCACAATATCGTTTTTCCCCTCACCGAGTGCGACTACCCGACACGCTGGGACAGCGGCTGCATCGAATGGGACAAGGATAAGGCCAATTACCCTTACAATTATTTCGAGGCGAGCGAGGGCAACGAACTGAAAGCCAAGCTCGAAGCGGCCCTCCTCGATATGCTCCGGCGGGCGTCATCCGGTACTGCCGCATCGGTCCTCGCATCGGCAGAGGGAAGCGGGGCAAACATCCTTCAGGCATTTTTCTTTCCCAGGCGTATGTTCACGGATACCGAGATAGACTGGACAGGGGAGATGCAGAACCTCTGGTACTATATTGATCCCCAGATCGGCAACAGCAGCATCAGGGAAGATACAGTAAAGAATAATCTCCTCGATATATACAGCGACGATATTATCGAGTATGAATTTGACGTGGGCCTCGGAAAGACGGTCATAAGAAGGTATACGCCGAATTCATCCGCCCAGAAAGGCGCTGAAGACTATCCGTCCCCGGTTGAGCTCGATGAGTCGAAAAATCTGTGGGAAGCAGGGATAATCCTCTGGCAGCGGGACCTCGCGTCAGCTCCGCGGAATATTTACACCACGCTTGACGGATCGAACCTGTTATCGTTCTCAGCGGCACAGGCTGCATCGAACGGGACTTTTCAGTCATACCTTCAGGTGCCGGGCGATCCCGCGACAGCCCAGAATATTGTCAATTATGTCCATGGCTACGACATAACCGGATACCGCAACCGGACGGTTACTACGACATATAACGGGACAGAGTCAACCAACGTGTGGAAACTGGGTGACATCGTTTCAGTCCACCCCCAAGCTCAAGAGCTCGTTTGCCTTGAATTCCTATCACCTTTACCCGTCAGAAGGATACAGTGACCGGACATATTACCAGTACATCAACGATGTGGATGCATCGGGAAATTCGGTTGGTTCCTACAAGAACAGGGGTATGGTTTTCGTTGGCGCCAACGATGGTATGCTCCACGCCTTTGAGCTCGGCAAGCTCAGTTTTAACAGCCTGCCTGCAAATACCGCAGCCCGCCTGGAGATAACGGACGCACCGCTCGGGACCGAACGATGGGCATTCATTCCGAAAGGGGTATTGCCGTACCTCAAATACCTGACGAGCACGAGTTATTGCCATACCTTCTATGTTAATCAGCCGGTCACAATCTTCGATGCCAGTGTTGGTACAGGCAATTCGACGGCTACCAAGGACAGAAATAGCTGGAAAACGATACTTATCGGCGGCATGGGTATAGGCGGGGCCTGCAGGAATAACGGGACATCGTGCACCGATTGCGTCAAAACGCCGATAAGCGACGTGGGTTATTCTTCCTATTTTGCATTCGATATTACCGATCCTGTCAATCCGGTATTTTTGTGGGAATTTTCAGATAGCGCCCTCGGTTTTTCGACGACCGGTCCCGCCATCGTGAGGGTGGGGAACGCCGACAAGAACGGGAAATGGTTCGCGGTATTCGCGAGCGGGCCGACCGGGCCGATCAATACCACGTATCACCAGTTCATGGGTTCTTCTGACCAGACCCTCAAGATATTCGTCCTCGATCTTTTGACCGGCTCCAAGTCATCGTATACGACGATTGATACCGGGATAGCGAATGCATTCGGAGGGTCGCTGGCCAATTCAGTTATTGACGTGGACAGGGGAAGCCCCGGGTCTGCCGGCGCATATACCGATGATGCTATCTATATGGGATATACAAAGAAAGATTCAACGACCTGGACAAAAGGGGGCGTGCTTCGTATCCAGACCAAGGGCGATACAAATCCGACCAACTGGTCGGTAAGCAAACTGATCGACAATACAGGCCCCGTTACCGCCGGGTTGACCAAACTGCAGGACCGGAAGAACGGGAAGATGTGGATATATTTCGGGACGGGCCGGTACTATTACCGCTTAAATGACGGGACACTTCTCGACGACCCGGACAACCAGCAGGCATTCTACGGTATCCAGGAACCATGCTATGCCCCGGCGTCGAATACCCTGGACACGTCCTGCACGACCACGGTTTCAGCCAGGTGATCTTGCGGCCGGTACATCATCGGCCCTTCCCAGTTCAGCGCTGGGATGGTATATCGACTTTCCGGCCCCTGATGCAGGCTACAAGGCCCATCGCGTGCTTACCCAGCCTGTTGCATCGTACAACGGGGTCGTGTATTTTCTGACCAGTTCACCCTCAGGCGATGTCTGCTCGCTGGGAGGTTATACGTATCTCTGGGCGGTCAATTACAATAATGGCGGTCCTCCGTCGCTGGCCGCGCTGTCGGGGATGGTCAGTCACCCAGTTGTCTACAGGCCAGATAGCCACACCCATTTTGAAAAACAGTGACGGAGCGTCTGCCCTGAACTTATCGGGCGGCCGGGCCATGGCGATCGGCCAGGGTATAAGCGGCGGCGGCTTTTCATTGCTCGGCCCGCCGAAGCCGATCAGAAAAATACTTCATATGAAGGAACGATGAAAAATAACAAAGGAGTGACACTGATCGAGCTTCTCATTGTTATCGGGATAATCGGTATCCTTTCGGCGATAGCCGTTCCGAACATGTCGGAATTTGTCAGGAAGAACAGGATCCAGAACCAGACGCGGCGGATTTATTCAGACCTGGTGAATATGAGAATCATGGCGATGAATACCAACAGGATGCACTTCATGCAATTCGGCCTCGCCAATAACGCATATCAGGTGCTCGAAGATACGAACGGGGATAAGCGCTAAGCGCTTCTCCTCAAGATACGATAAGACTTGCCAGGAAAGCGGCGCCTTTCACCTGGTCCAATACCGACGTCGTGAATGAACCGGTCACAACAACGCCGACCGGTATCGTGCCGACATTTGATGCCCGGGGATTCGCAACACAAAGCGGGACGATCTGCATGCTTAAGGGGGGCGGGAAGCCGGAAACGGGAATGACCACGAACTGTATTGTCGTTTCTCCGACACGAATTCGCATGGGCAAGATAATACTGAACGGGGGCTGCAATGAAAATTCCTGTGCGCAGCAATAAGAAAGGGTTCACCCTTATCGAGCTTCTTGTCGCCATGCTCGTAATGTCTGTCGGGCTTATGGCGATGCTTGACGGGCTTACGAATTATATACGGATAAACATGGAGAACCAGATGCGGCATGAAGCTATGCGCATCTCGGAAGCTACGTTGGAAACCCTGCGCAATTCGCAATTTTCTCAGGTGAGCGCCGGGACCGTCATTATCCCAGGCACTCAGGTGCGCGGGATCAGGAATTTTAATATCACCTATACGATAACGTGGACCCCGACTGCGATATCAGTCGAACAGTGTTGCGGTCCAGGTGGCAGTTACGTGGTCCCATAAGAATATAACGCACAGGCATGATGCCGCGTCCGTGATCAGCACGGATGCATAGGGTGAAAGCATGACGCGGAATGAAAAAGGATTCAGCCTGTCTGGAAATACTCATTGCTATTGGGGTCCTCGGCATAGTGATGGCGCTGAGCAGTCAATTGCTCGAGCATATGGTAATAGGCCAGAAAAAGCAGGCTGTCATCATGACGAACCAGTTTGAAATGTCTCTTGGCCTTGAGATGCTGAGGAACGATGTATCGAACGCGGGGTTCGGATTGGCTGACGAATTTAAAGGCACACCCAGTATTTATACGGAAGCCTCGAGCAATCCCGCCATGCAGTTCAATAACACCCCCAATGTGCCGAAGGCCCTGCAGCATGCGAACACTGTAACCACGGCAGGGTACATCCAGAATTCCGATTATCTCATTATACGGTCCCCGGCAGTCGGGATGACGAGCGCCGCGGGCAAATGGACAAATATCACATCACGAAGGTCCATTTCTGGAACGATATCAACCTCGACATGACTACCAGCGATTATATGATCGTTATCAAGCCGCGCGTTATGTCCGGGGGAAATTCGCAATTGATCGTCGCCGGCGGTGTTTACGCGAATAAAATATCCCGGCCAGACAGCCGACCTTGATGCGGCTTTTCAGCCAAATACCAGCGAAGGAGAGCGCTTTCTTGCATTCGGCATGGGCACAACGGCCCTGACCATGCCGTTTAACAGGGCAGATTATTATGTCATGCAGCCTGCAGCGGCAAATCCCAATTGCGCACCCGGGACAGGCACTCTCTATAAGAATGTCATCGGTGATGCCGCGAGTCCCTATCCCCTCATTGAATGTGTTGCCAACATGCAGGTCGTATTCAACCTCGATACAAATCTCGACGGCGTGCCGGACCTGATCGTGAACGATATATCCGGGCTTGACCCATACAAGATCAAGGAGCAGGTAAAAGAGGTCCACATATATATACTTGCCCATGAAGGCCTGAAGGATAAGTCATATAAAAGTGAGATAGCCAATCCGGCGGTCACCCTCGGCCCCTCGGCTGTCACTGGGGACCACGGTAGACTTGAGTGCCCTGGATACAACCGCGACAGACGCCTGGAAACAATACCGCTGGAATAGATATAAGCTCGTCGTGAAGCCTAAGAGTTTCTATTGATGAACACAGGAGATGCAATGATGCATCGGTTCGATCTGAAAAATTGTGGGACAGAAAGAGGCGTGGCCCTCGTATCGGCTTTGATCGTCGTATCTGTAGCGGCCGGCCTGTTTGCCGCGATAATGTATTTTGCCCTGACAGGGACCGAAATTTCAGGCCTTCAACGAAAATATCAGAGTTCAAGAGAAGCCTCCCTGGGTGCGATCGATGTCCTGACCAAGGACCTGCTGCCCCGCGTTATGGGCGGTACCAATTTATCTGCCGCGGTCTCCGCGCTGGTCAAAGCCGGCTGCTGTCATGCCGGCAATTACGGCAGATGCGGCAAAAGACGCCTGCTTCACGGCCAAGCTTTCCAAAGCAACGTCGGGCTGGCCCGGCGGGACATGCGATACGGGGACGGACCCTACCGTGAACCCTGATATAGTCTTCAATCTGAAAGGCAAGGCCGATCAGACAAAACCGTATGTGGTCAATATGAAGATCATCGATACAGTTTCAGGCAATTCGGATAGGACCGGCGTTGTCCTGGACCTGGGAAGCGGTGTTGTGGATGACGCCTCTTCCCTTATCCGGATACAGCATTTTCCATTCTTATATACGATCGTGACCGATGCACGGCAGCAGGGCAGTACCACGGAACGAGCAAATATCGAAGTTCTCTATGCCTACTAGACCTGTTAGACCTCCTCCAAGAAAACCCGCCAGACCCTTGAGAAAACCGGTAAAACCGGCGGGCTATAAGCCGTTTGTGATAATTCTGGCGGTTATCGTAATTATTGTCGTGGGCACAATGGCCTATTATTTGATCAAAGGACCATCGGCGCCAATTGACGCCCCTTCGGCCGGCCAGTCAAAGGTCGATAGTGCCGGGCCCGGTATAGACGGTCAGGCAAGCGGGCCGCAAATGGCAGTGTCGAAGGCGAAGCTGCAGCTTGAAACGGCAGAGGACAAAGCTGTTATCAAGGTGGTTATCGACAAGGCGACCGGAACCGACGGACGTGACGTTATGTATAAATTTGACTGGACCCTCAATGGGCAGCCTGCAGGCGATGGCAGCGACCGGATGAGCGGTTTCAAACGCGGTGACAGGGTAGCGGTCAAGGTGACCCCTATTGAAGGCGACAAACCGGGGCAGGCACGGTTTCTGGATTTTCTCGTCAACAACATGCCTCCCCAGGTTGCGGAATCGAAGCAGGTCAGCTTTGACGGTAAGACATTTACCTACCAGGTCAAGGGCGCCGACCAGGACGGGGATACCCTTTCGTACGCGCTCGAGGATGCGCCGCAGGGCATGACGATAAATTCTCAAACCGGCCTTGTCACATGGCAGATAAAAGATAATGACTATGGAGAAAAAACATTCAAGGTCAAGATCGATGACGGAAAGTCAGGCGCTGTCATACACACGGTCAAAGTAGATATTCCAAAACCATCCCAGGATGCGAAGCCCCCGAAGATCAAAAATAAATCATTCAAGGAATTTCTCTCGCACGAAAGATGATCCGTTGATTTTATTGATCATTATTAAATATTAGAACATTTTTAATGTTTTTAGTTAACTTCTATTTACATTGTTATATCAATAGTGTTACAAATAAAACGTGAGGAATGTCACTTAATATTTGATCTAACATCAAAAAATTATGTTGACAAAAAAATGACCTTTTGATAGCTTGTCAACATGATAGAGGCGAAAAGCCGCGCTCCCCGGTAAATAACGATTCATCGCGCGCGGAGTGTATTATCCGATAAAGGGGCCATAGCGATATGTTGGATCGGGTAAGACAAAGTAATTTGTATTATGTGTGTTACAGCCTGGATTAAATGGCGTGTAAATTCGATATAAGGTGATCATGGCAAACCCATTTGAAGCGTTTGGAACCTTAGCCTTTATCCTGCCTGTCGCAATTTATCTTGTGATGAGCTATGTGCTTTACAAGATCGGACAAAAGTTCGACCTGGGTTCGCCGTTCTGGCATTATCTTGTTCCTATTTACAATATGGTCCTTATGTGCAGATGCGGCGACGTATCGGCATGGAATGTCCTGGGGATGATGATATTCCCGATCAGTATTTACTCGATAATAAACGTGTGGGGAAGCATTGCGGAACGATTGGGGAAAAGCTATTGGCTGTACGGGATAACAACGCTGCTTTTCGGGATACCCGTCTTTATCCTTGCATTCGATTCATCGACGCCTGCAGGAAAACCGGTATATGCAGCTGAACCGGCCGCGTTTACCGATGAACCGGCCGGAGATTCTTTCAAGGAGACGACGGGCCCGGTCGACCCGATCAATTGCATTCGCTTCGCAAAGTGCCGGCTCGAGTGTAACCGAGACGCCCGCACCGGAACAGGAAACCTCCTTCAATTATGATGAAGAAGCGTCGCCGGTGGTTGTCAGCGATACAAAGCAAAAGAAATACAGGACGAAGAGGGGTATTTTCGATTCGATCAAGCAGTCAGGCATGTTCAGCAGTTTTGTGATAAATCAGATCGACGAGCTTGTCGGCATTGATATAGGAACAACATCCATTAAGGTTTGCATCTCTTGGCAATGCAAAGGGGGTTTTATCAATTCGAAACATTGTCAAGAAGACATATGAGCAGGAGCTGATAAGCGATGGCCATATCGTGGATATCGATTTTCTGGCGCAGGAGATCCAGAACATATTCAAGGAAAACAATATTAAATCGAAAAACGTGGCCTGCGCATTATCCAGCTATTCCGTCATATCAAAAAAGATAACAATGCCTCTTATGGAAGAGGACGCATTGGAAAATATGATAAGCGTCGAAGTTGAGAATGCCATTCCTTTTCCGATGAAGGATATCTATTATACGTATTCCGTAATAGGGCCCGACCACGGAAAGGCCAAACATGATGAATGTGAAGATAGTAGCGGTAAAAAAGGAGATCGTCGATGCGTATATAGCCACATTTAATATGGCGGGCTTGAGCCTCCAGATACTCGATGTGGATATGTTCGGGATCTCCAATGTCGTTGAACAGGTATACGCACCCCGCGAATATTCGGTGCTTATTGTCGACATAGGCGCATCGGTCACGAATATTGCGATCTTGAATGGCGAGAATATTGAATTTACCCGTGAGATCCTGATGGGTGGAAAATATCTCACAAGCCAGATCCAGAAATCGATAAAGGTAAAATATAAGGACGCGGAAGAGAAAAAGATCACTGCGGATGCCGATGTCACATATCTCTTTGAAGATTTTATCTTTAACATTTCCTCGGAGATCAATAAGACCGTCCGGTTCTATCTTGCAACAAAACCGAAGGAAAATATAGGAAAGATATTCGTTACAGGCGGGTCATCACTCCTGCCGGGCATCAAAGAAAAAATAGTCGATGAAACGGGGATACCCGTAGAGGTCATCAATCCGTTCCTGATGATCCAGAATGGCAGTCCGGGATTGTATGAGGAATTCAAGGAAGTCATGGTGGTGCCCGTGTATCTTTCCGCGCGGGTACTGGATTTGTGATGGTATGACATGATAAAGATAAATCTTCTCCCCTACAGGAAAACGAAAACAAGTGCACTTAAAGCCAATGTCGTTACCTTTGTATTGATGCTTGATAATAGGCAACATATTTTTCTGGGCCGTGTTTTTTTACAACCAGCGCGAAATAAATGAATCATGAAAGAAATATTCAATCAGCAAAGGCGGAAATTGCCAGCCTGCAGCCGATTTATCAGGAATACCAGAGAATGCAGCAGGCAAAAAAAGAGATCGAACGCAGGATAAAGGTGGTCAACCAGCTGAAAGCGGGACGTGCGCTCGTCGCGAGGTCGCTGTATGACCTGTCCACCACGATGAAAGAAGGTGTATGGCTGAAGACCTTTAAGAAGAAAGGTGACAAGTTTGAGATTGAGGGCAGATCGCTTGTCAATGAATCGATCTCTGAATTCATGGAAAATATTACGCGGCTGCCCTACATGAAAAATGTTGAACTCAAGAGCATTCAGGACGTTACCGAAGAGGGACTGGTGGTTAAGAAATTTATCGTCCAGGGGAATATGTCACTATGAAGCTCGGATTCGACCCAAAAAGCCTGGGAAAAAAGCTAGAGAAGATCCCGCAGAAGTATATGCTCATCATAATGGTGGTGCTCGTTCTTCTGTGTGTGGGCGCACTCTATTATTTTGTGATGATCCCCCAGCTTGAAACCAAGGCAAGGGTGGCCAAGGAAGCCAGCGACTTAAGGGCCGAGGTCGAGAATCTGAGAAACATACAAAAGAATATCGTAAAGCATCGGCAGGAATATGCGAAGATGCAGGAAGTTATGCAGGAAGTGCTGAGGCAGCTGCCTGAAACCAAAGACATACCAAATCTGTTACGGAGCGTGACCATGGTCAGTGAAGAGTCAAGGCTGAAAGTCAGGCAATTCGAACCGAAGCAGATCAGAAATAAAGATTTCTATTCCGAATTTCCCTTTGAAATGAAATTCCAGGGAAAATTTTCGAATCTGGCATCATTTCTTGACGGGGTAAGGAAACAGGAGAGGATCATAAGCATCGCGGATTTCACATTTGAGGCAAAGGGAGCGCCGAACAATATCATCATCGAAGGCACCTGTGATGCTAATGCGTATATGTATCTGAGAGAGCCGGTCAAAAAGGCTGCGCCCGAAAAAGGAGCACCGAAGGCAAATGAACCGCCGAAGACTAAGTAGCCTGATCATTATTTTTGTCTGCCTGTTGTTTGGGGTATCGGGATTGCATGCCCAGACGGCAACAGTACCTTCGCCGGCAGCCAAACCGGGTCAGGAGCCATCCGCTAAGACGGCCCAGGAGGCACCGGTAAAAGCGCCTCAGACTGCTAAACCCGGGGACACTGCGGCGAATATGTCGGCTCCGGCGAAAGCCGCCAGCGGGACAGGCGGGCAAATCAGGCAAGGATGCAGCGCCGAAATATAATGTCGAAGATTTCACTTTCAGCCCGGAAGCATCGAGAAATCCATTCGAACCCGTTCTTCTTCTGAAGGCAAAGACATCGCGGGGCATGAGCGTTAAGACCGTCGACAGATAAAGCCTCTAAAGCCAAGGCGGAAAAGGTCGATAAACTTGAATATGAACTCGAAGAATTGCGCCTGGTCGGTATAATCAAAAGCGGTACCGGCATGATAGCCATGATGGAAGATACACAGGGAAAAGGAATTTTCTTCCGCAAAGGGGATTATTTGAATAAAAATATGTGGGTGATGGATGTTTCAGCCAGCAGCGTTATGCTGGGATACAAGGCAAAAGGGGAAATGAAGAAAATTGCGGTTGATATCCCCACGAAAAATTGAAGGGTGAAATATGACGAGAAAAATGGCGGTACTATTTTTTCTGTTACTTTTGATCATACCCTTATTATGCTTTGGCCAAACCGGAAAAAAGGCATCGTCAAAGGTGTCTTTTGATTTCATGGATGCCGATGTAAGGAACGTGGTCCGTATCCTTGCCGAGGTGTCTGTCAAAGAATATCATTATTTCCGATGCGGTCAAAGGCAAGATTACGATGAAGCTCGATAATGTTTACTGGGATGAAGCCCTGGATCTCGTTATCGAAACGGCGGGTTTGAGAAAGATAGAGGCGGATACCGTGATCCGCGTCGTTACAGGCAAAGAATATGAAGATGAAACGAAGAGAAGACTGACCGAACGGGAGTCTTTTCGAAAAGACCGCCTTGAAAGACAAAAAATGGGCGAGGAATTTATTACCGAAACCGTATACCTGAGCTATGTAAGCCCGGCGGACATGGAAAAGATGCTCAAGGGCGGCGAAGCATCAGCGACTGGCAGGTCAGCCCAAAAAAGGGTTTCTTATCCGAGTACGGCCAGATCACCCAGGTCCAATGGAACAATGCGCTCATTATTAAGGACACCAAAGAAAATGTCGGAAACATGATCCGGATCATCAAGGAACATGACAAGAAAGCCGAACCAGATACAGATCGATTGCAAGATTGTCCAGGCCGATACGAATTTCTCGCGGGAGTTGGGCATCCAATGGGGGATACCTCAAGCCAGACATCAAGAGCCCTGGGAAACAAAGAGGTCCTGATATCGGGCGGACGTTATCGCGACAAGCGTTTCGGATACCGGGACGACAGTCGGAATCGACCGTCGACCTGTCTTGGTTTCAGGCCGGGAGGGCAGTGCAATACCGTATAATCTTAACCTGCCTGCGGCCGTGGGCGCCGGCGCCGGCGGCACGCTCGGTTTCTTTATCGGAAGTGCTACCGATGCTTTTCAACTCGACGTTCAGTTATCGGCCCTTGAAGATGAAGGCAAAGGCCAGGGTCCTGTCCAATCCCAAGGTCATTACATCGGATAATAAGAAGGCAATAATACAGCAGGGAAAATCGATCCCGTACAAGACGTACTCCCAGTCAGGCACCCAGACGCAGTTTGCAGAGGCCGTGCTGGGACTGGAAGTGACACCCTCGGTCACGAAAGATGGTTTCATCCGGCTGGAGATCCTGGCAAAAAAAGACAAGGCGGATTTTGTCGAATACGTCTGAAGGTGTGCCTACGATCGATAAGAAACAGGCATCTACACTGCTGTATGTGAAGGATGGCGAGACAGCAGTGATCGGCGGGATATATGAACGTGAAGAAGGTTCATCCGAGAATGGCATTCCCGGGCCTGAAGAATATTCCGCTGCTCGGCTGGCTTTTCAAGAAACAGGGAACGATGGACAGAAGAACGGAACTCCTTATTTTTATCACGCCACGGATTATAAAGAATCTCTATAACAATGAGGGATAAATGAAAGCGATACTGGCATTTATAATATGCATATCGGTGTTGGTACCGGGCTTGAGCTGCCTCGCTGCCGATCGGGATGGCCTTGTTACGGGACAGATCACGGAAAGCCTCGAAGGCAAGTTCAAGATGCTTATAGGGGATAAGGCGTTCACGAACCTCGGGAGCAAAATGGGAGTGATCAAGGGCGATATATTTACGATATATGCCCAGGCGGATATGATGCTAACCGCCCCTATCGGGAAATGCGCCGTCATTCAGATCTATGATACGCCGAAGCGTATGTGAAATTATAGAGATGAAGCAGGAAATAGGAAAAGATATAGTTACCCTGAAGAAAATAGCGTACGATGATGCCCTTATTTTTCCGTCTATATTTACACTGCTTACGAAGGTTGTAGAGCCGTATTCGCCCGAGAAAAAGATCAAGGTCTATATTTACCAGATCTTTGATGAAAACAATAATGTGACCGAGCTATCCCAGAAGATCCGGAAAGAGATGGTTAAAGTATTTTTTCAGAAAAACCGCATAATATCCGCCGGTAAATTAATAAGCCCCGCCTTGCATGCATATCTTCCGGGAGAATATGACGAGTACAATAAGACTATCGAAGATTACCTGCAAAAAGATAACATCGATGTGATCATATCAGGCACGTATAAAATAATGGGGGATAAGATCCAGATATCCTATTACAAGATCGATAAGGCTCATGAAGATATCGTCGTTGATACGATAGTCGCCAGCCAGCCCTATACCGCAATGGCGGCAAAAGTTGTTATCCCTTACAGCAGAAAAAGAAAGAGCAGATAGTTAAATGCGACATCATTTTTAAACCCGTGAATTACAAGACACAGAGCCGTGACGACAGAAATTCGATAATTGCCGCCGAGACCCGGGGCAATCCAATCCTTGAGTACACCTTGAGAAGGTCCGAATTTAATATTTTGATGCCGGTTAATTTTACGCTTACTGATTGACGGTAACCCGATAAAGTTCGATAAGGTTCAGGAATTCAGCGTTCCCCTGACAACAGGCGAACATAAATTCACGGCGTCGTACAGCAAGGGTTTTTATTACAACGATACCTTCCTGGTTGCCCTTCCTGAGCCGAACATCGTTAGAAAAACAGCCATCATATCTCTAGACAATCCCGAGGATATTGTTGTTGAGATCCAGGCCAACCCGCTGCCCGGCCGTGAGAACCTCTCTTTTAATGTATACAGGAAGACAACCCGCAGCTCGACGGTTGTAAAACCTGTGCTTAACAGAGAAACAACGAAACCGGTAGAAATTTTTAAGGACTAGGACCCCCGTCATACTATATAATATGACATGGAAAACCTCGTTAAATTTTTATCCCGCGTAGGGCCATTTCCCCGCAGACAGGCTGAAGCACTTATTAATGAGGGCAGGGTGAAGATCAATAATATCCTGGCAACGTCGGTTTCCGCCCAGGTAGGCCCAAACGACGCTGTTTCCTGTGACGGGGTTGTTCTGGCTGCCCAGGATATAAAGGTATACATAGCTCTTCATAAACCCGACGGCTACATTTCTGACCTCAAAGACCCTCAGGGGAGAAAGCTGGCGAGGAACTTGATCAAGCATGACCTTCGGTTATTTCCGGTAGGCCGCCTTGATTATCATTCTGAAGGACTGATGATATTTACAAATGATGGTGATTTTGCACAACGGGTAATGCATCCCAGCCATAATGTCACCAAGGAATACCTGGTCAAGTTTAAGGGCATCCTCGATAGGGATACGGTCGCGAGAATGAAAAAAGGGATTCTCATAGACGGTGAGGTCTATAAGGCCGAAGCTGTCCGCCTGGCAAAAAAATCAGTCGCCAACGTCTGGTACACGATAGTGGTCAACGAGGGAAAGAACCGGATGATACGGAAAATGGCACAGGCTTTGGGCCACCCGGTGCTCAAACTTATCCGCATCCGGATAGGGAAATTGACACTCGCAGACATCAACCCCGGTGAATACCGCCATATAGAAAGATCCGACGTAATCTAAAATTTACCCCCTCATAAGCTTATCATTCTTCTCTCCGGGACAAGCTTTTCGCCAATATGTGCCTGTAATGAGAAAATATGACAGGGAAATATCCCTCAGCGCGACAGACAGAAAGCATTTTAGCGATTATGTTACTCAACGTGACAGGACGTCTTTATCGTCAGGTCACCATACTGCAGGTCAGGAAGGAAAGCATGAGAATTGCCCAGGTATCCCCATTATTTGAAAGCGTTCCCCCAAGATTATACGGGGGGACAGAAAGAATCGTCTCTTATCTTACCGAGGAATTGCAGAGGCAGGGCCACGATGTGACCCTGTTCGCCAGTGGAGACTCGGAAACTTCTGCGAAACTTGCCGCCATGTGCCCGCGAGCCCTCAGGCTCGATGAACAATGCCTTGACCAGATGGCGCATCATATACTGATGCTCGAACATGTCTTCAAGCATGCCGATGAATTTGATATCGTGCACTTTCATGTCGATTACCTTCATTTTCTCCTCTCGCGAAGGCAGGAAATTTCCCAGGTAACGACATTGCACGGCAGGCTGGATATTCCGGACCTCGTACCCCTGTATAATGAATTCCGGGATATGCCGCTTGTGTCGATCTCTGATTCACAGCGGCAGCCGCTGGCATGGGCAAACTGGCAGGCAACTGTATACCACGGCCTGCCCACGGACATATACAGATTTTACCCCGCACCATGGGGCCTATCTGGCATTCCTCGGGCGCGTTTCACCGGAAAAGCGGGTAGACAGGGCGATTGAAATTGCCAAAAGGGCCAACATACCTCTCAAAATAGCGGCAAAGGTAGATCGGGCTGATAAAGTCTATTTTGACGAGATGATCAGTCCCTTGTTGGATAGTCCCTTAATCGAATTTATTGGTGAGATCGGTGAAGCCGAGAAAGACAGCTTTCTTGGAGAAGCCCTTGCTTTGATGTTTCCCATCGACTGGCCTGAACCTTTCGGCCTCGTGATGATTGAGTCGATGGCCTGCGGGACCCCTGTGATCGCCTATAGAAACGGTTCGGTACCCGAGATACTCGAGGAAGGGTGCACCGGATTTATCGTGTCGAGCCTCGACGAGGCCGTCACAGCAATTGATTCGCTTACCCGGTTTGACAGGCTGAAATGCCGGGAAATATTTGAAGAACGATTTTCGGCCGAGCGTATGGCGACGGATTATCTCAATGTTTACGAAGACATTGTCGCCAGACAAAAAAATACAAGCAAAAAGGCCTGGGGCCAGTGGCTGAAGAAATAATTCCGTTTCACGAACATTTTTATATACTTTCCACTTCCCCCCGGATTGACGATCGTACCCGCGTACTCAAACAGGGTGACACATTTGCTGTTTTTGACCGATATGGGGATATTGAACAATTCGGCGCGGGCGAACTTGGGTTATATCATAGCGATACCCGGTTCTTGTCCCGCCTTACATTGAAAATAGACAGCGGGCGGCCGCTGCTCTTGAGTTCCACGATAAAGGATAATAATGCGACACTGGTCGTCGATGCCATGAACCCGGACATCGTGCTGGAAGGGGAAGAAAACATCACGATCCCGCGCGGGACATTACACCTGTTCCGGTCCAAATTCCTGTGGGACGCCACGTGCTACGAACGCATCCGTATACATAACCACGGGCAGTTGCCCATAAATACCAGTTTTTCCATAATGTTTGATGCCGATTTTGCTGACATTTTTGAAGTGCGCGGGACACACCGGACGGTGCATGGCAAGCGACTGCCGCCGAAGATCAACAGTGATACCGTGCTCTTTATTTATGAAGGGTTAGATGGAAGGATACGTCGTACACGTCTTATATTCCAGCCGCCTCCGGCAGTACTCACGCAAAGCGAGGCGCGTTACAACCTTGAGTTGTGCCCGGCTGAAAATACGGAATATGAATGCGCTGTATTATACGACATTGATAAAACAGAGAAGGTAAAGCATAGAACGGGAAGAAAGCCATTGCGCTATGCGGAAGCCGTCCGAAAGGCTGAAAGTGCCCTGGATGCCATGCGGGAAAAGAGCCCGGTCATTGTGACCTCGAACAGTCAGTTCAATAACTGGCTTAACCGCTCCCTGGCCGACCTTGACATGATGAGCACCGAGACCGATCACGGCCCGTATCCTTATGCCGGCGTACCATGGTTCTGCACGGCATTCGGACGTGACGGTATTATCACGGCACTCGAGGCCTTAAGCTTCAATCCTGACCTGGCCCGTGGCGTATTGTCATATCTGGCTTCAATGCAGGCTGAAAGTGACAGTAAAGAAAAGGACGCCGAGCCGGGAAAGATACTCCATGAGGCACGCTCCGGTGAAATGGCCGCGCTCGGCGAAGTTCCTTATGGGTGTTATTACGGGTCCGTGGATTCAACACCGCTTTTTATTATCCTTGCGGCTGCCTATTTTGAGCGGACCGGCGACAGGGACTTTGCCGGGTCTATCTGGCCGCACATCGAACGTGCGTTGATATGGATAGACAAATCCGGAGACCGCGATAATGACGGATTTGTGGAATATGAAAGGCGGTCATCGAAGGGCCTAACCCAGCAGGGATGGAGGGATTCGGAAGACTCTGTCTTTCACCAGGACGGAAATCTGGCCCAGGGATCGATAGCTTTGTGTGAAGTGCAGGGATATGTCTATGCGGCGAAGCTCGCTGCAGGGAGGCTGGCCCTGACATTGGGCTTCAAGACCAAGGCAGGCCTCCTGAAAAATGATGCTGAGATCCTGCGTAACCGATTTGAGGCCTCTTTTTGGTCTGACGAGATCAAATCATATGTGCTGGCGCTGGACGGGGCAAAGCGGCAGGCGCGAATACGCGGATCAAGCGCGGGGCACTGCCTTTTTGCGGGGATCGCTTCGCCCGAACATGCTGCCTATGTCGCGGATCTTCTTCTCTCAGACATATTTTTTACAGGATGGGGAGTAAGGACAGTAGCAACGTCGGAGGCCCTCTATAATCCCATGTCGTATCATAACGGTTCGGTCTGGCCCCACGATAATGCATTGATCGCCTCGGGATTGGCAAAATACGGATTCAAGGAAAAATGCTCCGAGATATTGACCGGACTTCTTCAGGCCAGTGTCTTTTTTGACCAGCATCGCCTTCCGGAGTTATTCTGCGGGTTCCGCAGACGCACCGGCCAGGCCCCAACCCTCTACCCGGTTGCATGTGCCCCGCAGGCGTGGGCATCGGGCGCCATTTTTATGCTTCTCGAAAGCTGTCTGGGCCTTACCGTGCTGGGTTCCCAACAGAAGGTAATATTTTCAGACCCGTTTCTTCCCTCGGCGTTAAACGATGTTTCCATTCGCAATCTTAAGGTAGGTAATGCCGTGATCGATCTTCTCGCAACACGGCATGAAGGTGATGTCGGGATCAACGTCATGCGAAGAGACGGCCCCGTTGACGTTGTCGTCCTGAAATAACCGATGCCGTTCAAACGTGTAGTCCGCCCTTTTTTATGTCACGGATCAGAGCATAAGATGGCTATAAGGATCATTATTTATCAGGCTTCAGCACCGAGTTTCAGCATGCCGTTGATAATAATCTCCATTGAGTGGATCCCGTATCTTCCCGCTTCACTAAGCCATATTTTGTCAGCGTTGTTTTGCCTGCCGCTTAAGAGAAAGTGATTCATTCCAACTATGCGATTGACGGGATCATAGAGACAGGCTGATACGCAGGAACCAAGTATCGTGCCGATCACGACCTCGTCTGTCGAAACATAACAATCTCCGGGCATAAGGGTTACGGTCATTGTTGAACCGACGGTTCTGATATTCATGTCACATTTCCCGCGAGTCCTTGTATGGCGCTTTTTCCCCCTGTATGCGGGAGTGTGCTAATAGCCTTTTGAAAGTATATCGGTCTCCAGTCCTGATAACTTAAATGGTCACCTGAAAAGAACATTATATTGATCATGACCCCGGGACTGGTCGAGACGCCACCTAAACAGCGTTGGCAGGGTCTTTCATCGGACCATATAAAAAAGCTGCTGGACAAATAGCGTCGGTTGTTTGCTGGGTTTTATTTCTTCTTGTGCTTCTCGAGCACGCGGCGGATCGCCTGCGACAGTTCTTTCCTGGAAAGAGGCTTCATGAGAAATTCTTCTATACCGAATCTTTCGCCGATTCGGAAGATACTGTTTCGCTGTGGCCGGTGCAGAGAATAACGGGAATATCCGGCCGCACTGCCAATAATTCCCTGGTAAGTTGGACCCCGGTCATTTCCGGCATGGCCTGATCGGTGATCACGAGATTGAAACCATGAGGATCGGAAGAGAATATTTTCAGGGCGTCAGACGGAGTGTTTACGGCTTCCACTTTATAGCCGAGCCGCTCGAGGGCATTCCTGGCCCATTCGACGAGAAGTTTTTCATCATCGATAAAGAGTATTTTTTCGGTGCCGCGCGGACTGCGGGCAATGCCAGGTGTTTCTTCCAGCGGGACAAGCCTGACCGTCGGCAGGCTGACCCTGAAAATTGAGCCTTTTCCGGGTTTGCTTTCCACCGTAATGATCCCCTGGAGCTCCTTTACTGTTCCGTATACTACGGCAAGGCCCATGCCAGTCCCTTTATCCGATTCCCGGGTGGTAAAAAAGGGCTCAAAAACCCGTCTTGCTACCTCGGGGCTCATTCCCACACCCGTATCCTTAACCGTGAGCTGCACATATTCCTGGTCCATCTCATCCGAACCGGTCACGAAGTCGATGTTGGCGAGCTCGATCTCCAGGGTCCCGCCCTGTTTCTCCATGGCAAGAGAGGCGTTGGTGACAAGGTTCATGAGGATCTGCTGTATTTCGACCGGGTCGGCAAGGACAACATCGGATTCTGCCGTGACGTTGAGTGCTATTTCAATATTTGCCGGTATGGAGGCCCTCAGGAGCTGAAGGCTTTCCTTGACGAGAGGGGCCATGGATACGGGCTTTCTTACAGTGTCAGTTTTTCGGCTGAACGCCAGTATCTGCTTTACGAGATCCCGGGCCCTCAATGCCGATTTGAGAACATTGCTGAGACTGCTCGCTACCTCAGGGCGGTCCGCAACGTCATCGATCGCCATTTCAGTGAACCCGAGGATAGCTGCAAGAATATTATTAAAATCATGGGCGATGCCTCCGGCCAGCGTTCCGATGGCCTGCATTTTCTGGGAATGCCGCAATTGGTCTTCTGCCTGCCGGGCCGCTGTAATATCAATATTGATCTCCATCATTCCCACGGGATGCCCGGCTTCATCCCGCCGGACGACCTGACGGCTCAGCACAGTGACGATCCGGCCATCTTTGGTGGTGTGTTCGAGTTCACCCTCCCACCTATCCATGCTGCATCAGTGCCGCGATCGTATCGTCAAAAGATACCGGGAATTTAGTTTTGAGAAACTCGTGGATCACAGAACCCATTGCTTCGTCCTTTTTCCAGCCGTACATGGCTTCGGCGCCCTTGTTCCAGAAAGTTACTTTATCGTCCATATCCCGGACAATAATGGCATCGTGGGCAAGTTCAAGAAGACTCGCCTGCCTTTCGAGTTCTTTTGTTCTTTCTCTCACCCGTATTTCCAATTCATCACGGGTTTTTCTGAGGCCGTTTTCCATTTCCCTGTGCTCGGTGATATCGAGCATGGTCCCGATCAGGTAGGATTGACTGCCGCTCGCACCCAATATCATTTCTCCTCGCTCAACCACTACGCGCTGCGAATCGTCCGGGCGCAAGACCCTGTATTCAACATCGATTTTGCCCTGAGGATCTTTTAAAAGGGTGTTTGCTGATTGAATGACTGATTCACGGTCTTCAGGATGAATGCATGCCAGGAAAGTTTCGAATGTTTCCCCGAATGGCATTGGCCTTAATCCAAAGATCCGATAAACCTCATCGGACCAATAGACCTTATTGGTTTTCAGATCCCGTTCCCAGTATCCCAGCCTTGCAAGACGCTGGGCCTGGAGTAATTTCATCTCACTCTTTCTGAGATGATTTCGGTTTGCTTTATGCTTGTGACGTCGCTTCCGATAGCGAGGACCTCGGATAATTCACCCCTTTCGTCGTAAATGGCCCGGTTTGTCCAGGACATCCATACCCGGCTTCCGTCCCGACGCACATTTTCATTTGTATTCTTTTCGTATCGTTCCGGGTGCTCGGTAATATCCTGAATTAATTGTGAGAGGTTCTTTCCTTGAGAATCTTGTTCCGGTACCAGGATGCTTACCTTTTGTCCGATCAGATCCGCGGAATTATACCCGAAAAATTCCCTTCCGTATCTATTGATAAAGGAAATACTGCCGTCCTTTTTCCAGCGGAGGACCACACCATTGACGTTCTCTACAAGCTCCCTGTAATTCTTTTCACTGCTCGCAAGCGCCTCTTCTGACCGTTTACGCAGGAATGCCTCGACAATGGCCGGAGCGAGCGCTTCGACAGTCTCCAGATCATCCTGATCATAGCCGCCTTTGCCGTTTCCCAAGGCTATCATGCCGAATATGCGCCCTTCATGGATCAATGGGATGCCAAGGAATGCGGTCAGCGGGGGATGGCCGTGCGGCAGGCCAGTGCTTTCGGGATGGGCTTGAGGATCGTTGGTCCAAAAGCTCTTTCCGGTTTTCGGGACCAATCCGTACAATCCGCGTATCCGGAAATCTCCGACACGACTGCGATGCCCGTCCTTATCACGCATGCGGCATTGTTTCCACCCGGGATCGCTCATAGCTATATTGTGGAGCAGGCCATCCGCCCCGATCTCAGCGATGAACCCGAATTTGCTGCGGGTCAGTTCTTCGGCAGTAGCGAGGCAAAGCTTTCCCAGGTCTTCTTCGGTAGCGCTGCTTAGCGCCCCGCGGAAGATGCGGACCATGCTTTCCTGCACGAGTCTATGCCGGTCTTGTTTTTTCGAGCTCACGATTAACCCCCGGCTTTCCGATCAATGAACAGGAACTCCAATATATTATAACGCAATAATATATATTTTCTTTATTTTCCGAGATTGATATGAGGTCCGGAGCGATGTCTGAACATATCGTGTTATGTCAATTGTACAAAAACGAGAAGCCCGAAATGAATTCACGAGTTGTATTTTTTCGTCCGTCAGGTAAAATGGATCAAAGCAAAGGGTTAAAGCTGTTGCTTAAACCCGGAGATCACGAATGATAATTATGAAGATATATACACTGGCGTGGATGGTGTTTTGCGTTATCGCATTGATCGTATTCTTAACCGATAAACGTTCCTATGTATTGTGTCAGCGCGAGTATTGGATATCAATCGTCAAACCATGGAAGCTGGCTACTTTTCTTCTTGCCGGAATATCCATGATGGTGATGGCGCCTTACACGGGCGACCCCACATGGGACGCATATGATGCCGGGTTCATGTCGCTCTTTACATATGCCACCGCACCATGGGCGGTTGGGTCACTATACCGTATAGTTATACGGAGGCTTCCCAAGCGCCAGCTCTTTGTCATATCTGCCGTCTGGATGTTCACGGTAAGCTGGTCGTATGACATATACATTCTCGCAAGGGATGGACGATATAGCCCCATGTGGTTATCCAATATTTTTGCATCGTCCCTGCTTTATTTCCTTGCAGGCATTCTCTGGAACCTTGATTGGAAAAAAGGGACAGGTATTATTCTTTCCTTTCGGGAGGAAAAGTGGCCATATGTAACACGTGAAAAAGTGTTCGGCAAACTCGCCTGGTTCGCCCTGCCTGTCATGGCCCTCGTCGCCGCAATGATGCTGTACTTTCTGTTGTAAGAAACTGATATCCGGAATTGATGCAAAGCATGACAGAATTGTGTTGACAAAAATATTTTCAAATACGTAAATTGAATGGACTTTTATATCATCCCAGGGAGGTTTCATGCGTACATTTGTTTTCAGTATCATTTCGTTTTTCTTACTCATTACGGCAGCAGCCGCAGCGCCGCCAGTCCCTCCGCCAGGGGACTGTGTTCAGAAATGCGAGCAGCAAAAGACGTCGTGCCTGGCCCAGTATACGAAAGAAGATGCCAGAAGCGGACGGTATGTGACACCCGAAGGACGGGACATATGCTACAAAGGTTTTAATGGCTGTAAAAGCTCCTGCCCGAAGGTAACCGCAACGCCGCCTGTCCCCCTCCGCCAGGGGACTGTATTCAGAAATGCGAGCAGCAAAAGACGTCGTGCCTGGCCCAGTATACAAAGAAGATGCCAGAAGCGGACGGTATGTGACACCCGAAGGACGGGACATATGCTATAAAGGTTTTAATGGCTGTAAAAGCTCCTGTCCCAAGACTGCCAGGTAAACTGAACGTACCAGAAGGCAATGACGACCCGGCTGATCTCAGGAATATTATGAGGTCAGCCTGTCGTGATCAAACATCTCAGGGTTCATCAAAAATGTTCCCCGTCGAATGTCGTGCCCTTAATTTTTAATTTGTTTGTAGTATAATAAGTGGGAAGTCCAATGCACGAATGAAGACTGGCGCCAATAATGCTTCAAGATTTCAGAATAGTGTTCAAAGGACCCTTCTCTTTGATCAGCCGGTTAAGAATTATGGATGGGCAGTATTATCCATACTCGCGGTCACCATTATCGGAAAGGTTCTGACGCCTTACCTTGACCTGGTAAATATTGTCCTTATTTATTTGCTTCCTGTTCTTGTAAGCGCTGTCCGCTGGGGACGAGGTCCGGCATTTCTCTCGTCTTTCCTGGGGGTGCTTACCTTTAATTTTTTCTTCGTCCCGCCAATATTTACCTTTGAGGTATCGAACGTACAGCATCTTCTCGCCCTTATCATCTTCTTAGTTGTGGCTCTTGTCACCAGCACCATAGCGACAAGGCTGAGAGATGAAATGCGCAAAGCAACGGAACGCGAGCAAAGGACGCTTGCATTATACGAGCTTAGCCGCGAAATAGCCGCAAGGACCGATCTTGACCAGGTCCTGAAAACATTCGTCGACAGAGTCGCTGGGACCATAAATGGCACGGCGGTCCTCCTAATCCACAACCAGGACACTGACGCAATGGACCAGATCGCCTCAACAGGTGATGGTGCCCCGTTTGACGAGAATGAATATGCGGTCGCGCGGCGTGTCATGGAGCAGGGACGACCGGCCGGCAAAGGGCTTGGGATCTTCGAAGGAGAGCGGTCATTGTTCTTTTTTCCTGTAAAAGCGGAAGACAAAACTCTGGCTGTTCTCGGTGTCAGGCCCGGGAATGAAGACGGCTCGTTCACGCCCGAGCAGACGCAACTCGTTGAAACGGTATGCAATCTTGCCGCAGTGATAATAGTCCGCCTGCAGCTGGCAAAGGAAGCTGAGCACGCGAAATGGCTGGAGGAATCCGAAAAGCTTTACAGGACACTTTTAAATTCCATTTCTCATGACTTCCGTACCCCGCTCTCGTCTATCATGGGCTCCGCGACCAGTCTTATCGAAGAACGGGACATTTATACGCCGGAAACCAGGGAGATGTTCCTTCAGACCATACGGGAGGAAGCAAGCCACATGAACCGCTTCGTAGAGAACCTTCTTGACATGGTGCGCCTTGAAAGCGGTACTTTGAAACTGAATATGAAATGGTGCGATATCCAGGATATCATCGGGGTGGTCTTAAGAGAGATGCGGGATACTTTGGCGGGGCACCCGGTCAGCATCGATATACCGCCCGACACGCCATCGGTTATGGCTGACTTCATTCTCATAGAGCAGGTATTGATAAACCTCCTTGAAAATGCAGCAAAATATTCCCCGCCGGATATGCCGATCTCCATCTCTGTCAACCGGAAAGATAAGGAAGTCATTGTAGCCATATCCGATGCAGGTTTGCCTATCCCGGGTAGGGAGAGTGAACATATTTTTGATAAATTCTACCGCCAGAATTCGTCGAAGCATGTGAGCGGCACGGGACTCGGCTTATTTATCTGCAAAGGGATCATTGAGGCGCACGGCGGTCGTGTATGGATCGATCCTTCACCTGGTCATGGAAACGTGTTCAGTTTTTCTCTCCCTGCAAACGATGAATTGCCGGACCAGGAAGATCCCAATAGAGGAAGTGCCAATGCCGGCTGACGGCCCACGAATTCTTGTCATCGATGATGAAAAACAGATACGGCGGATGTTAAAGGCGGCTCTCGAAGGTTATGGCTACGATATCGGCGAGGCAGCCTCCGGGCGTGAGGGTTTAAGTCAGACATCCATATTTCATCCGGATGTTGTCATTCTGGACCTCGGATTGCCGGATATGGACGGCATCGAAGTTATCGGGCGCCTTCGGGAATGGACGCAGGTGCCCATCGTTGTGCTCTCCGTTCGGGAGCATGAGGATGATAAGATCAAGGCCCTGGATGCCGGGGCCGATGATTACGTTACCAAGCCGTTCGGCATGGGCGAACTGCTCGCGAGGCTCAGGGCCGCCTTGCGGCGGATAGCCCGGTCGGAGGATGAGCCTCATCTCACCTTCGGCGAGCTTTCCATTGATATTGAGCACAGGATCGTGGCAATAAAGGGCGAAGAAATAAAGCTCACCCCGACCGAATATGAGGTCCTCAAATACCTCGCGCATAACGCCGGCAAAGTAGTTACCCACAGACAGCTCTTACTTGCCATCTGGGGGTCCAATTACCAGGAACAATCCCAGTACCTGCGGGTTTATATCGGCCAATTACGGCGCAAGATCGAGGCCGACCCATCGCAACCTGCCTACATCATCACCGAGCCGGGCGTCGGATATCGATTAATGACACGAAACTAGACAAACCCGACCCGACCAGTTCTTTATATTTTCTTTACACGTTCGGTCCATCTTTTAACACCCAATTTATTCCGGTTGTCTTACATTTACATTATAGAGGACGAAGGTATGGCCTTTGATGCCGAGTTTCAAACGAAAGCATGTTCGACTCGTTTTTGTCGATCTGCGCCAGGAATGGCCAATGGCCTCGATCTGATACCCGCCTTACCAAAGGGAGCATTGTATGTTTCAACTCAGGCATAAACTAATCTTCGGCTTCGGGGGCCTTCTTCTCATTATTCTCATTGTAGGCATTCAAAGCATCACCCGCCTTACTCAACTGGGCGGATCCATAGATGTCATCCTCAAGGAAAATTACCGCAGCGTTATCGCCTGTGAGCAGATGAAAGAATCAGCCGAGAGGATCGACAGCGGGGCCCTGTTCGTATTGCTGGGACAAAAGGACAAAGGCCGGGATCTGATAGAAACGAATTTACCGCGATTTGACGCAGCCCTGCAGGTTGAGCTCGACAATATCACTTTGCCCGGAGAAAAGGACCTGGCATGGCATCTTCGTGATATGTCCGGACGGTATCGAATACTGCTCAAGGAATTCCTCTCAGATCAAAATATGCCTTTTCCGGCCCGGCGAGACCTCTATTTCAATAAATTGCTCCCGACATTCTATGAGATAAAGAATATTGCCAACTCAATTCTCGTGATGAACCAGAAGAATATGACGGATTCCAATGACCGGGCAAAAAAACTCGCTGCCACTTCCCGAAGGCACATGTATGTACTGGTTATTGTCGGTGTTATCATTGGTTTCGGTTTCATACTTTTCGCGGGTAAATGGATCCTGCAGCCTATTTCCCGCTTGACCCGTTCCGCCGAAGATATCAAGAACGGAAACCTCGAACTCGTCGTTCCCGTTACATCCGGAGATGAAATAGGAGAGTTGTCCGAGGCGTTCAACCAGATGGCTGCGGCTGTTCGTGAATTCCGGCGAAGTGACAGGGCGAAGGTGTACAGGTATCAAAAAGCCACGCAGGCAGCTTTCAACAGTCTTCCCGATCCTATCGCCGTGATAGATCTTGACGGACGCGTGGAGGTAGCTACCGGTTCGGCACAAGATATATTCGGGCTTAAGCCCAATGTGCCTATACGTATGCTGCCCGATCCCTGGCTGGATCAAATTTACCGGGATGTGCTGAACAGGGGAAGGCACAAAGAGGCCGAAAGTGAGAGGGAAATTGTACAACGCTTCGTCAAGGGCATAGAGCGATATTTTCGCCCGCGGGGCATACCGATATTCGGGGAAAATAGACAAACCAACGGGGTCGTTCTAATCCTGCAGGATATAACATTGCTGCGGCAGCAGGATGAGATGAAACGCAGCGTTATTTCCACTGTATCGCATCAGTTGAAAACACCCCTTACATCACTGGAAATGGCCATTCATATTCTCCTGACTGAAAAACCGGGCATGTTGACGCCCAAGCAGGGAGAACTGCTGGCCGTCGCCAGAGAAGAAAGCGAGAGGCTCCACACAATTATCGATGACCTTCTTGATATCAGCAGGATGGAGTCGGGCAGGGTGAAAATGAATTTCGCGCCTGTATCCCCGGGGGTCATGGCGCTTGACGCTGCCGAGCCCTTTCGCCGTCTGGCGCAGGAACGAGGCGTACTCCTCACGATCGATATTCAACCCGGACTGCCCGAGGTGCGCGCAGATGCAATGCAGGTCGGGCATATATTTTCAAATCTTCTCTCAAATGCGTTGAAATATACTCCGCCGGGCGGAAGCATCACGGTTTCGGTTAAGAGTGAAGATTCCCGCGTTTCATTTTCTGTTTCAGATACAGGAAAAGGAATTCCGCGTGAATATACAGAAAACATTTTTGAAAAGTTCGTTGAGCTTCCGGGTGATGATGCTGAGCGCGGTGCCGGCCTGGGCCTTTCGATCGTAAAAGAGATCGTCGCAGCGCATGGAGGCGAAATTACGGTTGACAGCACAGAGGGGAAAGGCACGACTTTTACGTTTGTCCTGCCGACGGCGGGACACGAGGAGGATGCTTCATGAGTGATTTTCTTATGTCGTTATTACCATCATGTTTTTTGCTGTTTGTGCCATTTTTACAGAGGTCTGCGGGAGAATATAGCATGGAAGATGTTATCGTTCTTTTTATCAGTATTTTACTAATCGTTTATCTCCTGGTCTCAGTCATCAGGCCGGAAAAGTTTTAGGAGACAGCCATGAATATGTACGGGGGCTCAGTTCGCAATTTTCGTTGGTCTTATTGTTGTGACCGCGAAACCAATGGGCATTTACCTTTCCCGGGTCCTGGATACCGGCGCAGTCACCGTTCTCACCCCTTTGATCGGCCCGCTGGAGAGGTTATTTTATCGTTTATTTGGCATCAACAATGGCGAAGAACGACCTGGCGGGATTACTGTTCTGGCTTCTTACATTCAGTTGTATATCTTTGATCTTCAGCTACATTACCCTGCGCTTCCAGTATCTGCTCCCTGAATCCACAGGGTTTGGGCCCGGTGAGTCCCGCGCTGTCCTTTAACACTGCCGTGAGTTTTACCACCAACACTAATTGGCAGAACTATTCAGGCGAGTCGACAATGTCTTATCTGTCCCAGATGGTTGCCCTTATGTTCACAACTTTGCCTCCGCAGCGTGCGGCATTGCCGTCTCGGCAGCCCTCGTCCGGGGCATAGCCCGTGAAAAAGCCAGGACTATCGGAAATTTTTGGATAGATCTTGTCCGTATCAACCTTTACCTCTTACTGCCTCTATCCCTTGTATTTGCCATATTTCTCGTATATCAGGGAGTCGTCCAGAATTTCAAGCCCTACGTGGTAT